>NZ_JAALFE010000023.1 GCF_011059185.1 Paragemmobacter kunshanensis | reverse complement strand
GCCGTCAACGCCATGATTTATATGCGAAATATCACGATTACGACAGCGAAATCAGCGACTTACTTGGAGAATGTGGGATAAAGGTGCTGAACGTGGGCAACATTTTACCGAACGGTACCATCGATCTTTCAAGGACTGATAGGCATCTGTCCGTCGAAGAGTTTGATCGTAAGTATAGACATTTCGCAGTGGATGCGGGCGATTTGGTGATCGCGAGCAGCGGCATATCCTTCGACGAGGACGGCTTTCTGCGCACTAAGGTTGCATTTGTTCACGAACAACACCTTCCGCTGTGCATGAACACAAGCACGATACGCTTTAAGGCCAAGACCGATGTATCCGATCTGGCATTCCTGAGGCATTGGTTTCAGTCAGCATCCTTTCGGACGCAGATCAGTCGGCTAGTCACAGGTAGCGCCCAGTTGAACTTTGGGCCAAGCCACCTGAAGCAGATGACTATCCCCCTCCCCCCCTTGGAGGAGCAAAAGCGCATCGCGGCGATCCTTGATCAGGCGGACGCGCTGCGCCGTCTCCGCGCCCGCGCCCTCGACCGCCTCAACGCCCTCGGGCAGGCGATCTTTCAGGAGATGTTTGGGGATGACCAAGCGTCGGCTGAACGACAAAAACTCGGGGAGGTTTGCGTCAAGATTGGAAGCGGTGCCACGCCTCGCGGTGGTGACAGTGCATACAAGGAACAGGGGGTCCCCCTTATCCGAAGCATGAACGTGCGGGACGGCTTTTTTGACAGGAAGGGCTTAGCGTTCCTTGACGACGCACAGGCCGACGGCCTGAAGAATGTGATCGTGCAGGGGCGTGACGTTCTTCTGAACATCACCGGAGCATCCGTCGCGCGGGTCTGTATAGCTCCTCCTGAACTAAGTGGGGCGCGGGTAAATCAGCACGTGGCGATCATTCGCCCCAATAGGATCGTGGTGCCTGAGTTCTTGGAGGCTTTTCTCCTGTTGCCAAAATCAAAATCCGAGCTTCTTCGAATTGCAGAGGCTGGTGCAACACGCCAAGCGATCACCAAAGCCCAGATAGAAGACTTCGAAGTCCCAATTCTGCCGCTGGCAGAGCAGCAGAAGTTCTTGGACCGCCGAAACGAAGTGGCAAATCAGACCCTTGTTGCCGAGAGGCAGGCTATGGCTTTCGACCAGCTATTCGGATCGTTACAGCATCGAGCTTTCCGAGGTGAACTGTGACCGCCCCTATCCATAAGTTAACTCTGCCAGGTCCAATGCTGCGCCGAGGTTTCTGGCTCTATGTTTGGCGTGTAGACGCCGGAGATAACACGCTGCTCTACGTTGGGCGAACCGGCGACAACTCCAGCCCCCATGCAACCGCGCCATACACACGCATGGGTCAGCATCTGGGGTTCCAGACCACCCAAAACGCCCTGCGAAAACACCTGCTGAAACGCGACATCCGTCCCGAAGATTGCAACAGCTTCGATCTGATTGCACACGGGCCGATCTACGATCAGGTCGCGCATGACGGCGCTGACCGTGCCGCACTGATGTTAAAGCATACCCCGCTACGCAATCAGGTCGGTGCAATGGAAAAGCTGCTTTGCGACGGGCTGAAGGCTGTCGGCTACAACGTGATGAATACGGTCGCCTGCAGCTGGTCGCTGTCACCGGACGGTTTAGAAAAATGGGAGGCGGCCAAGGAAGCCTTCCGGAGCGAATTTCCTGAACTTCGGTAAAATTCGAAGCTGCGCATCGCAAGGCTTGTTCTGGTTTAGTCTTCGCGTAACATTTGGTCTGATTGCATCAAGGGTGTACATTAATGATCATTGATAACCAGTGGCGTCACGGCATCAAGGACTTCGCGCTCCCGCCCCTGCCCAGAGAGATGCGGACTTACGGGTGTGGTTTCTATCGAGTGACCTTTGACGCCGACGTTGGCGACGAGGTTGTCGTCTTCTTTAGGGAGGAACCGCCGCACGCCAAAGGTCTTGCGCACGTTCAGCCCATGACCCTGATTGCCCATAAGGGGATCGTCAGCACTCCGCACGGCATCGTTGCCTATGTCGTCTGGCAGATCGCTGCAGGGACGCCACAAGAAACCTATGTTGAGACTTTCCTGAACCCCTTCCAGTTCGGCACGCTGAAACTGGTCGCCGATGCGTCCAGTCAGACGCACTTGAAGTTCCTCGCCTACGATCTGGGATCGCATGAGGTCGTTTCGATGGTAGATTTCGAGAACGTCTTCGATCTTGACCAGCTACTGTTTCAGATGGCGATGAACTTGGGGAACGAAGAAGAGGGCGATTTCTCGCAAGCCGTACAGTTCATCATGTCAAACGCCTCGGTGATGGACCTCGTCACGCGGTCGATATGACCCAGTTCGCATTTCTGCGCGCCGAATTTAAAGACCTCGCCGATCCGGCCCAGCGGGCCGAGGCCTCCGCTTTGTCTGACCCGCGTGGCGCGTGCTTCTACGCAAGGCTCGCGCTCGAAGTCGGCCTCACATGGCTCTACCAACGTGAACCGCTGCTGAAACGGCCCTACGAGACGACCCTCGCCGCCCTGATCGCCGAACCCAGCCTGACGGCCCTCGCTGGCCCCGCCATCGTCACCAAAGCGCGGTTCGTCAAGGACACCGGCAACCGCGCCGTCCATGACATGAAGCCCGTAACCACCGCCTCAGCCTTGGCGGTGCTGAAGGAACTGCACCACATCTGCTACTGGATCGCCCGCACCTATGCCAAAGGGGCCAAGCCTGACGCGGGCATAGCCTTTGACCCCGCCAAGCTGCAAAAGACGCTGACGATCAGCGCTTCCACGGTCGACCAGATCAGGAAGCTGAAGGAAGACCACGACCTAGCCGTAAAAGCCGCCAAACAGGCCGAGGAGGCGCGCCGCGCCACCGAAGAGGGGCGCGCAGCGGTCGAGGCGGAACTGGCCGCCCTGCGCGCCGAAATCGCGGCCATCCGCAAGGCGAACCAAGCCGCCCCCGACACCCACGACTACAACGAAGCCGCCACCCGCGACGCCTTCATTGACCTCTTGCTGGCTGAGGCTGGCTGGCCCCTGACCGACGCCCGCGACCGCGAGTTCGAAGTGCACGGCATGCCGAACGCGGAAGGTAGGGGTTTCGTCGATTACGTCCTCTGGGGCGATGACGGCCTGCCCTTGGCGGTGGTCGAGGCCAAGCGCACCCGCAAGGACGCGCTGGTTGGCCAGCAGCAGGCGAAGCTTTACGCTGACTGTCTGGAAAAGGCCTTTGGCCGCCGCCCCGTGATCTTCTGCACCAACGGCTACGAGCATTGGCTCTGGGATGACGCGATGTACCCGCCGCGCCCCGTGTCCGGCTTCTACAAGAAGGACGAACTGCAGCTCCTCCACCAGCGCCGCGCCAGCCGCAAGCCTCTGGAAACGGTCGACGTCGACGAAGACATCGCAGGCCGCTTCTACCAAGCCCGCGCCATACGCCGCGTGGGCGAGGCGTTCGAGAAGGACCGCCAGCGCAAGGCGCTGCTGGTTATGGCCACCGGATCGGGCAAGACACGCACCGTCATTGCGCTGATAGACCAGCTGATGCGGGCGAACTGGTGCAAGCGCGTCCTCTTCCTCGCCGACCGCGTGGCATTGGTGAAACAGGCCCACGGCGCGTTCAAGAGGCACCTTCCCACGGCCCCAAGCGCCAACCTGCTGGAGAAGCACGATCCGAAGAAGAACGACCACAGCGCCGCGCGCGTGTGCCTGTCGACCTATCCTACCATGATGGGCCTGATCGACGAGGTGAAGGACGGCACCAAACGCTTCAGCGCGGGCCATTTCGACCTGATCGTGATCGACGAGGCGCACCGCTCGGTCTACCGCAAATACCGCGCGATATTCGACTACTTCGACAGCCTGCTCGTAGGTCTGACCGCCACTCCGCGGGACGAGATCGACCGCGACACATATTCGCTCTTCCAGCTTGAACGCGGCGTCCCGACCGATGCCTACGACCTCGACGACGCCGTGGCCGATGGCTACCTCGTCCCGCCGCGCGTGGTATCGGTGCCGCTGAAGTTCCAGCGCGAAGGGATCACCTATGACCAGCTGTCCGAGGAAGAGAAATCCGAGTGGGACGCACTGGAGTGGAACGAAGACGGCGAGGTTCCTGACCGCGTCGACGCCAATGACCTGAACAAGTGGCTATTCAACGAGGATACTGTCGACAAGGTCCTCGAATACCTGATGACCCACGGCATCAAGGTGGCTGGCGGAGACCGGCTTGGCAAGACGATCATCTTCGCCAAGAACAGCAAGCACGCCCAGTTCATCGTCGAGCGGTTCGACGCGAACTACCCGCATCACGCGGGCCAGTTCGCCCGCCTGATCGACTACAGCGTGGTCTATGCCCAAAGCCTGATCGACGACTTCTCGGAAGCCGAAAAGGCCCCGTACATCGCCGTTTCGGTCGACATGCTCGACACCGGCATCGACGTGCCGGAGGTGGTAAACCTCGTCTTCTTCAAGATCGTCCGCTCGAAGACCAAGTTCTGGCAAATGATCGGTCGCGGCACCCGCCTGCGCCCAGACCTTTTCGGCGTCGGGCAGGACAAGGAAAGCTTCCAGATTTTCGACTTCTGCCAGAACTTCGAATTTTTCAACCAGAACCCCGACCGCGTCGAACCCACGATAGGCCTGCCCATCGGCGCGAGGCTATTCAACACCCGCGTCGAGTTGATCGCCGAGCTGGCGGGCAAGGAAGACCATGCGGACCTGACCACCACCCTGCGTGACCGACTGTATGAAGAGGTGGCGGGCATGTCAGTCGAGAACTTCCTCGTCCGGCAGCAAAGGCGCACGGTTGAACGGTTCCAGAAGCGCGACGTGTGGGACAGCCTTGGCATCGAGGATCGTCTAGACCTGACGACCAAGGTCTCCGGCCTGCCCAGCGCCTTCCAAGACGACGACCTCGCTGCAAAGCAGTTCGACCTTCTCGTACTGGGCGCGATGCTCCGTCTGCTGCAGCAGGACGCCACCTTCATCCAGTATTCAAACAGGATCAGGCAAGTGGCATCGGACCTTGAGGCGCTGGCAAACGTGCCGCTGGTCAAGAACCACTTGCCGCTGATCCTTGAAGTGCAGACCGACGAGTTCTGGCAGGACACCTTAGCAGAGGACCTCGAACGCGTGCGCCGCTCGCTGCGCGATCTGGTCAAGCTGATCGAGCCGGTTGAGCGCAAGATCGTCTACACCGACTTCACCGACGAGATTGGGGCAGGCACAGAGGTCACCGTCGAAGCCATTGGCACCGGCATCGACAAAGCCCGCTTCACCACAAAGGTGCGCCGCTTCCTTGAAAAGCACAGAGACCACATCGCCTTGCAGAAGGTTCGGCGCGCCGAGCAACTCACCCCGATGGATCTGGCCGAACTGGAAAAGATGTTTGATGCCGAAGGCGTGCCCGTGTCCGATGGAGCTCAGGAGATCGCGCAAGCTGGCGGTCTCGGACTATTCTTGCGTTCATTGGTTGGTCTTGACCGGAAGGCCGCCAAGGAGGCCTTCAGTGCACTTACAGAAGGAAAGACACCAACAAGCGCACAGAAAGAATTTCTCGACTTGCTTATAAATCACCTCACCGAACAGGGTGTAGTAGATCCGGCTCGGTTCTACGAAAGCCCTTACACTGACCTTAGCGACCTTGGCATCTCAGGTATTTTTCCGGAGGCAGACATTCAACGGATCATCGCTACGGTAGATGATCTCCGCAGAAAGGCGGTTGCGTGAAAAGTGTACCGAAACCGATCAGAAGATGCAGACGGTAGCCCAAAACAGCCAGAAATCGATCCAAAGATCTGCGAATAGCCTTGCCTACGCGCGTTAATCACACTCTCGCGCTGACATGCAAGCAGGCGATCTCGCTACTTTGCCGAAAGGCGGGGTCATGCTCCAAGGGAAACGTTCTGCCTCAACTCGTGCAAGATATATGCAAGATCTGTCTCGCTTTATCTCACGAACGAAACAACAAACTCGGCCTAGGTTGTTGTTTTTATTGGTGCCCCCAGAGGGGCTCGAACCCCCGACCCCCTGATTACAAATCAGGTGCTCTACCAGCTGAGCTATAGAGGCACGTCCCGCGCGAAATAGCCCGTTTCCCGCAGCCGCGCAAGTCCGCGCCGCGGCTCAGGCCCGGTTTGCCCGCGCCAGAAGGGCCACGGCGCAAAGCCCCACAGCAATCACCACCAGCGCGGCGGGCGAGGCTTCGCCCAACCTCTCAAGGCTGGCAAGCTCATAGACCCGCGTCGACAATGTGTTGAAGTTGAACGGCCGCAACAGCAGCGTCGCCGGCAGTTCCTTCACGCAATCGACAAAGACCACCAGCATGGCCGTGGCCACCGATCCCCGCATCAGCGGCAGATAGACCGCCGTCAGCGTGCCGCCCGCATCCCGGCCAAGCGACCGCGCCGCCATCGGTAGGTTGGGCGAGATGCGCCCGAAGGCCGCGTCGACCGCCCCCTGCGCAATCCCGAAGAACCGCACCCCATAGGCCAGGATGATCGCCCCCGCCGTGCCCGTCATCAAGAGGCCCGGATCATGCCCCGTCAGCGCAAGCACGGCATCGGCCAGGCGGTTGTCCAGCGCGGCCAGCGGGATCAGCAGCCCCACCGCCAGCACCGCCCCCGGCGCGGCATAGCCCAGCGTCGTCAGGGGCAGCACCACCCGCGCGACACCCCGCCCCGCCATCCGCACGGCATAGACCAGAAACACCGCCGCCCCCACCGTCAGAAGCGCGGCCACCCCGCCCACCGTCAGCGTATTGCCCATCGCCGCGATCAGGCCCGGCGCCAGCCAGACCTCCGGATTGGCCAAGGCGTGATGCAGCATCACGCCCACCGGCAGGCCGAACCCCATCAGAAAGGGAAACAGGCACAGCCCCGTCGCGGCCCAGGCCCTTGCCCCCTGCAACTGCGCCCGCTCCACCGGGCGGGCCGACCGGCCCATCCGGTAGAACCGCGCATTGCGCCGCCCCACCCGTTCCAGCGCCACCAGAAGCAGGATCAGCATCAGGATCACCCCGGCGATCTGCGCCGCGCCCCCGGCATTGTTGCCGTTCAGCCAGGTGGAAAAGACCCCCGTCGTCAGGGTCTGCACCCCGAAATAGGTCACCGTCCCGAAATCGGCCACCGTCTCCATCAGCGCCAGCGCCACCCCCGTCGCGATGGCCGGCCGCGCCAGTGGCAGGCCCACCCGCAGGAACAGCCCCCAGGGCCCCGCCCCCAGCGCCCGCGCCACCTCATAGGCGCAGCCCGAACTTTCCCGAAAGGCCGCCCGCGCCAGCAGATAGACATAGGGATAAAGGACCGAAGCCAGCACCAGGATCGCCATCTCCTCGGATCGCACCTCGGGAAACCAGTAGTCCCGCGCGCTTTCCCAGCCCATCATCGCCCGCAGCATGCCCTGCACGGGCCCGGCATATTGCAGGAAATCCACAAGCGCATAGGCCCCCACATAGGCCGGAATGGCCAGCGGAAAGAGCAGCGCATAATCCAGCCAGCGCACCCCCGGAAAGCGGTACATCGCCACCAGCCAGGCCGTCACCGTGCCTGTCACCGCCGTCAGCAGCCCGACCCCGGCCATCAGATAGAGCGTGGTTCCGAAATAGCGGGGCAGCACCGTCGATGCCAGATGCGGCCAGATGTTCTCGGTCGGGTGAAAGGCGATCCAGACCACCGACAGCATCGGCGCAAGAACGACCGCCGCGATCAGCACCGCGCCCACTGTCCAGACATCCGGCCTGAACCGGGGCCAAGACTGCGAAACCCGACTGTCCTGCTTGGTCATCATGTGCGGCGCATAGCGGAAAGCGGTTTCCCTGTCCAGAAAGGGCGTATAGTCTGCCCCCAAAGACGACAGGAAGCAGTTCAGTCCCCATGCGTATCGTTTACCACCTCGGCGCCCATTGCACGGATGATGAGCGGCTGATCCGTTGTCTATGGAAAAACCGCGACATCCTCGGCGCGCAGGGCATCGTCGTGCCGCCGCCGACGCGCTATCGCTCGCTCCTGCGCGACACGGCGGTCACGCTCAAGGGCCGCGCCGCCAGCCGCGACACCCAGGCCGTCGTCCTTGACCAGATCATGGAGGAAGAGCGCGCAGATCGCCTGATCCTGTCCTGGGACAACTTCCTCAGCTATCCGCAATGGGTGATCCGCTCGCGCAGGCTCTATCCTGCCGCGGCCGAACGCATCCGCGCCTTCACCCAGATCTTCCCCGAGATCGAGGCCGAATTCCACATGGCGATCCGCAGCCCGGCCAGCTTCCTGCCCGCGCTGCATTCCCGCCTGAACGGCAAATCCTTCGAAGAGGCGATGGGCGGTGCCGATCCGATGGATATCAGCTGGTTCCGCCTGGTCGAGGAAGTGCGCACCCTGAACCCCGACGCCAATCTCACCATCTGGTGCGACGAGGATACGCCGCTGATCTGGCCGGAAGTGCTTCAAGCCGTCTCCGGCCATTCCCCCGGCACCCTGCTCGAGGATACGGATCAGCTTCTGGTGGAACTCATGTCGCCAGACGGGATCGAACGGATGCGGGCCTATCTCTCGGCCAATCCCCCCGCCAGCGTCACCCAGAGACGGCGCATCGTTTCGGCCTTCCTCGACAAGTTCGCCCTGACCGACCAGATCGACATGGAACTCGATCTTCCCGGCTGGGACGAAGACCTCGTCGACCGGCTCGAGGAAAACTATCGCAACGACATCGCACGCATCCGCGCCACGCCGGGCGTGACCTTCCTCGATCCCTGATCGGGCCGAAAAAGGCCGCGCGCCCGGCGCAAGGCCGGGCTCAGTTCATCCCGAGCGCGGCCTTGTACATCTCCAGCACCGCCTCTTCCTCGGCGATCTCGTCGGGCTTGCGCTTGCGCAGCGCCACGACCTTGCGCAGCACCTTGGTGTCATAGCCGCGCCCCTTGGCCTCGGCCATCAGCTCTTTCTGCTGCTCGGTCACATCCTTCTTTTCCGCCTCAAGCTGCTCATAGCGCTCGATGAACTGACGCAGTTCATCGGCGGTGACGTTATAGGCGTCGGTCGGGTCGCTCATCCTGCCCTCGTGAAATGAAAGATTGCCTCGCCCCTCCCTACCCCGGCTTTCGCCCCGGGTTCAAGCCGATGCTGACGGCACCACGACAGCATCGCCCGCCTTGCCCCTGTCCGCCTGCCAAGCTAGGACGATGGCCGGACGGGAAGAAGCGGGTGGCGGGAATGGATTATCTGATCTGGGGCGGCGCGGCGCTGTCGATGCTGGGCATCCTGGGCCTTGGCTGGTGCGTCGTGCTGGCCGTGCGGGCGCGCAAGTCCGGCCTGCCCGACGATCAGATGAAGGCGCGCCTGCAACAGGTGGTGGCCATCAACCTCGGCGCGCTGGCGATTTCCGCGCTGGGCCTCATGGCCGTGGTGATCGGGATCATCCTCGGCTAGGCGGCCCGCGCGGCATCTGCCGCCAGGGGCCGCCCCTCGGCGATCAGCCGGTCGAACAAGGGGGCCGGGCTGAACAGGTCCGGCGCCTCGGCGGCCCAGACCCGCAGATCGCGGCGCAACACGATCAGCCCCCGCCGGTCCGCCTGCAGCATCGGCCCGCCAGTCCAGCGCGCCATGATGCCCGCCCCGATGGCCACGGCATCGACAGTTGCACTGTCGCGCGCCGTGCCCGCCTCGATCAGCCGCGCCCCGGCATTGGCCAGCGCGCCCAGACAGCGCCGCGCCACCGCCTCTTCCGTGGCCCGCGGCTGGCCTGCCCGCCCCTCGCCCGCGATCCCCGCCAGCGCCAGCGCCTGCGCAATCACCGCCCGCGGCACGCCGCGCCCTTCCAGATGCGACACCGCCTCGGCCAAAGCCGTGGCCAGCACCACCGCCACCGGCCCGCCAGCGCCGACCGGCACCACCGACCAGCCCAGCCGCCGAACAAAGGCCACCGCATGCGCGGCACGCTGGGGGGCGATGGTTTCCCCCGTCAGCCCCATCTCGGCCAGCGTTCCGCCAGCCCCACCCGGCGGCGGCACCACCGACAGGCTCACCGCCCCCGGCAGCGCGGGCACGCCGAGGGCCAGCACGCTGCGCGGGGCCTTCAGCGCCAGATCCGGGCGCGTCGTCACGATCACCTCTCCCTCGCCCAGTCGCGCAGGGCCAACCAGCGGGATCAGCCGCGCCCAATCCGCATCCCGCGCTTCCGGCGCAAGACGCCCCGCCTGAACCGCCGCCTCCTGCCGCGCGGCGATCCGCTCCAGCGCGGCGATCAGATCCTCGCGCGCCGGATCCGCCAGAAGCACCGTCATCCCCGCCTCCAGCGCGGCCATCGCAACCAGCGTTGCATCGCCCCGCGCCCCCCATATCGCCAGACGCGACGGAACCGGCACAGTCAGGCCCGCCACCTGCCGCGGCAGGCGCATCGCCGCCCGCTCCACCCGCGCGGCATGGCGCAGGCCCTGCGATTCCGCGGTGGCGAGAAGATCCTCGATCACGGCCCCCTCAAAGGCCAGGCCCTGTTCAAAGGGCAGCAGCAGCGCCGCCTCGACGCAATCCACGATCCGCCCCGGCGCCGGCAGACGCGCGCCCCGCAGGCGCTGCCGTGCGGCATCCACCGCCCCGCGATAGGCCGTCACATCCCGCAGCCCGGACCGCAGATCGCAGACCCGCTGCCATACCGCGCCCCCGCTCAGACCCGGCCGACCTGCCGCCTCCGCGGCAATGGCCCGCGCCCCTGCCACGGGATCCTCTCCCGGCATCCTGTCGAACAGTCCGGCGGCAAGCCCCTCTGCCGCGCCGATCGCCCGCCCCGACAGCATCAGATCCAGCGCAAACCCAGCCCCCACAAGCCGCGGCAACCGCTGCGTCGCACCCGCCCCCGGCGCCAATCCCACCCGCACCGCTGGCAAGGCCCAAGTCACCCCTTCCGCAGCCAGCCGCAGATGCACCGCCAGCGAAAGCTGCGCCGCATCGCCACCTACCACCTTGTCAAGAAGCATGATCACCGGACAGCCAAGCATCTCGATCCGCTGGCAAAGCGGCCCCAGGGCCGGCACCGGCCCCTCTGGCCCGTCCTCCGCCGCTTCCGGCCCGGCCTCGGCTGCATCGCCCGCGCGCAGAAGCACGGCCCGGCACCCGGTCGTTTCCGCAAGATCCAGCGCCCCGGACAGCGCGCGGCACAGATCAGGACCGAAACCCCGCGACAGCGGGGCCTGCAGGACAATCTCCAGAACGGGGCCGATCCGCCCCAGGGTCAACCCTTGCCCCGCTCCGTCCGTCATGCCGCGCCGCGCTCCGCCACCGTTTGTCTCCATTAAGAGCTGCGCGCCGCGGCTTGGCAATGGCCCCGGTCCGATCAGACCGGCATGTTGTCAAATCCCGCCTCGATCTCGGCCTCTTCTGCCGCATGGCGCGCCTCGGCCTGCGCGGCATCCTCTGCGGGCTCGGCCCCCGGCATCACCTTCGAAAGCGCCTCCATCTCGGCCCGCAGCACCGCCAGGCCCATCGCCTGCCCCGCCGCCGCAGCCTCCACAGCCTCGCCCATCAGACCCGCAATATCCGTCAATCTGGTCATCGCCATGTCGGTCTCCTCCTTCTCAGGCCGCGCAGTCGCGGCAGAACGGGGTGAAGGGCAGCACATCCAGCCGCGCCGCGCCGATCTCGGCCCCGCATTTCACGCAATATCCGTATTCGCCCGCGGCGATCCGCTGCAGCGCCGCCTCGATCATGCGAATCTCCTGCTGCCCGCTCAGGCCCATGCCTTCCAGCACCTCATCGCCTTCGCGTTCGGTCGCCAGTTCCTCCCAATCGGCGGCATTGTGGGAATCAAGCTCGGCCTCGATCCCCGCAAGCCTGCCCTGCAGATCGGCCAGCCGGGCCTCCAGTTGTTCCCTGCGCATCGTGAGCGAAGTCATCGGCACCCTCCTGCTTTCCGGTTCGCCAATCCTAACAGGCCCGCATTTCCCGTCCTTGACCTCGATCAAGACTCACGCCGATTTCATACATTCAAGACTTGTGATATCTTCTCTCTGCCCCATATGATCGGCACCGGCGGCGCGATGCCGCCCCCACCACCCCCCGCAAGGGGCCCTGCAGGATGACCCACATGTTCGATATTGCCTGGCTCTGGGGCCTTCTCGGCGGCCTGATGATCGGCGGCGCCGGGGCGCTCTATCTTCTGGTCAATGGCCGCGTCATGGGCGCCTCGGGCATTGTCGGCGGTCTGGTCGATGGCAGCGGGCGCGACAGCTGGGCCGAACGCGCCTCCTTCCTTGCCGGGCTGATCGCCCTGCCCGGCCTTGCCGTCCTGCTTTCGGGCGGATCGGACACGCATCTCACCGGCAACTGGGCGCTGGTGATCCTGGGCGGCCTGCTGGTCGGGCTTGGCACCCGGCTCGCCAATGGCTGCACCTCGGGGCATGGGGTCTGCGGGATCTCGCGCCTGTCGCTGCGCGGGATCGTGGCCACGGTCTTCTACATTCTCGCCGGGGGCATCGTCATGGTGCTGGCCCGTCACGTGCTGGGATGGATCTGATGATGAAACGCAACCTTGCCGCCGCCCTTTCGGGCGCAATCTTCGGCCTCGGCCTGCTGATCTCCGGCATGACCGACACGACCAGGGTCCAGGGCTGGCTGGATGTCTTCGGCGATTGGGATCCGACGCTGGCCTTCGTCATGGGGGGCGCGCTCATCCCCATGGCCATTGCCTGGCGCATCGCGGCACGACAGCGCACCGCGCTTCTGGGCCGCACCATCCCCCTTTCGCCCGGCGGCCGGACCGTCGATTCCCCGCTTGTCATCGGTTCCACCCTCTTTGGCGCGGGCTGGGGGCTTTCGGGCCTCTGCCCCGGCCCGGCGCTGGCCTCTCTCGGCTGGGGCGGAACTGGCGGTCTGGTCTTCCTTATCGCCATGCTGGCGGGTATGGTCGCCGCACCCGCCGCCCGCGCGCGGCTTGAACGGATGGCCCCGGCGACCTGATCCCCGCCCCGGCCGCGCGACTGGAGTATGCAATGGAAATCCGCGCCCTGACCCCAAGCTATGCCGTATCTCCCCAGATCGACCCTGCCGATCTTCCGGCCATCAAGGCGGCGGGCTACAGCCTGATCATCGACAACCGCCCGGATGGAGAGATCCCGCCCGACCTGCATACCGATGTCATCCGCGCCGCGGCCGAGGCGCTGGGTCTGGCCTTCGTCGCCAATCCGGTGATCGGCGGGGCGCTGACGATGGACAATGTCGCCACCCAGCGCGCCGCGATCGAGGCCGCCACCGGCCCGGTCTTCGCCTATTGCGCCAGCGGCAACCGGTCATCGGTCGTCTGGGCGCTGGCCCATGCGGGCCAGATGCCCATTGATGACCTGATCGCGATCCCGGCCCGCTTCGGCTATCAACTGGAACATCTGCGCCCCACGCTCCAGGGCCTGTCCCAGCAGGGCTGAGCCCGCCAGCATCGCCATGGGGGCGGGCGCGGCCAGACAGGCCGCCCGCCACCCTACATCCGTCCCGCCGAAAGCACCGCCACCGCGGTCTGCTGCGGGCGCTCTTCCGCCTCGCCTGCCAGGCGAACCGCCCGCGCCGTGCCCTGCCGGCCAAGCCGCCCAGCCCCCACCCGGCGCCCGTCCAGCCCTTCCAGCCCGATCTGCCCGATATCGGCCAGGGGCAGCGCCACCTCCTGCCCGACCCGCAGCGCCATCACCGCCCCCAAGGGCATCGACAGCCGCATCAGCACCGCGTCCAGCCGCACTTCCGCCCCTGCCACGCGCTCGGCCAGGGCTTCGGCAAAGCGGGTATCGACGGGCGGCCGCACCTCCGCCATGCCGCCACCCAGCCCGTCAGGCACCGCCAGGATCAGCCGCCCCTTGCGGGCCCCGCCGGCCAGATCCACCTCGCCCAGCAGAACGCGAAACTCCACATCCTCCAGCATCAGCGACAGCGCCCGCCCGCCATCAACCGTTGCCGCAAAGCGGAACCCGCGCGCCCATTCCGTCAGATCGGCCTCGGCTGCGGCAGCCTCGAACCCGGCCAGCGCCCGGTCCAGCACAGGTGCCAGCAACGCCGCATCCGTCCGTGTCGGCCGTCGCCCGGCCCGGTCCAGCGCCGTCACCGTTCCGGTTGTCAGCGCCTCCACCATGCCCGCCATCAGCCCGGCATCGACAACCAGCACCCCCGTCGCTTCGCCCGCACCTTCATCCAGCGCGGCGATCAGCGCGGGTTCCGGCAGCAATTCGCCAAGTTCGCCCAGGGTCCGCCGTTGCAATCGGCAATCCCCAAGCGACAGCGCAATCCCCAACTCCTCCTGTGCGGCCCGGGCAAGCGCCAGCGCCCAGACCCGCTCCACCGCCGCGGTGGAGTCCCCCGCCATCGCGGCAGTGGAACGCTTCAACTGAATCAACGACATCCGGCCATCCTGCATTCTGCACAAGGCAGTCTCACGCAAGAGAACGAAGAAATCCTTAAGCCGCCTTCTGCTCCAGTCGCAGCGGCAGCATCACGCGAAAGGCTGCCCCGCCCTGACCCGGAAGATAGGTGATCGTGCCGCCCAGATTGGCCATCACCTCGCGGCAGATCGCAAGACCAAGCCCGGCGCCCCCCGCCCGCGTCTGATCCGTCAGCCGCGCGAATTTCTCGAAGATGATGGCCTGGCTCTGCTTGGGAATCCCCGATCCGTTATCGGCGAAATCCACCGATACCCGCCCCGATTTCTGCCGCACGGTGATCTTCAGCTCCGGCGCCGCCGCATCGCAATATTTCCGCGCATTCGAGATCAGGTTGATGAAGACCTGCACCAGCCGGTCCGCATCCGTCCGCACGAACAGGTTCTCTGACGGCAGGTCGCGGTGGATGACGAACACCCGCTCCGGCCGCGTATGGCTGGCCGAGGCCAGCGCCCGGTCGATCAGTTGCTGGATATTGGCCAGCCCCAGATTCAGCTGAACCGATCCGTTCTCCAGCACGCTCAGATCCAGCAGGTCATCCAGCAGCCGCGTCAGGCGGATCGCCTCTTCATGGATGATGCGCCCGTAATTCGCCACCATCTCGGGCGGCAGATCGCCCTCGGTCAGGATTTCGGAAAAGGCCCGGATGGATGTCATGGGGGT
The DNA here is from genome assembly GCF_011059185.1 of Paragemmobacter kunshanensis. Classification (GTDB taxonomy): domain Bacteria; phylum Pseudomonadota; class Alphaproteobacteria; order Rhodobacterales; family Rhodobacteraceae; genus Paragemmobacter; species Paragemmobacter kunshanensis. Next base: position 35,308 of record NZ_JAALFE010000023.1, on the reverse strand, counting down.
GCGCAATTCATGGCTGATCTGGCTCAGGAAGGCATCCTTCTGCACCGAAAGCTGGGTCAGCTTTTCATTCGCCTCGCGCAACTGCCGCGCGGTGCGGGTCAGTTCCTCGCGCTGGGTTTCCAGCTGGGCGGAATATTCCATGATCTGCGCGGTCTCATTGGCCACCGCCATCAGGTCTTCCACCGATACCGTCGCCCGCCCGACGATCTGGCTGATCATCGCATGCGCCGTCGCCGCCCCCACCGATCCGGCCAGCCGCCGCTCCAGCCCGGCCACGAAATCGGGCGTCGCGTCCGGCAGATAGCCGTCCTTCCCCTGTGTCCGCGCCTCGGTTGCAAACAGCGCCAGCGCCGCCTCGTTGCCAAGGATCCGCTGCGTCATCACCAACAGCGCCTCGGGCTCTGCCCGCCCCCGCGCCCATCCCTGCGGCCCGCCGCCTTCGGCATCGAAGACATTCACGAAGGCCACGCCCTGCATCCGCTCCACCGGGCCGGGAAAGGTGAACAGCGACACGATGCAGAAAGCCGCCGTATTCAGCGCCAGCGACCAGACCAGCGAATGCAGCAGCGGATCCGCCCCCGCCACCCCGAACAAGGCCTGCGGCCGCAGCCAGCCGATCCCGCCCGGCCCCTGTTCGAAGACCGCCACACTCAGCGCCGCACCCGGCCCGAAGGACGGCAGATAAAGCGTATAGATCCAGACGGCAAAGCCCGTCACCAGCCCCGCCGCCGCCCCGGTCTTGGTGGCCCCCCGCCAGTAAAGCCCCCCCACCAGAACCGGCAGCACCTGCGCCACGCCCACAAAGGCGATCAGCCCGATCGCCGCCAGCGCCGCCGATCCCCCGGACAGGCGATAGTAAAGATAGCCCAGCGTCAGCACCGCCACGATGGCCAGCCGCCGCGACAGGATCACGATCCGCCGGACATCCCCCGACATCGCCGCCTTCGGCCGGAGCTTCAGCCAGATCGGCATCACCACATGGTTCGAAACCATCGTGGCCAGCGCGATGCTTTCCACGATCACCATGGAGGTGGCGCTGGAAAACCCGCCCAGAAAGGCCAGCATCGCCAGCGCGCCCTGCCCCTCGGCCAGGGGCAGCGTCAGCATGAACATGTCCGGATTGGCCCCCTCGGGCATCCGCTCCAGCCCGATCACCGCAATCGGCACGATGAACAGGCTCATCAGCAGCAGGTACAGCGGAAAGGCCCAGCTCGCCCGCGCCATATGGCGCTCTTCGCCATCCTCGACGATCATCACCTGGAACATCCGCGGCAGGCAGATCACCGCCGCGCCCGACACGAACAGAAGCCCGGCCCACCGCCCCGGCTGCAATTCCCAATCCGCAATGGGCGAGGCCTCGATCCGCTGGAACAGCTCCACAGGCCCGCCGGCCAACCCCCAGACGACAAACACCCCCACCGCCAGCAGCGCCACCAGCTTCACCACCGCCTCCACCGCGATGGCCAGCACCACGCCATGGTGCTGCTCCTTGGCATCCAGATTGCGCGTCCCGAACAGGATGGTGAACAGCGCCAGCCCCCCCGCCACCCAGATCGCGGTGGAATCCCGGTCCGGCAGGGCCCAGCCTTCCGGCGTTCCGCTGGCAAAGACACCAAAGGACAGCGTCACCGATTGCAACTGCAGCGCGATATAGGGCGTCGCCGCCACCACGGCCAGCAGCGTCACCACCACGCCCAGAAAGTTCGATTTTCCAAAACGCGACGAAATCAGATCCGCGATCGACGTCACGCGCTGCTGCCGCCCGATCGCCACCAGCTTGCGCAGAAGCAGCCACCAGCCCACGAAAACCAGCGTCGGCCCCAGGTAGATGGTCACGAATTCCAGCCCCGACCGCGCCGCATAGCCGACCGCGCCATAGAAGGTCCAGGCCGTGCAATAGATCGACAGCGACAGCGTGTAGATCATGGGCGATCGCAGCCAGCCGATCCGCCCCATCGCCGCGCGCCGCTCGGCCAGGAAGGCCACCGAGAACAGCACCGCGACATAGGCAAGGCAGGACAGGACAAGCAGGTTGAAGGGCATGGCCTAGCGTTCCTCGCCCTCGTCCCCGCTGGTTTCCTCGGCCAGTCCCGGGGCCAGCAGCGCCGCCACCACCACCAGCCCGAACCAGACCGCGAACAGGTAAAGCCCGTCGCGCGCCGTATCCGTGGCCTCCGTCTCGGCCGGGGCCCAGAGGATCGGCAGCAACAGCAGGAACAGCCCAAAGACCGGCAGCATCCGCGCCCCGTCGCGCAGGCGCCGCTTGCGATAACTGCCCCGTTTCAGAAAGAGGGGGGATCGCGCCCGCTTCATCGCCCCACCAGCGCCCGGACAGAGGCCAGCATCTCGGCATTCGAAAAGGGCTTGGTCATGAAATGGCTCACCCCGGCGCGTTCCGCCGCCTCGCGGTCGCGGCCCTGGCCCTTGGCCGTCAGCATCATCACGGGCGTCGTCTCCGTCGCCGGATCCGACCGGATCGCCTGCAGGATCTCCAGCCCCGAACAGCCGGGCAGCATCAGATCGAGGATCACCAGATCGGGCCGCTCCTTGCGCACCGCCTCGGCCGCGCCGCTGCCATCGCCAAAGGTCGATACGGTCAACCCGTCCCGGCTCAGGATGAACCGGATCGCCTCGGCAATATGGGGCTCGTCCTCGATCAAAAGGACATGGCTCGTCATTGCAGCCTTCCCTCCCACGGGCGCCAGACATGCGCCTGGTCCCCTCCGGTTCCCCACCGGTCTGCTGCCGGCATCCTGCCCCGACGATGCCCCGATTCCCGGCACCCTGTCAAAAGCCCATTCGCAGCGCCGGGTCAGACCGCCTCGCCCATGATCGCAGGCTCCCGCCGGGCCGGGCAATCCCGCCGCGGGCAGATCCGGCAACTCGTGCCCACCTGCAACGCTTCTCCACCCGTCGCCGCCCCCGCCACCGGGCGGATCAGCATCGCCGCCTCCCGCAACTCCACCCCGGCCAGCCCACCCGGATGCTGCAGGTCGCACCAGGCCAGCGCCGCGAACCGCCGCGCCCCACGCCCCGCCGTCGCCAGATCGGCCGCAACCGGGCTCATCGGCCGCCCCAGCGCCGCAAACAGCGGCCAGAGCGGACAGGCCGCCCCGAATCGCGGTAGGGCAAAGCCCTCCGCCGGCTTGCGAAAGACCAGCGTGCCCGAGGCATCGCAGATCACCAGCCCGAAGCCCGCCCCCGGCAGCAGCGCCAGCCGCCGCATCACCCCCGTCACGGGCAGCCCCCGCGCCCGCGCCAGCCGCAGCGGATCGGGCCCCGCGGGCCCGGCCGCCGCCATCTCCGCCTCCAGCACCGCCATGGGCAGGCGCGCGGCCTCCTCCGCCGCACGGCGCAGCCAGTCGCGCGCCAGTTGCCGCGCCGCCCCCGAAACCAGGCCCCCGATCTCGCCCGACAGGGCGGCCAGTCCCGCCCCCCCGTCCTCCAGTTCCGGCAGATGCCAGTCGCGCGCCGCCAGCCAGCCCTCGAATTCCTCCTGGGGCGATGCGATGCCCTGCACCCCCGCCTGTTCCGACCCGTCCAGATAGGCCACCAGCGCCTCCGAAACCGCGGCCAGCCGCTCGCTGTCGGAAAACAGGTTGCGCAGGAACCGCCCCTGCCAGTCCGGGTCGATCTCGCCCGGCTCTGCCAGGATCTCCGCCGTGCTGCGCACCGACGACACCGCCGAAAGCATCTCATGCAACGAGGCCGACAGATGCGGGTCATGCGTCATGCGGTCGTTCAGCGCCTCCACCGCGCGCTCCAGCCCCGCCACCCGCCGCTCCAGCGCGACCAGCGTCCCCGCCCATCCCGGAAAGCGCCCCGCGAATTCCTCGATCCGGTCCAGTTCCGCCCCGGTCCCCTCGCCCGCCGCGGCGGCGGCCAGACGCAGGTCTTCCAGCAGCGTGCTACCCTCGCCCTCGCGCAGCACCTCGACCGGCACACCCAGCACCCCGGCCAGCGCCGCCAGCACCTCCTCCGTCACCCGCCGCCGGTTATGCTCGATCAGATTGAGGTATGAGGCCGACACCCCCGCCGCCTCGGCCACCACCCCCTGCCGGAGGCCCAGCGCAAGACGCCGCTCCCGCAACCGCGTTCCCGTCAGCGCCGATAGCGGCATGGCCCCTCCCATTGGCAAGGCCCACAGATTTACAACGCCCGGAAAACTTTACAACCGCCCCTTCATCTTGGCCCAAATACCCAAATCCGCCATCTCCCCCAGCGCCCGGCATGAAAAAGGCGCGCGCAGGTCTCCCCGCGCGCGCCCCGTCCTTCCGTCCGGCGATGCTTACTGCAGCGCCTTGTCCGTGATCGCCGAAGTAAAGGCCCCCGCATCCGGCGCCTTGGTGATGGCCGGGTTCTCCGGGCTCACCGCCGCCAGCAGCGCCTCGACCGTCGCGTTGAAATCGGCCGGATCCAGCGCCCCGTTCGACCCTGCGGTCAGCTTGGCCACCTCACCCATCATGTAGGTCTGATGCTCAAGCGTCTGCAGACCGGTCTGATCCGCATCCACCACGATCTGTGCCGCCTCGGCGGGGTTCGCCTCGGCATATTTCCAGCCCTTCATCGAGGCGCGGACAAACCGCACCATCTTGTCCTCGAAGGCCGGGTCCTTCAGGCTTTCTTCCAGCGCATAAAGCCCGTCCTCCATCACCTTCACGCCCTGCTCGCCATAAGAGAAGAACGTCAGCTGATCCGGCGTCAGCCCGGCATCCAGCACCTGACCATATTCGTTATAGGTCATCACGCTGATGCAGGCCGCCTGCCCGTTCAGCAGGGCCTCCACGTCGAAGGCCTGCTTCAGCACGGTCACGCCGCCCTCGCTGCCATCGGTGGCAAGGCCCAGCTTCGCCATCCAGGCATAGAACGGATATTCGTTCCCGAAGAACCACACGCCCAGCGTCTTGCCGGGGAAGTCGGCGGTCGACTCGACCCCCTGATCCTTGCGGCAGACAAAGGACAGACCCTGATTCTTGAACGGCTGCGCGATGTTGACCAGCGGCACCCCCCGCTCCCGCGCGGCAAGCGCTGCGGGCATCCAGGTCGTGATGACATCCGCGCCACCGCCCGCGATCACCTGCTCCGGCGCGATATCCGGCCCGCCCGGCAGGATCGTGACGTCAAGGTTCTCCTCGTCATAGAACCCCTTCGCCTCGGCCACGTAATAGCCCGCGAACTGCGCCTGCGTCACCCATTTCAACTGCAGCTTCACGCTGTCCTGCGCCGAAGCGGCCCCCGCCGCCATCAGCGCCATCATCGCGCCCGCCATCAAACCCTTCATCATGTCTCCGACCTCCATGTCGCCAGTTGGATGTGTTTCTTCATTATCCCCGCACTCTCTGGGAGGGGTGCCAGAACGTGACCCGTCTCTCGATCATGGCCACGAAACCGTAGAACAGCGTGCCCGCAAGGGCTGCCACGAAAATCTGCGCCCAGACCATGGGCAGTGCAAGCGATCCGACAGCGGTCGAGATGCGGAACCCCATCCCCCGCGTCGGAGAGCCGAAGAATTCCGCAACGATGGCCCCGATGACCGCCAGGGTTGTGGCAATCTTCAACCCGTTGAAGATGAAGGGCGCAGCACTCGGCAGCCGCAGCTTGAAGAGCGTCGTCCAGTATCCGGCGGCATAGGTGCGCATCAGGTCGCGATGCATCCGGTCGGCGGCCGTCAGCCCCGCCACCGCATTCACCAGTACGGGGAAGAAGACCATAGCAAAGACCACCGCCGCCTTCGACTGCCAGCCAAAGCCGAACCAGGTCACCATGATCGGCGCCACGCCCACGATGGGCAGCGCCGCCACGAAATTCCCCACCGGCAACAGCCCCCGCGTCAGCACGGGCGACCGGTCCACCAGCACCGCCACCACCAGCGCCGCGCCGCAGCCCATCGCATAGCCCGAAAAGGCCCCCTTCACGATGGTCTGCACGAAATCGCCCCAAAGCGTGCCAAGATTCGCGCCGATCGCCGCCACCACCACACTCGGCGCGGGCAGGATCACCTCCGGCACGGCAAAGGCCCGCACCGCCCCCTCCCACAGCACCAGCACCGCCAGCCCGAACAGCACCGGCGGCACCATCCCCGCCAACCGCCCCCGCGCCCGCCGCGCAATCCAGACATTCGCGCCCCAGGCCGCGATCCAGAAGACGATGGCCAACCACAGCCCGCTCATGGCCGCACCCCCATCGCCCGATCCGCCGCCCGCTGGATGGCACCGACCCCAAGGATCAGCATCCCCGCGACCAAAGCGGCAGCAAAGAGCGATGCCCACATCAGCAGGGGCTGCCCGAACTGGCTCGCCACCAGCATCCGTGCGCCCAGCCCTTCCACCGCCCCGGTCGGCAACTCGCCCACGATGGCCCCCACCAGGGCCGCCGCAATGGCGACCTTCAGGCTGGCAAAGAAATAGGGCATCGACGACGGCAGCCGCAGGTATTTGAAACTCTGCCACCCGCTCGCATTCCAGGTCGCCAACTGGTCCACCTGCATCGCATCGGGGCTGCGCAACCCCTTCACCATGCCCACCAGCACCGGAAAGAAGCTGAGATAAGCCGAAATGATCGTCTTCGACACCAGCCGGTTCTCCAGCCCCAGCGCCTCACCCAGCGAAAGCGTATTCGACAGCACCACGATCATCGGCGCCAAGGCCACGATGGGAATGGTCTGGCTGATCACCGCCCAGGGCATGACGGTCGCCTCCATCACCCGGAAATAGACGATCCCCACGGCGAGCGAGACACCCAGCACGATCCCCAGCGCGAAGCCCGCCAGCGTCGCCTCCATCGTCACCCAGCCATGATAGACGAGGCTCCGCTTGCTGGTCACCGCCTGCCCTGCGATCCCGTCCCACAGCGCCGCTGCCACCTGATGCGGCGCAGGCAGCATCGGCCGCTCCTGCACCATGGTGGCCTGCACCAATTCGCCAAACCCGACCGTCCGCCCCGTGCGCCCGGCCTGATCGTAGACCCAGGCGGCATTCATCCAGACCGTGCAGAGATACCAGATCACAAGGATGATCCCCAGCACGATCAGAACGGGTATCGCCTTCCCCTTCATCCCCGCGCTCCCTGCGGCCAGGCGATCATCGCCACGGCCACGATCCCCAGCACCACGCCCGCCGCCTGCAATCCCGTCAGCCGCTCGCCGAACCACAAGACCCCGATCAGTGCGAGCGCCACCAGTTGCACCACCGAAGAAATCGAAACCGCCAGCGCCAGCCCGCTCTCCCGCATCAGCCGCACCATCATCAGGTTGCCCACCAGAAAACAGCCCAAAGCCAGCGCCAGCGTCGGCCATGCCCCCGACCCCGCATAGGCCCGCAGCACGGAATTCGCCGCGATGAAGGCCGCCATCGCGCCCGAAAGCCACAGCATCAGCCCCGCGCTCATGCCCGCCCCCCGGCTTCATCTTGGCCCAAATACCCAATTGCACCGCGGCCCACCCGCGCGCCGCCCGCGCAGCGCAGACTCCCTCCCCCGGCACGGGGGAGGGTCGGGGAGGGGGTGCCCCCGGCTGACAGGGGATCATACCTCATCGCCATGCCCCGCCCGCAACCCGTCCCGCACCCGATGCGCGATCTCGATGAACGCAGCCGAGTCGCGGATGTCGAGCGGCCGCTCCTTCGGCAAAGGCGAGTCGATCACATCCGTGATCCGCCCCGGACGGGGCGACATCACCACGATCTTCGTCGAAAGATACACGGCCTCGGGGATCGAATGGGTGACAAAGCCGATGGTCTTCCCCGTCGCCGCCCAAAGCTTCAGCAACTCCTCGTTCAGCCTGTCCCGCACGATTTCGTCCAGCGCGCCAAAGGGCTCGTCCATCAAGAGGATATCGGCATCAAAGGCCAGCGCCCGGGCAATCGAGGCCCGCTGCTGCATCCCCCCCGAAAGCTGCCAGGGGAACTTCTTCCCGAACCCCTTCAACTCCACCAGATCCAGCACCCGCTCGATCCGCTCCGCCTGCTCGGCCTTGGAAAACCCCATGATCTCCAGCGGCAGCGCAATGTTCCCCGCAATCGTCCGCCAGGGATAAAGCCCCGCCGCCTGAAAGACATAGCCATAGGCGCGCCGCCGCCGTGCCTCGTCCGGGGTCATGCCATTCACCGTCAGGCTTCCGCCCGTCGGATGCTCCAGCGCCGCCACGCAGCGCAGGAAGGTGGTCTTGCCACAGCCCGACGGCCCGATGAAACTGACGAACTCCCCCCGCTCCACCGACAGGTTCACATCCCGCAGGGCATGCACGGGCCCGTCCCCCGTCTCGAAGGTCAGGTTCAACCCCTTGGCCTCGATCACCGGCGCGTCTGCGTTCAACGTATCCTTCATTCCCACCCGTTCCCGGCGCGTCCGCGCGCACCGTCATCAAACCGTCGCAGCCTGCGGGCATCCTGCCCGCATCCCCCGAAGAAAGGCCCCATCCCGATGCCCGGCACGCTCGCCTTCGCCCCCATGCCCGAGGATCTGGAAGACAACCTCTTCGCCATCCCCGTCCTCACCTTCGCCCCGCAACCGGACCCCTCGCCCGCCGAAGAAGACGGCTGACGCAGGCCCCCGCGCCATGCCATGCTCCGCCCAGACCATGAATGGAGCGTTCCACGATGACCAGTGCCCCCCGTCCCGCCTGCCACAAACTCCGCCCCTCGGCCGACCACAGCTATGACGGCAAGCAGGGGTTCAGCTATTTCGAAGGCATCGCCCGCGAAACCACCGGCGCGCAGGCCATCTGCATGCACCTGCTGACGATCCCGCCGGGGGGCCGCGCCAGGGCGCACAAGCACGCCACCCACGAAACCGCCATCTTCATGCTCGACGGGATCGCCTCGATGTTCTGGGGCGACGCTCTCGAACACCGCATGGAACTGGCGGCCGGCGATCTTCTCTACATCCCCGCCGACATGCCCCACCTGCCCTTCAACCCCGGCAGCACCCCCGCACGCGCCGTCATCGCACGGACCGACCCGCACGAACAGGAAAGCGTGGTTCTGCTGCCGGAACTGGAGCATCTGGTCCCTTAGACCCCCATCCCTCACACACCCGTCGCCGGAATGCCCGTCCGCACCACCGGGCGCGGCGCGGTCAGGTCCTTCCACTGGCTCAGCGCCCGGTTCACCGCAGGCCGCGCCTCGCGACCCACGAATTTCCCGTGGCCCTCCTGCGTCTGCACCGCCCCGTCATTCACGGCAACCTGCCCCCGCGTCAGCACGAAACGCGGCAGACCCTTCACCTTGTGGCCCTCGAACACGTTGTAATCGATCGCCGACTGCTGGGTGCTGGCGGAAATCACCTTCTCCTTTTCCGGGTCCAGCACGACAAGGTCCGCATCCGCCCCCACCAGCACCGCGCCCTTCTTCGGGTACAGGTTCAGGATCTTCGCGATATTGGTGGAGGTCACCGCCACGAATTCGTTCGGCGTCAACCGCCCCGTCCCCACCCCATGCGTCCAGAGCATCGGCAGACGATCCTCCAACCCGCCCGTCCCGTTCGGGATCTTGGCGAAATTCCCGACGCCAAACCGCTTCTGCTCGGTCGTGAAGGCGCAATGATCCGTCGCGACACAGGACAGCGACCCCGACATCAGCCCCGCCCAAAGGCTCGCCTGATGCTCCTTGTTGCGGAAGGGCGGGCTCATCACGCGCCGCGCGGCATGGTCCCAATCGGGATGGAAATACTCGCTCTCATCCAGCGTCAGGTGCTGGATCAGCGGCTCGCCCCAGACCCGCTTGCCCGCCTGCCGCGCCCGCCGGATCGCCTCATGCGCATCCTCGCAGGACACGTGGACGACATAGAGCGGCACCCCCGCCATGTCGGCAATCATGATCGCGCGGTTCGTCGCCTCCCCCTCCACCTGCGGGGGCCGGGAATAGGCATGCCCCTCCGGCCCGGTATTCCCCTCGGCCAGCAGCTTCGCCGTCAGCTCCGCCACCACATCGCCATTCTCGGCATGGACCATGGCCAGCCCGCCCAGATCACCCACCCGGCGGAAGGACGAGAACAGCTCGTCATCATTCACCATCAGCGCGCCCTTATAGGCCATGAAATGCTTGAAGGAGGTGATCCCCGCCTTCACGCTGTCTGCCATGCCCTCCCAGACCTTCTCGCCCCACCATGTCACGGCCATGTGGTAGGAATAGTCGCAATTCGCGCGACCCGACTTGTTGTGCCACATCTGCGCGGCATCCATCAGCCCCTGCCCCTGCCCCGGCAGCACGAAATCCACGACCATCGTCGTCCCGCCCGACAGCGCGGCGCGCGTCCCGCTCTCGAAATCATCCGCCGAATAGGTGCCCATGAAGGGCATCTCCAGATGCGTATGCGGGTCGATCCCCCCCGGCATCACATAGCAGCCCGTCGCATCCAGCACCGTCCCACCCGTCAGGTTCGCGCCGATCTCGGTGATCTTCCCCCCCTCGATCCGCACATCCGCCTTGTAGGACAGGTCCGCCGTCACAACAGTGCCGTTCTTGATGATGGTGGCGCTCATCCGCTTCTCTCCCTCTCGAAACCCTCAGGCTTCATCTGTTCCCAAATATCCTGCGGGGGTCCGGGGGTGCAAAACCCCCGGGGGTTCCATCAGGAAACCACCTCCGCCACCTCAAGCGCCGCATGCAGCAGAACATCCGTCCCCGCCGCCGCCCATTCCGGGCTGATCGCCTCCGCCTCGTTATGGCTCAGCCCGTCCACGCAGGGACACATCACCATCACCGTCGGCGCCACGCGGTTGATCCAGCAGGCGTCATGCCCCGCGCCGGAAACGATATCCATATGCGAATACCCCAACCGCTCGGCCGCGCCCCGCACCACGCCCACCAGACCGGGATCGAAGGTCACGGGATCGAAATGCCCCACATCCTCGATCTCGCAGCCCAGACCCAGCTCCTTCGCCACAGCCTGCGCCGCGCGGATCACCTCCGCCTTCATCGCATCCAGCTTCCCCTGCTCAGGGCTGCGGATATCCACCGTGAAGACCACCTTCCCCGGAATCACGTTGCGGCTGTTCGGGAAAACCTTCACCTGCCCCACCGCGCCCACGGCGTTCGGCTGATGGCTCATCGCGATCTGATGCACGCGCTCGGTGATCCGCGCCATGCCCAGCCCCGCATTGACCCGCATATGCATGGGCGTGGACCCGGTATGCGCATCCTTCCCCGTCAGCGTGATCTCCAGCCACCACAGCCCCTGCCCGTGGGTCACGACGCCGATCGTCTTCCCCTCGGCCTCCAATATCGGCCCCTGCTCGATATGCAGCTCCAGCATCGCATGCATCTTCCGCGCGCCGACCTTCTCATCCCCTACCCAGCCGATGCGCGCCAGTTCCTCGCCAAAGACCTTGCCCTCAAGGTCCCGCCGCCCCTTCGCATATTCCTCGGTATGGATCCCCGCGAACACGCCCGAGGCCAGCATCGCAGGCGCGAACCGCGCCCCCTCCTCATTCGTCCAGTTCGTCACCACGATGGGGCGGCGCGTCTTGACCCCCAGATCGTTCATCGTCCGCACCACCTCCAGCGCGCCCAGCACACCGAGGACACCGTCATATTTCCCGCCCGTCGGCTGCGTATCCAGATGCGATCCCATGTAAACCGGCAGGGCCTCCGGGTCCGTCCCCGCCCGCGTCGCGAACATGTTGCCCATGGTATCCACGCCCATGGTCATCCCCGCCGCCTCGCACCAGCGCTGGAACAGATGCCGCCCCTCGCTGTCGGCATCCGTCAGGGTCTGCCGGTTGCAGCCGCCTGCCACGCCCGGCCCGATCAACGCCATCTCTTCAAGGCTGTCCCACAGCCGCGCGGAATTGATCCTGAGGTTCTCCCCGGGTGCTGGCATCGGCTGGCTCTCCCTGTGGTGCGGGCTCTGTCGGCCCCTGTCCCACGCTTGTTGATCGACTCGCATCCTGACCATATGGTCAATACGAAACGCATCACAACCTGACCATCCGGTCAATGAAAATCACGAGGACGAATGCCCGGAACCGCCCGCATTTCCCGCATCCGCCCCGGCCGTCGCACAGATATCCGGCAGCAGAATGAGCGCCTCATCCTCGACGCCGCCGAACGCGTCTTCGCCGAGGCGGGCTTCGGCGGCGCGACCATGCAACTCATCGCCGATATGGCGGGCCTGCCCAAGGCCAACCTGCATTACTACTTCCCCACGAAAGAGGATCTCTACCGCCGCGTCGTGCAGAACATCTTCGAAATCTGGCTCGACGCCGCCTCCTCCTTCGACGGCGCGGCAGGCCCGGTGGAAGGCATCGGCGCCTATGTGGAGGCGAAGATGGATATCTCCCGCCGCCACCCCCACGGCTCCAAGGTCTGGGCGGCCGAGGTGATGCATGGCGCGCCCGTGATCCAGGACTATCTCGAAACCACCCTGCGCCAATGGACCGAAGGCCGCATGGCCGTCATCCAGCGCTGGATCGACGAAGGGCAGATGGCCCCCATCGACCCGCGCCACCTGCTCTACATGCTCTGGGCCACGACCCAGCATTACGCCGATTTCGGCCACCAGATCGAAACCCTGAACCAGGGCCGCCCCCTGACCGACGCGCAATGGCGCGAGGCCACCGAAAGCGTCAAGCAGATCATCCTGCGCGGCATCGGCGCGATCTGACCATCGCCCTGCCCGCGGGCCATCTATCCAAAGCCGCGCCCTTGGCCTAGGCTGGCCGCAGTCCCTATCGGTTTGAGTGTTCGCCATGTCCTCCGCCTCCCCTCCCGCGCTGCCAGCCCATGTCAGCCTGCTCCTTGCCAGCCTGCCGCTGCCGCGGCCGACCTCCATCCTCGATGTCGGGGCAAATCCGATCAACGAGGCCCCCTATGCCGCCCTCCTCCGGGCGGGCGGCTGCCATGTCACGGGGTTCGAACCGCAGCCCGCGGCCTATGCCGAACTCCAGCGCATCAAGGGGCCGCAGGAAAGCTATCACCCCCATGCCGTTGGCGATGGCAGCCTCCAGACGCTGCATATCTATGCCAGCAGCGGCCTCACCTCGATCTTCCCGCCGCACCTGCCGGGCCTGCGCGCCCTTGGTCGCGGCCGCTGGGCGCGGGTTCTGGAAAAGCTGCAGATGCAGACCCTCAGCCTAGACCGGATCGAAGGTCTCGCCCCCTGCGACCTGCTCAAGATCGACATTCAGGGCGGCGAGAAGCTGGTCTTCGACCATGCCACCCGCGTCCTGGCCGATGCCGTCGCCGTCATCGTCGAACTGCGCTACATGCAGCTTTATGAGGACGAGCCGATGATGGGCGGCGTCGACGAAAGCCTGCGCGCACAGGGCTTCATGCTGCACAAGTTCCTGTTCAACAAATCCCAGCCCATGCCCAATTCCCAATCCGCGCGCCTGCATCGCCGCCGCAATGCCGATCAGCTGATCGACGGCGACGCCGTCTATCTGCGCCATCCGGGCCGGATCGACGGCTTCAGCGACGGGCAGGTGATGCAGCTTGCCCTCCTCGCCGCCGCCGTGATCGAAAGCCACAGCCTCGCGCTCTATGCGCTGGATGAACTGGTGCGGCGTTCCCTCGTCCCGGCAGATCTGCCCGGGCGCTATGCCGATGCCCTGCCCCCCGCGCTTCTGGTCCGGGATGAACGCGGCGAGGCCGCGCAGGCAGACCCGACGCCCGCCCCATCCCCTGCCGCTGCGGCACCTGCCCCGGCCGCAAAAACCCGTGTCCCCCCCACAAAGCCCGCCGCTTCACGTGCCAAACCCGGCCCGGCCAGCCCGAAAGCGACCCCCGCCAGGAAACCCACGCTGCGCTCTTCGGGTGCATGACCGCCCCCCGATCCGCAAGCAAGGACCGAAAGCCCGATATGGATATCACCGATCTCGAAGCCGAAGCCGCCCGCCTTGTCCTTGCGGAATTCACTGAAGAAACCGCTCTTCGCCTCGGGCTGACCATGATGAACATGGCAAAGCTCGACCGCCTTCCCGTCGTGATCGACATCCGCACCCCCGACCGCACGCTCTTTCACCTCGCCATGCCGGGCTCCGCCCCGATCAACGATCGCTGGGCACGGCGGAAATCCAACACCGCCCTGCATTTCCACCTCGCCTCGCTGCATGTCGGGCGGAACATGGCGGCCAAAGGAGAAAGCCTCGCCATGCACGGCCTCTCCGAAGACGATTATGCCATTCACGGCGGTGCCGTGCCGGTCTGCGTCGCCGGCGCCGGGCTGGTCGCTTGCGCGACCGTCTCGGGCCTGCCGCAGCTGGAAGACCACCGTCTCGTCGTGCGCGCCCTCGACACGCTGCTTCCCGGGGCCTGACACCATCCCGCGCGACCGCCGGTCACGTTCCCGTGATCGTCGGCTGTCCGCGCCCCTGCCTGCACCTAGATCAAATCCTGCAGAACCACAGGAAACAAGAGGGACAGCATGAATTTCAAGGGATTGACCCGTTCGCTCGCCATCGTCGTCGGGATGCTGGTGGCGGTGCCCTATCTGATGATCCTCGCGGTGGAATGATCCGCGCCCCCGCGAAGGCCCTGCGGCCTTCGCGACTGGCCGGGAAAGCGCATGTCGGGCCGCAGGCCCATGGTCACCCCATTTGCCGCTAACGCTTTGCATCCGCCCCGGATATGGGCCAAGGTCGCACAATCGACCCCTGCAAGACCAAAGCCCGCAAAGATGACCCGACCCCGGACCCGCATCCAGAAGAAGAATTCCGAAACCATCCTCGAAGCCGCGCTCGAGGTGTTTTCCACCTACGGCTTCCGGGGGGCGACGCTGGACCAGATCGCCGAGGTGGCGGGCCTGTCGAAACCCAATCTTCTCTATTACTTCCCCTCGAAAGAGGCGATGCACCAGGCCCTGCTGACCCGTCTCCTCGATACCTGGCTCGATCCCCTGCGCGACATGGATCCCGCCGGCGATCCGCTCTCGGAAATCCTTGCCTATGTCCGCCGCAAGATCGAACTCAGCCGCGACTTCCCCCGCGAAAGCCGCCTCTTCGCGAACGAGATCCTGCAAGGCGCGCCGCGCATGCGCGACGCCATCGAAGGCGATCTCAAGCAGTTGGTCGACAGGAAATCGGCCATCCTCGCGGGCTGGATGGACGAAGGGCGCATCGCGCGCCTGCCGCCGCATCACCTGATCTTCTCGATCTGGGCGCTGACGCAGCATTATGCCGATTTCGACATGCAGGTCCGGGCCGTGCTCGGCCCGGATCACGACCCCTTCGCCGAGGCCGGGGCCTATCTGGAAACGCTGTTCCGGAAACTGCTGGCGGTATAGGGGCCGTTAACCCCGACTTTACCCTTGGCTGCCAAACTGGCGGCATGGCACATGACATGACATATCCCCGCCGCACCTCCTGGGCCGAGAGCATCTTTGCCGCCAAGGCGGTCGCGAAGGGTGGCGTGATCCGCCGCGCCATCCGCGATGTGGAGCGCGACATCGGGCGCGCCGCCTTCGAACTCGAAGTTCGGCGCAGAGGCTATCACCTCATAGAATGCGACAGCCAGTATATCGTGATCTGCAACGCAGGCCGCATCAACGTCATCTGCTGACCCCGCCACCGGGCCGGAAAGTTTTCCAGAAAACTTTCCGGCACCCCTTTCCCGAAATCTTCCACTGGAAGATTTCGGGACCAGCGCCCGAAAATTTTCCGCGGAAAATTTTCGGGCTTCGCCGTCTTCGCCCCTACTCGGCCGCCTGCGCCGACGGGTTGTTCGGATGGGTCGTCCAGTTGGCATAGTCCGAAACCACCCGTCCCGTGCGCGGGTCGGTCGCGCCCTTCGGCATCTCCACCATGGTGATGCAGTTCTCCACCGGGCAGACATTGACGCAAAGATTGCAGGCCACGCATTCGTCATCCTTCACGGTAAAGATACGCTCGGGCGACATGGCGATGGCCTGATGGCTGGTATCCTCGCAGGCTGCATAGCAGCGCCCGCATTTGATGCAGGCATCCTGGTCGATCTGCGCCTTGGTGACGTAGTTCAGGTTCAGATCCTGCCATTCGACAAAGTTCGGCACGGCCCGGCCCACCAGCTGATACAGCCGCATGCCCTTCTCGTCCAGATACTGCGACAGGCCCGAAATCATCTCCTGCACGATCTTGAAGCCATAGGTCATCGCGGCCGTGCAGACCTGCACATTGCCCGCCCCCATCGCCAGGAACTCTGCCGCATCCCGCCAGGTCGTCACCCCGCCGATCCCCGAGATCGGCAGTCCCCGCGTCTCGGCATGCCGGGCGATCTCGCCCACCATGTTCAGCGCGATGGGCTTCACCGCCGGCCCGCAATAGCCGCCATGCGACCCCTTGCCATCAATCATCGGGAAGGGCGAAAAGCTGTCCAGATCGACATTCGTCACAGACTTGATCGTGTTGATCAGCGAAACCGCATCCGCCCCCCCCCGTTTCGCCGCCATCGCAGGCGGCAGGATCGAGGTGACATTGGGCGTCAGCTTCACGATGCAGGGCATCTTGGAATAATGCTTCACCCAGGCGGTGACCATCTCGATATATTCCGGCACCTGCCCCACGGCAGAGCCCATGCCCCGTTCGGCCATCCCGTGCGGGCAGCCGAAGTTCAGCTCCACCCCGTCGGCCCCGGTATCCTCGATCCGCATGAGGATGTCCTTCCAGGACTCCTCATCGCAGGGCACCATCAGCGAAATCACCAGCGCCCGGTCCGGATAGTCCTTCTTGACCCGCCGGATCTCCTCAAGGTTCACCGACAAAGGCCGATCCGTGATCAACTCGATATTGTTCAACCCCAGAAGCCGCCGATCCGCCCCCCAGATCGCGCCATAGCGCGGGCCGGACACGTTCACGATCGGCGGCCCCTCGCTCCCCAGCGTCTTCCACACCACCCCGCCCCAGCCCGCGTCAAAGGCGCGGCGGACGTTGTATTCCTTGTCCGTCGGCGGGGCCGAGGCCAGCCAGAACGGGTTGGGCGATTTGATCCCGATGAAATTCGACGTCAGGTCAGCCATGACAAACCTCCATGTTGGCGCGCACGGTCAGGCCACAGCCCGCCGCCGTCTTGCTATCTGAATTGGAATTGCGTCTCAGAACCCGAACAGGTTCCAGAACCAGCCGATGATGATCCCGCCGACCTCGCCGAACTTCGGAATCACATAGGCCCATGCCATCGCGGCCACCACGTTCACGATCAGGAACAGCGGCAGCGACATCTTCATCATGCCCGCGAAGAGGAAGATCACCGGTCGCAACGGCCCGAAGAAATGGCCGATGAACACCGCGCCCATCCCCCATTTGCGGAAGGCCTCCTCGGCCTGCCCCACAAGGTCCGGGTGATCCCGCATCGGCCACATCTTCAGGATGCGATCCCCGAACCGCCAGCCCAGCCACCAGCTGAAGGTCGATCCGACGATAGCCCCCAGCGCCGCCCCGGCCCAGATGGGCAGGAACGGCACCGCCCCCGTGGCCACCGTCGCCCCGACCCCCACGAGGATCGCCGTCGACGGCACCAGAAGCGACAGGAAGGCCGTCGTCTCGGCCGCTGCGAACACCAGCGACAGCCAGAAGGACCACTCCTGATGCCGCTCCATGAAGGCGATGATCGCCTCGGACGAAAGATCCATGATACCTCACCGTTTCCGGCAAGGCACATGGGGCATCTCCGCGCCCCGGTAAAGGGGAGCGTGCGATTTTCATTGCTTGGCCATCAGCGCCGCGTGGATATCCTCCGCCGCATCGCGCCCTTCGGCCACCGCCGTCACGGTCAGGTCTTCGCCCCCCGCCGCGCAGTCGCCCCCGGCCCAGACACCCGGAACCGACGTCCGCCCCGCGCCCGTCACGGCGATCTTGCCACCCGCCAGCGCCAACCCCTCCGGCGCGCCCGACAGCGTCTGCCCGATCGCCTTGAACACCTGATCCGCGCGCAGCCGGAACGTCTCGCCCGTGGATGTCATGCCGTCCGGTCCATCGACGGTATAGGCGAATTCCACCTCCATCGCCGCCCCCGCCTGATGCACGGCCACGGGTGCCGCATTGGTGATGATCCGCACCCCCGCACTCGTCGCATGCTCCTGCTCATAGCCCGAGGCGCTCATCTTCTCCTGCCCGCGCCGATAGACGATGGTCACGTTCTGCGCACCCAAGAGCTTCGACTGCACGGCGGCATCCACGGCGGTCATCCCGCCGCCGATCACCACCACATCGCGCCCGATCGGCAGAACCGACTTGTCCTTCGCCTGCCGCAGTTCCGCGATGAAATCCACCGCAGGGCGCACGCCCGACAATTCCTCGCCCGGCGCGCGCAGGGCATTCACCCCCGCCAGCCCCATCCCAAGGAAGACCGCATCGAAATCCTTCTGCAACTCCGCCAGCGTGACGCCCTTCCCCAGCGCGACCCCGGTCCTCACCGTGATCCCGCCGATCTTCAGCAGCCACTCCACCTCGGCCTGCGCGAAATCATTCGTGCTCTTGTACTGCGCGATCCCGTATTCGTTGAGGCCCCCGGCCTTTGGCCGCGCGTCGAAGATCACGACGTCATGCCCCTTCATCGCCAACCGATGCGCCGCCGCCAGACCGGCAGGCCCCGCCCCCACGACCGCCACCTTCCGCCCCGTCGCAGCGGCGCGCGCAAAGGGATGCACCCCCTTCGCCATCAGCGTATCCGTGGCAAACCTCTGCAACCGCCCGATCTCCACCGGCTTGCCCTCGGCCACCTCGCGCACGCAGACCTCCTCGCACAAAGTCTCGGTCGGGCAGACGCGGGCGCACATGCCGCCCAGGATGTTCTGGCTCAGGATCGTCCGCGCCGCCGCATCCGGCGTGCCGGTCGCGATCTGGCGGATGAACAGCGGGATGTCGATGCTGGTGGGGCAGGCCGTCATGCAGGGCGCGTCATGGCAGAAATAGCAGCGATCCGCCGCCACCCGCGCCTCATGCGCGTCAAGCGGCGCCTCGTGGTCGCTGAAATTCCCGGCAATGGCTTCGGCTGGCAGACGCCCCGGAACGACGCCGGGCGTGAGCGGGCTGTTGGACAAGGCAAATCTCCCTGTTTGTTTTCTTCGTTAAGGAAAACGCTGCCACAGGCCCATATTTTTATCAAACGGTAAAATACACCCGCCGCAGGTTTTTTCCCGACAGCGCCCTCAATCCGCTTTGGGTGCTGCGAAAACAGGCAAACCCGCCCCCAACATCGGCGCTTTTCACCCCCGCGCCTGTCGCGTATAAGGCTCGGCAACCTCCGGGCCACCGCCACCTCGTGGAACCCGGCGAAACCAAGAAACCCGGCGCAACGTCGCCAGCAGAGGACCGGCATGAGCAAGAACACCACCGAAGCCGATGTCGCCTTCATCCAGGCGCTCGCAGAACTTCTGAACAAGAACGAACTGACCGAGCTTTCAGTGAAACGCGAATATGGCGATGACGACAGCCTCGAAGTGCGCGTCATCAAGCAGGTCACCGTGGTTCAGGCAGCACCGTCCTTCGTGCAGCACGCCGCCCCCGCTGCGGGCCCTGCCGCAGCCCCCGCCGCCGCCACCCCGGCCGCCGCCTCCGCAGCGCCGGAAGACCCGGCCCAGCATCCGGGCGCCGTCACCTCGCCGATGGTCGGCACCTGCTACCTCGCCGCCGAACCCGGTGCCGCGCCCTTCGTCACCGTGGGTGCCACCGTGACCGAAGGCCAGACCGTCCTCATCATCGAAGCGATGAAGACCATGAACCACATCCCCGCCCCCAAGGCCGGGACCGTCAAGCGCATCCTCGTCGAAGACGGCACCCCCGTCGAATACGGCGCACCGCTCCTCATCATCGAATAAGGGAACACCCGATGTTCGAGAAAATCCTGATCGCCAACCGGGGCGAGATCGCGCTGCGCGTGATCCGTGCCGCCCGCGAAATGGGGATCAAGTCGGTCGCCGTGCATTCCACGGCGGACGCCGACGCGATGCATGTCCGCATGGCCGACGAATCCGTCTGCATCGGCCCCGCCTCGTCGTCCCAAAGCTACCTGAACAAGGCCGCCATCATCTCGGCCTGCGAAATCACGGGCGCGCAGGCGGTCCATCCCGGCTATGGCTTCCTGTCCGAGAACGCCGCGTTCTCGCAGGCCTTGGAGGACCACGGCATCACCTTCATCGGCCCCTCGGCGGAACATATCCGCATCATGGGCGACAAGATCACCGCCAAGGAAACCGCCAAGGAACTGGGCATCCCGGTCGTCCCCGGCTCTGACGGTGGCGTGCCGGATTACGAAACCGCGCAGACTGTCGCCGCCGAGATCGGCTATCCCGTCATCATCAAGGCCACCGCCGGCGGCGGCGGGCGCGGGATGAAGGTGGCGAAGAACGCCGAAGAACTCGAAATCGCCTTCCGCACCGCGCGCAGCGAAGCCAAGGCCGCCTTCGGCAATGACGAAGTCTATATCGAGAAATACCTGCAAAAGCCCCGCCATATCGAGATTCAGGTCTTCGGTGACGGCAAGGGCAAGGCCGTGCATCTGGGCGAACGCGACTGCTCGCTCCAGCGCCGCCATCAGAAGGTCTTCGAAGAAGCCCCCGGTCCCGCCATCACGCCCAAGATGCGCTCCGAAATCGGGGAAATCTGCGCCAACGCAGTGGCCAAGATCAACTATATCGGCGCGGGCACCATCGAATTCCTCTACGAAGACGGCAAGTTCTACTTCATCGAAATGAACACCCGCCTTCAGGTCGAACATCCGGTGACCGAGGCGATCTTCGGCGTGGACCTCGTCCGCGAACAGATCCGCGTCGCGGCAGGCCTGCCGATGTCCTTCTCGCAGCAGGACCTCGAAATCAACGGCCACGCCATCGAAGTCCGCATCAACGCGGAAAAACTGCCGAACTTCGCCCCCTGCCCCGGCAAGGTGCGCGTCTTCCACGCGCCGGGTGGCCTCGGTGTCCGCATGGATTCGGCGCTTTACGGCGGCTATTCCATCCCGCCCTATTACGACAGCCTGATCGGCAAGCTGATCGTGCATGGCCGCGACCGCCCCGAAGCGCTCGCCCGCCTGAAACGCGCGCTGGGGGAGTTGATCATCGACGGCATCGACACCTCGGTCCCGCTTTTCCACATGCTGCTGGCGGAACCCGATATCCAGAACGGCGACTACAACATCCACTGGCTGGAAAAATGGCTCGCCGCGCAATTCGCGGAATGAAACGGCGCGGCGCCCCACCGGGGCGCCGCTTCCAAATTCCTTCGAAGGAATTTGCAAAATTCTTCGAAGAATTTTGCCCCGGCCCCCGATGAACGCACAGGCCATCACCCCGGAAATCCTGCTCCGCGCCTATGCCGCGGGCATCTTCCCCATGGCCGAAGGCCGCGACGATCCCGAAATCCACTGGGTCGATCCCCGCCGCCGCGGCATCCTGCCCCTCGACGGCTTCCACATCTCGCGCTCGCTCCGCCGCACCCTCCTCCGCTCCGGCTGGCGCGTCACCGCCGACACGGCCTTCGCCGCCACCGTGGACTCCTGCGCCGACCGGGATGAAACCTGGATCAACGACACGATCTTCACGCTTTATGTCGCCCTGCACCGCATGGGCCACGCCCATTCGGTCGAGGTATGGGAAGGATCAGAACTCATCGGCGGCGTCTATGGCGTCACCCTGGGCACCGCCTTCTTCGGCGAAAGCATGTTCTCGCGCCGCACCGATGCATCAAAGGCCGCGCTCGCGTGGTGCGTCCACCGGCTCAAGGCAGGCGGCTTCACCCTCTTCGACACGCAATTCCTGACACCGCATCTGCGCAGCCTCGGCGGCATCGAAATCCCGCGGTCCGACTATCACCGCCGCCTCGCCACCGCGCTGCAAGGCCGGGCTGAGTTCCACCCTGCGGGCTACTCCCCCTCGCCCTCCGACGTGGCAGGCTCCGCCTCTTCCGCCGGGGCCGCCGCCGGGGTCACGCAGCGCAACACCCAGACATCGTAACGCGGATGATCCAGCGCCGACAGCGCGGGTGAAGAGGCCACCATCCAGCCCTCGAAAACCGGCTGGGCGACGCTCGCATCGCGGATCGTCAGATGCGCCTGGGCGTCCGAGGCCGGGTTGTCCGCCGGATAACGGCAGGCATCCATGCGGATCGACAGCCGCCCCGATACCGCCTCCTGCCCCAGCACAAGCTCGATATCCGCCGTCTCGCCCGTCAGCTTGTCCAGCCAGCGCAGGATGCCCGCCTCGGCATTGCGAAACTCCTGCGCCTGCCCCACCCCCGGCAGGGCCGCTGCCATCAGGCAGCAGAGCGCGAAGGCCAGCCGCCGCCTCATTCGACGGCCCCGCCCTCCGCAGCAGGGGCCGCGCCATCCCCGCCGCCGCCCGCGAATTTCATCATCAGCGAGATGACGGAAACCGCCCCCTGCGTATCCTCGATCTCGGCGCCCGGGGCGAGGTTGTCCAGCGATCCGCCCGGCACCAGTTCCACGAAATTCCCGCCCAGCAGCCCTTCGGAAGAAATCAGCGCGGCCGAGTCATCGGGCAATTGCACCGCACTGCGCACGGTCAGCACCGCATCGGCGAAAAAGGTCTGCGGGTTCAGGTCCAGCCCCGTCACCGTGCCCACCTTGACGCCCGCCAGCCGGACATCCGTGCCCACCCGTATCCCCTCGACCGACCGGAAGGAGGCCACCAGATCATAGCTGTCCGTCGTCCGCTCCGTCAGGCCGGTCTCCTGCCCGACATAGACAAGAAAGCCCAGCGCCGCGGCAAGAACCGCGGCCCCTGCCAGAATCTCTGCACGATTCTCGGCCATCACTCGGGCTGCCACGCCTCATAGTCCCGGCGCGCCACCGGATCGGGCCGGCGGATGGATCCGGGCGGGGCATAGGCGGCCTCGGTGCCGGTCAGGTTCTCCTGATGCGGCTTTTCCCAGGGCTTGTGCTTCAGCGGTGCCTTGGTCGGCGGCTGGTCCCAGGTGTGGTGCAGCCAGCCATGCCAGTCGGGCGCAACCCGGCTCGCCTCGGCCTCGCCCTTGAAGATCACCCAGCGCCGCTTGCCGTCGCGGGTTTCGTAATAGACGTTGCCCTGATCGTCCTCGCCCACCTTCACCCCCTTGCGCGAGGTGTAAAGCTGCGTGCCCAGTGTCTGGCCGTTCCACCATGTGACAAGCCGCTTGAGGAAATCCATCATAAGCCTCCGGGAAACCATTGGTCCCCATATGGCCGAAGCCGCCGCAAAGGTCCAGCGCCAAGCCGCCACAGCTGCGGGAAAGTGACCATCTCTTCGGGGCGGCACGATTTTTCTGCGAAAAATCCCGCCCCGCCCCACCCCGATCTTTCGCAGAAAAATCGTCCTTCAGAACGCAGAAGGCGGGCCGCAAGGCCCGCCCTTTCGCCTGGCTTCCGCCGGGGGGATCAGCCCGCCGTCGCCGGTTCCTTCTTCTTCGTCTCGGTGTAAACGAGCATGGGCTTCGCCTCGGCGGAATTCACCGCCTCCTCGTTCACCACAACCTCCTCGACACCGTCCATCCCGGGCAGTTCGAACATGGTATCCAGCAGGATATCCTCCATGATCGACCGCAGCCCCCGGGCGCCGGTCTTGCGCTTGATCGCCCGCTTGGCAATCGCCGTCAGCGCATCCGGCGTGAAGGTCAGCTTCACCCCCTCGATGTCGAACAGCCGCTGATACTGCTTGACCAGCGCGTTCTTCGGCTCTGTCAGGATCGTGACCAGCGCCGCCTCGTCCAGATCGGTCAGCGTGGCGATCACCGGCAGGCGGCCCACGAATTCCGGGATCAGCCCGAACTTCAGCAGATCCTCGGGCTCCAGCTCCTTGAACAATTCGCCCACGCCGCGATCCTCGGGCCCCTTCACCTCGGCCCCGAAGCCGATCGCGCTGCCCTTGTTGCGCTGCGCGATGATCTTCTCCAGCCCCGCAAAGGCCCCGCCGCAGATGAACAGGATGTTCGTCGTGTCCACCTGCAGGAATTCCTGCTGCGGATGCTTCCGGCCCCCCTGCGGCGGAACGCTCGCCACCGTGCCTTCCATGATCTTCAGAAGCGCCTGCTGCACCCCCTCGCCCGATACATCCCGCGTGATCGACGGGTTGTCCGACTTGCGCGTGATCTTGTCCACCTCGTCGATATAGACGATCCCGCGCTGCGCCCGTTCGACGTTGTATTCCGACGCCTGCAACAGCTTCAGGATGATGTTCTCCACATCCTCGCCCACATAGCCCGCTTCCGTCAGCGTCGTCGCATCCGCCATGGTGAAGGGCACATCCAGGATCCGCGCCAGCGTCTGCGCCAGCAGCGTCTTGCCGCAGCCTGTCGGCCCGATCAGCAGGATGTTCGACTTCGACAGCTCGATATCCGCCTTCGACGAATGGTTCAGCCGCTTGTAATGGTTGTGAACCGCGACCGACAGCACGCGCTTGGCATGGATCTGGCCGATCACATAGTCATCCAGCACCTTGCAGATCTCGCGCGGCGTCGGCACCCCTTCGGACGATTTCAGCCCCGAGGTCTTCGTCTCCTCGCGGATGATGTCCATGCAAAGTTCGACACATTCATCGCAGATGAAGACGGTCGGCCCTGCAATCAGCTTGCGCACTTCATGCTGGCTCTTGCCGCAGAACGAGCAATAAAGCGTGTTCTTGCTGTCGCTGCCGGAGTTGTTCGCCATTCCGTCGTCCTCTGCCACGCGCAGGCCGCCCGGGCCCGCCCTTGTCGTGAAAGTCTAGGCCAAGGCCCGCGCCCCCACAATGCCAAAAAGCCCCCGCCCGGTCCGCCCGGACGGGGGCGAAACATCACTTCGACTCGTCTTCCGCCTTGCCGCGGCTTTCCACGATCTCGTCGATCAGACCCCAGGCCTTCGCATCCTCGGCCGACATGAAATTGTCCCGCTCCAGCGCCGCCTCGACCGTGTCGTAATCATTGCCGGTATGCTTGACATAGATCTCGTTCAGCCGCCGCTTCAGCTTCTCGGTCTCGCGCGCATGGATCATGATATCCGTGGCCTGCCCCTGATAGCCGCCGCTGGGCTGGTGGACCATGACCCGCGAATTGGGCAGGCTGAAGCGCATCCCCTTCTGCCCCGCCGTCAAGAGAAGCGATCCCATGGAGGCCGCCTGCCCGATCACCAGCGTGGAAACCTTCGGCTTGATGTATTGCATCGTGTCATAGATCGACAGGCCCGACGTCACCACGCCACCGGGGCTGTTGATGTACATGCTGATTTCCTTCGACGGATTCTCCGCCTCAAGGAACAGAAGCTGCGCGCAGATCAGCGACGACATCCCGTCATGCACCGGGCCGGACAGGAAGATGATCCGCTCCTTCAGCATGCGCGAGAAGATGTCATAGGCCCGCTCGCCCCGGCTGGTCTGTTCAACGACCATGGGAACAAGGGTATTCATGTAGTGTTCGACGGGATCGCGCATTTCGGCCTGCCTTTGTGTCTCACATGATCTAAACGACGGAATGTTGCCAGAGTCTTAGTTGCGTGGACGGGGGGCTGCAAGGGCACCCGGTCGGATTGCCGCTCGCCCCGCCCGGCCCGTGAGGGGGGCTGTCTGCCCCCCACGGCGCGTGCCGCGCCTCCCCCCGAGGATATTTTCCCAACAGATGAAGAGGATAGGCCGGTTCTGCATGGTCTTGCCCCCTGGGCCTCCTCCCTGCCGCGCCCGGGCCGCAGGCGCCTCGCCATGATGCGGCGCCACGACACGCCCGCCTTGCCGGAAAGGGCCGCCCCCCTACCTCTCGCCGCATGACCGCGCTCCCCCTCCCCCTGCCCGCCACACGCGCCGCCGCCACCGCCCGGCTCGACCATTTCCTCCCCCGTGCGGGCCAGGCCTATGCCGCCCGCCGGAACGAGGATCTGCCCGGACATCCCCATGTCTCGGGCCTTGCCCCCTATATCCGCCACCGCCTCCTGACCGAGGCCGAGGCGATCGAGGCCACCCTGCGCGCCCATCCGCAAGGCGCCGACAAGTTCCTGGCAGAGCTTTGGTGGCGCACCTACTGGAAAGGCTGGCTCGAACGCCGGCCCGCCATCTGGTCCGCCTATCGCCAGGGCCTGACCGAGGCACTGAACCGGGTTCAGGCCGAAGCGGGCCTCCGCGCGCAATGGGAGGCCGCCTGCACGGGCCAGACCGGGATCGACGGCTTCGACCACTGGGCGCAGGAACTGGCCGCCACAGGCTATCTCCACAACCACGCCCGCATGTGGTTCGCCTCGATCTGGATCTTCACCCTGCGCCTGCCATGGGAATTGGGGGCGGATTTCTTCCTGCGCCACCTCATCTGTGGCGACCCGGCCTCCAACACCCTGTCATGGCGCTGGGTGGGCGGTCTGCACACGCCCGGCAAGACCTATGCCGCCACGCCCGACAACATCGCCAGGAACACCGGTGGCCGCTTCCGCCCCACGGGCCTTGCCCGCGACTGCCGCCCCCTGCCGATGCAGCCCCACCCCGCCCCACGCCCCGTGCCACAGGGCGACATCCTCCACCCCGATGACCCCACCGCGCTCCTCCTGCATGAGGATGACCTTGCCGGCGACGGCTTCCCCCACCTGCCGCCAGAGACGCCGCTCCTATTCCTCACCACGACCGCGCGCCGCTCTCCCCTTGCCGTGAACCCGCTGGTGACCGCCTTCGTGGACGAAGGCGTCGCCGACACCGCCATCCGCAGGGGCCAACCCGACGCCCCCCGCTTCACCGAAGCCGGGCTCGACGCTCTCGGCGACCAACTCGCAGCCCAAGGCATCCGGCAGCTGGCCACCCCCTACGCCCCCATCGGCCCCACCGCAGCCGCGCTCCAGCGCCTTGCCCCGCTGCTGGCCGACCGGGGCATCCGCCTCGCCCGCCTCCTGCGCGACCATGACGCGCAGTCATGGCCCCATGCGACCCACGGCTTCTTCCGCTTCCGCGAGGCGGTGATGCCCTGACCCGGCGCCGTAGGGCGGGGTTCACCCCGCCACGCGCCAGCGTAAGGCGGGGGTCTCCCCGCCATGCGCCAGCGTAAGGCGGGGTAAACCCCGCCCTACCCGGCCACCATTCCTTAACGCCTCCGGAACCCACCGGTCGCTGCGTGCATACGCCCGTCTGCACTGCGCATCTGCACCGGCCGCTGCACCTATCGGAACGTCCGCACCGCCAGCCAGACCCGCGCCCCCGCCGTCACGAAACACAGCGCCCCAAAAGCCCAGGCCAGGGGTGCAAAGGCCCATGGCACAAGGCAAAGGATCAGGAAAAACCCAATCGTCTCCGTGCCTTCCAGCAAACCGGCGGTGAAATAAAGCGACTTCTCTCCCCGCCCCCGCGTCTCCATCCCCCGCTTTTCGGCCAGCACGGCAAAGCCAAGGAAGGTCGTCCCGTTCACATAGAAGGACGCCAGCAGAAACGCCCCCGCCACCGCATTCACGCCCGGATCGCGCAGCACGAAAGCCATTGGAATCGCAGCATAAAAGACAAAGTCGCAGACGATATCCAGATAGCCCCCGAAATCCGTCTTCCCCCGCGCCCGCGCCACTGCCCCATCCAGCCCATCCGCCACCCGGCTGGCGAGCAATGGCAGCGCCGCCGGCCATCCCGGCCCACCCACAGCGATGATCGCCGCCGCCACCAACCCCAGCCCAAGCCCCGCCAGCGTCACCGCATCCGCGCCAACCCCCTGCGCCGCAAGGCTTTTCCCCATCCGCCCCAGCGCCGGGTCAATGATCCCCCGCATCCAGCCGTCCAGCATCGGCATCACCTTTCCGTATCCCGGGCCACAAGACTGTTGCCAGCCGCCACCCGCCCTAGCTATCCCGGTCCGACCGCGCCTCACAAGCACCGCCAAGGGAGAACCCATGCACCGCCGCACCGCCCTCCAACTCCTCGCAAGCCTCCCCGCCTTCGCCGGGCTTTCCACAAAAGCCCTTGCCGCAGAATGGGATGGCATCCTGTCAGAGGCGCGCGGCCAGACCGTCTACTGGCACGCATGGGGCGGCGATCCCAAGATCAACGATTTCATAACCTGGATCGGGGAAAAGGCGCAGGAACGCTACGGAGTCACCCTCGAACATGTCAAACTCGCCGCCACCTCCGATGCCGTCGCCCGCGTGCTGGCCGAACAGCAGGCAGGGCAGACCGAAGGCGGGGCCGTCGATCTCATCTGGATCAATGGTGAAAACTTCGCCGCCATGAAATCGCAGGGGCTTCTTTACGGTTCCTTTACCGAATACCTGCCCAACTGGCCGCTCGTGGATGTCGCGGGCAAACCCGCCACGGTCACCGATTTCACCCTTCCCACCGAAGGCTTCGAATCCCCATGGGCCATGGCGCAACTCGTCTTCGAACATGATACCGCGCGCCTGCCCCAGCCCCCGCAAAGCCTTGACGCGCTTGCAGAATGGGCCATCGCCAATCCCGGCCGCTTCACCTATCCGCAGCCGCCGGATTACCTTGGCACCACCTTCCTCAAACAGGTCCTCTACGGCGTGATGGAAGACCCCAGCCTGCTGCAATCCCCGGTGGACGAGGCGGCCTATGACGCGCAGGTCGCCCCGCTCTGGGCCTTCCTCGACCGGCTCCACCCCGCGCTCTGGCGGCAGGCCAAGGCCTTCCCGCAGAACGAACCCGCGCTTGGCCAACTGCTTGCCGATGGCGAAATCGACATTTCCTTCGCCTTCAACCCCGGCCGCGCCAGCGCCGAAATCGCCGCCGGAAACCTGCCCGACACCGTCCGCACCTTCGTCCTGCAGGGCGGCACCATCGGCAACGCCTCCTTCGTCGCCATCCCCTTCAACGCCGCCCACCGCGCCGGCGCCCTCGTCATCGCCAACCTCCTCCTCGACCCCGAAGTGCAGGCCCGCGCACAGGACCCGGCCGTCCTCGGCTTCCAGACCGTCCTCGATCTTCAGGCCCTTGCCCCGGAAGACCGCGCAAGGTTCGATGCGCTGGAACTGGGCATCGCCACCCTTTCGCCCGCCGATCTCGGCCCCGTCCTCCTGGAACCCCATGCCTCATGGATGACCCGCATCGCACAGGACTGGACCGCCCGCTACGGGGTGGCGCAGTGAGGCAGGCCGGGCGGGGCAGCCTCCTCCGCCTCGCCCCCCCGCTCACCCTTGCGCTGATGATCCTGCCCGTCCTCGCAGGGCTGGCGGGAACCGTCATTCCCGCCTTCCGCAACGCAGGCGCAGGCGTGGCATCGCTCTTCGCATGGCCCGGCCTGCCCCGCGCCGCCGCCCTCTCCCTCGGCACGGGGCTTGCCTCCACGCTCATCGCCCTCGCACTCACCCTCCTCATCCTCGCGGCCTTCGCGGGCACCCCCACCTTTGCCCGCATCCGCCGCAGCCTTGCGCCGCTCCTTTCGGTCCCCCATGCCGCCGCCGCGCTCGGCCTTGCCTTCCTCATCGCCCCCTCCGGCTGGATCGCCCGCCTCCTCTCGCCCGAGGTGACGGGCTGGCAATCCCCGCCCGACCTCCTCATCCTCAACGATCCATGGGGCCTTTCCCTCACCCTTGGTCTGATCACCAAGGAACTGCCCTTCCTCCTCCTGATGGCCCTCGCCGCCCTGCCGCAACTCGATGCCGACCGCCGCCTCACCACGGCGGCCAGCCTTGGCTACGGGCGGATCGCAGGCTTCACCTTCACCCTCCTGCCCGACCTCTACCGCCAACTCCGCCTGCCCACTTACGCCGTGCTGGCCTATGGCATGACGACGGTGGACATGGCGCTGATCCTCGGCCCCACGCTTCCCCCCACCCTTGCCACCCAGATCACCCTCTGGATGGGCGAGGCCAGCCTCACCATGCGCGACACCGCCGCCGCCGCCGCACTTCTTCAACTGGCACTTGCGATTTCCGCCATAACCATCTGGCGTATAACGGAAATACTTGTCCAAAACCTCCTCGTCCGCGCCGCGTTCCAAGCCCCCCGCCTGCCCAACCTCGACCGTCCCGCCGCCGCCGCCGCCCGCGCGGCCAGCCTCGTGATCACCGGCAGCCTCACCCTCGGCCTCGCGGGCCTCGCGCTCTGGTCGGTCGCGGGCCTCTGGCAATTCCCCGACGCCGTCCCCCAATCCCTCACCCTCCGCACCTGGGTCAGCGCCGCCCCCGCCCTCGGCCAGACCACCGCCACCACGCTGGCCATCGCCGCCACGGCCACGCTGGCCGCCCTCATCCTCACACTCGCCTGCCTGCAGGCCGAGGCGACGCTCAACCTCACACCCACCACCCGCGCGCTGACCCTGCTCTACCTGCCGCTCCTCATCCCGCAGATCGCCTTCCTGCCGGGTCTCCAGATGCTCACCCTCCCCCTCGGCATCGACGGCACCCCCGCCGCCGTCGCCGCCATCCACCTCGTCTTCGTGCTGCCCTATGTCTTCCTTTCGCTCTCGGGTCCCTTCCGCGCCTGGGACAGCCGCATCGCCACCGCCGCCGCCACACTCGGCGCGTCCGAGACGCGTATCTTCTGGCGCCTCCGCCTGCCCATGCTGGCAGGCCCCCTGCTGACGTCCGCCGCCGTGGGCATGGCCGTCTCCATCGGCCAATACCTGCCCACCCTCCTCATCGGCGGCGGCCGCGTCGAAACCCTGACGACCGAGGCCGTCGCCCTCTCCTCCGGTGGCAACCGCCGCCTGATCGGGGCCTATGCCGCGCTCCAACTCCTGCTGCCCGCGCTGGCCTTCGGTCTTGCCATCGCGGCCCCGCTCCTCCTCTGGCGCAACCGCCGCCTGATGCGGGGGCTGGCATGACCGGCACCCTCACGCTTGACCATCTGACCATCACCCTCGGCCCCCGCCGTCTCGTGGCACTCACGCTCTCGATCAAGGCAGGCGAGGTCGCCACCATCATGGGCCCCTCCGGCTCGGGCAAATCCACGGCCCTTGCCGCCATCACCGGCACCCTTGCAGCCGAATTCACAAGAACAGGCCGCATCCTCCTGAATGGAAAAGACATTTCCGAAGAACCGACGCGCCGCCGGGGCATCGGCCTGATGTTTCAGGACCCGGTCCTCTTCCCCCATCTCTCGGTCGGCGGAAACCTGGCCTTCGCCCTTCCCACCCATGTCCGGGGCCGGGCCGCCCGCCAAGCCCGCATTGAAGAGGCCCTCGCCTCCGCCGGCCTCAAAGGCCATGCCGACCGCGACCCCGCAACCCTCTCGGGCGGGCAG
Organism: Paragemmobacter kunshanensis; assembly: GCF_011059185.1. Classification (GTDB taxonomy): domain Bacteria; phylum Pseudomonadota; class Alphaproteobacteria; order Rhodobacterales; family Rhodobacteraceae; genus Paragemmobacter; species Paragemmobacter kunshanensis. Next base: position 4,285 of record NZ_JAALFE010000023.1, on the reverse strand, counting down.
AAGGCCCGCGTCGCGCTCCTGCGCACCCTGCTCGCGGAACCGAGCGCCCTCCTGCTCGACGAACCCTTCTCCCGCCTCGATGCCGACCTGCGCGCCCAGATCCGCGCCTTCACCTTCGACCGCGCGCGCCAGGCAGGCATCCCCACCCTCCTCGTCACCCATGATGCCGAAGACGCCCGCGCCGCTGGCGGCCCCGTCCTCTCTCCCCTGGGCGAAACCCTGCCGCTCTGATCCCCACCCCCTCGCGCAAGGCGCGCGCCCCGCCTAGGCTTCCCCCATCGACCCGCCACAGGTGCCCCATGCTCCGCCACGCCGCCCTCTGCCTCGCCCTCGCAGCCACCCCCGCCGCCGCCTGCACCCTCCCCGCCAATGCGAAGGCACTGGCCGCCGAAACGCTGGCCGCGATCAATGCCGAACGGCAGGCCAATCGCCTTTCCCCCCTCACCGCCGATCCCCGCCTTACCCGCGCCGCACAGGACCACGCCTGCGACAGCGCGACCCGCAACCGCATGGGCCATGACGGCAGCGACGGCAGCGATCTGGGCGACCGCGCCGCCCGGGCCGGTTACGATTACCGCGAAATCGCCGAGAACGTGGCGCAGGGCTACCCCTCGCCCGCCACCGTCACCCAAGGCTGGATGGAAAGCCGCGGCCACCGCCGCAACCTCCTGATGCGCAACGCAAAAGACGCTGGCATCGGCATCGCCATCGGGCGCGGCGGCGATCTGCACTGGGTGCTGAATCTCGGCCGGAACTAGGCCCGACCCGCCCCTTCATCTTGGCCCAAATACCCAAATTCCAACGGCAACACCAAGGCCGACGCCGGGATCACAGCGCCAGCAGCACCTCCGCCCGCAACCCGCCCAGACTGGCGCTCTCCCCCAGCCGCAACTCGCCGCCATGGCTCCGCGCGATATCCGCCGCGATGGAAAGGCCAAGCCCCACGCCGCCGCCCCGGTTCGGGTCGCGCGCCGCATCAAGGCGGCTGAAGGGCTGCACCGCCTCGGCCCGCCGCGCCGCCGGGATGCCCGGCCCGTCATCCTCCACCACCAGCCGCAGCCAGCGCTCGCCCATCGCCACCGTCACCACCGCCCGGCTGCCATAGCGCAGCGCATTGTTCACAAGGTTCTCCAGCGCCCGCGTCACCGCCTGCGGCCGCAGCATCACCTGCCCCACCGCCTCCGGGGCCCGCATCTCCACCCGTTTGCCCAACCGCGCCGCGTTCTCCACCACATGCCGCACCAGCGCCAGCGGATCGACCGCCTCCACCGCCTCGGTCGCATCGCCCCGCGCAAAGGACAGGAATTCGTCCACCAGCCGCTCCATCTCGGCCACATCCGACAACAGCGCCCGCGTCTCCTCATCCTCGGGCAAGAGCGAAAGCCCCAGCCGCATCCGCGTCAGCGGCGTGCGCAGGTCATGGCTCACCCCCGACAGCATCAGCGTCCGCTGCTCGATCTGCCGCTCGATCCGCGCGCGCATGTCCAGAAAGGCCCGCCCCGCCGCCCGCACCTCCGTCGCCCCGCGCGGGCTATAGGGGATCACCTGCCCCTTCCCGAAGGCCTCCGCCGCCCCCGCCAGCCGCTCGATGGGCCGCAACTGGTTGGACAGGAACAGATAGGCGATGATCGTCATCAGGATGGATGTCGCGATCATCAGGACCAGCAACTGATGCGGATTGGTGGCCGACATCCGCGCCCGGTTCACCACCACCGCCATCTCGCCCCAGCGCGTCGGCAGATGCAGCCGCACCTTGCCATCGCCCTCCACCAGATCGACAGGCGCCAGCCCGGGAAGTGCTGCCCGCAGCGTGCGGATCACCACCCGCCCCGACAGATCGACCAGTTCCGTCCGATCCGCCACCGGGGCCGCATCGCCCGCAGGCAAGGCCACCTCCACCTCCAGCGGCCCCGCCGCGCGCAGCACCTCCGCCCGCGCGGCATCCAGCGATCCCGCCGCCTCCGCCAGATCCAGCAAAAGCTGCAACTCCGCCGCCACCCCGCCCGTCAACTGCTCGGTCACCCGTTCGAAATGGCGCTGGATGAAGGTCACCGAAACGACAAGCTGGATCGTGACGATGGGCACGATCAGGATCAGCGCGGCGCGGCCATAAAGACCACGGGGAAGGAGGGACTTGCGGGCCATCGACCGTCAGCCTAGCCTCCTGCCCGCAGCTTGGGAAGAGGAGCCCATGGCACAGTCACCCTTTCCCCTCCCCCCAGACCGGGACATGCCGCGCCTGCGCCATCTGCTGGCCCCCAACCCCTCGCCGCTCACCTTCCACGGCACCAATACCTATCTGCTCGGCTCCGGTCAGGTGGCCGTCATCGACCCCGGCCCCGAGGATGACCGCCACCTCGCCGCGATCCTTGCCGCCCTCGACCCCGGCGAAAGGATCAGCCACATCCTCGTCACCCACAGCCATCGCGACCATAGCGCCCTCGCCCCCCGCCTCTCCGCCGCCACGGGCGCACCTGTCCTCGCCTTCGGCAGGGCGACCGATGGGCGCTCCCCCCTCATGTCCCGCCTCGCAGCGGCTGGCCTCACCGCAGGCGGCGACGGCCTCGACACGGATTTCACCCCCGACGCACGGCTTGACGACGGCAGCACGCTCCACGGCCCGGACTGGTCGCTCACCGCCCTCCACACGCCCGGCCATCTCGGCAACCACCTCTGCTTCGCCTTGGGCGGGTGGCTCTTCTCCGGCGATCACGTCATGGGATGGAGCAGTTCGGTCATCTCCCCGCCCGATGGCGACATGGCCGCCTATTGCACGGCGCTCCAGCGCCTGCAGGGCGAGCCTTGGGACCGCTTCCTCCCCGGCCACGGCGATCCGATCCCGGACCCGGCCGAAAGGCTGCACGCCCTCCTGACCCACCGCCACCAGCGCGAGACGCAGATCCTCGCCCTCCTGTCCGGGGCCCCGGCCGATCCCGGCAGCCTGACGATGCGGCTCTACCACGACACGCCCCCCGCGCTCCATCCCGCCGCGCGCCGCAACGTCCTTGCCCATTTGCTTGATCTGCTTGAAAATAACCGCGTCCGAACGTCAGACCCCACCGCCCCCGACGCGATCTTCCACCTGACCTGACCGCACCCGCGCTTTTTCTCTCCACACCCCCTTGCCCCCCCGAAACACCCTTGCTATACGGCCCACGTGTTCCGGCGTAGCTCAGCGGTAGAGCAGTTGACTGTTAATCAATTGGTCGTAGGTTCGATCCCTACCGCCGGAGCCAAATCTTCCAGATTTTTCAGCTACATACAGAACCACCCCAAGGGGCGGTTTCTGGTGTGGGTTTTCTGGGGAACGCGGGGGGAACACGCGGGATTGCCTTTGCGCCAGGACGAGGCCAACAAACGAAATTGCGCGCAAGGCCAAGATGATTGCCGGTTCCTGTCTAGAACCAATGATCGCTTCCGTGTGCAGACATATTGCAAGATTCCACAAGCAAACTTCAGACCCCATGTCTCGCGGAAGCGATATCAAATAGATCAATCTTATCAATTTTCGATCCGTGAATCACTATCGTCAATATCGCAGGATGCTTGAAGCGCATCTCACTAACTCGAAAAGTCCACAACATGATCTTTAGCAACTCCTCATCATTGATTAATTTGTGACCCTTGATTCTCGTTATTCCTGACCCAAACACCGTTACGGAAACACTCTTTCCGGCATAGACTTTGTTCACACGATCCCAAAAGTTCATGAGAAACTCTAGATACTCTGGCATTGTGAGAGTGGCCCGATCGCTATCGTCAAACTTAGCAAAGGCAGTAAGGAGAAAATCACCATACCTTACAATAGTTCCAAGCCTGTAGCGTTGAGTCTTTCCGGATGTCCTGTTTGAATTAACAGATCCGACCTCATTTTCTTCAAACCTATACGATTCGATAAAAGCATCAAGATGTGAAACTGGAATATCAAGGTAGCTCGTGATAAATGCGCCATTGACAGTGTTTTTGGCGATTATTTTATCATCGACGATTGTGTCAAAATACTCATTGCATGCAATCACCTTAAGGTCGTCTTCTTCAAAAATGTCACCAACCTTAATTTTGACAGTTGTGCCCTCAATCTTCACAGAAATGCTTCTAAGTTTATTGGCGCGCAACCAAACGTACACGTATATGATTGCCAGCACCAATGCAAGAAGTGCCAGACCACGCAATCTCCAGCTCTCCGGGACTTGGACAAACAACAGAACCCCACATTCTCCAAGTAAGTCGCTGATTTCGCTGTCGTAATCGTGATATTTCGCATATAAATCATGGCGTTGACGGC
>NZ_JAALFE010000022.1 GCF_011059185.1 Paragemmobacter kunshanensis | reverse complement strand
CATGACACGAAATCCATAACCAATGGTGGGTCACTTCTCGATGGAAAACCCGGGTCAGCTCTCAGTGCAAATCAACAATCACAAGCAGGGATTGTGTCAAGACGGGCTCGGTTAAACTTCACCCCTCACTGCGGGGCCGCTGTTCAGATGTGGAAATTCAACTGCGTCAGCGTGGCATGCACATCCGGTTCGGCCGGGTGCTCGATACCCTCAATTGCTGTTTCGCCACGACTTGATGAAAGCGAATGACCCAAAGTTCGTCCGCTTCCAACGCGTCCGAAAATGACCTCGCCAAGCTCGATTCTTTTCCCGCCCCACCGCTCCCCAAAACCCGCACAACACTCTTCCCCCACGCCCTCCCACCATGCATTCTGCAACCAAATTGAAGTCCAATTGAAGTCCAGAACCCCAAACCGCAGGAGAACCGCGCCAAGCCACGCAGAGCAACTATCTGATTTTGTTGGATTTTAATTGGTGCCCAGAGCCGGAATCGAACCAGCGACACGCGGATTTTCAATCCGCTGCTCTACCAACTGAGCTATCTGGGCACCGTGATCAAAGGGGCAGGCCCCTTCGGGTGGGCGGGTGATACGTCAGGCGGGCGGGGCTGTCCAGAGGGTTTCGGCAGAAAATTCGTGCGCCCGCAAAGGCCCCGCACAATGGCCAAAGGCCGGTCTCAGTGCCGCCGCGCGGGCGGGTCTTCGCCGGGCTCGGGCAGGTCGGCCTCCTCGGCCGGTTCGGCCGGGATAGCATAGCCCCCCGTCAGCCAGCGCCCCAGATCCACATCCGCGCAGCGGCGCGAACAGAAGGGGCGATAGGCCGCGACCACCGCCTTGCCGCAAACCGGGCAGGTCATGCCCCCGCCTCCAGCAGGGCCGCCAGCGGCAGCCGGTCGCGCTTGCGCGTCATCTCGTAAAGGCCCAGCGCCGTCCAGCCCGCCAGATGGCTTTCGCCGCCCTCGGCCCGGAAGGCCGCCTTCATCACCTGGTCCAGCGTGCCCCGGTCCTTCTTCGGCACCGGCGCGAAATCCACCACCACCTGCCCGCCCAGGCCCCGCAGCCTCAGCTGCCGCGGCAGATCCCGCGCCGCCGCGATATTGGCCTTCAGCGCGGCGGCGGGCGAGGTATCGGGCCCCGTATTCACATCCACCGCCACCAGCGCGCGTGTCGGCTCCACCATCATGTGCCCGCCGCCTGGCAGATCGACCCGGGGCGCCAGCAGCGCGTCGATCATCTCGCGCACGCCATGATCGTCAAACCCGCCCTCGATCACCTCATCCGCCGCGGGCTCGGCCCAGTCGCGCCAGGCCGCCTCATGCGCGCCCGGCCCATCGACCAGCAGTTCCGGCCCCCCCGCCAGATCGGCCACCACGGCGGCGGCCATCTCCTTCATCGCCAGGATATCCTCGGCCACCGCCGCCTCATCCTCGCCCTCGGCGGCCGAGCGCAGGATCAGCCCGTGATCGGCCGGCGCCCCCGCCATCGCCTCTTCCGCCAGCGCCTGCAGATCGGCCCGCGCCGCCTCGTCCCGGATCCGGCGCGAGATGTTGATCCCCGGCGCCCCCGGCGTGACGATCGCCCAGCGCGACTTGAACAGCAGCCGCACCGTCACCGGCACCGCCTTGCCCGGCTCCGTCGGGCCGGTCACCTGCACGATGATCCGCTGCCCCGGCGCCAGGCCCGAGACCTGCCGCAGAAAGCCCGATCCCCCCGGCAGCTTCACGAACATGCCGCCCTGTCCCTTGACGGGCCGGTCCGCCACCGCGCGATAGATCGCGCCCGGCAGCACCTCGTCCCCCGCCGGGTCGATCAGCAGATCCTCCAGCCGCCCGTCCACGATCAGCGCCGCCGCATCGCGGCCCCCGATCTGATCCAGACAGATCACACGCCCCTTCATTCCCGCCTCCAGACCGGCCATCCCGCCGCCTGCAACAGGGCCGCCGTCTCGGCCAGCGGCAGGCCCACGATGCCGGTGAAACTGCCCGAAATCCACGGGATGAAGGCCCCCGCCGACCCTTGGATGGCATAGGCCCCGGCCTTGCCCTCCCATTCGCCGCCCGCCAGATAGGCGTTCAGCTCCGCATCCGACAGCCGCTTCATCTTCACCGCGCTGACGCTCTCGCGCGCCCAGAGCCGCGCGCCCCGGCGCACCGCCACCGCCGTGATCACCTCATGCCGCCGCCCGCCCAGCATCGTCAGGAATTCCGCAGCCTCCCCCGCATCGCGGGGCTTGCCCAGGATGCGGCGGCCCAGCGCCACCGTCGTATCCGCGCACAGGATGATGTCATCAGGACCGGCCGCCACCGCCGCCGCCTTCTCGCGCGCCAGCCGCGCGGCATAGGGGCGGGGCAATTCCCCCTTGCGGGGATCCTCGTCGATATCGGGCGGCAGGATCGCATCCGGCACGATGCCCAGCTGCGCCAGAAGCTCCTTCCGGCGCGGGCTCCCGGACCCGAGGATCAGCTTCACTTGAAGCGATAGTTGATGCGGCCTTTCGACAGGTCGTAAGGCGTCATTTCCACCTGCACCTTGTCGCCTGCCAGAACGCGGATGCGGTTCTTGCGCATCTTGCCTGCCATCGTCGCGATCAGTTCATGGCCGTTGTCCAGCTCGACCCTGAATGTCGCGTTCGGCAGGAGTTCCTTCACGACACCGGGGAATTCGAGGATGTCTTCCTTGGCCATGGTCACTCCAAATGGGGTTTGCGCCCGCAAGCAGGGCTCGCGGGCTTCGGGCACAGCTATTGCGCCCAGTCGGCAGATTTTTCAAGGGGAAAACAGGCATCCGGCGCAGATTGGGGCGGGGCGGGCCATGCCCGCCCCGCCCGATCCGCTAGAACAGCACCAGGTCATTCTCCAGCACGGCCACATCCGTCACGCCCATGACCACCAGCCGGTTGCCGCTGCCGAAGTTGAAGACGATGCTGTCCGCGCGTTCATCGGCCAGGGCCGAGAATGTCTCCCAACTCGCCCCCGCCCCCAGCAGATCCGCCTCGACGCGCAGCGTATCCACATCGTTCTGGAAGCCGAAGATCGTGTCACTGCCCAGCGCATAGACAAAGACATCCGCCCCCAGCCCGCCGGTCATCTGGTCATTGCCCGCCCCGCCATCCAGCCGGTCGGCCCCGTTTCCACCGAACAGCTGGTCATTGCCCGCCTCGCCAAAAAGGGTATCAGACCCGTCCCGTCCCACCAGGCGGTCATCACCGTTCCCGCCGCGCAGCGTATCAAAACCGGCACCGCCATCCAGCAGGTCATTTCCCCCAAGCCCCGACAGCCGGTCGTGGCCCGCATTGCCGGTCAGCTGGTTCACCGCATTATTGCCGACGACGGTATCATTGCCCGACCCGGCCTCGAAATTCTCGATCACCGTGCCCCGGGCGATGGTCATGTTGCCAAGCCCCCCCATCACATCCGACCGCCCCAGCGAGGCGAGCGAGACATTCTGGTTCGTCACATCCTGCGTCATGCGGATCGTGTCGATCCCGCCCTCGTCATAGACGGTGAAGGACCGGGTCGTCATGCCCGCGCCGCCCTCGAAGATGTCGGACAGGAAGGTTCCCAGCGCATTGCCCAGCGTGTTGCCCTCACCCCAGACCGTGTTGCCCGCAGTCGCCCCGCCGCTGGCCGCGCCGTAAAGGTTCTGGATCGCCACGATATCGGCGGGCATCGCCGACAGGATATAGGCAAAGCTGCCCGGATCGGTCGTGTTCTCGTCCTGATGGAAATAGGACATCACCGACATCGACCAGCTGTCGTTCAGGAAATCCTCGTCCTGGCCATAGCTGGCAGCCCCGTTATAGCCGCCCTGATGGCCCAGCCCCAGCGCATGGCCGATCTCATGCACATAGGTCTGGAAGCTGTAGCTGCCATATCCCGTGCCATAGCTGTTCAGCCAGTTCTCGCCGACATTGACCGTGGACCGGTCGATGAACATCCAGGTGGTCAGGCTGTTCGCATAGGCGCCATCGGCCGCGTCATCGAACATGATGTCCGCGTTGTATTCGGCCGAGGCCTGGAAGTCGATATTCGCGACCATCTCCCAGATATCCATCGCCCACAGCGCCAGCTGCTGCCCCGCCGCCGTCAGCGCCGTGATGTTGTAGGTGATGATATTGTCCGTCTGCACATCGAAACTGTGGCGAAGACTGCCGACACTTTCCCAGTATCCATCGGTCAGATAATCCGCCAATTCGTTCAGCGTCCCCACGGCCGGCGGGGCCGGCGGGGCCACTTCGGCAATCGCCAGCCTGTAGCTGCCGGCCTGACTGTCGCCATAGCCGCCCGCCGAAAGGTAGAACGTCCCCCCGGAGGACGGCGTAAAGGAAATCCGCGACGACAGGGCCGAACTGTAGTCGTCATTCTCGGCGATGACGTTGCCGCTGCTGTCCAGCACCCGAAGATAGGTGTCCAGTTCGGGCGTGCTTCCCGTTCCGGCCAGCGTGATCTCATAGGTCTGGCCCGCCACCAGCGTCACCGCGACAAGGTCGCGGTCCCCGCCGGTGATGCTGCCAAGGAATTCATCCCCGACGGCGATGGTCACGATCGAGGGATCGCTGAAGCTGCTGGTGGCATCGCCGGATTCAAGGATCGTCGCCGAGACTGTCACCGTGGGATTGGAATAGGCGCAGTCGTCATCGGGCCGGGGTGCAAAGCACATTGTACACATGGGTCACTCGCATGGAACACAGGGTGGAGGTTGGAACACAGGGTGGAACTTGCCGTGTCAGCCTAGGGGCGGAAAACGCCGAAGTCGGGGCAGCACGGTGGAATCATGGCGGCACTCTCCGGACAAGGCCGCGCGCCATCTGCTGCGCCCAATCGGGCATCAGCGGCCCATCCATCGCCACGACCTGCATCACCAGCCCGGCCTTGCCGTCCCGCCACCAGCGCGCCGCCACCAGATCGGGCCGCGCCACACTTATCTCCAGCATCAGCGCAGTCGCCGCCCCCGCTCCGGCCTCCGCCTGCGCCTCCAGCGCCGCCGCCACAGCCCGGCACAGGGCCTCGGCCTGCGCCGGATCGGCACCCTCGGCCCGCTCGCAGCGCAAGCCGGGCGGCCCCGCCCCGATCACGACCGGGATCGCGCTCACGCCCGCCAGCCCGAGGCAAAGCCCCGCCGCCCAGGCCCGTCCAAAGGGAAAACCCCGCCTTGCCCGCAATCTCGCACCTGCCCTGCCCGCCGGTTTTCCCGGTCATCACCGGCCCCCTGCGAGGGGCCGTTCAACCCGCAATCCTATCAGAATGCGAATATGCGTCAACGCCCGCCCAGCCGCCCGCTCACCCCCGCGCCAGCCGCTCCGCCTGCTCGCCCCAATGCAGATGGTTCAGCACCCCGCCATCGCGCCGCACCTCGGCCACGGCGGCCAGATCCACCTCGGCCACCGCCCAGCCGGGCGCATTCAGCGCGGTCTCGGTGAAGATCCCCGTCGGCGGAAAGCCCCGGTCCGGCGGCCCGTAGATCGCCGCCGCCCCCACATTCTCGTCCACCGCCGGGCACCACTCCGCCAGCCCGACCGTGGGCGAATGCACCGTGATGCACTGTCCCTCCAGCGCCCGCGCCATGGCCCCCACCCGCACCCGCGTGAACCCCGCCAGCGTATCGGTGCAGGACGGCACCAGGATCACCTCCGCCCCCGCCTCCACCAGCCGCCGCGCCAGCAGTGGAAACTCGCTGTCATAACAGATCAGCACGCCGATCCGGCCCAGCGGAGTGTCGAACACCGGCAGGCCCGCGCCCGGCGCCACGAACCAGGTCTCGCGCTCGAACCGCGTCATGATCTGCTTGTCCTGATGCCCGACAATCCCCCCCGGCCCGTAAAGCGTCGCCCGGTTCACCGGCCGCGCCCCGGGGCGGGGCCAGACCGGCCCCGATGCGCCGAGGATATGCACCCCATGCGCCGCCGCCAGCCGCAGATGCAGCCCGTCCACCGCATCCCGCCAGCGCGCCACCTCGACCAGCGCCCGCTCCAGATCCGCCGCCACCTCCGCCCCGCCGAGCGAGGCCAGCTCCATCGCCCCATATTCCGGAAAGACCAGCAGATCCGCCCCCTGCCCCGCGGCCTCTGCCACCCAGGCCGAAAGCTTGGCCTCATAGGCCGCGAAATCGGGAAGGAAGCTCAAGGGATAGGCAGCGGCGGCGATCTTCATGGGCGGGCCTCGGGCAATGCGATCATCCCCCCTTCTTGCCAGTCTTCCGCGCCGGGGAACACCCGTTTCCCCGGCCCCAAAAGCAAAAGCCGGGGCGCGCGCGTGGGATCTGCTCCCGGCCCCGGCTTCCGCAGGATCACCCGCGCGCGCCTGCCTTACGGGCAGGGCGCCACATAGCGGCGGCCATAACGGTCTTCATAGACACAGTCATTGGGCGTATTCGCCCGGCCGATCATGTTGCCCGCCACACCGCCGACCGCCGCGCCGATGATCGCGCCTTCCACCCGGTCATCGGAATCCGAGACCGCCGCGCCCAGCACCGCGCCCGTGGCGGCACCGCCCAGCGTCGCCTGATCCGCAGGCACACAGGCCGCCGTGCCCAGCGCAAGGGCGGAAAGAAGGATGATGTTCTTCATGTCAATGACCTCCGGAGATGTTGTCTGACGACATAACGCGCAAGGCGCCCATCCGGTTCCCTGCCTGATCCGGAATTGTCGCAAGGTCCGGCAGGCACAGGCCGCGATGGCCGTGATCCAGCCCTACAAGCGCCGAACCGCCCCCGGCAATACGCAAGCCGCGCCATGGGCCGGGCCGCGCCGATGCCTCGGCGCGAAACCGGCGGCCTTCCGCCGCACCGCGCTGCAATGCGCCCTCAGATCGCCCGCATCCAGAACTGCAGCGGCTTCACCGTCTCGGCCGCCTCGCCCAGATCCTTCCAGGAAAACTCCGCCACCGCCCCGGGCAAGGGCGCATAGCCCCGCCCCCGCCAGAAGGCATCATTGCTGCGATAGCTGGATGGGCGCTGCGGGTGATCCTCGGGCCGCATCACCGAACAGAAGGCCACATGGCTGCGCCCCAGCTCGCGGGCATGCGCCTCGCGCAGGTCAAAGAAGCGATGCCCGATCCCCTTGCCGCGATATTCCGGCAGCAAGACCGATTCCGCGCCATAAAGGATCTGCTCCAGCGCCACCCCCCGCCCCGCCAGGGGGGCTGCGAATTCGCCCGCATGATCCTCCATCGGGGTCGAGGTGGAGGCCCCCACCAGCACATCGCCGAAAAACGCCCCCACCAGCAGCGCCCCCCCGGATTCCCGGTAGGTGCGCAGGTACTCCCGCTCATAATCCAGCGTGCCGTCATAGAGATAGGGCCAGTCGCGGAACACCGCGATGCGCAGGCGTGCCACATCGTCCAGCGCCGCCTCCAGCGCCGCCCCGCGCAGCGCCCGGACGGTGATCCCCTCCGGCAGGTCGCGGCTCATGCCGATACCTGTGTGATCCAGTCGTTCAGGTTGTAGAAGGTGGTGACGCGCGCGATCCTGCCGCCCTTGATCTCGAAGAACCCGCCCGCGGGCAGGATATAGCGCTGGCCCTTGGCCTCGGGCAGGCCCGGATCGGTTTGCAGATATTCGCCATGCACCACGAATTCCGCCGCCCCCCGCGTGCCCTCGTCATTGGCGAAGATCACCAGATCCTTCAGCTCCTCGCGATAGCTCACCCCCATATGGGAACAGAACTCGGCGAATTTCGCGCGCCCGCGCCGGATGCCGCCCTCGTTCACGCGATGCTCCACATCCTCGGCCACGCAGTCCAGCATGCCGCCCGCATCGCCCGCATTGAAGGCCGCGTAATAGCGCCCGATCAGGGCCATCGCATCCGCTCTCGTCATGTCGTCTCCTCCGTCGGCGGCCCGAACCGCGCCAGCATCCTGTCCCTGATCTGGTCCCGCGCCTGACGGTAGGCCGCCAGCTTCGCCTCGCGGCTTTCGCCCAGGCCCGTGGGATCCAGGATCGGCCAGTATTCTACGTCCAGATGATAGAAACGGGTCAGCTCCAGCGCCGTTCTCTGGCTCGCGGGCGACAGCGCGACGATCAGATCGAACTGCGACAGGTCATCGCCCCATTCCTGCATCTCCTCGAAGGACCGGCTGCGATGGCGGCTCAGCTCGATCCCCAATTCCTTGCAGACGGCGATGGAAAAGCCGTCCACCTCCATGTCGTTCTTCACGCCGGCCGACTGGACATAGGCCCGCTGGCCATACATCTGCTTCATCAACCCCTCGGCCATGGGCGAGCGGACGGCATTGTGATCGCAGCAGAACAGCACCGAAGCGGGAAAACCGTCGCCCAAGATCAACCCCAGTGCAGGACGCAGATCAGCGTGAACAGCCGCCGCGCCGTATCGGTATCCACCTCGGCCTTGCCCTCCAGCCGCTCCTGCAGAACCCGCGCGCCTTCGTTGTGGATGCCGCGCCGGGCCATGTCGATCGCCTCGATCTGGCTGGGCGGCAGGCGCTTCACCGCCTCGAAATAGCTCTCGCAGATCTGGAAATAATCCTTCACCACCTGCCGGAACGGGCCGAGGGACAGATGGAACTCCCCCACCTTCTCCCCCGCTTCCGACCCGATGTCGAAGACCAGCCGCCCCTCGCGGATCGCAAGGCCCAGCCGATAGGGCCCGGACGGCACCTCCCGCCCCTCCCGCACCGGCAGCGCGAAAGAGTTTTCCTCCAGCAGGTCAAAGATCGCCACCCGCCGCTCCTGCTCGATCTCCGGCGTCGGGCGGGCCAGACCCCGCTCGTCAATCTCGATATGGCAGATGCGGTTCATGGCAGACCTCTTTTCACCCGAAGGGTGATGCCCGACCAGAACCCGCAGCGCAAGGGCGATGGGGGAGGTACCGCGCATGCCATGCAGAGAAAGGCCGTCCGAAACCTGCCGCTGCGCCCCTGCGCCAAACCGTAGGGCGGGGTTCACCCCGCCTTGTAGGGGTTCACCCCGCCTTGTAGGGGTTCACCCCGCCTTGTGGGGTTCACCCCACCCCTACCCGTTCAACCGGTCCAGCCGCGCCCGCACGCTCAACCCATGCGCCTGCAGGCTCTCGCTCACCGCCAGCCGCTCCGCGCTCGGCCCGATGGCGCGCAAGGCCTCGGGCGTCATCCGCGCCATCGTCGTCTTCTTCATGAAATCCAGCACGTTCAGCCCGGACGAAAACCGCGCCGACCGCGCCGTCGGCAGCACATGGTTCGGCCCGCCCACATAGTCGCCAATCGCCTCCGGCGTCCACGCACCCAGGAAGATCGCCCCCGCATGCGGGATCTTCGCGGCCAGTGCCTCCGGCTCCGCCACCATGATCTCCAGATGCTCCGCCGCGATCCGGTTGGCCAGATCCGCCGCCTCGTCCAGATCCCGCACCACGATCACCGCCCCATTGTCGCGCCACGACGCCCCGGCAATCGCCCGCCGCTCCAGCATCTGCAACCGCGCCTCAACCGCCGCCGCCACGGCCTGCCCGAACCCCGCATCCGTGGTGATCAATATCGCCTGCGCGCTCTCGTCATGCTCGGCCTGGCTCAGCAGGTCCAGCGCCACCCAATCCGGGTCATTGTCACCATCCGCGATCACCAGCACCTCCGACGGCCCCGCGATCATGTCGATCCCCACGCGCCCGAACACCCGCCGCTTCGCCGCCGCCACATAGGCATTCCCCGGCCCGGTGATCTTGTCCACCGGCGCGATCGTCGCCGTCCCATAGGCCAGCGCCGCCACCGCCTGCGCGCCCCCCACACGGTAAACCGCATCCACCCCCGCAATCCGCGCCGCCAGCAGCACAAGCGGGTTCACCACCCCCCCCGGCGTCGGGCAGGTCACGACCAGCCGCGACACCCCCGCCACCTTCGCCGGAATGGCATTCATCAGGACAGACGAAGGATAAGAGGCAAGCCCCCCCGGCACATAAAGCCCCGCCGCCGAAACCGGCGTCCAGCGCCAGCCCAAGGTCGCCCCCGCCGCATCGGTCCAGCTTGCATCCTCGGGCAACTGCCGCAGGTGATAATCCCGGATCCGCGCCGCCGCCAATTCCAGCGCTGCCCGATCCTCGGTGGACACCCTGGCAATCTCCGCCTCGATCTCGTCGTCCGAAAAGGCCAGCCGCTCCGCCGTCAGCGCCATCCGGTCAAACCGCGCCGTCAGCTCCAGCAGCGCCGCATCCCCCCGCGCCCGGACATCGGCGATGATGGCGGCCACGGCCTGATCCACATCCTCGGCCTCTTCGCGCTTCATCGACAGAAGCTGCGCGAAATCCGCCGCGAAACCGGCATCACGGGTGGACAGGAAAAAGGTCATGGGCCAGGCCTCCGCAGGGTGCGCCCCATCTAGCGCGCAGGCTGCCCGCGCTCAAGTCCCGCGCGCGCCGTCCCGCGCGGCCCGCCCCCCCGCCCCGAAGTGACCCCGAATACGGCCCGCAAACCGCTTGACGGACAGCCATCCGCAGGGGAATCCTTCCCCCAGTCCGGTCACGATTTTCCCTCTGTTTCCAGCACCTTTCCCGATTGCCAAGGATATGTTCCATGCGTCTTGCGCTTTCCCTCATTGCCGGCCTGCTCCTCGCCGCCCCCGCCGTCCGGGCCGCCGATTTCACCGTGCCTGTCGATGGCCGCTTCACTGAATCCAGCATCCAGTTCACCGAAGGGTTGGGCCATGTCTATTACTTCGCCTGGGCGGTCTTCACCGACCAGGGCCGGTTTGCCGTCTGCGGCTCCGGCGCGCTTGAAAACCGGCAACTTCGCACCACCGTGGCCAAGATGGCCCGCGCGGGCGAGGTGCGCGTGGCGGGCAAGACCTACAGGATCGACCTGTCCTATTTCACCTCCGTCCCGGATCGCGCCAGCCTCACCGGCTCCACCGCAAATTGCAAACTGATCGGCCCCACCCCGGCTTCCGGCTCGGAATACGAATTGCGCTTCGGACGCGGCAGCTTCCGGGGCTGATCGCGTCAGGGCGCGGACCTCCGCGCTGACAGGCCGGCCCGCAGCCGTGCCCACCCACATGGCGGGGACGGCTCAGGGAGGGGGCACCCCTGCCCCCCACCAAGACCTCGGCCCATTCCTCACCACCCCCTTCTCCCTCCCCCGCAGGGCGGGGGAGGGCCGGGGAGGGGGCGCCCCCGCCCCCACCAAGACCCAGGCCCGATCCTCTCCGCCCCCTTCTCCCTCCCCGCAGGGCGCGGGGGAGGGTCGGGGAGGGGGCCGCGCCGACCCCGGTAAAACGGCGGATCTGTCCCCAATCCAAAGGGTCTTCGGGCCTCCCCGCACGAGCAAACCACATCTCGCCCCATCCAGGGCTCGAACCACAGGATGCGCCAAAACACCTGCGCCTGCGCACGGTTAACCACGAACCGCCGCCCTGCCCTCTCGGAATTTGTATGCACCGCCCGCTGCACTGCCGTGCTGCACTGGCGCGCTGCACGGCTGCGGCGCGGAAAATCCGGCAATCCCAAGGACTTGGTTAATCCCGATGCGCGGGTTTCTTCCGGCTCGGCGCCAGATAGGGCCGCGTGACATCATGCAGCGTCACTTCCAGCGCCTCGACCTCCACCCGCACCGCCCCGTCGCCCGCCAGAACCAGCGTCACCGCCCCCGTCCCGTCCTCCCCCGGCTCCCAGGCCAGCGACAGGATCGACAGCACCGTCTCCGGGTCCCCCCGGTCGATCCCCTGCGACCGCACCGCGCCCGCATCCTCGATCACCAGAAGCGCCCGCACCCGCTCATAGGGCCGCCGCGCAGCCTCGGCCGCCGCCCGGTCCTCCCAACGGAAGCGATTGATCAGACAGGCAAATCGCCGCTTCGACCGCTCCCATTTCAGATCCGCCCCGGTCAGCACCGCATCCTGCACCAGGGCCGAGATGACCTGCAGATCCTCCCCGTCCCGCGCCACAAGGTTCAGCGGGCCGATCTCGCCATCCTCAAAGCGCGCGTCGGCCATCAGTTGCCCTTGATCCGCTCGATCTGCGCCCCGCAGGCCCGCAGCTTTTCCTCGACCCGCTCATAACCCCGGTCCAGGTGATAGACCCGGTTCACCACCGTCTCGCCCTCGGCGGCCAGCCCCGCAAGGATCAGGCTGACGCTCGCCCGCAGGTCCGTCGCCATCACCGGCGCCCCCCTCAGCTTGGCCACCCCCGTCACCGTCGCCGTGCCGCCATGCACGTCGATCCTGGCCCCCATCCGCATCAGCTCGGGCGCATGCATGAACCTGTTTTCAAAGATCTTTTCCTCCAGAACCGACACGCCCTCGGCGGTGCAGAGCAGCGCCATCATCTGCGCCTGCAGGTCCGTCGGGAACCCCGGAAACGGCTCCGTCGTCACGTTCACGGCCCGCACCCGACCGCCCTTCCGCGACACTTTCAGACCCCGCTCCGTCTCGCTCACGCTGATCCCGGCCTCATCCAGCTTCTCGGCGAATGCCCCCACCAGATCCATCCGCCCACCCAGACATTCCACCTCGCCCCCGCAGATCGCAGGCACCAGCATATAGGTCCCCAACTCGATCCGGTCGGTCACCACGGGATGCGTCGCGCCATGCAGACGGTCCACGCCCTGCACCGTGATGGTCTCCGTCCCCTCGCCGTCAATCTGCGCGCCCATCTTCCTAAGGCATTGGGCCAGATCGACAATCTCCGGCTCCCGCGCCGCGTTCTTCAACACGGTCGTCCCCTTCGCCAGCGTCGCCGCCATCAGCGCGTTTTCCGTGGCCCCCACGGAAACAAAGGGAAATTCGACCACAGCCCCCTTCAACCGCCCGCCCGGCGCCTTGGCATGGACATAGCCTTCCCGCAGGTCCAGCTCCGCCCCCATCGCCTCCAGCGCCTTCAGGTGCAGGTCCACCGGCCGCGCGCCAATGGCGCATCCGCCCGGCAGCGACACCACCGCATGCCCATCCCGCGCCAGCATCGGCCCAAGGACAAGGATCGAGGCCCGCATCTTCCGCACGATGTCGTAATCGGCGGTATGATTGTCGATGTCATGCGACGACATCGCCAGCACCAACCCGTCCTGCAAGGCCGCAACTTCCGCGCCAAGGGATTGAAGAAGCTGGGTCATTGTCCGGATATCCGACAGCCGCGGCGCATTCGTCAGCGTCAGCGGCTCCTCGGTCAGAAGGGTGGCGGGCATCAGCGTCAGGCAGGCATTCTTGGCCCCCGCGATCGGGATCACCCCGTTCAGCGCCCCATTGCCCTTGACCAGTATCGAATCCATCTGCCCGCCTCACTCGTTCTCGCGGGGGCTGCCCGCGGCACCCCCGTCATCTTCTGCCCTGCCCGCCCCGCCCCGCGCCCTGGCCTGCGCCTTGCGCCGCGCCATATTGGCCTTCAGCGCCGCCTTCAACCGCGCCTCCCGCGTCCCTTCCGACGCGGTCCGGGCGGCTTTGGCGGGCTTGGTTTTCTCGGGTTCCGGCTCCATCGCCCCCTCCTATACGAAGCGGCGGAAAGGGTCCAGATTGCGCCGGAAAAAGCGGCGACTTTGCACTTGCACCCGCACCGGAAGGCGGCTATTCACCCGCCACGTCGCGCGGCACAGCCGCAATCGACCCGGCGCTGCAGTAGCTCAGTGGTAGAGCACTCCCTTGGTAAGGGAGAGGTCGAGAGTTCAATCCTCTCTTGCAGCACCACCTATCTCCTTGATCCGCCTTGCCTATCCTGCCCTTTCCAGAGGCTTGAAACGGTCCCTTCCCGGATCCCGCCTTGCGCCAAAGGCGCGGTGCGGGGCAGAAAGGTCAGGTCGGAACTGGCGATGCAGTCCGGTCGGGCAGGAAGGTTGGGCAAGATGGGCATCACAGGCGTTCTTCCCGCAATCGGGGCCTATGCGCTGGCCGCGCTGGCCGAAATCGCGGGCTGCTTTGCCTTCTGGGCCTGGCTGCGGCTGGATCGCTCGGCGCTCTGGCTGGTGCCGGGGATGCTGTCGCTGGCGCTCTTTGCCTGGCTCCTGACGCGGATCGACCAGCCCTTCGCAGGCCGCGCCTATGCCGCCTATGGCGGCGTCTACATCGCGGCCTCGCTGCTCTGGCTCTGGGTCGTCGAAGGGCAGATCCCCACCCGCTGGGATCTGCTGGGGGCGGCCCTCTGCCTGGCCGGCATGGCCATCATCCTGACCGGCCCCCTCCTGCAGCGATAGGACCGCCGCCCGTCAGGCCGCCGAAAGCCCGATCGCGGCCGGCCCCTCCTCCCAGATCAGCCCCGGGCGATAGCGCGCGGCGACACGGCCGTCCTGCAGGGCGAACAGATGCATCCAGCCCTTGTCGAACAGCGCCCGCACCCCGTCATGGCGCTCCAGGATCGCCGTCATCGCCGCGGTCGGCGCCTCGATCATCACCGACAGGCGCAGCGCCTCATGCGCGGGGGCCGCGCCGTCATGCACGCCTTGCAGCGGCAGGCCCGGGCGCAGCAGGCCGCCATTGCCCTCGACCACCCCGATCCCGCCCACGACATTGTGGATCAGCTTGTTGCCCCCGCCAAAGACCCGCGGCGCGACGGTCGATCCGTAATATTGCAGGCTGATCCAGCTCGCCACCACAACCGGCGCGGTCAGCACCAGTTCCAGCGTGGCAAAGTCGCGATCCTGATGCCAGTCATAGCTGTGCAGGAAGGCCCGCCCGGCCAGATCGCGCCCCGCCGTCACCGCCCGCGGCGCGGCGATGAAGGCGCTGCACCCCGCCAGCCCCCATTCCGGCCGCACCTCGGCCCAGTCCAGCGCCCGGCGCGGCAGATCCTCGGCCCGCGCGCCGGGCAGGCGCAGCGCCCGCTCGGCCCGCGCCGCCTGTCCCGCCGCCGCAAGCCAGGCCGCGGCCCGGTCCAGGTCGGCGGCATGATCCGCCACCGCCGCATCGGGATAAAGCGTGACCTCATCCGTCACCGTGTCATGCAGCCCCGCCACGAACAGCGTATCGGCAGGAAGCGCGATGCCTTCCCCGGCAAGCCCCGCCCGGGTTTCGGGATCGTTCAGCAGATCGGCCAGCAGCCGCGCCGAAACCTCGCCCGTCTGGCCGCAGCAGGCCCCGCAATGATAGGCGCTTTCATGCGGATTGTTGGTCACCTGCGCGCCATGGCCCACCAGCAGCACCAGCCGCGCATGGCCCTCGGTCAGGCTCATCGCGCGCAGCACCGCCGCCGCCGTCTGCGCCTTCTGCGCCGCGCTCAGCCCGCCCTCGATCCGCGGGCGCGGCAAGGGCGCCATCCCGCCCCTGCCCCGCCCCAGCGCATCGCCCAGGAGCTTGGCCCCGTAGACCGGACCCGCCGCCTCGACAAAGGCGAAGGACGACACCGCCGCCTGCCGGAACCGCCCCCAGGCCCGCGCCGCCCGGGCCGAGATGCGAAGCGCCGCCTCTTCCGCCTCGCTGCCATGGCTGGTCGATGTCATGGCCGGGTTCAGCAGGGCCGGCAGATGGGCCTGCAATTCCTCCGTGCCTTCGGGGCGATGAGCCAGCGGCAGGCCGAAGAAGCCTGCAAAACCCAGCGTGGCGATCTGGCCATCCTGCGCTTCCAAAGCGCGGCGCAGCACTTCAGAGCGGACGTCGATGCAAAAGGCCGCCTGCAGGACCGGGCGCGCAACCGCCGCCGCAGGGACCAGGGGCGCGGCCAGCAGCGAAGCCAGCCTGCGCTGATGCGCCCGCTCCGCCGCTTCCTGCAGCACCACGTCCAGCGCCTGATCCGGCGTCGGCAAAAGCGGCGCGGCATGGGCGGCGACCGTGGCCTGCCAGGCCTCGGCCACCGCGGGGCAATGGGCCAGCAGCGCCTCTTCCCAGATCAGCCGGATCGCCAGCATGTCGATCAGCGTGGCATCCGTGCCCCCCTTCAACTCGGCCTGCCAGAGCAGCCAGCGCGCATGCTGCGGCCAGCCGCCCAGATCGACCAGCAGCCGGTGAAAGACCGTCTCCGCCGCCTCGGCACTGATGCCCAACCGCTCTGCCGCGCGCAGGATCGCGCGCTCGGCCGTGTCGGGCGCTTCGGCCACATGGGCGGCGAAACCGTCCAGCCCCGCGATTTCCGGCGTCAGGTCATGCGTCGCCCATTCCCGCCAGGCGGCAAAGGCCCCATGCCCGGGCCGCGGTGTCCACAGCGCCTGCCCCCGGTCGAAATGCCCCGCCGCCCACAGCCCGAAACTGCGCCCCAGGATCGCGGGCCAATCCGTCCCCGTCGCCCGGGCGACCAGATCCGCCACCGTGGGCAGCGCCTCGGGCTCCGGGCTGTCCGCCGTCAGCCGCGCCTTCAGCCAGGACAGGTCGCGCGGCTTGACGGGGCTCGTCGAGGCGATCAGCGCCGCCGCCAGATCGTCATCGTCGATCTCGCCCCGCGCCACCCGCGCGGCCAGGTCCTCGCGCGGCAGCGTCAGCCGCACCCCCGCCACCCGGCCCAGCCGGGCCGCCGCCTGCGCCAGATCCTCGCCCGTCTGGCCCAGGAAGGGGTTCACCGCCACCGTCGCATCCAGCGGAAAGGCCGGCGGGATCGCGCGCGCCGCGGCCTCTGCCGCCTCCCGCAACCCCGAGGCCAGCATCGGCGCGATCTGACTGTGCTTGATGAACATGTCTCTCTCCGTTGTCGGATGGGTGTGGTCAGGATTTCGTCGCGATGCGGAAGCCGCCGGTGATCCGGTCGAACAGCGCGTTCAGATAGAGCCCGTTGGCCAGATGCACCCGCAGCCCCGCGGTCGAGGGGTGATGCGCCCAGAGCGGGAACAGCGCCTGTGCAAAGGCCACCAGCCCGAAGGACAGCACCGCCACCACGATCAGCGCCCATTCCAGCGGCCCGGCCACGGGTGCGGCGGGCAGATGCGCCCCCCAGATGGCCTGCGCCACGACCTGAAAGCCGAAATAGGCCAGCGCCGCCGCGACCGAGGCCGCCCCCGTCCGCCGCGTCAGCGCGCCGGGTGCCGCATCGGCAAGGCCCTGCGCGATCAGGTAGGACACACCGAAGATCAGCATCGTCCCCAAGGCCAGCGCCTGCGGCGTCTTCTCGCCCACCAGCGCCGAAAACACCGCCGCCACCGCCAGATACAGCACCAGCGCCAGCGCGAAGGACCGCGCCACCGCGCCCAGCCCCGGCACCGCCACCGGGCCCGGCTTGCGGATCGCATTCACCGCCCGCACGGCACCGCCCGCGCTCAGGAAGGCATGCGCCTTGTAAAGCGAATGCGCCACGATATGCAGCAGTGCCAGCGGCCACAGGCCCAGCCCGCATTGCAACAGCATGAACCCCATCTGCGCCACGGTCGACCAGGCCAGCGCCGTCTTCACCGCGCTCTGCGTCAGCATGACCAGTGCCCCGAACAGCGCCGTCAATCCGCCGATCAGAACCAGCGCCGCCATCGCGCCCGGGCTGTGCTGCACCAGCCCCGACAGGGTGATCAGCAGCACGCCGCCCGAATTGATGATCCCCGCATGCAGCAGCGCCGAAACCGGGGTCGGGGCCTCCATCACCTCGGTCAGCCAGCCATGCACCGGGAAGGCCGCGGTCTTCAGCACCGCCACCGCCACCAGCAGCGCCACCGCGCCCTGCGCCAGCGCAGGCAGCCCCGCCATCCCCGCCGCCTCGGACAGGCCCGCGATATCCAGCCGCCCATAAGCCAGCCACAGCAGCACCGCCGCCCCCACCAGCAGCACATCGCCCGCAGCCCAGACCCGGATGAACTTCGCCGCCGCACGCCGCGCCTCGGCCCGTTCGGGATAGAACAGCAGCAATTGCCGCAGGATCAGCCCGGTCGCCACGAAGGCCGCCACCAGCACCGGCAGGCTGCCCGCCTGCACCAGGATCAGCACCGCCGCGATCGCGGCCAGCGTCAGCGCATGGAAACGCCCCTCGCGCGCCTCGCCATCCAGAAAGCGCCGCGCATAGCGCGTCACGATCCAGCCGACAAAGGCCACCAGCACCGCCATCGTCACGCTGATCGCATCCAGCCGCACCAGCGCGAGCCCCTCCGGCCCAAAGGCCATCGGCCCGGCCAGCGCGAATTGCACCGCCCCGGCCAGCGCGATGCCCAGCGCCAGCAGCGCCGCCGCCTCGGCCAGCAGGGGCAGGCGTCCGGGCCGCCGCCCGCCATGGCGCAACAGCGGCAGCGCCGCCGCCAGCAGCAGGACAGGCGAAATCAGGATCAGAGGAAGGCTCGTCATGGCACAGGCTCCGTCGCGCAATCATTCGGGTTCAGGATCGTTCCGGCTGATCTAGCCCTTGTCCCTTGGCCAGAAAATTACATATATTTTCTGAAATCGTTCGGTTTGATGGAAGAATGGCCCAGATCAACCTGCATCACCTGCGCCTGTTTCGCGCCGTGGCCAGCGATGGCACCCTCACCGGGGCGGCGCGCGGGCTGAACCTGTCGCAATCGGCGCTGTCCACGCAGCTTCGCGCGCTCGAGGCGTCGCTGGGCCAGGATCTTTTCGAACGGCGCGGGCGCGGCCTCGTGCTGACCGAGGCCGGGCGCATCGCCCTCGATCATGCCGAGGCGATCTTCCG
This sequence comes from Paragemmobacter kunshanensis, assembly GCF_011059185.1. Classification (GTDB taxonomy): domain Bacteria; phylum Pseudomonadota; class Alphaproteobacteria; order Rhodobacterales; family Rhodobacteraceae; genus Paragemmobacter; species Paragemmobacter kunshanensis. The sequence goes on along the minus strand of NZ_JAALFE010000022.1, from coordinate 33,665 downwards.
CACCGCCGATGACCTGACCGCCACCCTGCGCGAAACCGGCCGCGCCCGGCGCGCGCTGCGCGTGGGGGCGCTGGCCACGCTGTCGCGCAATTTCCAGATGCAGTTCCTGCGCCCCCTGATCGGACGGCCCGATGTCGAGGTGGTGATCCGCTCCGGCTCGCAGGACGAACTCCTGCGCGGGCTGGAGGCGCTGGCCCTCGATGTGGTGCTGACCAATCTCGCCCCGGCCCGCGATGCCGCCAGCCCCTGGCTGATCCACCGGCTGGACGAACAGCCCGTCAGCCTGATCGGCACGCCCGCCCGCATGGGCACTGCCCCGCTGCCGCTGGCCGAACTGATCGCCACCCAGCCGCTGATCCTGCCCACCCGCGAAACCGCCCTGCGCGCGGCCTTCGATGCGCTGGCGGCCCGGCTGGGCGTGACCCCCATCCTCGCCGCCGAGGTGGATGACATGGCCATGATCCGCCTTCTCACCCGCGCCGATGCGGGCCTTGCCATCATCCCGCCCATCGTCGTGCGCGACGAACTCCTCTCCGGCGCGCTGGTCGAGGCCGCGCGTCTCGACGGGATCGGCGAGACCTTCTTCGCCGTCACCCAGCAGCGCCGCTTCCCCAACCCCCTTCTGGCCGAGGTGCTGCACCGCTAGGCCGCCCGCCTACCCGGCCCGGCCCGCAGCCCCCATCCCCCGCATCACCGCCCGCGCCGCTGCCGAAAGCGGGCCTTCGGTTGCCTTGAGGATGGCGATGCGGTCGAACTGCGCCGGATCCTCGGCCAACGCCTGCCGCAGGGCGCGCCCGAATTCCATACGCAATTCGGTTCCGATGTTGAACTTGCACACCTGCGACCCCGCCGCCAGCGCCGCCCGCTGTTCGGGCGGCACGCCCGATCCGCCATGGATGACCAGCGGCACCGTCGTCACCGCCTCGATCGCGCGCAGCCGCGCCAGATCCAGCCCGCGCCCCGCCGCCTCCTGCAGATGCAGGTTGCCCACCGATACCGCCATGGCATCGACGCCCGTCTCGCGCGCGAAACGCGCGGCCTCCTCCGGGTCCGTGCCGGATGAGGCGATGCCCCCCGCATAGCCCACCAGCCCGATCTCGCCCTCGCATCCCGCCCCCGCGCGCCGCGCCATCTCGGCCACCTCCGCCGTCCGCGCGATGTTCTCCTCCAGCGGCAGGCGCGATCCGTCATACATCACCGACGAAAACCCCTCGTCCAGCGCGATGCGGCACTCCTCGGGCGAGGTGCCATGATCCAGATGCACCACCACCGGCACCGTTGCCGCCTCGGCCAGATGGCGCAGCATCCGCGCGAGGATCGGCAGCGGTGTATGCGCCCGGCACCCCGGCCCCGCCTGCAGGATCACCGGCGCGCGCTCCGCCTCGGCGGCCGCCACGAAGGCGCGCATGTCCTCCCATCCCAGACAGACCAGCCCCGGCACCGCATAGCCCCCCGCCATGGCCGGGCCCAGCACATCGGCCAGCGTCGCCACCGTCATCGGAACTTTGCCACCATGTCCATGATCCCCGGGATCGTCTTCACCTGATCGGCATGGGTCGGCTGGAAGAACTGCCGCAGGCTGCGCTGGCTCTGCCCGCCAAGGATGGTGAAGTAATACATCTCGTATCCCGGCAGCACGCAGCAGGGATGATAGCCCCGGTCGATCAGCACGGTCGATCCGTCCATCACGTGATAGGCATCGCCCGGTTCATTGTCGACGCGCTGCAGCATCTGCAACCCCGATCCATGCCCGGGCCGGAAGCGGAAGTTATAGCATTCGTCATGCCGCGTCTCGTCGGGCAGGCGGTCGGTGTCATGCTTGTGGCTGGGAAAGCCCGACCAGCCCCCCGCGCCCACGGTGTAAAGCTCGCTCACCAGCAGCCGCCCCACCCTGTCATGGCAGGCCGCGCCAAGGATATGCTTGATCTTGCGATGCGTCTTCGTCTCGTCCGATCCGTATTGCACCACGTCCAGATCGCCCGCCCGCACGGCAAAGGGGCGCAGCGTCCGGTCAAAGCGGGCGCCCGCGACAAAGACCTCGCTGTCGCGCCGCGCGGTGATCCGGGCGGGGGTGTCGCTGGGAATGTAAACCCCCTCGGGTTCCCCATCCCAGACATCCGCGCCGCGCTGGCCGATATCGACAAAGGTCTCGCCCGCGCAATCCACCTCCACCGTCCCGGTCGCAGGCACGACACAGCTCTCGTATCCCGGCAGGCGATAGCCGAAGCTTTCCCCCGCCTTCAGCCGCAGGATGTTGAAATAGACCAGCGGCACCCGCGCATCACCCATGTCGACGATGGCGCGGTTCCGGTTGTCATGGGGCGGGATATGCATGCTCTTCTCCTGTCAGACCGGGGTCGGCCCGGCATCCTCGGCCAGAAACCTGTCAAGCTCGGCCTGGGTCGGCATGGCCGGGGCACAGCCCACGCGGGCCACCACCATGGCCGCCGCCGCCGATCCGCGCAGCACGCAGTCGCGCAGCGGGCGGCCCTCGGCCAGCGCGGCAAGGAAGGCCCCCAGGAAACTGTCCCCCGCCCCCGTGGGCTTCAGCGCGCGGCTGCGATAGATCCCGGTGGCGATCTCCTCCTCGGCGGTCACCGTCACCGCCCCCTTCTCGCCCATCTTGTAGACAGCCACCTGCGCCCCCCGCGCCACCAGCCCGCGCGCGGCATCAATCCCCGCCTCGGCGCCCATGGCCGCCGCGCCGGCCAGCAGGGAGAATTCCTCTTCATTGCCGACGATCACATCGCACAGCGCCGCCGCCGCGCCGCACACCGCCGAAGCCTCCGCATCGGACGCCCAGGAATAGGGCCGATGGTCGATATCCAGGATCACCGGCACCCCCGCCCCGCGCGCCAGCGCGATGGCCCGCTGCACCGCCCCGCGCGACGGCTCTGCCGCCAGCGCCGTGCCCGTCACCACCAGCCCCGACAGGGCGGCATACTCCACCGCCTCCACATCGGCCCGCTCCAGCGCGAAATCGGCGGCCCCGTTGCGATAGATCACCGACTGGCAGTCCGACGCCCGCGTCTCCACCACCGCCAGCGAATTGCGCGCCTCACCGCCCGCGACGCGGACATGGTCGCGCCCCACGCCATATGCATCCAACTGCCGCAGACAGAACTGCCCCACCGCGTCCGCCGCGACGCAGGTCATCAGCGCCGCCCGGCATCCCTGCCGCACCAGCGCCACCGCGATATTGGCCGCCGATCCGCCCAGCGCCGCCGTAAAGCGCTGGCTGTCCTCGATCCGCGTGCCCGGCGGATCGGCATAGAGATCCATCCCCGCCCGCCCGACGACCAGGAAATTCCGCCCCGCAAGCCGCGCCAGCCCGGCCATCCCTCGCCCCCTCTTTGCGCCACCGCCCATAACGGGGCTTGCGCCCTGCCGGGACTCAGGATACGCCTTTTGCAACCGGTTGCAACCATCTCCGTCCGGGGCCGCCCAGGCACCCCGGAAACCGCGAGGCAGGCCAGGGAAAAGGGGGGCAGGATGCGCGATATCGGCATCGGACTCGTGGGCGGGGGCTATATGGGCAAGGCGCATGCCGTGGCGCTTTCCGCCGTCGGTGCCGTCTTCGACACGCCCCTTCGCCCGCGCCTTCAGGTCATCGCCGCCGCCAGCCCCGCTTCGGCGGAAGGCTATCGCCGCGCCTATGGCTTTGCCCGCGCGGCCAGCGACTGGCGCGATCTCGTCGCCGATCCGGCGGTCGAGGCGGTGGTCATCGCCTCGCCGCAGGCCACCCACCGCGCCATCGCCGAGGCGGCCTTCGCCGCGGGCAAGCCGGTCTTCTGCGAAAAGCCGCTGGGCGCATCGCTCGCCGACGCCCGCGCCATGACAGCCGCGGCCGAGGCATCGGGTCTGCCCAACATGATCGGCTTCAACTATGTCCGTACCCCGGCCACCCAATTCGCCCGCAGACTGCTGGCCGAAGGGGCCATCGGCACGGTGACTTGGTTCCGCGCCGAACATAGCGAGGATTTTCTCGCCGATCCCGCCCTGCCCGCCACATGGCGCACCTCGGGCCGGGCCAATGGCGCGATGGGCGATCTGTCGCCCCATATCATCAACTGCACCCTCGCCCTCATGGGCCCCATAGCCGAGGTATCGGCCCGCATCGAAACCGTCCACACCACCCGCCCCGGCCCCTCAGGGCCGGTTGCCGTGGACAATGACGATCAGGCCCAGATCATGCTGCGCACGGCCAGCGGGGTGATGGGCCATCTCTTCATCAGCCGCGTCGCGACCGGGCGGAAGATGGGCTATGCCTATGAAATCCACGGCACCAAGGGCGCGATCCGCTTCGATCAGGAAGACCAGAACGCGCTCTGGCTCTACCGCGCCGAAGGGCCGAATGCCACGCGCGGCTTCACCCGCATCCTGACCGGCCCGGATCACCCCGATTACCTCGCCTTCTGCCAGGGCCCCGGCCATGGCACCGGCTATCAGGACCAGATCATCATCGAGGCACGCGATTTCCTCTCGGCCATCGCCACCGGCCAGCCGGTCTGGCCGCGCTTCCGCGACGGGCTCGCCGTGGCCGAGGTGATCGAAGCGGCCTTCCTTTCCGCCGCCAGCGGGCGCTGGCAAGACGTGACCCCCGCCTGAAGGAGCAGCCCCGGCCATGACCATCCGCATCGGCAATGCACCCTGTTCCTGGGGTGTCGAATTCGCGGGCGATCCCCGCAACCCGCCCTGGCGCGACGTGCTGCGCGATTGCGCCGCCGCCGGCTATGAAGGCATCGAACTCGGCCCCATCGGCTACATGCCCGAAGACCCCGCCATCCTTTTCGACGCGCTTGAGGAGACCGGCCTCGATCTGATCGGCGGCGTGGTTTTCCGCCCCTTCCACGATCCCGCCGCCTGGGACGATGTCCGCGATGCCGCCTGGCGCACCTGCCGGGCGCTCTCGGCCCATGGCGCGCGCCATCTGGTGCTGATCGATTCCATCTCGCCCCGCCGCGCGCCCACCGCGGGCCGCGCCGAGGCCGCCGAACAGATGGACCGCGCCGAATGGCAGGCCTTCCGCGACCGCATCGCCACTATCGCCCGCTTGGGGACCGAGGAATTCGGCCTCACCGTCGCCATCCATGCCCATGCCGCGGGCTTCATGGATTTCGAACCCGAACTCGAACGCCTGCTGGACGAGGTGGATGACCGCCTGCTGAAGATCTGCTTCGACACCGGCCATCATTCCTATGCGGGCTTCGATCCCGTGGCCTTCCTGCGCCGCCATGTGGGCCGCGTCTCCTACATGCATTTCAAGGATATCGACCCGCGCGTGAAGGCCGATGTCATCGCTAAGGGGACCGGCTTCTATGAGGCCTGCGGTCAGGGCATCTTCTGCAATCTCGGCAAGGGCGACGTGGATTTTCCCGCCGTCCGGCAGATCCTTCTCGACGCGGGCTATCAGGGATGGTGTACCGTCGAGCAGGATTGCGATCCGACACTGGATGTCCGCCCGGTCGAGGATGCGCGCCTGAACCGCGACTATCTCGCCTCCATCGGTTTCTGAGGGATCATCATGGCCAAACTCAAATGGGCACTCATCGGTGGCGGCGAAGGCAGCCAGATCGGCCCGGCCCACCGTCTCGGCGCGCTGGCCGACGGGCATTTCGATCTGGTCGCGGGCGCGCTGGACCACCGCCCCGAAGCAGGCCGCGCCTTCGCCCAAAGCCTCGGGATCGCGCCCGACCGCGCCTATGGCGACTGGCGCGAATTGCTGGCCGCCGAACAGGGCCGCCCCGACCGGCCCGATCTGGTGACCGTGGCCACCCCCAACGCCACCCATTACGAAATCACCCGTGCGCTGCTCTCGGCAGGCTTCCATGTCCTGTGCGAAAAGCCCATGACCGTGACCGTGGACGAGGGCGAGGATCTCCTCCGCCTCAGCCGCAGCACGGGCCGCCTCTGCGCGGTGAACTACTGCTATTCCGCCTATCCCATGGTCCGCCAGGCGCGCGCCATGGTCCGCGCGGGCGAACTGGGCCGCATCCGCCTTGTCGTCACCAATTTCAGCCATGGCCATCACGGCGATGCCACCGATGCCGAAAACCCCCGCGTGCGCTGGCGCTATGATCCCGCACAGGCGGGCGTTTCGGGGCAATTCGCCGATTGCGGCATCCATGCCCTGCACATGGCCAGCTTCATCTGCGATGACGAGGTGGAACGCCTCTCTGCCGATTTCGCCTCCACCATCCCCTCGCGCCAGCTGGAGGATGACGCCATGGTCAACTTCCGCCTCTCGCGCGGGACGGTGGGGCGGCTCTGGACATCCTCGGTCGCCATCGGCCGCCAGCACGGCTTCGACATCCAGATCTTCGGCGAAACCGGCGGCCTGCGCTGGGCCTCCGAACAGCCCAACCAGCTGATCCATACCCCGGTCGGCGGGCGCACCCAGATCATGGAAAAGGGCGAAGCCGGCCTCTGTGACGAGGCCCGCCGCCTCAGCCGGGTGGCCATCGCCCATCCCGAAGGCTTCCCCCTGGCCGTGGCCAATATCTATTGCGAACTGGCCGACGCCATCCGCGGCACCCCGCGCGATGGCCTGCCCGGCGCGGAAAGCGGCCTGCGCTCCATCGCGGCGGTCCATGCCGCCGTCGCCTCGGCCCGCCAGGGCGGCGCCTGGGTCGAGGCCCGCCCCCCCATGCTGCGCTAAAGGGCCGCCCGCAGACTGCCCCGCTCCACCACCCGGCAGGGAAACAGGCGCTGCTCCGGCGCGCGGTCGGGCCGCTCGATCGTCTCGACCACCAGGTCGATCGCTGCCGGGATGATCAGGTCCAGCGGCTGGCGGATCGTCGTCAGCGCGATGGTCTGCCAGCGCGCCATCTCCATGTCGTTCAGCCCGATCAGCCCGATATCCCCCGGCACCCGCAGCCCGGCATCGGCAATCGCGCTCATGGCCCCCACGGCCAGCAGGTCATCGCCGCAGAAATAGGCCTCTGCCGGGCCCGCCGCCAGCAGGCGCTGCATCTCGGCCCGGCCCGCGTCAAAGGTATAGGCCGCCGCATGCGACCGCCCCACCGTCACATCCGCCCGCCCACTGCATCCCGCCAGAAACCCCGCCTCGCGATCCTGCGTCGATGTGGCCCCCGGAGGCCCGCCCAGAAACCCCAGCCGCCGGTAGCCCCGCGCCAGCAGCACCTCTGCCGCCATCCGCCCGCAGGCGGCATTGTCGATCCCCACGACATGCACCCCCGCCCCCGGCGCGGCCCGCCCGAAGGCATGCACGATGGGCAGCCCCGCCGCCCGGAAAGCCCGCGCGAAACTTGCAGGCAGCGTGGAGGAGGCCAGGATCACCCCATCCACCGAATATTGCCGCAGCATCCGCAACGAGGCCGCCGGATCCGTCGCATCGCTCAGGTTCACCAGCAGGGGCCGCAATCCGCGATCCTGCAGGCCGCGCGTGAACAGATCGAACACCTCAAGGATCAGGGGATTGTGGAAATTGTTCACGATCAGCCCGATCAGCTTCGTCCGCCCCGTCGTCAGGCTTGAGGCCAGCGCATTCGGCGCATAGCCCAATTCGTTCGCCGCCGCCTCCACCCGCGCCCGCATACCGGGCGAAACCGATGCCCCGGCGGTAAAGGTCCGCGACACGGCCGACCGCGACACCCCCGCCCGCGCCGCCACATCCTTCAGCGTCACCGCCATGCCGGTCCCGATCCCTGCTTGCACCCTGCCGCGACTATACACAGCCCGCCGCGCCGGGAAACCGCCCAACCGTCGCCGCCCCCCCCTGCCCCGCGCAGATGCCTTGCCAGCCCCGCCCGGATCGGGCACCACCGGGGGCGAACCGGCCCCGCGCCCCCAACCGGAAAGGCCCGCCATGCCCGTCGGATTCCGCCAACTTCTCGCCGAGGCCGAGGCCGAGGTCACCTCCCTTTCCCCCGAACAGGCGCAGGCCCATCTGGGCAGCCCCGACATCGCCTTCATCGACATCCGCGATCCCCGCGAACTGGATCGCGACGGGATGATCCCCGGCGCCTTCCACGCCCCGCGCGGCATGCTGGAATTCTGGATTGATCCCGAAAGCCCCTATCACAAGCCGATCTTCGCCGAAGACAGGCTCTTTCTCTTCTACTGCGCCTCGGGCTGGCGGTCGCTTCTGGCCGCCCAGATCGCCCAGCGCATGGGGCTCAGGACAGCCTCTCTCTCGGGCGGGTTCGGCGACTGGCGCCGCGCGGGCCTGCCGCAGGCAGGCCATGCGCCCGCCCCGGCGCGCAAGGGCTGATCCCGCGTCAGCAGGCCATCCGCCGCGGCCCGGTCGCCACCGGTGCCCGCCGCCCCGCCGCGGCGCGCAAGGGGGCGGCAAAGGCATCCACCAGAAGCCGCAACCTTCGCCCTGCGGGAAAGGGCCGCGCAGGCACCATGCCGCCCTGCGCCGCCACCAGCGCCGCCACCGTGGCGCGGTCCTCGGGGGCCAGCATCTCCATCGCCTGCGGGCCGGGATAGAAGCTTTCGCTGGCCAGCCCCTCGGCCATCACCACCTCATGCCGGTCGAACAGCAGATGCACATAGTCCACCCCCGCCTCCGGCAGGACCTGATCCACCCCCGGCAGCCCGGCCAGGGCATGCGCAGGCACCAGCACTTCGGACTCGTCCAGCAGAAGGTGCGCCACGGGCGAGGCGATCAGGATCCGGTGCTGGCGCGAGACGGTCACATCCGCCCCCGGCACCCCCGGACCCAGCGCCCCCGCCGCGATGCGAACGGGCTGCAAGGCGGGCCGCGCGATCATTTCCGCCCGGCTCACCCGCCGCATTCCGGCCCAGCGCACGGGTTGCAGGCCGTGATCCCTTGTCCGCACCAGATCACCCGCCCGGATCTGCCCCGCCGCACGCGGCCCCTCGGCCGTATCCATCAGCGTATCCGACGCGAAACAGGTGATCCCGTTGATGGTGATGGTGATGGTCTGGGTATCGCTGCCCACCGCATCCGATACCGCGACCACGAAGATATCGGTCAGCGTATCGCCGCCATCCAGCGCATCCACCACCGGATGGGCATTGTTCAGCACATAGCTCCACAGCCCGGTCGACGGGTTGATCGTCACCGTGCCATAGCTCGCCCCGCTGGAAATCGACCAGGTATTTCCCCAGTTGTTCGCCGTCTCGGTCAACTGCCCGGTCACCACCGCGCCGCTGTCCTCCAGCACCGATCCGCTGATCACGCCACCGATATTCGGGGGGGAACCCATGCTCAGCCCTCCCCGCCCATCAGCAGGCGCGCGAACTGTCCCGCGCCATAGGACCGCACCTCGACCTCGGCCTCGGGCCGGGCGCGCGCCCATTCCACCACCCGATAGCGCGATCCGTCGCGATTGTGCCAAAGCGTGCGCACATGCGGCAGGTCGGGATTGGCGCTCAGCATCGGCACGATCTGGTCGATATGGCCGAAGGGGGCCACGAAATCCACCAGCCAGACCGAGGCCCCGCTGTTCCAATCCTCGGGGCGCAGGCCCTGATGCTCCACCGCAAAGCGCCGCTCCTGCTCGGGGCCAAGCCCGGCCCAGGTGATGAAGGCCCGGGGAAAGCCGTTCGACCGGAACAACCGATACTGCCCCAGCCGCAGGGGCGGCTCCAGCAGGGACAGCATGTCCCCCATGGCGCGCGGGCGGTGATAGCGGGTCATCCCGGCGAGATAGACCATGGACCCCAGATCGGCGAACAGCCCCTCGGGCAGATCGAACCAGTCCGCGGGAAAAGGCCGGTCGCTGTCGGCAGCCTCCGGCCCCGCCGCCCGCAACTCGGCGAAATGGCGCATGGTTGCGCGGAAGAAATGATCCGACCGGGGGCGGTCTGTCATGCGCTCGAAAATGCCTTTGCTCGGGCCCGTCCTTCTTGCCCGGCTCTTGTGGCGGGCCTTTGCGGGGGGCTGATCTGTCCCAAATATCAATAAACGTTAGCATAAACGCCGGACTCCGACAACCTTCGTCTATCCGGCCTCCGAAAGTCCGGCCCCGCAGCGCCGCCCGGTCACCCGGCAATGACGGCCTCGGCCCCCCCCGCCGCCAGCGCGGCGGCGACATCGGGCGGCGGGGCCTGATCGGTCACCAGCCGGTCGATACGCGTGAAATCCACCACCCGGATGAATCCCTGCCGCCCGAACTTCGCCGCATCCGTCGCCACGATCCGCCGCCCGCCACAGCCCAGCACCGCGCGGGCGAATTCGGCTTCCTGCAGGTCGAAATCCATCACCCCGCCCCGATCCACCGCCCCGGCCGAGATCACCGCATGATCCACCGCGAACCGCCCGATGAACTCCAGCGCCGAGGCCCCCAGCGCCGCGCCGGAATCCCGGCGCAACTCGCCCCCCGCCATGAAGACGCGGTTGCCGTTCACCGTGGCAAGGATCCGCGCGATGTCCGAGGAATTGGTCACCACCGTCAGCCGCCGGTGCTGCAACAGCGCCCGGGCGATGAAACTGGTCGTCGTCCCGGTATCCAGCATGACCGACTCGCCATCCCCGATCCCCGCCGCCACCGCCCGCGCGATGGCCCGCTTGGCTGCCGCATTCTCGCGCATCCGGCGATCAAACGGCGCCTCGCCCGTCTGCCCGGCCAGCCCCACCGCGCCATGGCTGCGCACCGCCGATCCCGCCTCCACCAGCGCGCGGATCTCGCGCCGGGCGGTTTCGGCAGAAATGCCCAGCATTTCGGCCAGTTCCGCCACCGGGCGCATCCCCTGCCCGTCCAGCAGCTTCAGTATCTCTGCCTGCCGCCGCGACGCCATCCCCATCCCCGACCTGACCGTTACTGACCACATTCAGCCGTTTTCCTGACCGTTTCAACAGAAATCCTCGTCCAAACGGTCACCAAAATTCCAAACGCGGCCAGAATCCATTTGACAGCCGCCAGACCCTTTCGCCTAACCTGATCGTGGCAAACCTCCCGGGCGGCCCGTCCCCCGGAAACAGCCCAAGGTCGAACACCCATCCGACCGTCCAGATCAGACGCCAACAGAAATCCATCGCAGGGAGTTCACGATGCGCCGTTCCGTTCCTGTCCTATCCGGTCTCCGCCCCCTGGGCCTTGCCGCCCTCATCACCGCCAGCACCGCGCTCTCCTCCCTCGCGCAGGAGTCGACCGATCCGATCAAGCTCACCCTGCATGACTGGACGGGTCAGCTCATCACCACCCAGCTCATGGGCGAGGTGCTGAAGAAGGCGGGCTACAGCGTCGAATATGTGCAGGCCGACTATCTGGCGCAGTTCCCCGGCCTTGAATCCGGCGATCTGCATGTCGCCATGGAAATCTGGGAAACCACCGGGCGCGAGGCGATGGATGCCTCCGTCGCCACCGGCAATGTCGAAATCCTCGGCCCCACCGGCATGCAGGCGAAAGAGGAATGGTGGTATCCCACCTACATGAAGGAGCTGTGCCCCGGCCTGCCCAACTGGGAAGCGCTGAAGGATCCCGCCTGCGCCGAGGCCTTCTCCACCGCCGAGACCGCCCCCAAGGGCCGCTATCTGGGCGGCCCCGTCACCTGGGGCGGGTTCGACGAGGAACGGGTCGAGGCGCTGGACCTGCCCTTCGAGGTGATCCATGCCGGCACCGATGCCGCCCTCTTCGCCGAACTGGAAAGCGCCTATCAGCGCAAGGCCCCGGTCCTTTTGTGGATCTATGCCCCGCATTGGGCGCCTGCGAAATACGAAGGCGAATGGGTCGAATTCCCCACCTATTCGGTGGAATGCTACAATGATCCGGCGGTCGGCGTGAATCCCGACATGGCCTATGACTGCGGCAAACCCTTCGGCGATATCTGGAAGGTCGGCTGGGCCGGGCTCAAGGACAAGTGGCCCGGCGCGCACAAGGCGATCACCGCTTTCAGCATCGACAATGCCGAGATGGGCCAGATGATCACCGAGGTGGATCTGAACGGCAAGACGATCGAGGCCGTCGTCGCCGACTGGATGGCCGCGAACGAGGCGCGCTGGTCCGCCTGGATCGCGGGCTGATCCGCAGGGCGGGGGGGCGCCCGGCGCCCCCCCGCACCCCCCCACACCACGCAATTCCAACCGTGAAAGACCGGCCAGCCCCGCATGACCGAGACTGAAGCCAAGCTTGTCTGCCGCAACGTCTGGAAGGTGTTCGGCGCCCGCGCCGCCGACACCTTCGCCAGCCTCGGGCAGGATCCCTCGCCCGACCGCCTGCTTGCGGCGGGCCTCGTGCCTGCGGTGCGCGCCGTCGATCTGGCCGTGCGCGACGGCGAGATCTTCGTGATCATGGGCCTGTCGGGTTCGGGCAAATCCACCCTCGTGCGCTGCCTGTCGCGCCTGGTCGAACCCACGGCGGGAGAGATCCTCTTCAACGGCCGCAACCTTCTGGCCGCCTCCGAAGCCGAGATGATCGACATCCGCCGCCACAAGATGGGCATGGTCTTCCAGCATTTCGCGCTGCTGCCGCATCTGACCGTGCTGGAAAACGTGGCCTTCCCGCTGGATGTGCAATCCATCCCCCGCGCCAGGCGCGAGGCTCGCGCGCGCGAGATGATCGCGCTGGTGGGCCTTGCCGGGCGCGAGAACAGCTATCCGCGCCAGCTTTCCGGCGGCCAGCAACAGCGCGTGGGCATCGCCCGCTCGCTGGCGGTGGAGCCGGAACTGTGGTTCCTCGACGAACCCTTCTCGGCGCTCGATCCGCTGATCCGGCGCGAATTGCAGGATGAATTCATCCGCCTGCAATCGGCCCTGCGCAAGACCATCGTCTTCATCACCCATGATTTCGACGAGGCCATCCGCCTGGCCGACCGCATCGCCATCATGAAGGACGGCGTGATCGAACAGATCGGCACGCCCGAGGAACTGGTCCTGCATCCCGCCACCGATTACGTGCGCGAATTCACCCGGGCCGTCCCGAAATCCAAGGCCGTGCGCGTGGCCTCGCTCATGGTGGCCGACCCGCCCCCCCCGGATGCCCCCGCCGTGCCGGACCGTGCCACCGTGGCCGAGGCCGGCCGCGCCTTCCTGGCGGGGGCCGAGGTTCTGGCCGTGACCGATAGGCAGGGCCGCCGCATCGGCAGCCTGCGGCGCGAGGATGTGATCCGCCTCGTCCTCGGGGGGGCCGGATGACCGCGATCCCCACCACGCCCGGCAGCAGGGGCCTTCTGGCGCCGCGCCTTGTCTGGGGGCTGGCCCTGTCGCTGGCGGCGGCGCTCTGGCTCTGGGGGCAGACGCTGGCCCCCTTCGCCTTCGACTATCCCAAGGCCTGGCAGATCCCCGCCGCGCGCTGGATCGGGGGTTTCATCACCTGGCTGGTGAAAGAGGCCGCCATCGGCCCGCTCGCCTTTTCCGATGTCACCCGCTTCCTCGCCTGGCTGATCGACCTGCCCTATCGCGCGGTGCTGTCGCTTCTGGCGACGGGGATGCTCTCGGGCGAAGGCTCCAGCGCGGTACAACTCTGGCCGCCCCTGCCCTGGCTGGCGGTGATCGGCCTTTTCGCGCTGATCGGCCTCTTTGCGGGCGGCCTGCCGCTGGCGCTGACCGTGTCAGCCTGCATGGGCTTTGTCGCCGTCTTCGGCCAATGGCAAAGCGCCATGGTCACGCTGGCCTCCATCATCGTGGCCGTGCCGATCGGCGTGCTGGGCGGGTTGCTTCTGGGCATCCTCGCCTGGCGGGTGCCGCTGGTGGACCGGCTGCTGAAACCCCTGCTCGACCTGATGCAGACCATGCCGGTCTTCGCCTATCTGGTGCCCATCCTGATCCTCTTCGGCTTCGGCCCCACCGCCGCCATCGTGGCCACGCTGATCTATGCCATGCCGCCGATGACCCGGATCACCACGCTGGCCCTGCAGCGCGTCCCGTCCGAGATCCACGATCTCGGCCGCATGGTGGGCTGCACCCCGCGCCAGATGACATGGCGCGTGCTGGTGCCCGCCGCGCGCGAACCGCTGATGGTGGGCGTGAACCAGGTGATCATGCTGTCGCTCAACATGGTGATCATCGCCTCGATGATCGGGGCGGGGGGGCTTGGCTTCGATGTGCTGAACGCGCTGCGCCGGCTGGATTTCGGCGCCGGGATCGAGGCGGGCTTTGCCATCGTCGCGCTGGCCATCGCGTTGGACCGGCTGAGCCAGGCGCTGGCCCGCCGCGCGCGCGGGGCGCTGCCGCAGGGCGGGGCGCTGCAGCGCCACCCCTACCTTGCCGCCGCGCTGGCGCTGGTGGCGGTGACATGGGTGCTGGGCCTGATCCTGCCCGCGATCCAGACCTATCCCGAAGCCGCCCGCCTGAGCACCAGCCCCTTCTGGGCAGCGGCGGTGGAATGGATCAACCTGACCTTCTTCGACACGCTCGAGGCGATCAAGAACGCCATCCTGATCGGCATCCTTGTCCCGGTGAAGCGCTTCATGCTGTCGCTGCCCTGGGTCGCGGTGGTGGCGCTGCTGGGGCTGGCAGGCTGGCGGCTGGGCGGCTGGCGGCTGGCCGCGCTGACGGCGGCGCTCTCGTTTCTCATCGCGGCGACGGGGCAATGGGAAAAGGCCATGATCACCGTCTATCTCTGCGGTGTCTCCACCCTCATCGCCATGGCCATCGGCCTGCCCATCGGCATTGCCGTGGCCAATCGCGACAGGGCCTGGACGATCACCCGCCTGGTGATCGACACGCTGCAGACCCTGCCCTCCTTCGTCTATCTCATGCCCGTGGTGATGCTCTTCCGCGTGGGCGACTTCACCGCCATGATCGCGGTGGTGGCCTATGCCGTCGTGGCCGCCATCCGCTATACCGCGCTTGGCCTGCAGGGCGTGGACCCCCGCCTGATCGAGGCCGGCCGCGCCATGGGCTGCACCGACTGGCAGATCCTCACCCGCATCCGCCTCCGCCTCGCCCTGCCGGAAATCCTGCTGGGCCTGAACCAGACGATCATGTTCGCCCTGTCCATGCTGGTGATCACCGCCCTCGTCGGCACACGCGATCTGGGCCAGGACGTCTATATCGCGCTGACCAAGGCCAATCCCGGCAACGGCCTTGTCGCGGGCCTTGCCATCGCCTGCATCGCCATCATCGCCGACCGCCTGATCCACGCCGCCGCCGAAACGCAACGCGCCCGCCTCGGCCTTTCGGGACACGCCCCATGACCGCCCCCCCCGCCGCCCTCCGCGCCCTGCCCTGGCAGGGAGAGATCACCGCCGAACCCCTGCTGGGGGGCCTGTCCAACGAAAGCTGGAAGGTCACCGATGCCGCGGGCGCCCATGTCGTCCGCTTCGGCCGCGACTACCCCTTCCACCATGTCGACCGCGCGCGCGAGGTGATGGTGGCCCGCGCCGCCCATGCCGCGGGCTTCGGCCCCCGCGTCGAACATGCCACCCCGGGCGTCAGCGTGGTGGAATTCCTGAACGCCCGCACCTGGGGGCCCGAGGATCTGCGCGCCAACCCCGAACGCCTGGGCGATCTCCTGCGCCGCTTCCACCGTGACATGCCCGCCCATATCGCGGGCGCGGCCTTCCTCTTCTGGCCCTTCCACGTGATCCGCGACTATGCCCGCACCCTGCGCGCGGGCGACAGCGCCTTCACCCCCGACCTTCCCGCCTTCCTGTCCCTGAACGCCGAACTGGAAGCCGCCCAGATCCCCCTGCCCCTGATCTTCGGCCACCATGACCTGCTGCCCGCCAACTTCCTGGATGACGGCAGCCGCCTCTGGCTGATCGACTACGAATATGCAGGCTTCGGCACCGCGCTCTTCGATCTGGCCGGGGCCGCCTCCAATGCCGGCATGACGCCGGATGAAACCGACCGCCTGCTCATCGCCTATTTCGGCACCCTGCCCGACACCCCCCTCCGCCGCGCCTTCGACGCCATGCAATGCACGAGCCTGCTGCGTGAGGCGATGTGGGCCATGGTCTCCGACCTCCACCTCGCCGCACCGGGGGCCGATTACAAATCCTACGCGCGCGAAAACCTCGACCGGCTCGATGCCGCGCTCTCCCAGTATCACTCCCGCCACGGAAGCAAGACATGACCCTCCCCTCCCATGCCCAGATCGTCGTCATCGGCGGCGGCATCATCGGCTGCTCCACCGCCTATCACCTGGCCCGCGATCACAAGGCCGATGTGGTGCTTCTCGAACAGGGCAAGATCACCTCAGGCGCCACATGGCACGCGGCGGGGCTGGTGGGGCAACTCCGCGCCTCGGCCTCGATCACCCGCGTCCTCAAATACTCCGTCGAACTCTACAAGGGGCTGGCGGCGGAAACCGGGCTGGACACCGGATGGAAGATGACAGGCTGCCTCCGCCTTGCCACCAATGCCGACCGCTGGACCGAATACCGCCGCCTCGCCACCACCGCCCGCTCCTTCGGGATGGAGATGCACCTGATCTCGCCCGATGAGGTGAAGCGCATGTGGCCCCTGATGGACACCTCCGATCTGGTCGGCGCAAGCTGGCTGCCGACCGATGGTCAGGCCAGCCCCTCCGACATCACCCAATCCCTCGCCAAGGGCGCACGGATGCATGGCGCGCGCCTGCATGAAGGCGTCACCGTTACCGGCTTTGTCATGGACGGCCGCCGCATCACCGCCGTCCACACCTCCCAAGGCACGATCACCTGCGAAAAGGTCGTCAACTGCGGCGGCATGTGGGCGCGCGAGATCGGGGCCATGGCAGGCATCAACGTCCCCCTGCAACCCGTGAAACACCAGTATATCATCACCGAAAGGATCGACGGCCTCTCCCCCGACGCCCCCACCCTGCGCGACCCCGACCGCCGGACGTACTTCAAGGAAGAAGTCGGCGGCCTCGTCATGGGCGGCTATGAACCCAACCCGCAGGGCTGGGTGCAGGGCGACATCCCCAGGAACTGGGAATTCCGCCTGTTCGACGACGATTACGATCACTTCGCCCAGCACCTCGAACAGGCCATCGCGCGCGTCCCCGCGCTGGAACAGACCGGCGTCAAGCAGATGATCAACGGTGCCGAAAGCTTCACCCCCGACGGCAACTTCATCCTCGGCCCCGCGCCGGAATGCGCGAACATGTATGTCGGCGCGGGCTTCAACGCCTTCGGCATCGCGAGCGGAGGCGGCGCAGGCTGGGTGCTGGCGGAATGGGTCATGCGGGATGAGGCCCCGCTCGACCTCTGGGTCGTCGACATCCGCCGCTTCTCGGGCCTCCACCGCGACCGGCAATGGGTCTTCGACCGCACGATGGAGGCTTATGGCAAACACTACACCATCGGCTTCCCGCATGAGGAATATGAAAGCGGCCGCCCCCGCATCACCTCGCCGCTCTACCAGCGCCTCAAGGATCACCGCGCCGTCTTCGGATCGAAACTCGGCTGGGAACGCCCCAACTGGTTCGCGCCGCAGGGGATGGAACCGCGTGACGTCTATTCGATGGGCCGCCAGAACTGGTTCCCCCCCGTCGGACAGGAACACGCCCATGTGCGCGAGAAGGTGGGCATCTTCGACCAATCCTCCTTTGCCAAATACGAACTGACCGGCCCGAAGGCGGCCGAGGCGCTGGAATGGATCTGCGCGGGCCGCGTCGCCCGCGAACCGGGCCGCCTGACCTATACCCAACTCCTCAACTCCCGCGGCGGGATCGAGGCCGACCTGACCGTCGCCCGCCTGTCGGACGACCGCTTCTACATCGTCACCGGCACCGGCTTCCGCACCCATGACATGGCCTGGATCGCCGACCACCTGCCCGCCACCGGCTGCACCCTGACGGATGTGACCGAAGATTGGGGCACCCTCTCGCTCATGGGGCCGCTGGCGCGCGACGTGCTGGCGAAAGTCACCGATGCCGATATGTCGAACGCCGCCTTCCCCTTCGGCCATGCGCGCGAGATCACCATCGCGGGCGCCACCATCCGCGCGCTCCGCGTCACCTATGTCGGCGAATTGGGATGGGAACTTCACACCCCCCTCGCCCATACCGGCGCCGTCTTCGACGCGCTGATGGCCGCAGGCGGCAGCGATATCCGCCCCATCGGCTATCGCGCGCTGGAATCGCTCCGGCTGGAGAAGGGCTATCGCGCCTGGTCCTCCGACATCACCCCGAACGACACACCCTTCGAGGCGGGCCTCGGCTGGGCGGTCAAGCTCAAGGCCAATACCCCTTTCCTGGGCCGCACCGCGCTTGAGGCCGCGCAGGCGAGGCCCCTGACCAAACGCTTCGCGGGCTTCACCCTGTCAGATCCCGAGGCCGTGCTGGTGGGCCGCGAAACCATCCTGCGCGACGGCCAGCCGGTGGGCTATCTCACCTCCGGCGGCTATGGCTACACGCTGGGCCAAAGCATCGGCTATGGCTATGTCCGCAATCCGGATGGCGTGACCGAAGACTGGCTCACCGCCGGGCGCTACGAACTCGTCGTCGCCGGTGACACCCTGCCCGCCACCCTCGCCCTCGGCCCGCTGGTCGATCCCACAGGCGCGCGCATCAAGGCCTGATCGCCGCGCGGGGCAGCACCGTCGCATGGGTATTTGATCCAAGGTGAAACAGCCGCTTCATCTTGGCAAAAATACCCATTCAACGCCGATGCCGGGCGCGGGGCCGGGCCTTGCGCGCCCCGTCACAGCCGCCGCAGCACCAGCGCGAGCGAGGGCACGGTCCCCTTCTCCCCGGGCATGGAGATATAGGGCGCGGTCTGCTCCACGATATGCACAGCCGTCTGCACCGATGTCTGCACCGCCTGCTGCTGGGCCAGGGCGGCGGCAAAGCCGCCTTCCCACAGCGTCGTCTTGACCGTCAGCACGATCACGCCGCCGGGCCGGGTGATGCGGAAAAGCTCGGGCAAGCCTTCCGCCCCGACATGGCCCGTGGTGAAGACCCCGGTCGAGATGACAGCAGCGAACTGCCCGGTTTCAAAGGGCAATTCCCGCCCAAGCGCCAGATTGTGCAGCCGCGCATAGCTGCCCTTCGCCCGCGCCACCTCCAGCATGCCGGGCGACAGGTCCAGCCCCTCGACCGGGGAAAAGCCCAGAATGCCCAGCCAATCCCCCAGCAACCCCGTCCCGCAACCCGCATCCAGCACCGGCCCCGCCCCCCGCGGCAGATGCCGCGCCAGCAGCGCCAGCCCCACCGCCGGATGGCGGTAGCCTGCCTTGGCCATCTCTGCGTCGTAAGTGCTTGCCCAGGCGTCATAAACCGCGGCCACTTCCTCGGGCGCGCGGGCATCGTAGACCGCGCCCAGATGCCCGTCATGCCCGCCTGATGCCATGATCCCCACTCCCCGCTTTGCCTTGCCCCCAGCTTGCGGCAGACTGGTCTGCAACGCAACCTCGGGGGGCCAGCATGACCGACGACATCGCCGCCATCGCCGCGCGCATTCCAGCCTTGCAAGGCTTCACCGGCACGCCCCGGCGCCTTGGCGGGCTGACCAACCGCGTCTGGCATCTGGGCGGGCATGTCCTGCGCATCCCCGGCGAAGGCACCGCCGAATACATCGACCGCACCAACGAAGCCACCGCCGCCCGCGCCGCCGCCGCCGCCGGTGTCTCGCCCGAGGTGCTGCATGCCGATCCCGCCTCCGGCCTTATGGTGACGCGCTTCATCCCCGATACCGTCACCATGACGCCCGATCTCTTCCGCAGCCGCCCCGGCAGCCCGGCCCGCGCCGCCCGCGAGCTGCGGCAGTTGCATGACAGCGGCGTGATCTTCCCCGCCCGCTTCGATCTTTTCGCCATGATCGACGATTACCGCGCCCTTCTGGCCGGGAAATCCGTCGCCCCGCCCGAAGGCTATGACGCCGCCCTGCGCGAGGCCGACCGCGTCCGCACGGCGCTTGCCGCCCATCCCCTGCCGCAGGCGCCCTGCCATTGCGATCCGCTCTGCGAGAACTTCCTCGATACCGGCAGCCGCATGTGGATCGTCGACTGGGAATATTCCGGCATGAACGATCCGATGTGGGATCTGGGCGATCTCTCGGTCGAGGCGGGCTTTGATGCCGCGCAGGATGCCGCCATGCTCACCGCCTATTTCGGCCGCCCCGCCGGGCCATGGGAAGAGGCCCGCATGATCGCCTACAAGGCGATGTGCGATCTGCTATGGACGTTGTGGGGCCTGATACAGCACGCCAATGGCAACCCGGCGGATGATTTCCTCGCCTATGCGACCGGCCGCTTCCAGCGCTGCCGCGCGCTGATGTCCAGCCCCGATTTCGCCGCAAGGATGGAATCACTGCATCGGGGGGGCTGACGGTGCGCTGACGGCGGCCTTACCCCGCCCGCCACAATTCAACCCGTTCGCAATCAGCGGCAGAAGTCCCATGCAATCAAGGGTTGCCCCCCATGCCACGACGCGCGACCCGGGGCTGGATCATGGGGCATTGTTCGGGCCAGAACCCACAATCTGCTGGTCGGACTGTTCGCGAATGTGGCATTAATGTGTCGAAATCATGGCATTGTCCATTCTGCGTCAGACATCCTGAAAGGAGTCCGGGACATGTTCGCGACAGTCAGATCCCTCGCCTGCGCCGCTGCGGCCAGCCTGTTCCTTGCGCAAGGCGCGCAGGCCGCCACCGTGAACTTCACGATCGACAGCGTGGGACTGGGGACAGAGACATGCAACCCCGTCCCGGGAAACGACAACAGCTGCAATTTCGGCATCGCGGATCAGCTGGGCGTGACAGCATCCAGCGTGACAACCCCTGCCAGCCAGACCTTCCGGCTCTTCAATATCGTCGCGTCGGGCAACGATCAGGGTGATCCTGACAGTTTCTCCTTCACCACAACGGTCGAGATCCTTGTCGGTCTTGTCTCCTATGAATTCACGGCGCTTGCCAGCATCGTGAATTGGGGGCCATCGCAGGGCAACAACCTCAATCCGGGGGCAAGCCTGACCTGGGGCCCGGTTCTGGCAACGGCAGGCGCGCCGCTCTTGGTCAACTTCCTGTCCGGCGGCCCCTTCGATCCGGAGACCGGCCCCGATTACATCGGTGCCGATATCCGCATCGAAGCCGTCAGCGTCGTGCCGCTGCCGGGCGGCGTCCTGCTGCTGCTTTCGGCCATCGCGGGCCTCTTCGGCCTGTCGCGCCGCCGCCGCAACCTGCCGGCCTGAGCTTCCGCATCAACCCACAGCAAAGGGGCGCCCGTGCGCCCCTTTTTTCATCGCGACACATGCCGGATCCTTCCCCATCCAGCGCCAATCGGCCCCTGCGCCACAGTCTGTGGTGTTTTCCCCGCCGACCCCAACAAAAGGCTGGAAATCCCCCCATCGAATGTGTCATTAACATGTCTTAAGTTTGCCGTAACTTTGTCCGCGTGCCGGATCGTCGGAGTGTCTTGAAATGTTGAAACAGATTTTCGCCTGCGCCCAGGCCCTCGCTGCCACGCTGATGCTCTCGGGCAGCCTGCAGGCCGCGCCGATCGCCTTTCAGGTCGACTCTGCCGGCTCCTCGGTGCAGATCTCGAACTGCCAGAACTCGCTCGGCTTCGCCAGCGACTGCATCGCCTCGGCCACGCTGGCGCCCTCGCTTCTGGGCAACCCGATCATCAATGTGGAACCCTACGCCCCTGCCACGACGTTCCAGTTCCTGCGGATCACCGCCGCTGAATGGGATCCGATACTTCCTGACAGCTTTGATATCACGGCCACGCTCAGCTTCCTTGCCCCCACGGCTGCGGCCTTTGGTGGCGTCGGTGAAGGTGTGCAGTTCCTGACGAATGCTGCGATCCGCTTCACCAATGGCACGATCACCTTCGATCCCATCGCCCCGCAGCAGATCGCCGGGGTCGGGCTGGTGACCGTCACCTTCCTGAACGCGCCGTCCTCGCTCTTTGGTCAGGGGCAGGGCCAGAACCCGCGTTCCGCCATCATCAGCGCCTCGATCAGCGTCGTGCCGCTGCCGGCTGGCGTGTTGCTGCTCGGCACTGCTCTGCTTGGTCTTTTCGGGCTCTCCCGTCGTCGCAAACTCGCGGCGGCCTGAGGGACGGAACCCATCGCATGCCTGGGGCGCTTCGGCGCCCCTTTTTCTTTGTCCGCCCCCACAGGGGCGGCCCTCAATATCCGCTGGCAGCCCCGGCCGCGCGATAGCGGTTCAGAACCACCCCCGCCAGCGCCGTCCGGGCCGAGATGTCGCGCGAACAGGTTTCCACCTGCGCGCTGGTCGTATGTTCGGCCCGCGTGACCAGAAGCGCGCAATCGACATGGCCCATGAAGGCCAGCGCATCATCCGTCTCCATCAGGGGCGGCAGGTCGAAGATCACGATATCCGGGTTATAAGCGGCCTCGATCTCGGCCAGCACGTCGGCCACCCGCCCGCTTTGCAGGATCTCGGCCGAATGCGCGCTGCGGGCCTGGCTGGCAAGCACCGCCAGATTGTCACGCAGCCGCAGCGCCGCCTGCCCGAAGGGAAGATCCTGCGTCAGAACCTCGGCCAGGCCCGAAGCCCCCGGCAGGCCCAGCGCCCGCGCCAGCGAGGGACGCCGCAGATCCGCCTCGACAAGCAGGGTCCGCACTTCCTTCTGGCGGGCCAGGCTGAAGGCCAGGTTCATCGCCACCGTCGTCTTGCCGCATCCCTTGTCGGCCGAGGTGATGGCGATCCGCCGCCAGCCGTCGCCCTTCATGCGTTGCAGGACCTTGGTCCGCAGCATGTCGAAGGCCGTCGCCTCCGCCCCGCCCCGGATCACCCGCGCCCTGTCCAGCATATCCTCGGCCACCGCGACACGCGGCAGATCCGGCCAGCGATCCAGCGTCGTGGCCCTCGCCTCCACATCGGCCATGGCTTCGGGTTCGCCCGCCTCGGGCGCCTGATCCAGCCCGTCGCGCTGCGCGCGCGCCCGCGCGATCGCGGATTGAACGCGTTCCACCGCCATGTCAGGCCCCTCCTGCCGAATCCGTCGGCAACAGCCCGCGGATCTTCTCGATCACCAGGGTCTGGAACCGGTCGATCTGCGCCCGGTTCTGCCAGGTCAGCGCCCCCGCCCCCGCCACCACCAGAAAGACCAGCGCCCAGACGGCCCGGCCCATCATCACCTCGCGCCGGGTCCGCACATGCGGCAGCGTCACGATCATCTGCGCCCCGATCACGCTTTCGATGTCCTGCGGACGGCGGATAACGCCGCGCAGCATCTCCAGCGCCAGCACCACGCCGCCCGCGATCAGCAGACCCGCCAGAACCCCGATCAGCGCCACCTTCGGCCGGTCCGGGCTGAACGGACGGTCGGGCCGCACGGCCTGTTCGATCACGCTGATCCGCCGCCCCTTGGCCAGGCTTTCGATCAGCTCGCCGATCTCGGCCTTGGCCAGATTGGCGATGGCCAGATCATACTGGCTGCGCACATTGGCATAGTCGCGCTCCAGCGCCTCAAGCCGGATGGCCACGCGCGGGGTTTCGGCAATCGTGGCCCGCAGGCCCTCGGCCCGGCCCTGCAACTGCTCGCGCTCCTGATCCACATAGGACAGTTCCGTCACCAGGTCGCTGCGCCGCACGTCGCGCGTCGTCACGCGGCCCGAAATCGGCGCATCTGCCGCCTCTTCGCCCGCATCGCCGGGCGCGGGGGCAAGGCCGCCGGTCAGCCGGTCGATCCGGTCGATCTGGTCCAGAAGGATACGCCGGTCCCGCTCAAGCTGCACCATGCGCGCCTCGATCATCGCCAGATCCTCGCGCCGGAAGACAAGGCTGTCGGGCAGGGCCTCGATATTCTCTTCCTTGAACCCCTGAATCTCCATCGACCGGGTCGACAGGTCCTTTTCCAGCCGCGCGACTTCCTGCTCAAAGAATTCCTGCGTCTGCCGGGCGATCTGGATGCGCGTGGCCACATCCACCTCAAGGATCTGGGTCACCAGTTCATTGGCCACCCGCGCCGCCACATCCGCATCGGGCGAATCGAACATCACCCGCACCAGCAGCGCATCGGTTTCCGCCGGTGCCCCCGCCGTGCCGCTATCCGACGGCATCATCCGGATCCGCATCCGCAGATCCTCCACCACCTCGCCCGACGACATCTGCTCTGCACCCGCCCGCCCTTCGGCGGCATAGATGCCCAGCCGGTCGGCCATGCGCACCAGAACCTCGCGCGACAGCACCCGCTTCTCGATGATCTGCAACTGCTCGCGCGCATTGGTCTGCACAGTGGACGCCGCCAGATCGTCGGGGATCTGCTCTGATTCCACCACCAGCAGCGCCTCGGCCCGATAGACCGTCGGCAGGGTCAAGGCCACCACCACCCCGATCCCCGAGACCAGAATCAGCAGGAACAGGAACAGCAGCACCCATCGCCGGATTCGCGACAGGACAAAGCCAAGATCTAACTGGACAGGAGGATCCTCGGTCACCAACTCACCCTCTTTGCGGGCAAATCCGCCCGAAACCACTGAACACCGCTCTCATCGCCACTTCGGTCCTTCCCGGCCCACGTCACCCTTCAGCCCGAAGCGCGCAAAACTCATCCGTCCCCCACGCCTGAATGCCGAAACCGCGTTGCGCTTTCAACCCGAACATTAATACTAATTGACCGGGTCAGGTCCACCCGCCAGACCACGGTTTTTCTGTGCTGCAGCATGACCGGGCGGAAACCAGCCTTGCGGGGTGACCCGAGATCGGGCCCGCGCCCGCCGTGATAGGAGTAGTGATGCCGCGTCTGCCCCGTTCCTTGGCCCGTTTTCCGGCCCCTTCCCGCCTGCCGCTTGCCCTTGCCCTCTGCGCCTTCCTCGCCGCCTGCCAGACGGCCGAGGAAAAGGCCGAAGGCCATTTTGCCGCGGCCCAGGCCCTGCTGGCCGAAGGCGACACGCCGCGTGCGCTGGTGGAACTGCGCAACACGCTGGACAATCGGCAGGATCACTTCGAGGCCCGCCTCACCCTCGCCCGCCTCCTGCGCGAACAGGGCGATCTGGCCGGCGCCTGGGCGCAATACGACGTGCTGACCCAGCAGCGCCCCGACGACATCGACGTCCGGGTGGAAATCGGCACCCTCCTTCTCAGCCAGAGCATGTGGCAGGAACTTGCGCCGCAGGTGCTGGATGCCCGGCGCATGGCGCCCGCCGATCCGCGCGTCATGGCGCTGGGTCTGGCGCTCGATTACCAGACCGCCGTCGCCGCAGCGGATCGGGCGCGGCAGGCAGAGCTGGCCGCCCAGGCCGCCGCCCAGCGCGCCAGCCATCCCGATGACCCGGCCCTGATCCGCATCGCCGTCGATCAGGCCCTTCTCGCCGAAGACCGCGAAACGGCCCTCGCCCTGGCCGAAACCCTGCTGGCCGCCGAGCCGCGCGATTTCGACATCCAGGAGGTCAAGCTGCGCCTGCTGATCGAACAGGACGCCCCCGATCTGGTCGATGCCCAGTTCCGCGCCATGATCGCGCTGTTCCCCGGCAATGACCGCCTGCCGGGCGCCTTCCTGCAATGGCTTCTGTCGCGCAACGATCTGGCCGGTGCGGAAAGCTTCCTGCGCGAGAATGCCGGCCCCGCCACCGGGCCTGTCGAGGGCCATGTCGCCCTGATTGATTTCCTGCGCGGCACCAAGGGCAACGAAGCCGCGCTTCAGGCCGTCGCCGGCCTGATCGAGGCGAATGCCGATGACCCCAAGGCAGGGCTCTACCGCGCCATCCGCGCCTCGATCGACTTCGAGGCAGGCCAGCGCGATGCCGCCCTGCAGACCATGGCCGACATCATCGCCGGGGCCGAACCCTCTGACCAGACCCGCCGGATCAAGGTGCAGTATGCCCGGATGCTGGCCGCTTCCGGCGATGCGGCCGCCGCCGATTCTACCATCGCCGAGGTGCTGGCCGAGGATGCCTCCCATGTCGATGCCCTGCGCCTGCGCGCCGCGCGCCACATCGCGCAGGATCGCCCGGCCGATGCCATCATCGACCTGCGCAATGCCCTGAACCAGGCCCCGAACGATGCCGCCATCATGGCCGATCTGTCGCGCGCCTATCTGCGCGACGGCAATGTCGAACTGGCGACGGAAACCCTTGGCCGCGCCGTCGATCTCGCCCCGGCCGAGGCCAACTATGCCCGCGACTACAGCCGCCTCCTGCAGGAACAGGGCCGCGATGCCGTGGCCCGCGCCGTTCTCTACAAGGCCTGGCAGGCCAATCCCGCCAATCTCGCGCTGGTCGAACGGCTCTCCGCCCTCACCCTTTCGCAAAAGGATTGGCTGCTCGCCGCGGAACTGGTGTCGGTGCTGCGCCAGATCGCGACCCAAGCCGCCATCGAGGCTGCGGATCAGCTTGAGGCCGCCGCCCTGCTGGAACAGGATCGCCCGGATGAGGCGCTGGCCATCCATGACCGCCAGATCGCCGCCGCCGCCGACCCCGCGCCCTGGATCGCGCTCAAGGCCGATGCGCTGGTCAGCCTGAACCGCCAGGACGAGGCCGCCACCCTTCTGGCCCAATCCATCGCCACCCGTCCCGATTCGCGCCTGCTTCTGCATCGTCAGGCCCTGCTGGATCAGCAGATGAACCAGCCCGATCAGGCCATCGCCCGCTATCGCGCGCTGATCGCCTCCGATCCGGGCGACGAACTTGCCATCCAGCGGCTGCACGCCCTGCTCGAAGCTTCGGGCGATGCCGAAGCCGCCCGCACGCTTCTGGCGGCCGGGTTGGCCGAACGCCCGCAATCCCCCGCCCTGCGCTGGATCGAGGCGACCCGCCTTCAGGCTGAAGGCGATCTCGCCGGGGCGGTTGCCGTCTATGAAACGCTTTATGCGCAGGACAGCGGCAACATCGTCATCGCCAACAATCTGGCCAGCCTCCTGTCGCAGACTGCCAGCGAAGCCGCCACCATCGACCGCGCCTTCCGCATCGCGCGTCGCCTGCGCAACTCTGCCAATCCGGCCTTTCAGGATACCTATGGCTGGCTTCTGCACCTGACCGGCAATTCCGCCGAAGCCCTGCCCCTGCTGGATCAGGCCGCCGCCGCCCTGCCGGAGGACGGCTCGGTCCAGTATCACCATGCCGCCGTGCTGGCAGCCCTGGGCCAGCGCGAGGCGGCCTCTGCCGCCGCCAACCGCGCGCTTGGCCTGTCCGAAGCTGCAGGCCGGGCCCCGCCCCATGTCGGGGCGCTGCGCGCGCTGATCGACGATCTCGCCCGCGCCCCCGCAGCCCCCGCGCCGCAGCCCGCGCAACCCTGACTCCGGGGCATGCTGATTCTCCCATACGGGCGATCCGGCGCGAAATTCTCTCGCGATGGGGGATATCCATGCGTTTCCGCATGGATTGCCGCTGCGTCAGCCCCGCGCCGACATGAAACGATGCATCGGCACGGCCCGTGATCCGGGCCGATTCCGGCAACAATCGCCCTCTTGCGCGCCAATCCGCCGAAAATGGAACCAATCGCGCCATGGAATCCCCACATTCGTCTGGGGCTGGCATCAATTTGGATCCCCTGTCATTAACCTTTGTGTATATTTGGGTTAGGCCGTTGACCACTCTTCTGCTGCCACAGATGCCAGGGGCGAGACGTGAAGCTAGACGATTCATTTGATGTATTTCGCGCCGATATTGTTGCGCCATCGGGCCTGTATCAGCCCAAGGCCCCTGCGCGGTCCGTGCAAAGGCGGCTCGGCATGCGGATCCTTGACCTCGTGATCGTGATTCTCGCCGCGCCCTCGGTTCTGGTCGTGGCCGTGATCCTCCTCCTGCTCAACCCGGTCTCCAATCCCGGCCCGCTCTTCTTCCGGCAAAAGCGGATGGGCAAGGACGGCGTGCCCTTCATGATGTGGAAATTCCGCACCATGCGCCCGGCCTTCTCGGAACTTCGCTCGCCCGATGAACCGCTTGACCGCCACAGGATCACGCCGCTCGGCGCGTTGCTGCGCCGGTCGCGCCTGGATGAACTGCCCAACCTGCTGAATGTGGCGCGGGGGGAAATGGCCATCGTCGGCCCCCGCCCCGATGCCTGGGATCATGCCATCGTCCACATGCATTCCATCCCGCATTACCCCAAGCGCTTTGCCGTGCTGCCCGGGATCACCGGCCTTGCGCAGGTCCGCTCGGGCTATGCCGATGATCTGCCGGGCATCCGCCGCAAGGCGCGCTTTGATGCGTTCTATGTGCGCAAGCGCTCTTTCGCGATGGACATGGGGATTGTCCTTGCGACCTTCACCGTCATGTTCACGGGCTTTGGCGCGCGCTGATCCCCGGACATGCCCGCCCGCCCGGCGCCTGGCCCGTCTCGCCCTGCCCGCCATCGTCGGGCTGGTGACACTTCTCCTTCTGGCCGACTTCGCCCGCCGCCAGTTTCACCCCGATGACATCCCGCCCCCCGGCATCAGCGCCGTCGTCTTCACCGGCCAGTATGACCGCATCGAAACCGCCCTCGCCCTGTTCGATGCAGGCCGCATCGGCCGCCTGCTGATCAGCGGCGTGAACCGCCCCGCGGGCCTTTCCGTCGACACGCTGGCCGATCAGTTCCACGCCTCGCCCAAGGTCCGCCGCGCCATTGCCGAAGGGCGCATCCTGCTCTCCCCCGATGCCCGAGACACGGGCGAAAACGCGGCCGAGGCCGCCTGCTGGTATCGCACCGGCCCGGCAGGGGAGGGATTGCTCCTGATCACCTCGTCCCGCCACATGCCGCGCGCAAGCCTTGCGCTGCAATCGGAACTGTCAGGACAGGCCCGCCTCTTCCTCCAGCGCCCCACCACCCCGCCTTCGGCCGATGATCCGGCCTTCAGCCTGCGCGAACTGGCGGCCTTCGCCGTCACGCGCATCCGCAATGCCCTGACAGGCCCGCAGACCGACCGCGCGCATCTTTCCCTCTGCCGCGACCCGCAGGATCACGCGCCGGGCAGCCCGAACAGCCAGGATCGGTAGGGCAGATAGCATTGCTGGAAATGCGTCGACAGCAGCGTCCAGACCACCAGCATCGCCAGCAGCACCAGATAGGGCCCCGCCACAAGCAGGGGCCGCGCGACGCCCAGCCGCAGGAACGGCAGCCGCGCAAAGATCATCGCCTGGATCGGGACAAAGTAATATCCCAGCCGATCCGCGATCACCGAAGACACCAGGATCAACGGGATCAGCACCAGCATCATCAGCGCACCGATGGCCGCCACCTTGTAGTCGCGCGGAAAGGACGCCTGCCACTTGCGGCGCAGAAAGACCAGGAACCACAGCCCCGTCACCACCAGCAGCGCCACGCGCCAGACCGCCCCCGCCGCGTCGACGCCGGTATTCACATAGCGGCTTGTCGCCGTCGCCGCCGCATCCGTGGCCATCAGCCCCAGCACCCCCGGAATGGCCAGCAGCGCCGACAGCGCGATCCGCCCCCGCGTCAGCCCGCCCTGCACCAGCGGTGCCAAAAGCAGAAAGACCGCCGCGCTGGAATGAATGCCCGCCGCCAGCACGATCAGCCCGACAAACCGCAAAAGCCGCCGGTCCACCAGTTCGACAAAGGCCATGCAGACAAACCCGATCGCCGCCCCCTGCCGGATCCCCGACATCGGCATGTTCAGGATCAGCACCGGGAACAGCAGCACCAGAAATCCCAAGGCGTCCGGCTGCCGCAGCGCCAGCCGATGCACCCCGGCAAAGAACAGCGCCGAGGACAGCACGTTCAACCAGGGATAGGGTATGCCCAGCTGCACCTGCGCCGCGATGATCGCGGTCCAGATCGGCTCGCGCGTCGTCATCACCTGCGAGAAGGGCACCGCGCCATAGAACTCGTACTGCACGGCATAGCCGAACCAGTCGCAGCCCACCTGATGGCGAAAGGCCGAAAACAGGAACAACGCCGCCAGCAGCAGCCCATAGCCGACCCGCGCCCGCGACAGGCGCAGCAGCATCATCCCGATATAGCAGGCCACATAGATCACGGCGGCCCCTGCCCGGCGACCCCCGCCAGAAGTCCGGCCACGCGCGGCCCCCAGACCTGCAGGCTGTAGTCGCTCTCGATCCGCCGCCGTCCCGCCTGCCCCATCCGCGCCCGCAACGCCGGATCCGCCAGCAGCATGTCAATCGCCTGCCGCCATTCGGCATCGCTGCGCACCAGAAAGCCGTTCACCCCATGGTCCACGATCGCGCCGTTCACCCCGACATCCGAGGCGACCACCGGCACCCCGCAGGCCATGTACTGGATCAGCTTGTAGCCGCATTTGCCCCGCGCCCAGGGCGTATCGGTCAGCGGCATGATGCCCAGATCCATCTCGCGGATACGCGCGGCCTCGCTCTCCTCCGACCAGTCATGGCTTTCGATCAGCGGATGCACCGCCGCCGCCCCGCCCGCGCCGACGATGGAAATCCGCGCGCCCCACCGCGCCGCCACATCCAGCATCAGGGGCAGCCGCGGCTGCATGTATTCCCGCCAGGTGCTGGGCGATCCGATCCAGCCGATCCGCGCGGCCCCGCGCGCCGCCCCGGCGGGCCGCAGGGGATAGGCGTCCAGATCCACCACCGTCGGCACGATCTCCACCCGCGCTGCCCCCGCCTGCCGCGCCCGCTCTGCCAGATAGCCGTTGCCCGCCGTCACCAGCGACGCCCGCGCCATCAGGTGATCCAGCTTCCGCCCCAGCATCATCCGCACCGGCAGCAGGCGATGCAGATCATAGCGGTGAAACACCGCATCGTCGTAATCCACCGCCAGCGGCACATCCCTTGGCAGAAGCGCCGCCTCGATCAGCCAGGGCAGCCAGGGCAGCGCCTCCTTCTCGATCCAGATCAGGTCCGCCCCCCGCGCCGCGCGCAGATGCCCCACCCGCCGCGCCAGCGCCCGCAGCGCATCGGGCCAGGCCCGCCCGCCCTGATACAGCCGCAAGAGATCGGCATCCTCGAACAGCGACAGATAATCCGGCTCCAGCCCCGCCGCGCGCAGATAGGGGGCCTGAATCATCGTCCGCATCCGGCTCGATGCGCCCATCCGCGAATAGCGCGACAGAACCACCAGCCGCCGCATCATCTCGCCACCTCTGCCACCGCCCGCAGCGCCTGCGCATAGCTCTCCACCGTCGCGGCAAGCGAGAAGTGCCGCATCCCCGCCGCATGGCATCGCGCGCGCATCTCCTCGCGCCGGGGCAGCACCTCCTCCGTCACCCAGCCGATCGTCGCCGCCAGATGCGCCGCCTCGGCCGACCGGAACACCCCCTCGGCCTCCAGCACCCCGGTATTGCCCACGCCCGGCGTGCCGATCACCGGCACGCCCGCCAGCAGATATTCCCCCAGCTTGATGGGCAGCACCGCCTGCGTGGAAAAGGCGGGCTGCCGCAGCGCCAGCGCCAGATCGCAGCCGCACAACGCCCCCGGCACCGCCTCGGGTGCCAGGCTTTCCGCCGCGATCCACCCCGCCCCGGCAAGACCGCGCCCCGCCAGAACCTCGCGGATCGCGCCTTGCGCGGGCGACAGCAGGCGCAGCCGCAGATCGGGGATCCGCCCGCGCAGCGCCTCAGCCACATCCAGCATGTCCGGCAGGCGATATTGCACCCCAATGGAACCGGAATAGACCAGCGTGAACCCCGTCTCCCCGCCACGCGCCCCGTCCAGCGCCGCCCGGAACGGCGCCGGATCAACCCCGTTCCGCACCAGATGGCAGCGCCCGGGCTCCAGCGCCGCCCCGGCCCGCGCCAGCAGGATCGCGCGCGCGGCCTCGGTCCGCATCAGCACCGCATCGGCCCGGCGCAGGATCTCGCCCTCCACATCGCGCAGCAGCCGATAGGTCAGGCCATGCGGCGACAGCCCCCCGAAATCCACCCGCTCATCCGCCGTCAGGCCATCGGCATCATAGATCAGCCGTAGCCCCCGCCGCCCCGCCTCGCCCATCCGCAGCACGGCCAGCGCGGGCATCAGGCTGCGCGGCATCAGCGTGTCGATCCCCCATTCCGCCACCGCCGCGCGAATGGCCCGCGCCCCCGCCAGCGCCGACAGGAACGCCCCGGCCCCGCCCCCGCGCCGCCAGACGCCGGCCCGCCGATAGGGAATGCCCGCCGCCCGACAGGCCGCCTCCCGCGCCTCAAACACCGCCTCATCGCCCCAGCCGAATTGCAGCACATGGCACCGCCAGCCGCCCTCGGCCAGCCCGGCAAGGATGGGCAGGAACAACCGCTCCAGATAGCGCGTCTCCGGCCCGTCCCAGGTGATGAACAGGATGTTGCGGATCGCGCGGCCCGTCATGGCGCGGCCCCGCCCGCCAGCGCCGCATAAAGCGCGCCGCACCGCGCGGCGTGGATCTCGGGGCCGAAGGCCGCGCGCACATGGGCCGATCCGGCGGCGGCGATGGCGGCCAGTTCGGCATCGCTCAGCGCCTGCACCTCGGCGATCCGCGCCGCCAGCGCCCCGGCCTCGGGCCGGTCCAGCAGCCAGCCGGTCCGTCCCTCCGTGATGATCTCGGGCGCGCCGCCCACGGCGCTGGCGATCACCGGCAGGCCCGCCGACATCGCCTCGCAGATGGCGAGGCCAAACCCCTCGCTCAACGAGGGCTGCAGGTAAAGATGACAGCCCCGCAGCCGGTCGAAGGGGCGCGGATCAAACCCCTCCAGCCGCACCTGCCCCTCCAGCGCCAGATCCGCGATGCGCCGCTCCAGCAGCATCCGCTGGCTGCCCTCGCCCAGGATCCGCAGCCGCGCCGCGATGCCCCGGTCGCGGAGCAGCGCCACCGCCTCCACCGCTGCCAGCGGGTTCTTCACCGGCTCCAGCCGCCCGACAAAGCCCATCTCCAGCACCTCGCCACGCGGCGGAAAGGGCTGAAAATCCTGCGGCGCAAAGGGGTTGCGGATCACCTCCACCGCCGCCTCGGGCGCCTCGCCCAGCGACAGGATGCTGTCCTTCACCGCCTGTGACACCGCCACCACCCGGTCGCAGCGACGATAGACCCAGGCAAAGATGCGCCGCGCGCGGGGGGAGTGGCGCGGGATCCCGATCTCTTCGGCGATCACCACCGGCACGCCCGCCAGACGCGCCGCGATCAGCCCGTGGAAATTCGCCTCTGCCCCGTGCAGATGCACCACAGCGGGCCGCATCCGCCGCATCTCGCGCCACAGCGCGAAGGTCGCCCGGATCGAGGGGATGCCCACCGGCTGCTGCAAGGCCACCGCCCGCGCCCCCATGGCGCGCAACTCCGCCTGCACCGCGCCGCCGGGGCCGATGGCGCAGAAGGCGTGATCCCATCCCGATTGCGCCGCATGGGCGGCGACAAGGCGCATCTGCGATTCCACCCCGCCGAAATCCAGCGCGGTCAGCACATGCAGCACAAGGCGCCCCCGGCCCGTCATGGCCGGATCATGTCCTTCACCGCGCTTTTCCAGCCCGCAAAGCGGCGATAGCCACCCCGCGCCCAGAAGCCGATCACCGAAACCCACCGCCGCCAGCGCGGCAGGGACAGAAGATGGATGCGTGTCGAGAACCGGTCCTGTTCCCCCTGGATATAGGCTTCCGCAACAGCGGCACGGTCCGACAGGCCAAGCGAAGCAAGGATGCTGTTCGCCTCCCTCAACCTGTTTCTTATGATCTCGTTCTTGCCCAGCGTCGTCTTCCAGCTATCGACCGGCGACGCGAACCCTGTCTGTGCAATGACTGAAACGAGGGTTACGCCTCGCGGATCGCTGAACACCCATTGTGATTCATTCGCGCCATGTCGTCGGTAAAGCTGCAAGGGCTTCTCGATCACGCGCCGCGCACCGATTGCAACGGATAGATCCCCGATCCAACGGTCATGCGCAAACCGACATTCCCCAAGTGGCCTGCCGCTTGACTTCAAGATCGCCTGATTTTGCTCGCTGGGCAAGCGTTCTTCGCCCCGAGCGGTGTCTGTCGTCGCGCAAACGGCCGAAGTCGGGTGGATCAAGCCTCGAACCCGCAGCATTCTGG
>NZ_JAALFE010000021.1 GCF_011059185.1 Paragemmobacter kunshanensis | reverse complement strand
CACTGCCCTTTTTGGGGCCAGAGGGTGCGATTGCCCTACGCTTTCTGACCGGCATGGCTCTGGCGGGGGTTTACCCGATAAATGCGCTTCGACGTTATCATGGGTGTGATACAAGCGCGCCCATCCAAATCACGAAAACGTGATATTGGCGTTAGGCCTGTGCCATGAATTTTCTGACGTTATCAGCTGTCCAAGGCCGGCCATTGACGGTTTTGACGCCCATACCATTCAACTCTTGGGCTATGCTTGCATAGCTAGCACCATCGACCTTGAGGTCGGTCATTGCAGCGAGCACGGTGTCCTTGGCCTGTTGTTTCGCGGATCGGTGGGCGAAGTCCACCTCTCGCCATGCACGAAAGTGTTCAACCGGGTCCCAGAGCTTTCCCTCAAGAAGCATCGGTTCGGGTGGCAACAGCACGCAGTTATCCTTTTGCAGGATCATGTCAAACAACGGTCCGTGCGGTCGCCAGCCGAAGGCCTGTGTGAAGTCAACAAGAACAAGCCCAGCGGATCTCTTTCCGGCTTCGGTAAGCAGTTTGCCAATCTCTGACTGTATGGCCTTAGTTCCTCTGTCGGGCCGGACATCCATAAAGACCACTTCGCGCAAGAGGTTGCCCTTATTGTCCTTAACCCAGCGCCTCACACGTTCCACTTGGTAACGGATCGTGCGGCTGGCCTTTGCGGCTTCATCGGCGTCTTTGGGTAGTGAAGTGAAGCCTGCCCAGTTGACGGGCAATGTCCAGTAAAAGCCTAGGTAGTCCATATAGCTCCAATGCGGAAAATTCCGACGGAAGGTCGGGCACGTCAGGGGAAGGTGCAAAAGGTGTCATCCAGAAACCGGAAAGGATGCCCCGATGTCAAACGAAAACGTTCCCCATCCCGCCCACCTTCTGCCTGCTGTTGTGCAGGCCGTGGTGTCTGCGGGCGCGCTGATCCGAGCGGAGT
Source organism: Paragemmobacter kunshanensis (assembly GCF_011059185.1). Classification (GTDB taxonomy): domain Bacteria; phylum Pseudomonadota; class Alphaproteobacteria; order Rhodobacterales; family Rhodobacteraceae; genus Paragemmobacter; species Paragemmobacter kunshanensis. The sequence continues at coordinate 54,703 of NZ_JAALFE010000021.1, read as the reverse complement.
TCCACCGTCCTGGTGGCCCGCGCGGGACGCCCGGCAAATGTCCTGTCGACATGCAGGTAGAAGCCGAATTGATGCAGGCCCTTCTGGCCTTGCATCCCTGCGACTGGCATGGAGAGGAACTGCCTCGTCGTAAACAGGGCCACGCCGACTGCTGGATGGTCGATCCGCAGGACGGCACCACGGCCTTCCAGAGGGGCCTTCGTGGCTCTGCTATGTCCGTTGCGCTTGTGCGGCAAGGGCAGCCGGTGCTGGGTGTCGTGTACGCACCGACTGCGCCGGATGATGGAGGCGACCTGTTCGTCTGGGCGGAAGGCATGGTCCCGACGCGGAACGGCAAGCCAATGCTGCCTGTCGGTCCGCGTCCTGCGCCGTACGTGCCCACAACCCGTGCACCTTGGCCCGCCCAACCCGCGACCGCCAAAGGCTATGACCACTCCACGCTGATCTGCCTGAACGAACAGGCGGGCGACTATGCCGCCCACAACCATTCCACCTTCGCACCGGCAGGCGTGCTGGCCATGCCGTCCATTGCCTACCGTCTAGCGCTGGCTGCTGCGGGGGAGGTCGATGTGGCGGTCAGCCTTACACCGGCTCTCGACAGCTACGATGTTGCCGCTGGCCACGCGCTGCTGAACGCTGTGGGCGGGACATTGGTCGACTTGAACGGTGCGCCCATCAGCCACGGTCAGAAACTGCATGTCCACGGCTGCATAGGTGGTCGGCCAGAGATCGTGCAGGTGGTGCAGGAGCGTGGCGTAAAAGGTGGTTCTCGCGTGGAACGGCATCCTGTGCTGCCCAAGGTTCGAACTGCGGCCATTGGCCCGCTGCGGCGGGCACAGGGGGCTCTGGTGGGCCTGCTGGCAGGCGATGCGCTAGGGTCGCAGGTAGAGTTCCTGGACCCTTCGACGATCCGTTCACGCCATCCGGGCGGCCTACGCCACCTGCTGCCGGGCGGGACATGGAACCTGCTGGCAGGGCAGCCGACCGACGATGGCGAGTTGGCGCTGACTTTGGCCCGTGCCTTGGTTGCTGGCGATGGTTTTGAACAGGAGCGTGTAGCAAAGGGGTACATCGACTGGCTGGCTTCACACCCATTCGACGCGGGGTCCACCACCGCAGAAGGCATCAAGGCTTTGGCGGGTCGAGGTAAGGGGAAGTCCCCAAGTCAGGCGAATGGGGCATTGATGCGGGTCGCGCCTATCGGGATTGCATCAGCAGGCGATCCCTCGAAGGCAGCTGCATGGGCGCGGCAGGACGCGGCGATGACCCATCCCCATCCTGTGTGCCAAGCGGCCTCTGCCGCCTTCGCGGCAGCCATCGCAGCAGGCGTGGCCGGGGCGAACCGGCGAGCCATGTGGGCCGAGGCTTACGCGAACGCAGGCGACGATGCAGGTGCTGCAGAAATCCGACGGACCTTGCTTGAGGCCCGGCACAGCTTGCCTGCCAGTTTCACCCGTCAGCAGGGCTGGGTACTGATCGCCTTCGGCAACGCCTTCCATAGGCTGTGGGGCGAGCAGGACTTCACCGAAGCACTTGTGGAAACGGTGATGTCTGGAGGGGACACGGACACAAACGCCGCCATTGCAGGTGCGTTGCTGGGGGCTGCCCTAGGTCGGGAAGCCGTTCCCCAAGCGTGGCTGCTTCGCGTGCTGTCGTGTCGCGCTGTTCGGGGGCAAGGAGTTGCGCATCCGCGCCCATCGACGTTCTGGGCAGACGACGCACTGGATTTGGCCGAAGCGCTGTTGACCATCCGTCGCCGCTAAGCCGGAAAAGCCAACCCAACTCATCAACTACAGGAGATGAAACATGCACAGTGGTGCTACTGACTTGCTTTTCTTGTTGTCCCTTGTCTTCGGCTTGCCGTCGCTGGTTCTACCGTTGGCATTTGCCATTCGAGCCCGCGACCTTTGGGCAACCCTCGGGGTCATCTGTTTGCTCGGCTTTTGTGTGGTCGCTCTGGCTTGGGCAGGGTCGAGGCCCCTAGCTTTCGGTGACCAGTTTCTAGCAGCGGTTCTTTGGTTGGCTGCGGTCGCACTGGCGCTTGCAGCCCATTACTCACCGCGCAGATCGTGAGCCAAAAAGGAACGGCGGGTAAAACGGTGTTGTCGCCTAGATTGCTCAGCCCGAGCGGGTTTCTGTGGGGCGATAGTTCCTTTTTATAGGCTGTCAGAAACCTATCTTCGGCCCCGGCATCCGGGGCCGTTATGCTATGCGCTTAGGTGATGTTTGCTTTCGCCAAGGCTGACGACAACAGCACGATCTCCTGTGACCATGTCCGCCCACAGGTCCAGCGCCTTGGCGCGTTCGACCAGCTTTTGGGCGCGATTGTAGACCCCCGCCACAGCGCTTGCACGGCTTCCAACGGCGACGTGGTTCTGAATGCGGTCGACCACACCTTCATCGACACCCGCCTCAGCCAAGGCAGTCGCTTGGGCGCGCCGTAGGTCGTGCATCCACCATTCAGGCATCGCAGGCTTTCCAAGCTTCGCCCTTTCAGCGTTCACGGTGGTGTCCAGACGGTGCTTGGGTTTGGCGAAGCCCGACATGGGGGTCTTTCCGTTTGTCGACAGAACCAACCCTGTCTTCGGGGTGATCCCGTCGGGGCGAAGCGTCAAGATTTCCTTTAGGGCAGCGGGGCTGAGATGCACCACGTGCGGCTGTCCGTTTTTCGGGTCGGGAATGCAGTAACGGGTCTTTTCCCAGTCGATCCATTCCCATCGCATCGCCATGACATCGGACCGCGAACGCTGGCCGGTAAGGATGCAAAGCCGGAAGTAGGCCCCCCACAGCGGGCCTTGTTCGAACGTAGCGGCCCAGATTTCCCGGACCTCTTCTATGGAAGGGGTACGCGTCCGAGGTTTTTCCTTCGCCGCCTTCTGCAAGCGCTGCGAAGGGTCTTGGTCAATGTGCCCGCGCTTCTCTGCCCAACCGAAGAAGGCCGTAAAGGCAGCGCGAATGCGGTTCGCCATCACCGGCTTGCCTTCGGCTGCCTTGGCATCGACGATCATCTGCAACTGTGCGCGGGTGACACTGTTGATGCGCGTAGTCATGAGCGGCCCCAAGTGACGGCGCAGTTGGGCAATCCGATCTTCCCGTGCCTTTCCGGGCTTCAGGTTCTGTTCAAGGTGCGAGGCGATGTAGATGTCCAGAATGTCCTTCACGCTTCGTGCAGCAAGCTTTGCGGCCTCTTTCGCTGCGGCAGCTTCCTTGGCCTTTGCCACGCGGTCGATCCCGGCCTCTGCCTCCGCCTGAATGGCATACGCCTGTTCCCGTGCCGCCTTGAGCGAAACGGCAGGGTAGCTGCCAAGGGTGACATGGATACGCGGGCCACCCTTCACCTTCTTTTGGACAACCCAGACCATCGATCCGGTGAAGCTGACGCGAAGGCAAAGACCCGGATGCTTGGCGTCGAAGTAGGTGTCGTAGCGGGCCTTTGGAGGTTTGATGCCCCTGATGAAGGTGTCCGTTAGGTTGGTCTTCATGGCTTCCATCTCTTGCAGAAATCTTGCACGGGACGGGTGGCTCTTGGTGGACGGCAATGGACGACCCGGGACGTGCCGTGCGTGCGAGAAAGCACTCACGCCCTTGTTTTTATTGGTAGATGAAAACCTCCGTGGCCTTTGTTGGACTTTTCCGCATCACCTAGGACAACGGCCAGATTGTGTTTTGTAATCAGGGGGTCGGGGGTTCGAGCCCCTCTGGGGGCACCATCATCCCAAATCTGGAAAGCCGGGTCAGCCTTCCGCGGGAAGGGCGAGGCGGAAGCCGATATGGCCTGTCGTGCTGTCGGGCGTGTTGTGGCTGCGGGAATGGACGAAGTAGCGTTCGCAATAGGAGGCGTGGCAGAGATGCGATCCGCCCCGCATCACGCGCGCCGTGCCCTGGGGCGGGCCTGACGGGTTGGCGACCGGGGGCAGGCGGCTGGGTGGCAGGTCGCCGAACCAGTCGGCCACCCATTCCCAGACATTGCCCGTCATGTTGTAAAGCCCGTATCCGTTCGGCGCGAAGCTGAGGGCCGGGGCGGTGCCGGCAAAGCCGTCTTCGCCCGTGTCGCGCAGGGGGAAATCGCCCTGCCAGGTGTTGTGGCGGTGCTGGCCCGCGGGGGCCATCTCGTTGCCCCAGGGAAAGCGCATCCGGCGCAGGCCGCCGCGTGCGGCATGTTCCCATTGCGCCTCGGTCGGCAGGGCGGTGCCGGTGAAGCGGGCGAAGGCTGCCGCATCCTCCCATGAGACATGCACGACCGGGTGATCGGGGCGATCCGCGATGCTGCTGTCGGGGCCTTCGGGATGGGCCCAGTCCGCGCCCTGCACCTGCCGCCACCAGGGGGTGCCGGGGGGATGGGCCAGGTGGCGATCGGGCCGGGCCAGATGCAGGTGGAAGACGAAGGACCAGCCCGCCCGTTCGGCGGTGCTGCGATGGCCGCTTTCCTGCACGAAGCGCGCGAAGAGGCGGTTCGTGATGGTGGTTGCCGTCATCCGGAATTCATCGAGGCGGACACGGCGGCGCGGGCTGTCGCGATCCACGGCATAGCGCGCGCGCGGGCTGCCCATCTCGCAGAAACCGCCGGGGATGGGGCGCATCAGGGCGCGGATCTCGGCGCGCAATTCCGTTGAGGCACCACCTTCGGGTGGGAGGGGCGTTGTTTCCCTGGGCACGGTCAGGCCGGAGGAGGGCGCGCAGCAGGGATCCTTGGGGGAGGAGGTCATTCTTCCTCATCCGCGGGGGCGAGGGCGGGATCGGCTTCGGCTTCGGGATAGGAATAGCCGACGGAGGCCGCCCAGTCATCCATGGCGCGCAGCATCGGTGCAAAGGCGGGATGATCCCGGCCCAGATCGCGCAACTGCCAGTAATCGCTGCGCAGATCGAAGAGTTGCAGATCATCGCCCGCATAGCGGATGAGGCGATAGTCGCCTTTGCGGATGGACAGGATCCGCCCATAGAAGGAGGGGATGATCCGGTCTGGATCGCGGCTGCCTTCCTCCATCATCGGGCGGAGCGAGCGGCCCGCCGCCATTTCCGGGCAGGGAATCCCCGCCAGATCGAGAAGGGTCGGCCCGACATCCACAAGCGCCACGGGATCCGTGATCACCTGCGCGCCCTTGCGGGATGGGTCATGGATGATCAGGGGGACGTGCAAGGTCTGTTCCCACAGCGTCGACTTGCGGAAGAGATTGCGGTTGCCAAGGTGGAAGCCGTGATCGGACAGGACGACGACAATGGTGTTGTCGGCATGGCGCGAGGCGCGGAGCGCGGCCAGGACGCGGCCCAGATGGTAATCGCCGTGACTATAGGCGGAGAAGTAGTTCCGCACGCTTTTCTGCCAGTAGTCGAGATCGCGGAGATCCGTGTTCTCGGGGATGTTGCGGATCACATGGGGGCTGTCGGCGACATAGCCTGCCCAATCCCCGGGCGGGCGGAGATTGGTGGCGTCATAGGCCTCCTTGAAGCGGGCGGGGGTGATGAAGGGGCCATGCGGGCTGTAGAAGCCCACCTCGCGGTAGAAGGGTTGGTCGCCTTGGTAGCTGTCGAGGAATTCGATGGCGGATTCGGCCACCTGATGATCGAAGAAGAAGGCGTCATCTGTGCCATCGACCGTTCCGCGGCCAAGGCGGTGCCCGCCGAAAGAGCGGGAGCGTTTGCGCAATTCGCGCGGCAGGCGCATGTCGCCGTCAAAGATCTTGCGGTCATCGGAATAGAGCTTGCGGTGATGGCCGCGCATGAGTGTGGGCTTGTGGTGGATCTTGCCGCCCGAGGAGCAGAAATAGCCGCCCGCCTTCAGATCGTGGATCCAGCAGGCCTGTGGTTTGACCCTGTCGAAGAGGAAGGTGGAATTGTTCAGGATATCCAGCTGATGCGGCAGGCGCGAGGACATCATCGAGGCGCGGGACGGCCCGCAGATCGGGGCCTGGGCATAGGCCGAGAGGAAGACCGTCGCCTGTTCGCAGAGCGCGTCGAGATTGGGCATCTGCAGGGGTTCGCCAAAGCAGCTGCGATAGGGCCAGGGGGCGACGGCGTCATCGAAGCTGACGATCAGGATATTCTTCAAGCGCCGGGTCCTGTTTCCTGGGGGCCGGGCTTGTTGCGCCGGGGCCGATCCTGGGCGGCAGGATAACGGCGCTGCCGTGCCGGGGCAATCAGACTGATAACGGATCGGATAGACGCGCTAGGCCTTTCCGGGCCAGAGCCGCCGTGCGGTGGCAGGATCGTAGCGGCCAAGGCGGATGTCTTCGGCCACCAGCGCGGGGTCGCGGTCGGCGGGGTTGCCGTAGCCGCCCCCGCCGGGGGTGCGGACGCGGACGCGGTCGCCGGGCGACAGGGGGATGTCCTGCGCCTTGGACAGGTGTTCGGGGATGAGGGTTTCGCCGTTGCGGATCACCTCTACCCGGTTGACCGCGCCATCCTGCCCGCCCTGCGCGCCCTGCGGGCCGGTGCGGCCGTGATCCATGACGAAGGAGGCGCGGGCGCTGCCGCGCAGGAGTTCGATTTCGTAGTCGAGGCCGAAGCCGCCGCGATGCTGGCCCGCGCCGCCCGACCCCTCATGCAATGCGTAGCGGCGGTAGAGGACGGGGAAGGACTGTTCCATGATCTCGACCGGGGGGGCCTTGGAGATGCCGATGGTGGAGCAGCCGTTGGACAGGCCGTCGTGATGGAGATTGCCGCCATAGCCGCCGCCCGAGATCTGATACATCACATAGTCGCGGCCCTTTTCGGGATCATGCCCGCCGAGGCCGAAATTGCCCGAGGTTCCGGCAGGGGCGGCGGTGACGCGGTCGGGGAGGGCCTGCACCAGCGCGGCGAAGACGGCTTCGGCGATGCGCTGGGACACTTCGGCCGCGCAGCCCGAGACGGGGCGGGGGTAATGGGCATCGAGGAAGGTGCCTTCGATGCCGGTGATGACGAGGGGTTCGAAGGCGCCCGCGCTGATGGGCACATCGGGGAAGATGTGGCGCATGGCGAGGTAGACGGAGGAGAGCGTGGTGGCGCGGACAGAGTTCATCGGCCCCATGCAGGGGGGCGATGATCCGGCGAAGTCGAAGGTCAGGCTCTCGGCTGCGCGGGTGACGGAAAGGGCGATGGTGAGGGGTTCGTTGATGACGCCGTCGGAATCCACGGTGGCCGTGGCGTGGTAGCGGCCTTCGGGGATGAGGGCGAGGTTGGCCCGCATCTGGCGGGCGGCAAGGGCGCGCATATGGGCGATGGCCTCTGACACCGTGGCGTCGCCGTAGCGGTCGAGGAGTTGGGTCAGGCGGTCAGCACCCACCAGCAGGGCCGAGGCCTGCGCCTGCACATCGCCGATCCGCTGTTCGGACACGCGGATGTTGGAGCAGATGATCTGGTAGATTTCGGCATCCATCTGGCCGCGCTTGAACAGTTTCACGGGCGGCAGGCGCAGCCCTTCCTGTTCGGCGCTGATGGCGGAGGCAGAGAATCCGCCGGGAACCGCGCCGCCGGTATCGGGCCAGTGGCCGGTATTCGACAGCCAGCAGAAGATTTCGCCATTCCGCCAGAAGGGCATGGCAAAGCGGACATCCATCAGGTGGGTGCCGCCAAGATAGGGGTCGTTCACGATGTAGATGTCGCCCGGCTCTGGCGGCAGGGTTTCGCCGCTGGCGATCCGTTCCACCAGATGGCGGGTGGAGAATTGCATGGTGCCGACGAAAACCGGCAGGCCGCGCGACCCTTGGGCGATCAGCGATCCGTCGGTGGCGGAATAGATGCCATCGGAGCGGTCATCGGCCTCGGCGATCACGGGCGAGAAGGCGGCGCGCGAGAAGGTCAGGTCCATCTCGTCGCAGACCTGTTGCAGGCCCGCTTGAATGACGGCGAGGGTGACGGGGTCGATCATTGCGGCACGCTGACGATGAGGTTGGCCTCGGCATCCAGCGTGACGGTGCAGCCGGGGTCGATGAGGGTGGTGGTGTCCATCTGTTCGATGATGGCGGGGCCGTGGATCGTGGCGGAAAGCGGCAGGTGGTCGCGCCAGTAGACGGGGGTTTCGTGGGGTGTGCCGAACCAGACGGTGCGGTGGCCTGTCGGTTCCGCAATGGCGCGGCGGTGGGCGGGGTCGATCAGGCGGGAAAGATCGGTTTCCGGGCGGTGGCCGATGACGGAGCAGTTCAGGTTCACGAGGTTCGCGCGGATCGAGGGGAGGCTGACGCGGAAGCGGGCGTGATAGGCGGCTTCGAAACGCTCCTGCAACTCTGCCCGTGTGGGGGTGGCCGAGGGGAGGGGGATGCGCAGGAGGTGGGTCTGCCCCACGAACTGCATGTCGGCCGAGAATTCGGCGGTGACGCCCGTCAGCGCGATGCGTTCGGCCGCGATCAGGCGGCGGCCTTCCTGTTCCTGCGCGGCAAGGATGGCGTGGACGGCGTCCATGTCGGCGCTGTCGAGCGGGCGGTTGATCGTGCGCACGAAATCGTGGCGCAGGTCGGCCACGACGCAGCCCAGCGCATTGGTGATGCCGGGGCGGGCGGGGATCAGCACGCGGGGGATGGCGAGTTCGCGGGCAAGGGCGGTGGCATGGAGGGGCCCCGCGCCGCCGAAGGCGAAGAGGGCAAAGTCGCGCGGGTCGGCCCCGAGCGAGATGGAGACCATGCGGATCGCGCCCGCCATATGGGTGTTGGCGATGCGGATGACGGCTTCGGCGGCGGCTTCGACGGACAGGCCAAGGGGGGCAGCGATCTGGTCCTGCAGGGCGCGGCGGGCATCTTCGGCCGCCTGGCCGAAACGGTCGGGCGGCAGGCGGCCAAGGATCAGGTTGGCATCCGAGATGGTGACGCGCGTGCCGCCCCGGCCATAGCAGATGGGGCCGGGGGTGGAGCCTGCGCTTTCGGGGCCGACGCGCAGCATGCCGCCCGCATCCACCCGCGCGATGGACCCGCCGCCCGCGCCCACGGTGCGGACATCGACCATGGGGACATGGATAGGCATGGCATATTCCACCTCGATTTCGTTCGAGACGGGGGCGCGACCATTGCGGATCATGGCGACATCGGTGGAGGTGCCGCCCATGTCATAGGTCAGAAGGTTGGGGAAACCGGCGCGGCGGCCTGTGGCAAGGGCGGCCATGACGCCGGAGGCGGGGCCGGACATGACGGTTTTCACCGCCTCGCGGCTGACCTTCGAGGCTTCGACCATTCCGCCATTGCCGTTCATCACCAGAAGGTCGCGGGGATAGCCGCGCCTGCGAAGTTCGCCGGCAAGGCGCGAGACATAGCGCTCCAGCAGGGGTTGCACGGCGGCGTTGACGGCGGCGGTGACGCCGCGTTCGAATTCGCGGCTTTCCGACAGAAGGTGATGGCCGCAGGTGATGTAGGGGTTGGGCCAGAGCTCGCGCGCGATTTCGGCGGCGCGGATTTCGTGGGCCGGATTGGCATAGGCGTGCAGGAAATGGATGCAGAGGCTTTCGCAGCCCTTGTCGAGCAGGCTGGCGATGGCGGCGCGCAGCGCGGTTTCGTCGAGCGGTGTCAGGACGCGGCCCTGTGCATCCATCCGTTCGGGGATTTCAAGGCGCAGGTCGCGCGGGATGACGGGGGTGAAGGTGCCGGTCATGCCATAGGGATGGGGCCGGGTGCGGCGGCCCAGTTCCAGCACGTCGCGGAAGCCGAGCGTGGTGATCAGCCCCGTCTTGCAGAGCGCGCGTTCCAGCACCGCATTGGTCGTGGTGGTGGTGCCGTGAACGATCAGGGCAAGATCGGCCAGGTCTGCGCCAGCGGTATCGAAGGCGTTCAGCACGCCGGGCGCCTGATTGGGCAGGCTGGTCGGCACCTTGGCAAGCCGGACCGCGCCTGTATCGGGGTTCAGGATCACGAGATCGGTGAAGGTTCCGCCGACATCGACCCCGGCGACGAGATTGCCCATTCAAACCCCCACATAGGCCATGAATTGCGGTGCGTCGGGCGACAGATCGGCCCTTTCGCTGCAATCGGCCACGGTTCCGTTCGCCATGAAGACCACACGATCGGCCAGTTGCAGCACCGCATCGGGGCGCTGTTCCACAAGGATGGTGGCCACGCCCGTCTCCTTCAGCCGCAGCACGACATCGCGGATCAGCGCGATCATCGAGGGTTGCAGCCCCTCGGTCGGTTCGTCGAGGAGCAGCACCTTGGGTTCAAGGCAGAGCGCGCGCCCGATGGCCAGCATCTGCTGCTCGCCCCCCGAAAGCGTGGCCGCCACCTGATCGAGCCTTTCGCGCAGGCGGGGGAAGAGGTCGAGGACGCGGTCGCGCGTCTCGTCGCCCATGTTGCGGGTCATCAGGCCGATCTGCAGGTTCTCGGCCACGGTCAGCGGGCCAAAGAGCCTGCGCCCCTGCGGGACATAGGCCACGCCATGGCCCGGCACGCGATGGGCGGGCAGGCTGTGCAGGGCGACGCCGTCCAGCGTGATCGACCCGCGCGAGGCCGGAACAAGGCCCATGATGCATTTCATCAGCGTGGACTTGCCCGCGCCATTGCGTCCCATGATGCAGGTGATCTGCGCCGCCCGCGCCTCCAGCGTCAGGTCATGCAGGACGCCGACGGGGCCATAGCCTGCCGAGAGGCCGTCAATCCGCAGCATGATGGCCCCCCAGATAGGCATCCTGCACGGCCGGATTGGCGCGGATCTCGGCCGCGGTGCCGGTGGCGAGGTGCTGGCCCAGGTTCAGGACGGTGATGCGGGTGGCAAGGTCCATGACCACGTCCATGTTGTGTTCGATCAGCAGCACGGTGGTTTCGGGAACGAGGCTGCGGATCAGGGCCTTGAAATTGGCGATCTCGCCGCTGGCAAGGCCCTGTGTCGGCTCGTCCAGGATCAGGATGCGCGGGCGCAGGGCAAGGCCCATGCCCATTTCCAGCAGGCGCTGGTGGCCATAGGACAGGGTGCCTGCGGTCTGCTCGGCGCGGTCGGCAAGGTTGACGCGGGAAAGCGCCGCCATCACGGCGGGGCCGAGGTCGCGGTCTGTCCCCTGTTGCACGGCGAGGGCGACATTGTCGAAGACCGACAGGCGCGGATAGACCGAGGTGATCTGGAAGGTATAGGCGATGCCCTTCCGGACGCGGGCATGGGCGGGGAGCCTGGTGATATCCTCGCCCGCCAGGGTGATGGTGCCGGATTGGGCGGGGATGCGGCCCGACAGCAGGCCCACGAAGGTGGTCTTTCCCGCGCCATTTGGGCCGATCAGGGCGTGGATATCGCCCTGATGCAGGTCGAAATCTACCCCGTCCACGGCACGCAGGCCCCCGAAATGCCGCGTGAGCGCGCGGGCGGAAAGGATCACGGCAGCCATGGCAGCCACCTTTCGCGGATCGTGCCGAGGATGCCCCTGGGCGCGAAGAGGATCAGCAGCACCAGCGCCACCCCGACAAAGAGAAGCGTGGCCGTGGTATAGCTGCCCGCGATGTCGACAAGGTAGAACATCGCCGCCGTGCCGATCAGCGGCCCCAGCACGGTGCCTGCCCCGCCCATCAGCACCCAGAGCATGGGCAGGATGGAATACTGGATGGTGGCGAAGCTGGCCCCGGCATAGCCGAAAAGCAGCGCATAGGCCGCGCCGGAGGCCCCGGCGAAAAGGCCCGACAGCACCAGCGCGGCCAGTTTCACGGCAAAGGGGTTGTAGCCCAGCATGCGCGAGCGTTCCTCATTCTCGCGCATGGCGACCATGGTCCGCCCGAAGCGGCCCCGCACCAGAAGGAGCGAGGCGATCAGGGCAAGGGCAAAGAGGCCATAGGCTATGGTGGTGCGGGCGGCATCGGCGGAAAGCCCGGGGATCAGGCCCGCGGCACCGGGCAGGACGAGGCCTTCGTCGCCGCCCGTCACCTCGCCGAAGTAAAGAAGCGACAGATAGCCGGCCTGCGCGAACATCAGGGTGACGATCATGAAGCTGACGCCCGCCGTGCGCAGGGCCAGAAGGCCGGTCAGCCCGGCCATGACGGCCCCGGCGACAAGCCCCGCGATCAGCGCAGGCAGTTGCGCAAAGCCCAGATAGGTGACCGGCAGCGCCGCGCCATAGACCCCGGCCGCGAAGAACAGCGCATGTCCCAGCGACAGCAGGCCCGTATAGCCGAAGGCAAGGTTGTAGCCGATGGCAAAGACCGCCAGCACCATGATCCGCGCCAGATTGGTGGCGTGATAGGCGGGCAGGACCAGCAGCAGCACCAGAAGCGCCAGCAGCACCGCGACATGCAGGATCCAGACCTTCATGTCGTCCTGGCCCCGAACAGGCCCTGCGGGCGGAAGACCAGCACCATGGCGACCAGCAGGGTGGCCAGGATCTTGGCCAGGGTGGGCGACCAGAAGAAGGCGATCAGCCCGTCCGACAGCCCGATCAGGATGGCCGCGATCACCGTGCCGCGCAGCGAGCCGAGGCCACCCACGATGACGGTGATGAAGGCCAGCAGCAGGGGATCATGGCCCATCAGGTAATGCGCCTGGGCAATCGGCACGATCAGCACGGCGGCGATGGCCGCCAGGCCCGCGCCAAGGGCGAAGACGGCGGCATAGACGCGGTCGGTGTCGATGCCGAAGGCCTGGGCGGTTTCGCGATCCACCTGGGTTGCCCGCATCACGAGGCCCGCCTTGCTGCGGGTCAGGAACAGCCAGACGCCGATCAGCACCAGTGCGGCCAGAAGGATCACCGAAAGCTTGTAGGCCGAATAGCCGAACCAGGGCAGCTGGATGCGGAAGTTGAAGGGCGGCTCCACCGGCATGGCCTGCGGGCCGTAGAAGGAGAGCGCCGCCTGCTGGAAGATGTAGAGCAGGCCGATGGTGGCCACGATGGTGGCTTCGGGTTCGTAATCCAGCCGCTTCAGGATCAGCCGGTCGGCAAGGGCCGCGATGGCCGCAACGGCCAGCGGCGCCAGGGCAAGCGCCATGAGGAAGGCGAACCAGGGCGGGCCGCCGATGAAATTCGTGATGAACCAGGCCGCGACCGCGCCCAGCATGAAGAATTCGCCATGCGCCACGTTCACGACGCGCATCACGCCAAAGACCAGCGACAGGCCGACCGCCGTCAGCGCCAGTGTCGCCGCGGTGACGGCGCTTTCCATCAGCGCCAGCAACAGGAAGGGACCGAAACCCAAGGATCGCACTCCGCGCAAGGGGGGGCTCGGGGGGGCGCGGGGCGCCCCCCCGATGGGCAGGATCGACCGCGGATCAGAAGGATTGGGTCGTGTAATCCACCGCGTCGGGATACATGCCGTCCTCGATCGCGGTCTGATGCACGCGGATCAGCTTGCCGCCTTCCACCTTTGAGATGAACTGATGGCCAAAGACCTGATGGGTCTTGCCGTTGAACATCTTTGCCCCCTGCGGATGGTCGTTGCCGGCCTCGAAGGCGGTCATCGCCTCGATCGCCTCGACGAATTTCTGGCGGTCTGCCGGGCCCTGATAGCCTGCCGCCTCCATCCCCTGCTTGATGATGAAAAGCGTCTCCCAGCAGCTGAACATATGGGCATAGGTGGAGACATCCTTGGCATCGCTGACCGAGGCGCCGTTGTCATCCACCCCCACCGCGGCGCGGTAGAAGGTTTCCGCCTCGGACGCATCGGCCTGTTTCACGCGGTTGTGGCCTTCCCAGAAATGCGTGCCTTCGAGGAATTCAAGGCCGGGCGTGGCGGTGTCGACGGCCTCCAGGCTGTCGATGAAGCCGAAGATCTGCGGCCGCGCGCCCGATCCGTAGAAATCGCCCAGTTCCTTGACGAAGGTCAGCACGGCGGGGCCGACCATGACGTGATAGAGAACCTCCGTCTCGGCCGGGATCTGCGGCAGATAGCGGGTGAAGCTGGTCTCGGTCGGCGGGATGGCGATCTGGGCGATCACCTCGCCGCCCTGGGCCTTGACGGCTTCGGTAAAGAAATCGCGGTGGTCATAGCCGAAGGCGTAGTCGGGATAGACCATCGTCACCTTCTTGCCGAGGTTCTGCATCACCCAGGGCGCCATGGACGACACCTGCGCGCGGACATCGGTGATGCCGGGCTGCAGCGTCCAGCGGTTCAGCATGCCCGAGGCCACGTGATAGCCTTCGGAACAGACCAGATAGGGGATCTTCAATTCGCCCGCCCGGGGGGCGGAGCCGATGACGACATGGGAAAAGAGCGGCCCGAAGATCGCGTCGCAACCGGCCTGCGAGGCCAGCTTTTCCACCACTTCCGCGCCGCGCTTGGGATCGGTGGCGTCATCCTCGAAGACGATCTCGACCGGGCGGCCATTGATGCCGCCGCCATCGTTCAGCACCTTGAGCGCGGCCTGCGCGGTGCGTTCGTACCAGCGCCCATAGGCCGCGCCGATGCCGGTGCGGTGCAACTGGAAGCCCAGCTTGATGGGGGCCGAGGATTGCGCCCAGGTATAGCCGGGGAAGGCCGAGGCGGCGACAAGGCCCGCCCCCATCCCCTTGAGGACCGAGCGACGGCTCGGCGCGTGTCCGATCAGGTGTTTCGTCATGGTCGTTCTCTCCGCTGTTGGCCGGGCGCGTCTGTTGCGCGTCTCGGGGTGGTGAAAGGGGGCGTCATAGGCTGCGGGCCGTGGACAGGAGCCAGAGGCCGAGGCTGGTATAGCCCACCATCAGCGCCGTCATCGGCAGATGCGAAAGCGCGCGCGTGACGGGGCCTGCCAGTTTCAGCGTCAGGAAGACGGCAAGGAGATGGGCCAGCAGGATGGCGGCGAACTGGGTGCCATAGATGGCGGGCATGAGGGTGGGATCGGTGAGGAAGCCGAAGGAGACGAAGAATTCCGACAGGCCGAGGTAGCTGTCGCCGCGAAAGAGCGGATCGTTCAGCGCGGCTAGGGTGTATTGCCCGGCAGTGAGCAGCGTCACGAAGTAATGCGCGGCGTGATAGCCCGCGGCGATGGCCAGGAAAGAGAGCATCACGGGCCCCGTGGCAAAGCCGCCGCCCAGCCGCTGACCCAGCCGGATCGCGCCCAGGATCGTGCCCGCCGTCAGCGCCCAGACGGCCAGCAGGCCCAGCGTGTTCACCCCCATGACGGCGGATCGCCCGGTTGGTTCCAGCGGGTTTTCCCCGATCAGGCCCAGCCACCAGAAGGTTTCGGCCAACCCGTCGAAGGTCAGCGCGGCCAGCGCCATGGTGACGAAGGCGATGGCGCTGGGGCCGAGCGGGGCCATGCGCAGGACCTGTGCCCCGGGCCAGCCCAGCATGAGGCGGGCGCGTGTTCCCCGCAATTCCAGCCAGAGCGGCGCGATGCGCGCGAGATAGCCCATGAGGACGGTCAGGAATTCGCCCTGCTCCAGCCAGTCTTCGCCTTCGAGGATGGCGAGGGCCAGGATCACCGCCCAATAGGCAAGCGCGACCGTGGCGAGGACCGCCGGATCATCGGGCGACATCGAGACGATCTGGAACCAGACAAAGCCGCCATAGCCTGCAAGGGCGGGCAGATGGCCAAGGCGCGACAGGCCGATGCCGCCCTGACGGCCCAGGAGCAGGCGCGCGATGCGGACCGGGCCGGTCCAGGGGTTGATGGGGCGCCAGAGATGACCGAAGAGCAGCGAGCCGAGCGGCAGGGCAATCCAGATGCCCGTCCAGAAGACCAGCGTCATCAGGTTGTGCATCGGATCGCGCGAGCCATACCAGCCGACGAAGACAAGGCCCAGGAAGGCAAGGCAGGACAGGTAGGAGGTCAGGGTGACCGGCAGCAGCACCGGGCGTTCAAGGATCAGGCGGGGTTGCGGATCGGGCAGGGTGCGGGCCATGCCACCCAGAAGGGCCGTCAGGGCCACGGTGATGGCCGCCCCGGTGATATACCAGCCGGTCGGCAGCGTCAGGATGACCGAGGGCGGCAGGGCGCAGGCAAAGGCGGCCGTGGGCAGCAGCAGGGCGGCAGCGGGCAGCGCTGACCGACCCAGCATCCCGGAAAGGCCGGGACGCGGGCCGTCAGGGCCGCATGGCTGCCGCCGTTCCGTCATCTCAGCCCGTCCTCGCCCTTGACCTGCCAGATCTCCAGCCCGCCCATCCGGCTGTGGATGCGCCCGCCCTTGGCCATGGCGAGGGCAAAGACCACCTCATTGGCGCGGGGGGCATCGTCGATGCGGATGTTGATGCTGTCAAAGCGCGAGCGGACATAGGCCGCGTTCAGATGGCCAAGCGGGATGTCCAGCATCCCGCCCACGCCCGCCACCTTCATTGCCGAGGGCACGATGGCCCGGCATTCGCCAAGGCGTTCACGCATCCCGTAACCGCCCGAGACATGCCAGATCGCGCCGTGTTCGGCCTCGCCATTCTCGCCCACCATCGCGCCCTTGCCATAGGCATCTATCCCCTCGCGCCCGCCAAGCGCCGCGACGAGGCGGTCGGTCAGCATCAGCGCCAGGGGCTTGAGCGTTTCCATCGCGGGTTGCAGATCCTCGACATAGCGGCCGGCAAAGGGATTGGCGCAGACGGCCATGATCGCGCCCTTCAGATGCGGGGTCGCGGCCGGCGGGCCGCCTTCGTGATGGACCTCTTCGATCTGGAGGGTGATGCGGCGAAGGGGGAAGGCGTCAGGCAAGGGCGGGCTCCGGTGATTGGGCGGTCAGCGCGAAGGGACCGAGGATGCGCAATTCAGGGTGCAGGAAAAGGGCGGCGGCCTCAACCAGTCCTTGTTGGCGGAAGGCGCGCGCGGCGGCCTCGCCGGCAGTAAGGGCGGCGGCGATCTCGGTGGGGTCAAGCGGCGCGACTGCGGTGGTGACGCGGCGCGGGCCAAGGTCGCTGTCGGGGGCAAGGTCGCGGGCGGGGCGGCGGGTGATGGCGGGATGGCCCGGTAGATCGACGGCATTGGCGATCATGGTGGCGGCGGCATCGGCCATGGGGGCGGTGGCGGCAAGGACCGTGACGGCATCGGCGATGCCTAGCGAATGCGAGCGGCCGCGCCAGCCGGAGGTGGCGATGCCGCGGACGGGATCCGCGTGGCGGATCGTGAGCCGGTCGGTCATGCCGGGGCGGGCTGCGATGGCGCAGGTCAGGCTTTCGCCGGGGTCGAGATGCAGCGCGATGTCGCCGCCGTTATTGGCATAGGCGCGGGTGATGCCGGGGCGGAGGAAGGCGCGCAGGATCTCTTCGGCCACGGCACCGGCGACGGCGGCCATGGGGGTGATGAAGGCGGGGCGGAAGGGGGCGGCGGCGGCGGCCATGCGGCGGGCGACGGGGCCGTGAAGGGCGGCATCGGGCGCGCGCAGCGCCGGAAGTTCGGCGCAGAGTTCGGGCAGGATCGCGGGAAAGCGATCCGCCACGGCGGCGTAGCCCTGCGCCAGCGCGCGGGGATCGCCCCAGCCTTGCAGGATCACGTCGATGGGGCCGTGGTTCAGGTGCAGGCGGTTGCCGGGCAGCCATGCGATCTGGGCGGTCATACCGGGCCGCCTTTCGGGTGGAGCTTCGCGGCGATGGGGTATTCGCCGCCCGTCTCGATGATGTCGGGCAGCGACCGGATCGCATCGTCATGGCCACCGAGGCGCAGATAGGCGTCGCGGGGCAGGGTGAATTCCAGCGGCGCGACAAGGGCCGGGGTCGGGACATGGCCGAAGGCGCCCTGCGGCAGGCGCGTGACATCGACCATGAAGGTGATCCCGCCGCCCGGCCAGATGAAGCACTCGGCCCCGCCCGAAGTGAGACGGGTTTCCCCCGACTGGACCGAGCGGGTCAGCCTTACGGGGTTGCGGGTGACGCCCGCCCGCAGCGACCCGCCCGCACCGCCCATGAAGAGGACGGTGCAGAGCGAGGGTTCGCAATTCTCGTCGATCAGGGCGACGGTGGGCAGCAGCGCCGGGGGCAGGGGCATGGCCCGGGGGTTCAATTCGTCGTCGAGTTCGTAATAGGCATATTGCTCGCCGGTGGTGGAGACCATCAGCAGCCGCAGGCCGGGCCGCGCGCCTTTCTTGGGGTTCCAGTCGCCCAATATCTCCAGCGGATCAGAAAGCCGCGTGCCGCCCCAGCCCAGGCCGGGTTCGGAGACGCGGAAATAGCGGCCGGGGGTGGAGCGGTGGCCCTTGATGCGGATGCCTGTCGGTTCCCAGCCGATCACCTTGCCCGCCTGATGTTCCGACACGACGCCGGTGATGTGGTCGTCCACGACGACGACTTCGTCGACAAGACCCTTCCACTGGCTGGCGAACATCCCGATGGTGGCCGAACCGCAGCCGACGCGCATCCGCCGTTCGGGGATGCCGTCCACGATGGGGGGCTTGCCTGCCTGCACGGTGACGGTGGAGCCTTCGTCGATGGTCAAATCCACCGCCTCGCCATTGCAGAGCGCAAGGAGGGCGGCGCAGGTGAGGCGGCCTTCGGCCTTGCTGCCGCCCGTCAGGTGATGGACGCCGCCGAGCGACAGCATCTGCGAGCCGTATTCGGCGGTGGTGACATGGCCAACGGGTTCGCCCTGATGGCGGACGGTGGCGCCTTCGGGGCCAAGGTGGCGGTCGGTGTCGATCTTCACCTTGACGCCGCAATAGGAAAAGATCGCCTCTGTCACCACGGTGACCATGTCGGCCCCGTCGATCTGCTGGCTGACGATGAAGGGGGCGGGCTTGTAGTCCGGATAGGTGGTGCCGGAGCCGATGCCGGTGACGGTGCTATCCTCGGGGACAAGGCCATCGGTCCAGGTGGCGGCGGCGAAGGGGATGATGCGGCCGCCATGGTCAAGCGCCCTGGTCAGCAGGGTGACGGGATCGGTGCGGATGATGCGGCCCGCATCGTTGGCATAGCGGTCGCAGGCCCCGGTCTGGCCGGGGGCGATGTAGCACATGACCGGGCAGGCATCGCAGCGGATCTTTTCGGGGGCGGCCCCGGTTGCCGGGGGTGCGGCGGGATCGGGGATCAGGGTCATGGCCGGGCAGCCCTCATCGCGGCAAGGATGCGGTGCGGCAGGGCGGGAAGCTGCGTGATCTCGGCCCCGGTGGCATGGCGGATGGCGTTCAGGATGGCCGGGGCCGTGGGGATCAGCACATGTTCCCCAAGGCCCTTGGCCCCGAAGGGACCTTCGGGATCGGGCACCTCGATCAGGAGGGAGGTGATCGGGGGCACGTCGCCCGCCGTGGGAATGAGGTAGTCATGCAGGTTCTCGGTCCGGCCGGGGAGGTATTCCTCCATCAGGGCAAGGCCGATGCCCTGGGCGATGCCGCCCTCGATCTGGCCGGTGGCGAGCAGCGGGTTGATCGCAAGGCCAAGGTCATGCGCCGCGGTGATGCGGTGCAGGCGCACCGTTCCCAGCGCGGGATCGACGGAAAGTTCAACCATTTGCGCGCCATAGCCGTAAAGGGCGTAGGGGCGACCCTGACCGTTTTCATCCAGCGGCGCGGTGGGGGGATCATAGCTTGCTTCGGCCATCAGCACATAGCCCATGTCATCGGGGGGCAGGCCCGCAAGCGCGATCTCGTGCCGGGTGGCGCCTTCGGTGACGGCAAGGAGGGGGCCGTCGAGCGACAGGCGGGCCGCGTCGGAGGCATTGGCGCGGCGCAGGATGGCGGCGCGCAGTTCGGCCCCGGCGGCCAGCGCCGCGCGGCCGGTGACAAAGGTCTGGCGGCTGGCCGAGGTCTTGCCCGCATCCGGCGTCAGGGCGGTATCGGGGCCGATCAGGCGGATCTGCCCGACGGGCAACCCCAGCGCATCGGCGGCGATCTGGGCGATCACGGTGTTGGAGCCCTGCCCGATATCGGTGGCCCCCTGATGCAGGACCAGTTCCCCCCGCGCGGTGATGCCGATGCGGATGGTGGAGGGATTGGGAAGCGAGGTGTTGCCGCAGCCATACCAGCAGGAGGCAAGGCCCACGCCACGGCCGGGCTGGCCCGATGCCTCGGCCAGCGCGCGCCGCCAGTGGGGGCGGAGCGCGGTCAGGCAGGGGGCGATGCCGGTGGCCTGCAGGACCTGGCCGGTGGCGCTGCTCTGGCCATCGCGCAGGGCGTTCCTCAGGCGGAATTCCAGCCGGTCGAGGCCGAGCCTGTCGGCGAGCCGGTCATAGGCCGTTTCCTGCCAGATGGCGGCCTGCGGCACGCCAAAGCCGCGGAAGGCGCCCGAGACGGGATTATGGGTATGCACGGCCCGGGCGATGGCCGTGACATGGGGGGTGTGATAGGGGCCGGTCACATGGACCGGCACGCGGTTGGCGACGGTGGGCCCCCAGCTGGCATAGGCGCCGGTATCGAAGGTTCCGTCGAATTCCAGCGCCGTGACAATGCCTTGCGCGTCGCAGCCGATGCGGCCACGCATCCGCGCGGGGTGGCGTTTCGTGGTGGAGGCCATGCTTTCGGCGCGGCTGTAGACCATCCGCACCGGGCGGCGCAGCCGCAGCGCGGCAAGGCCGAGCAGCGGTTGCAGGCTGAGATCGAGCTTGGAGCCGAAGCCGCCGCCCACGGCGCTGGGCAGGATGCGGATACGGTCGGGCGGCAGGGCAAGGATGGCGGCGGTTTCGTCGCGATCCATCACGGGGGCCTGGGTGCAGGCGCGGATGCAGAGGGTTTCGCCCTCAAGCCAGGCGGCGCCGGCCTCGGGTTCGATATAGGCATGTTCGACGAAGGCGGTGGTGATCTCGGCCGAGACGACATGCGCGGCGCGGTCCATGGCTGTGGCGGAATCGCCTTTGCGGACAAGGCCCTGGACGAGAATGTTGTCGGGCCGACCGGGATGCAGGGGGTGGGCTGCCTGCAGCGCGGCATCGGGATCCGTCAGCGCGGGAAGCGGTTGCCATGTGATCGGGAAATCATCGGTCGCCGGATCATGGCCGGGCGCGAAGGCGACGAGGGCGACCGCCTCGCCCCGGAAGCGGGCGGGGCTTTCGGCAAGGGCGGGCTGATCGGCGAAGGGGGGGATGACGCCAAAGGCATTGCGCCCGGGGATATCGGCGGCGGTGAAGACGGCCGCGATCCCGGGCCGCGCGGCATAGGCGGCGAGATCGCCGAAGGTAAAGGCCGCATGCGGATGGGGAGAGCGGATCGCCTTGAGAACACAGGCATTTTCCGGCAGGACATCGGCCCCGAAGAGATCGCCGGCCACCTTTTCCGCCCCGTCAAGGCGGGGGATGGGCTGGCCGGTAGCGCGGCCCTGGGGCAGGCTTGGCGCGGGGGCATCGGTCGCGTCGCAGATGGCGGCAAGGATCTTGCGATAGCCGGTGCAACGGCAGAGGACGCCGCCGATGGCGGCTTCGGCCTCTGCCTCGGTCGGGGCGGGATTGCGGGCGATAAGTTCGGCGGCGGCCATCAGCATGCCGGGCGTGCAGATGCCGCATTGCGCAGCCCCATGGCGCAGGAAGGCGGCGCGGAGGCGGGTTAGTTCGGGGGTCTGGGCCTCGACCGTCTGGATATGCCGCCCCTCGGCCCGGGCGGCGGGGGTGAGGCAGGCGCAGGTGGCGCGGCCGTCGATCAGCACGGTGCAGGCGCCGCAATCCCCGGCATCGCAGCCCACCTTGGTGCCGGTCAGGCCGAGGTCTTCGCGCAGGACATCGGACAGGCGGCGGGTGGGGGGGCTGTCGCAATGGCGGGGGGTGCCGTTCAGGATGAAGCGCGTCATGGGGCACAATCCAGCAGGGCGCGGCGCAGAAGTTCTGCCGCAGACTCAAGCCGATAGGCGGCGGTGGCGCGGATGTCGTCGATGGGCGCGAGAGGGGGGGAGAGGGTTTCGGGCGTGATGCTTTGCGCGGCCTGCGCCGGGGTGAGGCCGGTCAGCGCGGGTTCGAGCGCCGCAAGGCGGGTGGCGACCGGGCCGCAGGCGCCCACGGCGAGGGCGGCCCTGGCGATGCGGCCATCGGCGGCAAGGGTCAGGCGGGCGGCGACCATGGCGATGGAGATGACCAGATAGGCCCGCGCGCCCAGTTTCAGAAACGAGGAGTGACCGGCAAGCGATTGTTCCGGAATGAAAATCGCGGTCACGATTTCATCGGGCGCGCGCGCCGTCCGGCGCGGGCCGGTGAGGAAGGCCGCAAGCGGCAGGTCGCGGCGGCCTAGCGGGCCTGCCAGTTCCACCCGGGCATCCAGCACCAGAAGCGGCGGCACGCCATCGGCGGCGGGCGAGGCGTTGCAGAGATTGCCGCCGATTGTGCCGGCGTTCTGGATCTGCCGCCCGCCCACCTGAAGCGCCGCCTGCTGCAGGGCGCGCAGGGCTGGCGGCAGGGGTGCTTCGGCGATGGTGGACCATGATGTAGTGGCACCGATGCGCAGGCCCCCATTCCATGGGGTGATGCCGTTCAGTTCGGCGATATCGGCCAGATCGAGGATCGGGCCGGACAGGGCGGCGGATTGGGTGGCGGGATAGAGATCGGTGCCGCCGGCCAGAAGCCTGATCTGCGATCCGGCGAGGAGGCGGATCGCTTCGGTCAGGGTCTGGGGGCGTGCATAGCTCATGCCGGGACCGGGATTGTTGGTATGCACATGAGTTTGCGGGCGGGTCGGGCGCCCTGTCAACTGATTTGCGCGGGGCGTTCCGGGGGGATGCGCGGGCTTGTGCGGGGCGCGGAAATCCTTATGGTTTTCAGCCGGTTGAGGCAGCGTTGCAAGGCGGGGGCGGGGAATGGACAGGGCGGAAATGGCGGGATCCGGGGCGGGCGGGGCAGACCTGCCGGTGTCATCGGATGCGCTGCTGGCGCGGCTGGATGCGGCGGGGATCCCCTATCGGCGGTTTGACCATGTGCCCCTGATGACGGTTGAGGATTCCAAGCAGGTTCAAGGGGTTATGCGTGACCGTTCACAGGGCGGGCTGCATGTGCGCAACCTGTATCTGCGCGACCGCAAGAAGCGCAATTTTCTGGTGACGGTGGAGCAGGACCGCCCCATCGACCTGAAGGCGCTGGGAGAGCGGATCGGGGCGGTGAACCTGTCCTTCGGATCGGCGGACAGGCTGTTGGAATTCCTGGGAATTCGGCCCGGAGCGGTGACGCCGCTGGCGATGGTGACGGGGGCGGAAACCGGGGTGACGCTGGTGCTGGATGCGGCGATCCGGGCGGCGGAGGTGGTCTATGTACATCCGCTGGTCAATGACCGGACGCTGGAGATGCGGCCCGCGGATCTGCTGCGGTTCCTGGAAGGGTTGGGCGTGACGCCGGTCTGGCTGGAGTGATCCGGGCCAAGCCCCTGAGAACGCTGGATTAACAGGCGGGTTGCACGGCAAATGGGCGTGCCGCGGCCGGTGCAGCGGCGCAGTGCAGCAGCCGGTGCAGACGCACGCTGCACGAAGCGGGCGTTAACCATGCCATGATTCGGCCCCGGGATGGCAAAAGGGGCCGCGCCGGGCGCGGCCCCTTCCGGGCGTGAATGGGCCGGGATCAGCCGCGCTTGCCGACGATCAGATGTTCGGGACCGTAGGGGAAGCCCGTGATGTTGCGGTTGCCCTTGTTGTTGTCATCGGTGATCACGAGGATGTCGTGTTCCCGGTAGCCGCCCGCGCCGGGCAGGTGGTTCGGGATGGTGATCATCGGCTCCATCGAGATGACCATGCCGGGTTCGAGGACGGTGTCGCAATCCTCGCGCAGTTCGAGGCCCGCCTCGCGGCCATAGTAGTGGCAGAGGACGCCGAAGCTGTGGCCATAGCCGAAGCTGCGATATTGCAGCAGGCCCGCCTCGGCATACATGGCGTTGAGTTCCTTGGCGATGTCGGAGCAGCGGTTGCCCGGAACCAGCAGTTCCTTGCCGCGATCATGGACCTTGCAGTTGAATTCCCACAGCCGGATATGTTCGTCGGTGGCGGTTTCGGCAAAAAGCGTGCGTTCGAGCGCCACGTAATAGCCCGCGACCATCGGGAAGCAGTTGAGCGAGAGGATGTCGCCGCGTTCGATCCGGCGCGAGGTCACCGGGTTATGCGCGCCATCGGTGTTGATGCCGGACTGGAACCATGTCCAGGTATCGAGCAGTTCGCCCGCGGGCCAGACCTTGGCGATTTCGCGCACCATGGTGGCGGTGGAATGCAGCGCCACCTCATGTTCCGGGACGCCGACCTGGGTTGCCTCGACGCAGGCGGCGCCGCCGATATCGGCGATGCGGGTCATCTTTTCGATATGGGCGATTTCTTCGGCCGACTTGATCATGCGCAGGCGCATGGCGGGGGCGGCGATGTCGACGAATTCCATCTGGGGGAATTCGGATTTCAAGAGGTTGAGCGTGTCGATGGTGATGTGATCGTATTCGATGCCCAGCCGTTTGACGCCCGCCGTCAGCTGGCGGATGGCGTGGAAGTAGTTGTCCTTCTGCCAGTCGGTATAGGTGACGTTGCGCCCGCCGAAGGTGCGCCGCCAGGGCTGGCCGCCGTCGATGCCTGCCGAGATGGAGGTGGAGATCGTGTGATCGACCAGAAGGCCATAGCGGCGGCCGAACTGGCAGAAGAGGAAATCGGAGTAGTAGTTGATGTTGTGGTAGGAGGAGAAGAGCGCCGCGTCGATGCCCCGCTCGGCCATGACCTTACGGATCGCGTCAAGCCGGCGCTGCATTTCGGCATCCGAGAAGGTGGGGGTGGGGCGGTCGCCGTTGCCCACGTAGTTCTGCAGTCTTTCACGTTCCATCGGAGGCCCTCTGTCTGTTCCGCGTCGCGGCTGTTTGTGGCGCGGAAGGTCGGGCCGCGGGGCGGGATTGTCAAAGGAGGGTTTTTCATGGAAAGGGTGAGGAATACTCATTCGACGCGGGGAGGGGCATGATGCAGATTCCGTTGAATGCCTTGCGTGCGTTCGAGGCGGTGGTGAAGACGGGTTCCTTCAAGGCGGCGGCGGATTTACTTTTCGTCACGCAGTCGGCGGTCAGCCACCAGATCCGGCATCTGGAGGATTGGCTGGGCGGCCCGCTGTTCGATCGGGCGGGCGGGCGGCCGAGGCTGCTGCCGCACGGGGCGGAGCTGGCGCGGGCGCTGAGCCTGTCGCTGGCCGAGATGGAGGCGGCCTGCAACCGGGCGCGGGCCGGGCTGCGGGCGGGGCCTTTGGTGATTGCGGCGATCCCGTCGGTGGCGGTGTGCTGGCTGATCCCGCGGCTGGCGGGGTTCCGGGCGGCGCATCCGGAGGTGGAGACGCGGGTGGTTTACGCGATGCATGGGCGGGACGTGGATTTTCGGGATGTGCATATGGCCTTTGTCTTTGCGCGCGGGCGGCCCGAGGGATTGGGGGCGATGACGGAGCCCTTCCTGCCGGGGGCGAGCGTGCCGGTCTGCAGCCCGGCGATCCTGGGCGGGACGCGGCCGGGGCGACCTTCGGAATTCCTGTCTCTGGGGTTGCTGCATGATACGGACCTGACGGGCTGGGCGGCCTGGTTCCGGCGGGCGGGGGTGCCGATGCCGGTGGAGCAGGGGGCGGCGGTGTTCGAGGATTTCAACCTGCTGCGCGCGGCGGCGCTGGCCGGGCAGGGGGTGGCGCTGTGCCCGCTGGCGATGATCCGCCCGGATCTGGAGGCGGGGCGGCTGGTGCAATTGTCGGACCTGTCGGTGCTTGAGGATCACGGCTATCATCTGGTGACGGGGGAGAGGGTGGAGGCGGGGCAGGCGCAGGCGGCGCGGGCCTTTCGCGACTGGGCCTTCGCGGCGCGGGACGGGATCGGGCAGGCGTGATGGAGACGGGGGTGATGGAGGCGGGGGTGACGGAGAAGGGCATGACGGCGAATTTCATTCCCAAGGGGGTAGCGCATGTGGCCGTGGCCCCGGTGGCGGAGCCGCTGCGCATGACCTTTGTGCTGCTGCCCAATTTCTCGCTGATTGCCTTCTCCTCGGCGATCGAGCCGCTGCGGATTGCCAATCAGCTGGCGGGGCAGGCGCTGTTCCAGTGGGAGGTGCTGTCCGAGACGGGGGCGGCGGTGGCCTGTTCCAACGGGGTGAAGCTGCAGGTGGACGGGGCGCTGGGGGAGACGCGGCCCAAGACGATGGTCTTTGTCTGCGCCGGGGTGGAGCCGGAGAAATCGGCCAGCCGCAGGGTGGCGGACTGGCTGCGCGGGCAATGGCGGCAGGGGCGGACGGTGGGGGGGCTTTGCACCGGGGCCTATGCGCTGGCCAAGGCGGGGATCCTGGAGGGGCGCAGTTTCACCCTGCATTGGGAGAACCTGCCGCCCTTCATGGAAACCTTCGGCCATCTGCGCCCGCTGGAGCAGCTTTACTGCATCGACGGGCGCATCCTGACCAGTGCCGGGGGCGCGGCGGCGACGGATCTGTTCATCGAGATCGTGGCCAAGAATTTCGGTGACCGGCTGGCGGATGCGGTGCTGAAGATGTGCCTGCATGGCCAGCAGCGCCCGGCGGACCTGCGGCAGCGGATGTCGCTGTCCTCGACCCTGGGGATCCGCAATCCGGTTCTGGTGGAGGTGATCCGGCAGTTCGAGGAAAACCTGGAACAGGGCGTGGATATCGAGGGGTTGGCGGCCTCGCTCGGGGTGTCGCGGCGGCAGGTGGAGCGGTTGTTCCAGCGCTATGTGGGCATGTCGCCGAAGCAGTATCTGAACGGGCTGCGGCTGGAGCGGGCGCGGGGATTGCTGACGGAGACGGATCTGCCGGTGGCGGAAGTGGCCTATGGCTGCGGGTTCAACGCGACGAATACCTTCACCAAGGCGTTCCGGGCGCGTTATGGCGTGTCGCCCCGGCGGCTTTCGGCGCGGCATGGCGGGGCATCGGCGGCAGAGGCGTGAGGCCGGATCAGGCCGGGGCGTGATCAGGTTGAGGGCGCGGCCTGGGCGAGGGTGCGCGCCTCGAACCAGCGATAGGCGGCTTCGAGATCGGCATCGCAATGGTCGATGCCCGGCAGGGCCAGCACGGCGCCGGGATCGGTGGCGATCTGGCCCGAGACCAGCACCGAACAGACCGGCCGCGCCACGGTGAGCGCGACGACCAGCCTGCCCAGCGGTTCGAGCGAATGGAGCGAGCCCGCCGAGAAGCCGAAGATCACGTCGCGCGAGGTTTCGAAATGGGCGGTCAGTTCGGCATGGCTGTGGCCGACGAGAAGGGTGATGTCCCAGCCGCGGGCGCGGAAGACATCGGTGGCGGCCGAAATCCCGAGGCTGTGCATGTCGCCCGGCACGAGCGCGAAGGTGGCCGACTTGCGCAATCCGTGATCGGCCAGGAGCGGCGGGCGGCGGCGATAGCGCAGGAAGGAATAGATCCGCGCGGCGCCGACCGTGGCTTCGAGGAAGGAGATCTTGTCGGCATTCCACAGATCGCCGATTTCCTTGGCGATGGGGCCAAGCCGTTCGGACAGGAACCAGTCCAGTTCGCGCAGCGGATCATCGACGGCTTCAAGCGCGGCATTCGCCTCGTCCTCGGTTCCGGAGGTGAGGGCGAAGGCTGCGGTGACGATGGCCTGGCGATCCCGGCTGCGGCGCACCTCGCCCGCGCGGCGGGCGACCTGCTGCAGCACTTCGGAGGCGAGCGCGGTGACGTGGTCGCGGTGATCCACCTTGACCATGCCGAGAAGGCCGGTCTCCGCCAGCCCCGCACCTCTTCCCTGATCGTCGTATTCGGCCGACATGAGCTTGTTTTTATATGAGGGGCACGCCTGCCCCGTTCCGGTTCCCTGCATGATGGGCGCATAGGCAGGTCCGGAAGTCAATCAGCGAATGGTCGCGCCCTGCCGGGGCAGGGCCTGCCGGCATGGCTTGCCGGGGGCGCGGTTTGCGCCCAGAAAGGGCGCGTCGGGCGGTGTGAAGGGGCGGAAAATGGCGGCAGGGACGGGGGATCGGCTGGTCATGGTCGATCTGGCGCGGACGGCGGCGCTGCTGGGGATGGCGGTGTTCCATCTGGCCTTTGATCTGGAGATGTTCGGCCATCTTGCCCCGGGAACGACGGTCAGCGGCGGCTGGGCGATCTTTGCGCGGCTGGTGGCGGGAAGCTTTCTGTTCCTGTCGGGGGTGAGCCTTGTGCTGGCCCATGGCGAGGCGATTCGCTGGCCCGGGGTCTGGCGGCGGCTGGGGCGGCTGGCGGCGGCGGCGGCGCTGGTTTCGGGGGCGACATGGCTGGCCTTTCCGCAGGCCTTCGTCTTTTTTGGCATCCTGCATTCCATCGCGCTGTGCAGCCTGATCGGGCTGGCGCTGATCCGGCTGCCGGGGCTGGTGCTGCTGGCGCTGGCGGTGGCGGTGGTGGCGGTGGATCGCAGCGTGGCGCTGGAGGTGATGAACCCGCGCTGGCTGGCCTGGACGGGCCTTGGCAGCGTGGCGCCGCTGGCGGTGGATTTCGTGCCGGTCTTTCCCTGGCTGGGGGCGGTGCTGGCGGGGATGGGGGCGGCCAAGATCGCGGCGGGGGCGGGGCTCTGGACCCGGGCGGCGGGGTTGCGGGCGGGGCCGGGGCTGCGGCGGCTGGCCTGGCCGGGGCGGCATTCGCTGCTGCTCTATCTGATCCATCAGCCGGTGCTGATCGGGCTGGTCTGGGCGGGAACGCAGGCCCTGGGCTGAGCCGCGCGGGGCCGGAAGGGCGAGAGGGGGGCAGTTGCCTGCCCCCCCCCGATGATTCTGACCCGTGAGGGGCGGTTACTGCTGTGCGGCCATGATGGCATTGACCACGGCATCGCCGTTTTCGGCGATGAAGCTGTCCCAGACCGGCTTGACCGCGGCCTGGAAGGCGGCGGCATCGACATCGGTGTTCACCTCCATCCCGGCGGCCTTCAGTTCCTCGATCATGCCGGTTTCCTTTTCCTGAACCGCCTTGCGCTGCATGGCGATGGCTTCGGCGGCGACTTCGGCGATGACCTTCTGTTCTTCCGCGGTGAGGGCGTTGAACCTTGCATCGTTCATCACCAGCGCCAGGGCCGAATAGGCATGCTGGGTGAGGCTGAGGTATTTCTGAACCTCGTTGAACTTGAAGGAGAGGACGATGCCGATGGGATGGTCCTGCGCATCGACGACGCCGGTTTCCAGCGCGGTATAGAGTTCGGCGACCGGCAGTTGCAGCGGGTTTGCGCCGAGGGCTGCGAACATGTCGTTCAGCGCCTTGGAGTTGTTCACGCGCATGTTCAGCCCGGCCAGATCGGCCGGAACGCGGATCGGGCCGCGGTTGTTGGTCATGTTGCGGTAGCCGTTTTCGGGAAAGCCCAGCACCTTGAGCCCGTGCTGGGTGAATTCGGCCGAGATGCCCTGGCCGATTTCGCCGTCAAGCGCGGCATAGGCGGTGTCGCGGCTGGGAAACATGAAGGGCAGTTCCAGCGCGCCCGCCTGCGGCACGAGGCCGGTGAAGTTGTTCAGCCCCGACATGGCGATGTCGATGATGCCGGAGCGCGCGCCGTCGATCATGGCCGCGTCATTGCCGAGCTGGCCCTGCGGGAAGATCGTCACGGTGACGGAGCCGTTGGTGCGCGCCTCGACCTGTTCCTTGAAGAAGAGCGAGAGCGTCTGCTGCAGATCGGTTTCCGGGGCGGCATGGGCGAGTTTCAGTTCGGTCTGCGCCTGGGCCGCGAAGGCGGCGAGGGCGAAGGCCGAGGCCAGGCCGAGGGTCTTGAAGAGTTTCATGCTGTGGTCCTCCCTTTGAGATGCAGTGTCATCCGCCGAGGAAAGCGGCGGGAACGGTGATCAGTTCCGGAACAAGGATGAACAGGCCCAGAAGTGCGGCATAGGCGGCGACGAAGGGCGTGACGCCGCGGACGGCCACGCTCATCTGCACCTTGCCCACGCCGCAGATGACGTTGAGGACGGTGCCGACCGGCCGGGTCAGCAGGCCGATGGAGCAATTCATCACGAACATCAGGCCGAAATAGACCGGGTCGATCCCGGCCATCTGCACGACGGGCATGAGCAGGGGCACGAGGATCAGGATGGTGGGCGACAGGTCCATCACCATGCCGACCGCGAGAACGATGAGCATGATGACCAGCATCAGCAGGCGCGGGCTGTCGATCAGCGGTTGCAGGGTCAGGGCCAGTTGCTGGGGCAGTTGCGCGACGGTGATCAGCCAGGCGGCGACCATGGCCGCGGCGACGAGGAACATGACCATCGCGGTGGACCGCCCGGCAGCGAGCAGCACGTCATAGAGCATCGCCAGCGTCAGCGTCCGGTAGACCAGCGCCGAGACGAGGATGGCATAGACGGCGGCGACGACGGCGGCCTCGGTTGGGGTGAAGATGCCGGTGCGGATGCCGCCGATGATGATGACCGGCAGCAGCAGCGCCCAGATGCCATCGCGCAGCGCCGCCAGGCGTTCGGCGCCGGTGGCGCGGGGCAGGGTGGCGATGTCTTCCTTCCGCATCATCAGCGTCCAGACCAGCATGAGCGTGAGGCCCATCATCAGGCCCGGCGCGATGCCCGCCATGAAGAGCTTGGCGATGGAGATGTTGCCCGCGACGCCGATGAGGATCAGCGGCAGCGAGGGCGGGATGATCGGGGCGATGATGCCGCCCGAGGCCAGGAGGCCCAGGCTGCGGCCTTCGGGATAGCCCGCATTGCGCATCATGGGATAGAGGATCGAGACCAGCGCCGCGGCATCCGCCACGGCCGAGCCGGACAGGCCTGCCAGCACGATGGCCGTCAGCACCGCGACATAGCCCAGACCGCCGCGGCGATGGCCGACCAGCGACATGGCGAGGCGGACGATGCGTTCGGACAGGCCGCCCTTCGACATCACCTCGCCCGCCACGAGGAAGAAGGGAATGGCGAGAAGGGGGAAGTTGTCGACGCCGTTGATCAGGCCCTGGGCCAGGATGTCGGGGCTGAACGTGTCCAGTTGCAGCATGAGCGCCATGGCGGCGAGCAGCAGGGCAAAGGCCACGGGAAGCCCCGCGAGGATGGCGAGGAAGAGGACGCCGAGGAAAAGCAGCAGGGTCATTCCCCGTCCTCCAGCCGGGCGATGCCGGTCTGCATCGGGTCGATCAGGCGCAGGAGGGCAATCGCGGCCATCATCGCCGCCGAGACCACGCCCGCGAGGTAGAACAGCCCCGAGGGCAGGCCGGTGAGTTGCGAGATGTTGGACCAGTTCGCGATGGTCTGGTTCAGCGCGCCGATGAACAGCATGACGACGGCAAGGATCACGACCGCCCAGCAGAGCCGCCTGAGCAGGGGGATGGCGCGGGGAAAGAGCGCCTCGGAAACCTCGGTCAGCGCCAGATGCTCGCCCCGGCGCAGCACGACCGCGGCCCCCAGCATGACCGACCAGACGAACCACAGCCGCGCCAGTTCCACCGATTGCCGGATGCCCGAGGCAAAGCCGTAGCGCAGCACGACATTGGCGAAGACGAGCGCGATCATGGCCGCAAGCAGGGTGGCGATGACGATGTCGACAATCGACCACAAGCGCCTGGCAAGGCGTTTCATTGGCAGTTCCCCCCGTGACCCCGACCGACCGGCGCCTCCTCATCTTGCGCGCCTGGTCGTTTTGGGTTATCGTTAATCCACGGTGGTAACGATAACAAATCCATGAGTCAATCCCAATCGAGCCGCGGCCCCGCCACGCTTTCGGACGTGGCCGAGGCGGCAAATGTCAGCCGGATGACGGTCTCGAAGGTGCTGCGCGGCACCGGGCGGATCAGCGCCGCCACCCGCCAGCGCGTGACCGAGATCGCCGATGCGATGGGCTATGTGCCCAGTTCGCTGGCGGGGGCGCTGTCGCAGCAGAGCAGTTCGCTGGTGGGGGTGCTGATCCCTTCGGTCAGCGATCAGGTCTATTCGGGGGTTCTGGCGGGGATCAATGCCGTGCTGACCCCGCGCGGCTTTTCCAGCCTGATCGGCGAGACCTTCTTCGATGGCGAAACCGAAGAGCGGCTGGTGCGGATGATGCTGTCGATGAAACCCGCAGGCCTGATCCTGGCGGGCGGGCTGCCGCGGACGGGGGCCACGGCGCATCTTCTGGGCAAATGCGGGCTGCGGCCGGTACGGCTTTGGGATGGGGACAGGGCGGGGCCGGATGTGACGGTGGGGCTGTCGCATGAGGCGGCGGGGCGCGCGGCGGCGCGGATCTGCCTTGAGGCGGGGTTTTCGCGCGCCTGCTATGTCGGGGCGCAGCTGGAGCGCGATCTGTGCGCCGCGCGGCGGCGGGATGGGTTCGTGGCAGAGCTTGGCATGGCGGGCGTCGCCTGCCAGGTGGTGGAGGATCCGGAGCTGACGCGGACGGCGGAAGGCGGGCAGATCCTGACCGAGCGGCTGCTGCGGGCGGGGGACCTGCCGCAGGTGATCCATTATCTGAACGATGCGATGGCGATCGGCGGCCTGCGGAGCCTGTTCGCGGCGGGGCTTTCGGTGCCGGAGGCGGTGTCGGTGATCGGGTTCAACGGGACGTCGCTGCAGAATGCCCTGCGCACGCGGCTGACCACCTTCGAGGTGCCGGTGCGGCGGGTCGGCGAGGCGGCGGCCTGCGCGGCCATCGGCACGCAGGCCGAGCGCGAGGCGGCGCAGGCGGTGGAGATCGCGCCGGTGATCGTGCGGGGCAATACCTTTCGCTGGCCCGCGCGCGAGGCGGGCTGAGCCGCGCGGAGGGTGGCGGGGGTGGTTTTCCTGCCGGGCGGAGTTCGGCTATAGGGGGCGGGCCTGCGGGATGCAGGCGGCAGGCCCGGGCGCAGGTTCCGGGCAAAAGGCAGGAAGGGCGCCGGAGCCATGACCGCGGATCACGCGCATCGATTGTCGGTTGCGCCCATGATGGACTGGACGGATTTCATATAAAAAACAATGCTTTGCAAAGCGGCGTGTGCACTGGATGTTCCCGTTTTGATCGCATAATTTCGCGCTCTGGCGTAGGCAAGAGTAGGTCTTTTGGATGACTGGACCGACCGGCATTTCCGGGCTTTTGTGAAGGCCGAGAGATGGGTAGTTCCGACCCGGTTTTCCCGCTTCCGACCCGAGTGATGTTCCTACGAAACGGACCGGGTGGATTGCGAAGCCGCGCTGTCCTGCCGAGACGGCTGGTCAACCTGTCTCATGCGATAGGCGGGGGGCGAACACCGACCCTTGGCCTCGTTCCGGCCGAGGGATGCACCATGACGAGATGGGTGACAAATTCGGACAGGGACCCGCGCCCGAACGGCCATGTTCGCTTGATGGTTGAAACCGGCGTCGCTAGCCTGACGAGGGATCGGAAAAAGAAGAGTTGTTAGAGCGATGCGCAAGTTCATGCTTTCAATGCCTGCGATGGCGTTTCTCGCGTTTCCTGCTGGCGCAAATCCTTCTCAGGACGATATCGACGCTGCTCGTTCAGAGTGCCGCGACGCGTTTCTTGCTCGGGATGCTGAAGCCTATATGGACGCGGCAGCATCCATGATTGCTTGGGGCGCGCTCCAGAACCCTGAGTGGACGAGAGAAGTTGAACTGTGCCTCGCGTTTGCCGAGACAATTGAAGGAGCGAACCTAGAAACGGCTCGCGAACGCGCCGCCGCTCTGGCCAACGAGGGGGACCGGACGTTCGCGACAGAGGCGCCTGCATCACCTGCAGAATTGCCTGAGGCCGATTCCCGGCTTGCAGATTACCTAACTCGGCTTCAGGCAGATGGGGCAGACATCGACGCGGTTGTGCGCGAGATCGCGGCAGATCAGACGTTCGCCCCATCCCCAAGTCCTGAGCGTGACGCGCTTGAGGCGGCCGTCACCGCTTACGTCCGGCCCATTCCCGCCGCTCAGGCTGAGCGAAATTTGGTCGCCTATCAGGCGCTGGCAAGGATCGATCCAGAAGACCAGACCTACCGAGACAGAGTTGCGCGTTACGAGCAGGCCATCGAAGCCGAACGCGAGCAGTTGCAAAGAACCGCCAGAGCGCTGGAGGGGCGCTTGGTCAGGACAACTGCCGAGTTCGATGGATCCTCCTGGGCTCGGCATCCGTCTTCGCCGCGCTATCAGGATATCCGAAACTACGTGACCCTGTACCTGATTGAATCCGGCACCGGTCAGCAGACCATGGAACTGTTCTTCAACTACACCTCCCGGAGTGGTTGGCTGTTTGTGGACAGCGCATCGATCAATATCGATGGCGAGACAACCCGGGTACCGGTCGGTCAGTGGTTTCGCGACAACGATACCGAGATTTGGGAGTTCGCGAGCTTGCGCGGTGATGCGGCCGTGTCCCTTGCGCGCCGAATTGCCGAAGCCGACCGCGTCGTGGTGCGCTTCAATGGGCAACAGTTCTACGATGATTACGTTGTATCCGATGCGGACAAACGTGTGATGCGGGAAATGCTGGCTATGTGGGACGTTATCTCCCAGGAGTAGGAATGTTAGTATCACTCGCGCAGCGTCTTGATCGCCTCAGACTAGATCATCTTTCGCTCGATTGTGTCCCTGAACTGGGAATGGAGATAAGCTTGCTCCGTTTTGTTCAATAGCCCTTTCGTGTGGCATGATCCAAAATTTCCGGTATGCGCAATGCGATTTGGCTAACGGCCTTTCGACGCGCTTGGTTTCCTGCGGCATCATTTTTGGTGTGGAGAGCACATGACACTGTTTCCGGCTTGGCAAGGTTACCTGATACTGCCGCCACTACCTGAGCGTAGGGAAAAAATAGCCGGAAATATGATTTGCCAGCGTCCGTTTAGGGGCTCCCGCTGTAGAGCGGAGATTGCGCCGTCACAATACAAGGGGCATGATCTCATAAAGACGGACCTAGCTGCGCCATTTGACCAAATACTCCTGCGTCAAAAGGGTGCCCGGCGCGTTGACTCACCATTTCCGGTTCTGACTACGAGGCAACTGTCCGACGTTAGCGATTTGACTGAAAGCACTGATTTATTTTGGGACTCTGCGGGAAAGCTTGAGCATTATGCTGAGACCCCGGAGCAAGTTCTGGCGCTTTGGCGAAACAAGTTTCGGTTCCGCGTCGAGAGCGAGGACGGGCACGAACCGGGGCTGCGCATGCCGCAGATCGGAGCTCTGCACGCAATTGCAGCGCATTTCGCAGTAGGCGAAAGGTTCGAGCCTGCCACAGTCGTTCTACCTACCGGTACCGGCAAGACTGAAACCATGTTGGCCACCCTGGTCTACAGGCAGTTGAAGCGGACCCTTGTACTTGTGCCGTCAGACGCTCTTCGAACCCAGATATCCGAAAAGTTTCTCTCTTTGGGCGTGCTGCCCGCCGCGGGCGTCGTCCCCGGCCAACTTCCTGGCCCGCATGTCGCAAGAATCACTACAGGTCTGCAAACGCTAGAAGAATGCCGTTCGCTCGTCGAAAAGGCCAATGTGATAGTGACGCTGCCCGACAGCCTACGCACCTTTGCGCCAGAAGCTCTCGAGTATCTGCTCGACCGTTGCAGCGATATCTTTGTTGACGAGGCCCACCACGTAACTGCCTCGACTTGGGCGGCGGTGCGGGACAGGTTTCTCGACCGGCGAATTCTGCAGTTCACAGCAACACCTTTCCGTCGAGACGGTAAACGCGTCGATGGCAAAATCATCTTCAACTACAAGCTCGGTGACGCTCAGAAGGCCGGCTACTACCGGCCCATCAATCTGCGGACAGTCGAAGAATATGGTGATGAGGCGACCCGTGATCGCGCGATCGCCGAGAAGGCGGTCGCTGTCCTGCGCAAGGATCGGGACGAGCTGGGCTTGGACCACCTGCTCATGGCCCGCACGCGCAACAAGGATCGCGCGGATGCCGTCTGGGCCCTATACACGGAGCTAGCGCCTGAGCTTCATCCGGTAATCGTCTACTCCGGCCCCGGGCGACGACAAATGAATGCCGCCGCGCTAGATAAGGTCCTGGACCGGAGTGCGGACGGCGCGCGCATCGTGGTCTGCGTCGACATGCTCGGTGAGGGGTTCGATCTTCCCAATCTGAAGATCGCCGCTCTGCACGACACGCATAAATCACTGGCGGTCACCCTTCAGTTCATCGGACGGTTCACGCGAAAGGGCGCCACCGGTACGATCGGGGAAGCAACCGTCGTCGCGAACATCGCGGACCCCGAAACGGAAACCAAACTAGCAGCTCTATATGCCGAAGGGGCTGACTGGGACTTGCTCATCAAGCGGCTCAGCGAAGAGCGTATCCGCGAGGAGCTGCGACTTCAGGATGTCGTGATGAGCCTGAAGGAACGGGGCGACCTTCATTCCCAGCTGTCGCTCTGGAATCTTCGCCCGGCTCTGTCGACCCAGATATTCCGTACAAGATGCGAGTCGTGGTCGCCGCTTGCCTATGAGGCGGTTCTGCCGAGCGGCGCCGAGAGCTGGTACGCCCTTGACGAGGAGAACAACCTGCTTGTCGCGGTGGTGCACCGCACTTCGACCGTAGACTGGGGAAACTACCAAAACCTAGAGAACTCGGTCTACGATCTTATCCTTGTTCGCTGGAATCAGGCCGCCGGCGCGCTGTTTATCTATGCTAGCGATTACCAGGGGCTCCGCACGGAACGCCTGGCCCGGGCGATTACCTCTGATGAAGCGGAGCTCCTCAGCGGCCCGGCGGTCTTTCGCATTCTCAACAATGTTGAGATGCCTCTCGTCAAGAGCATGGGATCATCGCGCATTGGCGCAATCAGCTTCACGTCATATTTCGGGCCAAACGTCACCGAGGGGCTGGCGAGCATCGAGAAGGCGGAATCGCAGCTCAACAACATCGCTTGTATTGGCTACGAGGACGGCGAACGAGTCCTTTGGGGTGGCACGCAGCGCAAAGGGAAAATCTGGCAGCAGAAATCAGGCACGATCTCCACTTGGATGGAATGGTGCGATCGCACCTGGACCAAGGTAACTTCGGACATCGAACTGGATTCCAACATCACACGTGACTTCTTACGACCACAGAAGCTGACCGCTCCACACGACGCGTATCCGATCGCGGTGCAATGGGGCGAACAGGCCCAGATGCGTTTCAGTGACAGGCAGTTCATCCTGTTTGATAGCATCGAGTTGCCGGTCTTTCTGATCGACCTTGGCATCGCGGCTGTGGACGATGATGGCGCAATCGATATCGAAATCGCAACCGAGGGCTTCCGTTCGACTTATCGTTTACGCATCGCGGCAGACCTGCCCGGCGGATACAGCCACGACTGGGTCTCAGGTCCCCACCTGAAATTCAAGAAGTCGCATTCTGCTGAAGCTGTGCCGCTGGAGGAGTATCTCCTCACCGATCCTTTCATCGTCCGTTATGCTGACGGAACGCACTCCTACAACTGCTACCATATACCGACCCCGCTCGAACCCGCGACCTTTCCAAGGGAGTCACTTGAGGCGTGGGACTGGACCGGTATTCCACTCAACCGTGAGTCGATGAACAAAACCACTGACCGGGATACGATTCAGTATCGGGCCTTTCAAAACATCGAGGACGAGTTTGACTTGATCTTCAACGATGACGGGCACGGTGAAGCCGCCGACCTTGTCGCCTTGAAGGATACTGACGGCGGAATTAGGCTTTGTCTCGTCCACTGCAAGAATGCCCATGAAGGGCGTATCTCGGCCGACATTCGGAATTTCTACACGCTTTGCGGCCAAGCACAAAAAAGCATGGCGGTTAAGCATGGCGGACTGCCTCGGCTCTATGCAGACCTAAAGAGGCGCCATGAGACATGGTTGAAACAAGGTGCATCGCGCTTTCTAAAGGGCGACATGAAGTTACTTTCCTATTTCAAGGAAAAGGCGCGGCGGTCTGACGTCGATTTTGAGGTTGTGCTGGTCCAGCCTGGCACGACGGTAGAGACCGTGACCCCGGAGATACTCCGCTTGCTAGCCACAACGGAGTTGTTCCTCACCAAGACGACGCAAGCCCGGTTCCGAGTGGTAGTCTCTGCTGTCTAGGCGTGGACAGTGTTCGATGTAGAATAATGCATCGATTTTTGATTTTGATGTGCTAGTCTGTATCG
This sequence comes from Paragemmobacter kunshanensis, assembly GCF_011059185.1. Lineage (GTDB taxonomy): Bacteria > Pseudomonadota > Alphaproteobacteria > Rhodobacterales > Rhodobacteraceae > Paragemmobacter > Paragemmobacter kunshanensis. The sequence continues at coordinate 17,110 of NZ_JAALFE010000021.1, read as the reverse complement.
AACTTGAAGTGACAAGCTGGACGATGTAGAATTGTGCATCATGATATATGTCTGATGCAGAAATGAACATCAAGTATGAGCTACGCCACGCAAGTCATCGCCGCTAGCCTCCGGGCGGCCCGAACCGCGAAGGGGTTGAGCCAGCGCGATCTGAGTGCGCTTGCAGGTATCCCGCAGGCTCAGATCTCGCGCATCGAGGCGGGGACCGTAGATCCGCGCGTCACGAGCCTCATCGCTATGGCAAATGCACTCGACCTGGAACTGACCCTCGTTCCACGGAAGGCCGTCCCGGCCGTGAAGTCCATCGTGCGCCAGTCCGGCGGGCAGGCGGACCCAACGCGCGGCCCGTCGCAGAAGGAGATCACCCGCATCGCGGAAACCCTGAGCAGGCTGCAGGTGGCGATGCCGAACCTTGATGGGGTCATGCGTCTGCAGAAGACCTTTGCTGACCTTCAGCGCTTTCAGCTCCCCACGATCGAACCTGAAACCCTCAGAGCCCTGCGCAAGGCGCTGGAGCGCATCGAGGTGCCGAGCTTCCAGATTGAGGCTCTCACGCGGAGCCAGGATGCGATGCAGAAGCTGCGCAACCAGCTGGCGCACCAACCGTTTGTTCCGCCGGAGGACGCGAGCCCAAGGCCAGCCTATTCGCTGGACGAAGACGATGCCTGATGTCTCGGTCCTCAACGTCCTGCTTCATGGCCATAAGATCGGGACCCTGACCTATCTAGGCGGGGAGAGGACCGTCTTTGCCTTTACTGACGACTACATTGCCAACCCGCAGCGGCAGACCCTGAGCCTGAGTTTCAAGGACCAGAACGGCGATCTGATCACTGACCATCGACCATATAAAATCAAACTGTTACCGTTCTTTTCTAATCTTCTTCCTGAAGGTCATCTGCGAAGATATCTGGCCGAGAGGGTCGATATCCACCCCGACCGTGAATTCTTCCTCATGTGGGTGCTGGGGCGTGATCTGCCCGGCGCGCTTGTCGTCGAGCCGGCGGATGGAGATGCATGGCCACCGGTGACGGACGAGGACCTTGACGCGGCGGAGCCGGTCGGCGCGCATGACGACGTCTTGCGGTTCTCGCTGGCCGGTGTGCAGCTCAAGTTCTCAGCTGTCAGCGACAAGGCTGGCGGCCTGACCATCCCCGCCAGCGGGGTCGGCGGCGACTGGATCGTCAAGCTGCCGTCCCAGGAGTATCGCGGCGTCCCCGAGAACGAATTCTCGATGATGACCCTTGCCCGCATGATCGGCATCGACGTCCCGGCTGTCGACCTGATTGACGTGACGCGGATCGGCAATCTTCCAGCAGGAGTCGAGAGGCTCGGCGACAAGGCCTTCATCATCGAACGGTTCGATCGCACACAAGAGAAGGCTGCAGTCCATATCGAGGATTTCGCGCAGGTCTTTGGGGTCTTTGCAGAGGACAAGTACAAACGCGCAAGCGCAGCGAACATCGCTCGCGTCATTGCGACGGAGTCGGATGTCACCGACACCGCCGAGTTCATCCGGCGGCTGACCTTCACGGCGCTGATCGGCAATGGTGACATGCATCTGAAGAACTGGTCGTTGATCTACCCAGATGGCCACCGTGCCCGCCTTGCGCCCGCTTATGATTTCGTGTCGACGATCCCCTACATCCCGGGAGACCGCGCGGCGCTGAACTTCAGCCGCACGAAGGATTTCGAAGGCTTTACGCTGGACGAGCTGGAGCACCTCTCGGCAAAAGCAGCGCTGCCGACAGCCGTTGTTCTGGCCACGGCGCGCGAAACCGTCGGTCTCTTTCTCGAGAAATGGGCGTCCGAAAAGCATCATCTGCCCATGCACCAAGAAGTCGTCACGGCGATCGACGCACACCTGCGGCGCATGCCCATCGTGAAGGCGGGATGATGACCGCCCCGAAGGTAGCCACTTCGTTGGTCGCGCCCGGTGCTTTGGCTAGGCCGGCTCTGCAGCCGGCAACATCCCGGCAAACAGCTTCTTCAGCGCATCGACATGCGATCCCGAGGGACCGGTCATGACAAGTGTCGCGACGTGCAGGGCCTCGTCGGCGCCTTCACGTGCAATGGCATAGCGGGTGCAAATCGGCTCTGGCGGGAGATCGCCGTGATGGGGGTAGAGCAACATGACGTCCCGGCAGCCATAGAGTTGGCTATAGGCCATCAACTGATACACGTCTGCCTGGCTGATCCCCTGTTTTGGGTCGTCGATGCGAGGGGCCATCCGCTTCCACTTGGTGTCGACGACGAGGACGGCTTGATCCCCGTGCCGGATGATGAGGTCCGGCTTGGTCCGAAACCGCCCCGTATCGGCTTCGAACAGGCAGTCCCGGTGGCCACCCTGCGATGAAACCCGGTATCCGCTTCCGGCCAGAGCGCGGGTGACCAGTCGGGCGACGTATTGCTCGAACAAGGCATTCATCTCGAACAAGAGCGCATGACCATCCATGGCCCCTGCGCTGGTCTGCTGATGCCGATCGCCGAGAAGAAGACGCGCGAAGGAAAGAAGCTCGCGCCACCGCTGATTGGTCCGATCCAGGGTGATCTGGTCCCATCGCAGCGCAGGGACCGGAACCTCGGTCACATCCGCATAGGCAAAGCCCAGCTCGCGCAGGATACGCTGATTGTCGGGGGCCTGAGCCACACGCTGCAAACGGGTCACGGCGGCGCGCATCACCTGGTTCAGCGCGATGTCAGAGGACAGCTCGTCGTACCGACAGGCAAGCCGCTGCGGCGCAACCGCATGGCGGGAAAACTGTCGGGTGACGTCGAGCCTGCCGCGCAGGGCGGGGAGGTCGTCTGCATGATCCACATACAGGCGCGGCAGACCCATCCGCACCGCTTCCATCAGGCGGGCGCAAAACAAGCGGATCAACAATTCGAGGATCGAATCCTTTTGCCATCCAAGCTGGGCCAGCGCGCCTGCATCGATCCGCAGATCGTGGACCACCGCGAGCATGTGGATGAGGCGAAGACGAAGAGCTTCGTCGGATGCGTCATGCTCACCAAGCCCCTCGATCTTGGGGAGGATCTCCAGCTGACAGCCGGGCGCAGCAATCACACCGACGACACCACGGGCCCGCAGGCCTTTGCGGCCGTGTTCGAGCACGCCTTCGCCGCCACGCCCCGCGAAGCTCGAGCGCGCCGCCACGGCGGCGATCTGATCGCCCTCGGCGGTCGGGATGGTCGTGTCGTCATCCCCATAGCCGATGCGCTGCCATTCGCGGAGCGTGCGGCGGATCATGAGCCGACAAGCCGCGCGTAATCGAAGCCGTCGTCGCGCACGTCCCACCGGAAACGCGGCATCGCCTCACCATTGTCGAGCCCCGGTGGTGCCTTGAGGACCGACCTGTTCAGAAAGCCCCCCGCGATGGGCCTGTCATGCGTCTCGAGATCGCCCAGCACCGCGGCGATCTTGCCCCAGTCCTCGAAGAAGTACTCGGCCAGCAAAGGGATCACCTTGTGCCGCATCACCGCGTCGACATCCGCGCGGGTGTCGCAGCCGGTGAAATAGGCATGACCAATCTGGTGATCGCGATCGTATAGATATTCGATGCGTTCATTGATGACGGTTAGAAGGCTCGGCAGATCGATGCCCGTACGGTCGGCTGCGTCCTTCAGCACGGACGGATTGGGCATGATTTCCCGGAATGTGAACCGCCGCCTCAGCGCCGTATCGAGCAGAGCGATGGAGCGGTCTGCCGTGTTCATCGTGCCGACGATATGCAGGTTCGACGGAACACCGAACTCATCCCCCGAGTAAGGCAGGCGCACCTTGAGCTGGTTGGGCTGGCCGAGCCGCTTGTCCGGTTCCAGGAGCGTGATCAGTTCGCCGAACACCTTGGAGATATTGGCCCGGTTGATCTCGTCGATGATCAGGACGAAAGGTTCAGGCTCTGAGGGCCCCTCGTTCCTCTGGCTGTTCATGTAGCGTTCAAGGGCCGGCACGTTTAGTTCGACCACATCGATCCCGTAAATCGATTTCTGCGAGAACTTACGTGTGTAGATTTCGCTCACAGATACGCCATCGCGGTCGATCCAAAGCCAGTGGACGGAGCGACGATGGGCATAACCGCCTTCGGGTCGCGGAACGAATTCGTAGCCGCCCGTGAACACGCCGATGGCTCTAAACAGCAAATTGCCTTTTGAAACAATGACGATGTCGCCTTCCTTCACATCGTTCCGGAACTTGAAGGGCATTTGCACAACGCCGGAGCGTGCATCGACGTTGGAATGGCGCTGGTCCTTCGCCTTACAGGCCTCGATGATGGCGTCACGGTTGGCGAATTTATCATCCGACCAGTCGATGTCCTCGAAGCCGAGAAGGGTATAACCGCCCTTGATCGCCTCCTCGAAGAGATGTGCGTCTTCGGGGTTGTCCGCTTCGCCAATCGACATCTTGAAGACCTGGCGGCCTTCAACACGTGTCGAGTCCTCCTCGGATGAATGCCCACGGCTGGTCTCGGCGCGTTTCGTGATGCGCCGGAAGATGCCGGGCACCGTCTCCAGCCGGAAGCCGGCCGAGGATGTGTCCTCGCCATCATCTGCGCCGGTCATCGGCTGGCGACCCTCGACGAACTCTTCATAGGCCATCGACTGATGGAAGGTGACGAATTCAATCCGACCGGCGGCCAAGAGGCGTTGGTAGGATGACATCAGAGTGGCGCGGTCATCCGGGACAGGTTCCCCGCACAACCGAACGGCCTCCTCAGCGGTCCGGTATGTCTTTCCGGTACCGGGAGGGCCGTAAAGGATGATGTTGTGAGGGGTTGATCCCATGATCGGCACGGCCCTTTCGACGTCTGTTTTCGCGGGTTCCGCGTTTTCCCAAAGCTTTTCCAGCGCCCGCGCTGCAGCGGGCTTGATCAGAATTCCGGAAGACTGAGGACTCCAGTCCTGTCCGCTGATCTTGCTCGTCAAGGTCGCATGCGGGATATAGGCATCCTTCCCTGGGTCCCGTATGTCCTCGAACTCCACATCGATGAAATCCGTGGTCTCACCCGCGGCGGCGCGCTCTGAGTCCCAGTGGAGGTCGGTGTAGGCGGCCTTCGCAACCCGTCCCCTTGCGATGATGCCGCGGAGTTCATCGCCGGTTCGGATCAGGAAGACCGTGTCGTCAGGCTTCGGCTTTTTCGAACTCGTGCGCCACCGATGGACTACAGTGCCTCCGGACGCGGTCTGCTGGCGATCCTCGGCGAACGTCTCCCAGTCCCAGCGTGACGGATTCCAGCTGATCAGATAGGTTGCGTCGCCGTCGCGCCAGCGCTGTTCAATGTCCGGCTCATAGAAATCGATCTCCCGGCCGAGCTCGGTCTCGAGCTTGCGCCGCAGGGCAAAGAGATGTGCATCCAGCTCGGCAATCCGCATCTTCCGGATGTCCTTCCGCGTTGCCACGGCAAAGCCTTCAAGGATCTCTCGCTTGTGCCGCGGGCTTGAAATCCGCTCGTAGTGATCTGGAAACAGGAGATGAGGAAGGATCTGACGCAGTTGGCGGCCATCGACACTGGGCACCTTGTCCAGGAACGCGCAGAACGCTTCATGGTCCTTGCGCTGTTGGGCCTGCATCTCAGGCGGCTGCGCTTTCCAGTCACGAACCAGTTCAATCAGGAAACTCAGCTCCCGCCATCTGTGCGTGTTATAGGCCGTGCCCGCGTGCCCGATGCCTTCCAGAACCTCCGGGCTCAAGGCTGCAACGCCCTCGGGAAGCGGGGTGCCCGACCAGGACCAGATTTCTCTGACCCTCTGCGCTTTGGTCGCCGCGCCCATGTCGCTCGGAAAGGTGAACAGGATCCAGTGCAGCTCAGCCATCAACTGGCGGCTTTCCGGCGTGCCTGAAGACATCTGCTGTTCGAGCTTCTGATAGTAGCTGTCCGTGCCTTCATCGGGATTCTGGACGAATGTGCGGTCCAGCTCCGAGAGGTTCTCGGCCGTCCAAAGACGAAGGTCGGGCTGAAGGATAGAGCCATCCTGCAGCAAGCAGCGGTCGGCGAAGTCCGAGACCACAGGATACAATGCGGCGCTTTTCTGGTGCGGGTTGAATCTCGCCATTACTGCTGTCCTGTGCTCTCGAGGGCCGTCAAATCGGATGTTTGCGCGTCTTTGGGTCGGGTACCGTACGGGGGGCGGGCTGAATTCAATTCGAGAACGCCGTCGTCACAATCTCCTCCAGATCGGCGATCTCAGCATCGGTGAGTTTGAGGAAGGGGTCGCGGTCGCGCCTGCGCTTCGGAAACCGCCCGTCATTCTGGGTGACGAACAGAATCACCTGCCGTGCCAGAGCGTCTGGCATCTCGATGCGGTTCATGATCCCGCGCATCGCCGCGTCGTGGCGCTTGAGATAGGCGATTTCGCGCGGCAGGTCCTCCTCGATGGTCTTGCGGACGCAGTCATAGAGGAATTCGGCCTCCGCCGTGCAGTCGTAGAAGCGATAGAGGTCGGCCGTGTCGTTCAGGACCTCGACATTGCCGGTGGGCGTTGCGCGCCACGCGATGTGGTCCATCAGCGGTGCCGAGTGCCCTTGCAGCACCGCCCGGTAATCGTCGATGCGGTCGAGCATCACGGACGAGACCGGGAAGACCATCCCGGGTGGGGTGAACTTCCGCTCGGCGAGAACGTGATGGATCAGGCAGCGGTGCAGGCGGCCATTCCCGTCTGCCAATGGGTGGATGTAGACGAAGCCGAAGGCGATGATGGCGGCCTGCAAGACGGGATCGACCTCTTCGGTATCCGTCAGCCGCAACCGGTTGTTGCAATCGTTCAGCGCCGTCATGAGGTCGGGAACATCCTCAGGCCGCGCGCCGATGAACTCGGGCAAGGGGTCGTTGCTGTGGTCCCGTTCGCCCAGAAAAACCCCGTCGTCGCGATAGCCGATCGGGGTCAGGCGATCGTCGCCGATCAGGATGCGGTGCAGGCGGTAGATCTCGGTTTGGTTGAGGGGGCGCTTGCCGGCCTCGAGCACCGCGCGTCCCCAACGTTCCAGGCGGTTGACGGGCGGGCGCTCGCCTTCGATCTCGAAGCTCGCACGGCTGTCGGCCAGCAGCATAAAGCTCGCCGCGCGCGCCACGACATGGCCGCCCGTCTTGCCGATGGTCTCCTTGGCCCGCGCGGCCAGATCGAGCGCGATCAACGCCTCGAGCTTCTCTGTGCGCCGGATCACCGGGCAGAGGGCGCCGGTGCCAAGCAGATTGTCCCGGACGCGGTGGCGCTGCGAGAAGCGCTCCTTGCCGGTGAAATAGAGGGCGGGGTCCAGAGCCGGGACCGCCGTGACGGTCGGCGCATCCTCGAGATCGAGCCTCCGTCCTGTCAGGGTCTCGAAGAAGAACCACAGCCGCCGGGAGAAGGCGCCGGTCGGCGTGGCGCGGACAATCGCTTCGATGTCCTGTTGCGGAACGGCGTCGAACACACGCTTGAGGATCAGGAGGTCGATGCTCTCGTGCCGCAGGGCAAAGCCGAGATGGCCTTCCAGCGTTGCATCTGGCAGGTATCGCTTGTCATAGACCTGCCAGATCCCATCCGCGCGGACGTTGCCGCGCACATGTCGCTCCGAGATGCAGGTGGGGTTGCGCACCGGCGCAGGAATGCCGAACGCGGAGACCAGCGCGGCCCAACCTGCGAGGCTGGCGCCCTCGGGAAGGGGCTCATCCTGGAAGAAGGAGGGCGTCAGGCTCTCGGGTCTCATGCGTCGAAAAGGCCTCATGTGCGCGGATTATGGCCGCAAATCATGGGCCAGTGTCGAAAATCCTTATACGCCCATCGCGCCGAAAATCAATCACGAACGTCGAAAAGCCGTCATAACTGCGTATTCCGGCGCATGCGCCCACCCATTCCGACAACATCCGCCCACCTATTCCGGGGTATTCGCCCACCTGTGACGCGTTGCCGTGAGGCAGCGTTTTTGGTTATCAGTCCTGATGTGTTTCGTCACCCATTTTGGTGATGGTCTTGCGCATGGACTGGCCCTCAAGTTCGAGGCGGTAGGCGTTGTGTACGATGCGATCGAGGATGGCATCTGCGAAGGTTGGTTCGCCGATGACATCATGCCATGCTTTGATGGGTAATTGGCTGGTGATCATCGTTGAGGCGCGCCCGTAACGCTCTTCGACAAGCTCCATGAGATCGCGGCGTTGCGGTGATGTCAGCCTGTCTGGGCCCCAGTCGTCCAAGATCAGCAATTGCGCCTTCGTGATGTTTCGGAACAAGCGGGGGAAGCGTCCGTCACCATGGGACAGCTCCAATTCCTCAAAGAGGCGCGGCATCCGCTTGTAAACCACAGTCAGGCCGTCACGACAGGCCGCTTGCGCCAGTGCGCAGCCAAGCCAGGTCTTGCCGACGCCACAGGGGCCAGTGATGATCAGATTACGTTTGTCGGTGATCCATCTGCCTGTGAGCAGGCTTTGGAACAGCGCCTTATCGAGGCCCCGGCGTGCGCGGTAATCGACATTTTCTGGGCTGGCGCCCACATGGCGCAGCCTGGCTGTGCGCATGCGGGCTTCAAACCGCTTTGTTTCTCGGCTTGCAACCTCACGGTCAACGAGTAGGCCAAGCCATTCAGCGGGGCTGAGATCGGCAGCTCTATCCTGCATCTGAAGTTCGGCAAAAGCTTGGGCCATGCCGTCCAGCCTGAGAGCCTTGAGGTGATGAAGAGTTGGATGATCAAGCATTGTGTTCCTTTCAATGGAAGTAATCAGCGCCACGGATGTTGGGGTGGTTGATGGCAGGCTCGTCCGTGGCGCGGGTGCGGGGCCTGCTCTCGAGCCCATTCTTGAGAATGGACAGGAGTGACGAATAGGATCTGGCGTTGATTGCAAGCGCGCGGCTGCAGGCCGCTTCAAGTCGGTCGCGGCCAAACTTGTCGGCAAGCCGGATCACCCCAAGACATGACCGATATCCCTGTTCAGGGTGCTTGCGATCACGCATGACGACCTCGACGAAGGTGGCCACGTTTGGTCCAACGCGGGCCGCACGTGCTGTGATGCGTTCTGGCGTCCAGTCATCGCGGAATTGGTGATGTGCTGGCATGTGATCGCGCAGCGTCGAGTGCTTCCCGTTGCCGGACGTCCTCACATGAGAGGCGACACGCTCGCCGACATGGAAGACTTCAATCGTGCGGTCAGTGATCCGCGCCCACAGCTCTTTCTTCAGCAGCTGATAGGGCACGGAATAATAGTGCTTGTCGATGGCGACGTGGTAATCGAGCCCGGCGCGGCACTTCTTCCATTCAGCATAAACATACGAGGCTACCGGCAGCGACTTCAGGGCGGGTTTGTCCAACTGTTCAAAAAGCTGTCTGCGGCTGGCACCCAGATGACGCGAGACCTTGTCGTTGAGCCTGTCAAGCAGCGGCTTGATGGCCGCGTTCAACTCAGCAAGGCTGAAGAACTGACGATTGCGCAGCCGTGCGAGTATCCAGTGATCAGCCAGCAATACCCCACCTTCTGCCTTCGCCTTATCTGTGGGCTTATATGGCCTGGCCGGGACAACAGCCGTGTCATAATGCGCGGCCATATCTGCGTAAGTGCGGTTAATTACGGGGTTGTAAAAGCACGCCTTGGTGACACCTGCTTTCAAGTTGTCAGAGACGATCTGGGCAGGCACCCCGCCAAAGAAGTTCAATGCGCGGACATGGCTTGCGATCCAATCCGGCAGGGATTGCGTCCAGGTCGCCTCGACGAACGTATAATTTGATGCCCCCAGAACAGCGATAAACACCTGTGCCGTGCGCACCTCCCCGGTCTCGGGGTCAATCACATCGATCGTATGGCCGGCGTAATCGACGAATAGGCGCTCACCTGCAGGATGACGCTGGCGCATGACCGGCGACAGCTTGCCTTCCCATCGCGTGTACAACTCGCAAAACCGGGAGTAGCCATACCCATCAGGATGATCAGCGCGATATTCTTCCCATAGGAGCATCAACGTCACGCCCTTGCGGCGCAGCTCGCGGTGAATGCAGGGCCAGTTAGGCTCGCTCGCGCGCTTCGCAATATCACGTGCCATGCGTGGGTAAATCAGGCGCTCAAGGTCAGTGTCAGACATGTCGGGCGATAATGGCCAGCTCAGATCAACCTCGGCAGCGCGATCGAGGTAACCCCGCAGGGTGGTTCGACCGATCGCAAGGCGCGCAGCAATCTGACGGGTCGAAAGCCCCTCGGCTGATAGCCGCAAAACATCTCGTATCTTCCGCATCGGCAATCTCTTCATCGGGCGTCCTTCGTGCCAAAAAGGGCAGAAGGTAGCCGGTTACAGATTGCCTCGCAGCAGCATGTCACAGAGGTGGGCGGATACCCCGGAATCCATGGGCGGATGAAATCGGAACGGGTGGGCGCATCAAATCGGAATCGCTGGGCGCATCACCCCGGAATACGCACATAACAACGCGCGATGCAGAAAATGGCATGATGCGGGGCCCGGGTTGAGCCGGGTGCCCTGTCAGTGGCCACGGCGGCGCGTCGTTGCAGTGCGCAGAAAGCGGGACGGCCGATCGCCCCTGACCTGCGTTCAGGCGGGGGGAGCCTCGCGCCTCTTTTCCCGCGCCAGTCGCAGCTCCTCTTCGTAGCATTCGCGCGCCGCCTGCTGTGCGAGAAGACGGACAAGGCGCATCAATCTTGGGTCGGGCGACCCATGGGGGGTGAAGGTCAATTCCGGCCCTTCGAAGACCATGCTTTCGCGAAACGCCTCGAATTCGCTTGGCTGGGTCGGGCCGTCTTCTGGGGGGTCTTGCTCTGTCAGCGCGGAAAACTCCTGAATCAAGGCGTTGAACGGGGGGAACCCGTGGTTGAACCTATGGCGCATTCAAGGAGGAAGACATGTTCATGAACCAGCGGACCCAGGTCGTTTACAGCCTTTTGGCCGAGTATGTGCGCAGCCCCTCTCTGCGCCACATGCGGGAGGAGCGGTCCCTCGCAAAGCTGGCGCTCGAGATCGTCACGAAGCTCGATCGGGAAAGTTCCATCTGGAAGAAATGGGAAGGGCCGCGCGACAAGATCCTCGGCGCTGCCATCGAGTGCTGGATCCCTAAGGCGGACATGCTCGACTTCCTCAACAGCCTGCCCGGACCGGCCCTGACGATGACGGATCTCGAGCAGCGCATGAAATCGATGATCGAGGAGGAATATCTCGGGGATCCCGAACCGAAGCTCGAGACCGAGTGCCTCGCGATCTATCAGGCCGAGAAGGAGGCGGGCACGGAGATGCCCGCAATCATCGGGCGGCTGTCGGATTACACCAGCGCGCAGTTCCAGCGGCTGCGCGATGAAAAGCGGGCGGAGGACGAGCGCCGTTCGGAAGAGGCGCGGCTTGAGCGGGAGCGGCGGCTCCTCTCCTATGCCGATTGTCCCTGGACCCAGATCAAGGGCTCGAAATTCGTCTATTGCCGCAAGAACGGTCGGGTCTTCCAGCTCAAACCCAATAGCGACAAGAGCCTGACCCTCTACCGCGTGCAGGCGGTCGATGATGCCGCCAACGGTGAAATGATCGGCCGCTACCGGTCGCGCGGGGATGCCAGCAAGGTCGTGGCCAAGGCTGCCTATGAGCCGGAGCCCTGGCGGTAAGGCTAAGGCTAACGGCAGTGCCGGGCCGTGATGAGGAGGAAGGTGGCACAGTTTCCATAGGATGAGGGTCGAAGATGTTTGTGGGGGAAAGCCTTCCCCCTGGTCGGCACTGGCGTTGCCGACGCACCCCCTTCGAGCGGGGAGGGCCCCGCAACGCCCCCTCAGAGGGAGAGTGCAGACGGGATTTCCGTGACGGGTTGAGGGTCGGGGGAGAGGCCCCCGGCGCCCGTCGTGGAGATCACCCCGATGGCCAGACAGGACCGCGCGCCCCGCGACGGCGGCGCCCGCAGCAGCATCTATGACGACATCACCTCCCGGATCATCGCGGAACTGGAGGCGGGGCGGCTGCCCTGGGTCCAGCCCTGGGGCACGGCCTCGGCCAAGGCGCCGCTCGCCCTGCCGCGGAACGCGGCGACCCAGCGTCCGTATTCCGGGATCAACATCCTGATCCTCTGGGGCGCCGTGGTCCAGCAGGGCTTTCCGACGCAAGCCTGGCTGACCTTCCGCCAGGCGCTGGCGCTCGGCGGCAATGTCCGCAAGGGCGAGCGCGGCACCACCGTCGTCTATGCCGACCGCTTCACCCCCGAGGATGAAAAGCGCCGCGCCCGGGAAACCGGCGACACGCCCGGTCAGATCCCCTTCCTCAAGCGGTTCACCGTCTTCAACGCCGCCCAATGCGAGGGCCTGCCGGAGGAGATCGCCGTCGTGGCACCCCCGCCGCCGCCCGGCATGATCGCGCCGCAGGTCGAGGCGCTGATCCGCGCCACCGGCATCGATTTCCGGATCGGGGGAGACCGGGCCTTCTACGTCCCGGCGCTGGATTACGTCCAGGTTCCCCCTCCGCAGGCCTATTTCGAGCCGATCAACTGGCACCGCACCGCGCTCCATGAACTCGGGCATGCCACCGGCCATGCCTCGCGGCTTGGGCGGGACTTCTCGGGGAGTTTCGGGACCAAGGCCTATGCCTTCGAGGAACTGGTTGCCGAGATGAATGCGGCCTTCTGCTGCGCCTCGCTGGGGATCGTGCCCACCGTGCGCCATGCCGATTACATCGGCTCCTGGCTCGAGGTGCTGCGCGAGGACAACCGCGCCATCGTCCGTGCAGCCTCGCAGGCGAGCAAGGCCGCGGACTGGCTGCTTGCCCATGTGCCGGAGCCTGCCGCGGCCGAGGCAACCGGACAGGGGAGGGTCGCGGCATGATCCTCCTGACCCCCAGCCAGCGCGCCCGGCTTCTCGCCAATGGCCGGATGCCGGACGCCGATCACCTCCCCGTCGTGAAGTTCTTCAACCCCTTCGGCCAGGGCACCTGGCTGGCCACCGAGCTCGATGAAGACGGCGACATCCTCTTCGGCCTCGCCGATCTCGGCTACCCGGAATTGGGCTCCTGGTCGCTGAGCGAGATGGCGGCGATCCGGCTGCCTTTCGGCATGGGGATCGAGCGGGATCTGCACTTCGAGGGGCGGTTCCCGATCTCGGTCTGGGCCGAGGCGGCGCGGGCCGAGGGCAGCATCAGCGCGGCGGAGAGGGTTCTGGATGCGCGGGCGCAGAGGGAAGGGGGCGCGGGTTTCGGAAGGAGCGGTTAGGTGGGTGCCCTTGATGCCTGTAGGAGCCTTGTAGCAGACGACCGCGCCGCTTTCTTAAGCAAGGGGGCGGCGCGGTCCGGTCGGTTGATGCCGAGCCGTTGCATCACACGAAGGGCGTAGAAGTTGTCGTCCGTTGCCGGTGCTAACTAGAAGTCAACCAGGTGGACGAGGGACCAAAATTGCCTCCGTCTCATGTCTTGCATCAGCGGCGAATAGGCCGAGGCGGTGCGCCAGGTGGCCCTTGAAACGCTGGCAAGCATCACACACAATCCAACATAGCGGCCGCCCGCTGGGGACTTATGGCTACCGAGCACCTCTCAAGACATCGAGGCCGCTGAAAGATGCCGAAGGACATGACCGAGAAAAATGACGATTGAGCGAATTTCTTTACTTCGTAATGTGGGTCAATTTGACAATGTATCGTCTGGCGCACAGTTGCCGCTAACTCCTTTCTCGGTGATTTACGCGGAAAACGGTCGTGGCAAGACAACGTTATCTGCAATTTTAAAGTCGCTCTCGTCAGGCGATCCTTCCCTCATCCAGAATCGCAAGCGTCTGAAGGCCCAGCATGAACCGCATGTTATAATTCAGTTTTCTGGCGCATCGGCAATCTTCCAGAATGGCGCATGGTCCGCGACGCAACCTGAGATACATGTCTTCGATGACGCATTTGTTGCAGAAAACGTGTGTTCAGGGATCGAGATCGAGACCAGTCATAGGCAAAATCTACACGAGTTGATCCTCGGCGCGAAGGGCGTGGCGCTGAGCAAAGCACTTCAGGGCCACGTCGAACGGATCGAGCAACACAACAAAGACCTGCGCGCGAAACAGGATGCGATCCCGGCGGCGGCCCGCGGCCCGTTTAGCGTCGACGCCTTCTGCGGCCTTAGCCCGAAAAAGGACATCGACCAGGAGATCGAGGAAGCCGAGCGCCGGCTGGCGGCGGCCAAGGCCGCAGGTGCGATCCATCAGCGCACTGCGTTTCAGTCCCTCAACCTGCCAGGCTTCGACCTTGATCGAATTCGCGCCGTGCTGGCTCGGAGCCTTCCGGAGCTGGAGGCCGCAGCGGCAGCCCTCGTAAGGGAGCATCTGCGGAAGCTCGGCCGGGACGGAGAGAACTGGGTCGCCGAGGGCATGCCTCGGATAGAGGCGGCCTCAGCGGGGCTTGATCACAAGGCGTGCCCATTTTGCGCTCAAGACCTCGCGGGTTCCAACCTGATCCCGCACTACCAAGCCTACTTCAGCGATGCCTACAGCCAGTTGAAGGCCGATATTCGAACCCTCGGCCGAGGGATCGCTGCGGACCATGGCGGCGAGGTGATGGCCGGCTTCGAGCGATCCATTCGGGACGTCTCGGAGACCCGAGATTTTTGGAAGGCCTTCACGCCGATTCCGGATATCCACGTCGATACCGCCGCGGTAGTCCGGGCATGGACCGCCGCCCGGGAAAGCGTTCTCGAGATCCTACGGGCCAAAGCAGTGTCGCCGTTGGAGCCCATGAAGCTGCCCGACCAGGCTGTCGAGGCAGTCGCCGCTTTCGATGAACAGCGGAGGTCGGTAGCCGAGGCGTTCGACAAGTTCCTAGCCTGCAATGAGGCGATCAAGACGGTGAAGGAGCAAGCGGCTTCGGCGGACGTATCGGCTCTGGAAGGCGACCTTGTGCGCCTGAAGTCGATCAAGGCTCGCTTTGAGCCGGATGTGGCGGCGAAGTGCGACGATTACCTGAAAGAGAAGGCCGAGAAGGCAAGGACGGAAGCGGCCAGGACGAAGGCGAGGGAGGCCCTCGACAGATACCGCGAGACGATTTTTCCGGCTTATGAGGTCGCAATCAATGCCTACCTCGCAAAATTCAACGCGGGGTTCCGGCTGGGATCAGTGACCTCGGTCAACAACCGGGGCGGCTCTGCCGCGAACTACCACGTCGTGATAAACAACGAGAACGTGCCGCTGACGGCTGACGCTGGCCCATCGTTCCGAACAACGCTGAGCGCGGGCGACCGAAACACGCTCGCTCTAGCGTTCTTCTTTTCGTCGCTGGAGCAGGCAGGCAACCTGGCCGACAAGATCCTCGTGATCGATGACCCCATGACCAGTCTGGATGAACACCGATCGCTCACGACAATGGAGGTCATGCGGGAACTGTATGACAAGGTCCGGCAGATAATAGTGCTGTCCCACTCGAAGCCCTTCCTTTGCGACCTGTGGGCGTCGGCTGACAAGAATGGCCGATCATCGGCGCGGATCGCACGCTCAAACCCGGGGTCAACGATCTTGGCATGGGACGTCTCGGCCGACGCGGTGACCGAGCATGACCGGCGGCACAAGCTCGTCCGGGACTACCTTCATACCGCTGATCACACCAAGGAGCGCGAGGTTGCCGCTGCCCTCCGGCATATCCTCGAGAGCTATATGCGGGTTGCATGCCCCGCCCATTGTCCGCCCGAGCGCCTTCTCGGCAATTTTCTTCTTGAATGCGAGCGGAAACTCGGCGCTCAAGACGAGATACTGTCGGAAGCGAACGTGAGGGAGCTAAAGCAGCTTCTTGGGTATGCGAACCGCTTCCACCACGACACAAATCCGGCCTGGCAAACAGTGCTGATCAACGATGCCGAACTCGTGGGCTATGCACAGCGCACGCTGAAATTCTGCTCAAGAACTTGACCCAACGTACCTCGGATATACCAAGTTTCTCACATAGTTCCGTATTTGTGCCGCAAACACCGTGTGGTGGTCATCGATGCGATGGAAGCTGCGGTGCGTCTTGCGGTGGCTGCAATTGGCGTCAGTACCCCGCAAAAGCGGCGGCAAATGGGGTCACATCAAACAATCCCGCAATAGGCAGAACAGGCAGCAGTTGCACCGACGGCCATGTTCAATGCCCGGATGTCAGCGGCAGGGCTTTGCCACCCCTGTCGCAATGACCTGCATGGGATTCTGCTGACAGGGGTCTTGATCCGGCAGGGCAGGCTTTGACTGTGCCCACATATCTTGTCCCGCGTTTGGCAAAGGGCTTTACGCACGCCATGGCGTTTTGCGCCTAACGGGCGCCTTGGGCAAGATTTCTGGCTTCAGGGCGGGCACGCAGAGTCAGCATTGCCCATGCTCCAACCAGCGGCCCCGGCAGCAAAAAGAGAAAGGCCCATTGCCAACCGCCGATCAGCTCTGCAAAGAGAGGAAGGCCCCAGATGGCCAGCACGGTCAGCGCAAATCCGATCCCCATCTGCAATGTCAGGGCGGTGCCAACAAATGCGCTGTCGGCCAGTTCTGTCACCGCTGCTGAAAACTGGGCGCTGTCACCGACCACCGAAATTCCCCAGACAACAGCCAAAAGCCCGAGGATGAACGTGGGGCCATCAAAGAACAGCCCGATCAGGGCTGCACAACCCGCCGACACCAGCATCATCCCTGCGCAGGTCAGGCAGCGCCCTATGCGATCGGACAGCCAGCCACCCAACAAGCACCCCAGGACACCTGATGCGATGACAATAAAGCTGAACATGGACGCTGATCCAAAAGGAAAGGTATTCAGACCCGCCTCGGCCGCAGTGGCAAAGGTCACAATCCACGCCCACATGGCATAGAGTTCCCACATATGCCCGAAATAACCGATATTGGCCAGAAGCAGCGGCCTGTTGGAAAAGACTGCCAACGCTTTGCGTGGGTCGAAGCTGGCCTTGCCAAAAGGATGAGGGCCTTCATGTAACAGGGTCGCGAACATCAGGGCTGCGACCAGAGCCGAGATCGATGTTGCCCAGACCACCGCACGCCAGTCCAGCCCACTGGTCATTGCGCGCACCAGATGCGGCATGGATGACCCCAGCGTCAGCGCGCCAATCAGGAAGCCCAGTGCAAGTCCACGCCCCTGTACGAACCATGTTGCCATCAACTTGAGGGCGGGCGGGTAAACCCCCGCCAGAGCCATGCCGGTCAGAAAGCGTAGGGCAATCGCACCCTCTGGCCCCAAAAAGGGCAGTG
>NZ_JAALFE010000020.1 GCF_011059185.1 Paragemmobacter kunshanensis | reverse complement strand
GCCTTCAACACCATGTTTTATATAGGAAATATAATGGTCAGGACAGCGAAATCAGCGCCTTACTTGGGAAATGTGGGATCGAAGAGCATCAATCTCATACACTTGCGCGAGGAACTGCTCACCCAACCCCAAGCCAAATTTCATGCTTACAGGTGGGTCACTTCTCGATGGAAATCCCGGCTCAGTTCAGGGTGGAAATCAACACCGTGCGGTCAAGCTGCGCCGGACGATAGGGGGATCGGGGGCATATGCCTGATCCTTTCAATCGTCACATGGCGAAGTGGCCGGTCTGTCGCGTTTCGCCGTCGCGCCCGATGAACAAGGCGGCGATGCCCTGTTCCCGTGCAAAACGTTCGCCCCGCTCCAGCCCGAGCACAACGAGCGCGGTGGCCATGGCGTCGGCATGCATGCAGCTTTGTGCCATGACCGTGACCGAAGCTGGCGCGTCGAGGAGCGGGGCGCGGGTAGCAGGGTTCATCGTGTGCGAAAGACGCTTGCCCCTTATCTCCAGGAAGTGGCGGTAGTCACCCGATGTGGCTAGGGAAGCATCTTCCAGCATGACGACAGAATGGTTGCCGCGCTGCGGGCTGTCGGGTGTGTCGATGCCGACGGACCAGGGGGTTCCGTCGCGGCGGATTCCCAAGGCGCGGACTTCACCGTCGATCGAGCAGAGCGCGCGGGTTATTCCGTGGGCGCGCAAGGTTTCCGCGAGGCGGTCGACGCCGTAACCCTTGGCGATGCCGCACAGGTCCAGCGAGAGAGGGCTGGACTTCAGGGCACGGCCCGCCGCGCGATCGAGGCGCAAGGCCTGTGCCGCAGCGATTGTCGGCAGGTTGCTGGCGGCGCGTATCGCTTGCAGGTCTATCTGCGCCGGACCGAAGCCCCATGCGCAGGTGGCATCGCCGAGGTTCATCTCGAAGGCGTTGCCCGTCAGCGCGCTGATGGCGAGGCCGGATTCCAGGACGCTGAGCAGGTTGTCCGGCAAGGAGTGCCACTGGCCGCAGGGGGCATCGTTGAAGCGCATGAGGGCGCTGTCGGCCTTCCATGTGGACATCTGGCCGTCCACTTCCGCCACGGCCGATTGCAGCGCGGCGCGGATCGTTTCGAACTCATGGGGCGCGTCATCCAGCCTCACCTGCCAGGTGGTGCCCATCGTTGCGCCGGAGAGGAGCGTATCAGTAGCTGTCTTCCGCATAGCGCCCCTCGCGTTTCAGGCCCTCGGGGGAAAGGTGAAGGGGGGCGAGGATGTCGGCCAATGCCTCGTGCACGCCGCGCGCCATGTCGCGCCCGCCGCACACCATGATACGCGCTCCTTGGGCCACGAGGGCGCGGATGCGGTCGGCATCGGCGCGCAGGCAATCCTGCACATGCTGGCGGTTGCCGGTGCGCGAGAAGGCGGTGGTTGTGGTGGTGAGCCGTCCTTCGGCGGTCCAATCGGCGAGGTCGGTTTCGTAGAGGAAGTCGGCAAACCGATGCCGCGCGCCGAACCAGAGATGGACGGGGCGTTTGATCCGGTTGGCGCGGATGAAGCCCGCGAGGGGGCCGATCCCCGTTCCCGCCCCGATCAGGAGGAGCGGCGCATTGCTCCTGTCAGGGTGGAAGGCGGGATTGGGCCGGACGAAGGCGCGGATGGTTTGCCCGGGGGCTAGGTTGACCAACTGGCCCGAGCAGAGGCCGCCGGGGTGCTTGCGCACCACGATTTCGGCGAAACCGTCGGCGCTGCCGGAGGCCAGCGAGTAATAGCGCGGCACGGTGCTGCCTTCGGGCAGGATGCCGAGCAGGTCGCCGGGCTGGAAGCGGGGCAGGCCACGCCCCGCGAGCCGGTCGAGGAGGCCCCGGCGCTGCAGGGCGAAGCGAAGGATGGCGGTGGGGGCCTGCACCGCCTCGCCATGATCGCGGCGGGAGGCGAGGGTGAGGACCGTTCCGAGCGGCAGGGCGGGCTGGTGCGTCACGTCGAGCGGGGTGCCGATGGCATCTCCCAGCGCGCGAGTCCAGCGGGCGAAGGCCTGCGGGGATTGGCGGTCGATCCGGTCGAGGGGGAGGAGCATGGACCACCCCGCCTGTTGTGCGGCGATTTCCAGCCGTTCGGCGAAGGCGCAGTAGGCGGGAAAGCTGCGGTCGCCGAAGCCGAGGATGGCGAGCGGGGCCGTGGGGTGGGGGCGGGTGGCGGCGATCCGCTCCACCATGCCCTTGGCCGAGGCAGGGGCGTCGCCGTCCCCCCAAGTGGCGGCAAGGATCAGGATGCGCTTTGCAGGGCCATATCCGGCGGGCGCGAAGTCCGACAGTGGGGCGAGGTGGACGCTGCCGCCTGCTTGTTGCAGGGCCTGACCCAGCGCGCGGGCAAAGCCCCATGTCGTGCCGCCTTCGCTGGCGACAAGGAGGATGGTTTCGGCCCTGTCGGCGCGGACTATGCCAGGAAGGGCGGGGCGGGCCTTGCGGGCGCGTAGCCAGATCAGCGTTCCAGTCACGGAGAGGACGGGGACGCTCAGGGTCAAGAGGCCGAGGAGGAGGCCCCAGAGCGCCGCGCCCTCGCCGGTGTGCAGCAGGTAGATCCACTCTCCCACGCGGGTCCAGGGGCCGGGGGTTTCCCATGCCAGCAAGGCACCCGTGCCCTGATCCACATATCCGGTGCCGGAGGCGGTGGTCAGGGTGAAGACATCCGTCGCGTCACCCGGGTAAGGGAAGGTCAAGTCGCGCAGGTCGGTGACGGGAACGGCAGCAAGGGCGGGCATGTCGGCGGGCGAAAGGCCGGTCAGGCCGCTGACTTCGGCGGGGAAGGCGGGGTTGGCCTCGTCTGTGGGAAGCAGGTCGAAGGTGGAGGCGGTCATCCACAGCGCGGTGAGGTAGGACAGGGTAAGCGTCAGGACCGCCGCACGTGCGAGTTCGGCATGCCAGCGGTTGGCGGCCGGTCCGCGCATGGGCGCGAGCAGGCGATGCCAGCCGCCCTGCCTGCGGGCGATCAGCGCCGCGCCGGACAAGGCGAGGACCAGCATCGCCAGCGCGCCAAGCGCGGTGGTCCAGCGGCCCGCATCCTCCATCAGCAGGGCGCGGTGAAAATCGGAGAGCCATGCCTGCAGGGCCGAGGGGTCGGCGCTGCCTGCATCCTGCCCCGTGGCGGGGTCGATCACCGCAGCCCCCGCGCTGTCGCCGTCGAACCAGTAGGCCGTGATGCGCCCAGAAGGTGCGCGGCGGATCTGCTCGACGGCCGGATGCGTGGCGGTGACCCTGGCGGCAAGGTCAGCCACGGACTGTTCTGGGGCGGGCTGGATCGTGCCCAGCCGTTCCACCGCCGGAAAGACCGACAAGGCTGCCCCGCTGAGCGAGAGCGCAAGCAGAAGGACAGCGGCCAGAAGGCCGGGCCAACGGTGGAGGGCACGGAGCATGGAACTACCTGTCAGAAGGCGTAAGTGAAATCGGCGATGTAGCGGCGGCCTTGCACGGGCTGGCCCGCGCCATTGCCGGTGAGGGGAACCGCGATCTCGTTCGGGCTGTCGCGCATGTCCTCGACCGCCGCGTCGATGTGGAGCGTATAGCCCGCGTCAAAGAGCGCATCGGCGAGGTCCATCGTCAATTCGAGGCTCTGCCCCGCGCCGACGCTGGCGCCGGTGATACCGTCGACCTGCGCGACATCGCCGGCGGTGAACCGCGCCCAGTCGGACAGGTGCTTGTAATACTTGGACTTTCCGCCAGCCATCCAGAGGCTGCCCGCATAGGCCCCGGAGGGATCGGTGACGTAGATGGCAAGATAGGCCCCGCGTCCGCCATAATCCGAAAGGTTGGTCGTCAGGGTGACAGGCCGCGCGAGGGCAAGGCCCGGCGCGATCAGGGCGGTCGTCAGGGCAAGGGCTGCGAAGAGCGGCTTCATGGTGACCCCCTCAGTTCGATTTGACGACGGGCGCGGTGCCGTCGGTGAAAAGCCCATTCTTCGGCGGGGCGACGGTCCCTGCGGGGGCAGCATTGCCCGCGCCGCAGGCCGGATCGTTCAGGTTGCAGTCGTCATCGTCGCTGTCACCGCCGTTGCCGCCATCTGACCCGCCGCCGTTTCCGTCGTCCGATCCGCCACCGTTGGCCCAGAACAGGGCCCAGTCCCCGGATCCGTCATCGACAAGAAGCGGTCGGGTTGGCGTCCCGGCCGCGGCATCGGCAAAGACATAGGCATGCGCGGCGGGGGGCGCGATGCCGGCTTCCGCATCGGGGGCAAGTCCCAGCGTTCCGCTGGCAAGGACAAGGGCAAGGGCCTGTTTCATCTTCTTTCTCCTGTTCATGTCGGTCGAGGGTCAGTCGTCGTTGCCGTCATGGCTGCCGCCGCCTGCGCCGTCGTCTTCGTGGTGGTCTTCGTATTCCATCTCGATGACCGTCAGCCGCGCCGGATCGAGCTTTGCCTCGATCCGCCTGCCGGCGGCATCTGTTCCGATCACCTCGTAACAGCCATCGTCGAGACGGATGCGCGTGACGCGCCAGCCCTGCGCGGCGGCGAACTCCGCCACCGCAGAGCGGGGCTGCCAGTCAGCCATCGGCACCGCGCAATCGTCATCGGCGCGCGCTGGGGCAGTCGCCAGAAGGCAGGCGATGACGAGGCTTGTTGACAGGCGGATCATGCGTGACACTCCGGCAAGCTTGCGATGCGGCCCTTCTGCGCCGCGAATCTGACGCCTGCCTGAAGCATTCCCTTTATCTGCTTCAGGTCTGCGTCAGCTTGGCCCGCTAGGGCGGGTCGCAGGAACGGGCCGAAGGGGCAGGCTGATGCGGATTTTGCTGGTCGAGGATGATCGGGTCATCGCGGGGGCCGTGCGCGAACAGGCCGAGGGCGAGGGGCATTCGGTCGATCATGCGGCGCGGCTGGATGAGGCGGGCGATGCGCTGGCGACGGCGCATTACGGGCTGATCCTGCTGGATCTAATGCTGCCCGATGGGCGCGGGCTGCCCTTCCTGCGCGGCCTTCGCGCCAAGGGGGATGCGACGCCCGTCATCATCATGACCGCGCTCGATCAGGTATCCGACCGGATCGAGGGGCTGAATGCGGGGGCCGACGACTATCTGGTGAAGCCTTTCGATCTGAGTGAGCTTTCGGCGCGGATCGGGGCGGTGTCGCGGCGCTATGCCGGGAACCCCAATCCGCGGATCGAACTGGGCGACCTGTCCATCGACCTGGCCGCCCGCCATGTGACAAGGGTGGGGAAAACGGTCAGCCTTACCGCACGAGAATGGGCATTGCTTGAGGCGTTTCTGCAGAAGCCGGGCCAGTTGCTTTCGAAGGCCGGGCTGGAGGAGCGTCTTTATTCATTCGATGCCGAGGTCGAAAGCAACACGATCGAGGTCCATATCAGCCGGCTGCGCAAGAAACTGGGTGCAGAGGTGATCGTGACAGAGCGGGGGCTGGGCTACCGTCTGGGGGCAAGATGAAGGTCGTGTCGATCAGGCTGCGATCGGCGCTGATCCTGTCGGGGATGGTCACGCTGCTATGGTTGGTGACGGCGGGGCTGACGGCGCGACTTCTGTCTGCCGAGATGGACGAAGTCTTTGATTCCGCCTTGCAGGAGACGGGGCAGCGCATCCTTCAGCTGGCTGTCGTGGACGTGCTGAACCGCGAAGAGGAGGGGATCACCCGCCACGTCGCCGGGCTTGCCGACCATGACGAGCATTTCACCTATGTCGTGCGGGATGCCAAAGGCGCGATACTTCTGACATCGCATAAGGCCGAGCCCGACGCTCTGCCGGCCCTTGCCGAGAATGGATTTCAAGACGACGGCGGGTTGCGGCTTTATCAGGAAGCGGCGGTGCAGGGCTCGGTCATCCTGACCATTGCTGAACCCCTGTCGCATCGGCGCGAAGTGGGGATTGAGATGGCACTGGCGCTGGCGCTTCCGCTGCTGGTGATGGTGCCATTGAGTGTCGGGGCGATCTTCTACGGGCTTGGCATCGGGTTGCGGCCCCTGGAAGCGCTGCGCAGGGAACTGGCCGGTCGTGGGGCGAAGCGGCTTTCGCCGGTTTCGACCGATGGGCTGCCGTCTGAGCTGCAGCCCATCGTGGCAACGGTCAACGGCCTGCTGTCGCGGCTGGAGACAGCCTTTGCCGCCGAGCGCAGCTTTGCGGCCAATGCCGCGCATGAATTGCGCACCCCCCTTGCCGGGGCATTGGCGCAGGTGCAGCGATTGCAGAGCATGACGACGGACGAGACGGCCCGCAGCCGTGCGGCGGAACTTGAGGCGACGCTGAAGCGACTGACGCGGCTTTCGGAAAAGTTGATGCAACTTGCCCGCGCCGAAGGCGCGCGGCTGGTGGTGGATCGGGAGACCGATCTGCGCGCCGTGCTGCGCCTGGTCGTCCGGGATTTCCAGCTGGGCCCGGGCGCCGCCCGGATTGATCTGAAACTGCCGGATGTTCCGGTGCTGTCCGACGTTGATCCGGATGCTGTCGCCATCGTCGCACGCAATCTGGTCGAGAATGCCCTGCGCCATGGCGCGGAGGGCGTTGTCCTTGTCACGCTTGACGCCATGGGTGACCTGACTGTGGAAAACGGCGGTGCCGCGATTGCCGAACGGCAACTTGCCGCGCTGATGGAACGGTTCGTGCGCGGGCAGGGTGACGGCGATGGCAGCGGGTTGGGCCTTGCCATCGTGAAGACCATCGCGGACCGCATCGGATCCCGCCTTACGCTTTATTCTCCGATCCCCGGAAGGGCGGATGGCTTTCGCGCCAGCATCGCCCTGCATGGATCACATTCTCAACCATCGGACGCAAACCCATGACCCTTCCCTATCAATCCGCTCATGAAGAGCTTCACTATCTGGACCGCGCGGGATGGCTGCGTGCGGCTGTCCTTGGCGCGAATGACGGGATTGTGTCGGTCTCCTCGCTTATTGTCGGGGTTGCGGCGGCGGGTCCGGACCGCGCGGCGATCCTGATCGCGGGGGCTGCTGGTCTTGCGGCAGGAGCGATGTCGATGGCGGCCGGGGAGTATGTCTCGGTCAGTTCGCAATCGGACGTGGAACGTGCCGACATTGCGCGCGAGAAGCAGGCGCTCATTGACACGCCCGAGGCAGAGGAGCGGGAGTTGGCTTCGATCTACGAGTCCCGCGGGCTTTCGCCGCAGACGGCGGCCCTTGTAGCGCGGGAACTGACCGAGAGGGACGCCCTGGCCGCCCATGTCCGGGATGAACTCGGCCTGTCCGAAGTGCATTCGGCGAATCCTTTGCAGGCGGCTTTCGCTTCTGGTCTGACCTTTACCGTTGCAGCGGCGGTGCCGATGCTGGCAGCGGCGCTGGCCCCTGCCGATCAGATCATCTCGGCCGTGGTCGGGGCGACCCTTGTCAGTCTGGCAGGTCTCGGTGCGCTTGGCGCACAGGCGGGCGGCGCGCCGAAACTGCGTGCAACTGCGCGGGTGCTGTTCTGGGGCGCGGCGGCAATGGCGATCACGGCAGGCGTCGGGCGGCTGTTCGGCGTGGAGGTGTAATTGCCCTGCGTGGGATGCGGGCAGTGATGCGACGCTTCAACCTCTGCCTTTCACATGTTCGATCCTGGTCACGGGTGGGCCCCCACCCGCGCGGGATCAGGGAATGACAGCCGTTCCGTCCGCCACGCTGTCTGCCGGATGCAGGATGACCAGCGCGCCCTCCGGCACGCCGTCCATCACCTCGGCATAGTCATCGTTGCGAAGGCCGATGGTCAGGCGGGTGAGTTTTGCCTTGCCGTTACTCACGGCATAGACCGCCCAGTCCCCACCGATGCGGAACAGCGCCCCCACCGGAACACGTAGCACATCGGTTGCCGTTCGGACCGTGATGCGTGCCGCGGCCCGGAAGCCATGCCCCAGCGTCGGGGGCGGTGCCTCGGTCAGGGCAAGACGGACCTCGACGCGCTGTTCCTCGATCCCCAGCGCCGAGATGCGGGTCGTGGCGCTGGGATCGACACGGATCACCTGCGCGGCAAGGTCTGGCCCACCCCAACCGGTGATCACCGCCTCTGACCCGGTGGCAATGTCCACGGCATCCTGCGAAAGGACATGCACGATGATCTCCATGTCGCCCAGATCGCCGATCTCCATGATCGGGGTCGAGGCCGGGATCACCTGCTCATCCTCGGTCAGAACGCGCAGTACGCTGCCCGCCATGGGGGCCACGACCTCGGTGCAGCAGTCGCGCGCGCCGGCATCGGCCCCGTTCACGGCGGCGTCAGCGCTCTGCTTCTCCTTCTCGCGCACCGCAAGGCTGGCGCGGGCGCTGCCCAGGCTGGCCTCTGCGGTCCGTTCCGCAAGGATCGCTTCGTCCAGCAGGCGCTGCGACAGGGCGGCGCGTGAAAAGAGCGTGCGGGCGCGGTCCGCCTCGGTCCGGGCGAAGGCAAGCGTGGTTTCGGCCTGCACGAGCTGACTTTGCGCCAGGTCGACAGCCGCCGCCGCGGCAGCCGCGCCCGCTTCGGCCATGGCACGGGACCGGGCGTCCAGAAGAGTAGGGGGCACGGGGCCGATCCTAGCAACGCCTTGCCCCGCCGCGACGGTATCGCCGGGGTGGAGGGTGACGCGATGCAGGAGACCCGTGATGGGAGCCGAAAGAACAACCACCTCGCGGATCCGTGCTTCTCCTTCCGCCTCCACCCATACGGCCAGATCGCCGCGCGTGATCTCTGCCGTTTCCACCGGTACGGGATCGGGGCGGAAAACCCAGACCAACAGCAGGGCGCAGGTGGCGAGGGCGGCAGCGGCGAGGGTGCGGCGCATGGTCATTCCCTTGTCTTCAGAACGGCGATCAGGTCGAGGCGGTCTATCCTGCCCTTGACCACAAGGGCCGAGAGGAGGGCGGCGGCGATGACGATCAGGCTGGCCGTGGCATAGACCCGGCGCCCCATGACGAAGGGGACGCGGTAGAGGTCAGAGGAGAAAGCCGCCACCATCGCCCGCCCGATCCCGTGGCCAATCAGCCAGCCAAGCGGTTGGGCAAGCAGGACGACGACGGCGAGTTCGAGGAGGATGACAGATGCCGCCTCGGTGCGGGTGAAGCCCAGCACGCGCAGGCTGGCCAACTCGCGCCCCTGTTCCGACAGGGCGATGCGCGAAAAGTTGTAGACCACGCCCAGCGCGATGATGGCGGCGAGGGTGACGTAGACGGTGATCATAAGGGTGATGTTCTCGGCCAGGGTGGCGCGGAAGCGTGACACCGTCAGGTCGGTGACATTGAGGAAACCTGTCGCGGGCGCGGCATTGGCGGCCGCCAGGAACGCGCTCTGATCTGCCTCGTCCAGCAGGATGTTCGCGCCCGAGATGATCGGGCCTTCCCCTGTGACGCGTCCGAGGGCCGCGATATCCATAGAGGCGCCGAGGCCGACATATCCGACGGAAATGCCACTGATCGGGATGGAAACGCTGGCACGTCGTCCTGCAAGGAAGTCCACCTCCACCAGATCGCCGGGGCGCAGAGCGAGGGAGTCGGCCAGCGCTTCGCTGATGATCAGTCCATCCTGTGGCATTGGCATCGGTTTCAGGTCGGGCGACAGGCTTCGGGACAGGCGCGCATCGGCGGGGCGGCCTTCTATGGCAAGGCGCTTGGATCTGTTTCCATTGGTCAGGCGGGCCGGGACGAGGCGGAACGGCTCTGCCTTGAGGACGCCAGGCATTGACCGCAGATCGGCAAGGGCGCGCATGGGTTCGGGTGCGGCGAAGACCATCTTCACATCCTGCCGTTCGGCAAGGTTGAAGGTCACCCGGATCATGTGTTCGATGGAGCCGAAGGACCAGAGCGATGCCACGAGGATCGCCACCGCCATCGCCATCCCAAAGATGCTGGACGCCGTTCGGAAAGGCCAATGCAGAAGGTGCCGCGCCACCATTCGCCCGGTCTGGCGGAGGGGCACCAGTGCTATCACCCCCCGGGAGGAATGGCGGAAATCGGCAGGTGCGGGTGGGGCCATCGCCACGGCCGGCGTCAGCGACAGCACCCCGCGCAGCGATTGCAGCGCGCCCGCCATCGCGGCAGCCAGCGTCACGATCGCGGCCAGACCGTAGACCCGTAGGTCCGTCCCGAAATGGAGGAATGGGAACGAAAAGAAGCGCGCGTAAAGCTGTGCCAGACCCGCGCCCAGCCAAGCCCCGGCTGCAAAGCCCAGCAGGATGCCGCAGACCGCGATCAGCCCCACGAATTCCAGATAATGCTGAGCGATCTGCGACGACCTGTAACCTATCGCCTTCAGAAGGCCGATCTGCTCTCGCTCCAGCATGATGAGGCGCGAGAGGGTCATGTGCACGAGCATCGCCGCAACCAGCAGGAAGATTGGAGGCAGGACCCGGAACATTGCTCCCAGCTGCTCCAGTTCGGCATCGAGGAAAGCGTGCGAGGTCTGTTCCGCCCGCCCGGTAGCCCCACTGCCACCATAAGCAGCGGTCAGGCGGTCCACTTCCTCGATGACGCGGTTTTCCGGGATGCCGGGAACCAAGCGGAGGACGAGGTTGGAGAACGCGCCTTCAAGATCGAAGGCCTGTTCCAGCGTGTCACGCTGCAGCCATACGATGCCGAAGCGGTGCGGGTCAGGCATCATTTCGCCGGGACCGATCGCGTAGATGAATTCGGGCGACAGGGCGATCCCGGTGATCGAAAGCAGCCGCCGCTTGCCATTCATCACGACAGCGAGCTGTGACCCTTGCTGCAGCCCATGTGCCCCGGCGAAATCCTGTGACACCACTGCCTCGTCCGCCATGCCCGGTTCGGGCAGCCGTCCCGTGCGCAGGTGCAGTCGGTTCAGCCCGTCCGCCTGCGGCACCGTCACCAGCAGGACCGAAGCCGGTTCGGCCATCCCCTCGATGTCCGGACGTCCCGGCTTTACGATGCGCGGCTCTGCCTGAAGCACGCCGTCGATGGCGCGGATGTCGTCGACCAGCGAAAGCGGTGCGCGCACCAGATCGGTCGACAGGTCGGCGAAACGGTAATCGGCATAGTAGCGGTCGCGCGTTTCTGTCAGCGCCCGATGTGCCCCGCTGCCGAGGATCAGGGTCGCCACCCCGGCAGCAAGCACCAGAGCGATGGCAAGCGCCTGCGCCCACAACCGCCGCAGATCGCGCAGGGCCTTGCGGCGGAGGGGCGGGATCACCATGACACTTGATCCGGGCGCTTGCGTTCGGTGTTCATCACCTCGTCCACGATCCGGCCATCGGCAAATCGCAGGGTCCGGTCCGCGATCTGTTGGATGGCGGCGTTATGGGTGATGATCAGCGTAGTGGCGCCCGTGCTGCGGTTGGCCTGTTCCAGCGCCTCGAGGACGAGGATGCCTGTCGCGCTGTCCAGCGCGCCGGTCGGTTCGTCGCAGAACAGAAGTTCGGGGCGCTTGGCGATGGCACGGGCGATGGCGACCCGCTGCTGCTCGCCGCCGGAAAGCTGCGCCGGGAAATGGCCGCTGCGGGCGGAAAGCCCGACGATTTCCAGCGCCTCTTCAGGACGCATGGGACGGGCCGCGATCTCTGTCACCAGCGCGACATTCTCAAGCGCGGTCAGGCTGGGGACGAGGTTATAGAACTGGAAGACGAAACCCACATGATCGCGCCGATAGCGGGTCAGCGCCTGATCGCCAAGACCGGCGATATCCTGCCCCTCGAAGATGACTGCGCCGGAGCTGGGCCGGTCAATCCCGCCGAGAATGTTCAGGAAGGTGGATTTTCCCGATCCCGATTGCCCGAGGATCACCAGTAGTTCGCCCCTCCGTGCAGTGAAGTCTACCCCGCGCAGTGCATGAACTGGCGTCGGACCGTTTTGATAGGTCTTGGTCAGTCCGCGCGTTTCGATGACCACTTCACCCTGGTTCACGGAAAGCCCCGCCTTCAGTCGACAGCAGGATCGTAAATGTCTGCGTCGGATATCACTTTGACACAGGTCAACGCAGGGGATCAGTCGTTTCCCGCTCGGCCGACCGTCCGCTTTCCGCCCTTTCCGGACCTCTGGCGGCCGAAATCTGCGATATCACCAGAGAAGGTTCGACTTCAGTCCCGCGTCCACCGCCATCCCTGTTTCTGCCAGAACGGATTGCGTTCACGGCCATGCTGCGGAGCGGTTCGGGCGGTGTGTCCGGCAAGGGTTAATTCTCGACACGCAAAATAAAGTCAAGCATAGTTTCGGGATGCGGACCGCTGCTGCCCTTGCCCTGACTGCCATGCTTGCCCTTTCCGGGGCGCAGGCTGCATTGGGCCAGCAGGTCGTGGATTTCGAAGTGAACTACGAGGAATGGGATCCGGTCTGGCCGGTTTCGGGACAGGTTGTCGTCGGGTTGAATGTGGAGGGCGCGCCGGTCGAGGATCCGGTCGTCTCTGTCCTGACGGGGGATCTGGCCCCGGCATCGGTCTGTATCGAGATCGCCAGCCGCATCCGGAATTATCGGATGCAGGCGGAATCGCGGGAACCGTCGGGCGATCCGATCACGGTCTTCGACATCTCGGCTTCCAGTTCGCGCGCGGCGGAGTTGCGGAAGTTCACGCCCGGGGATCTGGCCATTCGCGGCTTTGCCGGCGGTTGCGATGCGGCGGTGGCGGGGGAGGCGGTCTACCTGTTGTCGACATGGGGCGAGCCGCGCCCCGGTGAGATCCGGGATTTCACCGTTCTGTTGAATGCGCGCAGCGATGAAGCCTATCTGATGATCGGCACGGCTGAGCCGCAGCCCTGCCGCCGGCAGCCAGATCCGCGCCAGACCGGGTTCGATTTCCGCTGCGATGTCAGCGCCGCAGGCTCTGGCGAGTTGACGGCCACGGTGTTCCGGCGCCAGTCCGGTGTCGCCCTGGAAAGGACGACCTTCAAGATCGTGCTGCCGTGACGGCCCCCGCAGGCAAGGCCAGAGGGGGAGGTGCCAGGCGTGGTGGTGCCAAGGGCGGACGGACCGGGGCGGCCAAGGACGGAGGGACCGAGGCAGCGAAGGGCGGAACCCGGAGGATGCCGGGGGCGGGGGATGAGGAGGCCGGACGCTGGTGGGCGCGGGGGATGAGGCGCTTCCTCTGGCTTCTGGAAAAACTGTTGGCGTTGGCAGGCTTGCTGCGCAGGCCACGCCTGCTTGTTGCCCTGCTGGCCTTCCTTCTGGTGCTGGCCGGGGCTTTCGTGGTTTACAGCCTGCATCAGAGCGGTTTCGTCATCCATGCCCGGACCGAGGTGGTGCGCGTTCTTGCGATCAGGTCCAATCCCAATGATGGCTGGCGCGTCGACGGGGCGCGGGTCTGCGAGGATCCGCCCTTCACGGCGACAGAGCCGCAACCTGCGCCCGATTGCGTGACGGTGCTGCCGAAGGAGCCCTTCTTCACGCCCGCCGACGGGAGCGCCGTCACGATCCGCAGTCTGACCCCCACCCGTCTGGAGGCGGTCATCACGCCAGCCGCTCCGGGGGCGGGGGCAGTGTCGCGGCTGCGGTCCTATGCCGATGGCAGCGGCGAGCGGAGCTTCGGCGGCACTGTCCGCATCACCTGGGAGAACAGCACGCTGCAGGCGCCGCTGGTCTTTCTGGGCGAGGCCTATATCGGCTTTGCCCCGGAAAGCGGCAATCCGGGCATGACATTGGGCGGCAGCGCGGCGGGATACATGGCCGCGCGGGGTGGGGCGCCGCGGTTCGAGGTGTCGCGGGCCGAGATCGTGCCGGGCGATGTGATGTCGCCCGAGATGCCGGGGCCGCGATCCCGTATCGGGCAGGCGCTCTGCCGGGGTCTTGTCCTTGTGGGGTTTGTCTCGAGCGAGAGTTGCGAGGCGTCGGGGCCGATGCATGGGGTGATCCTCTGGCCCGCGGATGGCGGGGGGCGGGGGTTCGAGGTCGTCTATGCGGGACCAGCCCAGCGGATCAGGGTGGACAGGCTGGGCACGCGGTTCGAACTGGCGCCGGACTGGACCAGCCGCATAAGGAACGATCCGCTGCTTCTTGTCCTGTCAGGGGCGATCACCCTGTTCCTGGGGTTTGCCGGTCTTTTCCTTGCCCTGAGAAAGAGAGGTGGCTGATGGGGCGGCGGCGGTTCCCGATGATGGCGGCGGGATGTTTCGCGATCCTTGCACTGGCCGCGGATGCGGCGGCGGATCAGGCCCATGTC
This sequence comes from Paragemmobacter kunshanensis, assembly GCF_011059185.1. Lineage (GTDB taxonomy): Bacteria > Pseudomonadota > Alphaproteobacteria > Rhodobacterales > Rhodobacteraceae > Paragemmobacter > Paragemmobacter kunshanensis. The sequence goes on along the minus strand of NZ_JAALFE010000020.1, from coordinate 58,894 downwards.
ACGGCAGGGGCCGAGGTCGGCCAGGCCGTGCTGTTCCATGATGGCGGAACCTGCTTTGCCCTGACGCCGCAGCATGTGATCGACGCGGGCAACGGCTTTGGCAGCCTGTTCCTGCGGGAAGAGGTGCTGCTGGATGGCTGGGCCGAGCGCACGCTTGACCTCGGGCATGATCTTTCGCTGCTCACCGTCGACGGGGCGGTGACGCGTGCCTGCGGCACGCCGCTTGTGCCGCATGGCGACGCCATGGCTGCGGTTCTGGCCGCGGGCGGCAAGATGAAGATGCGGGTGATCCTTGCCAGCGGCGAGACGCTTTTCCGTGATGTCGAACTGGTCTTCCAGAGCAAGGACAAGATCACCTTCCGCGAAGTGCAGGATAGCCGCCAGGCGCCGTGGTCGGTGCAGCCGGGCGATAGCGGGGCGCTCTTGATGATCGGGGAGGTGCCGGTCGGGATCGTGCAGACGCAGGGCGCCGCCGACGGCCTGCCATCGGCAATTCCCTGGCCCTATGCCGTCTATCTTGCGGATTGGCGGAGCCGGGCCGTGGTGGAACAGCCCGAACCGCCGCCGCCCGCGCTGCCTGCAAGCAATGCCCGGGTCGAGCGCAGCACGGCCCGCCCGCTTGGGCCCGGTCTGGTGGCCGAGAACCTGACCCTGCCGCGCGACGCCGGGGGCGAGTGGCATGCCGTACCGGTGGAATGGCCCGTGGAGATCGTGCTGGCCTTGCAGGGCGAGGCAGTGGGGCGGGTTTCGGCACTGACCTTCCTGCGCGCGCCGGGGGCGCCGGAGGCGCATCCGCGCGAGGTGGAGGTATTCCTCAGCCGCGATGCCGAGGGCGAGAGATCCTGGCAATCCTTTGCAAACGCGGTGCTGAGCAAGGAGCATGAGGCGCAGACGATCGATCTTGGCCTGCCGCGGCGGGCGCGGCGGGTGCGCGTGCTGATCCATAGCGGATGGGGCGCGGACGGCACGATCAGCCTGGGACGGATCGAGATCAACGGCGAGTGACGGCCGCGATCCGGGCGGGGTGTCACATCCCGCGCAGATCGACCTGGATCGGGATGCGCTGTTCGGCGCAGATCTGTTCACCGACCAGCATGTCATCGTCGTTCAGGGCCAGTTCCAGCATGCAGCGGTTGTATTCGATCATCACCTGCAGCCCCTGCACGCGGCCCGGTCGCGTGTTGCCGGAGCGGGCGACGAATTCGCCGGTGCTGTAGTTCCGTTCGACAAGGCGATAGGCGTCGGGCGGCAGTTCGCTGCCCGGATATTGCACGATGATGCTTTCGCGATCGAACAGGCTGTAGCGCAGGGCAAGGGCGCGCAGGGTGGCATCGGAGGCGGAAAAGGCCTCGTCATAGGCCATCTGGCGGATCAGCGGATCTTCGACCACGGCCAGCTGGATGAAGGCCGAATGGCGGATGTCGGCATCGGGATTGCGCAGGATCTCGCGATACTTGTCCATCAGCGCGCCCTGTTCGCTGGCCCCGGCGAGCAGGCTTTCCGGGCTGGGCAGGGTCTGGGCAGGGGCGGGGGCAGACAGGGCAGGCAGGACGGCAAGGACAAGGGGGGCAAGGCGGTTCAGGTGCAAGGTTTCCTCCGGGGTCGCGCGTCGATGGTCCTGGTCATGCTGGGTTGCCTGACCTGAAGGTGTATATACATTTGTTAAGCAACTATGGACGGCGGTTCGCGCACCGGTCAAGCGGGCAGGCCGGTTTGCGGTGCCGGGCCGGTGGCCCGGATCGGCAAGGCAAAGGGGCAAATGGCCCGCCCTGGCGACAGGCCCGACAGAGGAAAGGAGGGTGCAGCCATGATCGACCCTGAACCGCAGCCGCGCCCGGGCCTGTTCACCAATCAGGATGCCGAGGCCTGGGAAGAGCAGTATCATCTGCTGGCCTATGTCCTGCGCATGTCACCAGAGCAGATCGCCCAGATCGACTATGGCTTCGATCCCGAGGATCCCGATGCCTGGATGGTGTTTTCCTGGGCGCATGAGATCCGCCAGACCTTCCCGGTGCTGGACATCCGCGCGATGATCGGGCGGGGGCGGCGCTGATCTTCCGACGGGCGGGGAAGGATGGCAGCGCTTGCCTGTGGGGTCTAACCCCGGCATCGTCGGCGGGCCGGGAAGGCATGTGTCGGGGCGGGAAGGAGCGGGGGAATGTCTGAGGGGCCGGTGGTTCTGGTCGTCGGTTCGCTGCACCATGACATCATGGTCGAGGCGGATCATCTGCCGCGGGTCGATGAAACGGCGGTCGGGCATCGCTGGTATCCGAAGTTTGGCGGAAAGGGCGGCAATCAGGCCGTGGCGGCGCGGGCGGCGGGGGCCGGGGCGCGGATCTTCGGGGCGGTGGGCGCGGATGATTTCGGCCGGTTCCTGCTGGCGGCGCTGGATCGGGGCGGGGTGGATCGCCGCTTCGTCGCGGTGCTGCCGGATGTGGGATCGGGCATGAGCGTGGCAATCCAGGACCGGGCGGGTGACTATGCCGCCACCATCGTTTCAGGGGCCAACCTGGCGCTGGATCCGGCCGGGGTCGAGGATCCGGCCTTGTGGGAGGGCGTGCGCGCCCTGGTCCTGCAGAACGAGATTGCCGAGGAGATGAACATCGCGGCGGCCAGGGCCGCGCGGGCGCGGGGGGTGACGGTCATCCTGAATGCCGCCCCGGCGCGGGCGATCCCGGCGGCGCTGCAGGCGGTGGTGGATGTGCTGGTGGTGAATGCCGTCGAGGCCGAGATGTTCGGGGCCGGGGCGGTTTGCGACCTGGACACGGCGCAGGCGGCGGCGCGGCAACTGGCGGCGCGGTTCGATAGCGCGGTGGTGACGGCAGGGGGGGCGGGGCTGGCGGCCTGCGCATCCGCGGCGGGGGAGATCCGGGTTCCCGCCCGCAAGGTGCGGGTCGCAAGCACCCATGGCGCGGGGGATTGCCTGACGGGCACGCTGGCCGCGGCCCTTGCCGCGGGACGGTCGCTGGAGGAGGCGTGCCGCATCGCCTCGGACGCGGCGGCGCGGCATGTGGAGGGGCAGGGCGCGTGAGCAGGCGGGGCCGCGCGGATCCCGCGCGGCCCCGCTTCCTGTCTCTCCCCCTCACATCCCCAGAAGGCGCGGCAGGAAGAGCGTGATCTCGGGGATGTAGGTGATCAGCATCAGGAAGGTGAGCATCGTCAGCAGCCAGGGCCAGGTGGCGCGGGTCACCTCTGTCAGGCCAAGGCGGGACAGGGACGAGGCCACATAGAGGTTGAGGCCGACAGGTGGCGTGCAGAGCCCGATTTCCATGTTCACCACCAGCATGATGCCGAAATGGACCGGATCCACCCCCAGCGCCATGGCGACGGGATAAAGGATCGGGGCCATGATCAGCACGATGGCCGAGGGTTCCATCACCATGCCGATCAGCAGAAGCAGCACATTGACGACCAGCAGGAAGCCCACCTTGCCGAGACCCAGCGAGACGATCCATTCCGAAAGCGTCTGCGGGATCTGTTCCGAGGTCAGGATGAAGGCGAACATCACCGCATTGGTGATGATGTAAAGCAGCATCGCCGACATGGCGGCCGAAGAAAGCAGGACCTTCGGCACTTCGGACAGCTTGATGTCCTTGTAGACCCAGACCGCCACGATGAAGGCATAGACGGCGGATACGGCGGCGGCCTCGGTGGGCGTGAAGATGCCGCCATAGATGCCGCCCATGATGATGACGATCAGCATCAACCCCCAGATGCTTTCGCGGAAGGCCTGCCAGCGCGTGCCAAAGGAGGCGCGGGGTTGACGGGGATAATCATTGCGCCAGGCGCGGAAGGTGGTGGTCCCGGCCAGCATCATGGCAAGGATCAGCCCCGGCACGACGCCCGCGATGAACAGGTCGCCGATGGAGGCGGACATGACGGGATCGCCGTTCGGCCCCTGCACGACCATGCCGCTGGTGGCCACCGCATACATCACCATCACGATGGAGGGCGGGATGAGGATGCCGAGGCCGCCGGAACTGGTGATGGTGCCCACGCCGAACTGGGCCGGGTAGCCCTGCCGCACCATGGCCGGCAGCAGGATGGAACCCACCGCCATCACCGTGGCCGGGCTGGAGCCCGAGATCGCGGCGAAAAGCGCGCAGGACAGGACCGAGGCCAGCCCCAGCCCGCCATACCAGTGCCCCACCATGGAGGAAGCAAACCGGATCATCCGCCGCGCCACGCCGCCATGGGTGAGGAAGTTCCCGGCAAGGATGAAGAAGGGGATCGCCATGATCTCGAACTTCTCGATCCCGGTGAAAAGCTTCAGCGCGATGGCATCCATCGGCACATCGGAAAGCGTGAAGAGGAAGGTGAAGACCGTCAGCCCCAGCGCGATGGAGACCGGCATGCCGGTGATCAGCAGGAGCGCGAGGATCAGGAAGATGATGATGGCGGTCATGCGTGGCCCCCCTTGGCAAGATCCTCGGCCTCGTCATCGAGGCCATCGACGGCGCCGTGATCGTGATGGGCAATCTCGCCCGTGGTCAGATAGCGATGGAGCGCCTGGATGAAGCGGAAGCACATCAGCGCCGATCCCAGCGGCACGGCGAGGTAGATGATCCACATCGGCATCTCGAGATCCGGCGAGGTCTGGCCGCCGTTGCGGACATGCCAGACGAAATCGGTGCCGATCCAGGTGATGATCGCGGTGAAGACGATGCCGCCGGACATGGCGATGATGGTGATCGTCTTGCGGGCGCGGCCCTGCAGGCGTTCGGCCAGGATGTCCACGCCCACATGGATGCCGGTGCGCACGCCATAGGCCGCGCCGAATTTCGCCATCCAGACAAAGAGATAGATGCAGGCCTCCTGCGCCCAGGTCATCTTGAGCGCATTGATCGACTTGAAGAGGGACCGTGCAAAGGCCGTCAGCGCCTCCATCTCGGCGCCGCGCCCGAAGGCGACGAGATCCGCGGCGAAGCCGATGGCAAAGCGGTGGGTGACGGAGAGGAAGATCAGGCCCGTCGCCACGGCAATCAGCGCGGCGATCAGGATCTCTTCCAGCCGGTCGAGAAGGCGCAGCATGGCACACCTCGCTGGGTTCGGATGGGGGGATGTTTCGGAACGAAAGGCAGAACGGGGGCGCGGCATGCGGGCCGCGCCCCCCTTGGCCCCTTGGCGGGATCACATGCCGAGCGCGCCCTTGACGGCGGCGATGGTATCGGCGCCGATGCGATCGGCCATCTCGTCATGCACCGGGGTGAGGGCCTCGACCCAGACAGCGCGTTCCTCGGGCGTGAGGTCGTGGAATTCCGTCGTGCCCGCGGCCTTCATCGCGGCGAGCGCCTGATCGTTGTCGTCCTTGGCGATGGAGTTGGCATAATCGGTCGCCTCGGCCATGGCCTTTTCCAGACCGGCGCGGACATCTTCCGGAAGGCCATCCCAGAACTGCTTGTTCACGATGACCGCATAGCCCAGATAGCCGTGGTTCGACACCGTGGCATGGGTCTGCACCTCGTTCATCTTCTGGGTATACATGTTCGAGGGCGGGTTTTCCGTGCCGTCCACGACGCCCGTCTGCAGCGCCTGATACACCTCGGAGAAGGCCATGACCTGCGGCACGGCGCCAAGCGCGTTCATATAGGCCTCGATCACCTTCGACGACTGGATGCGCATCTTCAGGCCGAGGAAATCATCGGGCGATTTCAAGGGGCTGTTGGCCGACATGATCTTGAAGCCATTGTCCCAGTAGGCAAGCCCGGTGATGCCCTTGTCTTCCAGCTTGGCCAGCAGCATGCGGCCGACTTCGCCCTGCGTCACCTTCCGGAGCGCGTCATAATCGGCGAAGATGAAGGGCAGGTCGAACACCTCGAAGTCCTGCACGCCGAGGGGGCCGAACTTGGCCAGCGACGGGGCGAGCATCTGGACCGCGCCGAGTTGCAGCGCCTCCATCTCTTCCTTGTCCTTGTAGAGCTGGCTGTTGGGATAGACTTCGACATCCACGGCGCCATTGGTGTATTGCTCGGCCAGTTCCTCGAACCGTGCGGCGGCCTTGCCCTTGGGCGTGTCGGGCGCGACGACATGGCTGAACTTGATGATGATCTTGTCCTGCGCCAGGGCAGGGGCGGCCAGCGACAGGGCCAGCGTGGTGGCGCCCATGAGGGCACCAAGGGTGCGACGGGTCAGCATGTTCTTCTCCTCCGTAAGTCCGCCCTCCCCGGCGGAATGCATCCTTGGTGACGCAAAAGCGCCAGGCGCGCTATTGTGGCTTTCCACAATGGACAGGCCGGGGGGCAGGGTGCCACAAAAGGCCTGTGTCCAGCCATGGGAGGAAGGGGCACGTCCAGACCGACGACACCGGACCCCGCCCCGGGGTATGGCCCGGATATCCGGGTGACCGAGAGCCTGATGCGCTCGCGGCGCTGGGATATGCTTTCGCTTATTCCGCTGGTGGCGATCGTGGCGCTGGTGGCGCTGGTGGGGACGTTGGTCTGGGTGCTGGCGCGGGCCGATGCGGAGCGCGCGCAGACGACGCTGGCCACGGATGCGCTGTGGGTGGAGCAGAGCCTGCGTTTCCAGATGGCGGTGGATGAGGACATGCTGGTGCGCCTTGCGCTGGATGCCGCGAGCGGCGCGGCGGCGGGCACGCTGCAGGCGCGGGCAAGGGTGCATGTGGCCAGCAATCCCGAAGTGCTGAGCGTGCAGTGGTTCGACCGCGAGGGGGGGGGTGTGGCCTCGGTTCCGGCGGGGGTTGCGCCGGTGGGGCAGGCGCTTGTCGAGACGCTGTTGCGCGGGGCGGGCAGCACGGCGCGCCCGGTCTATGGCCCGGTGACCGGGGGCGTGGTGCCCATGGCGCTGCGCCAGTCGGGGGCCGATGGCGGGGTGGTGGTGGCCGCGATTTCGCTGCCGCTGATGCTGGAACGGCATGTGCCCTGGTGGATCGCAGAACAATATGCCGTGCGGATAAGTGATCCTTCCCAGACACTTGCAGAGCGCAGCCGCCGCCCGCTGGCGGAGGCGGCCCCTGCGCATAGCATCAGCTTCGATCCGCCGCTGGCCGGCACGCATCTGACGATCACCGCCTATGACAGCCCGCCCGCCTTTGGCAATTCGGCCCTGCTGATCGCCATCGTGGGGCTGGCGACCTTTTCGATCCTTGCCCTGCTGGTGGTGCAGCGCAATGCCGCCCATCGCCGCCGGGCCGAGGCGCGGCTGAGCGCGGAGATGGCCTTTCGCCGGTCGATGGAGGAAAGCTTGACGGTGGGCCTGCGGGCCAAGGATCATGCGGGGCGGATCCTTTATGTCAACGCGGCCTTTGCAAAGCTGGTGGGTCTGCCCGCCGAGGCGCTGATCGGGCATGCGCCGCCCATGCCCTATTGGGCGCCGGACCGGATCGAGGAAACGCTGGACCGCCAGCGCCAATTGGCCGAAGGCGCGCTGGTGCCGCAGAGCTTTGAGACGCGGTTCCGCCGGGCGGATGGGACCGAGATCGACGTGCAGGTCTATGAGGCGCCGCTGATGGATCCGGCGGGGCGGCATCAGGGGTGGATGGGGTCGATCATCGACATCACCGAGGCCAAGGCCGCGGCGCGCCTTGCGCGGGCGCAGGATGAGAGCATGGCCCGCACCGGGCGGCTGGTGACGCTGGGCGAGATGGCCTCGACCCTGGCGCATGAATTGAACCAGCCGCTGGGGGCGATTGCCTCTTATGCGGCGGGGGGGATGAACCTGATCGAGGCGGGGCAGCAGGGTTCGCCGCAGGTGCGGCTGGCCTTTGAAAAGCTGTCGGCGCAGGCCCGGCGGGCGGGGCTTATCATACGGAGAATACAGGATTTTGTGAAAAAGCGCGAACCGCGGCTGGTGGCGCTGGACCTGGGCGAAGTGGCGGCGGATGCGATCGAATTGATGGCGGCGGAGGCGCGCGAGTTGCGGGCGCGGCTGGTGCTGGACCTGCCCGCAGAGGGGGTGGCGCCGGTGATGGCGGACCGCATCCTGATCGAGCAGGTGATGGTGAACCTGATCCGCAACGGGCTTGAGGCCATGGCGCAGGGGCCGCGGGCGGGGGACCGGCTGGAGGTGCGGCTGCGCTCCGAGGGGGGGATGGTGCGGCTGGATGTGGCGGATCAGGGGCCGGGGATCGCGGAAGAGATCGTGACGCAGCTTTACGACCCTTTCACCAGCACCAAGAGCCAGGGCATGGGGATGGGGTTGAAGATCTGCCGGTCGATCATGGAGATGCTGAAAGGCAGCCTGTCGCATCAGCCCAATCCGGGGGGCGGGACGATCTTCACGGTCCGCCTGCCGGTGGTGCAGGACCTGCCCGAAGAGCCTGTTGCCGGGGCCGCAGAGGGGGAGAGGGCATGAGCGCAGAACCACCCGGCTTTGCCGTGCATGTTGTTGATGATGAAGAGGTTTTGCGCGACAGCCTGGCCTTTCTCTTTGCCTCGCGCGGGATCGCGACGCGGCTTTGGCCTTCGGGGGAGGCCTTTCTCGCGGCCTGGCCGCAATCGGATTGCGGCTGCATCATCCTGGATGTGCGGATGGAGGGGATGACCGGGCCGCAACTGGTGGATGCGCTGATGCAGGCCGAGGGGGGCGGTGCGGCCCTGCCGCCGGTGATCTTTCTGACAGGCCATGCCGATGTGCCCCTTGCGGTGCAGACCTTGAAGGGCGGGGCCTTCGATTTTCTGGAAAAACCCTTCAATGACAATCAGATCGTCGAACTTGCCCTGCGCGCGATGGACCTGCATCAGAGCCGCGCCACGGAAAGCACCAGCCGGGCCGATCTGGTGGCGCGGTTCGCGTCGCTTTCGGCGCGGGAGGTGGATGTGATGCAGTTGATCCTGGAGGGGCAATTGAACAAGCAGATCGCCGACCGGCTTGGCATTTCGGTCCGGACGGTGGAGGTGCATCGGGCGCGGGTCCTGCAGAAGACCGGGGCGCGGAATTCGGTGGAACTGGCGCGGTTGCAGGCGCGGCTGGAGTGAGGGCGCAGGGCAGGGTTAACCGGCGGTAAACCCGGCCGCGCCGTGCCGGGCAAGCGGTTGAAATCCTGCGATAATGCCAAAAGGGGCGTGCCACAGCCGGTGCAGATGCGCAGTGCAGACGGCTGTGCATACGCGAGGCCCCTTTTTCCCGAGGGGAAAGGGGAATTCCTAACGCATGATGAACGGGTCGGGGATCGGGTCGTCGGAGGTGCGGAGCCAGACGGTTTTCGTCGTGGTGTAGTCCAGCGCCGCCGCTAGCCCCCCTTCGCGGCCATGGCCGGAAAGGCCATGCCCCCCGAAGGGCGCGATGGGCGAAACGGCGCGGTAGGTGTTCACCCAGACAACCCCGGTGCGGATGCCCCGGATCATGCGATGCGCACGGGTCAGAGAGCGGGTGAATACCCCGGAGGCGAGGCCATAGGCTGTGTCATTGGCCTTTGCCAGCGCCTCATCCTCGGTCTCGAAGGTGGTGACGGAAAGGACGGGGCCGAAGAATTCGTCGGCCAGTGCGGGCGCATCGGGCGCGGCAGAGCAATCGAGGATGGTGGGAGGGAAGTAGAAGCCGGGGCCGGGCAGGGCGGCGCCGCCGGTGACGAGTTTTGCCCCGCGCGCGACGGAGGCGGCGATGGTGGCCGCGATGTGATCGCGCTGGCGGGCGGTGCAGAGGGGGCCGATTTCGGTTTCCATCTCATCGGGGGAGGCGATGCGGATCGCCTCGGCCTTGGCTTTCAGCCGGGCGAGGAAGGCATCCTTGATGCCCGCCTGCACCAGAAGGCGCGAGCCTGCGACGCAGGATTGGCCGGTGGCGGCGAAGATGCCCGAGACCTGCGCATTGGCCGCAGAGTCGAGATCGGCATCGTCGAAGACGATGAAGGGCGATTTGCCGCCCAGTTCCAGCGAGGTGGAGGCGAGGTTTTCGGCGGAGTTGCGGACAACGGCCCGCGCCGTGCCGGGGCCGCCGGTGAAGGCGATATGGGCGACGCGTGGATGGGTGGTGAGGATATGGCCGCAGGTGGGGCCGAAGCCCGTGAGGATGTTCACCACGCCGGGGGGGAAGCCCGCAGCATGGATCAGGCGGGCGAAATGCAGGAGGGGGGCGGGGCCATCCTCGGACGCCTTCAGGACGACGGTGCAGCCTGCGGCCAGCGCGGGGCCGAGTTTCACGGCGGAAAGGAAGAGCTGGCTGTTCCACGGCACGATGGCCGCCACAACGCCCACGGGTTCGCGGCGGGTCCAGACCTCCATGTCCGGTTTGTCGATGGGCAGGTGCGCGCCTTCGATCTTGTCGGCGAGGCCAGCGTAATAGCGGTAGTATTCGGCGACATAGGCGATCTGGGCGGTGGTTTCGCGGATGATCTTGCCGGTGTCGCGGGTTTCGAGGCGGGCGAGATCGGGGGCGGCTTCGGCCACCAGATCGGCGAGTTTCAGCAGCAGCCTGCCGCGCTGGCTGGCGGTCATCTTCGGCCAGGGGCCAGAGGTGAAGGCGCGATGGGCGGCCTGCACGGCGGCATCGACTTCGGGGGCGCGGGCCTCGGGCATGTCGGCCCAGGGGGTGCCGGTGGCGGGGTCGAGGCTGGGGAAGCGGGCGGCACCGTCATGGAAGGCGCCGTCGATATAGAGCTGGAAGCGGTCCATCGCCGGGTTCCCCTGTCGTCGTTACTGGAAGGCGGGCATCACGTCTTCGATGAAGCGTTTCAGGCTGGCGCGCTTGCGTTCGAAGCTCTGGCCGCTGTCGATCCAGAGCGAGAATTCGTCATAGCCCAATGCCTTGATCCGGTGGAGTTTGTCGATGACTTCGTGCCTGTCGCCGATCAGGAGATTGTCGCGCATGACCTGCGGGGAATAGAAGGGATGCGCGGCGATTTCCGCGTCGGTGAGCGGTTCGATGAGGCCCTGGCGGATGGGCCGCTTGTTCAGGAACCATGCGCCGAAATAGGCGTAGAAGCGGTTGAGTTCCTCGGCGGCGAGGTCGGCATCGGCGCGGTCGGCGGCGACATAGCCATGTTGCAGGACCATGATCTTTGGCCGCGGGGTTTCGGGGGATTTGGCGCAGGCCTCGTTGAAGCGCTGCATCAGGCTTTCGATTTCCGAGAAGGGATTGTGCAGCGGCGTGCATTGCACGTTGCAGCCCTGCGCGACGGCGAATTCGTGGCTGTTCGGATCGCGCGCGGCGACCCAGATCGGCGGGTGCGGCTGTTGCAGGGGTTTCGGCGCCGAGGTGGTGGCGGGGAATTGCCAGTATTGGCCATCGAGCGCGTAATCGCCCTGCCAGAGCCCCTTGATCGCGGGGATCAGTTCGCGCATCCGCCCGCCTGCGTTCCAGGCATCCAAGCCCGGCAGCATGCGTTCATATTCAAAGCTGTAGGCCCCGCGCGCGATGCCCAGTTCCAGCCGGCCGCCGGTGATGATGTCGGTCATCGCGGCCTCGCCCGCAAGGCGGATCGGGTGCCAGAAGGGGGCGATGACGGTGCCGGTGCCAAGGCGGACATGTTTGGTGCGGCGCGCGATGTCGATGAGGTTGAGGAAGGGGTTGGGCGCGATGGTGAAGGACATGCCGTGATGTTCGCCTGTCCAGATGGTGGACATGCCGCCTTCATCGGCCATGTGGCAAAGCTCCAGCATCTCGTCATAGAGGCGGAGTTCGCTGTCGTCGGGGCTGACACGCTCCATGTGAAGGAAGAGCGAGAATTTCATTTGGTCTTCTCCTGCGCGACGGGGGTGACGCGGCCTGCATTCTGGTTGCCGAAATAGATGCCGTAATTGCCCATGCGGGATTCATCGGCGAGACGGTCGAGCATGGTGCGCAGCGCCTGATCGGTGACTTCGGTGAAGGAGGCGGGGGCGAGGTCGACGAAGGCGCCGCGGCGGGGCGTGCCGGTGGGGGTGGCAGGGCAGCGGAAGGCGATGTGCTGCTGGCCGCGGGCGACGTCTTCGTAGACGGAATAGAGCGGGCCTGCCGCGGCCTCGATGCCGCTGTCGGCGATCAGGGCGGCAAGGGCGGCGAAGGTGCCGTCGCGGCCCACGCGGGCGGTGGGCAGCGTCAGGCCGCCGAAGCCGTCATCCACCAGAAGGACCTGGCCCAGCCGTTCGAGGATGGCCGAGACGATGATGTCGGGGCCGGTGGGGAGGGTGGCCTGGGTCGCGACGGGGGTGAAATAGGTGCCGCGATAGTAGCCGAGGCCGGGGGCCGCGGTGGCGTGGAAGGCCGCGACGCGGCCGATGAGGATGACGTGATCGCCCGCTTCGACGATCTGGTGGGTGGTGCAGTCGAACCAGGCCGAGACGCCGGGCAGAAGGGGGCTGCCCTGGGGGCCGGGCTGCCAGTCGATCCCGGCGAAGCGGTCGGGGACGGGGCGGGCGAAGGTGGAGGAGATGTCCTTCTGGCCTTCCGACAGGATGTTGACGGCAAAGCCGGGGGCGGTGGTGAAGGGGCCGCAATTGGCCGAGGCGCGGGCGATCTGCACCAGAAGGAGGGGCGGATCGAGCGAGACGGAGGCAAAGCTGTTGGCGGTGAAGCCCAGGGGTTTGCCGGTGGCGTCAAGGGTGGTGACGACGGTGACGCCGGTCATGAAGGTGCCGAAGGCATCGCGCAGCGCGCGGCGGGGATCGGGGGTATCGGTCATGCGCGCAGCCCTTCGCTTGCCGCCATCAGCGGCGTCGCGAGCCAGTCGCGCAGCGCCGCCGTCACCCGTTCGGGGGCGGTGAGGTTGACCATGTGGCGGTGGCCGTCGATCACGACGGCCCGCCCGCGCGGGGCGGTGGCGGCCATGAGGCGGGTCATGTCGGGGGTGGAGTTCGCATCGCCATCGCCGGTGAGGACGAGGGCGGGGCAGGTGATCCCCGCCCAGCGATCGGCATAGACATCGTCGCCGGTGGCGAAGGCGCGGTAGGCCGCGGCATAGCCTGCGGGGCTGACCTCGGCCAGCCATTGCGCCGTCTGGGCGCGGGGCGCGGCATCGGCGGGGCTGTCGGAGAACCAGCGCGCAAGCGGGGCCTGGGCATCGAAGATGCCGTTCGCCATCGCCTCGGCCCTTGCGGTGACGGCGGCGCGGGCCTCGGGCGTGCGGCGGTGGACGGCGTTCAGCACGGCGACGCGGCGGACGAGTTCGGGGTAATCGGCGGCAAGCCCGGTGGCGATCAGCGCGCCCATGGAATGGCCCGCGACATTCACCGCGCCCAGGTTCAGCGCGAGGATCGCGCGGGCGGCCCAGTCGACATAGGCGGGCAGGTCGGCCCCCGGGGCGAGGGGGCTGGAGCGGCCATGGCCCGGCATGTCGAGCGCGAAGATGCGGGTGGTCGCGGCCAGGGCCGCGATCTGGGGGGCCCAGGCGCGGGCGTTCAGCCCGACGCCATGGATCAGCACCAGCGCCTCGCCCGTGCCATCGCGGGGGCCGACCTCGATCAGCCCGACGAGGGCGCCGTCAGACAGCGGCAGGATTCGCGACATCATGGCCCAGATCCTTCAGATCCTGATAGCGGTCGCCGATGCGGTGATGCGGGCGTCCGCCGATGGAGGCGCCGAGGGCAACCACGATCTCATCCGCCGCCGGGGCGTCGGGGATGGCGAAATGCACCGTCAGGTAATGCGAGCGGCGGCCTTCGTCATTCTTGTCCATCAGGGGGATCATCACGGGCGTGTTGGCCCCGCCCCGGATATTGGTGAAGGCGAGATAGGTCTTGGCCCCCACGGCCTGACGGTAATGGTTGCCGAAGCGCAGGGTGTGGATCAGGGCGGAGGCATGTTCCACCTCGCCGTCCAGCCCCGCGATGGCGGCCTTGCCATAGCCTTCGACCAAGTCCCCGCCCCCTGCGGCATCGAGGATCATGCCCGTCAGCAGGGCGCCGAGTTCGGGGGCGACATCGTGGATCGCGGGTTTCAGATCCTCGACAAAGCCCATCCCGGCCCAGGGGTTCTTCACCACCGCCGCGGCACCGATCAGCTTCAGCGGGCGGGGCGCGCTGCGGCCGCCTTCGATAAGGGTGGTTTCGACATGAAGAAGCGTCTTGCGGATCTGGGCGGACATGGGAACCTCGGGTCTGTGCGTTGGTTGTATGTTGGTATACCATAAGACGGAATGTCAATGAGTCGTTGCCCGAAGGCGGGGCAGGGGATAAGATCGGGTCATGGAACAGGCATCGCATCCCGGATTGAAGATAGACCGCCCGCCGCAGACGCTGCGCGAGATCGTGCTGGAGCGGATGCGCGGGGCGATCATCGCGGGGCGGTTCCCGGGGGGCGCGCGGCTGGTGGAGCGCAGCCTGTGCGATCAGCTGGGGGTGAGCCGGTCGGTGGTGCGAGAGGTGATCCGCGTGCTGGAGGCGGAGGGGCTGGTGGAGAGCCTGCCCAACCGGGGGCCGGTGGTGGCGCGGATGGATTGGGCGCTGGCGCGGCAGGTCTATGACATCAGGCGGCAGCTGGAGGCCAGCGCGGCGGAAGCCTGTGCCGGGGTGGCGGATGCCGGGGTGGATGTGGCGCTGGCGGCTGCGCTGGAGGAGATCCGGGCGGGCGGCGAGGCGCGGCTTTTCGCGGCGACGACGCGGTTTTACGAGGTGATCTTCCGCGCGGCGGGGCATGAGGTCGCCTGGGAGATCGTGCAGCGCCTGAACGGGCGGATCAGCCGGTTGCGGGCGCTGACGCTGGCGGCGGCGGATCGGGCGGTGCCGGGGCCGGAGCGGATGGCGCGGATCGCGGCGGCGATTGCCGCGCGCGACGGCGCGGCGGCGCGGCGGGCGGTGGAGGCGCATCTGGACGAGGCGGCAAGGCTGGCGCAGCGGGCCTTGGAGGGGGAATGATGGCGGCCTATTGGATTGCCCATGTCACGGTGACGGATGCGGAACGCTATGGCGGCTATCAGGCGCTGGCGCCTGCGGCCTTTGCCCGGTTCGGGGCGCGGTTCCTGGCGCGGGGGGGCGAGGCGGAGGTTCTGGAAGGGCCCGCCCATGCGCGCCATGTGGTGATCGAGTTTCCCGATCTGGCGGCGGCGCGGGCCTGCTATGACAGCGCCGAGTATCGCGCCGCGCGGGCGGCGCGGGCGGGGGCGGCGGATGTGGCGGTGGTGATCGTCGCGGGGCTGTGAGGGCCACGAATTTTCTGCGAAAATTCTGGGGGTGCGGGGGGCGAATTTTCTGAGAAAATTCGGGTGGCGTGGAGGGGCGAATTTTCTGCGAAAATTCGGGCACCTTCGGTGCCGCGCGGGGCGCGCAGCGGGTGAATTTTCGCAGAAAATTCGTGCCCGCTGCGGCTGGGCTCAATGGCCGGCGACCGGGTCTTCGACCGGCTTCGCAAGCTCCTTGCGCGAGATCAGCGTATAGAAGGCGGGTACCACGAAGAGGGTGAAGAGCGTGCCCACCGTGATGCCCGAGAAGATCACGAGACCCACGGAATAGCGCGCGGCCGCCCCCGCGCCATCGGCGATGATCAGCGGGATCACCCCAAGCGCCATCGCGGCGGTGGTCATCAGGATGGGGCGCAGGCGGGTCTTGGCGGCGGCGACGATGCCTTCGCGGGCGGAAAGGCCCCGCTCGCGCCGGGCCTGGTTGGCGAATTCCACCAGCAGGATGCCGTGTTTCGTGATCAGCCCGATCAGGGTGATCAGCCCCACCTGGGTATAGATGTTCAGCGTGCCGAGGCCGAGGTTCAGGGGCACGATGGCCCCGAAGATCGACAGGGGCACCGACATCATGATGATCAGCGGATCGCGGAAGCTTTCGAATTGCGCGGCAAGGACGAGGTAGATCACCACCACCGCCAGACCGAAGGCCAGAAGGATGGTGTTGCCTTCGGTCACCTCCAGCCGGGACTGGCCGGAATAGTCGATGAAGAAGCCGTCGGGCATGGCCTTTTCCGCCTCGTCCACCAGAACCTGCAGGGCGTCGCCCGTGCTGACGCCGGGGATGGGCAAGGCCGAGAGGGTGGTGGAGTTCAACTGGTTGAACTGTTCGATGGCGGCAGGGGCGACTCGGGTTTCCACGGTCACCACCGCCGAGAGCGGCACCATCTGGCCGGTGGCGGAGCGGATGTAGAAATCGGTCAGCCGTTCGGGGTTGTTGCGGTATTCCTCGGGCACCTGGAGGATCACGTCATAGCTGTTGCTGTCGCGGTCGAATTGCGCGACGGCCCCGCCGCCGACGAGCAGGCCCAGCGTGGTGCCGATGTCGCGGGCGGGCAGGTTGAGGGCGGCGGCGCGGTCGCGGTCGATGCGCAGGACGACCTGCGAGGAATTGTAGGAAAGCGAGTTCTGCACCACGATGAAGCGGCCCGAGGCCATGGCGGCGGCGCGCACTTCCTCGGCCACTTCGAAGATGCGGTCGGAGGGGCCTGTGGATTGCAGCACGAGGCTGACGGGCAGGCCGCCGCCCGCGCCGGGGAGCGAGGGGGGCGCGAAGACGAAGGCCTGCACGCCGGTGATCGCGCCAAGCTTGCCCTGCAGATCGGCCTGGATCTCGGCCTGGCTGCGGTCGCGTTCGGCCCAGTCCTTGAAGGCCCAGAGGGCGATGCCGGAATTGGTGGCCCCGCCGAAGCCCACGACCGAGAAATTGGCCGAAAGCTCGGGCAGGTCCTTGGTCAGGTCGCGCATCTGGTCGACATAGGTGCGGGTATAGGCCGAGGTGGCATAGGGGGGCGCGTTGACGAAGGAGAAGAGCGCGCCGCTGTCTTCCTCAGGCGCGAGTTCGGTGGAGGTCTTGGTGAAGAGATAGCCGGTGAGGCCCATCAGCACGACGACGAGAAGGATGGTGACGGGGCGGTAGTCGAGCGAGGAGGAGACGCGGCGTTCATACCAGCCGGCGAGGCGGTCGAAGCCGCGGTCGACCGCGATCTGGAAGCGGGAATGGCCGCCCTTCTGCAGGAGGCGGGCCGACATCATGGGGGTGATGGTCACGGCGACAAGGCCCGAGATGATCACCGCGCCCGCCAGCGTGACGGCGAATTCGCGGAAGAGCGCGCCGGTGAGGCCGCCGGTGAAGGCCAGCGGCGCGAATACGGCGGCCAGCGTGATGGTCATGGCCACGACGGCGCCGAAGATTTCCTTCATGCCCATGAAGGCGGCCTGGATCGGGCGGAAGCCTTCCTCGATATGGCGGTGGATGTTTTCCACCACGACGATGGCGTCATCGACCACGAGGCCGATGGCAAGGACCATGGCGAGAAGCGAGAGAAGGTTGATGGAATAGCCCGCCAGATAGAGGATGAAGAGCACGCCCAGAAGCGAGAGCGGGATCGTCACCACGGGCATCAGCACCGAGCGGAAGGAGCCGAGGAAGAGCAGGATGATCAGGATGACGATGGCCACGGCCTCGGCGATGGTCTTGAAGACCTCGTCGATGGAGGCGCTGATCTGTTCGGTGGCGTCATACATCAGGGTCAGCGTCATGCCCTGCGGCAGGCTGTTCTGGATCAGCGGCAGTTCGGCCAGCACGGCGGCGGACATGTCGAGCGGGTTGGCGCCGGGCGTGGGGAAGACGCCGATGAAGGTACCGGGTTCGCCGTTGAAGTTCACGATCGTGTCGGTGGAGGCCGCGGCCAGTTCCACGCGCGCCACATCGGCAAGGCGCACCACATCGTCGCCCGTGCCCGAGATCGGCAGGGCGGCGAAGGCCTCGGGCGTTTGCAGGGTGGTTTCCATGGTGATGGAATAGGCGGTGTATTCGCCCTTGGTGCTGCCCGGTGCTGCGAGGAAGTTCGCGCTGTTGACGGCACCCAGCACCTCGGCCGCGGTCAGGCCGCGGCCTGCGAGGCGGATCGGGTCGATCCAGATGCGCATGGCATAGGTCTGGCCGCCCAGCACCTGGATCTCGGCCACGCCGGGGATGGTGGACATGCGGGGGCGGATCACGCGTTCGATGTATTCGGTGACCTGTTCCGAGGTCATGTTGGGGTTCTGCATCGCCAGATACATGGTGGCGAAGGTCATGCCCGTGCCCTTGACGATGGTGGGATCCTCGGATTCCGAGGGCAGGCGCGAGCGGACCTGCTGGACCTTGGACATCACCTCGGTCAGCGCGACATCGGGATTGGCGCCGAGCCGCATGTTCACCGTGACGGTGGAGGCCGAGGGGCGCGAGGTGGAGGTGATGTAGTCGACATTCTCGGTCGTCGCCACGGCGGCGGCGATGGGCGAGGTGATGAAGCCCTGGATCAGATCGGCCGAGGCACCGGGATAGACGGTGGTGATGGTGACGACGGTTTCCTCGACCTCGGGGTATTCGCGGATCTGGAGGTTGAAGAAGCCCTGCAGGCCGAGAAGCAGGATCAGCAGGCCCAGAACGGTGGAGAGGACCGGGCGCTTGATGAAGATGTCGGACGGGCTCATTGATCGGACCCCTGCGACAGGGCGGCGCCGGTGGCGGTGGCGGCGGGGTTCACGCTGTTGTCGATGATGGCGGGCTGGCCGGAGGACAGCCGGTTCTGGCCCGCCGAGACGATCTGATCGCCGGGGGCGACGCCTTCGGCGATTTCCACCACGCCGCCCGAGCGGCGGCCCGGCTTGACGAAGACCTGCCGCAGTTCGAGCTTTTCGGGATCGGCCTCGGTCGGGCGGACGACATAGACGTAATCGCCATAGAGGCTGGTCGAGAGCGCGGTCTGGGGCAGGGCGATGACGCCGTCCTCGGCCGGCAGGATGACGCGGATGCGGACGAACTGGCCGGGGGTGAGCTTGCCCTGGGCATTGGTGATCGCGCCGCGCAGCGCGACAAGGCGGGTGGCCGGATCGACGCGCGGGTCGATGCCCGTAAGGGTGCCGGGGAAGGTTTCATCCAGCCCCTCGATGCGGACCTCGATCTGCTGGCCTACGGTGAGATTGGGCAGTTCCTGTTCCGGCAGGCTGAAATCCACCCGCATGGTGGAGAGATCCTGCAGGGTGGCGACGAGGGTGCCCGGCGAGACATATTGGCCCAGATCGACGCGCGGCAGGCCGATTTCGCCCGCGAAGGGGGCGGAGAGCTGGCGCTGTTCCAGCACGGCGATGGCGCGGGCGAGCTGTGCCTCGGCGGCCTGGGCGCTGGCCTGGGCCTGATCGAGCGAGACATTGGTGGTGACGCCGCGGCGGGTGAGATCCTGCGCGCGGACGAGGTTGGAGCGTTCCAGTTCCGCCTGGGTGCGCGCGGCCTCGACATCGGCGGATTGCACCACGTCATCGAGCCGCAGAAGCAGCGCGCCTGCGGCGACCTGGGTGTTGGGCTGGAAGAGGATTTCCTTCACCACGCCTGCGGTTTCCACGGTCAGATCCACGCCCTGGGCGGCGTTGACCGTTCCGATCGCCTCGATCGCCGGGGTCCAGGTGGCGGGCTGCGCCTCGACCGTGGAGACGGTGGCGGGCTGCTGGGGCATGTTGGCGAAGATCTGCGCGATCATGTTGTCGCGGAAGAGGTTGAAGCCGACGAGACCGCCGCCGACAAGGCCGAGAAGAAGAATGGCGATGATGAAGCGTTTGACCATGGGAAGGGTCTTCCTCGAATGAACGGACGGGCTGGCTTAAATGCTGTGTCCTGAATTCACCTCTGTTGAGGCAAAGTCAAGGAAGGGGGCGGCAGAACGGGCCGCACAGGGGGCTGTGCATCCGGCCTGCCGCAGCGGAAAGTGGCGGCATCCGGGGGCGGGGGCCGCATTGCCGGGTTGATTGCGGGACGGGCTTCTGCCACAGGCTGTGGCAGGACGGGCAGGCAGGGAACGGGCGCGCATCATGGCCAGAGCGACAGGGATCGTGCCGGAACTGGCCGTGACCGACCGGGCGGCGGCGGCGGCGATGCTGGCGGAGGTCTTCGGCTTTGCGGCCGAGGGCGATGTGATGCATCTGGGCGATCAGGCGGTCGCGCTGGTGCAGGCCGAGCGGCCGGCGGGGCATGGCAAGATCGACCATCTGGCGCTGGCGGTGGCGGATGTGGATGTGGCGCTGGCCGGGTTTCTGGCGCGCGGGGCGCGGCTGGAGGCGACGACGCCCGAGGGGCCGCGCGAGATTGCCGAATTCTGGGAGGGAGGCGTGCGCTATGTCTTTCTCTCGGGGCCGGAGGGGGCGCGGATCGAGCTTTGCGCGCGGCGCGCGGGCCCGGCGCGGGTGGCGGGGGCGGGGCATGACCATATCGGCATCCCCTGCAGCAACATCTCGGCCACCGAGGATTATCTGAAGGGTTTCGGGTTGCAGCCCTTGGCGGCGGTCGATCTGCAGCGGCCCGAGGGGATGACGCTGGTGCGGTTCCTGCGCCTGGGCGAAAGCGTGGTGGAGCTTTATGAGCCGCCCGAATTGCGCGGCCGCCCCGCGCCCTTTGCCGCCGAGGGCCTGTGGCGCGGGCTGCGGCTTTGGGGCAGCGGGCTGGAGGCCGGGCTGCGCAGCGGGCCGGACGGGCTGCGCGTGACGGTGGAATAGGGCGATTTTTCTGCGAAAAATCGGGGCGGTGGCCTTTGGGAACCGTTGCGCGGGTATCGGGCGGCGGAGGGCGATTTTTCTGCGAAAAATCGGGGCAGGCCCCTGGGGGGCCTGGCGCGCGCGGGGTTCTGGCGCGGGTCAGGCGGGGGGGTGCCCCTTTCGGTGGTGGCTGACGAGGGCGGGCAGGGCGTCCCAGTGATCGAAGGCGGCAAGATGGGGCAGGTCTGCCAGCGGCGTCTTGCGGTAGCCTTGCGTGTAGAGCAGGAGCGGCTGCCCGGCGCGGGCGGCGGTTTCGGCATCCACCTCGCTGTCGCCCACGAAAAGCACCGGGCCGCCGCCCGTGGCGGCGATGGCATGGTGCAGCATGGCGGGATCGGGTTTGCGGCTGGGCAGGCTGTCGCCGCAGACGAGGACGGGGAAGCGCGCCGACCAGCCGAGCCGGGCGAGCAGCGCGCGGGTCGGGCCTTCGGGTTTGTTCGTGCAGAGGGCGAGCGGCAGGTCGAGCGCATCGAGCGCGGCTTCGACCCCGGGATAGGGGCGGGTGAGATCATCGGGGCTGTCCTCATACCGGCGTTCGAAGCGGGCGCAGAGATCGGCGTGGCGGGCGGGATCCTCGGGCAGGGCGAGCGCGCGCATGACGCGGGTGATGAGCGTGGGGACGCCGCCGCCGATGAAGCCGCGCACGGTGGCGAAGGGAAGGGGGGGCAGGCCCTCTTCCGCCAGGAGTTGCGTGACGCCCGCGTGGATTTCGGGGGCGCTGTCGACGAGCGTGCCGTCGAGATCGAAAATGAGCGCGGAGACCATCAGCGCCCCGTCAGCCAGTTGCCGAATTTGGCCAGCCGCGAGGGCGGGCCGCGGCGGGCGGTCTCGCGCCGGTCGGCCATGCCGTAGAGGCCATACATGCTATGCACGCCCAGCCAGCGCAGGGGTTCGGGTTCCCATTTGCGGACGCGGCGGTTGACCCAGGGAAGGCGGGTGAGATCGGTCTGGCGGCCCAGCGTGAGATCGGCCAGCGTGCGCCCCGAGAGGTTGGAGGTGGAGACGCCGACGCCGACATAGCCCCCCGCCCAGCCGATGCGGGTGACGGGATCGAGCCCCGCCGTGGCGCACCAGTCGCGCGGCACGCCGATGACGCCGCACCAGGCATGGTCGATGCGGTAGGGTTTCGCGGCGGGGAAATGGGTGTGAAGGATGGCGGTCAGGCGGCGGATGGTTTCGGGATCGGGGATGCCGGACGTGTCGATGGCCGAGCCGAAGCGGTAGGGCACGCCGCGCGCGCCCACGGTGATGCGGCCTTCGCGCGTGCGCTGGCAATAGCAATAGGCATTGGCGAAATCGCCAAGGATTTCATGGCCCTGCCAGCCGATCTGCGCCCAGACCTCGGGCGGGAGGGGTTCGGTCGCGATCTGGGCCGAGTTGAGGGGCAGCCATTCGCGTTTCAGCCCCGGCAGGGTGGCGGTGAAGCCTTCGGTGCAGCGCAGGATGGTATGGGCGGTGACGGTGCCGCGATGGGTGGTGACGCGGCCGGGGGCGAGGGCGGTGACCTCGGTCTCCTCATGGATCGTGACCCCCATCGCCTCCACCACCTGTGCGAGGCCGCGCACCAGTTTGGCGGGCTGGATGCGGGCCACGCCTTCCACCACCATCGCGCCGAGGACGCCGGGGATGTTGACGCGGGAGGCGGTCTGGCCTGCGCCGATCATGTGGACGCGATCCTCGCCCCAATGGCGGCGATGGGCGGTTTCGGCCTCGCAGCGGGCAAGCTGGGCGGGGGTGGTGGCGACCATGAGTTCGTCGGTGCGCAGGATGTCGGCGCTGATCCCTTCGGCCTCGGCCACGCGGATGATTTCATCCACCGTGCCGTTCATCGCCTGCACCATGGCGCGGACGGCGGATTCGGTGGAGGTGGCGAGGTAGCGGTCGTGGTTCCAGGCGAAGCCCCCGGTCAGCCAGCCGCCATTGCGGCCCGAGGCGCCGAAGCCTGCGAAGGTCTTTTCGCAGATCACGATTCGCAGGGAGGGATCGGCCTTTTTCAGGTAAAAGGCCGACCAGAGGCCGGTATAGCCCGCGCCGATGATGCAGATATCGGCGGTTGTGTCGCCGGGCAGGGGGGCGCGGCGGGTTTGCGGCAGGCCGATATCGGCATACCAGAAGGAGATGTCGCCGATCGTCGTCATGGTGCGGGGAATCCTTGGGTGAGGTGGCGGTGCAGGGAGGCGACGGCGGCCTCGGCGGAGAGGAGGGCGCCTTCGAACCAGCCCTGTTCGGCGCTGGCATGATCGGAGCCCGCGAAGGCGATGCGGGGATGGGCCGTCCAATGGGCCGGATCGTAAAGGGGCAGGGTGGCGAGGGCGGGCGAGACCCAGGTGCCGCGGGCGAAGGGGTCGTTCACCCAATCATGCCAGTCGAAGCCTTCGAACCGCGCTTCGGGGAAGGCGGCGGCGAGGGCTGAGCGGATTGCGGCCTCGGACGGTTCGCCGGTTTCCGCGAAAAGGCCGAAGGCCACGATCAGCGTGCTGCCATCGGGGCAGAGGTGATCGGCATAAAGCCAGCGCAGGCCCGCCGTTTCGCCTGTAGCGAGAAGGCCGGGGGGGACGCCCCGCGCGCGGATGAGGAGCTTGATCGCCTGCCCCTGGTGGCCCGCGGCGCGCAGGGCGGCCTGTGGCGGGGCAAGGGGCGGGGTGAAGCGGATCTGCGAGAGCGTGTTGAGGGGCGCCGTGACGAGGGCCGCGCGGGCCGACAGGACGCGCCCGCTGGCAAGGATGGCCTGCACGCCATCGGGGCAATCCTCCAGCCGTTCGACCGGATCGCCGGTGAGGAGGGCGGCGCGGCTTTCCCGAGCTGCGGCCTCGACCAGGCGGGAGGCGCCGCCCTGAACCGTGAGGGCGAGTTCGTCCAGCTTGACCTGCAGCCCGCCTGCGAGTTTCGGGGTGAGGAGTTCGGTGACGCCGATCCGCGCGGGATCGCCCGAGCCCGAGATCGCCCACCAGGCGAGGAATTCGCGGCGGACGGAGGGGGGCATGCGGCGATCATCGAGATAGGCGGCGGCGGTGAGGGTGGAAAGCTGGGTGGCTTCCTCTCCGCCCCGGGCCATGAGGGCGGCGTCGACCCGCAGGCGGGCCATGCCGCCCTCATGGGTGGCCATGTCGGGCGAGGGTGCGGGCAGGGGCTTGCCGTCCTGAAACCAGCGCTGGCCTGTGATGGCGGGGGCGCGGGGGATCAGGGGCACGCCCAGCCGTGCGGCAAGTGCGATCATGCGGGCATGATCGGCGCGGAGCCAGCCGCCGCCGAATTCCACCGGGTCGCCCGCGCCCCAGGGGCGGGAGAGGGCGCGCCCGCCGATGCGGGGGCGCGCTTCGACAAGGGTTGTGTCATGGCCGTGATCGCCGAGCCAGAGCGCCGCCGCCGTTCCGGCCAGACCCGCCCCGATGATGAGGACATCCGTCATCGGGGTCTCAGAGATACCAGTCATATTCGCGCGGCAGGACATCGGCCATGAAGGCCTCGAACTCTGCCCGCTTGATGGTGGCATAGGCGGCGGGGTAGCGGGGACCGAGATAGCGGGCCATGAGGGTGGAGGCTTCCAGCCGGTCAAGCGCGGTCCAGAGTTTGAGGGGCATGGCGGGATCGGCCTCTTCGCCAGCATTGCCGGTGGAGGGGGGCGTGGGCGTCAGGCGCTGCGACAGCCCGTGATGGAGGCCCGCAAGGATGGCGGCCATGACGAGATAGGGGTTCGCCTCGGCCCCGGCGATGCGGTGTTCGATCCGCCGCGCGGCGCCGCCGCCCGCCGGGATGCGGAAACTGACGGAGCGGTTGTTGGTCCCCCATGAGGTGTTGACGGGGACGAACTGGTTGGGGGCGAAGCGGCGATAGGCATTGAGGTTGGGCGCGAAGATCGCCATGGCGTCATGCGTCGTCGCCTGCAGCCCTGCGATGGCATGGCCGAGCATGGCATCGCCGGTGGGAAGGCGGTCGTCGAAGATGTTGCGGCCGTCCGCGTCGAGGACGCTGAGATGGATGTGCAGGCCGGAGCCGGACTGATCAGCGAAGGGTTTCGACATGAAGGTGGCGTCCAGCCCATTGCGGTTCGCCACGCCCTTGACGATGCGGCGCAGCATCAGCGCATGGTCTGCGGCGCGGACGGGATCGGGCAGGTGGCCGAGATTCACCTCGAATTGCGCGCCGCCATATTCTGCCGTCGCGGCCCCGGCGGGGACGCCCTGCGCGAGGCAGGCCGCGTCGATTTCGGCCAGGATCCCGGCCCATTCGTCCAGCTTGTCGAAGGCCAGCACGCGCGGCGCCTCGGGCGCGCGGCCGGACCTTGCGGGACGGGCGGGGGCGACGCGGCCCGCCGCGTCCCGCGCGGGATCCACGAGGTAGAATTCAAGCTCGCAGGCGGTGACGGGGGTCAGGCCCAGTTCGGCGAAACGGGCGACAACGGAGGCCAGGATGCTGCGCGGGTCGAACCACCATTGCGCCAGCCCTTCGGGCGGGGCGGGCGCGATGAGGACCTGCGCAGTGTCAGGCAGCCATGGCACGAGGGCCAGCGTGCCGGGGATCGGATAGGAGACGGCATCCGGGTCGCCGTCGGAAAAGCCGATGCCTTCGACATCCCAGCAGGCCCCCAGCGCATCGAGCGTGGTGATGCCCGCGCAGAAGGCCACGCCGGAGGACCAGACCTTGGCGGCATCGCGGATGGGAAAGCGCTTGCCGATGGCGGTGCCGCAGAGATCGAACATCACGGCATCCAGGAAGCGCGTGCCGGGATGGGCTGTCAGATAGGCGTCGAGTTCGGGCGGAAGGGGCGCATGTGTCATGGGCACGAGCGTAGCGGGCAAAATCGCCCTGTCATCCCCGAAAACGACGGAGGTCTGTCCGGAATGTCGTGACGGGAGAGGCCGAAAATTCTTTGCAAAGAATTTTCGGCCAGATGACCACAAAACTCTTCTTGAAGAGTTTTGTGGAAGGTGGCGGGAAAACTTTTCTGGAAAAGTTTTCCCGCCTTGGCTGGGGTCAGAAGAAGGCCTGGACGCCGGTGATGGCGCGGCCGAGGATCAGGGCATGGATGTCATGCGTGCCTTCGTAGGTATTGACCGTTTCGAGGTTCACCATGTGGCGCATGATCTGGAAATCTTCCTGGATCCCGTTGCCGCCATGCATGTCGCGGGCCCAGCGGGCCGCCTCCAGCGCCTTGCCGCAATTGTTGCGCTTGATGATCGAGATCATCTCGGGCGCGGCATTGGCCTCATCCATCAGGCGGCCGACGCGCAGGCTGGCCTGCAGGCCGAGCGAGATTTCGGTCATCATGTTGGCGAGTTTCAGCTGGAAAAGCTGGGTTCCCGCGATGGGCTTGCCGAACTGCTTGCGGTCGAGGCCGTATTGGCGGGCGGCCTGCATGCAGAATTCCGCAGCCCCCATAACCCCCCAGGAAATACCATAGCGCGCGCGGTTGAGGCAGCCGAAGGGGCCTTTCAGGCCTTCGACATTGGGAAGCAGGGCGTCTTCTCCCACTTCCACATCCTGCAGCACGATCTCGCCCGTGATCGAGGCGCGCAAGCTGAGCTTGCCGCCGACCTTGGGGGCCGACAGGCCCTTGGTGCCCTTGTCCAGCACGAAGCCCTTGATCTTGCCGCCATGCGCCTCGGATTTCGCCCAGACGACGAAGACATCGGCGATGGGGGCGTTGGAGATCCACATCTTTGCGCCGTTCAGCACATAACCGTTGGCGGTCTTCTTCGCGACGGTCTTCATCCCCGCAGGGTCCGACCCGGCATCGGGTTCGGTCAGGCCGAAGCAGCCGATCCATTCGCCGCTTGCCAGCTTGGGCAGGTATTTCGCGCGCTGCGCCTCGGTCCCGTAGGCGTAGATCGGATACATGACGAGGGAGCTTTGCACCGACATCATCGAGCGGTAGCCGCTATCCACCCGCTCCACCTCGCGCGCGACGAGGCCGTAGGCGACGTAGGAGGCGCCGAGGCCGCCGTATTCTTCCGGGATGGTGACACCCAGAAGGCCCATTTCGCCCATCTCGCGGAAGATGCCGGGATCGGTGGTTTCCTCGCGATAGGCCGAGATGACGCGGGGTTGCAGCTTTTCCTGCGCATAGGCGCGCGCGGCGTCGCGCAGCATGCGTTCCTCTTCCGTCAGCTGGTCGTTCAGGCGGAAGGGATCCTCCCAGTCGAAGCGGCCCAGATCCGGGGCGTCCTTGGCTTTGAGTTTGGGGCTGTCGAGGCTCATGTCGGGTCCTTTGAAGGGGCGGGCGGTTGTTGGGGCGTGGTTCGGATCAGTGTGGCAGCGCCGCGCGAGTCGCGCCATGCCGCGTCTGGCCTTGTGTGGCGCAAAGGTTTGTGACTGAATAGCGAAATATACTGCATCTGTTTTGAGGAAAGCGCACATGATCCCGACGCGGCGGCATCTGCCTGGGATTTCCGGCCTGCTGGCGCTGGAGGCGGTGGAGCGCCTGGGCACGGCGACGGCGGCGGCGGCGGAGTTGAACCTGACGCCGGGCGCGATCAGCCGGGCCCTGCAGGAGGCGGAGGGGCAGTTGGGCGTGGCCCTGCTGATCCGCGACCGGCAGCGGTTGCGGCTGACGCCTGCCGCGCGGGATTACGTGGCCGAGGTTCGCCGGGCGCTGGGCCTGTTGGGGCAGGCGGCGCTGCGGCTGCGTGCGGGGGGCGGGGGCAGGAGCCTGTCGCTGGCGATCCTGCCGGCCTTCGGGATGCATTGGCTGGCGCCCCGGCTGGCGGATTTCCGGGCCTGCCATCCTGAGGTGGCCTTGACGCTGACAACGCGGCTCAGGCCCTTCGACATGGAGGCCGAGGGGGTGGATGCGGCGATCCATTACGGGCGGGCCGACTGGCCGGGGGCCGATCACCTGCTGCTGATGGAGGAAGAGGTGCAGGCGGTCTGCGCGCCGGGCCTGTTGCCTGCGCCGCTGGCGGGGCCGGAGGCGCTGTTGTCGCTGCCGCTGTTGCAGATCGAAAGCCGTCGGGGCGACTGGGGGCGCTGGTTTGCGGGGCAGGGGCTGGCCGGGCAGCGGCCGGGGGGGATGATGTTCGACCAGTTCGCCACGATGCAGCAGGCGGCGGTGCATGGGCTGGGGGTGGCGCTGCTGCCGCGGTTCCTGATCGAGGCGGATCTGGCGGCGGGGCGGCTGGTGACCGCCTGGGGCGGGGCGGTGCGATCTGCGGCGAGCTATTGGCTGGTCTGGCCGCGCGGCCTGCCGCAGCGCCCGGCGCTGGCGGCCTTTCACGGCTGGATTGCGGGCCAGGTGGGGGCGGAGCGGTAGGGGGAGGGGGTGATCAGGGGCGTTCCAGCGCGATGGCGATGCCCTGGCCCACGCCGATGCACATGGTGGCAAGCGCGCGGCGGCGGCCGGTGAGGGCCAGTTCGAGGGCCGCCGTGCCGGTGAGGCGCGCGCCGGACATGCCGAGGGGGTGGCCCAGCGCGATGGCCCCGCCATTGGGGTTCACGCGGGGGTCATCGTCCTTGATGCCCAATTGGCGGAGCGTGGCGATGCCCTGGGCGGCGAAGGCCTCGTTCAACTCGATCACGTCGAAATCGGATGGGGTGAGGTTGAGGCGGGCCATGAGTTTCTGGCTGGCGGGGGCGGGGCCGATGCCCATGATGCGGGGCGGCACGCCGGCGGTGGCCCCGCCGAGGATGCGGGCTATGGGGGTCAGGCCGTGCTGCTTTATCGCCGTTTCGGAGGCGATGAGGAGGGCCGCCGCGCCGTCGTTCACGCCCGAGGCGTTGCCTGCGGTGACCGAGCCGTCGGGGAAGAGGGGTTTGAGTTTGGCCAGCGCCTCCATCGTGGTGGTGCGGGGGTGTTCGTCGCGGTCGATGGTGAGGGGGTCGCCCCTGCGCTGCGGGATCGTGACGGGGGTGATTTCGCGGGCAAGGCGGCCATTGGACTGGGCGGCGGCGGCCTTGGATTGAGAGGCGAGCGCCATGGCATCCTGTGCGTCGCGGCTGATGCCGTAGTCATCGGCGACGTTCTGGCCGGTCTGGGGCATGGAGTCGGTGCCGTAGGCCTTGTCCATGGCGGGGTTGATGAAGCGCCAGCCGATGGTGGTGTCGTATATTTCGGCGTTGCGGGAGAAGGCGCTGTCGGCCTTGGGGATGACGAAGGGGGCGCGGGACATGGATTCGACGCCGCCTGCGATCATCAGATCGGCCTCGCCCGCCGCGATGGCGCGGGCGGCGGTGAGGATCGCGTCCATGCCGGACCCGCAGAGGCGGTTGATCGTGGTGCCGGTGACGGCGACGGGAAGCCCTGCCAGCAGGGCGGACATGCGGGCGACGTTGCGGTTGTCCTCGCCCGCCTGATTGGCGCAGCCGAGGATGACGTCATCGACGGCGTCCCAGTCCAGGCCCGGGTTGCGGGCCATGAGGGCGCGGAGCGGGATCGCGCCGAGGTCGTCGGGGCGGACGGCAGCAAGCGCGCCGCCGAAGCGGCCGATGGGGGTGCGGATATAGTCGCAGAGATAGGCCGCCCGGGTCGCCATGCCGTGCCCCCGGTCAGCGGTAGTTGATCGGGAAGCTGAATTCCGGGTCGGAATGCGCGTCCCAATAGGCCTGCCAGAGGGCCTTTGTCACGGGGCCGACCTCGCCATTGCCGACGGGCGCGCCGTCCAGCAGGGTGATCGGCATGACGCCACCTGCCGTGGTGACGAACAGGATCTCGTCGCTGTCATAGGCGAGCGATACGGGGATGTCGTCGATCGTCCAGGCATGGCCGAGCCGTTCGGCCAGGGTGAGGACGGTCTTGCGGGTGACGCCTTCGAGGACGCCGCGGCGCGGGGTGTAGAGGTGGCCGTCCTTGACCAGCACGACGTTGAAGCCCGAGCCTTCGGTCAGGTTGCCGTCGCCATCGGAGAGGATGGGATACATCGCCCCGCGGTCGCGGGCTTCGAAGATCGCGCGGGTGAAATCGCCCCATTGCAGGTTCTTCACCGTAGGGTCGATGGCACCGGGCGGGACGCGGCGCACGCCGCGGGCGATGACGGCGGAACCGCCGGTCTTCTGCACCTCTTCGCCCATGACCCAGAGATAGGGCGTGACCATCAGATAGCAGTGGTTGGGGCAATCCTCGGGCGCGTATTGGCGCACGTAGCGCAGGCCGCGGGTCATGAACATCATCACATAGGCATCGCGGATGCCGCTGAGGGACGTCATCTCCACCAGACGGTCGCGGATTTCCTGGCGCGGGATCGGGCTGGTCATGCGCAGCTTCTTCATGCTGGCCTCGAACCGGTCGAGGTGATCGTCGAGCCGGAAGAAGCGGCCATCCCAGACGGCGGGGACGTCATAGGTGAGATCGGATTTCAGGAAGCCCTGGTCGAGAAGCGGGATGCGCGCCTCGGCGACAGGGACGTAATCGCCGCCGACCCAGGCGATGCCCTGGGCGAAGGGGTTGGTGCTTGCCGCGAGTTCGGCGCAGCGACGCCGGTAGGCGGGGAAGATGTGATCCGTGTAGGACATGGGATTTCCTGTGGTCAGGCGGGCCGGAGGCCCGCGGCGGCGATGTCGGCGAAGGCGCGGTCGACGGCTTCGACGGCGCGGTCGATATCCGCCGGGCCATGCGCCGCGCAGAGGAACATGTTGTGCCTTGGATGCAGGTAGACGCCGTGGCGCAGGGCCGCGAGGCAGAGCGCGTTGCCGATGGCCAGATCCCTGTCGCCATCGACAAGAACCATGGGCATCTGCACGGGGCCGGTCTGGCGCAGGCGGTAGCCGTGGCGGGAGGCCGCCTCGTCGAGGCCCTTCCTCAGGCGGTTGCCCATCGCCTCGGTATGGGCGAGGGCGTCGGTGTCGCGCAGGATGCGGATGGTGGCGAGGCCCGCTGCCATGGCGGCAGCGCCATACCAGAAGGAGCCGGTGGTGAAGATGCTTTCGGCCCCGGCGCGGGCGCGGTCGGCGCCTGCGATGGCGGCCAGCGGCCAGCCATTGGCGATGGCCTTGGAATAGGCGGCGAGGTCGGGTTTCACGCCATGGCGCGCCCAGCTGCCGCGCAGATCGAGCCGGAAGCCCGCCCGCACGTCATCGCAGATCAGCATCGCGCCGGTCCTGTCGCAATGGGCGCGGGCGGCTTGCAGGAAGGCGGTTGTCGGAAGCTCTTGATCGCGGGCCACGTCATGGCGGAAGGCGGTCAGGATGATGGCGGCCAGATCGTCGCCCGCCTGGGCGACGGCGGCATCGAGGCTGGCGGCATCGCCCCAGTCGAAGGGGATCAGATGGGCGCGGTCTTCGGCGGTGACGCCCACGACAGAGGGCGAACACCAGGGCACCGCGCCGTGATAGGCGCCGCGGGCATGGATGATCTTGCGGCGGCCGGTTCCGGCGCGGGCGATGGTGATGCAGGCGGTGGTGGCATCGGTGCCGTTCTTCTGGAACAGGCACCAGTCGGCATGATCGAGGGTGGCGGTCAGTTCCTCGGCCAGTTCGACCAGCGTCTCGGTCGGGCCATTGCCGGAATCCACCACCCGCAACTGGGCGAGGGCGGCGGCATCGACGGCCTCGTGGTGGTAGCCCAGGACATTCGGGCCCCAGGCGCACATGAAATCTATGTATTCGTTCCCGTCGGCATCCCAGACGCGGCAGCCATCGGCGCGGGAGAAGAATTGCGGATAGCCCGGCGCGATGGAGCGGGTGGCCATATGGCCCCACATGCCGTTGGGGATGACCCGGCGCGCCCTGTCCTGAAGGGCGATGTCGCGGGAATTTGCAAGGGTCGCTGTCATGATCGGGCTTTCCGGTTGGGGGCGGGGGCACGCCAGCGTGCCCCCGCCGAAGGCATCAGTTGGTGATTTCCGCAAGCGGCAGGTTGCAGCAGGCGCTGTAGCGCACGCCCTTCACATTCGGCCCATAGGCGAGGATCAGATCGGGGCTGACCATCGGAATGATGATCTTGTTGTTGATCATCTCTTGCGCGGCCTCGTTCCAGAGGGCGTTGGCCTCTTCCACGGTGGAGGCGGCGAGGGCTGCGGTCTTCAACTCACCGGGGCGGGGGTTGATGATGCCCGGCACGGTGTCGCCGCCCGCGCGATTGGCCCAGACCGAGCCTTCCTGCATCCCGAAGACATCGACATATTGCGAGGTGCCGTAGAAATCGGGGGCGAAGAAGACGGCGGTCAGCGGGATGTGATCGCCATTCGCGGCCTCGCGCCAGTTGGCGAAGGGGACGGGCTGCAGTTCCAGCGTGACGCCGACCTTGGAGAGATCCTGCTGGATCTTCTGCATCATCAGGTTGAAGTCCACCCCGTAGACATTCATGTCGGGATAGATCGTCTGCAGGGTGAAGCCGTCGGGATGGCCGGCGGCTGCGAGCATCTCCTTGGCCTTGTCGGGATTGTATTCCGGCACCGCGTGCCCGTCGCCGCCGGGGAAGCCCAGCGGGATGGGCGCGGCCAGCGGCCGGCCGGCCCCGCCCAGCGTGAAGTCGATCAGCGAGGTGCGGTCGATGGCGATGGAGATCGCCTCGCGCACTTCGGGGGTCATGTCGATGGGGGTGGCCTTGGCCCCCGGCGACAGGGCGATGTAGACGAAGTTGTAGGAGGGCACCCGTTCCACGATGGCGGGCGAGCCTTCCAGCGACTTGGCGGTTTCCGGGTCGATCTGCATGGCGATGTCGACATCGCCCGATTGCAGCATCTGGGCCTGGGCCACGGCATCCTTGACCTGGCGGAAGATCACCTCGGGCAGGGCAGGCTTGGTGCGCCAGTAATTCTCGTTCCGGGTCAGGCGCAGTTCGGAATTGGGTTCATAGGTGGTCAGAACGAAAGGCCCGCTGCCGACCGAGTTCGACAGGAACCAGGTTTCCGAGGTGTCTGCCTCGGCGGCGGTTTCATCGGCCACGGCGCCATTGGCCATGGCGACATCGCTGTTGATCACGCCAAGAAAGCCCGCCGCCGCCTGGTTGAGGAATTCGGAATTGGACGAGGCCAGCTTGACCACGACGGTCTGCGCGTCGGGCGTGTCGATGGCGGTGATCGGATCGGCGAGGAAGGCCGCGTTGCCCTTGAGGTTCTTCAGCCGTTCGAAGGACCATTTGACATCCTTCGATTCCACCGGCGAGCCGTCGGAGAATTTCGCCGCCGCATCGAGGGTGAAGGTGAATTCGGTCTGATCCGCATTGGCCGACCAGCTTGTCGCCAGAAGCGGCTGGATCTTGTTGTCCTTGTCCAGCGTGACAAGCTGTTCATAGACCGAGGTGTTGTAGATCTGGCAGGTGTCGCACCAGGCACGGTGCGGATCGAGCGCGTTGACATCCATGTCGCGGGCGATCACGAGCGCCTTTTCCTGCGCGGAAGCCTGCGGCACGTAAAGGCCGTAGGCCGCCGCCGCGACCGCAAGCGACAGAACCATCGCCTTGGGTCTGAACCCCTTGAGTGTCATTTGTCCGTCCTCCTTGTTGGTGGACCGGGACCGGTCCGTCTTCTAGTTGCCGGTGATGCGCAGGAGCGCATCGCGGATATCCGCCACCGAAGCGAGGGCAGCGCGATTGAGGACTGCCGAGACGGTGGGCGCGGCAAGGCCGCCCGTCACGCGCAGGATTTCGTGGTCGAGGCTGTCGAAGAAGCGGCTCTGGATGCCATCGGCCCAGAGGGCGCCCATCGACATGCTGCGGGCCGTCTGTTCGGCGATGATGACGCGGCCCGTGCGGTCGATGGAGGCGCCGATCGTTTCCCAGTCGATGCCGTGGTGATCGAGGTTGCGCAGGTCGATCACCTCGGCGTCGATGCCGGTATCAGAGGCGGCCTTCACGGCGTTCTCGACCATGACGGAGGTGGCAAGCACGGTGCAGGCGGTGCCGGGGCGCACCACATGGGCGCGTCCGAAGGGGATGATGAAATCGCGGTCGCCCGCGGGGACGTCGAATTCGCGCTGGTAAAGTTCGGTATGTTCGATGACCAGAACCGGATCGTCGCAGCGGAGCGCGGCGTTCATCAGGCCGATGTAATCATGCGCCGTGGCGGGGCTGACGATGCGCCAGCCGGGAAAGAGGGCGAAGAGGGCCGAGGGATCGGCGGAATGCTGGGAGCCGTAGCCGGTATGGGGCGAGACGCGCACCCGCATGACGAGCGGCACGGGAAAGCCCGAGCCGAACATGTGGCGGACCTTGCCCAGGCCATGGGCGATCTGGTCGGCGGCGGTGAAGCAGAAATCGCCGAACATGATTTCCACCACCGGGCGCAGGCCGTTGAGCGCGGCGCCGAGGGCGACGCCGGTAAAGCCGTTCTCGGCGATGGGCATGGGCAGCACGCGGCCCGGCCAGCGTTCCAGCGCGCCCTTGGTGAAGCCCGAGACACCGCCGCGCATCTGGTGGACATCTTCGCCCATCACGATGATGCGGGGGTCGCGTTCCATGGCGGCGGCCAGCGTTTCAGAGGCGGCGGTGACGAATTTCACCCGCTCGGTCTGCGTGGTGGCGAGGGCGTCGTGATCCATCACGCGGGCATCGGCCAGTTCCGACAGATCGCCGAGGATGCCGTCGTCGCGGCTGGCCGGATCGGGCCAGAGCCGTTCGGGGATGCGCAGGGCATTGCCGCCGGGGATGGTTTCGGTCAGTTGCGCGGCGGCGGCGGCGACGCGGCCGGTGACGCAAGCGTCGATGCGGGCGAGGTCTTCGGTGCCCGCGATGCCCATCTCGCGCAGGCGGGCGGCGGCGGTGGTGACCGGATCGCGGGCCAGCCATTCCTCTTCCTCGGCCGGGGCGCGGTAACCGAAATCGCTGCCCTTGCGGCTGCCGGACTGGTGGAAATGGCGGTAGAGCAGCGCCTCGACCACGACCGGGCCGCCTTCGGTTGCGATGATGCGGCGGGCCTCGGCCATGGCGCGGTGGACGGCGACGACATCCATGCCGTCCACCTCTATCGCCGGAATGGCGAACATCGCCCCGCGCGAGGTGATGCGGGTTTCGCGGGTGATCTCGTTCAGGCGGGTCGAGACGCCGTAGAGGTTGTTTTCAATGAAGAAGATCGTGGGGGTGCGCTGGGCGGCGGCGATGTTCATCGCCTCGTATGTCGCGCCGTTCTGGGCGGCGCCGTCGCCGAAGAAGGCGACCGAGACGTGATCGCGGCCCAGCATTTTGTCGGCGAGCGCATAGCCCACGGCATGGGGCGGGTTGCCGCCCACGATGGCCGAGGTGCCCATGATGCCTGCCGCGGCGTTGCGCATGTGCATGGAGCCGCCCCGCCCGCCGCAATAGCCGGGGGTGAGGCCCATGATTTCGGCCATGAAGCGGAAGATCGCCTCGTCCATGGCGGGGGTGAAATCGTCGTTCAGGATGTCGAATTCCGGGGGGGTGACGGCGCTGACCAGTTTCAGCAGGACCTGATGATGGGCGCGGTGGGTGCCGTTCAGGCGATCTTCGGGGCCGAGGACCGAGATCGCGCCGACGGCGCCCGCCTCTTGCCCGATGCTGGCATGGGCGGGGCCGTGGATGAGGCCCGCCTTTTCCAGTTCCAGCAACTTTTCCTCGAACCGCCGGATCAGCAGCATCTGGGCATACCAGTGCAGCAGATCCGTCGGCTTTTCCGCCTGCCAGTCGGCCATGTCCACATCGAGGCGGAACCATGGGGCCGAGGGCTGGAGAGGGGTCCGTTGCGGCATGTCCGGTCCTTTGATGATCCGCGTTTCCAGGCGGCTGGAGGGCGGGTTCTGCTTTTGTGGAAATTAATTCCGTTTTCTCTTGAAACGAACACTAAGCCGTGCCAGCCTTTCCGTGCAACAGAAATCTTGGTGCCGGGGTCGGCCCGGTGGGAAAGGGCAGGGGCCGCGATGATCCGGGACGCCGAAATCCTTGGCGGGCTTGTGGAAACGGTCCGGCGGTTCGTCCGCGAGAGGCTGGTTCCCGCCGAAGCGCTGGTTGAGGAAACCAACGCCATTCCGCCCGCCATCATCGACGAGATGCGCGCGCTGGGCCTGTTCGGCCTGTCGATTCCCGAAGCCTATGGCGGCCTTGGCCTGACCATGGAGGAAGAGGTGATGGTGGCCCTGGAACTGGGCTATACATCGGCGGCCTTCCGGTCGGTGATCGGGACGAATAACGGGATCGGGTCGCAGGGCATCATCGTGGACGGGACCGAGGCGCAGAAGGCGCATTGGTTGCCGCGCATGGCCTCGGGCGAGGTGATCGGGTCCTTTGCCCTGACCGAGCCGGATGTGGGATCGGATGCGGGATCCGTCAGGACGACGGCGCGGCGCGAGGGGGATCACTACATCCTGAACGGCACGAAACGCTATATCACCAATGCGCCGGTGGCGGATGTCTTTACCCTGATGGCGCGGACGGGCGAGGCCGGGCCGGGGGGCGTGACGGCCTTTCTGGTGGCTGCCGACAGTCCGGGGCTGAGCCTTGGGCCGCCGGACCGAAAGATGGGGCAGCGCGGGACGAAGACCTGCGACGTGATCCTGCGGGAGTGCCGCGTGCCTGCCGATGCCGTGATCGGCGGGGTGGAGGGGCAGGGGTTCAAGACCGCGATGAAGGTGCTGAACCGGGGGCGGCTGCATATCGCGGCGGTCTGTGTCGGGCAGGCGCAGCGGCTGTGCGACGAGGCGGTGGGCTTTGCAAGAAGCCGGGTGCAGTTCGGCAAGCCCATTGCGGAGCATCAGCTGGTGCAGGCCATGCTGGCCGATTGCGCCACGGAAACCTATGCGGGGCTGTGCATGGTGACGGATGCGGCGCGGCGGTTCGATGCGGGCGAGCGGATCGTGCAGCAGGCGGCCAGTTGCAAGCTGTTCTGTTCGGAAATGGCGGGGCGCGTGGCTGACCGCGCGCTGCAGGTTCATGGCGGTGCGGGCTACATGCAGGACTATCCGGTGGAACACTTCTATCGCGACGTGCGGCTGTTCCGGCTGTATGAGGGGACATCGCAGATCCAGCAGATCATCATCGCGCGCGAAATGTGCGCCCAGAGGTGAACCTTGGCCCGGACCCCCGCCATCGGCATCATCGCGGATGACTTCACCGGAGCGGTGATGGTGGCGGGCATGCTGGAAGGGGGCGGGGTGTCCTGCCCGGTGCTGTTCCGGCCGGAGGCCGGGGCGGGCGACGGGGCCGGTGCGCTGATCGCGGCGGCGCGCAGCCGGACGGTGCCGCCGGCCGTGGCGCTGGACGAGATCGCGCTGTGGCATGACAGGCTGGTGGCGGCCGGTTGTGCGCGGATTGCCTACAAGGCCTGTGCCAGTTTCGATTCCACCGCCCAAGGCAATATCGGCCCCGCGGCGGATCTGCTGGCGGAACGGGCGGGGCGCCGCCCGGTTCTGATGAGCGCGGGATTTCCGCGCTTTGGCGCGACGGTGCATCAGGGATATCTGTTCTATCGCCAGCGGCTTGTGTCGGATTCGATCAAGCGGCTGGATCCGCTGACCCCGATGGAAGACCCCGATCTGGTGCGCCATCTGGGCCGCCAGACCCCGCATCGGGTGGGGCTCGTGGGGCATCTGGTGCTGCGGCGGGGGGTGGTTGCGGCGGAAGAGGCGCTGTCGGCGCTGGCGGCAGAGGGCGTGGGGCATGTGCTGCTGGATGCGTCCGATGACGGGGATGTCGCGGTGTCGGCCGATCTGGCCGCGGGGCGCGACCTGCCGGTGGTGGCGAGCGATCCCTTGATCGTGGAGCTTGCCTTGCGCCTTTGCCCGAAGGGAACGGCAGAGGCCCCGGCGGCGCCACCGCATGGGCCGGTGGCGGTGCTGGCGGGCAGCACGGGGCCGGTGGTCATGGCCCAGCTTGCGGCGCTGGCGCATCCCGTCCTGACGCTGGACCTGCTGGCGGAGGGGGATCCCGCTGCGCTGGTGGCGCGGGCGCTGGACTGGGCGGCGGGGCAGGGCGGTTCCTTTGCCATCTCGACCGCGACGGATGCGGCGGGGCTGGCGCTGAGTCAGGGCGCGCTTGGCGCGGCGGGGGCGGCGCGGCGGGCGGAAGAGGTGCTGGGGCAGGTGGCGCGCGGGCTGCATGGGCGGGGCCTGCGGCGCTTTGCCGTGGCGGGGGGCGAAACCTCGGGCGCGGTGGTGGCGGCGATCGGGCTGGGATCGGCGCGGGCCTTGCCGGAGGGGCCGCTCGGGCTGGGGGAATGTCTGGGGCAGGCGGGGGGTGGGCCGGTCTGGCTGTTCCTGAAGCCCGGGAAACTGGGCGGGGAAGACGCCTTGTTGCGGGCGATCTGCCATGGCGAGGGACGGGCGAGATGACGGAAGAGGCGGCGCGGGCAGCGCTGGTCAGGGCGGCGCGGGAGACGGTCAGGCTGGGGCTGAACAGCGGGACGGCGGGCAATCTGAGCCTGCGGCACGGGGAGGGGATGCTGATCACGCCGACGGGAATTGCGCCGGAACGGATGACGGAAGCGCAGATCGTGCGGGTCGGGGCGGACGGGGAATGGAGCGGGGACTGGCGGCCTTCGTCGGAATGGGCGATCCATGCCCGGCTCTATGCCGCGCGGCCCGATGCGGCGGCGGTGGTGCATGCCCATCCCGATCATTGCGTGGCCCTGTCCTGCCTGCGGCAGGCGATCCCGCCCTTTCATTACATGGTGGCGGGGTTCGGGGGCGGCACGGTGCCCTGCGCGCCCTATGCCTGTTTCGGCAGCCCGGAGCTTGCCAAAGTGGTGGCGGCCACGCTGGTGGCCCCGCTGACCGCCTGCCTGATGGCCAATCACGGCATGGTCGCGCTGGGGGCGGATCTGGATGCCACGCTGGCGCGGGCGGTGAAGCTGGAGACGCTGGCGCGGCAGTATCTGCTGGCGAAGGCGGGCGGGGAGCCCGCGCTTCTGACAGAGGAAGAGATGGCCGAAGTGGCCGCGCGCTACACGAGCTATGGCAGGCAGCCGGGCTGAGGCACCCCGGTCAGGCCGCGAGTCGGGTCGCGCGTCAGGACGCGCTGCGCCAGACCTCGGTCAGGATGCGCAGGGCAAGATCGGGATGTTCCAGATGCGGCAGGTGTCCGCAGGCCTCGACCGCGTGCAGGGCGACGGGGGCGGGCAGGTCGCGCGTCGTGGCGAAGGGAAGGATGCGGTCCTGCCTGCCGAAGACGATGCGGGCCGGGATGCGCAGGCGCGCCAGATCGGACCGGACGGATAGTGCTTGCGTGCCATCGGGGAAGAAACGGTCGGCAAAGGCCGCCATGGCGGCGGTGAGCGCCTCGTCCTGGCGCTGGGCGGCGACGGCCTTGACGAAGGCATCGGAAATCACGGCGGGGTCATGCACCAGGCGTTCCAGCCAGGGGCGGAGGCTGGCCGCAGTCCGGGCGCGCAGGATGCCGCGGGTGAAGGCGTCGTCGATTTCGGGGCCAAGCCCGGCAGGCGCAAAGAGGCAGAGGCCCCGCAGATCGGCGACGCCGCGCGCGGCGAGGCGGGCGGCGATGGCGGCACCGAAGGAATGGCCTGCCAGAAGGATGGGGCCGGGGGCGTGGCGGGCGAGGCTGCGTTCGACCATAGCGCAAAGCGCATCGGCATCCGGGGGAACCGCGCGGGGCGAGGCGCCGTGGGCGGGCAGATCGAGTGCCAGCACGGGAAAGGCGGGGCGGGCGCCCGCGAACAGGCCGCGCCAGTTGTTCAGATCGGCGCTGTAGCCATGCAGCAGGACGACCGGCATCCCTTCGCCACGCCGCAGCCAGAGGGCGTTCAGATCGCCATCCGAGCCGGGGGCGGGCGATGTGGTGGGCGTTGCCGCCAGCGCGGAGAGGCGCGCCATGACATCGGATTTCTGGACACGGCCGCGCGGCCCGGTGCCGGAAAGACCTGCCAGATCGAGGCCGGTTTCCCGCGCGATGCGGCGGGCGAGCGGGGTGGGATTGGGCAGGCGCGCGCCTTCGGCGCGGGGCGGGGCGGCGGAGAGGGGACCGCGCGCCGCGCTGGCCTGCAGGGCGGGTTCCGGGGCCTGTGCGGGGGCAGGTTTCGGGGCGGCCTGAGGCGGTGTCACGGCGACCTCGTCATCCGCGGTGATGCGGGCGACTTCGGCACCCACATCGACCTCGGCCCCTTCCGGGGCGAGGTGATGCAGGCGGCCGGGGGCGGGGGCCTCGACCTCGACCGCGGCCTTGTCGTTGTCGATCTCGAAGATCACCTGCCCGGCGGTCACCATCGCGCCGTCCTCGACCAGCCAGCGCGCGATCCGACCCGTCTGCAGTTCCAGGCTGACCTTGGGGTAGAGGACGGGTGTGGGCATGGCGGATCCTTGGGCTGCGGTGGGGCTATCGGGTGGTGTCGGGCTGGCCGGAAAGGCGGGCGCGCAGGCGGCCGATCGTGGCCACCAGATCGGGGCCGACGCGCGACAGGCAGACATCGCGGGGGATGATGTCGACGATGCCGCCGCAGGTGACGGCCACGAGGGGCGAGCCGTCGGTGGGGCGGAAGGCGACGCCGACGGCGTTGATATAGCTGTACCAGGAGCCGAAGGTGGCGACGAATCCCTGCCGGGCGTGGGAGTCTAGTGCCTCGTCCAGGGTGGTGCGGATGCGCTGTTCCTGTCCGGGTTCCTGCGCGATGAGGGCGGCCAGCACCTCGTCGCGGATTTCGGGGCGCATTTCGGCGAGATAGGCAAGGCCCATCGCCGTGCGCCAGATGGGCAGGCGCGAGCCCACGTTCAGGCGCAGCGAGACCGGGCTTTGCGAGCGGCAGTTCGCCAGATAGACCATTTCCAGCCCGTCCCGCGTGCCAAGCGCCACGGCGACGCCCGTCTTGTCGGCCAGTTCCTGCATCAAGGGCTGCGCCATATGGACGACGGCGCTGGAGCTGAGCGCGGAATAACCAAGCGAGATGGTGGCGGGGCCGATGCTGTAGCGGCCAAGCTGGGTGTCGTAATGCAGGTAGCCCAGCGAAACGAGCGTGGCCGTCAGGCGCGATACGGTGGCCTTGGGAAGGCCCGTGCGTTCGATCAGTTCCTGATTGCCGAGGGTCGTGTCATCCGCCGTGAAGGCGCGCAGGATTTCCAGCCCGCGCGTCAGCGACGCCGCCGGATTGCTGGCTTCCACGACATCGGCCCCTTCGGCGGGGAGTGCCCGTTTTCTCATCTTCGTTACCCGTTGCTACTGTTTATCCGGTTCCGTCACGGGAGGCGTCGCCAATATTTGAAACTTAATTTCAATTATGTTGACTGCGCCCTCTCCGGTTGTCAATACTATCGAGGAATGCCGGACCGCTCCATCCGCAAGACATCCCGGGAAGGACAAGGCCATGACCCGCTATATCCTGCGCCGCCTGATCGCCATGCCCTTTCTGGTGCTGGGAATCGTCACGCTGGCCTTCCTGCTGACGAGTGTCACCAAGGGCGATCCGCTGACGGCCATCGTATCGGACCGGCAGATGAACAACCCCGAGGTGGTGGCCGCCGCGAAGGCGCGCTGGGGGCTCGATCGCAGCCTGCCAGAGCGTTATGTGATCTATGTGGGCAACCTGCTGTCGGGCGACATGGGCACGTCCTTCATCACGCGGCGCCCGGTGGCGCAGGATGTGCTGTATCGCCTGCCCGCCACGATGGAACTGGTGGTGGCGGCGATGATCGTCGGGGCGACCATCGGCATCAGCCTGGGCGTGCTGGCCGCCTATTTCCGCAACACGGCCATCGACCACGGGGCGCGGCTGTTTGCCTTGTTCGGATCCTCGATCCCGGTGTTCTGGCTGGGGCTGGCGCTGCTTTACGTCTTTTCGGTGCAATGGGGCATCCTGCCCGGACCCGGGCGGCTGGACGCGCGGGCGACGGCGCCGCCGATGGTGACGGGGTTCATGACCATCGACACGCTGTTCGCGGGGGATTTCCGGCTGTTTCTGGATGCGCTGTGGCATCTGTTGCTGCCGGCCTTCGTGCTGGGCTGGGCGGTGGCGGGCACCATATCGCGGCTGGTGCGCGCCAATATGGTGGAGGTGCTGTCGCGGGAATTCATCCTGACGGCGCGTGCCAAGGGGGCGGGGGAGTTTCGGGTGGTGATCCGGCATGCGCTGCGCAACACGCTGGTGCCCACGCTGACGGTGATCGGCTATTCCTTTGCCTATCTGCTGACCGGCGCGGTGCTGACCGAGACGATCTTTTCCTGGCCGGGCATGGGATCCTATGCCGTGGAGGCGGCGCGGGGGCTGGATTTTCCCGCCATCATCGGCGTGACGATCGTGGGCGGCATCGTCTTTCTGTTCACCAACCTGCTGACGGACGTGGCCTATGTCGTCGCCAACCCGCGCGTGAGGCTTGGCTGATCCATGAGCGTCCTTTTCCTTTCCCGTTCCGCACGTCCGCGCTGGCTGACCCCGCCCCTGATCGTGGGGGCCGTGCTGATCCTGTTCTGGCTGGTGGCGACGGTGGCCGCGCCGTGGATGTCGGCCCATGCGCCGCTGGACATGGTGGGGCGACGGTTGCAGCCGCCAAGCTGGGATCATCTGCTGGGCACCGATGCGCTGGGGCGCGACGTGCTGAGCCGGACGCTGCATGGCGCGCGCCATTCCATCCCCATCGCGGTGACGGTGGTGGCCTTTGCCGTGGCGATCGGGGCCTCTCTCGGGGCGGTGGCGGGGTTCGTGGGCGGGTTCGTGGATACCGTCATCATGCGGATGGTGGATGTGACGCTGTCCTTTCCGCCGATGCTGCTGGCGATGGCGGTGGCGGCCTCGCTGGGGCCGGGGCTGGAGAATGCGGCCATCGCGATGGTGATCGTGTGGTGGCCTGTCTATGCCCGGCTGATGCGGGCGCAGGTTCTGGAGGTGCGCGAGCGCGAGCATGTCGAGGCGGCCATCGCTTCGGGTGCGACGCAGGGCCGGGTGCTGGGGAAACATGTGCTGCCGCTGTGCTGGACGCCCGTTCTGATCAGCGCGACGATGGATCTGGGGCAGGTGATCCTGCTGGCGGCCTCGTTGTCGTTCATCGGGCTGGGGGCCACGCCGCCGACGCCGGAATGGGGATCCATGATCTCGGACGGGGCGTCGCAGTTCTATTCCTGGTGGGTGGCCCTTGGCCCCGGGCTGGCCATCCTGACCATCGTCCTGGGCTTCAACTTCATCGGTGACGGCCTGCACGATTACTTTGACCCGAGGTCCAGATGAGCGCTTCTCCGCTATTCGAGGTGCGCGACCTGCGCGTGGCCTTCGGGCGCAACGGAACCTATGCCGAGGCGGTGCGGGGCATTTCCCTGCATGTGGATCCGGGTGAGGTGCTGGGGATCGTGGGGGAATCCGGATCGGGCAAGTCGGTGGGGATGCTGGCGGCGCTGGGACTGCAGCCCGAGGGGGCGCGGGTGACGGGATCGGTGCGGTTCGACGGGCGCGAGCTGGTCGGGCTGCCGCGGCGCGAATTGCGCAAGCTGCGCGGATCGCGGATCGCGATGATCTTTCAGGATCCGCTGTCCTCGCTCAATCCGGTGATGACGGTGGGCGAGCAGATCATCGAGGCGGTGCGCCTGCACAATCCCGACATGTCGCGCCACGCGGCGGCGGACCGGGCGCGCGACCTGCTGGCGCTGGTGGCCATACCGCAGCCCGACCGGCGGCTGGCGCAGTATCCGCACGAATTCTCCGGCGGGATGCGGCAGCGGGTGATGATCGCCATGGCGGTGGCGAACGACCCCGATCTGCTGATCGCCGACGAGCCGACGACGGCGCTGGATGTGACGGTGCAGGCGCAGATCATGGAGGTGCTGGCCGAGTTGCAGGCGCGGCTGAAGCTGGGGCTGATCCTGATCACGCATGATCTGGGCGTGCTGGCCGGACATGCCGACCGGGTGGCGGTGGTCTATGCGGGGCAGGTGGTGGAGCAGGCGGGGGTGGACGATCTGTTCGCGCGGCCCGGGCATCCCTATACGCGCGGGCTGATCGCCTCGATCCCCGACATGACGGTGCAGAATGACCGGCTGTTTTCCATCGACGGCACGCCGCCCGCGCTGGGCCAGCTTCCGGCAGGATGCGCCTTTCATCCCCGTTGCATCGCGGCAGGCGAAATCTGTCGCCGCGAGGCGCCGTCGATGCGGGAAGAGGGCGGGCATGCCGCCGCCTGCCATTTCGCCTTTGCGCCATCGGAGACCATCGCATGACCCGGCCTGACCCGATCCTTTCGGTCCGCAATCTGGGCAAGCGCTTTGCCGTCAAGGGGGGGCTGCTGATCGAGCGGGATGTCGGCCATGTGAATGCGGTGGCGGGCGTGTCCTTCGATCTGGGCCTGGGCGAGACGCTGGGCCTTGTCGGAGAGTCGGGCTGCGGGAAATCGACGCTGGGCCGGTGCATCCTGCGGCTGATCGAACCGTCGGAGGGGCAGACGCTGTTTCGCGGGCAGGACATCAACGCGCTGCCGAAGGAAGAGATGCGGATGCTGCGCCGGAAGATCCAGCTTGTCTTCCAGGATCCCTATTCCTCGTTGCATCCCCGCATGACGGTGGCCGAGAACATCGCCGAGCCGCTGCGGATCAGCGAGCTTGACGCCGATGCGCGCAGGCGGCGCGTGGCCGAGATGCTGGATCTGGTGCGGCTGAACCCGGAACATGGCAGCCGCTATCCCCATGCCCTTTCGGGCGGCCAGCGCCAGCGGGTCGTCATCGCGCGCGCGCTGGCGCTGCAACCCGATCTTCTGGTGCTGGACGAGCCGGTATCGGCGCTGGATGTGTCGGTGC
Organism: Paragemmobacter kunshanensis; assembly: GCF_011059185.1. GTDB lineage: Bacteria > Pseudomonadota > Alphaproteobacteria > Rhodobacterales > Rhodobacteraceae > Paragemmobacter > Paragemmobacter kunshanensis. Next base: position 15,023 of record NZ_JAALFE010000020.1, on the reverse strand, counting down.
AGGCGGGGGTTCTGAACCTGCTGAAGGATATCCAGCGCGAGTTTTCGACGGCCTTCCTGTTCATCGCGCATGACCTGTCGGTGGTGCAGCATATCTCGCATCGCGTGGCGGTGATGTATCTGGGCAAGATCGTGGAGATCGCCGACAAGCGGCACCTCTACGCCTCGCCGCAGCATCCCTATACGCAGGCGCTGATGTCTGCGGTGCCGCTGGCCGATCCCCCGCGCGAGAGGGCGCGCAGGCGCATCGTGCTGACGGGGGATGTGCCAAGCCCGATGAACCCGCCATCGGGCTGCCATTTCCGCACGCGCTGCCCGATTGCCAGGGGGATCTGCGCCGAAAGGGAACCGCCGCTTGCCGAAACGGCCGAAGGGCATGCCGTCGCCTGCCATTTTCCAAGTGCCCGGGAAACGGGCCTGGCGACGACGGGCTGAGAGCGAAACGAGGGAGGACCAAGACGATGCAGACCCTGCCGCTGGAAGGCATCAAGGTGCTGGACCTGACGCGGGTCCTTGCCGGACCCTGGACGACCATGAGCCTGGCCGACATGGGGGCCGAAGTCTGGAAGATCGAGAACATCAAGGGCGGTGACGACACGCGCGCCTGGTCGGTGCCGAATTACAAGGGCGTCAGCACCTATTTCCTCTGCGCCAATCGCGGCAAGCACAGCATCGCGCTGGATCTGAAATCGCCCGAGGGGCTTGCCCTCGTGCTGGATCTTGCGGCGCGGGCGGATGTGGTGGTGGAGAATTTCCGGGCCGGGACGGTGGACCGGCTGGGACTTGGCTATCGGCAGATCCGCGAGATCAACCCCGGGATCGTCTATTGTTCGATCTCGGGCTATGGCCAGACGGGGCCGGAGGCGCGGCGGCCCGGCTATGATTTCATCATGCAGGCGGAAAGCGGGCTGATGTCCATCACGGGGGCCGCCGACGGGCCGCCCAACCGGCTGGGCGTGGCCTTTACCGATGTCGTGGCGGGGATGGTGGCGACCCAGTCCATTTTGGCAGCCCTGCATCAGCGGCGCGACAGCGGGCAGGGGCAGTACATAGATGTGGCGCTGCTCGATTCCGCGCTGAACCTGCTGGTCAATGTCGGGACGGCCTATCTGAATGCCGGGGTGGAGGCCACGCGCTATGGCAATGCCCATCCGACCGTGGTGCCCTATCAGCTGTTCGACGCCTCGGACGGGCATTTCGCGCTGGCCGTGGGCAATGACCGGATGTTCGCCGATTTCTGCAGGCAGGTGATCCTGCGGCCCGATCTGGCCGAGGATCCGCGCTTTGTCACCTCGCATCAGCGCGCGCTGCACCGACAGGACCTGCTGGACACGATCCAGGAGATCGTCGGCACGCGCAGTTCTGCGCATTGGCTTGACGCCTGCCTTGCCGCGGATGTGCCGGCGGGGCCGGTGAAATCGGTCTCCGAGGCGCTGCAGGCAAAATCCGTGGTGGAGCGTGAGGTGATCCAGACCCTGCAGCATCCCGAGCTTGGCCCGATCTCGCTGGTGCGGCCGGCGCAGGGGCTGGCGGCGCAGGAGGGACATGTGCCGAAGGCGCCGCCCCTGCTGGGCGAGGACACGCGCGCCATCCTGCGCGATGTGCTGGGGCTGGACGGCGCGCGGATCGAGGAGCTTGTGGCGAAGGGCGTCATCGCCTGCCATGACATCGCGTCAGCCGTCGCGGCCAGGCGGGCCGGGGCCACGGCCTGACCTGCAGGCATCATTCATGCGGAAGGGGCGAAATGACCGTCACAGTTGAACGATCCGGCAGCGTGGCCGTGCTGACGATCGACAATCCGCCGGTGAATGCCTTGAACACCGCGGTGCGCGCGCGGCTGGTCGGGCTTGTCGCAGAGACGGAGGCGGATCCGTCGATCACCGCGGTTGTCCTGCGGGGGGCGGGCAAGCTGTTTGTCGGGGGGGCCGATCTTGCGGAATTCGACCGTCCGCCCGAGGAACCGACCCTGCCGGAGGTGATCCGGCGGATCGAGGCGGCAGGGAAGCCCTGGGTGGCGGCGATCCATGGCCCGGCGCTGGGCGGTGGTCTGGAACTTGCGCTGGGCTGTCATCACCGCGTGGCCCTGCCGGGTGCGACGCTGGGCCTGCCCGAGGTGACGCTGGGGTTCATCCCCGGGGCGGGGGGGACGCAGCGCCTGCCGCGCCTTGTGGGGATCGAGGCGGCGGTCCCGGTGATTGCCGAGCGCGACATGCTGGACAGTGCGCGGGCGGCGCGGATGGGGCTTCTGGACCGCATCATCGAGGGTGACTTGACCGAGGGCGCGGTGGCCTTTGCCGCAGCGCTGACGGACTGCGTCCCGCCGGCAAGCCAACGGCCCTTGGCCGATCCCGGCGTGGAATTCTGGGACCGGGCGGAGGCGCGCATCGGCAAGGCGGCCAAGGGGGCGGCTGCGCCGCTGGCCGCGTTGCGGGCGGTGCGGCAGGGGGTGGAGCAGGGGATCCGCGAAGGGCTGCGCCACGAGCGCGAGACCTTCCTTGCGCTGAAGGCTTCCGAAGAGTCTGCCGCGCTGCGCTATCTGTTCCGTGCCGAAAGGGCGGCGCTGCGCCCCGCGGACCTGCGCGGGGTCGCCCCGCGCGAGATCGGCCTGGTGGGGGTTGTCGGCGGGGGCACCATGGGCAGCGGCATCGCCGCCGCCTTCCGCAATGCGGGACTGCGCGTCGTGATGTCGGAACGTGACGCGACCGCGCTTGAAAAGGGGCTTGGCACGGTTCGGGCCCTGTTCGAGGCTGCCGAGCGCCGGGGGCTGATCACGTCAGAAGAGGCTGAGGCGCGCCGCGCGGGTCTGAGCGGCTGTGTCGGGCTGGAGGGGCTGGCGGATTGCGATCTGGTGGTCGAGGCCGTGTTCGAGGATCTGGCGGTCAAGCGCGCGGTCTTTGCCGATCTGGGCGGGTTGTGCCGTGCGGATGCGATCCTGGCCACCAACACCTCATACATCGACCCGCGCGGGATTGTGGCGGGGTCCGTGTCGGGCGACCGGGTGGTGGGGATGCATTTCTTCAGCCCGGCGCAGATCATGAAGCTGGTCGAGATCATCCCCTTGCCCGAAACCTCGGCCCCTGTGCTGGCGACGGTCTTCGATCTGGCGCGGCGGCTGGGCAAGGTGCCGGTGCGGTCGGGCATCTGCGAGGGCTTCATCGGCAACCGCATCCTGCGCCGCTACCGGGCCGAGGCCGAGGCCCTGCTGCGCGAGGGCGTGCCTTTTGCGGATATCGACGCGGCGATGCGCGGCTTTGGCTATGCGATGGGCCCGTTCGAGATGCAGGACATGGCGGGGCTGGATATCAGCTTTCTGAACCGCGAGGCCGCGCGGGCGCGGGGCGAGGATGTGCCTGAGGCGCCCGGCGATCTGCTGGTGCGCGCGGGGCGCAAGGGGATCAAGACCGGGGCGGGGTGGTATGACTATGCGCCGGGGGATCGCAGCCCGCGCCACTCGACCGAGGCGGCGCGCATCATCGCGGCCCTGGCGGGCGCGGACCGCCCGGTTGCGGCAGAGGTCATCGTGGAGCGGCTGACCGGCGCCCTGGCGGCCGAGGGCGCGGCGATCCTTGCGGAAGGCATCGCCGCCAGCCCTGCCGATATCGACCTTGTGCAGGTCCATGGCTACGGATTTCCGCGCGCCAGGGGCGGACCCATGTTCCAGAAGGACAGGAAGCAGAACCCATGAACACCTACCCTGATGTCCAGCTTTTCATTGACGGCGTCTGGCGGCCCGCATCGGACGGGCGCGTGATCCCCGTCGTCGATCCGGCCACGGCGGAGCGCATCGGAACGGTGGCCCATGCCAGCCGCGACGATCTGGATCAGGCGCTGGCCGCCGCCGCGCGGGGCTTTGAGCTTTGGCGCAGGACGGCGGCCCATGACCGGGCCAGACTGATGCGCAAGGCCGCCGACATCCTGCGCGCGCGCGCCGAGGAGGTGGCCAGCCTGATGGTGCGCGAGAATGGCAAGCCGCTGGCGCAGGCGCGGCTTGAGACGCTGGCCGGGGCCGATATCATCGACTGGTTCGCGGGAGAGGCGCCGCGCGCCTATGGGCAGGTGATCCCGTCGCGCGCGCCCGAGATCGTGCAGATGACGATGAAGCTGCCGGTCGGGCCGGTGGCGGCCTTCACGCCGTGGAACTTTCCCATCAACCAGGTGGTGCGCAAGCTGTCGGCCGCGCTGGCGGCGGGCTGTTCCATCATCGTGAAAGCCCCCGAGGAGACGCCGGCAAGCCCTGCCGAACTGATCCGCGCCTTTGCCGATGCGGGCCTGCCTGCCGGGGTGGCCAATCTGGTCTTCGGCATTCCGGCCGAGATATCGGAATATCTGATCCCGCATCCGGTGATCCGCAAGATCAGCTTTACCGGATCCACCCCGGTGGGCAAGCAGCTGGCCGCGCTGGCGGGGCTGCACATGAAGCGGGCCACGATGGAGCTGGGCGGGCATGCGCCGGTGATCATCGCGGCGGATGCCGATCTGGATCTTGCCGCCGCCACCATCATCCCGAACAAGTTCCGCAATGCGGGCCAGGTCTGCGTGTCGCCGACGCGGTTTCTGGTGCAGGAGGCGCTGGCCGATGCCTTTGCCGACCGTTTCGTCGCCGCTGCGCGCAAGCTGCGGGTGGGCCACGGGCTTGACCCCGAGACAGAGATGGGGCCGCTGGCCAATGAACGCCGCATCCCCGCGCTGGAGGCGCTGGTGGCCGATGCGGTGGAGCGGGGCGGGCGGCTGCTGACAGGCGGGCGGCGCATCGGCAACGAGGGCTGGTTCTTTGAACCCACCGTGCTGGCCGATGTGCCGGTTTCGGCGCGGATCATGAACGAGGAACCTTTCGGGCCGGTCGCCATCGTCAACCGCTTTTCCGCGCTGGACGAGGCGATCGCCGAGGCGAACCGTCTGCCCTTTGCGCTGGCGGCCTTTGCCTTTACCCGCAGCACGGCCACCAGCACGCGGCTGTCGGCCGAGGTGGAGGCGGGCATGCTGTCGATCAACCATCTGGGCCTTGCCCTGCCCGAGATCCCCTTCGGTGGCATGAAGGAGTCGGGCTATGGCACGGAAGGCGGATCCGAGGCGCTGGAGGCCTATCTGGAAACGCGGCTGGTGACGCGCCGGGAGTGATCGGCCCGCGCGCGGCGACCCGGGCATCGGGCGGCCGTCATCCGGGAGGAATCGAGTAGGGCCGGAGGGACTCGAACCCCCAACCAAGGCGTTATGAGCGCCCGGCTCTAACCATTGAGCTACAGCCCCCTGCAACAGGGCCTAAGCCTTCCGTCCGGGCAGGTCAAGCCGGGCGCGCGCGGGCGGGGTGGGGCGGTCAGGAACCGGGCCCGCCCGCAAGCTGGCGCATCACGATCCAGGCCGCAGGGACGCCAAGCGCGAAGCCCACGGCGGCGGAGGTCAGGATCGGGCGCAGCGTATCGAGCCCCATGGTCAGCACGATCACGACACCGACACCGGCAAGGCTGGGCCCGATCAGGGCATAGAGCAGGAAGAACAGGCGGGACATGACGATATCCTCTTTCATGGTGGGTAAAGGATAGCCGCTTCCTGCGGGCCGGACCTTGATCCGCATCAATCGGCAAAGGGTTTGCCGGGCGGATTGTGCGGCGCTGGGCCGTTGCGATGGGGCGGGGGGTGGTATATGGCCTGCGCGCAACGGCGGCACAGTGGCGGAGCGAGCGCGATGACGAAGGGCCTTACCTATGCGCAGGCGGGGGTGGATATTGACGCGGGCAATGCGCTGGTCGAGCGGATCAAGCCCGCGGCCAAGCGCACGGCGCGGGCGGGCAGCATGTCCGGCTTGGGCGGCTTTGGCGCGCTGTTCGATCTGAAGGCGGCGGGCTACAGCGACCCCATCCTGGTGGCCGCGACCGACGGGGTGGGAACCAAGCTGCGCATCGCCATCGACACCGGCAATGTGGACACGATCGGGATCGACCTTGTCGCCATGTGCGTGAACGATCTGGTCTGTCAGGGGGCGGAGCCGCTGCTGTTTCTGGACTATTTCGCCACCGGCAAGCTGGATGTGGATCAGGCCACGCGGATCATCGAAGGCATCGCCGCGGGATGCGCGGCGTCGGGCTGTGCGCTGATCGGGGGCGAAACGGCGGAAATGCCGGGCATGTATCACAAGGGCGATTTCGACCTTGCCGGTTTCGCCGTGGGCGCGATGGAACGCGGGGGCGATCTGCCCGCGGGCGTGGCCGAGGGCGATGTGTTGCTGGGGCTGGCCTCGGACGGGGTGCATTCCAACGGCTACAGTTTCGTGCGCAAGGTGGTGGAGATGTCGGGGCTGGGCTGGGATGCGGCCTGCCCCTTTGCGGAAGGTGTCACGCTGGGCGAAGCGCTGCTGGCGCCGACGCGGCTTTATGTGAAGCAGGCGCTGGCCGCGATCCGGGCGGGGGGCGTGCATGGGCTGGCGCATATCACCGGGGGCGGGCTGACCGAGAACCCGCCGCGCGTGCTGCCCGAGGGGCTGGCCTGCGAGATCGACCTGTCGGCATGGGACCTGCCGCCGGTGTTCCGCTGGCTGGCGACGACCGCCGGGATGGCCGAGGCGGAGCTGCTGAAGACCTTCAACTGCGGGATCGGGATGATCCTTGTCGTGGAAGCGGGCCGGGCCGAGGCGCTGACGGCGCTGCTGCGCGGGCAGGGCGAGACGGTCTGCACGCTGGGCCGCGTGATCGCGGGCGAGGGGGTTGTCTACAAGGGCCGCCTGCTGTGACGAAGCGGGTCGCCATCCTGATTTCCGGGGGTGGCTCCAACATGCTGGCCTTGCTGCGCGACATGGCGGCGGGGGATCACCCCGCGCGGGCCGTTCTGGTGGCATCGAACGATCCGGCGGCGGCGGGGCTGGCGCGGGCCGCGGCCATGGGCGTGGCGGTGGCGGCGGTGGATCACCGCCCCTTCGGCAAGGATCGCGCGGCCTTCGAGCGGGCGCTGCTGGAGCCCCTTCTGGCGGCGGCGCCGGATATCCTCTGCCTTGCGGGCTTCATGCGGGTGCTGACGCCCGGTTTCGTGGACCGTTTCGCCGGGCGGATGCTGAACATCCATCCCTCGCTCCTGCCGAAATATCCCGGGCTGCATACCCATCAGCGCGCGCTGGAAGCGGGCGATGCCGAGGCGGGCTGCACCGTGCATGAGGTGACGCCGGTGCTGGACGACGGCACGATCCTGGGCCAGGCCCGCGTTCCCGTCCTGCCGGGCGACACGGCCGAGAGCCTGGCCGCGCGGGTGCTGCAACAGGAACACCGCCTCTACCCCGCCGTGCTGCGCCGCTTTGCGGCGGGCGACCGGACGCCCCTCTTCCTCTGACCTGCCTCTTCGTTTCGGTCCAAATACCCCGGGGGTGCGGGGGCCTGCCCCCGCTGCGCCCCGCGCAATCCGCGCGCAACGCAGCCTTTCCGGCGGGGGTCTTTCATTTCCGTCACAAACCGTTATAGCGGAAGGCGCGGGATGACCCCGTGCCCCCTTTGGCAGAACGGATCGCAAGATGCGCACGATTACGACGACCGAAGACCTTGCCGCCTTCTGCGAAGCCGCCAAGACCCAGCCCTATGTCACCATCGACACCGAATTCCTGCGCGAGCGGACCTATTGGTCGAAGCTGTGCCTGATCCAGATGGCCCTGCCGGGCAAGACGGGCGAGGCGGTGCTGGTCGATCCGATCCTGGGCGAGGGGATGAGCCTTGAGCCGCTTTATGATCTGTTCCGCCACAAGGCGACGGTGAAGGTCTTTCACGCGGCGCGGCAGGATCTGGAGATCTTCTTCGTCGAGGGCAATGCCTTTCCCGATCCGCTGTTCGACACGCAGGTTGCGGCCATGGTCTGCGGCTTTGGCGAGCAGGTGGGCTATGAGACGCTGGTGAAGAAGATCGCGCGGCAGAACCTCGACAAGACCTCGCGCTTTACCGATTGGTCGCGCCGCCCGCTGTCGACGGCGCAGCAGGAATATGCCCTGGCCGATGTGACCCATCTGCGCGAGATCTATGAATGGCTGGCGGCGCAGTTGCAGAAGAATGACCGGACCCGCTGGGTCGAGGAGGAGCTGGCGATCCTGACGGATCCGGCGACCTATACGGTCAAGCCCGAAGAGGCCTGGCTGCGGGTGAAGACGCGCACCAATTCGGGCCGGTTCCTGGCCATCGTCAAGACGCTGGCGCAGTTCCGCGAGGATTATGCCCAGCGGCTGAACGTGCCGCGGTCGCGGGTGATGAAGGATGATGCGCTGCTGGAGCTGGCCTCGACCCGGCCCACGACGATGGAAGAGCTGGGCCGGTCGCGCCTGCTGTTGCGCGAGGGGCGCAAGCCCGAGATCGCCGAAGGCATCCTTGCCGCGATCAAGGCGGGGCTGGAGATGCGGCCCGAGGACATGCCCAAGCCCGATCTGAGCCGCGAGCAGTTGCAGGTGAACCCGGCGCTGGCCGATCTGTTGCGGGTGCTTCTGAAGGCGAAATCCGAACAGTTGGGGGTTGCGTCGAAGCTGATCGCCTCGGCCGCCGATCTGGATGCCATCGCGGCGGGCGAGCGGGGCGTGGAGGCGCTGCGCGGCTGGCGGCTGGAAGCCTTTGGCGAGGATGCGCTGCGGCTGTGCAAGGGCGAGATTGCCCTGTCGGCCAAGGGGAACGAGGTGCGGGTGGTGCGTCTGTGACGCAGCCCCCGCGGCTGCGGCCGGTTGCCGGCCGCCGCGCCTTTCGTCAGCGCCGCGAGGAGAGCGCGTTGGTCGCGCCCTGCACGACGATTTCGCGCACCTGATCCAGCTTCACGTTCGAGAGCGCCGCGGCCACAGTGATCTCGCGCGAGCGGGGGGTGCCTTCGGGCGTGTTGGTGATCGGCGGGAAGACCCGGAAATCGAAGACCAGCACGCCGTTTTCATCCAGCGGCCGGGCGACGAGTTCGGCATCCCACCAGCCCTGGCTGGGCGGGATGCCGCGCGCGCGCACGATGGCGCCGGTGCTGTAGGGATCGACCGAAAGGCTGACCACCTGCGCCACAAGCAGGCGTTCATCCTGCGGGGCGGCGGTGGCGACGGTTTCGCGGGGCTCTGCCCGGCCGAACCAGTTGAACGGATTGAGCCGCGATTCCCGGATCGCGCCGCATCCTGCCACCATCAGCACGATGCCCAAAGCCGCCAGAACTGTCTTTCTCATCCCGGTCCCCCGTCTGCTGATCCTTGGGTATCCGATGGCGTGGCATTTGAAAAGCACCCCCCCGCGCGGGGTGGACCTTTTTGCGGGAAGGGCCTAGGTCATGCGCGTTGCACAGGAGAGCGCGATGGCAAGCCCCGCCTTTGAAGAGATCGCCGAAACCTTCGAATTCCTCGATGACTGGGAAGACCGCTATCGCCATGTCATCGAACTTGGCAAGGCCTTTGCCCCGATGGACGAGGCGCTGAAGGTGCCCGCGACCAAGGTGCAGGGCTGCGCGAGCCAGGTCTGGATCCAGCCGGTGATCGAGGGCGGGCGCTTCGATTTCCAGGGCGACAGCGACGCGATGATCGTGAAGGGGCTGATCGCGGTGCTGCATGCGCTTTATGCCGGGCTGACGCTGGCCGAGGTGGCGCGCGTCGATGCACCGGCGGAACTGGCGCGGCTGGGGCTGACCGATCACCTGTCGTCGCAAAGGTCGAACGGGCTGCGCGCCATGGTGGAGCGCATCCGCAAGGTGGCGGCAGAGGCGGCGGCCTAGCGCGGCTCGACCCGGACCTTGTCATCGAAGAAGGCCAGGTGTCCGGCGATGGCCTCGGCCCCGGCGCGGGGATGTTCATAGGACCAGACGGCGTTTTCCAGCCGGGCCTCGGGCGTGACGACGCTGAAATAGCGCGCCTCGCCCTTGAAGGGGCAAGTGGTGTGCCGGTCGGTCGCATCCAGAAGCGCCATGGCGACATCCTCGCGCGGGACATAGATCACCGGCGCGCGGCTGCCTTCGACGAGTTCGAGGGCGCGATCGGTTTCGCCGATGATCGCCCCACTGGCACGCACGATGTAGCGGCCCGGAACGGGCCTGATCTCGATGGTCACGCTCATGGTCTGATCCCCCAAACGGATGATGGAGCATGATCCTCGCACGGCTTTGTGACAAGGGATCCATCTGCTATCGGCAGGCATCCGCCCGAATGCGACGCGGTCAGAGCGGGGCACAGGCCGCCTGCAGCCAGGCAAGGGCCGGGGCCGACAGGCGGGGGCCGATCCGGGCCAGAACCTCGGCGTGATAGGCGTCAAGCCAGGCGCGTTCATCGGGCGAGAGCCGGTCCGCGCGGATCAGGCTGCGGTCGAAGGGGGTGAAGGTGAGGGTTTCGAAGCAGAGCTGATCGCGCTTGTCGCCCAGTTCGGGGGCGACCTGCACCACGATCAGGTTTTCCAGGCGGATGCCGAAGGCGCCTTCGCGGTAATAGCCCGGCTCGTTCGACAGGATCATGCCGGGTTCCAGCGGCACTTCGGAGATGCGGGAAATGCGCTGCGGGCCTTCATGCACCGACAGGAAGGCCCCCACGCCATGGCCGGTGCCGTGATCGAAATCCTGCCCCGCGACCCAGAGCGGGAAGCGCGCCAGCGCGTCGAGATCGCGCCCGGCGATGCCGCGCGGAAAGCGGGCGCGGGAAATGGCGATGAGGCCCTGCAGCACGCGGGTATAGCAATCGCGCGCCTCGTCGCCCGGATCGCCCACCGCCATGGTGCGGGTGATGTCGGTGGTGCCATCGGCATATTGCGCGCCGCTGTCGACAAGGAGAAGCTCGTTCAGTCCCACGGGGCGGTTGGTTTCCTGCGTCACGCGGTAATGCATGATGGCCCCGTTCGGCCCCGCGCCGCAGATCGTGTCGAAGCTGATGTCATGCAGGTGGTTGGTGGCGCGGCGGTGGCCTTCCAGCGCGGTGACGACGTCGATCTCTGTCAGCCCACCCTTCGGCGCGGCCTCGGACAGCCAGCAGAGGAATTCTGCCATGGCCGCGCCGTCGCGCAGATGCGCCTCGCGCATGCCCTGCACCTCGGCCTCGTTCTTGGCGGCCTTGGGCAAGCGGCAGGGATCATCGCCCCAGGCGACGGTGGCGCCACCTTCTTCGATCAGGTGTTGCACGGCAAGGGGGGCGGTGGCGCGATCGACGCGGACCTTGCCCGACAGGGATTTCAGCGCGGCGGCGAAATCCTCGACCGGGTGCAGGCGGATACCGGCATCGAGCGCGCGGCGCGCGGCCTCGCCCAGTTTGGCGGGGGCGATGAAGGCATCGACCGTGCCGTCATCGCGCAGGATGGCAAAGCCATGCAGGATCGGGTTGCGCGGCACATCCGCGCCGCGCAGGTTCAGAAGCCAGCAGAGCGAATCCGGCAGGGTGATGATGGCGGCGGATTGGCCGTCGCGGCGCAGGGTGGCGGAGAGCCTGTCGCGCTTGGCGGTAGAGCTTTCGCCGGCCAGCGAGACGGGATGGGCAAAGGCCGCGCCCATGGGCGGGGCGGGCTGGTCGGGCCAGATCGCATCCACCGCATTGGCGACGGGGCGCAGGGTGACGGCGTGGCCTTCCAGCGCGGCGGTGAGGCGGGCGATCTCATCGGCGCTGTGCAGCCAGGGATCGAAGCCCAGCACGCCTTCGGCCAGATGTTCGGCGATCCAGGGGCCGGGCTTCACCTCGGGCCAGGGGACGGGGGTGAAGGCGGACAGGTCCACCTGATGCTTGACCTGCACGCGGTAGCGCCCGTCGATGAAGACGCCCGCGACATCGGGCAGCAAGATGGCAAAGCCCGCCGATCCGGTGAAACCCGTCAGCCATTGGAGCCGTTCATCGCGGGCGGCGACATATTCGCCCTGATGGACATCCGCGCGCGGCACGAGGAAACCGGCCAGCCCCTCGGCCCGCAGGTGATCGCGCAGGCGGGCAAGGCGCCCCGGCCCGGCGGAAGGGTCCGAGGTCGACTCAAAGCTCTGGAACATGGGCGTCATCCGTTCTTCAAATATCCCTCTGGGGTGCATGGGCCGCTGGCCCAAAAGGGGGGCGGCGGCCCCCCTTACCCCGCCCGTCGCAGCCCTGCCTTGGCCCGTTTCTTCGGATCAAGCTCGAACAATCCTGCAAGCTGTTCGGTCATGGCACCGGCAAGCTGTTCCACATCGGTGATCGTCACGGCGCGCTGGTAGTAGCGCGTCACGTCATGGCCGATGCCGATGGCGATCAGTTCCACCTGCCGCCGCCGTTCCACCATGGCGATCACGTCGCGGAGGTGTTTTTCCAGGAAATTCGCGGGGTTGACGGACAATGTTGAATCATCGACCGGCGCGCCATCGGAAATCACCATCAGGATCTTGCGCGCCTCGGGGCGGGCCAGCATGCGGCGATGCGCCCATTCCAGCGCCTCGCCGTCGATGTTTTCCTTGAGCAGCCCTTCCTTCATCATCAGCCCAAGGTTCGGCCGCGCCCGCCGCCAGGGGGCATCGGCGCCCTTGTAGATGATGTGGCGCAGATCGTTCAGGCGGCCGGGGCCTTGCGGGCGGCCCTGCGCCAGCCAGCGTTCGCGCGACTGACCGCCCTTCCAGGCGCGGGTGGTGAAGCCGAGGATTTCCACCTTGACGCTGCAGCGTTCCAGCGTGCGGGCCAGCACATCGGCGCAGATCGCGGCGATGGAGATGGGGCGGCCGCGCATGGAGCCGGAATTGTCCAGAAGCAGCGTCACGCAGGTATCGCGGAATTCGGTGTCCTTTTCCTGCTTGAAGGAAAGCGGCGTCGTGGGGTTGGCCACGACACGCGCAAGGCGGCCCGCATCGAGCGTGCCTTCCTCGAGATCAAAGAGCCAGGACCGGTTCTGCTGGGCCTGAAGCCGCCTTTGCAGCTTGTTGGCAAGACGGCTGACCGCGCCTTTCAGCGGTTCCAGTTGCTGATCGAGATAGGCGCGCAGGCGTTCCAGTTCGGCAGCCTCGGCCAGTTCTTCGGCGCGGATTTCCTCATCGAAATCGGTGGTATAGACGGTGTAGTTCGGATCGGCGTCGGAATAGGGGGCAGGGGGCGGGGGCTCCAGCGGGGCCTCGCCCTCGGGCAATTCCGCCTCGTCGCCCTGTTCCATGTCGGCGCTGTCTTCCATCGTGACCTGCGCCTGGCTTTGATCCTGCTGCTCCTCCTGGCTGCGTTCGGGGGAGGCTTCGGACTCGTCGCTGTCCTGTTCGTCTTCGCCCGCGCTTTCGGGGCTGTCCTGATCTTCCTCGGCCTCGCCTTCCTGATCGTCGGGATCGTCCTGATCGGGGTCGTCGCCCAGCTGATCGCCATAGCCGAGATCGGAGATCACCTTGCGCGCAAGGCGGGCGAAGGCGGCCTGATCTTCCAGCACATGGTCGATGTTTTCCAGCGTGCCGCCGGCCTGTTCCTCGATGAAGCCGCGCCAGAGATCCATGACATTGCCCGCGCCCTTGGGCATGTCGCGGCCCGTCGCAAGGTGGCGCACCAGATAGCCCGCCGCCACCGAAAGCGGCGCGTCCTGCATGCTGGTGATCTGGGAATATCCTTTGCGATCAGCCTCATGCGCGATCTTGGCGTCGATGTTGACGGCGGTGCCGGGCATGGATCTTGCGCCCACAGCCTCACACCGGGCGGTTTCCATCGCCTCGTATATCTCGCGCGCGAGGTTGCCTTGCGGGGCATAGCGGGCGGCGACGGTGTCATCGTGGAACTTGCGGCGCAGCGCGAAGGCATCGGCGGTGCCGCGGGCGAGCATCACCTCATCCCGCGTCATGCGGCGGGAGACCTGCGGCAGGCGGACGCCTTCGCGGTTCATGCCCGGCGGATCGACGGAATATTGCACCGTCATTTCGGGATCGTCGGCCATGGTGCGCGTGGCTTCGGCCAGCGCTTTCTTGAAGGGATCCGCGGGGTTGTCGTTCGGTTTGGTCATCGGGTCATGCCTGAAACAGCGGCCAGAGATTTGCGCCAGAGTGTCACCGCGGGGGGGCGGGGGCAAGGGCGGGTGCGGGGGCGGGCGCAGGAAATATGGGGGGCTGGGGCAAACTTCGTGCATGGGCGCACAAGGGCCTTGCGAGCGCGCCGAATTGCAAGATCGGGGGGGATGGCCATTTATGCAAGGCAGAATTCAACCCCCTGAATGAACTGGATAATCCCATGAGCACCCCGAAAATCGCCCTTATCATCGGTTCCACCCGCGACTCGCGCTTTGCCGATGTTCCCGCCCAATGGATGCTGGCCCAGGCCAAGGCCCGCACCGACATGGAGGTGGAACTGGTCGACCTGCGCGACTATGACCTGCCGCTGTTCAACGAGGTGGCCTCGAACGCATGGGCACCGTCGCAATCGGCGGCGGCGGTGAAGTGGCAGAAGAAGATCGGCGAATTCGACGGTTATATATTTGTCGTCGCCGAATACAACCGGTCGATCACCGGCGCGCTGAAGAACGCGCTGGATCAGGCCTATGTCGAATGGGCGAAAAAGCCTTTCACCGCAATGGCCTATGGTTCGGTCGGCGGCACCCGCGCGCTGGAGCATCTGCGCAATATCGGGGTGGAGTTGCAGATGGTTCCCACCCGGAACGCCGTGCATCTGGGGATGGGCGATTTCTTCAAGGTCCATCCGGGCATGGGCGGTTCGGGGAATATGGCGGATGTGGAGGCGAACCTGCTGCCCGCCGCGCAAGCCTCGCTTGACGATCTGGTGTGGTGGGCGAAGGCCACCAAGGCCGCGCGCGGCTGATATCTTCGACATCTCCCTGTCGGGGAAAGGGGTGGCTTTCTGGCCGCCCCTTTTCTTTTTGTTTCGCGGGAATTGCGTTGTTAACACAAGGGTTTGGCCGGATAAGGGCGTGCAGCAGCGTAGTGCAGCAGTGCAGTGCAGACAGGCGTATGCACGCAGCGCACGGTGTTGTGGCGTTAAGGTTAACGTCTGGGTAAGGGGTGGGGGTGAGTCTGTGCGATCTGGATGCCGTAAAACCAAGAAAGGTTTGACCGCCTGGGATCACAGGTTCAACCCACATTCTCCAAGTAAGTCGCTGATTTCGCTGTCGTAATCGTGATATTTCGCATATAAATCATGGCGTTGACGGC
>NZ_JAALFE010000002.1 GCF_011059185.1 Paragemmobacter kunshanensis | reverse complement strand
GCCTTCAACACCATGTTTTATATAGGAAATATAATGGTCAGGACAGCGAAATCAGCGCCTTACTTGGGAAATGTGGGGTCCAATGGCTTCCAGTTGTCTGTGTGCTTATCGAAGACGTGCGCTAGATCGGATTTCTGTTCATCTACCTGACGTTTACTACCCAGATACGGCGGGTTCCCGCAGATGTATGTCTCCCCACCCTCGTTCTCGAAGTCGATCTGCGCCTGATCCAGCGGCGTGTGGAACAGGTCCTCGGCCACGAACTTCACCCCGGTCCCCGTGGGCGGACAGATCGACAGCCAGTCCAGCCGCAGGGCGTTGCCTTGGGTGATCCAGTTCTGCGCGTTCAGCGGCAGGAACTCGGCCCGCGCCTGCACCTCGCCGCGATAGGTCACGTCGCACTGAAACTCTGCGATGATCAGCGCCAGACGGGCGATTTCGGCGGCAAAGTCACGCAACTCGATCCCGCGGAAGTTGGTTTTCGGGATGTCAGTCTTGCGGTCCGCCTCGCCGCGACGTTTGTTGATCTCGGCCTCGATCGCCCGCATCTCCTTGTAGGCGATGACAAGGAAGTTGCCCGATCCGCAGGCGGGGTCGAACACCCTGATCTTGGCCATCCGGTTGCGCAGGTTCAGCAGTTTGCGGTGGTTGTCGCCCGCCTCCTCCAACTGCGCGCGCAGGTCATCCAGGAACAGCGGGTTCAGCACCTTCAGGATGTTCGGCACCGAGGTGTAGTGCATGCCCAGCGCCGATCGCTCGCCCTCATCCGCGACGGCCTGGATCATGGAGCCGAAGATGTCGGGATTGATCTTGGTCCAGTCGAGGCTGCCGATGTGCAAGAGGTAGCTGCGCGCGATCTTGGAAAAGCGCGGAACGTCGGTGTCGCCGGAAAAGAGACCGCCGTTGACATAGGGAAAGGCGTTTGCCCAGTTGCGAAGGCCGGACGCTGGGCGACCCTCGATCTTCGTGTTCATCGCCCGGAAGATTTCGCTGATCACCCAATGGGTATTGCTGCTGTCTTTGTCGCTGAACTGGCCCACGGTGGTGGTGAACAGGGTGACGCCGTTGAAGATGCCGGTGTCTTCGGCGAAGAAGCAGAAGATCAGCCGCGCCATGAAGTGGTTCATGTCGTGGCGGCGCGCCTCGGTCCCCCATTCGGGGTTGTCCTTCAGCAGTTCGACATAAAGCCGGTTCAGGCGGCCGGTGGCCTTGATGTCAAAGGCGCTTTCGCGGATCTGCTTGACGGTGGTGATGCCCGCGAGCGGCAGGAAGAAGCCGAAGTGATTGTGAAAATCGGGATAGGCGCAGGCGATGGGCGGATCGTCGGAAGTGAGGTCCTCTGCCTCCAGAGTCTCGCCGTCAGTTGCAAGGATGAACCGGGCCCTGGCGCGGGCGGTGGCGGGGCTGGCGCGGAGGGCAGCTAAGGTATTCGGAACATGGCCCACATCGCAGGTGGCAATGTGGATGTTATTGGCCTGCAGAACACCGCCCAAGTCCGACTTGTTCGACACTCCGGAGCGCAAGCGCTTCAAGGTCACATCCTTGTTGCCGAAGGCGGCGAGGAATTGAAACGGGAACTCCTGCCGATCGAAGGGTTGCTCGGCCAGCTCGGAGATGGCCTGCTCAATCTCAACCGCGTTCATATCTGCTCATAACTGCTTCTGCGAATTGCCTCATAGAATGGGTTGGGACTGCGATACTGTCAAAGGACACAACAGAGTTCGATGACAGTCGCACATCCATGCAAACGGGACAGAGATCGCACTCTCGCCGAAACCCAGGAACAAGGAATTAATTTCAATAACTTAGAAATTGCGTACCGCTTGAGCACAGTTCACAGCCTTGGAGAGAAATGGGCCAGAGAGAACGCCTAGCTTAGTCCCGGCGCCGGGGCCAGTGCTCAGCCCCTCCCGCATAACCCTCGAATACAACGAGAAAATCCGGCCGCAGTCGGATCGGGAGAACGCTTTCGCTAGGGCAAGTGGCGGAAGCGGTGGGATTCGAACCCACGGTGCGGTCTCCCGCACGCTGGTTTTCAAGACCAGAGCCTTAAACCACTCGGCCACACTTCCCCGACCGCCCGCCAGTCCTGCCCCCGATCAGCGCAAGCGACATCGGGGGCGGTTGTCGGGCAGGACTGCCGCTTCTTGCCGCATTCGCGCCCGACAGTCCAGCACCCGCGCGACGCGGCGGCCTTGAAAGGGGTCTGCGGCCTGCGCGACGCCCAAAGGCCACGATGGCGTGAGATTTCCGCCCATCCCCGCCCCCTGCCCTTTCCACGCGCAAAGCCTGACTGTATGATCCGCCCGCAAGGCAGGGGCATTCACCGAATATCTCCGCCCGCAGGGCAGTAAAGAATAACCGCCGCTCCGATCCGGGCGGCACATGCGCGCGGGAAAACCCGCGGCGATGGGGCTGAACATGGCAAGACTTCCGAAAGCGCGGCTTGCGCTTCTTTTCCCGGCAATCGCGCTTCTGGCCGCGTGCCAGCCGGGGCAGAATCCCTTTGCCCGCAAATCCGCGGATACGGCATCGGCCGAGGCGGCCGCACCCGCCCGCGCGGTGAAACTGGTGGATCGCGATGTCGAGGCGCCCGAGGTCTTTCAGGTCACCGATCAGGCGCTCTGGGACGGGCGGCCCTCGCTCGGCGGGGTCTGGGTGGCCTCGCCCGATGCGGTGGATCCCGAACGGGTGATCCTGCGCAACCCGGCCAATGGCAAATTCGTCATCGGCGCGCTGTTCAAGCGCGAGGTGTTCAATCCCGGCCCGCGCCTGCAGATCTCTTCCGATGCGGCCGAGGCGCTCGGTCTTCTGGCAGGCCAACCCGGCAAGATCAGCGTCACCGCCCTGCGCCGCGAAGAGGCCGCGCCGGAAACCGATGCCGCAAAACCCCTGCTTGATGCCAACGAAGCCGTGACGGCCACCTCGATCGACGCCACCGCCAGCAGCGCCATCGACAAGGCCGAAGGCAAGGCCGAGGATCAGGCCGCAGACAAGCCTGCCTCCACCCCCGCCATCACGGCCACGGCCCCCGCGCCTTCTCCGGCCCCCGCAGCCACCACCGAAACCGCCGCCGCCGCGCCGACAACCGCCCCGGCCCCTGCCCCCGCCGCCCCGGCCCCCGCCAAGGGTGACATCACCCTCCAGATCGGCATCTTCTCGGTCGAGGCCAATGCCGACCGCGCCGTCGCCTCGCTGCGCAAGGCGGGCATCACCGCCACCTCGCGCAAGGAAACCACCCAGGGCAAGACATGGTGGAGCGTGACCGCCTCCGGCACCGGCGACCGCGCGGCGCTGCTGGCGCGGGTCAAGGAACTGGGCTTTGCCGATGCCTATCCCATCGGGCGATAGGCCGCCGTCACTGATACAGAAGGACCACTCCGCATGAAGATCCTGCGCCATGCCCTCGGCCTTGCCGCGCTCGCCCTCCTCGCGGCCCTTCCCGCGCGCGCCTTCGAAACCCGCGCCACCGCGGCCTGGGTCTATGACATGACGACGCAGACCGTGCTTCTGGACAAGAACGCCGATACCCCCCTGCCCCCGGCCTCGATGTCCAAGCTGATGACGATCAACATGCTGTTCGAGGCGCTGCGCGATGGTCGCGTCACGCCGGAAACCACCTTCGCCGTCTCCTCCCGGGCCAAGGCGATGGGCGGATCGACCATGTTCCTGAACGAAACCGACCGGCCCACGGTGATGGATCTGGTCCATGGCATGGTCATCAACTCTGGCAACGATGCCTGCGTCGTGGTGGCCGAAGGCCTGTCCGGCACGGAAGAGGCCTTCGCCCGGCTGATGACGGAACGCGCCCGCGCGCTGGGGATGACCAATTCCAACTTCACCAATGCCTCCGGCTGGCCCGATCCGGGCCATCGCATGTCGATGCGCGATCTGGGCATCCTCGCCAAAAGGCTGATCTCGGAGTTCCCGGAATACTACCCGATCTTCGCCGAGACCGAATTCAACTTCATGGATCGCGCCCCGGCCAATGCCAACAACCGCAATCCGCTTCTGCGCATCGCGGCGGCCGACTGGCAGGCAGACGGGCTCAAGACCGGCCACACCTCCGAGGCGGGCTATGGCCTTGTCGGCTCTGCCGTCATGGGGGAACGCCGGGTCATCTTCGTCATCACCGGCCTCGCCTCCGACAAGGACCGCGCCGAGGAATCCGAGGCGATCGTGAACTGGGCCTTCCGCCAGTTCGCCGAAAAGACCATCGTCAAGGCCGGCAGCCGCGTGGCCGAAGCCCCGGTCTGGCTGGGCGCGGTGGATGGCGTGGGCCTTGTCCCGGCCGAAGACCTGCGCCTGCTCGTGCCCGCCCAGGTGCAGGAAGGCGTCTCGGCCGAAGTCGTCTATACCGGCCCGATCAAGGCCCCGATCCGCGCGGGCCAGCAACTGGCGGAACTGATCGTCCATGTCCCCGACCTGCCCGATGCGCGCATCCCGCTGGTGGCCGAAACCGACGTGGCCGCAGGCGGCTTTGGCAAAAGGCTGACCACCGCCGCACAGCAACTGATCCAGCGCTACCTCAACGATCCGGGCGAAGCGGCCGCCCCGGCCTCGTGATGGCGGGGCATTTCCTCAGCTTCGAAGGCATCGACGGTTCGGGAAAATCCACGCAGGCCCGGCTGCTTGCCGATGCCCTGCGCGCCCGGGGACGCAGCGTCACCCTGACGCGCGAACCCGGCGGCTCTCCGGGGGCCGAGGAAATCCGCCGCCTCGTGCTGGAGGGCGACCCGGATCGCTGGTCGGCGGAAACCGAGATCCTGCTCTTCACCGCCGCCCGCCGCGACCATCTGGAAAAGACCATCCGCCCGGCGCTGGCGCGCGGCGACATCGTCATCACCGACCGCTTCGCCGATTCAACCCGCATCTACCAGGGCATCACGCGCGGCGATCTCGTGGCCACGGTGGACCGCCTGCACGATCTGATGATCGGCACCGAACCCGACCTGACGATCCTTGTCGACATCGACCCCGCGCTTGGCCTGTCCCGCGCCCGCGCCCGCGCCGGCACGGAACTCAGGTTCGAGGATATGGGTCTGGACACCCAGATCCGCATGCGCGCGGGCTTCCTCGACCTTGCCGCCCGCCATGCCCGGTTCCGCCTGATCGACGGCGCGCGCGATGCGGATGCCGTCGCCGCCGACATCCTCGCCACCGTCCTGCCGCATCTGGGCTGATCCATGGCTGCCACCGCCCCCGAGGACATCCCCGAACCCGACCGCATCGAAGGCGCCCCCCATCCCCGCGAAACCGCCCGCCTCTTCGGCCATGACAGGGCCGAATCCGGCTTCCTCGCCGCCTTCAACGGCGGACGCATGCATCACGGCTGGCTGGTGACCGGCCCGCGCGGCCTGGGCAAGGCCACGCTCTGCTGGCGGCTCGCCCGCTTCCTGCTCGCCGCCCCGGCCGAGGATGGCGGCCTTTTCGGCGCGCCCCCACCGCCCGAAACGCTGGACACCGCCGAGGATGATCCCCTCGCCCGCCGCATCCGGGCGCTCGCCGAACCCCGGCTGTTCCTGCTGCGCCGCCCCTGGGATGACAAGGGCGCCCGCCTGAAGCAGGACATCACGGTGGATGAGGTGCGGAAGATGAAATCCTTCTTCACCCTTTCTGCCGCCGATGGCGGCCGCCGCGTCGCCATCATCGACAGCGCCGACGAGATGAATGTCAGCGCCGCCAATGCCCTGCTGAAACTGCTCGAGGAACCGCCCCCCGCCACAACCTTCCTGCTGGTCTCGCATCAGCCCCACCGCCTGCTGCCCACCATCCGCTCGCGCTGCCGCGAATTGCGGCTCGCGCCCCTTGCCCCGCCCGATCTGGCCCAGGCCCTCGCGCAGGCCGGGGGCGAGGTGGCGCCGGATCAGGCCGCCGCCCTTGCCGAACTCGCCGGCGGTTCCGTGGGCGAGGCGTTCCGCCTCACCAACCTCGACGGGCTGAAGCTCTATGCCGCGCTGGTCGATCTCTTCTCCACCCTGCCCCGGCTGGATCGCCCCCGCGCGCTGGCGCTGGCCGAACGCGGCGCAGGCCGCGGGGCCGAGGCCCAGTTCGATCTCCTGATCACCCTGATCGACCTCTTTCTCGCCCGCCTCGCCCGGGCCGCCGCCACCCGCCAGCTTCCGCCCGAGGCCGCCCCCGGCGAAGCCGCCCTGATCACCCGCCTCTCCGAAAGCCCCGACGCGGCCCGCGCCTGGGCCGACATCGCCCAGACGCTGGCCCAGCGTGCCCGGCGCGGCAAGGCGGTCAACCTTGACCCTGCCGCGCTTCTCATGGATATGGTTCTGAAAATGGAAGAGACGGCGGGAACGCTCGCCCATGGGTGAGCCCCTGATGACCGCCGCGCCAAACAGTCCCCTGCCCGAAATCGTCGACAGCCACTGTCACCTCGATTTTCCCGATTTCGCCAGCGAATTGCCCGATGTCATCGCCCGCGCCCGCGCGGCGGGCGTCACCCGCATGGTCACCATCTGCACCCGCCTGAAGAACGAACCCGCCGTCCGCGCCATAGCCGAGGCGCATGACGGCGTCTTCTACGCCGCAGGCACCCACCCGATGAGCGCGGCGGAAGAACCGCTTGCCACGGTGGACCAACTCATCGCCCTGTCGCGCCACCCCAAATTCGTGGGCATCGGCGAAACCGGCCTCGACTACCACTACACCGCCGACAGCGCCGAGGTGCAGAAGACCTCGCTCCGCCTGCACATCACGGCGGCGCAGGAAACCGGCCTTCCCCTGATCATCCACGCCCGCGCGGCGGATGAGGACATGGCCGCGATCCTGACCGAAGGCTTCCGGGAAAGGCCCTATTCCTGCGTCATGCACTGCTTCTCCTCCGGCGCGGGGCTGGCGCGGGCGGCGCTCGATCTCGGCTTCTACCTCTCCATGTCCGGCATCGCGACCTTTCCCAAATCACAGGACTTGCGCGATATCTTCGCCGCCGCGCCGGTGGACCGCATCCTTCTGGAAACCGACAGCCCCTACCTCGCCCCCGTGCCCTATCGCGGAAAAAGGAACGAACCCGCTTATACGGCCTTCACGGCAAGGACCGGCGCCGCGCTCTATGGCCTGACCGAGGCCGAATTCGCCGCCCGGACGACGGCGAATTTCGAACGCCTCTTCCCCCGCGCCGCCCGCGCGGCCAAGGCCGCCTGATGGCCACGCTGCGCTTCACCATCCTTGGCTGCGGATCGTCGGGCGGTGTGCCCCGCCTCGGCCCCCCCGGCGGCGACTGGGGCAATTGCGACCCAGTGAACCCCAGGAACCGCCGCCGCCGCTGTTCGCTGCTGGTGGAACGCGAAACCACCGACGGCACCACCCGCGTCCTGATCGACACCACGCCCGACATGCGCGAACAGCTTCTGGATGCGGGCATCGGCACGCTGGATGCCGTGGTCTACACCCATTCCCATGCCGATCATGTCCACGGCCTCGATGATCTGCGCCAGATCGTCTACAACATCCGCCGCCGCCTGCCCGTCTGGGCCGACGGCCCCACGCAGGACGCCCTCATCGCCCGCTTCGGCTATGCCTTCGTCCAGCCCGCAGGCAGCCCCTATCCCCCCATCCTCGACCTGAACGCCATCGAGGGTGACATCCACATCGCCGGCGCGGGCGGCACGCTGCGCCTCACGCCCTTCTATGCCAATCATGGCAGCATGGATGCGCTGGGTTTCCGCATCGGCCCGCTGGCCTATCTGCCCGATGCCGTGGAAATCCCGGCAGAAAGCTGGGCGCATCTTGAAAACCTCGACTGCTGGATCGTCGATGCGCTTCGCCGCAAGCCGCATCCGACCCATGCCCATCTCGACATGACGCTGGGCTGGATCGCCCGCGCCCGGCCCGCCCGCGCCGTGATCACGAACATGCATCACGACCTCGACTTCGCCGAGATGGAGGCCGAGCTTCCCCCCCATATCCGCCCCGCCCATGACGGGATGGTGATCACCTACGACAACATGCCCGGCTGATCCGTGAACGCCCTTCTCGATGTCATCCTGCCGGTCTTCCTCGTGATCGGTTTCGGCTATGCCGCCGCCCGCGCGCGGCTGTTCGAGGATGGCGCCGTGGACGGGCTGATGCGTTATGCCCAGAACTTCGCCGCGCCGACGCTGCTTTTTGCCTCCATCGCCCGGCTGGATCTGTCCGCAACCTTCCAGCCCGCGCTGTTTCTTTCCTTCTACATCGCGGCCTTCGCCAGCTTCGCCATCGCCTTCACCGGCGCTGTTCTGGTCTTCCGTCGCCCGGTGACGGATGCCACCGCCATCGGCTTTGTCGCGCTCTTCTCCAATTCGCTGCTTCTCGGCGTGCCGATCACCGAACGCGCCTATGGCAGCGACGCCCTCGCCGGGAACTTCGCCATCATCTCGATCCATTCGCCCCTTTTCTACGGCTTCGGCATCGCGCTGATGGAATGGGCCCGCACGCGCGGACAGGGCCTCTCCGGCGCGGCGCTCGCCCGGCAGATCCTCCGCGCGATCTTCTCGCAGCCGCTGGTCCTGGGCATCACGGCGGGCTTCGCGGTCAACCTTACCGGCCTGCCCCTGCCCGCCGTGGCATGGTCGGCCATCGGCATGGTGGCCGCCACCGCCATTCCCACCGCCCTCTTCGGCCTTGGCGGCGTGCTGCTGCGCTACAAGCCGGACGGTGATTTCCGCATCATCGCCATGCTCTGCGCCTGCTCCCTCCTGCTCCATCCCGCGCTGACCTACCTCCTCGGTCGCTTCGCCTTCGGTCTGGAAACGGCGGGCCTGCGCTCTGCCGTGATGACGGCGGCCATGGCCCCCGGCGTGAACGCCTTCCTTTTCGCCAATCTCTACGGCGTGGCGAAACGCGTGGCCGCCTCCAGCGTGCTTATCGCCACTGCGCTTTCGATCGGCACCATCTGGGCCTGGCTGCAGATCCTGCCCTGACACGGGCCGGACAGGGGCAAGACCCCTGTCCGAAGATCCGTCCCCGCGCCCGGCGGATCAATGCGGCGTCACACCCCGCAGCCGTTCCGACCGGCGCCGCAGCAGTTCCACCGTGGCCAGCAGGCAGATCGAGATCACCACAAGGATCGTCGCCACCGCCAGGATCGCAGGGCTGATCGCCTCGCGGATCCCGTTCCACATCTGGCGCGGGATGGTCTGCTGGTCGGGCCCCGCGATGAACAGCACCGCCACCACCTCGTCGAACGAGGTGACAAAGGCGAACAGCGCCCCCGACACCACCCCCGGCAGGATCAGCGGCATAACCACCTTGAAGAAGGTGCGCGAAGGCGATGCGCCAAGGCTGGCCGAGGCGCGGATCAGCGACTGGTCGAACCCCGAAAGCGTGGCCGTCACGGTGATGATGACAAAGGGAATGCCCAGCGTGGTATGGGCCAGGATCACGCCCAGATAGGTGCTGGTCAGCCGCCCGCATTCGGTGCCGATGATCGAACAGGGGTTCGAATAGAAGAAGAACAGCCCCGTCGCGATGATGATGATCGGCACGATCATCGGGCTGATCAGGATCGCCATCACCACCCGCCGATAGGGCATTTCCGGCCGCGACAGGCCCAGCGCCGCCAGCGTGCCCAGCACCGTGGCAAGGATCGTCGCCCAGAAGCCGATGATCATCGAATTCTTCGCCGCGCGCACCCAGCTTGAATTGTTCCACATGTCCGACCACCAGGCCCCGTCGCGGATCGCATCCGGCGTCTGCATCCCCAGCGTCAGCAGCGCATCATACCAGCGCAGCGAATAGCCCGCCGGATCGAGGCGCAGCATCGCCTCGGTAAAGGTGAAATAGGGCTCCACGTTGAACGAAAGCGGGATCACCACCAGGATGGGAGAGATCAGGAAGATGAAGATCGCCGTGCACAGCACCAGATAGGTATAGTGCCAGAGGCGCTCCAGCGGGCTTGCATAGATGGGCAGGGCCATGTCGCGCCTCCTCTCAGCCGAGTTTCAGGTTGTCGATGCCGATCAGGCGGTCATACAGCCAGTAAAGCACCAGCACCCCCGCCAGCAGCATCGCCGACAGTGCCGCCGCCATGGACCAGTTCGAATTCTTCATGTGGAAGTCGATCAGGTTGGAAATCAGCTGGCCATCCGCCCCGCCCACCAGCGCGGGCGTGATGAAATAGCCCACCGCCAGGATGAACACCAAAAGCGACCCCGCCCCGATCCCCGGCAGGGTCTGCGGCAGGTAGATCCGGCGGAAGGTGGTCCAGCTTGTCGCGCCCAGGGACCGCGCCGCGCGGGCATAGCTGGGCGGGATCACCCGCATCACGGAATAAAGCGGCAGGATCATGAAGGGCAGCAGCACATGCGTCATCACGATGATCGTGCCGGTCTGGTTGTAGATCATCTTCAGCCGCCCGTCCGCCGAGATCACACCCAGCGCCACAAGGAATTCGTTGATCACCCCTTCCCCCTGCAGCAGCACGATCCAGCTTGTCGTCCGCACCAGAAGCGATGTCCAGAAGGGCAGCAGGACAAGGATCATCAGAAGGTTCGCCTTGGCCATGGGCAGCGTGGCCAGAAGATGCGCCACCGGGAAGGCCAGCAAGAGGCAGGTCACCGTGATGACAGCCGACACGACGAAGGTCTTCACGAAAAGATAGATGTAGATCCGCCCGTTCTCCTCGACCCGGCGGATGCTGCCATCCTCGGCGCGTTCCATGTCCAGGGCCGACAGGTAGAAATCCGCCGTATAGGCGCTGGCCGAGGATCGCATCGCCTGCCAGACCGCCGCATCGTCCCAGCGGTCGTCGATGGCAAGGAAGGCCTCCTTGAAGGGCGGGGCCAGATCATCGGCATTGCGCGCCGTCTTGGTGATCAGCGACCGCGTCTCGGGCAGGGTATAGTTCACCCGCGTCCCGGCCTCGCCCGCCGTCTTGTTCTCCTTCATCGCCTTCATGTCGGCGGCGAGGGCGGCAAAGGCCGCCTCGTCCGGCGCGGTGCCGGCGGGATTGGCGTCGAACCATTCCAGCGTCGCAGGCGCATTGGCCGAGAACCCGTCATGGTGAAAGGACCGGTCCAGCATCTGCCCGATGGGGATGATGAAGGTCAGCACGACAAAGGCCAGAAGGGGCGCCACCAGCAGGAAGGCGCGCCGCCTTGCGCGCGATTGCGCCTCGGCGAGGGCGGCCTTCAGCGGGCGCCCGTCGGCCGTGGTCAGGGGGGCAGCGGTCACATCGGCCATGGTCGGTCTCTGTCTGAAGGGAATGTCCGGGAAAGGAAGGGGGGCGCGGCCCGGCCGCGCCCCCCCAAAGGCTCAGATCACTGCGCCAGCCAGGCGTTGAAACGCTCGTTCAGTTCCTCGTTCCGGTCCACCCAGAACTCGGCCGAGGTTTCCAGCGCGTTGGTCATGTTCTCCGGCGCGGTCGGCAGGTGCGGCGCCATGACCGTCTTGCCGTCCTTGTAGAGCAGCTCCTCCTTCAGCGCCGACTTGCGGGCCGGGCCGTAGGAGATGTAGGTCGCCTGCGCCCGCAGACCTTCGGTCGAAGTGGCATAGGCGATGAATTCCAGCGCCTTGCCCTTGTTCGGCGCGCCCTTCGGGATCGCGTACATTTCGTTTTCGTAGATCTGGCCATCCCAGACGATCTGGAAGGGCTTGTTCTCGGCGATGGCCGCGTTGAAGATCCGGCCGTTATAGGCGGTCGTCATCACCACTTCGCCATCGGCCAGCAGTTGCGGGGCCTGCGAACCGGCTTCCCACCAGACGACATCGGCCTTGATGGTGTCGAGCTTGGCAAAGGCGCGATCCACGCCTTCCGGGGTGGACAGCACGTCATAGACTTCCGCCGCCGGCACGCCATCGGCCATCAGCGCCAGTTCCAGCACCGCCTTCGCGCCCTTCTTCAGGCCGCGCTTGCCGGGGAACTTCTCCAGATCGAAGAAATCGGCAGCGGTCGTGGGAACTTCGCCCGTGAACTTGGTCGTGTCATAGGCATAGACGTTCGACCAGATGTCGGTCGACACGGCGCATTCCGTCACGGCGCCGGGCAGGAAGTCATCGGCGGCCGGGGTGCCATCGGCACCGGCGGGCAGCGCGGCGATGTCGATCGGCTCCAGCATGCCTTCGTCGCACAGGCGGATCGCATCGGCATATTCGATCGAGGCCACGTCGATGGTGACGTTGCCCGCTTCGACCATGGCCTTGATCGGGGTGGCCGGGTTGTCGCTGTCGGTCATCTTGGCCGGGAAGCCGGATGCCGCCGACCAGGGCTTCACATGCGCCTCGGTCTGGGCTTCGCCATAGGCGCCGCCCCAGGACATCACCGTCAGTTCCTGCGCGGCGGCCGAAAAGGCAAGGCCGGTCAGGGCGGTGGAAAGGATCAGGATCTTCTTCATTGCGTGAACGCTCCCATGTTGAACAGAACTGCTCTGTCTTGTTGGCCACCCCGCCGGGGCGGCAACCGGGCCACTTGGCCCGGACCTCTGTCAGATCGGATCAAGCGCGCGCGCATCCGCGGGCGCCCAGCCGATCTGGATCTTTTCGCCGGGGGTCAGCACGCGCTGGCCCAGCGTGTTGCGGCTCTTGATGACGAAATCATCATGCCCCGCCACCTTCAGCACGGTGCGGAACAGGTCACCCATGTAGATGACCTCGATCACCTCAGCCTCGATCATATGCGCATCCGGCGGCAGC
The DNA here is from genome assembly GCF_011059185.1 of Paragemmobacter kunshanensis. Classification (GTDB taxonomy): domain Bacteria; phylum Pseudomonadota; class Alphaproteobacteria; order Rhodobacterales; family Rhodobacteraceae; genus Paragemmobacter; species Paragemmobacter kunshanensis. Next base: position 284,202 of record NZ_JAALFE010000002.1, on the reverse strand, counting down.
AGGTCGGGCTTGAACTCCACCCGCTCGGGCCGGATCGACACAAGCGTCTTCTGCCCGGTCGAGGATACGTTGACCGGCGTCGCGTCGATCAGCTCGCCGGTGTTCAGCCGCACCAGCGCGCGGCCGCCCTTGATCTCTTCCACCGTGCCTTCCAGACGGTTGTTCTCGCCGATGAACTGCGCCACGAAACTGTTGTCGGGCCGCTCATACAGATCCGACGGCGGCGCAAGCTGCTGGATCCGCCCGTCGTTGAACACCGCGATCCGGTCCGACATGGTCAGCGCCTCGCCCTGGTCATGGGTGACGTAGACCACGGTAATGCCAAGCGATTCATGCAGATGCTTGATCTCGAACTGCATATGCTCGCGCAACTGCTTGTCCAGCGCGCCCAGGGGTTCGTCCATCAGCACAAGCTTGGGGTCGAACACCAGCGCCCGCGCCAGCGCGATCCGCTGCTGCTGCCCGCCCGAAAGCTGCGCCGGGCGGCGGTTGGCGAATTTGCCCATCTGCACCATGTCCAGCGCGCGCATGATCTTCGCCTCGCGCTCCGACTTGCCCATGCCGCGCACTTCCAGCGGGAAGGACAGGTTCTCGCCCACCGTCATATGCGGGAACAGCGCGTAATTCTGGAACACCATCCCGATGCCGCGCTTGTGCGGCGGCACCTGGTTGATCGGGCGGCCATCCAGCAGGATCTCGCCATTCGTGGCCGTCTCGAAGCCCGCCAGCATCATCAGGCAGGTCGTCTTGCCGGACCCGGACGGTCCCAGCATCGTCAGGAACTCTCCCTTGGCGATGCTCAGGTTCAGGTCCTTCACGACAAGCGAAACACCATCGTAGCTTTTCTGCACATGGTCGAAAACGACGAATGCGTCGTTCTGGCTCTTTTCGGCCAATGTCGTCTCCCCGGTCTTTGTGGCGGGTGTCCCGCTCTTCTTCTTGTGACTAAAACCAAAGCCGGACGGTATTGCAACCGGCTTGTCTCGCTTTGCGGGTAGCATCCGCGATTGCGGGAAAATAGGCCGGTTTGCGACGCATTCGCCGATCAAAGCGGCAGCACGCGGGCCAGCATCGGGAAATCCGCCTGTGGCGGCACCTGCCGGGCCGCGCCGGAATGCCGCAGCGCGGCGTCAGGGGCGGATCTGCCGCCCCCCGGACAGCCCCTCAGGCCGCCGCGCGGCGGTTCGGGTTCGGCCCGCTCAGCAATTGCCGCCGCTTCGCGACCGGGCGCGCGGTCGGGCCGTAGAGAAGCTCTGCCTCTGCCAGCCCCGCAAGAACCGGCGCCAGAAGCGGGAAGGCCAGCGCAATCTCGGCCGCCACCGCAGGCCCCAGCGCCGCCACCGCCATCGGCCCGGGATAGAGCGTCTCCGTCGCCATCCCCTGCGCGAAGACGATGCCGTGACGCTCCAGCAGGATATGGTGATAGCCCACCTCGCGCCGCCCCTTGGCAATGCGGAAGCGCGCGTCGCCCGTCTCGGCCAGATGCTTTGCACGCACCAGCATCTCGGCCCCGTCCACCTCGGCCAGCACGGCATGATTGGGCGAGACCAGCACATCGCCCCGGTTGCCCAGCGCCCCGTCGCGGATCAGGACCGGCCGCAGCAAGGGCTGCGATGCCAGCGCCGCCGCGTCCAGATGCCGCCCGCCCGCCCAGATCACCGGCTGCAGGCCGTGATCCGCCGTCATCACCAGATCGCCCGCCCGGATCGCCTCGACCGGCACTTCGCCCCTGTCCGTCAGCAGCCGCGTGCCCGTCGTGAAACAGGGCACGCCCAGCGCGACCAGATCCTCCTTGTCGGAAATGAGCGCCGGGTCGATCCCCACCAGCCGGATCGTCTCGCCCCCGGGGAAGGTGATCAGCGCGCCCCCCGCCCCGTCCGAGGTGACCACCGCATCCGCCCAGTTGACCGGGTTTCCGGTGCCATCCACCAGCCCCGATACATCCAGCCGGTCCGCGAACTGCCCCTCGATCAGCGTCAGGTCCAGATCGGTGATGACATCCGATCCGCTGCCCGGCGTGAAGACATAGGTATCCCGGCCCGCGCCGCCCGACATCGTGTCATTGCCGGCGCCGCCCAGCAGGGTATCGTTGCCCTCTCCCCCGGCGATCGCGTCATTGCCGCTGCCGCCATCCATGGCGTCATCGCCGCTGCCGCCATCCATGGAATCGTTGCCGGTGCCGCCGGAAAGCTGGTCATTGCCCGCCCCGCCCGACATCGTGTCATTCCCGGCATCGCCGGTCAGGACGTCATTGCCATCCCCGCCATCGACCGTGTCATTGCCGTCGCCGCCCAGCACCGTGTCATTGTCGGCCCCGCCGAACAGCGCATCGCTGCCGCCCCGCCCCTCGATAAGGTCGTTGCCCGCGCCACCTTCGAAGATGTTGTAATAGAAATCCCCCGCCGAGGTGCTTTCGTCGTCAAAGCCGATGATCGTGTCGTCAAAGGCCGACCCCACCACCCCGTCGACCCCGGCCAGCACATCGCCCTCGGCATGGCCGCCGGTCGCCGTCCAGGTCCGCAGGTTGATGTTCACCGCCGCATTGCTGGCCGAATAGTCGATGACATCGAGGCCCGTGCCGCCGTAAAGCGTGTCGATCCCCGCCCCGCCGATCAGCGTATCATTGCCATCGCCGCCTTCGATCGAATCCCGGCCATCCTCGCCCGACAGGATATCCGCCCCGGCCCCGCCAAAGATGCGGTCATTGCCGGCCCCGGTCTCCACCCGGTCCGCGCCCGCTCCGCCATTGACCGTGTCATTGCCTGCCCCGGTCCGGATCAGCTCCACCCCCGAGAAGCTGACGTCGCTCGGGCCGATATCGGTGATCCCCGCCCCGGCGCCCGAGAAATCCACCTCGACCGCCGTGCCGATCGCGGTGAAATCGACCGTGTCATTGCCCGTGCCGCCAAAGATGTTGACGGTGCCATCCCCGGGATTGACGACGAAGGTATCGTCGCCCTCGTCACCCAGCAGCGTATCCGTGCCGCTGCCGGCATAAAGCGTATCGTTGCCCGCGCCGCCCGCCAGCGAATCCGATCCCGCCCCGCCGTAAAGCAGGTCATCCCCGTCCCCGGCATTCACCCGCTCGGCACCCGATCCGCCAAAGACGGTATCGTTCCCCGCCCCACCCTGCAGGGCCTCGACGGAGGAGAAGGTCGCCGTCGTGCCCACGGTGGCAACCGTCCCCGTCCCGCTGCCGGAATAGGTGACCGTCACGCCGCCCGTGGCAAGGCTGGTGTCCAGCACATCGGTGCTTGCCCCGCCGAACAGGGCATCGACACCCTCGTTGTCGCCGATCAGGAAGGTATCCACCCCGCCCTGACCATAGAGGGAATCATTGCCTGCCGCGCCCCGCAGCGTGTCGTTCCCGGCACCGCCGTCGATCAGGTCATTGCCGTCGCCGCCATCGAGAAAGTCATTGCCATTGCCGCCATACAGGCTGTCGGCATCGCCGCCGCCATAAAGCGTGTCATTGGCATCCCCGCCATAAAGCGAGTCGATCCCTTCCCCGCCTTCCAGAAGGTCGTTGCCCGTGCTGGCTTCCAGCCAGTCATTGCCCGCGCCGCCGACAAGGGTGTTGTTGCCCAGCCCGCCATAGAGAAAATCGTTCGACGACCCGCCGTCGATCAGGTCGTTCCCGGCATTGCCCGCGATCGTATCGGCCCCATCGCCGCCGAACAACGCATCCGCGCCGCCCCCGCCATTGATGGTATCGGCCCCGCCATTGCCCGAAAGGGTGACGCTCGCCGTGATCAGCGAGGCATTCAGCGTGTCGTTGAATTCCCCGCCTTCAAAGGCCTCGATCCCCGAAAAGGTCGTCGCCGTCACGCCGACAAGGTTCTGGCTGCCCGATCCCGTCCCGGTGAACAGGACATTCGCCCCGGTCGTCGCCCCGGCATAGCTGATCGTGTCGTTGCCCGCCCCGCCAAAGACGGAATCGATGCCCGAGGCGTTGACGATCAGGAAGCGGTCGTCGCCATCCTCGCCCGAAAGGCTGTCATTGCCCGCGCCGCCGCTGATGACGTCATTGCCCGCCCCGCCCAGGATCGTGTCATTGCCCGCCCCGCCCGAAAGCGTGTCCGCCCCGTCGCCGCCCCGCAACGAGTCATTCCCGCTGCCCCCGGTCAGGCTGTTGTCATCGCCCTGTTCGTAATCCAGCAGCGCCAGCGATCCATAGGGCACGCCCGCCGCTGTCGTGGCCAGGGTGGAAGTCACCGTATACATCACGCCCGGCTGGAGCGGCGCCGTGGTGACATAGCCCACCACCGAACTGCCGATCATCACCTGATACAGCGTGACCGATCCCGCCACCGGATCGCTGAAGACAAAGCCGTTGCCCAGCCGGATCACCCCCGATCCGACCGTAGCCCCCGCCGCCGTGATCACGACGCCGGTCTGGCCACCATCCAGCACCGTCGCGGCCGAACCCGAAAAACCCGTATCATCATCGGTGACAGTGACAGTCAGCGCCGCGGCAGAAGCCGACCAGTTCGGATCCAGCCTGAAGGTGGATCCGGTCGTGGGCGTACCGCCCCCGGTCACAACGATACTGCCGACGGCATAGCCGTCGATCACATAAGTGGGCATGACACCGCTCGCGCCACGTCCCCCCGGTCTTGCGCCGGTCTGGACAGATGCCCGGTCTGACGCCGGGATTGACCCAGACTAAGGGCGGCCAATTATGGCAAAATTGTGGCAAATGCCCCCGACCTTCGCAAATCCGCCCCATTCGGACGGATTTCGCCACAAGCGTTACCAAAGGGACTCACAGCCTGCATCCCGCGGGCCGATCTCTTTGTGATCAAGGGGTTCCCGCTTTGTCTTCGGGTCGGGGCCCGGGCCTTCCGGACCGGGCCATCTTCGGCCCGGTCGGGGAAGTCATGGTGCGGATGAAAGGACTCGAACCTTCACGGGAGTTACCCCACAGCGACCTCAACGCTGCGCGTCTACCAATTCCGCCACATCCGCACGATCTGGCTTGGTGGCGGCTGTTTATCGAAGGGTTTCGGGAATGGGAAGAGCAAATTTCGGCCCGCTTTTCCTTTTCCCGCGGCCCCCCGCACCAGCCCCACTCTGTCCCCGCTCTGGCCCCGCAAGCCACCCGCGCACAGCCCCGGCAGGGGGCCACGCGCGGGCCGCATTTCCGCCTCAGGGCGTCGTGCTGGCCGAGGCGGGCACCGTCGCCGGGGCAACCAGCGGCAGCAGGGGCGGCGCGCTCGCCTTGCCCGCGACAGCTGCCGCCGCCCGCTCGATCAGCGTCATCCGGTCGGCCTGATCCTTCACGAAGACCGGCATCTGCCCGGCCCGCTGGGCCGCAACCGCGCCCTCGAACCATTCCAGCGCCCGCTCGGGATTGCGCCCGATCCCCACGCCCGATGCCAGGTGATGCCCCACGATCTCGGCATAGACCATGTTCCCCGTCCCGGCCAGAACCAGCGCCGAGGTCAGCGCCATCCCCGCATCATCCGCGCCATAGCCCACCGACAGGCAGATCCGCGCCGTGCCCACCAGCTGATCCTGCGGCATGCCCGCACTCGCCAGCCAGGTCTGCATCTCGGCCAGCGCGCTGTCGCGGGCATTGGCCTCGGTCATCGGCAGCTTGTCGGTCAGCGCGGCGGCAAAGCCCTCGCACTGCGCCGCGATCTGCTCGGGGGTGAAGCCCTGCACCTGCGCCATCAGCGCCGCGCCATCCTCGCGCGCCGCCGCCGCCACCTGGCAGAACTGCTCGCCCAGCGCCTGCGCCGGATCGTTCATCGCCGCCACCGTCTGCACCATGCCGCCATGGCCCGCCGTGGCCTGCGCCACCGCCGCGCAATGGGCGGCAAAGCTTGCGACCGGCGGCGCGATGGCCGCGGCAAAGCTCGGCAGCGGCGCTGCCGCCCCCGCCTCGGGCTGCGGCGCGGCGGCCATCACCGTGCCTGCATCCGGCGCGGGCGCGGTCTCTGCCGGTGCCATGGGCTGCGCGGCAAGCTGCGTCTGCTCATCAATCCGGCACACCGCCCCCGAACAGTCAAAAGACGCAGGCGTCGGCTGTGCCAGCTGGAAATCGTTGCGCCGATAGCCATCGGGGGTGGAAACGAAGACCCGCACCGCGCAATCCTGCCCCGAACACCAGAAGCCCGACCCCGTGACCGAGGTATCCAGCAGATAGTCGCTGCGCCCGTCGCCATTCATGTCGGCCAGCTGCACGAAGCCCGCCCGCTGCACCAGCTGCGCGCCCTCGATCCCCGAATTGCGCGCGATCTCGTCCACCGCCTCGGCGATCTCGGGCGGCATGCCGCCGTAATCGCTCTGCGCCATCATGCCCTGGCCCATGCCCAGCATCTCGTCCCGCTGCGCCAGCAGCAGCCCGCGCAGCCCCACCGGGCTGGTGCTGACGACCTTCGTCACCTGCGGCCCGCCGATCAGCGCCCGCTGATAGGCGGTGACAAGGATCTGCCGCTCCATCTCGGTCAGGTCGCCCGTCGGCGGAAAGGCCAGCAGCGCCTGATACTCGCCGATCGCCGCGCGGCTGCGCCGCCCCAGCACGCCATCGGGCCGCCCCACCGGAAAGGCGAAATGGTTCAGCGCCGTCTGCACCTCGACATTGCGCGCCCGCTCCTCGGCCGTCATGGCCGGGGCCGCACGGCGCACCTTCTGGGTATTGCGCTGCTGTTGCTGGCCATTGATGATCGCGGCACCGATCATGCCGCCGATCAGCCCGCCCACCAGATCGCCGCCATCGGCCAGCACGGGGTTCGCCATCGCCATCACCACCGAAGTGGCCACGATCTGCCTGTAAATCCGGCTCCGTTTCATATCGACCTCGCAGAAGAAATGGATCAAATGCCGATGGTCCGCAGGCCAACCGACCATGATCAGGATGGGCGAGCCCGGCCCTTCCATGCAAGGATTTTCATATCTTCAACCGGGAAAAACGCCGCCGAAACGCCCGGCAGCCCCGACACTCAACCGCAGGTCACCGTTCAGGCCGCCTCTGGTGCCGCCCGATGCACGACCTGGGGCAGACTTGCCGCCGCCGCCTCGGCGATTCCCCGATGGCTGCCCAGCCGCCGTCCCGCCCAGGCCTCGCGCAGCCGCCGCGCGATCCGGTCGGCCAGCGCGCCCAGCGCCGAGCGCCCGCGCGGGCGGGGCAGGCGGCGCGCCTGATGCGCCGCCATCGCCGCCCGCATCCGCGCGGCATTCTCCCGCAGCGCCGCATCGGGCAGCAGGCCGCCCTCCCCCGCCGCGAAGAAGGCGCCGCAGCGCCCGGCCGACCGTTCGGCCGTCGCGGCCAGTTCCACCAGCCCGGCCCGCCCCGCCACATGCCGCAGCGTGACCGGGTTGAAATTGTGGATATGCCCGTAATGGAACATCCGCCCCTGCAGCTTGTTGCTGGCATCGGCCTCGATGTCGGGCACCTCGACATAAAGCACGCCCCCCGGGCGCAGCCATCCCCGCAGCCGCCCCAGCGCCGCCACCGGATCGCGCATGTGTTCCAGCACATGGCTCAACCGGATCAGATCGAAACTGCCCGGCGCGAAATCGCATTCCTCCAGCGTCCTTGCCTGAACCTCCAGGTCCAGCACCCGCCGGCAATAGGCGGCATAGCCTTCATTGGGCTCCACCGGGATCACCCGCGCGCCCATGCGCCCGGCGAGGAAACTGAACTCGCCGCTGCCCGCGCCCAGATCCAGCCAGTCCCCGCCGCGCGCATAGATATCCTCAAAGGCGCGGACATGGCCGGTCAGCCTGTCGAAATTGCGCCAGACCTGGCGCAGGCGCGGCTCGGACGCACCCTTGTATTCACGGCGATAATCGCGGCGATAGAAGCGGTCCAACTCCTCCTGTGACGGGACGGGATCATTCCGCAGCATCCCGCAGCCCCCGCAAAGCACCGTGATCAGGGGCTGACCATGACGATCCCGCCGTGACACGATCTCCGTCTCGCTGCCCCCACAGACAACACAACCCGCACCCGCAAGACCCATTCGATCCCCCCGCTCCCCGCCGACAGCGATATAGGCGCGCCGCCCTGCCCTGCAAAGGGCCTTCTTTCTGCCCGTCCGGACCCCGCCACCGGCAGCGCGAATCCTGTCCTTTCGGATAGTCCGGGGGTGACATCCCCCCTGCCGCAGCCTAATTTCCGTCAAGGAACCTTTCCCACGCCGCAGCGCGGCACGAGCGCGGATCAACGGATGCCAGACTGGACCCACCTGCCGGGCCTCAGCCCCTATCTGCCGACCCTTGCCGCCATGGAATCCCATGTCGAAGCCATGGCCGCAGGCCGCGCGGACGAGGCGATCTGGCTTCTGGAACATCCCCCCCTCTACACCGCCGGCACCTCGGCGCGGGCGGCGGACCTCGTCGATCCCGGGCGCTTTCCCGTGCATGAAACCGGGCGCGGTGGGCAATATACCTATCACGGCCCGGGCCAGCGCGTCGTCTATTGCATGATCGACGTCGGCGCGCGGGGCCGCGACGTGCGCTGCTTCGTCCGCGCGCTGGAGAACTGGGTCATCGCCACGCTGGCGGAATTCAACGTGAAGGGCGAAATCCGCCCCGGCCGCGTCGGCGTCTGGGTCACCCGGCCCGACCGCCCCCCCAATGCCGATGGCAGCCCGGCCGAGGACAAGATCGCCGCCATCGGCGTCAAGCTGCGCCGCTGGATCAGCTTTCACGGCCTCTCGATCAATGTCGAACCCGACCTGTCGCATTTCGACGGCATCATCCCCTGCGGCATCCGCGATCATGGCGTGACCAGCCTAGTCGATCTGGGCCTGCCCGTGACCATGGCCGATCTCGATGCCGCCCTCATGGCCACCTTCCCGCGCTTCTTCCCGCCCGAAGGCGGCCTCCACCCGGATGGCCGCGCCCCCGCCCTCTGCCAGACCTGAAACGCCTGCCCCGACCCGCCGCAAGGATCGCTGCCCCGTCATGGCCCTTCTTCCCGTCTCGGAACTCGAAGCCTCCATCGCCGTGATCCGCCCGGCGCTGCGCGACCTGCGCTTCTGGGCCGGGCTTCTCGGGCTGGGGCTGGTGCTGGGCGTGGCCGGGCCCTTCGGCACGCTGGACAACCTGCCCCTTCTGCCGCGCCTCGCCTACTGGACCACGATGATCCTGATCACCGGCCCGGTGGGATTCCTGCTGTCGCACACCACGCGGCGCCGCCTGCAATCGGCGGGCCTGCCCCGCCTGCCTGCAAGCTTCCTCTCCGGCACGCTGATGGGCCTGCCCATCGCGGCCCTTGTGCTGGGCCTGAACGCCCTCTTCCTCGACCCCGGCGATGTGGCTCTGGGCGAAGGCGAACTGGCGCTGGCCATCGTCTTCCTGTCGGCCACCGTCTCGCCCGTCATCACCCTGATCTTCTTCAGCCCCCCCGACCTGCCGCCCCCCGCCGCCCCCACCCATGCCCGCGCCGACAGCGCCACACCGCGCCTCCTGCGGCGCATCCCCGCCGATCTGCACGGCCCCCTCGTCGCGCTGACGGCGATCGACCACTATACCGAGGTCGTCACCACGAAGGGCCGCCACCAGATCCTGCTGCGCTTCTCCGATGCCGTGGCGGAAAGCGCGCCGACGCTGGGCCTGCGCATCCACCGCTCGCACTGGGTCGCGCTCGACCAGATCGCCACCGCCCGCCGCGACGGCCTGCGCGCCATCGTCACCCTGACGGATGGCAGCGAACGCCCCGTCAGCCGCACCCATGTCCTGGCGCTGGAGCAGGCGGGCTACCTGCCCCCCCGCTGACCGCCCCGCCACGCCCCGAACCGTCCCGCCACGCCCCGAACCGTCACGCCCCGAACCGCGCCGCCCACCTGCGACCATGGGGCAGATTGCGCCCCCGGACTGCCCGCCGCACATTTCCTGCGCGAATCCGGTCCCGGCCATCGTCCCGGACCCCAGCCAGAGAGACCTGCATGAAGACCCTCATCGCCACAGCCTTCACCCTCGCCACCCTCGCAGCCCCCGCCCTCGCGCAGGATGCCGCCAAGGGCGAGGCCGATTTCAAGAAATGCAAGGCCTGCCACGCCATCATCGCCGCCGACGGCACCGAGATCGTCAAGGGCGGCAAGACCGGCCCGAATCTCTTCGGCGTGATTGGCCGCCCCGTCGGCTCCTACGAAGGCTTCGCCTATGGCGACTCGATCAAGGCCGTGGGCGCCGGTGGCGCGGTCTGGGACGAGGCGATGGTCGCGGCCTATCTCGTCGATCCGGCCAAATGGCTCAAGGAACAGACGGGCGATGACGCGGCCAAGTCGAAGATGTCCTTCAAGCTGGCCAAGGGCGGCGAGGACATGGCCGCCTATCTGGCCACGCTGAAGTGATCCGCCCCCGTCCGGGGGAAACCCACCGGACGCAAGGGCAAGGAGGGGGGCGCGCGCCACCGGCGCGCGCCCCCTCTGCCATCCCGCGCCCCGCCCCTGCGGCGCGACGATCCGTCACCGCGAAAATCATGCGACATATGCGTTTTTCTTGATCTGCGTCAAAGTCGGTCATTGCCGCCGCGCGCGGGCGGGACTAAACACGACGCCATAAGGGAACAAAGATCCGGCCAACGCATGCCGGACTCTTCACTAGCTTTCGGGAGACGCCAATGGCCGACGCAGCCATTCATGGGCATGACCACGACGAGCGGGGCTTCTTCACCCGCTGGTTCATGTCCACGAACCACAAGGACATCGGGATACTCTACCTCTTCACGGGCGGCATTGTCGGCCTGATCTCGGTCATCTTCACCGTCTACATGCGGATGGAGCTGATGAATCCCGGCGTCCAGTACATGTGCCAGGAAGGCCTGCGCCTTGTCGCCGATGCGGCGGCGACCTGCACGCCCAACGGCCATATCTGGAACGTCACCATCACCGCCCACGGCATCCTGATGATGTTCTTCGTGGTGATCCCGGCGCTCTTCGGCGGCTTTGGCAACTATTTCATGCCGCTGCAGATCGGCGCGCCGGACATGGCCTTCCCGCGGATGAACAACCTGTCCTACTGGCTCTATGTCGCGGGCACCTCGCTGGCCGTGGCCTCGCTCTTCGCCCCCGGCGGCGGCGGCGAACTGGGCTCGGGCGCGGGCGTGGGCTGGGTTCTCTACCCGCCGCTCTCGACCACCGCCGAAGGCGGCTATGCGATGGACCTCGCGATCTTCGCCGTCCACCTGTCGGGTGCCTCCTCGATCCTCGGCGCGATCAACATGATCACCACCTTCCTGAACATGCGCGCCCCGGGCATGACCATGCACAAGGTCCCGCTCTTCGCCTGGTCGATCTTCGTGACCGCATGGCTCGTGCTGCTGGCCCTGCCGGTGCTGGCCGGTGCCATCACCATGCTGCTGACGGACCGCAACTTCGGCACCACCTTCTTCACGCCCTCGGGCGGCGGTGACCCGATCCTCTACCAGCACATCCTGTGGTTCTTCGGCCACCCGGAAGTCTACATCATCATCCTGCCGGCCTTCGGGATCATCTCCCAGGTCATCGCGACCTTCTCCCGCAAGCCCATCTTCGGTTACCTGCCGATGGTCTATGCGATGGTGGCGATCGGGGTGCTGGGCTTCGTCGTCTGGGCGCACCACATGTACACCGTCGGCATGTCGCTGACCCAGCAGAGCTACTTCATGCTGGCGACCATGGTCATCGCGGTGCCGACCGGCATCAAGATCTTCTCCTGGATCGCCACCATGTGGGGCGGCTCGATCGAGATGAAGACGCCGATGCTCTGGGCCTTCGGCTTCCTCTTCCTCTTCACCGTCGGCGGCGTCACGGGCATCGTGCTGAGCCAGGCCGGTGTGGACCGCGCCTATCACGACACCTACTACGTCGTGGCCCACTTCCACTATGTGATGTCGCTCGGCGCCGTCTTCGGCATCTTCGCGGGCATCTACTACTGGATGGGCAAGATGTCGGGCCGCCAATACCCGGAATGGGCCGGCAAGCTGCACTTCTGGGCGATGTTCATCGGCTCCAACCTGACCTTCTTCCCCCAGCACTTCCTGGGCCGTCAGGGCATGCCGCGCCGCTACATCGACTATCCGGAGGCCTTTGCCTACTGGAACTGGTGGTCCTCGGTCGGTGCGATGATCGCCTTCTCGTCCTTCGTGTTCTTCATCGGCGTGGTGTTCTACACCCTCTTCTTCGGCAAGAAGGTGACCGAGAACAACTACTGGAACGAATATGCCGACACGCTGGAATGGACGCTGACTTCGCCCCCGCCGGAACACACCTTCGAGCAATTGCCGAAGCAGTCCGACTGGGACAAGGGTCACGCCCACTGAGACGGCGGATCGAACGAAACGAAGGCCCCGGAATTTCCGGGGCCTTTTGCCATACCGCCCCCCCGGTTTACGCATCGCCAGCCAGCCGATAGGCTGGCCTCCCTGTCATGCCAGTGAAAGGGGAACAGTCACCCATGAAGACCGCCACCCGCTCCGCCAGCCTTGCCTGTGCCCTCGCCCTCATCGCAGGCGCTGCCGCCGCCAACCCGAACAAGCTCGACATCGACAATGACGGCGGCGGCCGCTTCAGCGGCCATGCCGGTTCCAACTGGACCGAGGACCAACTGCGCCAGCAGATCGGCGCGCAGATCTGCGGCGGCGCGCTGCCGCGCCAGTTCGACCTGCGCATCCTGAGCGGCTACTGGCTGTTCAGCGGCACCTGCTGACGCCCCGCAGCCCTCCGCGCGCCCGGCCCCACCCCCGGGAGGGTCCCCGACCCTCCCGGACCCTCCCGCGGCGCGAAGACCCCGCTGCAGCGCCCCCGGCCCGACCCGTGCATGGGTATTTGGGCCAAGATGAAGCCCGCGACCCCCGCTTTCGGCAGCCGGGGCGCCGGGCAAAGGGTGACCTGCGGCGGCGCGCCGCCCCGGGGAAGGCCGCCAAGGCCTTGCCTCTGCCCGGACCGGCGTTACCCTTTCGCGCAGCCGCAAATGCACCTCCCTGATTCAGGTTTTCGCGACCCACGCCCCATGCCTTACGAATGGTTGTCCCCCACCCCCGCTGCCCCCCCCGCGCCTGAGGCCCGCCTGCATCTCTGGCCCTACCGATCCCTGCCGCGCCGGGGCTTTGTCCTTTTCATCGGCGGCACCTGCGCGCTGGTCCTTGTCCCGATGCTGTCGGTCCTCGGCTCACCTGTCCTCTGGGGCATCCTGCCCTTCTTTGCGCTGGCCATCTGGGGCATGTGGGCCGCGCTCTCGCGCTCCTACCGCGACGGCGAGATCGTCGAGGATCTGACCCTCAGCCGTGACAGCCTCACCCTCACCCGGCATGGCCCGCGCGGCCGCAGGCAGGATTGGCAGGCCAATCCGCATTGGGTTTCGGTGCAGCTCCATCCCACCGGCGGCCCGGTTCCCAACTACCTCACCCTGCGCGGCAGCGGGCGCGAGGTGGAGCTTGGCGCCTTCCTTTCGGAAGAGGAACGCCTTGCCCTGCGCGACGATCTGCAGGAGCGGCTCAACCGCCTTCGCTAGGCCCGCAGGCCGCCCGGACGGCGCGGCACGCGAAAACCCTCGCCCGAAAGGGCGGAACGTGGTGTAATGCCCGCAGGGATGGAGCAGGAAGGAGCGCAGCCATGCGCGGCCTCTTTCTACCTGTGATCGGTGCGATTGCCCTTGTTGCCGCCGCAATCCTGATCGCCACGCAGGTGTCGCCATGGCCCCGCGTGCTGGTGCTGCGCCATGTCTTCGACCGGGAGGCAGGCCGCGCCATGGCGGCGCTGGAACCCCGCCTTCCCGCCGGATTGACCGAACATCCCGATCTTCCCTATGGCCCCGCCCCGCGCGAAAGGCTCGATCTCGTGCTGCCGCCCGGCCCCGCCCCGCCCGGCGGCTGGCCCGTCCTCCTTTGGGTGCATGGCGGGGCCTTCGTGGCGGGACAGAAAGAGGATGTCGGCAACCATCTTCGTCTGATCGCCGCCCAGGGCTATGCCACCATCGCCCCCGACTATGCCCGCGCCCCTGCCCGCCGCCACCCCGCTCCCGCCGAGGACATGCTGAAGGTCCTGATCTGGATCGAGGGCGCCGCAGGCAGCTATGCGCTCGATCCCGCGCGTCTTGTGTTGGCCGGCGACAGCGCGGGCAGCCATATCGCCCTGCAGGCAGCCATCGCGCTGGCCGATCCGGCCTATGCCCGCGCCCTGCGCCTGCGCCCCTCCGACAGGATCACCGGCCCGCGCGGCCTGGTGCTGTTCTGCGGCATCTTCGATCTGGCCGGGCTCGAGACGGGTTCGCCCTGGATGCAGACCGCCGCCTGGGCCTATCTCGGCCATCGCGACCCGGCCGAGGCCCCCGATGCGCCGCTCTTCTCGCTGCTGGCGCATCTGCCCGAAACCCTGCCACCGCTCTTTGTCAGCGCGGGCAATGCCGATCCGCTCTTGCCGCAATCGCGCGCGCTGGTCGATCAGGCAAGGGCGCGGGGGCTGCGGGTCGAGGCGCTGTTCTTCCCGCCCGACCAGACCCCGCTCCTCGGCCATGAATACCAGTTCGGCACCGATGCGGCGGCCGATCTGGCCCGCGACCGGCTGCTTGCCTTCCTGAAGGCCGTCACCGCCCCCGCGCCCTGACCCGCGCCGGGCAGGCGGCGGCCTCAGGCCAGCATGTCCTTCACGCGCGGCCCCACCGCGCCGAAATCCATCTGCCCGGTATGGCGCCCCTTCAGCACCGCCATCACCCGCCCCATGTCGCGGATGCTGCTGGCCCCGACTTCGGCGATGGCGGCCTTCACCGCCGCCTCCACCTCGGCCTCCGACAGCTGGCGCGGCAGGAATTCCTCGATCACCCGGATCTCGTTCAATTCCTTTTCCGCCAGTTCCAGCCGCCCGCCCTCTTCATAGGCGCGCGCGCTTTCCTGGCGCTGCTTCACCATCTTGCCCATGATGGCCAGGATCTCGGGATCCCCGACCTCCTGATCGCCCGCCTCGCCACGCCCGGCGATCTCGCGATCCTTGATCGCGGCATTGATCAGCCGCAGCGTCGACAGCCGCTCGGCCTCCTTGGCCTTCATCGCCTCTTTCAGCGCGATCTGCAGGCGTTCCCGCAATGACATTGGTCACCTTTCCCCAAAGGTTGGCACAAGTTGCCAACATAGCCGTTCCGGGCCCCCGCCACAACAGGGCACTGAAAGATCAAGACATTGAAATTACAGCATATTCCTTTTGCGCCAGAGCCTTGACCCCGCCCCCCTTCACAACTAGTGTCCGCGCAATTTGCCGATAGGAGAGTCGCCCCATGCCCGCTTCCGCGAAACCGACCGCATGCCTCGCCCTCTCCGATGGCACGGTCTTCTACGGCAAAGGCTTTGGCGCCACCGGCGAAACGGTGGCGGAACTCGTGTTCAACACAGCGATGACCGGCTATCAGGAAATCATGACCGACCCGTCCTATGCGGGCCAGGTCGTGACCTTCACCTTCCCCCATATCGGCAATACCGGCGTGACCGCGGAGGACGATGAAACCGGCACCCCCGTCGCCGCCGGCATGGTGGTGAAATGGGATCCGACCGAACCCTCGAACTGGCGCGCCACGGGCGAACTCACCCAATGGCTCACGGCCAAGGGCCGCATCGGCATCGGCGGCATCGACACCCGCCGCCTGACCCGCGCGATCCGCCAGCAGGGCGCGCCCCATGTGGCGCTGGCCCATGATCCGGACGGCAATTTCGACATCGCCGCGCTGGTCGCCAAGGCGCGCGGATGGAAGGGCCTTGTCGGGCTCGACCTCGCCAAGGATGTCTCCTGCGCCCAGTCCTACCGCTGGAACGAAATGCGCTGGGCCTGGCCCGAAGGCTATACCGAACGCAAGGGCGAAGGCCCGCGCGTCGTGGCCATCGACTATGGCGCAAAGCGCAACATCCTGCGCTGCCTCGCCTCGGCAGGTTGCGACGTCACCGTGCTGCCCGCCACCGCCACGGCCGAGGATGTGCTGGCCCTCAACCCCGAAGGCGTGTTCCTGTCGAAC
This sequence comes from Paragemmobacter kunshanensis, assembly GCF_011059185.1. Classification (GTDB taxonomy): domain Bacteria; phylum Pseudomonadota; class Alphaproteobacteria; order Rhodobacterales; family Rhodobacteraceae; genus Paragemmobacter; species Paragemmobacter kunshanensis. The sequence goes on along the minus strand of NZ_JAALFE010000002.1, from coordinate 268,272 downwards.
GGCCCGGGCGATCCGGCGGCGACCGGCAGCTATGCCGTCCCCATGATCCAGGGCGTTCTGGCGCGCGACCTGCCGCTCTTCGGCATCTGCCTTGGCCACCAGATGCTGGCGCTGGCGCTGGGTGCCAAGACCGTCAAGATGAACCACGGCCATCACGGCGCGAACCATCCGGTCAAGGACCTGACCACCGGCAAGGTGGAGATCACCTCGATGAACCACGGCTTCACCGTGGACAGCCAGACCCTGCCCAAAGGCGTAAGCGAAACCCACGTCTCGCTGTTTGACGGGTCGAACTGCGGCATCGCGGTGGATGGGAAACCGATCTTCTCGGTCCAGTATCACCCCGAGGCCAGCCCCGGTCCGCAGGACAGCTACTACCTCTTCGACCGCTTCGCCGAGGCGATGCGCGCCCGCCGCGCGGCCTGACAGGGGCCGGGGGCCTTAACTCCGTATTAACCGACCGTCGGGCAAGGTCATCCTGCAATCACCAGGATGACCCCATGCCTGCCCCGCTCTACCAGAACGGTATCGCCCATCCCGGGCTTGCACCCTTTGCCACCGCCCGCCGCCCGGCGGGCCTTGCGCAACCGGCCCCAGCACAACCGACCCTTCCGCAACCGGCCCTGCCCGAAGCCGATCTTGCCCCCCGCACCGCCAACCCGGCCCCCGGCCTTGCCGAAGCGGCGGCGATCTTCCTGCCGCGCCTCGCCGCCACCGACCAGCCCCTCACCCTTCCCGAACCGGCCCCCGCCGATACCCGCTCTGCGCGCCCGCTCGCCCGCGTCCTGCCGCTGCGCCCGCATCTGCCCCTTTCGGTCGATCCGCTGATCGAAATCCCCGATCGCGCCATGCTCGATCGCCTCGGCCCCGCCTTCGCCCTGCGCCAGGGCCTCATCCCCTGCCGCCGCCTGGGGGATGAGGTGATCCTCCTCACCGCCACACCCGATGCCTTCGACCGCAACCGCGCCCATCTGACCGCCCTCTTCGGCCCCCGGATCCGCCCCCTGCCCTGCCCGCGCCCCCGGATCGAGGCGGCCCTTCTCGCCCAACACGGCCCTGCCCTCGTGCAGGCCGCCGAACAGCGCCCCCCCGCGATCCAAAGCTGCCGCAGCCTTGATCGCATCGGCCTCGCGCTCTGGACCCTTGCCCTTGGGGCTGGCGCCACAGGCGCGGCCATGCTGCGCCCCGATCTGGTCTTCACCCTGCTCATCCTCGGCGCGCTGGCCTCCTTCGCGGCGCTCTTCGCGCTGAAACTCGCCGCCGCCTGGGCCAGCCGCCACCCCATCCCCGAGGCGCGCCCCCTGCCCGACGACGCCCTTCCGACCATCTCGGTCCTGATCGCGCTCTATGGCGAAGACGACATCGCCCCCCGCCTGATCCGCCGCCTTTCGGCGCTGGATTACCCGCGCGACCGGCTGGATGTGATCCTTCTGCTGGAAGCCTGCGATCACCCCACGCGCCGCGCCCTTGCCAGGATCGCCCTGCCCGACTGGATGCGCGTCGTCACCGTGCCCGACGGCACGATCCGCACCAAGCCGCGCGCGCTGAACTACGGGCTGGATCTGGCGCGCGGCGGCCTCATCGGCATCTACGATGCCGAGGACGCCCCCGCCCCCGATCAATTGCGCAAGGTCGCCGCCCATTTCGCCGCGGCCCCGCCCCGTCTGGCCTGCCTTCAGGGCATGCTGGATTTCTACAACCCCGCCACAAACTGGATCGCGCGCTGCTTCACCTTCGAATATGCCGCCTGGTTCCGGCTTGTCCTGCCCGGCCTCGCCCGGCTGGGCCTGCCCATCCCGCTGGGCGGCACGACCCTTTTCCTGCGCCGTGACGCGCTGCTGCAGGTCGGCGGCTGGGATGCCCATAACGTGACCGAGGATTGCGATCTCGGCCTGCGGCTGGCGCGCAACGGCTGGTATACCGACATCCTCCCCTCCACCACGATGGAAGAGGCGAACTGCCATGCCATCCCCTGGATCCGGCAAAGGTCGCGCTGGACCAAGGGCTATCTGATGACCTGGATCGTCCACATGCGCGCGCCCCGGCAACTCTGGCGCGATCTGGGCGCGGCGGGCTTTCTGGGGATGCAGGCGCTGATCCTCGGCTCGCTTCTGCAGGGCGTGGCCAATCCCGCGCTCTGGTCGCTCTGGCTGGTGCCGCTCGGCATGGCGCATCCGCTGGGCGGCCTGCTCTCACCCGAAGCGCTCCGCCTGCTGGCGCTGGCGCTGCTTCTGGCACAACTGGCAGATTTCGCCCTCGTGGCCCTCGCCATGCGGCGCAGCCCGAACCGGCTGTCGCTTCTCTGGCTGCCGATGCTCAAGCCCTATGCGCTGCTGGCCAGCTTCGCCGCCGCCAAGGCCCTGGTCGAGGCGATCTCGCGCCCCTTCCACTGGGACAAGACCAAGCATGGCCAGTTCGACACGGCAGCCGATCCCCCGCCCTGACAATGGCCCGGGCAGCCGCGCTCAGCGCGTCCGGATCTCGCCCGCATCCACCCGCAGGCGTGTTTCAAAGGCCTTGCTGATATGCTGGCGCAGCGCCTGATAGGCCGCCTCGCCATCCCGCGCCTCGATCGCGCGCACGATCTGGTCATGCTCGGCCAGCGCCACCTCATCGCGCCCCTCGGCCGCGAAAGAGGTATTGGCCATCAAGGCCATCGACCGATGCACAAGATCCAGTTGCTGCACAAGGAAACGGTTGTGGCTGGCCAGATGGATCTGCTTGTGGAACCGCTTGTTCGCCCGGCTGAGCAGCTTTGGATCCGCGCCCAAGAGCGCCCGGTCATCCTCGACCATGCCGCGCAGCACGCGGATCTCCTCATCCGTGGCATGCCGCGCCGCCAGCCGCGCCGCCAGCCCCTCAAGCTCCGTCCGCACCGCGTAAAGCTCGGCCAGCTGGTTGTGATCCAGCGAGGCCACGATCAGGCTGCGCCCGTCGCGGGTCAGCATCGCCTGCGTCTCCAGCCGCTGCAGCGCCTCGCGCACCGGCGTGCGCGACACGCCCAGCCGCTCGGCCAGTTCCGATTCCACCAGCCGGTCGCCGGGCTTGTAAAGCCCCGCGTCGATCGCCTCCAGAATCAGCGTATAGGCGTCCTTCTGCACATCCCCTCCACAGGCCACGACTGGATGCATCCGCATACCGTGGCCGACACTAGCCACCCCCTCGCCCCCATGCAACGCCCCCGATGCCGCGCCCCCAAAGCAGCGGCCCCCAAAGCAGCGCCCCATTGCGGCGGCGCCAGACTGGCCTTACCCTGTCCCCATGCCCGCCGAACATTTCTCCCATATCCGCAGCTGGGTCTTCGACCTCGACAACACGCTTTACCCGCCGCACATGCGCCTCTTCGACCAGATCGAAATCCGCATGACGAACTGGGTGATGACCGCGCTCGGCGTGGATCGCGCCCATGCCGATCACCTGCGCGCCAGCTACTGGAAGCTTTACGGCACCACCCTCGCCGGGCTCATGGCAGAACATCGGATCGACCCCGAAGCCTATCTCGCGGATGTCCATGACATCGACTTCTCGGTCCTGTCCCCGGATCCGCTGCTCGCGCAGCGCATCGCGGCCCTTCCGGGGCGCCGCATCGTCTATACCAATGCCGATACCCCCTATGCCCATCGCGTTCTGGCCGCCCGCGGCCTGACCGGGCTTTTCGACGCGGTCTATGGCGTGGAACATGCGGGCTACCGCCCGAAACCCGAACGCGCCGCCTTTGAACAGGTCTTCGCGCAGGACGGGCTCGACCCCGCCACCGCCGCCATGTTCGAGGATGACGCCCGCAACCTCGCCGCGCCCCATGCCATGGGCATGCGCACCGTCCATATCGCCCCTGACCCGGAACCCGCGCCGCATATCCACCACCATGCCGCCGACCTGTCTTACTTCCTCTCCCGCCTGACGGGGCGCTGAAGGGGCGCGCGGCCCGACGCGCGACGCTGCGCCGCAGCAAAGCCCGTTGATCCCACCCGGCTTCGCCCCACATAAAGGGGCAGTAAACCGGAGTCCCAGATGTCGCTTCACACCCCCGCCACCGCCATCGCCATCCAGCCCAGCCTCGCCGGCCGCATCCTGCATGCGACACCGATCCTCGGCCATGTGGCGCGCGACATCGCGCGCGACATCTCGACGATCTATTACGTGCTGACGATCCTTCTGACGCTGATCGTCCTGGCGGTGCAGACCTGGGGCTTCGTGGCCCTTGTCCTTCCCGCCGTGGCCTTCGTGCCCGTTATGTTCACCCTGCTGATCTGGATCACCCTGCCCTGACCCGGCGGGGGGGCCACACGCCCCCCCGCACCCCCCCGCGCGCGCCAACCCGCCGGGGCACTTTGTCGCTTCGCCTTCGCCGCCAACAGGCGTATCTCTTCGCGAAACGGAGGCGGCCATGACACGCGAAAGCACGGAAATCCTCATCTCGGGCGGCGGTGTCGCCGGGCTGGCCGCCGCGGCGGCCTTCGGGGCGGCGGGCTTCAACGTCATCTGCGTCGATCCCCAGCCCCCTGTCACAAGGATGGAGGATAACGGCGCCGACCTGCGCACTACCGCCTTCCTGCAACCTTCGCTTCCCGTCCTGCAGGCGGCGGGCCTCTGGGACAGGCTCTCCCCCCATGCCGCGCCGCTGCAGATCATGCGCATCATCGACGCCGGCGGCGACCTGCCCGAACCCCGCATCGTCAAGGATTTCGATGCCGCCGACATCTCGGACCAGCCCTTCGGCTGGAACCTGCCCAACTGGCTTCTCCGGCGCGAAATGGTCGCCCGACTGTCGGACCTGCCAAATGTCTCCTTCCGCCCGGGCCTCGCCACCACCGCGCTCCTGACCCGCGACAGCGAGGCGCTAGTCACCCTGTCGGACGGCACCCGCATCGCCGCGCGCCTTGTCATCGCCGCCGATGGCCGCGCCTCCACCATCCGCGAGGCGCTGGCCATCCCCACCCGGACCCTGCGCTATGGCCAGAAGGCCCTGGCCTTTGCCGTGACCCATCCCATCCCGCATCGCGACATCTCGACCGAGATCCACCGCTCCGGCGGCCCCTTCACCCTGGTGCCCCTGCCCGATCGAGACGGGCTGCCCTCATCCGCCATCGTCTGGATGGAAACCGGCCCCAATGTGCAGCGCCTCGCCGCGCTGCCCGTCGACGCCTTCGAGGCCGAGATGAACCTGCGCTCCTGCCACATCCTCGGCCCGCTGACCTTGATCAGCCGCCGCTCCGTCTGGCCGATCATCAGCCAGATCGCCGACCGCATGGCCGGCGAAAGATGCGCCCTGATGGCCGAAGCCGCCCATGTCGTCCCGCCCATCGGCGCGCAGGGGCTGAACATGTCACTCGCCGATCTGCGCGTGCTGCTCGACCTCGCCACCGCCGATCGAACGGGCCTCGGCGGTGCCACCATGCTGGATGCCTATCACCGCAAGCGCCACTGGGAGGTGCAGGCCCGCGTCACCGGCATCGACGCGCTCAACCGCGCCTCGATGATGGGCGCGCAAGGACTACGTGACTTGCGCGCCACCGCCCTGAACGCCTTCTATTCGGTCGCCCCGGTGCGCAAGACGCTCATGCGCGCGGGCCTCGGCGTCCGCTAGGAACCCGAGAATTTTCCAGAAAATTCTCGGGTCTCCTCTCCCGAAACTTTTCATGGAAAAGTTTCGGGTCCGGCCCCCGGAAAATCTTTCCTGAAAGATTTTCCGGGCGTTACAGCACCGCTTCGACGGCGCGCTCCAGCCGCGCCACGGTGCCTGGCACGTCCTTCAGCTTGTCCAGCCCGAAAAGGCCCAGACGGAAGGTGCGGAACTCCGCCCCTTCGCCCACCTGCAGGGGAACGCCCGCGGCGATCTGCAGGCCTTCGGAACGGAACTTCGATCCGTTCTGCACTTCGGGCTGATCGGTATAACTGACCACCACGCCCGGCGCCTGATAGCCTTCGGCTGCGACCGAAGGCACACCCTTCCGCGCCAGCAGCGCCCGCACCGCACCCCCCAATTCCCATTGCGCCGCCTTTGCCTCGGCGAACCCCATCGCCTTCGTCTCCAGCATCGCATCGCGGAAGCCCAGGATCGCGTCGGTCGGCATGGTGGCATGATAGGCATGCCCGCCGCCCTCATAGGCCGCCATGATCGCCCGCCACTTCTTCAGGTCCAGCGCAAAGGAATTGCTTTCGGTCGCCGCCAACCGTTCCTCCCCGCGCGGGGACAGCACGACGACCCCGGCCGAGGGCGAGGCCGACCACCCCTTCTGCGGGGCGGAAATCAGCACATCCACCCCCGTCGCTTCCATATCCACCCAGATGCAGCCTGAGGCGATGCAATCCAGCACCATCACCGCCCCCACCTCATGCGCCGCCGCCGCCACCCTGGCGATATAGTCATCCGGCAGGATGATACCCGCGCTCGTCTCCACATGGGGCGCGAACACGGCCTCGGGGCGAACCTCCCGGATCTTCGCCACCACTTCCTCGACCGGTGGCGGCGCATAGGGCGCCCGCGGATCGTTCCCCGTCTGCCGCGCCATCACCACGGTGGTGTTGGAGGCAAATCCGCCCGCATCGAAGATCTGCGTCCAGCGGAAGGAAAACCACCCGTTCCGCACCACCAGCACCGACCCCTTGCCGAACTGGCGCGCCACGGCCTCCATCGCATAGGTCCCGCCCCCCGGCACCAGCGCCACGGCAGACCCGCGATAGACCTCTTTCAACAGCCCCGACACATCCCGCATCACCCCCTGAAACCGCGCCGACATGTGGTTCAGGCTGCGGTCCGTGAAGACGACCGAGAATTCCTGCAATCCCTCCGGGTCGACATGTGCATGCGGCAATTGGGTCATGAGGCTCTCTCCCTGTCACTCATGCCAAATATGGCGCAGCCGCCCCCCAAAGCCAGCCCGATTCCGACATGCCCGCCCGGCCATTTCACTCATTCCCGGAATGGTCGCCGCGGCTCACCTGGCCGAAATCGACGGGATGCCCCCCAGACGGGCTATCCCAAAGGCCCGGGCCGCAACTCTTCGGTCAAAAGCACATTGGCCTCCACATTCCCCACCCCCGGCAGCGTCATGATCCGCCGCCTGAGGACCCGCTCGAAATCCACGATATCCCGCGCCACCACCCGCAGGCGGTAATCGAACAGCCCCAGCACATGCTGCACCACCTGCACCTCCGGGATCGCCACCACAGCCCGCTCGAAATCCTCAAGGCTCACCCGCCCCCGCGTCGCCAGCTTCACCCCCAGAAACACCGTCACGCCAAAGCCCAGCGCCGCGCGGTCCACCTCCACCCGCCGCCCCGCGATGACGCCCGCCTCCTCCAGCCGCCGCACCCGCCGCCAGGCGGCAGGCTGGCTCATCCCCAGCCGCCGCCCGATCTCACCCGCCCCCAGCGTCCCGTCCCGCGCCAAAAGCCGCAGCACCCCGCGATCCAGATCGTCCAGGTCGATCACAGCGGCAGCCCCCCCGCATCCTTGATCGTCGCGATCAGCATCAAGGCCTCCAGCTCCGCGATATGCGGCAGCGTCAGGATCCGCCTACGATAGATCTCCTGATACTGCGCCATGTCCCGCGCGATCACGTTCAGCCGCACATCCACCCGCCCCAGAAACGTCTCGATCGCCACCACCTCGGGCACCTCGCGCGCCGCGGCGATGAATTCGTCGAAGGCCCGCGGATCGGTCTTGTCCAGCGTGAACCGCAACGACACCTCCACCCCATAGCCCAGCGCCCGCCAGTCGATCGCCGCCACCTCCGCCCGGATCACCCCGCCCGCCCGCAGCCGCTCCAGCCGCCGCCACAGCGTCGCCCCCGTCACCCCCGCCCGCTCGGCCAGCACCGCCCGCTCCAGCCCCGGTTCCGCCAGATACTGCCGCAGGATCCGGCGGTCCGTCTCATCCAGCTGCATGATCCATCCACCAAACCGCCATTTCTGGAATGCAAACTCCATCATTCCGCGAAAAATGTCAAACAATGCACCGCGCACCGCCGGAAAACCCCTATCCTCCGCCCATCAACCCAAAGGAGGACCGCCATGCGCGTCTATTATGATCGTGACTGCGACATCAACCTGATCAAGGACAAGAAGGTCGCCATCCTCGGCTACGGCTCCCAGGGCCATGCCCACGCCCTCAACCTGCGCGACTCGGGCGCCAAGAACCTCGTCGTCGCCCTGCGCGAAGGCTCCCCCTCCGCCAAGAAGGCCGAGGCCGAGGGCCTCAAAGTGATGGGCATCGCCGAAGCCGCCGCCTGGGCCGACCTCATCATGTTCACCATGCCCGATGAACTCCAGGCCGAAACCTACCGCAAATACGTCCACGACAACCTCCGCGAAGGCGCCGCCATCGCCTTCGCCCACGGCCTGAACGTCCACTTCGGCCTGATCGAGCCGAAAAAGGGCGTCGACGTCATCATGATGGCCCCCAAGGGCCCCGGCCACACCGTCCGCGGCGAATACACCAAGGGCGGCGGCGTCCCCTGCCTCGTCGCCGTCCACCAGGACGCGACGGGCAAGGCCATGGAAATCGGCCTCTCCTACTGCTCCGCCATCGGCGGCGGCCGCTCGGGTATCATCGAGACGAACTTCCGCCAGGAATGCGAAACCGATCTCTTCGGCGAACAGGCCGTGCTTTGCGGTGGCCTCGTCGAACTCATCCGCATGGGCTTCGAAACCCTGGTCGAAGCGGGATACGAGCCGGAAATGGCCTATTTCGAATGCCTGCACGAGGTGAAGCTGATCGTCGACCTGATCTACGAAGGCGGCATCGCGAACATGAACTACTCGATCTCGAACACCGCCGAATACGGCGAATACGTCTCGGGTCCGCGCATCCTGCCGTATGCAGAGACGAAGGCCCGCATGAAGGCCGTGCTGACCGACATCCAGACCGGCAAGTTCGTGCGCGACTTCATGCAGGAAAACGCCGTCGGCCAGCCCTTCTTCAAGGCCACCCGCCGCATCAACGACGAGCACCAGATCGAACAGGTCGGCGAGAAACTGCGCGCCATGATGCCCTGGATCTCCAAGGGCAAGATGGTCGACCGCGCGCGGAACTGATCATCCGTCAGTGTTGAGTAAGGGGGGGCGGTCCGGGAGGGCCGCCCTTTTCTCTGGCTCGCGCGTTCACCAATCAGGCTGACAGAATTAACCATGCGGGTTGACAGATCGGCCCGTTTCGCTATATCTTGTGGGAAAGAAGGGGAGCGACACCAATGGCAACCACGGAAATCGGAAAGGAACTTAGGCGGTTAAGGGTTGAGCGGGACGAACGTATGCTGGACATGGCGGAACGACTTGGCTTGTCCTCGGCCTTCATTTCAGCGGTCGAAACAGGGAAGAAAAGCCCGCCGACCGGATTTGAGGAAGCGGTCGTGCAAGTGTATCGGCTTGCCAATGATGCCGCAGACCAACTGCGCAGAGCGGCTGATAGGTCACGTAAGGCCTTTACGCTTGAGGCGAACGACGACCTCCAGCGGGACACCTTTGGCCTAATGGCAAGGCGGATGAACGACCTTTCGTCCGAAGAACTCCAGAAGATCCTCACCATCCTTCAGGCAAAGGGGGACAAGACATGATTGAGCCGGACGATTACTTGGTGCCGCCCCGCACATGGGCGCAGATCGACAAGCAGGCTGATGCTGTCCGAGAGGTCTTGAAACTCACAAACCAGCCAAGAATAGATATCGTCCGCGTTGTAGAGACGGTCATTTGCAATGCGATGGAGTTGTCAGAGTTTCAGGTATTCTCGAAATCAGAAATGGGCCACTTGGAAGGACTTACCTGCCCTCAGGGTTCATTCATTCGGTTTAGAGAGGACGTCTACGAGCGAGCGTGTGAAGGAGACGGGCGAGCAAGGTTTACCTTCGCACATGAGTTAGGCCACCTCATTCTGCATCGAAACGCTCCCTTGGCGCGAGCTTCCAAGCGAGACGGTACACCCTCCTACATGCTTGCCGAGCCGCAGGCTAACAGATTTGCCGCAACCTTGCTAATGCCCAAGGCCCACCTCTCACAAACTGACGAGGCGAGCGACGTGGTTAGAAGGTTCGGCGTGTCTTGGGAAGCCGCGAGTAACCGCCTGTCCGACATCAAAAAGCGGGGAGGCCTTTAGAGCGAAGCCCAAGGCTACTTGGACTTCGCAAAGTTTTCGGTACCGTGCATGAGGGGCTTGACGGTGCAGAGCCAATCAGACGCGACACTCTAAGTTCTCGCGAAACAAAGAGTAAAGCGTTCGCTCTGATTTGGCAAGATACGCCCCGCCGAAGGACTAACGCCATGGCAGATCGCAACGATGTTCCGCCTGGTTTCCGTTTGGTGTTCCGCCCCTGGCGGACATGCCCGACTACGGGCCAGCGTCTGTATGCCAAGCTTTACGGCATCAAGGCGTGGCCAATTCTCGTAGCCGAGTGAAGCACCACAACACACCTGCGGGCGCTCAAGTGCGCCCGCAGAATTCGCAACAAGCCAAATGGAGATGACCATGGGCAAGAAGACACTGACGATTGGGCGTAACGCCAAGACTGGGCGCTTTACGACCGTCAAGGTTGCCGCGACGAAGAAATCGACGCACGTCGTCGAGAAGATAAAGCGGTGACTTAAGCTTGTGGGACGGGTTCGCCCGTCCCACCCCTATCTTTCCCCCCCGAAAAAGCGCATACCCTCCCCACGCCCCCGTCTCCCTCGGGGCGCAACCCCGAACCTCGGTGGCCGGCCCTGCCTATGCCCCCCGTCGTCGTCCGGTCTGACCCCGAAAGGACGACCCATGGGTATCTCCACCCCCAAGCCCCCCTTCAACCTTGCCGAATTCCTGGCGCAGAAGGCCTCGCCCGCCTCGCGGCGCAAGCCCGCATGGAACCGCCCCCGCACCCCCGCCCCCATCGCGGACGAGGTCGAGGAAGAAACGCCCAAGGAGTAGGGCGGGGTTCACCCCGCCATCCGCCCCAAAGACCCCCCCGCCACCGCGGGAAAGGCGTTAACCAAACCCAGCGGCAGCGTGCGCTGCGTATGCACGCCTGTCTGCACTGCACGTCTGCACCGGGCGCGGCACGCCCGAACTCAGCCCGCCGCGCGTTCCACGGCGGCCACGATCGTGCCCACCACCTCTTCCAGCAGCGCCGCATCCTCGCATTCCGCCATCACCCGCACCAGCGGCTCCGTCCCCGATTTGCGGATCAGGATGCGCCCCTTGCCCTGCACCCGCCGCTCCTGTTCGGCGATCACGGATTGCACGGCGGCGGCCTCCAGCGGGGCCTTTCCGGCACTGTAACGCACGTTCCTAAGCATCTGGGGAACCTCGACAAATTGCCGCGCCAGCACCTCGGCCGCCTCTCCCGTCCGCGCCATCTCGGCCAGGAATTGCAGCCCCGCCACCAGCCCGTCGCCGGTGGTGGCATAGTCGGTCATCACGATATGGCCCGACTGTTCGCCACCCAGGTTGAACCCCCCCTCGCGCATCCGCTCGACGACATAGCGATCCCCCACCGCCGTCCGCTCCAGCCGCAGCCCCCGCCCCTCCAGGTGCCGCTCCAGCCCCAGGTTCGACATCACAGTCGCCACCAGCGCCCCCCCCCGCAACCGCCCATCCTCGGCCCAGCGCGTGGCCATCAGCGCCATGATCTGATCGCCATCCGCGACGCGGCCCCTGGCATCCAGGATCATCACCCGATCCGCATCGCCATCCAGCGATATCCCCACATCCGCGCCATGGGCGACCACCGCCTCGGCCGCGGTCTGCACATGGGTCGATCCGCAATTCTCGTTTATGTTCTTGCCGTTGGGGGCCACACCTACGGCAATCACCTCGGCCCCCAATTCCCACAGCACCTCGGGCGCCGCGCGATAGGCCGCGCCGTTGGCGCAGTCGATCACCACCTTCAACCCGTCCAGCCGCACCCCCGCGGGCAGCGTCGTCTTGACGAATTCCTGATAGCGCCCCCGCCCATCCTCGATCCGCTTCGCCCGCCCGATCGTCTCGGGCGCGGCCAGCGCGATCTCGCCCGCCAGCATCGCCTCGATCTCGGCCTCGGCCTCATCCGAAAGCTTGAACCCGTCGGGGCCAAAGAACTTGATCCCGTTATCCTGATGCGGATTGTGCGAGGCGCTGATCATCACCCCCAGATCCGCCCGCATCGACCGCGTCAGGAACCCCACCGCCGGCGTCGGCACCGGGCCCAGCAGCAGCACGTTCATCCCCGTGCTGGTCAGCCCCGCGGTCAGCGCGTTCTCAAGCATATAGCCCGAAAGCCGCGTATCCTTGCCGATCACCACGCGATGCGCGGCGCGTCCCTCGCGGCGGAAATACCGCCCCGCCGCCGCCCCAAGCCGCAACGCCATCTCGGCGGTCATGGGAAAGCTGTTCGCCCGCCCCCGCACACCATCGGTTCCAAAGAGCTTGCGCGTCATCCATCCACTCCATTCACCGCCAGCCAAAGCCGCAAGGCCTGCCGCGTCTCGGCCACGTCATGCACGCGCAGCACCTGCGCGCCCTGCGCCACCCCTGCCAATGCCACCGCCACGGACCCGGGCATCCGCCGCGCCGCCACGTCTTCGCCCCCGATCGTGCCGATGAACCGCTTGCGCGATGCGCCCAGCAGAAGCGGCACCCCCAGATCGTGAAACAGCGACAACCGCCGCAGCAGGGCCAGGTTATGCGCCGCCGTCTTGCCGAACCCGATCCCGGGATCGACCATGATCCGCCCCCGCGCGATGCCCGCCGCCTCGGCAGCGGCGATCCGTGCCTTCAGAAAGTCGTAAACATCCAGAAGCACATCCTCATAGCGCGGGTCATCCTGCATCGTCGCGGGCGTGCCCACCGAATGCATCAGGATCACGGGCGCACCCGCCTCTGCCACAACCGACGCCATCGCAGGATCGAACCCCATGGCCGCCACATCGTTCACGATCCCCGCCCCCGCCGCCAGCGCCGCCCGCGCGACGGGCGCCTTCCGCGTGTCGATGGAGATGGGCACCGAAAGCCCCCCCTCGCGCAGCGCGGCAATCACCGGGGCGGTGCGCGCCACCTCTTCGGCCAGCGCCACCTCGGCGGCACCGGGGCGCGTGCTTTCGCCGCCGATATCCAGCAGATCCGCCGCCCCGGCCATGGCGCGCGCCTGCGCCAGCGCGGCCTCGGGCGCAAGAAAGCGCCCACCGTCCGAGAAACTGTCGGGCGTCACGTTCAGGATGCCCATGATCTGCGGCCTGTCCATCGGCAGGCCGCCGAAGGCCGGGCGCGGCGCGGCAAGCCTGTCGCGCACCTCGCCGGGCAGCCGCGCCACGGGCAGCACTTCCGGCGGCGCATCCCGGCGCAGCACCTCTGCCTGCGAAAACCAGCACCAGCCACCGGCAAGGGGCAAGGCGCCCGCAGGCCGCGCAGGATCGACAGATGCTATCGGGCGGTAATAGTCCATGGCCCTTGCCTAGGCGCAGCGCCGCCCTCGCGCAAGCCCTGCCCGGCTCAGCCGCGCTCCACCGGCACGCGGCTTCCTGCCGGCACTGCAACATCGCCGTGAACGATGATGCCGCTTGCGGCCATCACCTCGGCCAGCCACAGCGCCAGCGCCACGGGATCGCGGCTCTGCGGCCCGTCCACCGCATCCAGCACCAGCTTGGACGGCGCCCAGACGATCATCTGCCCGCGCTTGATCGCCCAGTCGATCTCGGTCCGCGTCGCCACCACCACGCAGCGCGGATCGCGCGCCGCCAATGCCCAGGCATTCTGCTCGATCGCCAGAAGGTCGATCCGGCGCTGCGTCGGCTTGTGGCCGGTCTGCGGGCGCGGCAGATCGGGCAGGCCCACCGTCAGGATCACCGGCAGCCCGCGCGCCTGCAACCCGTCCAGCCGCGCCGCCAGATCCGCCCCCTGCACCGCGGCATTGTCCAGATAGACGACCAGCGGATGCACCGCCGATTCCACCCCGTCCGATCCCACCGCCCGCAGCGGCGCCTCGGCCCGGCTGCGCGCGATCTCCACCCCCAGCTTGCCGGGGCCGCGATCCAGCTTTTCCACCCGCACGAAGGCCCGCATCGCCTGCGGTTCCGCCAGGATCCGCTCCGCCACCCGCTCGGCCAGGGTCTCCAGCAGGTTCAGCCGCTCTGCCGCCAGTTCGGCGGAAATCGCCTCGGTGATCCGGTCATAGCTCAGGATCTTGTCCACATCGTCATCCAGCGGCTGCGGCTGCGGCCGCACCTCGACCACCACGTTGAACTGGATGCGCTGGCGCGTGCCCCGCTCCTGCTGGAAGGCGCCGATCTCCACCTCGACCACATGATCGCGCAGCGAGATCCGGTCGCGCGGATCGGCGCTGGCCGAGGCGACGGCACGCTCCTCGGGATGCGCAAAGGCAAGACGGATGTCGCTGGTCATGGGCTCGCCTCCTCGGGCGCGGAACGTCGGCGCAGAAATCTCCGGGGCAGGTTATCCCCTGCCTCCGGCCCTTCCATGTCCGAACCCGGCACAAACCGCAAGCAAGGCGACCCGAGCCGCCGCTTTTCAGTTCTGCCGATAGAAGAGATGCGCCCCGATCGCCGCCGTCTGCGGAAAGCGCCGCGCCCAGCCGGGACGGACCCAGCGGGTATGGAAATGGGTGGCCCCCATCGTCAGCGCGCGCGGCGCGCCATCCATCATCACCCGGGCCACGCGCTCGGCCCGCCAGGTGGCCTCGGCGTCGCGCATCCGGTCGGCCCGTCCATCGCAGACATAGCTGAACTGGCATCCGCCGCCGCCGCGCTGCTGCACCACCCCGCAGATGGTGCGGGGATAGTCCGGGCTGTCCACGCGGTTGAGGATGACCTCGGCCACCGCGAACTGCCCGCGCAGGCTTTCGCCCCGCGCCTCGAAATAGATCGCCTTGCTCAGGCATTCCCATTCCGCATCGCCCGAAGGTTCCGGCTGCGCCGCAAGCCAGGCATCGTCATAGCGGATCACCATCGGCGCGCCGACCGCGGGCTTGCCCTTGGTCGTCCGCGTCTCGATCTTCGGGCCGACGGCCAGTTCCGTCAGCCGCGACTCGGGCAGCGCCGCCATGGCCTGCCGTTCGGTGCCCAGAAGCGCGCCGAAGGTGCTGCCAAGGGCAGCGGTCGGATCGTTGGACTGGCTCACCGTCACGTCGGCGAAGGCCGCTCCATTCAGGATGACAGCGGCAACCGCCCCTGTGATCCAGCCTGTATGCAAGCGCATGGTCTCGTGTGTCCCGGTCTGTTTCAGCCGTGTCACCCGGGCGGCGAAAGGCCCCCGCAGGCAACGAGGGGCGGACCTAGTCGACCTTGGCGGCCCGAGTCTACCATTGTGGCAGAATTGCAACCGAAATCTGGCCATTTTCGGCGGATATCCGCCGAAGAAAATTAACACGCAGTATCAAGACCTTGCCGCAACCACAGGATATTGTGTCAGTTTTCGCCCCTGGCTGCAGCCTCTTGCAAGGCCAGATGCGCCGCCGCAAGCCGGGCCAGGGGCACGCGATAAGGCGAACAGGACACGTAATCGAACCCCGCTTTCCGGCAAAAGGCGATTGATTCGGGGTTGCCGCCATGCTCGCCACAGATCGACAGGACCAGATCCCCCCGCGTCTTGCGTCCGCGATCCGCCCCGATATGCAACAGCTCTCCCACCCCGTCCACGTCAAGGATATGGAACGGATCCTCGGGAAAGACGCCCTGCTGCACATAGGTATTCATGAACCGCCCCGCATCGTCGCGCGACAGGCCATAGGTCATCTGCGTCAGGTCATTCGTGCCGAAGGAAAGAAAGGCCGCATGTTGCGCGATCTCCCCCGCCCGCAGCGCCGCGCGCGGCGTCTCCACCATCACGCCCAGCTTGTAGGCGAAATCCGCCCCCGCCTTGGTGCGCACCTTGGCCGCCACCGCATCGACGCGGGTCTTGACCAGTTCCACCTCGCGCCGGGCCGAGACCAGCGGGATCATGATCTCCGGCACCACCGCCGCGCCGCGCCGCCCCACCTCGACCGTGGCCTCGAAGATCGCCTGCGCCTGCATGTCATAGATCTCGGGCAGCACGACCCCCAGCCGCACCCCCCGCATCCCCAGCATGGGGTTGAACTCGGCCAGGGCCTCGGCCCGCCGCGTCACCTCCGACAGGGGCTTGTCCAGCGCCTCGGCCAGTTCGCGCAGGCCTTCGCGGCTATGCGGCAGGAATTCGTGCAGCGGCGGGTCGAACAGCCGGATACAGACCGGCAGCCCCTGCATGATGTCGAACAACTGCACGAAATCCTCGCGCTGCATCGGCAAAAGCCGCGTCAGCGCCGCCGCCCGATCCTTGGCGCTATCGGCAAAGATCATCTCGCGCATCACGACCAGACGGTCATCTTCAAAGAACATGTGTTCCGTCCGGCACAGCCCGATGCCCTGCGCCGCGAATTGCCGCGCGGTCGCGGCATCCTGCGGCGTGTCGGCATTGGCGCGGATGCCGATGTCGCGATACTGGTCCGCCCAGCCCAGAAGCTTGCGGAAACTGTCATCCAGCGCCGGGGCCAGCATCTCGGCCGCGCCCGCCAGCGCCTCGCCGGTGGTGCCGTCCACGGTGATGATGTCGCCCTCGCGGAACACCCGCCCGTCGGGCGCGATCAGCTTTCTGTCCTTCGCATCCAGCTTCAGGTCCGACGCCCCCACGATGCAGGGCAGCCCCAGCCCCCGCCCGATCACGGCGGCATGCGACGTCATCCCCCCCCGCTCGGTCAGCACGCCCACGGCGGAATGCATGCCGCGGATATCCTCGGGCGCCGTCTCGCGCCGGACAAGGATGCAAGGCTCCCCCCGCGCGGCGCTTGCCTGCGCGGCCTGGCTGGAAAAGACGATCCGCCCCGTCGCCGCCCCCGGACTGGCCGCGATGCCGCGCACGAACACATCCCGCGCCCCCCGCGGATCCACCTGCGGATGCAACAGTTCCGACAGCGCCCGCGGCTCCACCCGCAGCACGGCCTCGGCCTCGGTGATCACCCCGTCCTCGGCCAGCGCCACCGCGATCTTCAGCCCCGCCCGCGCGGATCGCGCCACTTTCACCGCATCCAGCACCGACAGATGCCCGTCCTCGATGGTGAATTCGATCTGCATCTCCTCGCGCAGCTTCACCCGGCAGGCCGCGCCAAAGCGCAAGAGATCCGCAAACAGCTCCGGCGCCAGTTCCTCCAGCGAGGGCCCGCGCGGATCGCGCGTCAGATAGATCGCCTCCGTCCGCTTCAGCGCGTCGCGCCCCTGGCTTTGCCCCAGATAGCGCCCCGTCACCTGCGCCAGCCCCGTCACCGGATCGACGAACTGGATCACCCCGGACCCGGAAACCCCCTTGCCGATGCCCTGCGCCATCTCCTGCACCACAAGACCCAGCGCCGCCTCTTCCGGCGCGCCCTTGGCCGCGCGCAAAAGCCGCGCCGTCGTCCCCTCCCAGGCCCGCGCCATCGACCGCAGCACCTCTGCCAATTGCCGCGCGGGGTCTTCGGGGAAGGGTTCGTCCATCTCCAGCTCATAGACCCGCAGCGCATCGCGCAGGCTTTCCGCCGAAGGGGCGGCGGCGTCGAACATGTCGGGATCCAGCCGCGCCACATGGGTGGCATAGGATTGCACAAAGCGCAGATAAAGCGCATCCGCCGCCGCCTGCCCGTGCCGCGCCACCAGCGCCCGATGCCGCGCCGCATTCATCCCGATATTCAGGATCGTCCCCGGCCCGCCCCAATCGGGGTTCTGCGGGCTGGGCCGCACGGATATCAGCGCATCCGCCCCGAAATGGGCCAGGATCGCCTCGACATCCACGGGATGCCCCGCCGCGATGGCCCGCACCGTGGCCGCGGGCAGCGCCACGGTCTCGGGCACCGGCAGGTCCAGCCGGATCAGCCGCTGCAGGCATTTCGCCCGCCAGCCATGCGCGGCGGTCGCAATCCGCGCCGAGGGCGTGATCTCGGCGAAATCGGGAAGCATGTCGATCTTCTGCACTGCGGCGACCTTTCCTTTGCAGGCGCAGGATACGCCTTGCACGCAGTCAATCAAGCCTGACATTGCCTGATTTTCGGGCGCCGCGCCCTGGCCAGCCCCCGGGGGTTTCACACCCCCGGACCCCCGTGGGATATTTGAGAACAGATGAAGGGGGGGCGGTCAGCCTTCCACCTTCGTCAGATCCGCCACGCCCGCACAGATGGCGCGGATGCGATGCAGAAGGTTCAGCCGGTTTCGGCGCAGGATCTCGTTCTCGGCATTGATCTGCACCGCCTCGAAGAAGGCGTCGATGGGCGCGCGCAACTGGGCCATTGCGCCCATCGCGGCGGCGAAATCCTCGGCGCGCATGGCGGGGCCGATGGCCTGTTCGGCCACGTCCAGCGCATTGAACAGGGCGCGTTCCGCGTCGGATTCGGCGAATTTCGGATCGGCGCCGAAGGAATACTCGACGCCATCCTTCGCCTCGGCCTGGCTCAGGATGTTGTTCGCCCGCTTGAAGCCCTGCAGCAGGTTGGTGCCATCGTCTGACGTGAGGAAGGATTGCAAGGCCTGCGCCCGCTTGACCAGCAGCGTGAGGTCATCGTTGCCGGGCATGGCAAGGCAGGCGTCGATGACGTCATGCCGGATGCCCTGATCGCGGAGGAAGACCTTCAGTCGGTCGTGGAAGAAGGCGAGGAGGTCTGCATCTTCAGTTTTCGACATCTCGCCTGAAATTTGCTCGCCAACTTTGCGGGCAAGGACCAGTGCAATACTGAAATGACGGTCGAAAACATTGAGAAGCGAAGCGCGCACCCCATTCACCAACACCAGCCGGATCACCCCCAAAGCCGCCCGACGCAGCGCAAACGGGTCCTTGCTTCCCGTCGGCTTCTCGTCGATCGCCCAGAACCCGGTCAGCGTGTCGATCTTGTCGGCCAGCGCCACGGCGACCGATACCGGCTCCACCGGCACCGCATCCGCAGGCCCCAGCGGCGAATAGTGATCCCGGCAGGCATCCGCAACGGAGGCAGCCATCCCCGCCTCCAGCGCGTAATAGCGGCCCATCACCCCCTGCAATTCAGGGAATTCCCCCACCATCGACGACCGCAGGTCCAGCTTCGCCACCTTTGCCGCCTGTTCGGCCAGCGCCGCATCCGCCCCCACCAGGGGCGCAATCTCGCGCGCCAAGGCCGCGATGCGCTCGATCCGTTCCGCCTGGCTGCCCAGCTTGTTGTGGAAGGTCACGGCGCGCAGCCCCTCGGCCCAGTCGCCCATGCCGCCCTTGGCCACCCGCAGGTCATTCTCCCAGAAGAAGCGCGCATCCGACAGGCGGGCGCGCAGCACCTTCTGGTTGCCCTTCAGGATCGCCGCCCCGCCATCCGCCGCCTCGATATTGGCGACCGTGATGAAGCGTTCGATCCGCCCCGTCCTGGGGTTTCGCACGGAAAAGAACTTCTGATGCTCCTTCATGGATGTCTGCAGCACTTCCGGCGGCAGGCCCATGAATTCCTCGCCGATCTGCCCCATCAGCACGACAGGCCATTCCACCAGCCCTGCCACTTCCGCCAGCAGGCCGCGATCCTCCACCACCTCCAGCCCGGCGGCAAAGGCCATGTTCGTGGCCTCCTGCCAGATCTGCCCCTCACGCTCGGCGGCATCCAGCATCACCTTCGCGCGGGACAGCTTCACGCGGTAATCGTCAAAGGAGGTCACGGCAAACCGCCCCGCCCCCATGAAGCGATGCCCTTCCGTCGTGTTGCCCGCGCGGATTCCGTCAATCTCGAAGGGCACGACCCGCGCGCCCGCCTCATCCACCATCAGGCACAGCACCGATTGCAAAGGCCGCACCCAACGGAGCGACCCAGACCCCCAGCGCATCGATTTGGGCCAGGGGAAATTGCGGATCACGCCTTCCAGCACCTCGGCCACGATCGCATCCGCCGCGCGGCCGGGCTTTTCCACTACCGCGAAATAGACCTGCGCCTTCTTGTCTTCGCGCACCTCAAGCTGGTCCTTCGTCAGCCCGGTCGACCGCAGGAACCCCTCCAGCGCCGCCACCGGCGCATCGACGCGCGGCCCCTTGCGCTCTTCCCGCACGGCCCGGCTTTCCGCCGTCAATTCCTCCACCGACAGCACCAGACGGCGCGGCGTCGAAAAGGCCCCGGCGCTGGCATAGGTCAGCCCCGCCTCGACCAGCCCGTCGGTCACCAGCTTCTTGAAGTCAGCCGCAGCCTTCCCCTGCATCCGCGCGGGGATTTCTTCCGAGAACAGTTCGATCAGCAGGTCAGGCATGATGGGATCACTCGCTCGCCGAGGCGTTCAACTGGTGCCAGGCAAAGGCCCGGCCATCGGGAAAGACCGCGACGACGCGGTCCACGCCCGGGTGGATTTCGGCTTCCGAAAGGAAGGGGATGGCCTCGCCCCTTTCGATGGCCGCGCCAATGGCCTGTGCATCGAAACAGTCGAACCAGCCGGGCGCCACATTGGGCACGGCGCCTTGATAGATCTGATAGGTCTCGGTCAGCATCGCCTGCGTCATCGGCGTGCGGAAACAGGCGCGAAAGCGGATCGGGCTCGACTCGCTGTCGATGCCCGTCACATCCTCGGCGATGATCGGCTCCGCCTGGCCGCCCTCGATCAGCGTCAGGCGGATCTCCTCGCCCGGCACGAAGGCCGCCTCCTCGTAAAAGGCATAGACCTGCAGCCAATACATGACCACGCCCGCAAGCGCCCCGATCACCACGATGCTCCCCGCTGCAATCTTGCCATTCACGCCGCCGCCCCCCCAAGGGCACCGCCGGCCTCGGTCGTCACGAAGGCATCGGCACAGCGCTTGGCCAGCGCCCGCACCCGCCCGATATAGGCCTGCCGTTCGGTGACGGAAATCACCCCCCGCGCATCCAGCAGGTTGAACAGGTGGCTGGCCTTGATGCACTGGTCATAGGCGGGATGCGCCATCACGATGCGCTTGCCCGATTTCGGATCCTCGGGCGCGAAGGCCAGCAGCCGCTCGCATTCCGCTTCGGCATCCTTGAAATGCTGGAACAGCATCTCGGTCGTCGCCCCGTCAAAGTTGTGGCGGCTGAATTCCTCTTCCGTCTGGCGGAAGATGTCGCCGTATTTCAACGGGATGGGCGAGGCCGGATCGTTGAAGGGCATCTCCATCACATGGTCGATCCCCAGCACATACATCGCCAGCCGCTCCAGCCCATAGGTCAGCTCGCCCGATACCGGGCGGCAGTCATGCCCGCCGACCTGCTGGAAATAGGTGAACTGGCTCACCTCCATCCCGTCGCACCACACCTCCCAGCCCAGGCCCCAGGCGCCCAGCGTGGGGCTTTCCCAGTCATCCTCGACAAAGCGGATGTCATGCAGCATCGGATCCAGCCCGATGGCCCGCAAGCTGCCCAGATACAGATCCTGCAGATCAGGGGGCGAGGGTTTGATGATCACCTGATACTGATAGTAATGCTGCAGCCGGTTCGGGTTCTCGCCATAGCGCCCGTCGGTCGGGCGGCGCGAGGGCTGCACATAGGCCGCGGCCCAGGCCTTCGATCCCAGCGCCCGCAGCGTGGTGGCCGGGTGAAAGGTGCCCGCGCCCACCTCCATGTCATAGGGCTGCAACACGGCACAGCCTTTCGACGCCCAATAGGATTGCAGGCGCAGGATGATCTCCTGAAAGCTGCGGGGAAGCGTCGCGGTATCAGCCATGGCCGGGCCCTCTTGAAAACCGCCCCCTCCATAGGCAAGAGGCGCTTGGGGGTCAATCCTCGCACCATCCGGCAACAGCCGCCTTGCCCGACAGCCGCACCCCTCCGAAAGGACGTGTAACTCGGGGCCGCGCTCTGCTAGGGTTCGGCCTGAAATGCAAATGGGTTCCTGCCGATGTCTCGCCTGCTGATTGCCTGCCTCGCCGTCCTTGTCTCGATCCTCCTTTCCCCCCCCGCACCGGCCCAGCAATCCACGGACAAGGTCTGGATCCAGATCGAGGCCAAGCCCAACCTGGCCGAGGCCGAGGATCGCGCCGCCGCCTGGACGGCGATGTTCGACAATGTGCAGGGCTATTTCCTGGGCTCGGGCTGGCATGTGATCGCGCTCGGCCCCTTCGACAGGGACGAGGCCGCGCTGCGTCTGGCCGGCCTCCTGCGCGAGAATCTCGTGCCCGCCGACAGCTTCATCAGCGACGGCCGCACCCATCGCGCGGCCTTCTGGCCCGTCGGCGCCCCGCTTGCGGATCCTGCCGCCGACCCCGCAGCAGACCCCGGCACCGACCCCGCCGCCCCCCTGGCCGAGGCGACGCCGGTCCCCGAACCCGCCCCGACGCCCGCCCTTCCCGATGAAACCACCGAACAGGCGCGGCAAAGCGAATCCCTGCTTTCGCAGGCGGATCGCGAACTTCTGCAAACCGCGCTGAAATGGTTCGGCCATTACGACAGCAGCATCGACGGCGCCTTCGGGCGCGGCACCCGCGCCTCCATGGCGGACTGGCAATCTGCCATGGGCTATGAACCCACCGGCATCCTGACCAGCTTCCAGCGCGATACGCTGGTTGCCAATTACCAGGCCGAACAGGCCGCCCTCGGCCTTGCCACGATCACCGAACCCGAAGCCGGGATCGAGGTGACGCTGCCCACCGCGCTGGTGGCCTTCGATCACTACGAACCGCCCTTCGTGCATTTCGTCGCGCGCGACGGCAGCGATGCGCTGCGCGTCACCCTGATCAGCCAGCCGGGCGACCAGGCCGCGCTCTACGGCCTTTACGACATGCTCCAGACGCTGCAGATCATGCCCACCACCGGCCCGCGCGAACGCGGTGAACGCAGCTTCACCCTGCGCGGCGACAGCGCCGATCTGTCCAGCCAGGCCTATGCCGAACTGTCGCGCGGCATGATCAAGGGCTGGATCGTCACCTGGTCCCCCACCGCCGACCTGCCCATCGACCGCATCCTCGGCGCGGTCGAGGCCAGCTTCCGCCCCATCGGCGACCGTGCGCTGGATCCCGGCATCGTGCCGATGGATGGCGGCACCCGCGCCGGGCTCCTTTCCGGGCTCGAGGTGCGCAAGCCCCGCCTCACCCGCTCGGGCTTCTTCGTCGATGCGCAGGGCAATGTCCTGACCACCGCCGATGCGGTGGACCATTGCAGCCGCATCACCCTCGACGGCACGACCGAGGCGCGCGTCACCCTCGCCGATCCGGCGGCGGGCATCGCCCTTCTCGCCCCCGCCACCCCCGTCAGCCCGCCGGGCAGCGCCGAATTCCAGCTTGCCCCCGATCGCATCGGCAGCGAGATCGCCGTCTCGGGCTACAGCTATGGCGATGCCCTGCCCGCCCCCGTGCTGACCTTCGGCACGCTCGAGGCCGCCGAGGGCCTCTCCGGCGAAACCGGGGTCAAGCGCCTCGCCCTCGCTGCCCTGCCGGGCGATGCCGGCGGCCCCGTCCTTGACAATACCGGCGCGGTGCTGGGCCTTCTTCTGCCCGCCAGCGACGATCCCGCCCGCGTCCTGCCCGAAGGCGTGGCCTTCGCGGCCACCGGCCCGGCCATCGCCGCCGCCCTTCAGGCGCGCGGTGTCACCCTTGCGCAGGCCGCCCGTCAGGGCGCCCTCCCGCCCGAGGATCTGGCCCGCGCGGCCGGGCGGATGACGGTCCTCGTCTCCTGCTGGGAATGATCAGGTCCGCCAGAAGCGCGGCATCAGGATGACATAGACCGCCATCAGCTCCAGCCGCCCGATCAGCATGCCCAGGATCATGATCCACTTGGCCGCATCGGGAAAGGCCAGCAGGGCGCCGGTCGGATGTACCTCCGGCCCGAAGGCGGGGCCGACATTGGCAATCGCCGTCCAGGCCGCCGTCACGGCGGTCTTGAATTCCAGCCCCGCCAGCCCCAGCGCCACGGCCAGCAGCCCGAAGGTCAGCATGAACAGCGTGAAGAAGGAAATCACCGCGTTCAGCACGTCATCGCCCACCGCCCGCCCGTCATAGCGCAGCGCATTCACGGCATTGGGCTCATACAAGCGGCGCAATTGCAGCTTCACCGCCTCGAACAGGATCAGATAGCGGAACACCTTCACCGAACATCCCGTGGATGAGGTGCAGCCCCCGATCAGCCCGGTGATGAACAGGATCGCAAAGGGAAACGGCCCCCAGAGCGACAGGTCCGTGCTGGTGAAGCCGGTCCCGGAAAAGACCGACACCACATTGAAGGATGCCTCGCGCAGCACCGCCCAGAAGGCGAAATCGTTGCTTCCCATCTCATAGACCACGATCGCCGCCACCGCATAGGCATTCCAGCGCAGATAGGCCCGCACCTGCCGGTCCTTCCACATCGGCACCCATTCCCCCTGCCAAAGCTGGATGAAGCGGATGAAGGGCAGGCTGCCCGCCAGCATGAAGACCACCGCCGCATATTCCAGCGGCCCGACGAATTTCCCGAAGGACTGGTCCGATGTGGAAAATCCCCCCGTCGACACCGTCGACAACGCATGCACCACCGCGTCGAAGCCGCTCATCCCCAGCGCGGCATAGGTCGCCGCACAGGCCAGCGTCAGCACCACATAGATCTGCACCAGCGCCGACGAGATATCCAGCGCGCGCGGCAGGATCTTGCCCAGCGTGTCGAACCCCTCCGACCGGAAGAACTGCATCCCCCCCACCTTCATCACCGGCAGGAACAGCATCGCCACGATCACGATGCCCAGCCCCCCCAGCCAGTGCAGCATCCCCCGCCACAGATTCGCCCCCAGCGGCAGGTCATCCAGCCCCACGATCATCGTGGCCCCCGTCGTCGTCAGGCCCGAGGTCGCCTCGAAGATCGCCTCCGTCCAGTCCAGCCCCGGCGCGCCCAGCACCAGGGGCAGCGCGCCAAAGAAGCAGGCCGCCACCCATGTCAGCACCGTCAGCAGAAAGATCTGCTGCAGCGTCAGCCCCCCCGCCAGCGAATTGGCCGTGGCCAGCGCCGTCGCCCCACCCGCCACCAGGCAGATCATCCCCGCCTTCAGGAAGGCCGCCCAGTTCGGATCGCCCGCCGAAAGATCAAGGATCATCGGGAACAGCATCGCCCCGCCCAGCGCGACAATCACAAGGCCGATGACATGGGCAACAGGGCGCGGATCAATCATGGGGCGGGAAGGTGGGGTGCCGCGCCTGCGCTGTCAACCACTGCCCCCGCCCGCGCCTCAGCGCTGCCAGAACCGCGGCAGCACCAGCACGAAGATCGCAAGCAACCCCAGCCGTCCCGAAATCATCGCCAGCGTCATCACCCATTTCGCGATATCGGGAAAATCCACGAAGGTGCCGGTCCGCTCTACCAGCGGGCCGAAGCCGTAGCCGATATTGCCAAGACAGGTCCAGACGGCGAACAGCGACGACATCGCATCCACCCCCGTCAGCGTCATGGCCACGGTCAGCACGCCCAGCGTCAGGATGAACCCGCCGACATAAAGGATCAGCGCATCCATCACGTCCGGCTCCACCGTCCGCCCGTCATATTTCACCGGCACCACCCGCCCCGGCATCACGATCAGCCGGATCTGCTGCACCAGCGCGGCCCAGATCAGCTGCACCCGGAACACCGAAAGCCCCGCCGCGCTCGATCCCGAACAGGCCCCCATCATCCCGATCACAAAGGCCACCGGCAGCATGAACCCGCCCCAGAGCGAAAAGCTCCCCGAAAAGAACCCGGTGGACGAGATGATCGAGGTCAGGTTGAACAGCGATTCGCGAAAGACCGTCTCCAGATCCATGTCCGAAGTCAGCCAGCGCCACAGCGTCACCGATCCCACGGCCACCGCCAGGATCTTCAGATAGGCCCGCACCTGCCCGTCCCGCCACAGCGCCCGCGGCGTGCCCCGCACCAGTTGCACATAGCGGATATAGGGCAGGCTCCCCAGCAGCATGAACAGCGCCCCGAAATACTCCCCCGCCCCGGAATAGGGGTTGAACGAGGCGTCGCGCGGTGAAAACCCGCCCGTCGCGATGGCGGCAATCGCATGCACCGTCGCATCCAGCGCCGTCATCCCGATGGCGGCAAAGGTCACCCCGGCGATCAGGATCAGCCCGACATAGACCCCCAGCAGATCGCGCGCGATATCCGTGGCCCGCGGCAGGGCCTTGCCGAAGGTGTCAAAACCCTCGGTCCGGAAGAACTGCATCCCCCCCACCCGCATCACCGGCAGGAAGATCATGGCGACAAAGGCGATGCCCAGCCCCCCCGCCCCGTTCAGCAGGCCCCGCCACAGGTTCATCCCCGCGGGCATCTCGTCCAGCCCATAGATCACCGTGGCCCCGGTCGTCGTCAGCCCCGACACGGCCTCGAAATAGGCTTCGGTGAAATTCAGATGCGGCACGCCCAGCATGAAGGGCAAGGCGGCAAAGACCGGCAGGCCGAACCAGATCGCCGCGGTCAGAAGATAGGCCTGCCGGATGTCAAAAGCCCCGACCGCCCGGTTCACCGTGGCCAGCGCCACCAGCCCCCCGCCCCCGCCCGTCACCAGCGCCGATACGACAAAGGCCCAGGCATTGCTGTCCCCCGCGCTCCAGTCCACGATGGCCGGGGCCACCATCAGGATCGCCAGCACGATCAGGATGCGCCCGAAGACATAGGAGATGGGCCGGAAATCCAGCATGATGGGCAAGTGCTAGTCGCACCTGCCCCCAGCCGTCAATCGCCTCCGTCATCGGCAGGCATCCACCGCCCGGGCAGGCAGCTGCCTGCCAGCCCCCCTGCGGCCCGATCCCGCCCGGGATCAGCCGACGTGGAACAGGGTCGAGAACAGCCGCGGGTCCAGGCTTTCCTGTGCAAAGGTCTCGCCCTCGGTCAGCACGCTGACCGCATCATGGCTGTGCAGGCTTTCCTGATGGCTGGCCACGATGCGGAAATCGCCGATCCGCCCGTCGCCCTTCAGCGCCTGACAGAAAGACCGCGCCGCATCTTCCACGAAGATGGGATTGGCCGCGTTCAACTCGGCGAAGGCCTGCTCATCCTCGCGCTTCACCATCACCTGCGTCTCGGTCGGCACCGCCTCGCGCGCCAGATCGATCAGGTCCTCGAACCACAGCCGCGTGCCCGGCTTCACCTCGACCGAGATCCGCGCCACCGACCGCTGCGAATGGGGCGTCGCCAGCTGCCCCCGCGTGCGGCGCGCATGTTCGCTCAGTTCCAGCGAGCAGGGGCAGGTGGACGAATAGACAAAGTCCAGATGCATGATCTTCTTGCGCACCCCGGCCACATCCACCAGTTCCAGCGCGATGTCGTAATACTGCCAGCCCGAAAGGCCCGACCGCAGCGATCCCACCTTCACCGGGAAGGAGAACCGCATCTGGATCCGTGCATCAAAGCTTTCCAGGTCGCGCTTGTAATCCTCCAGCGCGTGCTCGATCACCGCAAAGCTGAAATCCCGCTCCGCATGGGCATAGAAGGACCGCATGATGCGGCTCATGTTGATGCCCTTCTTCTCCGCCTCAAGGCTGACGGTGCCGGTCACGCTGGTCTCCAGCGTCAGGTCGCCATTGTCGCGGGTGCGATAGCGGATCGGCAGGCGGAAATTGGAAATCCCCACATGCTGGATCAGCGCCTTCTCGCCCCGGATCAGGCTGGCAGGCCCGTTCTGCAAGTCGGGCAGGCTGTCCTTGTAGGCTTCATCCACCACGAAATCCGACGGATAGACCCGGCTCAGCGCCGGATAGCCCTCGCCCGGCAGCAGATAGGCCACGGCGGAATCCAGCGTGGCGATCTCGGCATCCGAAGCCTTCCCCGCCCAGCGCTTCAGCACGGCCAGCGCCGCCTCCGCCTCCTCGCGCGAGGGTTGGCGGTCGAGTTCGGGGGTATGGATGTTCATGGTCTTGCCTTTCGGTTCGGGCGGGCTTTCGCCGGCCGTCAATGTCAACAGGTATACGCAGCCTTAACCGTCTCGGATCACCCTGCCCGGGGCAATGCCCCCCGGAGAGAGGTCGAATATAGGCGCTCGCCCATCACAATGAAATGACGTCGGACGCACAGATGGCACCCGAATCCGACATTGACCAACCCCTTTCGGGAACTAAGCCGCTCAGGCCTGCGCCAGCGCCTGCCGCAGGTCCGCGATCAGGTCTTCCGCATCCTCCAGCCCCACCGACAGCCGGATCAGGCCGGGCGTGATTCCCAGCTTGTCCTTCTGCTCCTGCGGCAGCCGCTGATGCGTCGTGGTGGCCGGATGGGTGGCAATCGTCTTGGCGTCCCCCAGATTGTTGGAAATCTTGGCAATCTCCAGCGCGTTCATGAAACGGAACGCGGCCTCCTTGCCGCCCGCCACCTCGAAGGTCACCAGCGTCCCGCCCGATCCCATCTGCGCCATCGCCAGCGCATGCTGCGGATGCGACGCCAACCCCGGATAGATCACCCGGCTCACGGCCGCCTCCCCCTCCAGCGCCTGCGCGACACGCAGCGCCGAATCCGCCATCGCCCGGCAGCGCAGATCCAGCGTCGCCATCCCGTTCAGATGCATCCACGCCGTGAACGGGCTCATCGACCCGCCCGTATGCTTCATGTAGGGCTCAAGAACCTTGCGGATCCACTCCTTCGACCCGCAGACCACGCCGCCCAGCGCGCGCCCCTGCCCATCGACATGCTTGGTGGTCGAATAGACCACCACATCCGCCCCCTGCTCCACCGCCCGCGAAAAGATCGGCGTGGCAAAGACATTGTCCACGATCACCACCGCACCCACCGCATGGGCAATCTCGCTGACCGCGCGGATGTCCACCAGTTCCAGCGTCGGGTTCGACATCGACTCGAAGAACACCGCCTTCACCCCCGGCACCACCGCCTTCTTCCACTGGTCCAGATCGGCCCCGTCCACGAAGGTCACCTTCACGCCGTAGCGCGTGAGAACCTCCTCCAGAATGTAAAGGCACGACCCGAACAGCGCGCGGGACGATACGACATGATCCCCCGCCCGCAGCATCGACACCAGCGCGCCATTGACCGCCGCCATGCCCGAGGCCGTGGCAAAGGCATCCTCCGTCCCCTCCAGCGCCGCGATCCGTTCCTCGAACATCCGCGTGGTGGGGTTGCCATAGCGGGCATAGATGAACTCATCCTCCCCCGCCTTCACGAACCGCGCCTCGGCGCTCTCGGCGCTCTCATAGGCAAACCCTTGGGTCAGGAAGATCGCCTCCGCCATCTCGCCATACTGGCTGCGGCGGGTTCCCTCATGCACCAGCTTCGTGCGCGTCTTCCAGTCGGTCATCGTCAGCGGCCCCCGGCCAAGAAAAAGCCCCGGCAAACCCAGAGGTGCCGGGGCGCGATGCCCGAACCCTCTTTAGCGGAATGTTTAACGTGGCCCGCAATCCGGTAACAAAGCGCCACATCCGCCCGATACGCCCCTTGGTCCGAAAGGTCAACGCCCGCGCAACGGCGCACAGGGCAGTGGCGCATTTTGCGCCTTGCCGATCCGTCCCCGACCCGCATGATCATTACAAGCAGGAACAGGAGCATCCATGACCGCCCCCATCCAACTCCACTACTGGCCCACCCCGAACGGCAAGAAGATCACCATCGCCCTGGAAGAAATGGGCCTCCCCTACGAGGTCCACTTCGTCAACATCGGCGCGGGCGATCAGTTCAAGCCCGAATTCCTGGCCATTGCCCCCAACAACCGCATGCCCGCCATCGTCGATCCCGAAGGCCCGGATGGCGCGCCCCTCTCCCTCTTCGAATCCGGCGCGATCCTGCAATATCTGGCGCGCAAGACGGGCAAGTTCGGCGGCTCCAACGCCCGCGAACAGGCTGCCGTCGAACAGTGGCTGATGTGGCAGATGGGCGGCGTCGGCCCCATGGCAGGGCAGGCGCATCACTTCCTGAAATACGCGCCCTCCATGGACCCGCCCCACGACCTGCCCTATGCGAAAGACCGCTACCGCCGCGAGGTGGGCCGCCTCTACGGCGTCCTCGACAAGCAGCTTGCGAAAACCCGCTACGCCGCGGGCGATTTCCTCTCCATCGCCGATTTCGCGATCTGGCCCTGGGCGATGGGCTGGCAGGCGCAGGAACAGACGCTGGACGACAAGCCCAACTTCAAGCGCTGGCTCGACGAACTCGCCGCCCGGCCCGCCTTCGAGAAAGGCGCCGCCATCGGCATGGAGCGCCGCAGCGATGCCGCAACCGACAAGAAGGCGCAGGAAATCCTCTTCAAGCGCTGATCCCCAAATTTCTTCGAAGAAATTTGCAAATTCGTTCGAACGAATTTGAAAGGGCGGCGGGCAAGGCACCGCCCTTTTCCACCCACCGGGACGAATTCCCTTGCCATCCGCCCCGAAAGGGCGCAAGCCACAGGGGCTTTATTCGATCTTTCGACCTTCTGTCTTCCCTCGGGCTGTCAGACGCGCGCTTGACACGACCCTGAGCCAGGCCACCGCACCTTCGCGGGTGGCATTTTTGACAGGAGATCTCACGATGGCCAACGGCACCGTGAAATGGTTCAACGCCACCAAAGGCTTCGGCTTCATCGCCCCGGAAGGCGGCAAGAAGGACGTGTTCGTCCACATCACCGCGCTGGAGCGTGCTGGCCTGCGCGGCCTGAATGACGGCCAGGCCGTCACCTTCGATCTGGAAACCGATCGTCAGGGCCGCGAATCCGCAACGAACCTCGCCCTGGCCTGATCGGCCCAAGGCACGACATGCGGAAAGGGCGGCCCTCGGGCCGCCCTTTTCCATTCCGTAGGGCGGGGTTCACCCCGCCACCCCGGCCCCCTTTAATCCTTCTTCTCTTCCTCGATCGCATAGCGGCTCAACACCCCCCCTTGCGTCATGAAGAACAGGAACAAGGCCGCCGTCAGCCCGAATGTCTTGAAATTCACCCAAGCCTCGGTCGACATCGTCCTCCAGATCACCTCGTTCAGCACCGCCAGCGCGAAGAAGAAGGCGCACAGCCGCCGCGTCAGGATCATCCATCCCTCCGCCTGCATCGGCAGCGCCTCTTCCATCACCGCGCGCAGATAGCTCTGCCCGCGCAAAAGCCCAAAGCCCAGGAGGCCCCCGAACAGCAGATAGATCATCGTGGGCTTCATCTTGAAGAACCGCTCGTCATTCAACCAGACCGACAGCCCCCCGAACAGCACCACCAGCACCACGGTGGCGATCTGCATCTTCGACAGCTTCCCCGTCAGCCCCCACAGCAATCCCGTCGTCACCAGCATCAAGGGGATGAACAGCGCGGTCACGACGATGAAGCCGTCATATTCCGTGCCGCCGATGACAAAGACCTGATCCTTCAGCTTCACATATCCGGCAAAGAACAGGGCAATCGGCCCCAGTTCCAGCACCAGCTTCACCCAAGGGCGCAGTTTCTTCTCGCTCATCGGTTCATCCTGCCCATTCCATCACCACGGCACCGGCCGCGATCAATCCCATCAATCCGGCGCGCACCGCGCCCACCCTCTCGCCCAGCACCCACCAGCCGATCAGCGCGGCAAAGACGGTGGATGTCTCGCGCAGCACCGCCGCCTCGCCCACCTTGTCCAGCCGTGTGGCCAGCATGACCGACCCGAACGAGACATAGGCCACCATCGCCCCGATTGCACCCCGCCGCAGCAAAGGCCCGATCTCCGCCCGCCCCAGCCCCGCCAGGCGACGCGCCATGATCAGCGGAAAGAAGATGCCATCCAGCATGAAGAACCAGGCCAGAAAGGTGAAGGGGTCCGCCGTCGCCCGGATGCCATAGGCATCATAGGTGGTGTAAAGCGCGACAAAGGCCCCCGTCGCCACCGCCAGCGCCAGCGCGGGCACCAGCGTCTCGCGCGCCACCTCGACATGGCGCAGGTTCCAGGCCGCAAGGCCAAAGATCCCCGCCATCAGGATGCCCACCCCCGCCCATTGCCCGGCGGAATAGGTCTCGCCAAAGACGATCCCCGCCCCGATCACCGCAAAGAACGGCCCCGTGCCGCGCACCACTGGGTAAACCACCGTATAGGCCCCCCGCGTATAGGCCATGGCCTGCAACAGCTTGTAGGCCGCATGGATGACAAAGGCCCCGGCAAAGATCACCCACATATGCGGCTCGGGCCAGGGCACCACGAACAGCGCGAAGGGAATGGCCATTACCCCATAGCAAAGGTCGATCACCGCCCGCGACAGCCAGGGATCATGCCGCCCCTTCTGAAGCGCCCCGAACAGCGCATGCAGCACCGCCGCCAGCAGGGCCAGCGCCAGCGCCAGATCCCGCCCCGCCGCCGTCCCTTCCAGCGAGATCAGCCAGCCGCTCACTCCTGCCCGACCAGCGCCTTCGCGAAATCTTCCGGATCGAACGGCGCCAGATCGTCGATCTGCTCCCCCACCCCGATCGCATGGATGGGCAGCCCGAACCGATCCGCCAGCGCGACCAGCACGCCGCCCTTGGCCGTGCCATCGAGCTTGGTCATCACCAGCCCCGTCACATCGGCAATCTTGCGGAAGATCTCCACCTGGCTCAGCGCATTCTGCCCCGTCGTCGCATCCAGCACCAAGAGCGTGTTATGCGGCGCCGTCGCATCCACCTTGCGGATCACCCGCACGATCTTGGCCAGTTCCTCCATCAGGTCCTGACGGTTCTGCAACCGCCCCGCCGTGTCGATCAGCAGCAGATCCGCCCCCTGCGCCTGCGCCTGCGTCAACGCATCAAAGGCCAGGCTGGCCGGGTCCGATCCTTCCGGCGCGGTCAGCACAGGCACCCCCGCCCGCTGCCCCCAGACCTGCAACTGCTCCACCGCCGCCGCGCGGAAAGTGTCGCCTGCGGCAATCACCACCGATTTCCCCGCCGCCTTGAACTGGCTCGCCAGCTTGCCGATGGTCGTCGTCTTGCCCGACCCGTTCACCCCCACCACCAGCACCACCTGCGGCCGCTTGGGGTAAATCGGCAAGGGCCGCGCGACCGGCTCCATGATCCGCGCCACCTCGCCCGCCAAGGCCGCCTTCAACTCCCGCGTGGAAATCCGCTTCCCGAACCGCCCCTCCGCGATATTGGCCGTCACGCGCATCGAGGTTTCCACCCCCATATCCGTCTGGATCAGCACCTCTTCCAGGCTTTCCAGCATCGCGTCATCGACCAGCCGGCGTGGCTCCTCCACCGCCGCCCCGCCGCCGCCGAACAGCCGCCCCAGAAGCCCCGGCTTCGCCGCTTCCGGCTCCACCTTCCGCTCGGCCTCTCGCGCCTGTGCCTGTGGCATGGCCGGGGGCGGTGACACTGGCGCTGCCGGGGGCGCTGCCGGGGGCTGCGCGGGCGCAACCTCTGCAGCACGCGCCGCCTCCGATGCCCCGGTTTCCGCCCCCTCCGGCGCGGCGGCATCCTCGGCCACCAGGGCCTCCAGCCCCTCGCCGATCTTGTCGGAAGACCGGAACATCCGGTCGCGCAGTTTCTTGAAGAAGGACATGCCGCCCCTTTCCGCCAATGGCCTTCCCGTCACCTAATCCCTTCCGCCCTTGAACGGAAGGCCCTCCGCGCCGGTCCATGCCCCCGGGATCGCCCCTCAACCCGGCCATTCGACCCCGGCCAGACCCCGCACAAGATCCAGAAACGCGCCGAATTCGGGCTCCCCCTCCCGCTGCGGCGCACGCGACGCGAAACAATAGCGCGTCTCGTTGGCAAACTCGATCTGCACCATCGGCCCATCCGAAAACGCGGGCCGCTCCGCCGCCGTGGCGCAGAGCCGGACAGCCCGGAACGCCTGCCGGATCCGCTCGATCTCCGCCGCGCTCAACACCCGCTCCCCCGCGTCGCGCGGCCGCCACGCCTCGCGCCTCCACAGCCGGACCTCGTGGCGCAGCACAGCCGGGCGCTCATCCACATTCGACAGGACCACAAAGGTCGCATCCCAGGGCCTGGCGACGTAACCCGGATAGAACTGCACCCGCAGCAAGCGCCCTCCGGGCACCAGCGCGTCGGGCAGATGAAAGGATCGCAGCCCCGATCCCGGATCCAGCCCGAAAGCCGGCGTAACCCGGTCCCCCGTCTCCGCCGCCAGTACAGGAAGGGCAAGCCACCACAGCACCATCACAAACCGCCACATCACGCGCCCTCGCCACGCCATCCCGCAACCCCACATTGCGCGCCCCTGGCCGGAACTCCAACCCCCGAAGGCGCCAGACCGCCCATCCCGATCGCCACCCTCCTGGCCCCCCACCTTCCCTCTTCTCCCCAAATGTCCTGCGCGGACCCATGGACACCTCCCCCGGTCCCACCCCTCCACCATCCCCCCGCCCCGACCATGCCAGCCCCCGCAACCCCCTCACCCCTTCATCTGTTCGGAAAATATCCTGCGGGGGTCCGGGGGTGCAAAACCCCCGGTCCCGCCCCCTCCACCATCCCCCCGCCCGGACCATGCCCCCGCACCCTTCACCCCTTCACCTGTTCAAGAAATATCCTGCGGGGGTCCGGGGGTGCAAAACCCCCGGTCCCCCCCCCTCCACCATCCCCCGCCCGGACCATGCCCCCGCACCCCTCACCCCTTCACCTGTTCGAAAAAAATCCTGCGGGGGTCCGGGGGTGAAAAACCCCCGGTCCCGCCCTTTCCACCCGCGACACCATCCCCCGTGACGCGCCCCCTCCCCGATGCTACCTTCCCCCCGTCATGAGTAGCGCCGCGTCCAGACCCCTTCCCCTCTCCGCCTTCGCGGCGGCCACCCTCGCCCCGGTGCCCCTTCTGGCCATGGGCAGCGCCTCTGGCGGTCTCTGGCTCTGGGCGGCGCTGGCCTGGCTGGGGCTCCTGTCGCTGCTGCTCGATCAACTGCTGCCCCTTGTGGATGCCGACCCCGTCGAAGGGGCCGAGTTTCCGGCCGCCGACAGCCTGCTCGTCCTCCTTGGCCTCGTCGCCCTCGCCCTGCCGCCCCTGGCCCTTGCCGGGGCGACGGGCAGCGCCCTGACCCTGCCCGAAAAGGCGGCGCTTGTCTTTTCCACCGGCCTCTGGCTGGGCCAGATCGCCCATCCCGCCGCGCATGAACTGATCCACCGCAGCGACCGCCGCCTGTTCCGCCTGGGCGTGCTGGTCTATTCCTGGATGCTGATCGGCCATCACGCCTCCAGCCACCGCCTCGTGCATCACCGCCATGTCGCAACCCCCGCCGATCCCGCCAGCGCCCCGCGCGGGCGCGGCTTCTGGCGCTACCTGCCGCGTGCCGCACTGGGCGGCTTCCGCGAAGGGCTGCGCGCCGAAACCGCCCTGCGCCGGCGCAGCGCCGCCCCCGGCCTGCATCCCTACCTGCACCATGCCCTCGCCTCGGCCGCCGCCCTCAGCCTCGCCGCCCTGATCGCGGGGCCCCCGGGCATCGCCCTCTGGCTGCTGATCGCGGCCCATGCCCAGCTGCAGATCCACCTTTCCGACTATGTGCAGCACTACGGCCTGATCCGCGCACGCCTGCCCGATGGCCGCGACGAACCCGTCGCCGCGCGCCATTCCTGGAACACGGCGCATTGGTTCTCATCCGCGCTCCTGCTCAACGCGCCGCGCCATTCGGATCACCACAGCCACCCGTCCCGCCCCTATCCCGCCCTGCGCCTGCCCGAGGATGCCCCCCGCCTGCCCTGGCCCCTGCCGCTTGCCGCGGCCATCGCCCTTGTCCCGCCACTCTGGCACCGGCTGATGCGGCCCCATCTCGCCCGCCTCACCCCCCCCGCCCCGCCACCGCCCCCCGGCGACAGCACGGCCTGACTGGCCAAATCCCCCGCGCTCTGGCATGGTCCGCCCATCGGAACGGAGCCGCCATGCGCCTTGCCACCCTCGCCCTCTGCCTCGGCCTCCTTGGCCCGGCCTTCGCCGAAACGCCACTGCAGGTGGCGGATGCCCCCCTCACCGCCCAGGAATTCGAAGCCTATGCCACCGGAAAGACCCTCTCCTACGCGCAGGGCGGCGTGGTCTGGGGGGCCGAGCAATACCTGCCCGGCCGCCGCGTGATCTGGGCCTTCACCGAGGATGATTGCCAATACGGCCACTGGTTCGAGGATCAGGGAAACATCTGCTTCCTCTACGAGGATCAGGACCAGCCGCAATGCTGGCGCTTCTTCCGCGAAACCACCGGCCTGCGCGCCATCTTCATGGGCGCCGATGGCGGCACCTCGCTGTCCGAGGTCGGCCAGAGCGAAACACCCCTCAACTGCCCCGGCCCCGACGTCGGGGTCTGACCCAGATTTCTTCGAAGAAATTTGCAAAAATCTTCCAAGATTTTTGGCCCCTTGCCCGCCCCGCCACTCAGAAGAGCGATCCCTGCTCCGGCCCCTCGCCCGCCTTGCGCGCCCTGGGCCGCCCGCCCAGCGCCAGGCGCCCATCCGTGAACTCGATCTCCAGCACGGCCGCCTTCTCCGCCCCGGCCCTGGACGTGACCACCGCCCCATCGCCCCGCACCACGGCGAAACCGCGCTTCAGCGTCTCGGCATAGCCCAGCGTCATCCGCGTCCGGTCCAGCGCCTCCATCCGCTGCCGCGCCTGTGCGAACCGCACCGCCGGCACCGCCTCCAGCCGCTCGGCCAGCGCGTCCAGCCGCTCGCGCCCCTTCCTGACATCCCGCGCGGCATCGCCCACGATCCGCGCCAGCGACGGGCGCAGCCGCCCCGCCAGCGCGTCCAGCCGCGCGCCCTTGCGCTCGACCGCCCGCTCCGCCAGCACCGCGACCTTCGCCGCCCGCTCCGCCAGATCGCGCCGCCGATGCGCCACCAGCCCCAGCAGCAATTCGGGCCGCACCAGCCCCGCCCGCGCCTCATAGACCTGCCGCTTCCGCGCCGCGGCCATCCCCAGCCCCGCGCCCAGCCGGCCAGACCACAGGTCCATCCGCTGCGCCGCCCCCTGCACCAGCGCCTCGGGTCGCGGCAGGGCGCGGGCGAGGTCGCGCAGGCGCTGCCCGCGCAATCCCACGCCGCTGACCGCCGCCCGCACGGCGCGCGCCCCGAACCCATCCACCGCCGCCAGCAATTCCAGCCGCACCGGCACCGCCATCTCGGCCGCCGCCGTGGGCGTCGGCGCGCGCCGGTCGGCGGCAAAGTCGATCAGCGTCGTATCCGTCTCATGCCCCACGGCGGAAATCAGCGGGATGCGCGACGCCGCCGCCGCGCGCACCACGATCTCCTCGTTGAACCCCCACAGATCCTCCAGCGACCCGCCCCCCCGCGCCACGATGATCAGGTCCGGCCGCGGCACCGCGCCCCCCGGCTCGATCGCGTTGAACCCCCGGATCGCGGCGGCCACCTCCGGCGCGCAGGCCTGCCCCTGCACAGCCACAGGCCAGATCAGCACATGGCGCGGAAAACGGTCGCGCAGGCGATGCAGGATATCCCGGATCACCGCCCCGCTCGGAGACGTGACAACCCCGATCACCCCCGGCAGGAACGGAATTGCCTTCTTGCGATCCGCATCGAACAGCCCCTCCGCCGCCAGCGCCGCCCGCCGCTTCTCCAGCATCGCCATCAGGGCACCGGCCCCTGCAGGGGCCACATCCTCGACGATCAGCTGATATTTCGACTGCCCAGGAAAGGTGGTCATCCGCCCCGTGGCGACAACCTCCATCCCCTCCTCGGGCCGGACCTGCATCCGCGCGACCTGCCCCTTCCAGCTGATCGCCGCAATGACGGACCGGTCATCCTTCAGGTCGAAGTACAGATGCCCCGACGCAGGCCGCGACACCCGCCCCACCTCGCCCCGCACGCGGACAAGGCCGAATTCCCCCTCGATCACCCGCTTCACCGCGCCGGAAAGCTCCGACACGGTATATTCCGGCTGGTTGCCCTGCGGCGGGCTGGGGGTGTCTTCGAACAGGTCCATCTGCATCTCCGTGATCGTGCCCGATGTTAGGTCGCCAAAGCCGCAAGGGAAAGCACCGGGAAGGCGATTTGTGACACACAAATCGCAGCGGAATTTGACGCAAATTCCGCCCCCACCCCGCGCGCCCTCTCCCCCCGATTTCTGCGTGCAGAAATCGTCGCGAAATCTGCGTCAGATTTCGCCTTCCCGCCCCATCCCCTTGCACCACGCCCCCACCCCCCCTATAGCCCCACCCATCCAGCGCAGGGGGCATCCGCCATGAACATCCTCATCCTCGGCAGCGGCGGGCGCGAACATGCCCTCGCCTGGGCGGTCAAGCAGAACCCCAAGACCGACCGCCTCATCGTCGCCCCCGGCAATGCGGGCATCGCGCTCCTCGCCGAATGCGCCGATATCGACATCCTCGATGGCCAGACCGTCGTCACCTTCTGCGAGGAAAACGCCATCGACTTCGTCATCGTCGGGCCAGAGGCCCCCCTCGCCGCAGGCGTGGCCGATGCCACCCGCGCCGCAGGCTTCCTCACCTTCGGCCCCTCGGCGGCAGCCGCCAGGCTCGAAGCCTCCAAATCCTTCACCAAGGACATCTGCGACGCCTGCGCCGCCCCCACCGCCGCCTGGGCGCGCTTCACCGAAGCCCCCCCCGCCCGCGCCTATATCACCGCCAGGGGCGCCCCCATCGTGGTCAAGGCCGACGGCCTCGCCGCAGGCAAGGGCGTCATCGTCGCCATGACCGAGGCCGAGGCCCTCGCCGCCATCGACGACATGTTCGGCGGCGAATTCGGCGCGGCCGGCGCGGAAGTGGTGATCGAGGAATTCATGGCAGGCGAAGAAGCCTCCTTCTTCATCCTCACCGACGGCACCCATGCCCTGCCCATCGGCACCGCGCAGGACCACAAGCGCGTGGGCGATGGCGACACCGGCCCCAACACTGGCGGCATGGGCGCCTACAGCCCCGCCCCCGTCCTGACCGATGCCATCGCACGGCAGGCGATGGAGGACATCGTCCTCCCCACCATCCGCGAAATGGCCCGCCGCGGCACGCCCTATCAGGGCGTCCTCTATGCAGGCCTGATGATCGAGAACGGCCGCGCCCGCCTTGTCGAATACAACGCCCGCTTCGGCGACCCCGAATGCCAGGTGCTGATGATGCGCCTCGGCGCCCAGGCGCTCGACCTCCTGCTCGCCTGCGCCGAGGGCCGCCTCGACCAGGCCCGCGTCAACTGGGCCGATGACCACGCCCTCACCGTCGTCATGGCGACAAGAGGCTACCCCGGCAGCTACGGCAAGGGCAGCATCATCAAGGGCCTCGACACCCTCCCCGAAACTTCGTCCCAGATGGTCTTCCACGCCGGCACCACCGAAAGGGATGGCCAGATCGCCGCCACCGGCGGCCGCGTCCTCAACGTCACCGCCCGCGGCGCAACCCTGGCCGAGGCGCAGGCCCGCGCCTATGCCATGGTCGATGCCATCGACTGGCCCGAAGGCTTCTGCCGCCGCGATATCGGCTGGCGCGCCCTCTAGAACAGGCTCAACTGGTCCCCCGCCCGCGCGGGGGGCCGGAACAGATCGCAGCGCAGCGCGGGCAGGGCCTCCGCCAGCCCCAGCCGCGCCACCGCCTTCGCGAAGCGCTGCCCGATCAATTCGGCGAACAGCCCCTCGCCCCGCATCCGCTTGCCCCACTCGGCATCGTATTCCTTCCCTCCGCGCGCCTCGCGCAGCCGCGCCATGACCTTGGCCGCGCGCCCCGGCTCCGCCACCTCCAGCCAGTCGCGCCACAAACCCGCCACCTCCAAAGGCAGGCGCAGCATGATCCAGCTCGCCCCCACCGCCCCCGCCTCCCGCGCCGCGGCCA
Source organism: Paragemmobacter kunshanensis (assembly GCF_011059185.1). Classification (GTDB taxonomy): domain Bacteria; phylum Pseudomonadota; class Alphaproteobacteria; order Rhodobacterales; family Rhodobacteraceae; genus Paragemmobacter; species Paragemmobacter kunshanensis. The sequence continues at coordinate 228,769 of NZ_JAALFE010000002.1, read as the reverse complement.
GGATCCCCTCCAACTCGTGATCCGTCAGACCGGGGACCACCGGCGCCACCATCACCCGCACCGGCACCCCCGCCGCCGTCAGCCGCCGGATCACCTCCAGCCGCCGCGCGGGCAGCGCAGCGCGCGGCTCCATCCGCCGCGACAGCCCCGCCTCCAGCGTCGTCACCGACACCCCGACCCGCAACAGCCCCTTCGCCGCCATCGGCCCCAGCAAATCCAGATCCCGCTCGATCAACGTCCCCTTCGTGGTGATCGCCAGCGGATGATCGCACCCCGCAAGAACCTCCACCACCTCACGCATCACGCGCCACTCCGCCTCGCAAGGCTGATAGGGGTCGGTATTCGTCCCGATCGCAGTCGGTGCCACCCGATACCCCTTCGCCCGCAACTCCCGCGCCAGCACCGCCCCGATGCCCGGCCGCGCGATCAGCCGCGTCTCGAAATCCAGCCCCGGCGACAGGTTCAGAAAGGCATGGCTGGGCCGGGCGAAACAATAGATGCAGCCATGCTCGCAGCCCCGATAGGGGTTGACCGACCGGTCGAAGGGCAGATCGGGTGATCGGTTGAAACTCAGCGCCGACCGCGCCCGCTCCACCCGCACCTCGGTCCGCAGCAGATGCGCCTCCACCGGCTCCCAGCCATCGGCAACCCCCTCCACCCCATGCGCCTCGAACCGCCCCGCCGCATTCGACAGGGCCCCCCGCGCCCGCAGGCGCCGCCCCGGCAGGATCCCGTCCCCTTGTTCCCCGCGCCAATCCATGCCCCAGCATAGAACATAACGGGAACATCCGCCACCCATAATTCACCGCCGACCCCTTGCTGTCGGCTTTCATCCGGGGCATGTCGCAATCCGAAAAGTCCACATGCCGCTTTCGGCCCATGCAGGCTGGGAACGCATACCCCAAAGGGAACGCCACCATGGCCGACGAAGACGAGATCATCCTTTCCGAACTTTCCGACGACGAACTCGTCCTTCAGATGCATGACGACCTTTACGATGGTCTCAAGGAAGAGATCGAGGAAGGCGTCAACATCCTCATCGAACGCGGCTGGACGCCCTATGACGTCCTGACCAAGGCGCTCGTCGCCGGCATGACGATCGTCGGCGCCGACTTCCGCGATGGCATCCTCTTCGTCCCCGAAGTGCTGCTCGCCGCCAATGCCATGAAGGCCGGTATGCATATCCTCAAGCCGCTTCTGGTGGAAACCGGCGCCCCGCGCATGGGCAAGATGGTCATCGGCACGGTCAAGGGCGATATCCACGACATCGGCAAGAACCTCGTCGCCATGATGATGGAAGGCGCGGGCTTCGAAGTGCTGGATCTCGGCATCAACAACTCGGTCGAGAAATACCTCGAGGCGCTCGAGGCTGAAAAGCCCGATATCCTCGGCATGTCGGCGCTGCTCACCACCACCATGCCCTACATGAAGGTCGTGATCGACACGATGAAGGAAAAGGGCCTGCGCGAGGATTACATCGTCCTCGTCGGCGGCGCGCCCCTGAACGAGGAATTCGGCAAGGCCATCGGGGCCGATGCCTATTGCCGCGATGCCGCCGTGGCGGTGGAAACCGCCAAGCAGTTCGTCGCACGCAAGCACAACCAGATCGGCGCCTGACGCGCCCTTCCCCCGTCCCCCGCGCAACGGCGGGACGGGAACACCCCACTTCCCCCTCCCCCGCCCGCGGGGGAGGGTCGGGGAGGGGGTCGCGCCCCCGCCAAGGACGGACCGCGCATCCCCCGCCGATCACCCTTCCGCGACAGGCCCTTGGCTTTCCCGCCCGACAGGGCCATCTTGAAAGGGAAAGGATGCCGCCCATGATGCCGCTCACCCATTTCCTTGCCCTCATCACCTTCGTGATCCTCGCCGCCGGGGCCACCATCGGCCTGGCCCTCTGGGCCGAACTGCCGCTCGTGGCCCTCGGCCTTGCCGCGCTTGCCGGCAGCCTGATCCTTGGCGCGCGGCAATGGCGCTGACCGACGGCACGCCCCCCCTCGACGACACCACCCTCACCGAACAGGGCCTCGCCCCCGGCGCGCAGGGCGCATCTCCGGGCCGCGTCCTCCTCATCGCCTGCGGCGCGCTGGCCCATGAAATCCTCGCGCTGAAACGGATGAACGGCTGGGACCATCTCGATCTGCAATGCCTGCCCGCCAACCTGCATCTCTGGCCCGACCGCATCCCCGCCGCCGTCGAAGCCGCCGTCGCCCAGCACCGCGCCGCCTATGACGGTATCTTCATCGTCTATGCCGATTGCGGCACAGGCGGCCTCTTGCAGCAAAAGTGCAAGGAACTGGGCGTCGAAATGGTTGAAGGCCCGCATTGCTATTCGTTTTTTGAAGGCAACGCCGCCTTCGCGGCCAAGGCCGAGGACGAATTCACCGCCTTCTACCTGACCGATTTCCTCGTCCGACAGTTCGATGCCTTCGTCTGGCGGCCCATGGGCCTCGACCGGCACCCCGAATTGCGCGACATGTATTTCGGCAATTACACCAAGCTCGTCTATCAGGCCCAGATCGACGATCCCGCGCTGGATGCCCGCGCCCGCGACTGCGCCGCCCGCCTCAACCTCGCCTATGAGCGGAGATTGACCGGTTATGGCGATCTGGCCCCCGCCCTCGCCCGTGTCGCTGGCACCTGACGCGGCGCTCCCCTATCCTGCCGCCAAAGCAGGACAGGCCCCCAGGCAGATGATGACCCCCGAAGATTTCCCCCGCGCCTTCGCCACGGCGTTTTCGGCGCAGGATGCCGCCGCCATCGCCGCCCTGATGGGGGAAGATGCCGATCTCGTCACCCCCACCGGCCAATATGCCGAAGGCCGCCCCGCCATCGAAGCGGCCCTCGCCGCCGAATTCGCGGGCGTCTTCCGCACGGCCCGGCTGGTGAAGGGCAAGCTGCGCCTGCGCGCGCCAGGCCCCGGGGCCGCCCTGATCACCCAGCGCTATGTGGTGACCGGCGCGCAAAACGAAAGCGGGGCAGACCTGCCCCGCTGTGCGCTGGTGCTGACCGCGACCCTCGCCGCCACGCAAGCGGGCTGGCAGGCGCTGGCCGCGCAACTGTCGGTCCTTGCGGATTAGGCGTCAAACCGGCGGAACATCCCGCGGTCGATCTGCCGCTGACGGAATTCCAGGTCCACGCGGTTCGCGGCCCCGTTCAGATACTCCCGCTCCAGCTCTGCCGTCGTGGGGATATGAAAGCTGCGGATGATGTTCCTGACACGTTCAAACATGGTCTTTTTCCTTCTGCCGATGCCCGGAAGATAGGATGCCGCAGCGCAGCATTAAACCGACAGAAGGCCAAAGCCGCCATGCGCGCAGCGCAACGCTCGTCCACAAACCGCATGGATAACCGGCAGTCCCGGCCCCGGCCCGCCTAGGCCAGCAGCAGCGCCCGCGCCGCCTCGCGCGCGGCTTCGGTGACGGTATCCCCCGCCAGCATCCGCGCCACTTCCTCAACCCGCGCCGCGGGATCAAGCGGCGTCACAGTGGACAGCGTCACATCCCCCGCCACCCGCTTCTCCACCCGCCAATGCGATGCCCCCAGCGCCGCCACCTGCGGCGAATGGGTCACCACCAGCACCTGCCCCCCCTCGGCCAATGCCTTCAACCGCCGCCCCACGGCATCCGCCGTGGCCCCGCCCACGCCGCGGTCGATCTCGTCAAAGATCATCGTCAGCCCCGGCGCATCGCCCGTCAGGCACACCTTCAGCGCCAGCAGGAACCGGCTCAACTCGCCCCCCGACGCGATCCGGTTCAGCGGCCCCGACGGCGCGCCCGGATTGGTGGCCACAGTGAAGGTTACCGCATCCACCCCCTCCGGCCCCGGCTCGCCCACCGCGACCTCGGTCGCGAAGACCGCGCGTTCCATCTTCAACGGCGCCAGTTCCGCCGCCATCGCCGCATCCAGCCGCCCCGCCGCCGCCCGCCGTGCCGCCGTCAGGCGCGCGGCCTCGGCCGCATAGGCGGCCTCGGCCTGCACCACCGCCTTGGCCTTGGCGGCAATCCCCGCCTCGCCACTGTCCAGCGCCACCAGCCGCGCCCGCAAGGCATCGGCAAAGCCGCCCAGATCATCCGCCAGCACCCCATGCTTGCGCGCCAGCGCCCGGATCGCGAACAGCCGTTCCTCCAGCGCCTCCAGCTCGGCCGGGTTGAAATCCAGCGCCGCCAGGCACTCCTCCACCCCCTGCTGCGCCTCGCCCAGCTCGATCAGCGCCCGGTCCAGCGCCGCCAGCGCCCCCTCCAGCCGCCCCTCGGCCCGATCCGCCGCGCCCTCCAGCCAGCGGACGGCATCGCGCATCATCCCTTCGGCCCCCTGATCGGACAGCGCCTGATGCGCCCGCGCGATGTCAGTGCGGATCTTCTCCGCCCCCTGCATCAACCGACGCCGCGCATCCAGAACCGCCTCTTCCCCCGGCTCGGGGTTCAGCCTGTCCAGCTCCGCCACGGCATGGCGAAGGAAATCCTCTTCCTTCCGCGCCGCCGCCAGCGCCGCCTCTGCCTCGGCCAGGGTCGCCCGCGCCACCGCCTGCGCCCGCCACGCCGCCCGCACCGCCCCAAGGTCCAGCCCCGCAAAGGCATCCAGCAAGGCCCGATGCCCCCGCGGGTTCAACAGCCCCCGGTCATCATGCTGCCCATGCAACTCCACCAGCGTCTCGGACAGATCGCGCAACACCTCGCCCGACACCCGGCGATCGTTGATCCAGGCCGTCTTGCGCCCGTCCACGCTGTTCACGCGCCGCAGGATCAGCTCGCCATCCTCCGGCTCGATCCCCGCCTCGGCCAGCACCGCCCGGCCCGCATGGCCCTCGGGCAGATCGAACACCGCCGTCACGCTGCCCTGCTCGGCCCCCTGCCGCACCAGTTCCGCCCTTCCCCGCCAGCCCAGCACGAATCCCAGCGCATCCAGCAGGATCGACTTGCCCGCCCCCGTCTCGCCGGTCAGCACATTCAGCCCGGGCCGGAACTCAAGCTCCAGCCGGTCGATGATCAGCACATCCCGAATGTCCAGCGTCCGCAGCACGCGCCAGCCGTAGGATGGGCGCGCCGCCCATCCCCCCCAAAGGTTACAACCATTCGCCCTTGATCATCTGGCGATAGACGGCCCGCAGCCAGCTGTCGCCAACCGCCTCGGGGTTCAGACCCCGGCCCTTCAGCAGGCGGAAGCTGTCGTCATAGAAGGGCGACGACTGATAGTTGTAGCCCAGGATCGCCCCGGCCGTCTGCGCCTCTTGCGTGAAGCCCAGCGCCAGATAGGCCTCCACCAGCCGGTGCAGCGCCTCGGCCGTATGCGTGGTGGTCTGGAAATCCTGCACGACAGAGCGGAACCGGTTGATCGCCGCCGTGTAATTGCCGCGCTTCAGGTAATAGCGCCCGATCTCCATCTCCTTGGCCGCCAGATGATCGAAGGCCAGTTCGAATTTCAGCATCGCCGACCGCGCATAGTCGCTGTCGGGATATTGCTCGATCACGTCGCGCATCCCCGTCAGCGCCTGGAAGGTCACGCCCTGGTCGCGGCCCACATCGTCGATCTGGTCATAATAGCTCAGCGCCATGAGGTAGAGAGCATAGGGCGCGTCCTCGTCGCCCGGATAGAAATCAAGGTAGCGCTGCGACGCGGCCCGCGCCTCTTCGTATTTCTTCGCCTTGTGATAGGCATAGGCCTGCATGATCAGGGCGCGCTTGGCGAATTCGGAATAGGGATACAGCCGTTCCACTTCCTGGAAATAGCGGATCGCCTCATCCGGGCGGCGCACCGATGACAGCTTCAGCTCGCCCTGCTTGAAGATCTCTTCGGCGGTATAGGAATCAAGGGGCCGCTCACGCTGTCCACCGCATGCAACCAGCGCCGAGGCCAGCACCGCCATGCCCAGGAACCGCGCGCCCGACTTCACGCCCGATTTCACGACCGCCATCTTCCGCCTACCCCACGTCATTCCTTCTGCGCGCCGAATGCACCGCCGCGACCGTCTTCTTGCAGTCGTCCTAGCACAGAAAAATCCGGGGCGCAAAACGGCTTTCGCGCTTTCGGCATCCGTCAGGCGCGGCGGGGCAAATCCGCCTCATGCACGCCCACGCCGGGCAGCTTGCACCCCGTCTGCTCGCCCACCTCGACCATGGTCCAGGCATCCGGCGCGGCGAACAGCGCGCGCAGCAGGCGGTTGGTCAGGGCATGGCCCGCGCGCAGGCCGGTATAGCGCCCCAGAATCGGCGCGCCCGCAAGGAACAGGTCGCCCATCGCATCCAGCATCTTGTGCCGCACCGGCTCGTCGCTGTGGCGCAGGCCGCCCGGGCTCAGCACCTGGTCGCCGTCGAACACCACCGCATTCTCCAGCGTGCCACCCAGCGCCAGGCCATTGGCCCGCATCGCATCCACATCCGACTGGCGGCAGAAGGTCCGGCTGTCGGACAATTCGCGCACAAAGGCCCCGTTGGCCAGGCTCATCGTCTTTTCCTGCCGCCCGATCGCGGCTTCGGCAAAGTCGATGCGGAAATCGATCTCAAGGTTCTCGGCCGGATCCAGCCGCGCCATCGCCTCGCCCTCGCGCACCTCGATGGGGCGCAGCACGCGAATGGCCTTCACGGCGGCATCCTGCCCGGTGATCCCCGCCTCAAGGAAGCCCGCCACGAAGGGCATCGCCGATCCGTCCAGGATCGGCACTTCCGGCCCGTCGATCTCGATCAGCGCGTTATGCACGGCACAGCCCGAAAGCGCGGCCATCACATGTTCGATGGTGGAAACCGAAACGCCATGCCCATTGGCCACCAGCGTGCAAAGCCGCGACGGTACCACCAGATCCCAGCGCGCGGCAACCCGCGCCACATCCGGCGCGACATCGCTCCGCAGGAAAACGATCCCATGCCCCACGGGGGCCGGGCGGACGGTCATCCGGACAGGCTGGCCGCCATGAAGGCCAAGCCCGTCAAAGGTGACAGCGGTTTTCAGCGTGCGTTGCAAGGTCCGTTTATCCCGGTCTCGTTTCTTTGTCTGCCCGTCAGGCGCGGCCCCGAACGCATCCAGGATCAGGGCCAGTCTCGCGAAGTCTTAGCTAATTTGCTGCAGTTGCGAACTCAACTCACTCTTTGTGACGGAGTGTGACAAAGGCAGCATTTCGCCAAGCCATTGCTTTCAAAAGAAAAACCCGGCCATATCCGGCCGGGTTTCGCGAATTGTTTCAAGGCTTATCGTAAACCGTCAGTTCGCCTGGCGCCGCAGGAAGGCCGGAATCTCGATCCGTTCCTGATCCGCGCTCAGTTCGGGCTCGTCATCATAGCCCTGCACCTGCGGCTGCTGGCGCACCGCCGCGCCCTGGCTTTCGCCATGGCCGCCACCCGCCATCCGGTTGATCAGCGATCCGATCCCGAAGCGCGGACGCTGGGCCTCGGCGGGCTTGGGGGCCGGGGCATGCACGCGCGGCTGCGCGGCCATCGGGCGCGGCGCCTGCGCCGCGACGCCCGGGGCCTTGCTCACCGCCGCCTGAAGGCGGGCCAGCGCTTCCGGGGTCGGGGTTCCCGGCGCACGCGGACGCGGCGCGACAAAGGCCGCGGCATCCTGATCCATCGGCGGGGTCGGGCGGGCCTGCTGCACCGGCGCGGGCTGCGGGCGATAGGCCGGGGGCGGCAGGTCATCGGCCATGTCCTGCTCGGGCGCAGGCTCGAAGGCCGGGGCCGGATCGAACAGCGAAGGCTCCGGCGCGGCCTGCGGCTGCTGCATCACGGGCTCGGGCTGCGGCGCGGGCGCGGGGGCCGGCATCGGGGCCGGGGCCACATGCTGCACCGAAACCGGCACCTCGCGGCGCGGTTCCTGCGCGGGCTGCAACGGCGCGGCCATGCTGCGGCGGGCCACCGGGGCCTCCTGCTTGGCGGCCTTGCTCACATCGATGCCCGTGGCCACGACCGACACGCGGATCGCGCCTTCCATCGTCTCGTCCAGCGTGGACCCCACGATGATGTTCGCTTCCGGATCCACCTTCTCGCGGATGATATTGGCCGCCTCGTCCAGTTCGAACAGCGTCAGGTCATAGCCGCCGGTGATGTTGATCAGCACGCCCTTGGCGCCGTTCAGGCTGATCTCGTCCAGCAGCGGGTTGGCAATCGCCTTCTCGGCCGCCTGAACCGCGCGGTCATCGCCCTGCGCCTCGCCGGTGCCCATCATGGCCTTGCCCATCTCGTCCATCACCGCGCGCACGTCGGCGAAGTCGAGGTTGATCAGCCCCGGCCGCACCATCAGGTCCGTCACACCCTTCACGCCCTGATACAGCACGTCATCGGCCATGGCGAAGGCCTCGGTGAAGGTCGTCCGCTCATTGGCCAGGCGGAACAGGTTCTGGTTCGGGATGATGATCAGCGTATCGACAACCTTCTGAAGGGACTCGATCCCCTCTTCGGCCTGCTTCATCCGCTTGGAGCCTTCGAACTGGAAGGGCTTGGTGACCACGCCCACCGTCAGCACGCCCAGCTCCCGCGCCGCCTGCGCGATGATCGGGGCCGCACCGGTGCCGGTGCCGCCACCCATCCCTGCCGTGATGAAGCACATATGCGCCCCCGCCAGGTGGTCGACGATCTCCTCGATCGTCTCTTCCGCCGCCGCCGCGCCGACCTGCGGCCGCGCACCCGCGCCCAGCCCCTCGGTCACCTTCAGGCCCATCTGGATCCGCGCATGCGCCCGGCTGTGCTTCAGCGCCTGCGCATCGGTATTGGCCACCACGAACTCGACGCCCTCAAGCTGCTTGTCGATCATGTTGTTGACGGCGTTGCCACCCGCCCCGCCCACACCGAACACGGTGATCCGCGGCTTCAGCTCATCCTGCTGAGAGGTCATCATGAGATTCAGGGTCATCGCCACTCCGCCTGCTGTTCGTTGAGCCGCCGTCTTTTGCCGTCCGGCCATTGGTCGCGCCTGTCCCGGGCGCAGGAATCCGAATTTATCCACGATTCTATCCACAAGGGCGCATCAGGTCACGCGAAAAACGCAAAACTGCCACAAAATATGGGGCAGCGCCCGCAACTTTAAGCGGGATTTCGCCGTCAGCACTGCATCTCGGGTTTACCAGTTGTCCTTGAACCATTTGAACGCCCTCTTCAACGAACGCGCCGGGTAGCGCTCACTCGGAATCTCGAAGTCCCACCACTCGTCCTGCGGATGCGCCGCGAACAGGCACAGCCCCACCGCGCTGGCGAAGGCCGCGCCCGTGGCGGCCTGCGGCAGGCCCTGCACGCGCAGCGGACGGCCCAGCCGCACCTGCTGGCCCAGGATCCGCGCCGCGAGGCCATCCAGCCCCGGGATCTGGCTTGCGCCCCCCGTCAGCACGATCTGCTGGCTCGGCAGATATTCGAACCCCGCCGCATCCAGCCGCACCCGCGCCTCTTCCAGGATCTCTTCCACCCGCGGCCGCATGATCCCGATCAGTTCCGTCCGGCTGATCTGGCGGCGGTCCTTCTCCCAGTCGCCGCTTTCCCCGCCGATCTCGATCATCTCGCGGTCATCCATGCTGGTGGCATGAATGCCGCCATGCTTGGTCTTGATCTTCTCGGCCATGGCCAGCGGGATCTGTAGCCCCTTGGAAATGTCCGACGTCACATGATCCCCGCCCAGACGCACCGAATCCGCATAGATCATGTGCTTCTTCATGAAGATCGAGATGCCGGTCGATCCGCCGCCCATGTCCACACAGGCCGCCCCCAGTTCCTGCTCGTCCTCCACCAGGCTCGACACGCCCGACACATAGGCGGAAGAGGCAATCCCGGCCAGTTCCAGATCACAGCGCTTGATGCAGTACAGCAGGTTCTGCACCACCGCCCCGTCAACCGACAGAAGATGCATGTCACAGGCCAGCCGGTTGCCGATCTGCCCGCGCGGATCGCCAAGGCCCGTGCGATGGTCCAGCGCGAAATTCACCGGCTGCGCATGCAGCACCTCGCGCCCCGGCCCAAGGTCGGGCACATCGCAGGCCGCCAGCACCCGCGCCACATCCTGCTCGGTCACCACCGAATCCTGCAGATCCCACTCGCCCGCCAGCCCATAGCTGCGCGGCTCGGCGCCCGAGAAACAGGCGATCACATGATCCACCCGCACATTGGCCATCTTCTGCGCCGCCTGCACCGCCGTCCGGATCGCGCGCTCCGTCTCGTTCATCACGGCGATCTCGCCGAATTTCACACCGCGCGACCGCGTCGTCGCCGCCCCGATCACCCGGAACGAGGATTGCCCTGCCATCGGCCCCACGCCATCCACCTCGCGCAGCCGCTCCGGCCCGTCAAAGCGCAGGATCAGACAGGCGATCTTCGATGTCCCCACATCCAGCACCGCCACCACGCCGCGCTGCATGGCCGCCCGCCGCATGTGCCGCATCGCCCGCTGGGATTCGTAAAGGCCCGTCATAATTCGCTCCCGCTCACATCAATGCCCTGTGCCTTGCGATGCTCGTTCAGCGCGAATGGCGCCAGCCGCAGCACGGGTCTCTTCTCGTTTCTCAAATCCACACTCAGCACATCCCGCGCCAGCAGGTCCTCGGCCTTGTCCAGCGCCATCAGCCGCTCCACCGCCGCCACCGCGCCCGTCTCGGGCAAAAGCACGCGCTGGTTGCGGTCCAGCACCAGATCCCAGCGCCGCTCACCCATCCGCACCAGGCCCCGCACCCGCGGCAGGATCGCCTGCGCCGCGGCAAAGATCTCCAGCGCCTCGCCCGTCGCCGCCGCGGCACCCTCGCCCGCGATCAGCGGCAGGTCGGGCCGGTCCGTCCGCGCCGCCAGCCCCGCCACGCGATGGCCCGCCTCGTCCAGCATCTCCAGCCGCTCGTCCATGCGCCAAACCAGCACCGGCATCCGCTCGGTGATCAGCACCTGCAACACGCCCCCCGACCGCACGCGCAATTCCGCCCGCGCCACGGCATCCAGCCCCTCGACCCGCGCCCGCACGGCATCAAGGTCGATGTCAAAGGACGACAAGGGCAGCTTCAGCCCGATCCGGTCGCGGATCGCGTCGGTCAGTTCGGGCGACGCCCCCTCGACCGAGACCAGACCCACCATGAATTCCGGGCGGCTCTGGAAGGCCTCCTTCAGATCGCCATAGGCCCCCGCGATGGCCGCGCGCCGATCCGCATCGCTCGCAAACAGGCCCACCGCCGCCGCCAGCAGAAAGACCGGCAGCCCCACCCGCGCCAGCACCCGGAATTGCGGTGTCAGCCACAGCCGCTGCATCCGGTAAGCCCAGCGCGACGGCGCCGGATCGCGGCGCGGCTGGCGATGATAGACACGCGGCTCGGGCCTTATCGATTGCACGATGCATCCTCCACGATCCACCGGCACAGCTCCGGAAAGGACAGGCCCACATGCGCCGCCTGCTCCGGGCTCAGGGAAGTCGGCGTCATCCCCGGCTGGGTATTCGTCTCCAAAAGGATCAGCCCCGCCAACCCCCGCGCCTCGTCCCAGCGGAAATCCGTCCGGCTCAGCCCCCGGCAGCCCAGCGCCCGATGCGCCCGCAGCGCGTAATCGAGGCAGGCCGCCTCGATCTCGGCCGGAATGCGCGCGGGCAGCTCATGGCGGCTGCCGCCGGGCTTGTATTTCGCGTCATAGTCATACCAGCCATCGGTGATGATGTCGGTCACGCACAGCGCCCGGTCCCCCAGCACGCTCACCGTCATCTCGCGCCCCGGCGCATAGGTCTCCACCATCACCTGCGCGGGCATCTCCGCCGCCAGCCGCGGCGCGTTCGACCCCGGATGCACGATATAGACGCCGACCGAAGACCCCTCGTTCACCGGCTTCACGACATAAGGCGCGGCCAGCACATGCCCCGCCTCCACCGCCTCGCGCGGCACCACGACGCTTTCCACGCAAGGCAGCCCCGCCGCGCGATAGGCCTCCTTCGCGCGCTGCTTGTCCATTGCCAGCGCGGAGGCCAGCACCCCCGAATGCGTATAGGGAATGCGCAGCCATTCCAGCATCCCCTGCACGCAGCCATCCTCGCCCCAGCGGCCATGCAGGGCGTTGAAACAGACATCAGGAGAGATCTCGACAAGGCGCGCAGCCAGATCGAGGCCGCAATCGACCTCGACAACCTCATATCCCGCCTCACGCAGTGCCTTGGCGCATTCACGCCCCGTAGACAGAGAGACCTCCCGCTCTGCGGAAAGCCCACCCTTCAACACCGCCACAAGGGGGACGCTTCTGCCCGAACCGCCCGCCATTTACGCCTCAAACCCCGGGTCTTGCGCCCGATTTTCATCTATTCCGCCGCCGGTTCCCCGACGCGCATGATTTCCCATTCTAGCGTGATCCCGCTGTGTTGGAAAACCCTTTTTCGCACCTCTTCGCCCAATCCTTCCAGATCGGCGGCCGTCGCCCCGCCCGCATTGATCAGGAAGTTGGAATGCATCTCGCTCATCTGCGCGCCCCCCCGCCGCGCACCGCGCATTCCGGCCTCGTCGATCACCTTCCAGGCCTTCAATTCATGCGTGTCATCCGAGCGCCCGGTCGAAGACCGCCCCAGCGGATTGCGGAAGGTCGACCCCGCGCTGCGCTCCTTCGTCGGCTGGCTCGCATCGCGCTTGGCGATCTGCTCGGCCATCCGCGCCTCCAGCGCCTCAGGCGCGCCCCGCTCCGCGCGGAACACCGCCGCCACGATCACCCATCCCTCGGGCAGGGTCGATTGCCGATAGCGCAGATGCAGGTCCGCCGCCGGGATCGTCACCATATCCCCCGCCCGCGTCACCGCCCGCACTTCCAGCAGGTGATCGGCGACATAGCTGCCATAGCAGCCCGCATTCATCCGCACCGCGCCCCCGATGCTGCCGGGGATGGTGCGCAGGAAGGTCAGGTCCAGCCCCGCCTCGGCCGCCCGCCGCGCCACATGCGCATCCAGCGCCGCCGCCCCCGCCGTGACCCTGTCCCCCTCGACCGAAATCCCGTTGAACCCCCGCCCCAGCCGGATCACCACGGCGCGCAAGCCCCCGTCGCGCACGATCAGGTTCGATCCCACCCCCATGGGAAAGACCGTCACCCCGGGGTCGAGGTCGCGCAGGAAGGCGGCAAGATCGGCCTCATCGGCAGGCTGGAAGAGGGCATCCGCAGGCCCGCCCACGCGCAGCCATGTCAGATCGGCCAGCGGGCGCGCTTCGGTCAGGGTGCCACGGGGGATGGGATAGTTCTGTGCCATGCCGTCTCCTACCCGCGCCCTGCGCCCGAATGCAAGCCGCGCCAGGCCGGGATGTCCGGGAACCGGGGGGGTGCGGGGGGGGCCACTGGCCCCCCCCGCCCTGACCCGGCCGAGGGCGGGGGGGCATGCGCCCCCCCGCACCCCCCCTATTCCGCTGGCTCTGCGCCCTTCCGGCGCAGCCAGCGCACCAGATAGATCACCGGCCAGCGCAGCACGCTCGCCCCCGCCGCCAGCATCACCATCCCCCAGATCGGCCCGGCCATCCAGGTCACCCAGCCCAGGATCGGGATCCCCACCGCGATCAGCGCAAAGGCAAAGCGCCAGTGCTGGTCCCGGCTCGGCAGCATGGCGATCACATTCGCCACGATCAGCCAGAGAAACGCCGCCCCCAGCGCCCAGATCATGCCGCAGCCCCCATCAGCCGCGCGGGCAGCCCGTTGGCCCAGGCCGAAATCGTGCCCGCCCCAAGGCAGACCACCATATCCCCCGGCCGCGCCTGTTCCTTCACCAGCCGCGCCAGATCCACCTCATCCGTGATCCCCCGGGCATGACGATGCCCATGCGCGATCAGCCCCGATATCAGGTCATCGCGCGATGCCCCCGGAATGGGATCCTCGCCCGCCGCATAGACATCGGCAATCGCCACCACATCCGCCTCGTTGAAGCAGGTGCAGAACTCCTCGAAGAGGCTACTCAGCCGCGTATAGCGATGCGGCTGATGCACCGCGATGATCCGCGCGCCGGGCGTGCCCGCCACAGCCTGCCGCGCCGCCTTCAGCACGGCGGCAATCTCCACCGGGTGATGGCCGTAATCGTCGATGATGGTGACGCCCCCCACCTCGCCCACGCGGGTGAACCGCCGGTTCACCCCGCCAAAACCGGCCAAAGCCTCGCGGATCTCGTCCTTCTTCATCCCCAGATGCCGCGCCACGGCAATCGCCGACAGAGCGTTGGAGACATTGTGATCCCCCGGCATCGGCAGCGTGCACCCCTCGATCATCGCGCCCTCCCCTTCATTCTGAAGGAGAACGTCGAAATGGGCCTTTCCATTCCGATAGGACAGATTCACCGCCCGCACATCGGCCTGCGCGTTGAACCCGAAGGTCACGATCCGCCGATCCGTGACGCGGCCCACCAGCGCCTGCACCTCCGGATGATCCGTGCAGCAGACGGCCAGCCCGTAGAAGGGAATGTTCGACACGAAATCGAGGAAACCCTTCCTCAGCGCGTCGAAAGACCCCCAATGCTCCATATGTTCGGGGTCGATATTCGTGACGATCGCAATCGTCGCGGGCAGCTTGTTGAACGAGCCGTCAGACTCATCCGCCTCCACCACCATCCACTCGCCCGCACCGGCCCGCGCGTTCGATCCATAGGCATGGATCACCCCGCCATTGATCACCGTAGGGTCGAACCCGCCCTTGTCCAGCAGCGTCGCCACCATCGTCGTGGTGGTCGTCTTCCCATGCGTCCCGGCAATCGCGATGTTGGATTTCAGCCGCATCAGCTCGGCCAGCATCTCGGCCCGCCGCACCACCGGCAGCTTGCGCCGCCGCGCCTCTTCCAGCTCCGGGTTCCCCTTCTTGATGGCCGAGGAAATCACCACCACCGCCGCATCCCCGATATTCTCGGCCTTCTGCCCCTCGAAGAACCGCGCCCCCAGCGATACCAGCCGGTCGGTGATCTTCGATGCCTTGCTGTCCGATCCCTGCACCGGATAGCCCAGCGTCATCAGGACCTCGGCGATCCCCGACATCCCGATCCCGCCCATCCCTACGAAATGAATGGGGCCCAACTCCATGGGAAGCTTCGTCGCCGCGTTCATGTCGAAATTCCCTTCGCCAGTTCCTCGACCAGCGCCACCAGCCGCTCGGTCGCATCGGGGCGCCCCTGCCCCAGCGCATGCTGCGCCATGGCCACCGCCCGGTCGGGCGAGGCCAGAATGGCCCCCATCTGCGCGCAGAGCGTTTCGGGGTCAAGCAGCTTTTCCGCAATCAGAACCGCTGCCCCCGCGTCAACCAGCCCGCGCGCATTGGCCGTCTGATGGTCCCCCGTCGCCGCCGCAAAGGGGATCAGCACCGCAGGCCGCCCGATCACGCTGATATCCGCCACGGAAGAGGCGCCCGACCGGCTGATCACCAACTGCGCCTCCGAAAGCCTGCGCGGGATGTCGCGAAAGAACGGCTCCACTTCGGCCATGATGCCCGCCGCCTCATAGGCGGCCACGACGCGCGGCAGGTCTTCTTCCCGCGCCTGATGCGCCACGCGCAGGTACCGCCGGATGCCCTCGGGCAGGGCCGCCACCGCCGCAGGCACCACATCCGAAAGGATGCGCGCCCCCTGCGACCCGCCGATCACCAGAAGGCTCATCGGATAGTCACCGGGCGGAATATACCCCGCCGCTGCCCGCTCCAGCACCGCCGCGCGGACGGGGTTCCCGGTATGGATCCCCTCCACCCCCGCAGGCAAAGCCGTGGGCCATGTCCCGCAGGCAACCCGGTCCACCCGGCGCGCGAAAACCTGATTGACCCGCCCCAGAACCCCGTTCTGCTCATGGATCATCCGGGGCCGCCGCAGCACCCATGCGGCGGACAAAGCCGGGATCGTCGGATAGCCGCCAAACCCCACCACCACCGCAGGCCGGTCCCGCAGCATCCCCAGAACCGCCGACAGCACGCCCCCCGCGATGCGGAACGGCACCGCCAGCCTGGCCAGCGCGCCACCACGCGCAAAGGTGGCCGAAGCCACCTCTTCCACCTGCACCACATGGGGAAACCCGCCCGCATAGCGCGCGCCGCGCGCATCGGTGGACAGCTTCACCCGCCACCCCCGGCGCACCATCGCCTCGGCCAGCGCCTGCGCGGGGAACATGTGCCCCCCCGTTCCCCCTGCCGCGATCAGGAGAAGCGGCCCCGCCATCAGCGCCCGCCCCGCCCGAAGATATCGCCCATCTTGCCCTGCGGCCGCATCCGCGTCATCGCCAGCAGCGCGCCCGCCGTGATCCCGGCGGCAATCACCGAAGACCCGCCATAGCTGACAAAGGGCAGCGTCATCCCCTTGGCGGGCAGCAGCCGCACCGCCACCCCCATGTTGATCATCGCCTGTACGCCAAAGATGCAGGCCAGCCCCGTCCCCGCCAGCCGGATGAAGGGATCCCGCTCCTTCGTCAGCCGCATCAGCGACCGCACCACCACCGTGGTATAAAGCGCGATGATCACAAGGACGAGGATCAGCCCGTATTCCTCTGCCGCCACCGCGATGATGAAATCGGTATGCGCATCGGGCAGCGACCATTTCACCTGCCCCTCGCCCACGCCCACCCCGAAGAACCCGCCCTCCTGGATGGCATTGGTCGCATAGCCAAGCTGCGTGCGCGGGTCCAGATCGGGCGTCAGGAAGCCGTCGATCCGCCGCGCGAAATGCTCGCTGCTCTCATAGGCGGCGAACCCGCCCACCACGACCAGCCCCACCACGATGGCAATCAGCGTCATCGGCGCGCCCGCCACGAAATAGACGACACCCCAGCCGAACAGCACCAGCGCCGCCTGCCCGAAATCGGGCTGCATCGCCAGAAGCCCCACCACCACCATGGCGATGGCGAAACTCGCTGTCTTGCCGGGCGGCCCGTTCAGATCGAAACTCGCCGCCATCAGCCAGGCCACCACGATGATGAAGCCGGGCTTCAGGAATTCCGACGGCTGGACCGAGGCGAAGCCGAAACTGAACCAGCGCACCGCGCCCTTGCCGAAATCCGTGCCGATGAAAGGCAGCAGGCAGATCGCCACAAAGGCCAGCGCAAAGCCCATCACCCCCACCCGCCGCACCATCGCGGGCGTCATCATCGAAATCCCCAGCATCACCGCCATGGCGATGCCGCCAAAGAAGGCCTGCCGCTGCACGTAATAGAAAGGCTCCAGCCCGTTCCGGCTTGCCAGCGGCACGCTCGCGGCAAGGCCCAGAAGCAGCCCGATCCCGAACAGCACCATGATGCAGGTCATCGACCACTTGTCGATTGTCCGCCACCAGCGGGGAAGAACAGGCTCCGTCACCCGTGAGGGCATGGAGCCATAGACCATCTCAGTCATGGTTGATACGCCTGTCGCCTGCACTGCTCGATGCCCGTTTCGCCGGGCTTGTCGGAAACTCTAGCCCAAGTTTCCGAATCATGCCAGCGCAAAGCACCGCCGATTCCCCGCCGATTCGGCCGCGCCGCACGGCATCCGGACCGGGGCCGGAAAGGGGGCAGGAACGCAAACCGCCGCCCGAAGGCGGCGGTTCCGATCCCGTCTCACGCACGGCCCTTCAGCGGGCGACCAGCACCGAACAATGCGCCCGGCCCGACACATCCGCCGCGACCGATCCCAGCATCAGCCGCGACAGGCCGCGCTTGTCGCCGGTGCCCATCACGATGCAGTCATAATGCCCCGTCTCGGCATATTGCACGATCGACGGCCCCACCTCGCGCGCCACCAGCTGCACCATGTTCGGCGCCGCATGGCCCAGGCTTTTCGCCAGCGCCTCGGCATCGCCAAGGATCCCGGCCACCTGATCGTCGCTCCAATGATTGATGCGCGGGCTGCGCCCGGTGCCATGGGCCACATTGATCAGGCAGATGCTGAGCGAGGCCCCGTATTTGCCCGCCAGTTCGACAGCCCGCTCCAGCGCCAGCGTCGCATGTTCGGTCCCGTCCACCGGGCACAGGATTTTCTGGAACATGTCTCGATCCTCCGATTGTCCATGCAGGCAGCCTATCCGATCCCGCCGCCCCCCGCCTTGATGCAGGTCAGGCGGTTCCGCCAGAACCGACACCCAGGCGCCGCCATGTCCATCGTCACAAGACGCGCGGCAGAACCTCCCCGAATTCTCTTCATGCACACCTTCTTGCCGTCAGAAATAGGATGGCAAAACCGATAGAAACGGAGCCTCACAACGATCAAACACGCTGCCGCGACAGGGCTAGAAGCGGGCGGTGCGTTCCATGCCGTGGGCAACGTTCCCGACGCACCGATGCGATCAAGGCCTTTGACACATCAATGCACCACAACTATCACAAAAGCTTGACCAGCCCTTAACCCATGTGTGTTTTTATGCGGAAGTCCGCCGAACTCGTGCTCAGGTTCATCTTGGACATTGTCTTCGGTATCTTGGGCTTTATCGTTGTCGGGCTGGCTGCTCTGGCGCTCGGGAAGTTCGTGAAATGGATCGACTCCTTCGACGTCGTGCCAAGCTGGATCATCAAGACCATGATTGCGCTGGAATATGGTCTGTTTATTGCAGATGGGATCGCATTTGCGTTCCTCGCGTTCATGTCGACCGTCAAGTTCATCGCAGCCGTCTGGAGAGATCGGAATGAGCCGCATTAAAAAGCGTGTCGCACACGGCAAGAAGATCGCAAGACCCCCGACCAAGCCGAAACGGTACGCAAAGGCCGACGGGCCGAAGAAGGACGTCGGAACCTTTTTTTTCCGGGGGGTTGTGGCAGACGAGCTCGACTATGCAAAAGACATGTTCCTCATGCCATTTCTTACGGTCAAGAAGGCGGTGGTTTCAGGTCTGCAGAGAAACGCTCTCGAGATACAGAAGTACCGCAGGCGGGCTCCCAAGACGGGTGGTGACATGATGAACAAGTCAGGCAATTGACCTGCGGCTTATGCCTCGTGGCGCCGGTGTGAACACGGATCGAAGTTGATCCTCGGTCGCACGGCCTCACCCCGCCAAAAGCAGGCCCGACCAATGGTCAGTCCAGGTCTCGCTTTCCCGCGCGTGACGACGCTATCGGGCATACGAACAACAAGTCGCAATCGACTCCGATCAAAAGGAGCACCTTGCCAAGGCCCATTCCGGATGATCGGGCCTGGTTGTCTCTGACCATGCCCCAACGACCATGCCCCGACTCACCCGCCTGTTCTCAAAGCCCATTAACCTTAACGCGCCCTGACCAGCCCGCACGTCTGCACAGCCGTCTGCACTGGCTGTCTGCACCGGGCGCGGCACTGCCAAAAGCCGGAAATCCCGGAAATTTATCCTGCGTCCGCAGGGGGTTGGCCCAGAACCGCGGCCACCTGCGCCATGAAATCCTCGCCCCGTTTCTCGAAGTTCGGATACTGGTCGAAACTCGCCGCCGCGGGGGCCAGCAGCACCACCTCGCCCGGCCCCGCCTCCGCCGCCGCCCGCGCCACGGCGCGCGCCATGGTCTCGCAGATCTCGTGCGGCAAGTCCCCGATCTGCAAGGCAAAATCCCGCGCCGAATGGCCGATCAGATAGGCTTTCACCACCGAACCCAGCAGGGGCTGCAGGGCAGCGATGCCGCCCTCCTTGCCCATGCCCCCGGCAATCCAGCGGATTTTATCGAATGCCTGCAAGGCCTTGGCGGCCGAATCCACATTCGTGGCCTTGCTGTCATTGACGAAGCGCACGCCGCCCCGTTCGCCCACCAGCTGGCTGCGATGCGGCAGGCCCGCAAAAGACCGCAACCCCCCCTCGATCTCCTTCGGGCCAAGGCCCAGAGACCGGCAGGCCGCATAGGCCGCGCAGGCGTTCTGATGGTTGTGCGCCCCCGGCAAGCCCTTGATATCCCTCAGGTCTATCGCCGCCACCTGCCGCCCCTTGCGCCATTCCGCCAGAAAGCCCTTGCGCGCGAAAACCGCCCAGCCGAACCCTTCCAGCTTCGTCCCGGAAGACACCCGGATCACCCGGTCATCCGCCGCGCCCTCGCCCGTCTGATCGGCCAGGAACCGCCCCTCCACCTCATCCACCCCGATCACCGCGCGGTCCGGCCCGCCTTCCGAAAACAGCCGCCGCTTGGCCGCGAAATAGCCCCCCATCCCGCCATGACGATCCAGATGATCCGGAGAAAGGTTCGTGAAAACAGCAACATCCGGGGTCAGGGCGCGGGCAAGCTCCGTCTGGTATGAAGACAGTTCCAGCACCACCACCTCGCCATCCCGCGCCGGGTCAAGGTCCAGCACCCCCCGCCCGATATTGCCTGCCATCTGCACCGGCCGCCCCGCCTCGTCCAGGATGTGCCGGATCAGCGCGGTCGTGGTGGATTTCCCGTTCGACCCCGTCACCGCCACCACCCGCGGCGCCTGATCGAACCCGTCCCACGCCTTCGTGGCAAAGCTGCGGAAGAACAGCCCGATGTCATTGTCCACCGGCACCCCCGCCTCCATCGCCCGCGCGATCACCTTGTGCGGTGCGGGGTAAAGGTGCGGAATCCCTGGGGAAACCACCAGAAACGCCACCCCCTCCAGCGCGCCGTTCCGGGTCAGATCCGTCATCGCGAACCCTTCCGCCTCGGCCTTGGCACGGCTCTCCGGGCTGTCATCCCACAGCAGCGCCTCCGCCCCCCCGGCCAGCAAGGCCCGCGCCGTGGCAAGGCCCGACCGCCCCAATCCCAGCACCGCCACCTTCCGCCCCTGCACGCCCTGAACCGGGATCATCGCACCACCTCCGCCAAATCCGCCCCCATGGGATAGGAGAATCCGGTCCGAAGGAAAAGCCCACCCCGGACAAGCCCCCCCTTCGTCCCGGCCCAAATACCCCCTTCACCGGCCCGTCCCCCCCCCCGCCTCAGCCCCCCCGTCAGGGGTGAAACCCCGGCGGAGCCAAGCGGCGCAGGCCGCGCAGGCGACCCAAGGGACTTGCGCGCGCAGGCGCGCTCCGCAGGAAAACCGCCGCCCGCCTTGCGCGCCGCGCGAATAAGGTATCTCCTCCCCCCCATGCCCGATACCCTTCCCCCCTTCGCCCAGCGGATGGATCAGGTCCGTCCCTCCGCCATCCGCGACCTCCTCGCGCTCGGCGCGGATCCCGCCATCCTCTCCTTCGGCGGCGGCTATCCCGATGCCACGCTCTTCCCGAAGGCGCTGCTTCAGGATGTCTTCCGCGACGCCATCGCCGATCCCTCCGGCGATCCGCTGCAATACGCCCCTTCCGACGGCCTGCCGAAACTGCGCGCCCAGATCGCGGCCCTGATGACGGCCGACGGCACCCCCACGGCACCAGAAGACGTTCTCATCCTGCAGGGCTCCCAGCAGGGGCTTGATTTCGCGGCGAAAATGCTCGTCAACCCCGGCGACACGATCCTTGTCGAAGACCCCACCTTCCTCGGCGCGCTCATCGCCTTCGCCCCCGCCCAGCCCCGCTATGCCGCGATCCCGATGGATGCAGACGGCATGGATATGGATGCGCTGGAGGCCGCGCTGCGCGCCACGCCCTCCGCCCGCCTGCTCTACACCGTCCCCGATTTCCAGAACCCGACCGGCGCCACCCTCTCGCTCCCCCGCCGCCAGCGCCTGATCGACCTCGCCAACCGCCATGATCTCATCGTGCTGGAGGACACACCCTATCGCCACATCCGTTTTGCGGGCGACGCGCTCCCCACCCTGAAATCGCTCGATACCCAGGGCCGCGTGATCCATCTCGGCAGCTTCTCCAAGATCCTCGTCCCCGCGCTGCGCATCGGCTGGGCCGTGGCCGCGCCCCCGCTTCTTGAGAAACTCTCCCTCCTCAAGGTCGCGGCAGACACGCAAACCTCCACCCTCAACATGGCCGCGACCTCCCTCTTCCTCGAACGCCACGACCTCTGGGCGCATGTCGCCACCCTGCGCGCCGCCTATGCCCGCAAGAAAGAGGTGATGCTGCAGGCGATCCGCCAGCACTTCCCGCAAGAGGTGACCGTGACCGATCCGCAGGGCGGCCTCTTCACCTGGGCGCGCTTTCCGCAAGGCTTTGACGCGACTGCCTTCCTGCGCGACCATGCCCTTCCCAAGGCGCGCGTGGCCTATGTCCCCGGTGGCACGTTCTTTGCCACCTCCCCGCAACCGAACCACGCCCGCATCAACTTCTCCGCCCAATCCGAAGACCGCATCCGCACCGGGATCGCCGCCCTCGGCCACTGCCTGAAGGACCATCTCTCATGCCCGTGACCCTGCATGCCGAAACCCTCCCCGCCGCGCCGGACCTCTCAGGCTGGGCCACGATCCCCACAGCCATCGCCATCGACACCGTCCCCGGCGCGCGCCAGATCGACCCCGACATCCGCCCCCTGCGCCCCGCAGGGCAGCAACCCCGCCTGATGGGCCGCGCCATCACGGTGGATTGTCGCGCCCCCGATTTCGGCGCCGTCCTCCACGCGCTCGACCTCACGGGTCCCGGCCATGTCCTCGTCATCGCCGCGCGCGGCCACCGCGACCACGCGATGATCGGCGACATCCTCTCGGGCCACTTGCGCGACAAGGGCGCATCGGGCGTCATCGTCGATGGCGCGATCCGCGACACGGGCACCATCGGCCAATGGGACGATTTCGCCGCCTTCGCCCGCCACATCACCCCGCGCGGCCCCACCGGCGCCACCGAGGGCGGCGTCAACGGCCCCGTCACCTTCGCAGGCACGATCATCCATCCCGGCGACCTGATCCTCGGCGATGATGACGGCCTCGTCTGCCTCCCACCCGAAACATGGCAGGCAGGCCTCGCCCCCGCCCGCGCCAAACTCGCGCTCGAGGATACCTGGACCCGCGCCCTGCGCCAAGGTACGGCGGCACAGGCCTTCTCCCTCGCCGCCCCCTTCCGCCGCTGACGCCGTCAGCCCAATTTTTCGCAGAAAAATCGCCCCTACCGCTCCAACAAGAGCGCCGTGCCGATCCCCCCGGCGGCGGCAATCGCGCACAAAGCGAACCCCGCCTCCAGATCCTGGAAGGCCCGCACCGCCAGCACCGCGCCCGAGGCCCCGATGGGATGCCCCCGCGCCAGCGCGCCGCCCTTCCGGTTCACCTGCAAAGGGTCCAGCCCCGCCCCCTCCACACAGGCGATGGCCTGCACCGCATAGGCCTCCATCACCTCCGCCAGCGCCAGTTCCCCCGGCCCTGTCCCTGCCCGCCCCATCACCTCCCGCATCGCGACCAGTGGCGCCAATCCCGGCTCCCAGGGCACCGATCCCCGCGTCGCCCCAGCCGCCAGACGGCAGGCCCGCGCCGCCCCCGCCGCCACCCGCTCCGACACCACAAGGACGAAGGCCGCCGCATCCGCCGCCACCGCCGCCGTGGCCGCCGTCACATCGCCCGCCACCACCTTCGCCCGCGCCGCCAGCGCAGGCGTCAGATCGCGCGCAAAGGCATCCCGCCCCACACCCGCGACCGGCACGATCTCGCCACCCAACTCCGCGATGCGCGCCTTGCGATGGCTTTCCACCGCCCATGCCTCTGCCCGCGCCCGCGCAATCCCCAGACGGCGGCCCAGCGCATTCGCCGCCTCCGCCATGTCCGGGTCGCGCTCCGGCCAGGGGGTGAAGGGCGCGGCGTCATAGGGGACCTCCGCCCCCGGCATCCGCCGCTCGGGCCGTTGCGAATGGCTCTCCACCCCGCCCGCGATCACGACCTCCGCCATCCCCGCGCCGATCAGCGCCGCCGCCACCAGCACCGCATCCAGCCCCCCCGCGCATTGCCGGTCAAGGCTCAGCCCCGCCACCCGCTCGGGCAAGCCCGCCGCCAGCGCCACCCGCCGCGCCGGGTTCCCGCCCGGCCCTATGGCATTGGCCAGCACGATCTCATCCACCTGCCCCGGCGCAATCCCCGCAGCCTCCAGCAGGGCGCCCACGACGGGCGCGCCCAATTCCTCCAGCGACAGGTCCCGAAAGGCCCCGCCGCGCGGCACCACCGCCGTCCGCTTCCCCCCGATCAGAAAGACGCCCATCCCGCCCCCCGTCCCGAAGGCGCAATGAATGCCCCTTCATCTTGGCCCAAATACCCAAAAGACGCTGCCACGGGCGCGCGGCTCCGGCCTTCGGGAACAGAGGCCCTCACAACCCCGCCTCCGCCGCGATGCGTGTCAGGTCCGTCTTGCCGCTGGCCAGTTCCGGCCACTCCTCCCGCCAGATCACCGCCTTCGGCGCCTTCAGCGGCCCAAGCCGCTGCCGCGCCGCGCGCAGGATCTCCGCCTCGCGCCCCGCATCGCCCAGCATCACCGCCACCAGCACATGTCCCCGCATCAGGTCCGCCTTGGGCAGCACCGCCACCCGCCGCACCCCCGGCAGACCCGCCAGAAACACCTCGATCTCCTCGGGAAAGACATTCTGATCCGCCACCGTCACCATCCGGCCGACCCGCCCCGCCAGATACAGTTCCCCCCGCTCCATCCAGCCCATCTCGCCCACCGACAACCACCCCCCCTGCCGCAGCGCGGGCATCCCCCGCCCCCCGGCATAGCGGTCGCACAGATAGGGCGACTTCACCCAGATCTCCCCCACGCCGCCCCGCCCCAGCACCACGCCGCCCGGCGACCGGACGACCAGCCTCACACCGGGATAGGGCCGCCCCACGCTCCCCTCGGCACAACTCGCATCGGTCAGCGTCACGAAAGAGGCTTCCGCCGCGCCATAGAATTCCCGCACCTCCGCCCCTGGCGCGATGGACGCCAGGGCCGCGCGCAGCACGGCGTCCAGCTTCGATCCCCCCACGATCACCCGCCGCAGCGCAGGCAGCGACGCAGGCCCCGCCTCCACCATCAGCCGCAATTGCGCAGGCGTCGCATAAAGCACCGCCACCTCCCGCGCCCGCAAGGCCGCCACCTGCGCATCCGGGCGCAGCCCCGCCAGAAGATGCACCTCCGCCCCCAGACAGGCCCCCTCCAGCGCCCCGTACAACGACAGCGAATGCACCATGCGCCCCGGTACCGCGACCCGCACCCCCGGCCCGATCCCGAACAGCCCCGCATTCACCGCGAAACTCGCGCACCAGCTCCTCTGGCTGCGCCGGATGCGGCGCGGCAGCCCCGTCGATCCCGATGTCAGCGTCTCGAAGACAGGCCGCCGCCCCGCCTCCGGCGCGGGCATCTCTTCGGCCCCCACCCGGAACGGCAACCCCGCCGCCCCCCGCGCCAAGGCCGCCGCCACCGCCGCCCCACAAGGCGCAGGCGCGATCACCGCCGCATCCGCGACGGCAGCAGGCCGCACCTCCGCGCCATCCGGCCCGTAAAGGCGCGCATCGGGATGCCAGCGGAACCTGTCCGGTATCGCCACCCGCCGCGCCGCCCCCTGCACCATGGGCCGCTACTCCGGCCGGAACCGCGCCGAAAGCCCCCGCGCCGCCTGCGCCAGAAGCGAGATATCCATCCCCACCGCCGTGAAGGTTGTCCCCCAGTCCATGCAGCGCCGCGCAAAATCGGGGTCCGGGGTCAGGATGCCCGCAGGCTTGCCCGCCGCCACGATGGCCCTTATGGCCCCCTCGATGGCCGCCACCACTTCGGGATGGCTGCTATTGCCCGGATGGCCCATGCTGGCGGCAAGGTCGGCCGGCCCGATGAACAGCCCATCCACCCCATCCACCGCCGCAATCTCGGGGATGCGCGTCAGGGCCTCGGCGGTTTCCACCTGCACCAGCAGGCACAATTCCTCTTCCGCCCGCGCGTGATAGCCCGCCACCTGCCCAAAGACCGAAGCCCGCGTCATCCCGGCCACGCCCCTTATGCCGCGCGGGGCATAGCGCATCGCGGCCACCGCCGCCCGCGCCTCCTCGGCCGATTGCACATAGGGGATCAGCAGCGTCTGCGCGCCAAGGTCCAGAAGCCGCTTGATCAGCACCACGTCATTCGACGCAGGCCGCACCACCGCCTGCGTCCGATAGGGCGCCATCGCCTGCATCATCGGCAATGTGTCGGGCACATCGGTCACCGCATGTTCGGTATCGATCACCACCCAGTCATAACCGCAGGTCGCGAGCAACTCCGTCACCAGCGATCCGGGAATGGAATTCCACAACCCGATCTGCTGCCGCCCGTCCTTCAGCGCCCGCTTGAACCGGTTCTGCGGCAACATCATTTCGCCACCAGCGTCTTCATCCGCCGCAGCGCCAAGAGATAGCCCTCGACCCCACAGCCCGCAATGACGCCTTCGGCGCGGAGCGAGACATAGGAATGATGCCGGAAGGACTCGCGCTTGTGGATGTTCGAGATATGCACCTCGATCACCGGCCCGTCAAAGGCGTTCAGCGCATCCAGAATGGCAATCGACGTATGCGTCAGCGCGCCGGGATTGATGATCACCCCCGCCCCCTCGCCCCGCGCCTGATGGATCCAGTCGATGATCTGACCCTCGTGATTGGATTGGTGAAACCGGATGGTCATGCCCAGTTCCTCGGCGAGCGAGGCGCAATCCTCGGCCACATCCTCCAACGTCGCGCGGCCATAGA
Organism: Paragemmobacter kunshanensis; assembly: GCF_011059185.1. GTDB lineage: Bacteria > Pseudomonadota > Alphaproteobacteria > Rhodobacterales > Rhodobacteraceae > Paragemmobacter > Paragemmobacter kunshanensis. The sequence continues at coordinate 202,433 of NZ_JAALFE010000002.1, read as the reverse complement.
TTTCAGGCTGTCGCAACCCCAGCAGGTTCAGATTGGGACCGTTCAGGATGTAGATGGGCTGTGCCACGGTTGCGGCTCCTTGGATGCGTTCGCGGGAACGTTAATCGCGCCCCGCCCCGCCCGCAACCTCTGCCCGTCAGCGCTCTCGGACGGCCGCCGAAATCCAGCGGCGCGGGCATGCGCCCGCACGGCTTTTGTCTCGCCTGCGCGCATGCGCGCTTCGGCTCGGCTGATGGGGGCGCTGCCCCCAAACCCCCGGAGTGTTTAGACCAGGATGAAAGGCCGCCCGCCCTTCGCCATCCTGAGCCTTGACAGAAAACAGCCTCTGCGCCCTCACTGGACCTGTGCAATCAGGAAAGGTGCCCGCCATGTCGGCCATGCAAGAGCTCTTGAACCTCTACCACAGCGTCGGACGGCCGGTTCCCGGCCAGGAACAAGCCGAACATGGACCCAGGGATGAGGGAGAATTCCGCCAGACCGTCCGCGCCATCGCAAGGACACTTCCGGATGACCAGCTTTCACAAGTGATCAAGGCCTATGGCGCTGTCCCGCCAAACGAAAGAACCTCGCTGCAACAGGACCTGCTCAAGGAACTTGGGGATGAACTTCACAGCCGCACTGTCCCCAATCCAAGCCCCAGCCCGTCCCCCGGCAATTGACCTGATGTCCTGCCGAAAGCGTGCAAGGGAAGGCCTGCAAAAATAGGCGCCCGCCCCCATCGCGATCCTTGGTCACCACCTGCGGGAGCCGTGCAGGTCGGCAATCGTGGATCAGGAACGGACGCCCAGTCAGCCACTCCTCTGGGGACAGAGAAGTTCCGTCAACCCCTTAGGCAACCTTCTCCAGCGCCACCTCCGGGGTGATCCCCAGCGCGCGCACCACCGCCTGCGTCAGATGCGGACGGTTCAGCGTGTAGAAATGCAGGTCCTCCACGCCCCCCTCGATCAGCCGCGCGCACAGCGTCGTGCATTGCGTCAGCGCCAGCAACTCCTCGCGCCCGTCGCGCGCCGCCACCCGGAACCCCTCATCCAGCGCCGCAGGCACCTGCGCCCCGCAGCGGGCGGCGAACTTCTTCGCCCCCTCCCAGCTGATGATCGGCAGGATGCCCGGAATGATCGGCACGTTGATCCCTGCCTTCACGCAGGCATCGCGGAAGCGGAAATAGGTATCGGCATTGAAGAAGAACTGCGTGATCGCGCTCGTCGCCCCCGCATCCACCTTGCGCTTCAGATGCTCCACATCCGCCCCCGCAAAGCCCGCATCGGGATGCGGCTCAGGGTATGCCCCGACGCGGATCTTGAACTTCCCCGTCCGCGCCAGCGCCTCCACCAGCTCGACGCTCGACGCAAACCCCTCCTGATGCGCCGTGAACCGCTCCGCCCCCTTGGGCGCATCGCCGCGCAGCGCCACGATCTCCGTCACGCCCGCCGCCGCATAGGCTTCGGCAATCTCCAACGTCTCGGCCTTCGTCGCATCGACGCAGGTCAGATGCGCCGCGACGTTCAGCCCGTAATTCCGCCCGATCGCCCCCACCGCCTCATGCGTCAGCTTCCGCGTCGTGCCACCGGCGCCATAGGTCACCGACACGAAGGACGGCTTCAGCGGCGCCAGCATCTGCACCGTCTCCCACAGCCGGAAAGACGCATCCAGCGTCTGTGGCGGAAAGAATTCGAAGCTGATGCGCGGGGTCGACATGGTCACTCTCCATCCTTGATGCCCCCTTGTCGCAAATCCCGTGATGTGAGACAAATTCATAATACTCATCATCAACATGAAATCCTCGCATAACCATGCATCTCGAATTCCGCCACCTCCGCACCATCCGCGCCATCCATCAGGCGGGTGGCCTCGCCCGTGCCGCCGAAATCCTGAACATGACGCAATCCGCCCTCTCCCATCAGGTGAAGGGGCTGGAAGATCAGGCGGGGATCGAGCTTTTCGTCCGCCGCTCCAAACCCATGCGCCTCTCCGCAGCGGGCCTACGCATGCTCAAACTCGCCGAACGCATCCTGCCGGAAATAGACGCGCTGGAAGAGGAATTCCGCGCCCTCAAATCCGGCAAGACGGGGCGGCTTCACATCGCCATCGAATGCCACGCCTGCTTCGACTGGCTCTTCCCCGTGCTGGAACAATTCCGCCACGCCTGGCCCGAAGTGGACGTGGACATCCGCGCGGGCCTCGCCTTCGACGCCATCCCCGCGCTGTTGCGCGAGGAGGTGGACCTCGTCATCTCCTCCGACCCCCTTCGCCTCGACGGGGTGGTCTACAACCCGCTCTTCGACTACCACCCCACCTTCGTCGCCTCCAAGGACCACCCGCTGGCCTCGAAAGACTGGATCGGGGCCGAGGATTTCCGCGACGAAATCCTCATCACCTACCCCGTCAGCCGCGACAAGCTGGACGTCTTCACCGAAATCCTGACACCCGCCAAGATCGAACCCCGCGGCCAGCGCCCGGTGGAACTGACCGCCGTCATCCTGATGCTGGTGGGATCGAACCGCGGCGTGGCCGTCCTGCCCGACTGGGTGCTGCGCGACATCCGCAGCAACGCCGATTACATCACGCGGCCGTTGGGCCCCAAGACGATCACCCGCCGCCTCTACGCCGCCACGCGCCAAGAGGATGCCGCCAAACCCTTCATGGCGCATTTCCTGCGACTGGGCCGCACCGAACCCGTCAAACTCCAACGCGGCTGAAGCGGTTTTTGACGCAAAAACCGCGCCGGAATTTGACACAAATTCCGGACCCCATACCTTCCGCATCCCCCCGATTTCTGCGTGCAGAAATCGTCGCGAAATCTGCGTCAGATTTCGCCTCCCCGACCCCGCTCCCGTGCCAAAGTCGCCGCCTCCACCTCCGCCAGCCGCCGCAAGGCCCCCTCCACCCCCGACCGCCGCACTTCCCGCTCCCAGACCCGCCGCGCGCTCACCGCCGACCACGGCAGCGCCGCCTTCTTCAGCCACAACCGCAGCGGCGCAGGCAAAGCGTCATGTGCCGCCATCGGACAACCCGCGCGCCACCGCGCCTTGGGCGACCGCAGGTTCCTCATGCCGCCCGCCACAGCGGGAAGGGATCCGCCATCCCCTCCCATTCCCATGGCGCGAAATCCTCCGCCGTGACCAAGGCCCCCTCCAGCGCCGCCACGATCGCCGCACGGTCCATCCCATGCCCGATGAAGACGATCTCCTGCCGCCGATCCCCCCAAGGCTCCGACCACACCGCCTGCACCGAGGCCAAGCCCTCGCCCCCCTTGGGCCAGCGCGCCTGCGGCACCGCCGCCCACCACCGCCCGAGGGGCGACACCGAACTCACCGCCCCGGCCAGCGAAAACTCCGCCGCCCAATCCGGCCGCGTCGCCAGCCAGAAATGCCCCTTCGCCCGGATCACCCCCGGCAAATCGCCATTCAAAACGCCATGCACCCGCGCCGGATCGAAGGGCCGCCGCGCGCGAAAGACGAAACTCTCGATCCCGTATTCCTCGCTCTCCGGCACATGGGAGGCAAAGCCGTAAAGCTCCTTCGCCCAGAGCGGATGCTCTGCCGCCCGGTCGAAATCGAACAGCCCCGTCCCCATCACCGCGCCCAAGGCCACCGCGCCGCGATCCACCTCGATCACCCGCGCATCCGGGTTCAGCGCCGCGATGATCTTGCGCGCCGCATCCACCCGCGCGGGTCCCGCATCGCTGACCTTGTTCAGCACGACCACGTTGGAAAACTCGATCTGCTCCACCAGCAGATTGACCAGCGTGCGCCCGTCCCCTTCCGGCACCTCCACCCGCACTGCCAGGAAATCGTGGCTGGAAAAGTCGCGCAGCAGGTTCACCGCATCGACCACCGTCACCATCGTATCCAGCCGCGCCACATCCGACAGGCTCACCCCCTCTGCATCGCGGAAATCGAAGGTGGCGGCCACCGGCAGCGGCTCCGAAATCCCGCTCGATTCGATCAGCAGATGGTCAAACCGCCCCGCCTCGGCCAGCTTGCGCACCTCCGACAGCAGGTCGTCGCGCAGCGTGCAGCAGATGCAGCCATTGGTCATCTCGACCAGCTTCTCCTCCGCCTGATGCAACTCCGCCCCCGCGCGGATCAGATCGGCATCGATATTCACCTCGGCCATGTCATTGACGATGACCGCCACCCGCAGCCCCTGCCGGTTGTTCAGTACATGGCTCAGAAGCGTGGTCTTTCCGGCGCCAAGGAAGCCCGAAAGCACGGTCACGGGCAGGCGGTTGTCTCTCTCGCGGGCAGCGGGCATGGGCGACTCCGTAATGTTATACTATTACATATCTGCCTCAAACCCTCCGCCCCGTCCAGCCCCAACCCGGACAGAATTCGGGGCGGCCCGAAGGACCGCCCCGTTAAACCGCTTGAAATCCGCGCCTGGAAGGCGCGCTCCCCCCGGATCAGAACAGGTCGAAATCCGCAGCTGTCAGGCTGGTCACCCCGGTCAGCGTCGCCACCCAGACGGCGGCCGCGCCGCCGGTCCCGTCGGCATCCCAGAACAGCCGGTCAGTGGCGTCGTTGAAGAAGAACCAGGACTGCCCGCTGCCACCCGCAGAGGTGCCGTTCTGGAACCGCAGCGTGCCATCCATCCCGGCGAAATCGCCAGTGGCAAAGGCCAGACGATCCACGCCCGAGACGAAATCCGTGATCGTGTCGCCAAAGGGGTTCGACCCGTCCCAGCTGTCAAAGACAAAGACATCCGCATCGGCACCGCCCACCAGCCGGTCACGCCCGGCCCCGCCATTCAGCGTGTCATCGCCCGCCCCGCCAGACAGCGTGTCGGCCCCCTGATCCCCGTAAAAGGAATTGTTCGCCGCATTGCCGGTGAAACTGTCGGCACGCCACGTGCCCCAGAGGTCTTCGATACTGCTCAGGGTTTCGATATTGCCGAAGCCGTCATTGCGCACCTGCCCGCTGGTCCGCGCCAGATTGACCACTGCCCCGCTTTCCACATTGTCCTGCCAGAAATCCACCGCATCCCGGCCCGCGCCGCCACGGATGTCATCCACCCCTTCGCCACCCGCAAAGGTATTGTCGGCCGCATTGCCGATCAGCACGTCATTCCCTGCCGTGCCGATGACCCCTTCGATATTGCTCAGCCGGTCGGTATTGCCCCAGCCATCGGTGGCAAGGCCAGTGGCCAGATTGACGTTGACCGCAAGCATCCCGCCCCATTCGTGATCCCTGTCATAGCGGACCCAGTCATCCCCCCCGCCGCCATTGATCGTGTCATTCCCGCGCAGACCCATGAACTGCTCATCCTCGGCCGATCCGGTGAACCGGTCCGCCATCCGCGATCCCTGAACCCGCTCGATGGACGAGATCGTATCCGTGCCCCCCCAACTGTCGGTCACCACGCCCGTGCCAAGGTTGACGATCGCCCCGCGATAGGCCGTGCCATCCCAGAAGGTTTCGGTCAGCGAATAGGTGTCGCGCCCGTCGCCGCCAAAGATCGTGTCATTGCCCGCGTCGGCCTTGATGTAATCCGATCCGCCCCCGGCATTGATCAGGTCATTGCCGGTATTGCGCCCACCGATGAGGTCATCGCCATTGTCCGACCCGTTGATCGTGTCATTCCCCGCAAGCAGCAGCGAAAACAGGTCAAACCCGTCTCCCGGACGATAGAACCCGTTCCTCATCCAGCCGAACACGAAATGATCCAGATCCGTCAGTTCCACCGTCAGGCCGGTCATCGTCATCCAGACTTGCCCGTTTACCTCCAGCGTCAGCGACTCGACGATCCCGGTCAGGGGCGGACCGCCACCTTCCACCGGGTCCTCATAGAACGTAAAGCCCGTGCCAGTGACCGTGATTGTCACCAATCCCGGGTCTCGCATCACGGACAGGGAAACCTGCGTTTCGGAGACGACCGGATCCACCTCCAGATTCGGATCCGAGAAATCGAACTCGAACAGATCCGGCAGGTAGTAAAGATCCGAATTCGCAGCGTTCGTATAGGTAACAACGGCCATGTTGCGCACTCCCAAACTCATTAACCACTGCAGCGCAAGCTACCCCTCGGCGCACCCACTGCCAAGCCTTTTCCCGCTTCCCCCTTCCCTTCCCCCCCGCCCGCGTGTAATGGCCCTTCCCTGATCCCAAAGCCCGGAGCCCCTGCAATGCAAGGCAGCGCGAACCTCAACCTGATGATCAAGGCCGCCCGCAAGGCTGGCCGTTCGCTCGTCAAGGATTTCCGCGAGGTGGAGAACCTTCAGGTCTCGACCAAGGGCCCCGGTGATTTCGTCTCCAGGGCCGACCGCGAGGCAGAGCGGATCATCAAGGAAGAACTCATGGGCGCCCGCCCCACCTATGGCTGGCTGGGCGAGGAAACCGGCGGCCAGGACGGGCAGGATCCCACCCGCCGCTGGATCGTCGATCCGCTGGACGGAACCACCAACTTCCTGCACGGCATGCCGCATTGGGCCGTCTCCATCGCGCTGGAACACAAGGGCGAGATTGTCTCTGCCGTCGTCTATGACGCAGCCAAGGACGAACTGTTCTGGGCCGAAAAGGGCGCAGGCGCCTGGATGAACGACCGCCGCATGCGCGTTTCCGGCCGGCGCGAGATGCATGAGGCGGTCTTCGCCACCGGCATTCCCTTCGGCGCGAAATCCACCCTGCCCGCCATGCTGCAGGATCTGGCCCGCCTGATGCCCGCCTGCGCAGGCGTCCGGCGCTGGGGCGCAGCGGCGCTCGATCTCGCCTATGTCGCGGCGGGCCGCTACGATGGCTTCTGGGAACGCGAACTCAGCGCCTGGGACATCGCCGCCGGGATCCTTCTGGTGCGCGAGGCGGGCGGCTTCGTCTCGGCCATCCGCGAGGGCGACGATCCGCTGGAGAAGGGCGCGCTGATCTGCGCCAACGAGCCGCTCTTCGAACCCTTCCGTCGCATCATCCGCGGCGCCTGATCCTATCCCCAGGGCCCCGGGCCGCCCCGCCGGACGCGCGGGATGGAACTGCGCGCCACGCGATAGACCGCTTCGGGATGCGGCGGCGCGCCCTGCGTGCGCGCCCAGAATCCCGGCCCCCCCCGGCGCAGCCACAGGGGCAGGCACAGCGCCAGCCCGGCGACGAACCCGCCGGCATGGGCCCAATAGGCCACCCCGCCCACATCGGCAGGCGTCATCGCCCCGTTGAAAAGCTGCAGGCCAAACCAGACCCCCAGCATGATCCAGGCCGGGATGGGGATGACGCGGAAGAAGATGACGAAAAAGAACAGCACATCCACCTTCGCCCGCGGAAACAGCAGCAGATAGCCCCCCATCACCCCGGCAATTGCGCCCGAAGCGCCCACCATCGGGATCGTTGAGGCAGGCTCCGCCGCGAATTGCAGCCCCGCCGCCGCCAGCCCCGACAGCACATAGAAGCCGAGAAAGCGGCCATGGCCCATCTCGTCTTCCAGATTGTCGCCGAAAACGTAAAGAAACAGCATGTTGCCCGCCAGATGCATCCAGCCGCCATGCAGGAACATCGAGGTGACAAAGGTGGCCATCCCCTCGCCCGCAGCGATCCGCGCCGGAACGAGGCCCCAGTCGAAGAAGAAGCGCGCAAGCGCCATCTCGGATGGCAGGGCGAACCAATAGGCCAGAAAGACCAGAACGTTCACGCCGATCAGCAGGCGCGTGACATGGGGCACCCGCCCGGAAGGATTGTGGTCGCGGATCGGAAACATGCGCGCAGCGTCCCGCAGCCCGCCGCCGCCGTCAAAGCGAAAATTCCCCTGCGAAGACTTTTCCCCCGATCTTTCTGCGAAAGATCACACCGGATCCTCGCAGAAGATCCTGCCCTGCCCGCCTATCCCGCCACCTCCATCAGAAGTTGCGCATTCCCGCCCGAGGCGGTGGTATCGATGCAGACATGTCGCTCCAGCCGGGCATGGCCCGCATCCGGCGCGCCGCCGATCAGCGGCAGGATCGGCCCCTTCCGCCCGGCCAGCGCCTGCGCATAGGCACGGCCCGGCCCGGCCTCGCCCCACCAGATCGCGCCCGAAATCCCGTCCATCCCAGCCAGATCCCCAGGGGCGAGCGAGGGCGCCTCGACCGCCTGCCCGCCCAGCGCCCGGATCGCCGCCGCCTGTGCCGCAGCAGCCGCCGCCGTCGGGCCAAGGCAGATCACCGGATCGCGCGCCAGCGTCGTCAGACGGTTCGATTCGCCCGTCGGCCCCGGCAGGTCGTGGCTTTGCGGGCCCGCCGCCGGGCCAAGCCGATGCAGCGCCAGCGCCACATCCTCGACCCTTGCCACCTGATCCGCCCCCGTCACCACCGGCATGTCGGCCCGCGTGAAGCGCGTCAGGTAATCCGGCCCCCCCGCCTTCGGCCCGGTGCCCGACAGGCCCTCGCCGCCAAAGGGCTGGCTGCCCACCACGGCCCCGATCTGGTTGCGGTTCACATAGGTGTTGCCCACGCGCAGACGCTCCACGATCCGCTGCACCCGGTCGTCGATCCGCGTATGCAGGCCGAAGGTCAGGCCATAGCCGGTTGCATTCACCGCCTCGACCACCGCGTCGATCTCGTCGGCGCGAAAGGTCGCCACATGCAGCACCGGGCCGAAGATCTCGCGCGTCATGGACGCGATCCCGGGCACGCGGATCACCGCGGGCCCGATGAAGGTGCCGCCCGCAGGCGCAGGCAGTTCCTTGATCACCCGCCCCTCGGCCCGCGCCGCCGCGACATGGGCGGCAATCCCCGCCGCCGCCTCGGCGTCAATCACCGGCCCCACATCGCAGGCCAGATCCCAGGGATTGCCCAGCACCAGTTCATCCATCGCGCCCGACAGCATGTCCAGAACCGTCCCGGCCACATCCTCCTGCACATAAAGGCAGCGCAGCGCCGAACACCGCTGCCCCGCCGACTGGAAGGAGGAAGCAAGGATATCCCGCACCGCCTGCTCGGGCAGGGCGGTGGAGTCGACCAGCATCGCATTCAACCCGCCCGTCTCCGCGATCAGCGGCGCGGTCGGATCCAGATGCTCGGCCATCGCGCGGCGGATCATCAGCGCGGTTTCCGTCGATCCGGTAAAGCACACGCCGCCCACCCGCGCATCCGACGTCAGCGCCCGCCCCACGACCGGCCCATCCCCCGGCAAGAGCTGCAGCGCGGTGACCGGAACCCCCGCCCGATGCATCAGCCCCACCGCAAAGCCCGCTATCAACGGCGTCTGCTCCGCCGGTTTCGCCAGCACCGCATTCCCCGCCGCCAAGGCCGCCGCAATCTGCCCGGTAAAGATCGCCAGCGGGAAATTCCAGGGCGAGATGCAGGTGAACACCCCCCGCGCCGGCGCCGTCAGCCCCGCCGCCCCATCGGCGTAATAGCGCAGGAAATCAACGGCCTCCCGCAACTCCGCCACCGCATCGGCCAGCGTCTTGCCCGCCTCCCGCGCCAGCAGCGCGAAGATCGGCCCGAACTCGGCTTCATATAGGTCTGCCACCTGCCGCAACACCGCCGCCCGTTCCGGCGCCGCCGCAGCCCAAGGCTCGGCCAGCCGCAGCGCCGTATCCACATCCGGCGCGCCCGCCTGCACCACATGGCCCACAAGATCGCCCGTCGCCGGGTTCCGCACCTCGACCCGCAGCCCCCCAACAGGCCGCCCCGCCAGCATCGGCCCCGCCTCGAACTGATGCGTCGCGTAAGGCGCGCGGCCTTCCTCGATCGCCGCCAGATGCCCCGCATCCGTCAGATCGAACCCGCGCGAATTCACCCGCGCCCCGAACAGCGCAGGCCCCGTCTTCAACGCCGGATTGGCAACCGCCGCCATCCCCTCCATCGCCGTCAGCGGACAGGCCGCCACCACCTCAGGCGGCACCTCGTCATTCACGATCTGATTGACGAAGGACGAATTCGCCCCATTCTCCAACAACCGCCGCACGAGATAGGCCAGCAAGTCCCGATGCGCCCCGACCGGCGCATAGATGCGGCACCGCGTCCCCTCATCCGTCAGCACCAGATCATGCAGCCGCTCGCCCATTCCGTGCAGCCGCTGGAACTCGAAGGCCCGCTTGTCGGTCGCCATCTCAAGGATCGCCGCGACCGTATGCGCGTTGTGCGTGGCAAATTGCGGATAGATGCGATCCGTCATGCCCAGCAGCTTCCGCGCATTGGCGATATAGGACACATCCGTCGCCTGCTTGCGGGTGAACACCGGGAAGCCATCCAGCCCCAGCACCTGCGCCCGCTTCACTTCCGCGTCCCAATAGGCGCCCTTCACCAGCCGCACCATGATCCGCCGGTCCAGCCGCTCGGCCAGCGCATGAAGCCAGTCGATCACCGCCCCCGCGCGACGGCCATAGGCCTGCACGACAACCCCGAAACCGTCCCATCCGGCCAGCGACGCATCCGACAGCACCGCCTCGATCACCTCCAGCGACAGCGCCAGACGGTCCGCCTCTTCGGCATCAATGTTGAAGCCCAGCCCCGCCGCCTTCGCCAGCCCTGCCAGCGCGCGGACCCGCGGCACCAGCTCCGCCATGACCCGCGCGCGCTTCGCGACCTCGTATCGCGGATGCAGCGCCGACAGCTTCACCGAAATCCCCGGATTGGCGCGGATATCCGCGCCCTTCGCCGCCGCCGCAATCGCCGTGATCGCCTTGGAATAGGCCAGATGATACCGCCGCGCGTCCCCTTCCGTCCGCGCAGCCTCCCCCAGCATGTCATAGCTGTAGGTATACCCCTTCGCCTCCAGCTCCTCCGCCCGCTTCATCGCGGCCTCGATCGTCTCGCCCAGAACGAACTGCCGCCCCATCTCCTTCATCGCCTGCGCCACCGCGCGGCGGATCACCGGCTCGCCCAACCGCTTCACGGCGGCGCGCAGATGCCCCACCACGCCGGGCTCCCGATCTTCAAGCACCTTCCCCGTCAGCATCAGCGCCCAGGTGGAGGCATTGACCAGCGAAGACGCCGACTTGCCCAGATGCCGCCCCCAATCGCTTGGCGCGATCTTGTCCTCGATCAGCGCATCCATCGTCTCGGCATCCGGCACGCGCAGCAGCGCCTCGGCCAGACACATGAGCGCGATCCCCTCCTCGGTGGACAGCCCGTATTCGGCAAGGAATACCTCCATCAGCCCCGGCTTCACCGACTCGCGGATGCGCCGCACCAGCCCCGCCCCCGCCGCCGTCACCCTTGCCCGCGCCGCCGCGTCCAACCCGGCCTCCGCGATCAGCGCGCTGAGCAGCGCCGCCTCGTCGGCAAGGCTCTCCAACTCGATCACGGTCCTTGGGTCGGCGGGAATGTCGCGGGGCATGGGCTTTTTCTCCTGTTTGGCCCATGATAACGCAAGACTTGCGGGCGGTTCTCCCGAACATGGCCCATCCCGCAATCCTTTCGCCCGCATTCAAGGGGGTTTTCATGGCAAACGACCGCATCCCGATCGACCGTTTCGACGAGGCGATCCTGCGCATCCTTTCCACTGACGGCCGCATCAGCGCCACCGAACTTGCCCGGCGCATCGGCCTGTCGAAATCCCCCACCCAGGCGCGCCTCAAACGGCTGGAGGAAACCGGCATCATCACCGGCTATCGCGCCCTGCTGGACCCGATCCGCATGGGTCAGGCCCATGTCGCCTTCGTCGAGGTGAAACTGTCCGACACCCGCGAAGCCGCGCTTCAGGCCTTCAACAGGGCGGTCCTTGCGGTGCCAGAGGTGGAACAGTGCCACATGATCGCCTCGCGCTTCGACTATCTGCTCAAGGTCCGCACGGGCGACATCCAGGAATATCGCCGCGTTCTGGCCGAACGCATCAGCGCCCTGCCCCATGTCGCCTCGACCTCCACCTATGTGGCGATGGAGGCGATAAAGGAATTCACCTGACGCGGCCCAACCGGCGCAAGCAGGCCGGAAAATACCCCTTGCGCCGCCCCGCCTGCCACACTATCACGCCGCTACGGAGTGCGGGCGTAGCTCAGGGGTAGAGCATAACCTTGCCAAGGTTAGGGTCGTGAGTTCGAATCTCATCGCCCGCTCCAGTTTCTCGAAAATCGGCATGACCACGTGGCCCGGGCCAGACGGCCCGAAGCGCGGCGGTTCATTCCAGCCGGAAAGCCGCGCTGCCCTTGCTGCCATCCGCGCGCGAAAAGATCAGCGCCGCGCGCTTGCCCTCGATCGACATCAGCGCCTTGCCCTTCACGTCATCCGAACAGGCCAGCGGAAAGCGCACGGCATCGCCCCGCTGTGCGGGATGGGCGAAAAGCCCCTCGCAATGCCAACCGAAGGCGCTGCTCACCCGCACCTCCACCTGATCCGAAGACACCGCCCGCGCCGAAACCGCATCGCCCGCAAGCGCCGCGCCCAGGCCCGCCACCGTCATCGCGATGCTGGCCATCAACACATTGGTCCGCTTCATCTTTCCGCCCCCGCCTCTGTCGCGCACCTTGCTGGCCGCCGATTATGGCACCAGCAGGGCACAGCCGGGGCAATCCGGTCAAGCAAGCCCGCGCCGCCTAGCCGCCGAAGGCGACTTTCCGCCCTGCCGCCTGCCGCGCCGCGCGGATTTCCGCCTCTGGCAGGCCCGTATCCGTGGTCGCCACCCGCTCGCGCGCCTGCTGGATCAGCCGCCGGGGATTGCCGCCGACAAAGGGCGCATGCACCGGCACCCCCACCACCAGATCGGGCGCAGGGATCCCCAGCAGACGATAGGCCTCCCACATCTGCCCCTGCGCCGCCTGCAGGGCCATCTGCAACTCCACCGGATCGGGCCTTTGCCCGCGATCCAGCACCGCCACGAAATCCCCGCTTCCGGCATAGGCCAGCCGGTAATGCGCGCCCGGACATTCCTCCAGGATCACCGAGGCCGCCTCGGACAGGAAATCGAAGTAATCCACCCGCTCCAGATTGGCATAGGCCCACAACGCATTGCGCAGCCGGAAGCACAGCACCACCGTCCCCGGCAGGCCTGACCAGCCCAGCGACATCAGGTGGTTTTCCAGCGCCAGGTAATCCACCACCCCATCCTCGGCATTGGGCAGCACCGCATCCTCGAAACGGAAACTGAATTCCGGCTGGGCCTGGATCGCGCGCATCTCGGATTCCAGCCGCTCGCTGCGTCGTCGCTCCTTCAGCACCCGCTCCACCATGGACAGCCGCGCCCCCAGTTCGACCGTCTCCAGCGGCTTGTTCAGGAAATCGTTCGCCCCCGCCGCCAGCGCCTCCTTCACCCGCCCGCGTTCCTTGACCGAGGACACCATGATGATCGGCGTGGCACCATGCGCCCCGGTCGCGCGCAGGGCCGCGCAAAGCTCCGCCCCGGTCATCCCCGGCATTTCCAGATCCAGCAGGAAGACATCCGCCTCGATCCGCCCCAGAACAGCCAGATCCGCAACCTTCACCGGATCGCCATAGGTCGTCACCTCGGTCCGGCCTTCCGCGCGCAGGAATTCCGTCAGGATCGACAGGAAGATCGGATCGTCGTCGACACAGACAATGCGCATGGGTCCTCCAGAACCCCGGGGGTCGGAACAGGGTCATCCACAAAGAGAGAACGGCAGCGCACCCACCCGTTAAAGTGGAGAATGCCGGGTTTTCCACAGATATTTCACCCCAGTTCCGCCGCTGATGGGGAACGAGGGCCACCAGCCGCTCACAGTTTTGCGAATGGTTCTCATTCCAATTGACTTTTGCGAAGCGTTCTCACATCTTCCATCCAAGGCGCGGGGCATCCGCAATCCCCCGCGCCGCCGCAGGACCATCGCCATACAATGGGAAACGCCCGCATCATGACGATCACCCGCCGCAGCCTTCTCGGTCTTCTCGCCGCCGCGCCTCTGGCGCGCAGCCCCGCCTTCGCCGCCGCCCCCGCTTCCATCACCGCCACCACCGGCATGATCGCCGATATCGCCCGCCGCCTGACCGGGGCCGAGGTGACCGCGCTTCTCGGCGCGGGGATGGATCCGCACAGCTACCGCCCGACGCGGTCTGACATCCTCGCCCTGTCGCGCGCCGATGTGATCCTCTGGCACGGCCTCAACCTCGAGGCGCAATTCGCCGACGTCCTGTCCGAACTGGCCAGCCGCCGCCGCGTCGTGGCCCTGGCCGACAGCCTGCCCGCCGACCGGCTGCTCTCCGACCCGCTCTATCCCGACCGCCCCGATCCCCATGTCTGGTTCGATCCGCGCCTGTGGTCCGATGTCACCCGCCACGCCGCAACGACCCTCGCCGAAGCCGGCTTCGCGACCGAAGAGCCCGCCCGCCTGTTCCTTGACGAAATCGCCGCCCTCGATGCCTATGCCGGGCAGGTGCTGCAGACCGTGCCGGAAGACCGCCGCATCCTTGTCACCGCGCATGACGCCTTCGCCTATTTCGGCCGCGCCTATGGCTGGCAGGTCGAAGGCATCCAGGGCATCTCGACCGACTCCGAGGCGGGCCTCGCCCGGATCGCGGAACTGGTGGATCTGCTGGTGTCCCGCCAAATCCCCGCCGTCTTTGTCGAAAGCTCGGTCTCCGACCGGGCCATCCGCGCCCTGATCGAAGGGGCCGAGGCGCAGGGCCACACCGTCCGCATCGGCGGAGAGCTGTTTTCCGATGCGATGGGGCCCGACGGCAGCTATGAAGGCACCTATCCCGGCATGATAGATCACAATGTCACCACCATCGCCACGGCCCTTGGCGGCACCGCCCCGCCCCGTGGCATGGCGGGCAGGCTCAGCGCGGGGCTTTGACCATGGCCCCAGCCGACAGCGCCACACCCCTGCCCGAAATCGCCCTCGCCCTTTCGGGCCTCAGCGTGGCCTATGGCGGCATGCCGGTGGTCGAGGCTGCGACGGCGCGCTTTCCGGCGGGCTCCATGACCGCGATCATCGGCCCAAATGGCGCGGGCAAGTCGACGCTCCTCAAGGCCGCGCTGGGCCTTGTGCCTGCCCTCGCGGGCGAGGTGCGCGCCTTCGGCCAGCCCGTCGCCCGCGCCCTGCCCCGCATCGCCTATGTCCCCCAGCGTGCTGCGGTGGACTGGGATTTCCCCGCCCGCGTCATCGACGTGGTGCAGATGGGCCTTTATCGCCAGACCGGCCCTCTGGGCCGCCTCACCCCCGACCTGCGCGCCCGCGCAGAGCAAAGCCTTGCCGATCTCGGCATGGCCGATTTCGCCCAGCGCCAGATCGGCGCGCTGTCCGGCGGCCAGCAACAGCGCGTCTTCCTTGCCCGCGCCCTGGCCCAGCAGGGCGATCTGATCGTGCTGGACGAACCCTTCGCCGGTGTCGATGCCGCGACCGAGGCCGCGATCATCGCCGTCCTGCATGGCCTGCGCGCCCGGGGCCGCACCGTCATCGCCGTGCATCACGACCTGTCCACCGTGCCCGCCTATTTCGACCGCGTCCTGCTGCTCAACCGCCGTGTCATCGCCGAAGGCCCCACCTCCACCACCTTCCACCGCGACCGCGTGGCCGAGGCTTATGGCAACCAGCTTCTCACCGCGATCCCCGCCTGACGATGCCCCAACCCGAATGACCGAAACCCTGCTTCAGGCCCTGTTCTTCCAGGCCGGCTACAATGCCGCGCTGGTCAGTCTGGGCGCGGCGCTGCTCGGCCTTGCCGCAGGCGCGGTCGGGGCCTTCACCACCCTGCGCCGGCGCGCGCTGGTTTCCGACGCGATGGCCCATGCCACCCTGCCCGGCATCGGGCTGGCCTTCCTGGCCATGGCCGCCCTCGGGGGCGATGGCCGTGCCCTGCCGGGCCTTCTGGCCGGGGCGGCGCTGTCGGCCGCACTCGGCCTGATCCTGCTGCAGGCCCTGTCCAGCCGCACCCGCCTGCCCGAGGATGCCGCAACCGGCGCCATCCTGTCGGCCTTCTACGGCGCAGGCATCGTCATCCTGACCGTGATCCAGAATGTCGGCATCGGCCGCCCCGCCGGGCTGGAAGGCTTCCTGCTCGGCTCCACCGCCGGGATGCTGCGCGCCGATGCCCTGCTGATCGCGCTGGGCGGGGCGCTGCTGCTGGGCCTGCTGGCCAGCCTGCGCCGCCCGCTGGCCATGACGGCCTTCGATCCGGTCCATGCCCGCATGATGGGCATCGACACCCGCAGCACCGACCTGATGCTGCTTCTGATGACGCTGGCCTGCGTCCTGCTGGGCCTGCGCGTCGTCGGGCTGATCCTGATCGTGGCCCTGCTGATCACCCCGGCCCTTGCCGCGCGGCTCTGGTCGGATCGCATCGGCATCGTGGCCCTCCTCGCCGGCCTGATCGGCGCGGCGGCGGGCCATGTCGGGGCGGCGCTCTCGCTCGCGCTGCCGGATCTGCCCACCGGCCCGGCCATCATCCTGCTGGCCTTCGCGGCCTTCGTGATGTCGGCACTGCTGGCCCCCGGGCGCGGCCTGCTGTCCCGCCTGCGCCGCGCGCATGCGCGACCCGGGGTCTGATCCATGCTGGCCGAGTTCCTCGCCCTCACCCTGCCGCCCATGCTGATCGCCACGCTGGCTTCGCTGGTCTGCGCGCTGCCCGGCAATGTCCTGCTCCTGCGGCGGCAGGCCATGCTGGGCGATGCCATGTCCCATGTCGTGCTGCCCGGGATCGTGGCGGCCTTCCTGCTGACGGGTTCCGCCTCCGGGCCGGTCATGCTGGGCGGTGCGCTGGCCGCCGCCGCCCTGTCCGCCCTGATGATCGAGGCAATCCGCCGCACCACCCGCGCCGATCCCGTCGCCGCCATGGGCGTGACCTTCACCACCCTCTTCGCCACCGGCGTCCTGTTGCTTGAGGTTTCGGGCGCATCGGCGGTGCATCTCGATGTCGAACACGCCCTTTACGGCAATCTCGAAGGACTGATCTGGCTCGATGGCACCGGCTGGGCCGCGCTGGCCGATCCCGCGGCGCTTGCCGGGCTGCCCGTGGAACTGCCCGCCCTCGCCGCGGCCCTGGCCGCCATGGCACTGGCCTTCGCGCTGATCTGGCGTCCCTTGGTGATCGCCACCTTCGACGAAGGCTTCGCCGCCAGCCTTGGCATTCCCACCCGCCTCATCTCTGCCGGGCTGACCGGACTGACCGCGCTGGCCGCCGTCTCGGCCTTCGCCGCCGTCGGCTCCATCCTGACCATCGCCATGCTGATCTGCCCGCCCGCCGCCGCCCGCCTGCTCACCGACAGCCTGCCCCGGCAGGTCGTGCTCTCGCTGGTCATCGCGGCAGCCTCGGCCATCCTCGGCACCCTCGCCGCGGGCTATCTGCCCCCCGCCCTCGGGCTTGGCTTCACCGTCTCGGCCGCGGGCAGCATCGCCACCCTGTCGGGCCTCTTCCTCGGCCTTGCCGCCACCTTCGGCCCCCGCCGCCACGCCCCCGGCCACCCAGCCGGGCGCCGGTCCGGGCCATCCGTCTGACAGCTTTGCAAAACCCGGCCAAGCCCCTATAAGGCGGCTCGAAATCCTACGGAGTTGGTGATGCGCCAGGTCGAAATCCACCGCAAGACCGCCGAGACGGAAGTCGCGGTCGTCCTCAACCTCGACGGCATGGGCCTTTACGACAACCATACCGGCGTCGGCTTCTTCGACCACATGCTCGACCAGCTGTCGCGCCATTCGCTGATCGACCTCACGGTCAAGGCCGATGGCGACCTGCATATCGACGATCACCACACGGTCGAGGATTGCGGCATCGCGCTCGGCCAGGCGCTGGCGCAGGCGCTGGGCGACAAGCGCGGCATCCGCCGCTATGGCCATTTCAACCTCGCCATGGATGATGCGCAGGTGGCCTGCGCGCTCGATCTGTCGGGGCGGCCCTTCCTTGTCTGGAACCTGCCCTTCCCCAGCCAGAAGATCGGCCGCTTCGATACCGAACTGGTGCGCGAATTCTTCCAGGCGCTGGCCACCCATTCCGGCATGACGCTGCATGTCGATCTGATCCATGGCGTGAACAGCCACCACATCGCCGAGGCCGCCTTCAAGGCCGTCGCCCGCGCCCTGCGCATGGCGGTCGAACCCGACCCCCGCGCCGCAGGCACCCTGCCCAGCACCAAGGGCGCGCTCTGATCCGATAAAACCCGGGGGGCGCAGGAATTTCCTTCGGAAACCTGCACCCCCTGACCCCGCCCGAAGCGCCCATGCACGAAAACCCCCGGCGGAGCCCGAGATGACCCTGACCGTCCTTGTCGACTATGACAGCGGCAACCTGCATTCCGCCGAAAAGGCCTTTCAGCGCATGGCGGCGGAAACCGGCGGCGGCACGGTGATCGTCACCTCGCGCCCCGAAGACGTGGCCCGCGCCGACAGGATCGTCCTGCCCGGCGACGGGGCCTTCCCCGCCTGCCGCAAGGCGCTGGGCAGCTATGGCGGCCTGTTCGAGGCGATCGCCGAAGGCGTGGCGCAGGGCAAGCCCTTCCTCGGCATCTGCGTGGGCATGCAGATGCTGGCCAGCTGGGGCCGCGAATACGAGGATACCCCCGGCTTCGGCTGGATCGCGGGCGAGGTGACGCGCATCACCCCCGCCGATCCCGCACTCAAGGTGCCGCATATGGGCTGGAACGATCTGGTCATCGACCAGGCCCATCCCGTGCTGGCGGGCATCGCGACCGGCGATCACGCCTATTTCGTGCATTCCTACCAGTTCCGCGTAGAGGATCCCGCGCATCGTCTGGCCCATGTCGATTATGCCGGGCCGATCACCGCCATCGTGGGCCGCGACAACATCATCGGCACCCAGTTCCACCCCGAGAAATCCCAGGCCACCGGCCTGCGCCTGATCGGCAACTTCCTGCGCTGGACGCCCTGAACCAGGGCCGCAGGCACCCCATTCCCCGCTTGCCGCGCCGCACCATCGCCCCCATCATGGCCCCGTTCCCGGTTGCCGATGGTTCCCCATGCCCTGTGCCCTGTTGCCGCCTGCCCGCCTCAGCCTTGCCGCCCTGATCCTGCTTGCGGCCTGCGGGGCCTCTCCCGCCCCCGCCTTCTTCGGCGCCACCCGCCATGACGTGCAGATCGACGGACGTGCCTTCACCGTCTTCCGCAAGGAAAACCGCGTCGAGGTGATCCGCCTCGGCTATGCCCGCCCGGCCGAACGCGAAGCCATCCCCGAACAGATGCTGCGCGCCGTGGCCAAGGCCACCGGCTGCACCCCGGTCGAGGCCAGCTTTCAGGGCGACAGCGGCGAAAGGCGCGGTCGCATCCGCTGCTGAGCGCCGGAACGCGAAAGGGGCGCCAGCCTGCGCCGCGCCCCTTCCCTGTTCTTCCCCCTGTCCGGGGCGGTTACTGCAACCGCTTCCAGGTGCCGCCATTTCGGCAGATGCCCAGCACGCAGCCCTTCACCGTCAGGCCATTGCCCTCAAGGATCATGTAGGAATTATAGGTCTTGTCCCGATCCGGCGACCAGACCTTGCCATCCTCGTAAGTGCCGTCGCCCTTGGCAACCATGTCCCAGACGATCTTGCGCCCCACATTCTCGCTTTCGATCTGCGCGCCGGCGCCATCGAAGGCCTTGATCAGCGTGCCGCAGAAGGCCGGGCCGCAGGGCTTCACCTCGATATGGCCGAAATTGCCATTGTCATCCGGCGCGGTCTGCCACACGCCCTCGACCGGGTCCGCCGCATGGGCCGCACCCGCCAGCGCAAGGCAGGCCGCCGCCGCCAAAGTCATCATCCGTTTCATGGGGCCGATCCTCCCTGATATCCCCGTCCTGCCGCCATCTTCTCCAAGCCCCGCCGCCGATCAAGCCTGACGTTGGGTCGCGCCCCCCTTGCCCTGCCTGTCGCCCCGTGCCAAAGGGCCGCAAGACGATGGGAGACCCGCCATGATCCTCTACCCCGCGATCGACCTGAAGGATGGCCAATGCGTCCGCCTCCTGCGCGGCGAGATGTCCGCCGCCACCGTCTTCGGCGATGATCCCGCCGCTCAGGCCGCGAAATTCGTGGCGGCAGGCTGCGAATGGCTGCATCTGGTGGACCTGAACGGCGCCTTCGCAGGCCAGCCCGTCAATGCGGCAGCCGTCGAGGCGATCCTCGCCCGCGTCACCGTTCCCGCCCAACTCGGCGGCGGCATCCGCGACATGGCCACCATCGCCATGTGGCTGGAAAAGGGCCTCTCGCGCGTGATCCTGGGCACCGTCGCCGTGGAAAACCCCACGCTGGTGCGCGAAGCCGCCCGCGCCTTCCCGGGCCGCGTTGCCGTCGGCATCGACGCCCGCAAGGGCCGCGTCGCCACCAAGGGCTGGGCCGAGGAAACCGACGTCATGGCCACCGACCTCGCCCAGAGCTTCGAGGATGCAGGCGTCGCCGCCCTGATCTACACCGACATCGACCGTGACGGCGCCATGGGCGGCCCGAACCTCGAGGCGACCGAGGCGCTCGCCCGCGCCGTCACCATCCCCGTCATCGCCTCCGGCGGCGTCTCCCGCATGGAAGACCTGATCGCCCTCCGCGACACCGGCATCATCGCCGGCGCCATCTCCGGCCGCGCCCTCTATGACGGTGCCATCGACCTCGCGGCGGCGCTCAAGGCCCTCAAGGCCTGAACAGCACCAACCCCACCCCGGCCCTGCGCCGGGGCCACGGCCAGACGATGGCAATGACAAAGGCATCCCCCCGCGCTGCCTCGCGCAGGACCGCTGCCGAGTTCAGCCCCGAACCCGATACCCCATACCCCACCCTTCCACCTGTCCTCGCGTCCAACCTTCCGCCGCCCAACCGCCCAACCGCCCAACGGCGCTCAAGGCCCTCAAGGCCTGAACAGCACCAACCCCACCCCGGCCCTGCGCCGGGGCCCCGGCCAGACGATGACAATGACAAGGGTATCCCCTCGCGCTGCCTCGCGCAGGACCGCTGCCGAGTTCAGCCCCGAACCTGATACCCCACCCTTCCACCTGTCCACGCGTCCACCTGTCCACGCGTTCAACCTTCCAGCTGCCCAGGAGCGGATCACCCTCCAACGCCCACCACAAGCGAAACGCGTTAACCTTAACACATCACACGTTAACCTTAAGGCCCCCCCCCTCCTTCATCTTGGCCCCAAATACCCCGGGGGTGCGGGGGCAGGCCCCCGCTCCGACGTATCCCCGAAGACAGCGTTCGAAAAACCCGCTACGTTGCACCAATGCGCACCGCCTATATCGTCCTCGGTTCCCTTCTGTTCCTCTGCCTGCTTCCGGTGCTGGTGGCCCTCGCCGCCCTGGCCCTCACCGGCCCCATGGGCTGTACCTCCGACGGCCCCGCCCTCAGCAATTGCACACTCTTCGGCACCGACTGGTCCGGCGCGATGACCATGGCGACGATGCTGCACTGGCTCGGCATCGTCACCCTCCCCTTCGCCGCCCTCTTCGCCCTCACCCTGCTCCTGCTGGCCCTCGTCCACCTGATCCGCACCCTGCGGCGGTGATTGCTGGTTTCACTGCCACGGCGCAGGCCCGGTCAATTCCATCTGACCGAATACATTCTCCCTGTGCCAGCGCAGGTTCTCCGGATGCGGGCGGTTGCGCTCTTCCGATGGCAGCAGGAGTTTGCCGCCTGGATGGATCAGCCGATCCACCACTTCGTGCGGAACCTTGTTGCGCGACACCAGCACCGACCCGTCATCCGCCACCGACAGAAGCCCCCGGTCGAACATCCAGTGCAGCGTCCCCGACAATGCCAACCCGTTACGCACCGAGTCGCTGCCCTGATGCTCTACAGGCCGGATATGCGCCGCCTGCACCTCCGGCCTCCCGCCACCATTGCGCAGCCGCAACCCGGACAGCGCGCAGCGGTAATCATAGGCCTCGCGCACCTTGCGCCGGAACGCCACGTCCCGATAGGGTCGGTTGGTCAGCCGCTCGATCACTGGCCTTTCAAAGGGCACCGCATCGCCACCCTCCAACACGCTGCGCGGCTCATAACGGCGTGCTTCAATGTCAATGAGGTCCTGCGGCAACCCCTGCGACACGATCGCCGCGAACTCACCATCAGGCAGTCGCCGCACGGCCAGTTGCTGCACACCGCCTGATTTCACGGTTCCATCATCGGCCATCAAGGCAGATTCCCAACTCCGCCCCTCCCGCAATCGTGGCACATCGCGGTCAAAAGGCAGATAGGACCCCGGTTCGATAAGCGCCAGAAACCGCCCCTCCACCCCCGGTTTGGGAATGACCTGCCGGATCCTTGCCACCGCGAAGTAGCCGCGCGGTCCCGCCTTGACGGGCTCATAATAGACCACCCAGTCGCCGACACCCTCCTGCACCGCCTTCAGATAGGCGCGAGGGAAGTCGTAGACCCGATCAGGCTCATCCTCGTAAATCGAGTCCGCCTTATGCAGAAGCACCAGCTTGACCATGGAACCAGGAAATCGCAAAGCGCGGAATTAGCAAGGGAAACTGTATCACCTACCCCCGCACCCCCCGCCACAAAAGCCACAGCCACAGGCCCAACCCGACCAGCCCGCTCCCCCAGGCAATCGGGACATTCACCCCCACCCCGCCGAACTGCGCCCAGGCCGGCACCACCAGCAGTGCCGTCACGACAGGGGCCAGCACAAGGGCCAGGGCCCGCCCCCAGGCCACAGGCGGCCCGAACAGATCGCCTCCGCCCGCGCCCAGCCGCCCCATCGTCCAGACCGTCGCCCCCACCATCACCGGCCAGAGCAGCCGCAATGGCGCAGGCGCAAGCACCCAGCCCACCAGCCAGAACGCCACTATTCCCCCCGGCGCCACCCACAGCCACCACCGCCCCCAGCGCAGTTCCGGCAGCCGCGACAGCACCCCCAGCGCCACCCCGGCCCCCAGCCCCGTCAGCGCGAGATAGGCCATCAGCCCTGCCACCCCCGCCAGAACCTTGCCCTCCAGCGGCCAGTAAAGCCCCCAGACCGCACCGAACAGGCCCAGCACCATGAGCCCCAGGCCCTGCCCCCAGACAGGCCCCCGCGCCAGCGCCAGACCGCCCCCCAGCGCGCAAAGCCCCGAAATCAGCGCGTGCCAGGCCAAGGGCGTCCAGACCAGTTGCAGCGGAAAGGCATCATACATCGTGCCCACCACCGCCCCCTCGATCCCGAACCCCAGAAGCGCCCCGCCCAGAAAGGCCGCCCGCCATCCCCGTAGCCCTGACCAGATCACCGCCGACAGCGCCGCCCCCGCCGCCAGCGAATAGACCAGCCAGGTGACCGCAAGCTCCACCATCCGAAGATCAGGCGCGGGCGTCGTCCAGAACATGTTCTCGCTGGCCCAGACCGCAATCCAGCCCAGACAAAGGCTCGCCACCAGATAGGCCAGACCGTCACGCATACCCTGCCCCTCGCTACCCACTGGCCCTTTGTGCAACGCAGCGCTAGAAGGCCGCAAGCTTTCCGGTGGCACCCATGCTCAAGACCCGCATCATCCCCTGCCTCGACGTGGCCGATGGCCGCGTGGTGAAAGGCGTGAATTTCGTCGATCTCCGCGATGCCGGCGATCCGGTCGAGGCCGCGCGCGCCTATGATGCCGCTGGCGCGGATGAGCTTTGCTTCCTCGACATCCATGCCACCCATGAAAACCGCGGCACGATGTTCGACCTCGTCACCCGCACCGCCGAACAGTGCTTCATGCCCCTCACCGTCGGCGGCGGCGTCCGCACGCCCGAAGACGTGCGCGCCCTCCTGCTGGCGGGGGCGGACAAGGTCAGCTTCAACTCCGCCGCCGTGGCCGATCCCGACGTCGTGGCCCGCAGCGCCGACCGGTTCGGCAGCCAATGCATCGTCGTGGCCATCGACGCCAAGACCGTGGCCCCCGGCAAATGGGAAATCTTCACCCATGGCGGGCGCAAGCCCACCGGCATCGACGCGGTCGCCTTCGCCCGCACGGTCGCCGCCAAGGGCGCGGGCGAAATCCTGCTCACCAGCATGGACCGCGACGGCACGCGCGCGGGCTTCAACCTTCCCCTTACCCGCGCCATCGTGGATGCCGTCCCCATCCCGGTCATCGCCAGCGGAGGCGTCGGCACCCTCGACCACCTCGTCGAAGGCGTCACCCTCGGCGGGGCCTCCGCCGTGCTGGCCGCCTCCATCTTCCATTTCGGCGATTTCACCATCGCCCAGGCCAAGGCCCATATGGCCGCCGCCGGCATCCCGATGAGGCTGACATGACCACGCTTTCCCGCCTCGCCGCCACGATCCAGGCCCGCAAGGGTGCCGACCCGGAGTCAAGCTGGACAGCCAAGCTCCTCTCCAAAGGCCCCGAGAAATGCGCCGAGAAATTCGGCGAAGAAGCGGTCGAGGCCATCATCGAGGCCGTGAAGGGCGACCGTGCGAAACTGACGGCAGAGGCGGCCGATGTCCTCTACCACCTCCTCGTCATGCTGGCCGCCCGCGACGTGACGCTGGATGAGGTGCTGGACGAGCTTGACCGCCGCGAAGGCACCTCCGGCCTTGCCGAAAAGGCGGCGCGCGGCTGACCCGCGCACCGCCCGCATCAGATCACAGCAGGAAATCCGCCCGGTCCAGTTGCGACAACTGGACATCCGCCAGCGTGATCGAGGCACCCGCCGACAGCGTCAGCACCACGTCATCCCCCACCTGCCGCGCGCCGTTCAGGATCGCCGTCAACTCGCGCCCCGAGAAGCCATCCAACTCGATCCGGTCCACCCCATCGGTGAAATCGGTGATCAGGTCGCGCCCGTCGCCACGCCGGAATTCGAACAGATCCGCCCCGCTGCCGCCGGTCAGCGTGTCATTGCCGCGCCCACCGACGAGGATGTCATCGCCCGCCCCGCCATCCAGCCGGTCACTGCCACGCCCGCCATCAATGTCGTCACGGCCATCCTCGCCCCAGAGGCTGTCATTGCCGTTGCCGCCATCCATGTCGTCATTGCCCGCGCCGCCGCGCATCTGGTCATTGCCCCCGCGCCCGTCCATGTCATCGGCAAAAGCCGTGCCGATCAGCACATCGGCGCGGCCCGTGCCGTCGATGTCGCGCCCAGGCCCCCCGGTGACGGGCGGCTCGCTCGGCGGCTCATTGGGCGGCACGGTGGGCGGCATCGGCCCCGACCCGCCCCCGAAACCACGGAAATCCGCAAGATCCAGATCCGCCAGACGGAAATTCTGCAAGGTGATCGACCGCCCCGCCCCGAGGTCAAGGACAGCATCCCCCCCCACCTGCCGCGCCGCGCCGATCAGCGCCTCCACGGCCGATCGCCCGAAGCCGTCGATCTCGATCCGGTCCACCCCATTGGTGAAGTCGGTGATCACGTCGCGCCCGCTGCCGGGATAGAATTCGAAGATATCCGCCCCGGCCCCCCCGGTCAGCACATCATCCCCCGCACCGCCATTCAGCAGATCGTTGCCCTCGCCGCCGAACAGGCTGTCATTGCCCGCCCCGCCGTCCAGATCATCCGCCCCGGCCCCGCCCTCCAGCAGGTCATCGCCGCGCCCGCCGTCGATCTCGTCATTCCCGGCCAGACCGAACAGCCGGTCATTGCCGATGCCTCCGTCGATTTCGTCATTGCGGGCCGTTCCCATGCGCACCATGCCACTCATACCGATACAGTCCTCTCTCCCGAAACACACAGATCAGACGATCCCCGCCTGCGCCCAAGGCGCCAAGGCCGCGACCGCAACGACAAAACCGCGCCGCGCCATGCCATCATCGGCTTGAACGGGGTCTTCGGGCAGGGTCCCGCCCCGCACCCGCCAGGCAGGCCCGCGCAAGGCCAACCCGCTCCGCCAACTCGCACCAATCACATGCGCAACACGCAGTCCGGCAGATCGGAATGCCCCGCCCCGCCCACAAGGCCGGGGCAGCGCGGCTGACGAAAATGTCAGAATGCCGCCTCAGGCCGTGATGATCCCCCCGCCGCAGGCAAAAGGCGCGGGGTTTCCCCCGCGCCTTCGCCCAGTGCCGGACCGTCCGGAAAAAGGATCAGAAGAAGCCCAGCTTGTTGGGGTTATAGCTGACCAGCATGTTCTTGGTCTGCTGATAGTGATCCAGCATCATCTTGTGCGTCTCGCGTCCGATGCCGGATTGCTTGTAGCCGCCAAAGGCCGCGTGCGCGGGGTAGGCGTGATAGTTGTTCACCCAGACGCGGCCCGCCTCGATGTTGCGGCCAAAGCGATAGGCGCGCGTCCCGTCGCGCGTCCAGACACCGGCACCAAGGCCGTACATCGTGTCATTGGCGATGGCCAGCGCCTCGGCCTCGTCCTTGAAGGTGGTCACGCTGACGACAGGCCCGAAGATTTCCTCCTGGAAGACCCGCATCTTGTTGTGGCCCTTCAGGATGGTGGGCTGGATGTAATAGCCCTGCGCGATATCGCCATTGAACCGCGCGGCATCGCCGCCCACCAGAACCTCGGCCCCTTCCTCGCGGCCGATGGTGAAATAGGACATGATCTTGTCATGCTGCTGCTTCGATGCCTGCGCGCCCACCATGGTGGCCATGTCGCGCGGATCGCCCTGCTTGATCGCCTTCACCCGCGCGATGCAGCGCGCGATGAATTCCTCATAGATGTCTTCCTGAATCAGCGCCCGCGACGGGCAGGTGCAGACTTCGCCCTGGTTGAAGGCGAACAGCACGAACCCCTCCACCGCCTTGTCGAGGAAGGCATCATCCGCCGCCATCACGTCCGAGAAGAAGATGTTGGGCGACTTGCCGCCCAGTTCCAGCGTGACCGGGATCAGGTTGACGGTGGCCGCCTCCATGATCTTGCGCCCCGTCGCCGTCGATCCGGTGAAGGCGATCTTGGCGATCCGGTTCGACCGCGCCAGCGCATTGCCTGCCTCCGCGCCCAGACCGTTGACGATGTTCAGAACCCCCGCAGGAAGCAGGTCGGCGATCAGTTCTGCAAGAACCATGATCGCCGCCGGGGTCTGTTCGGCGGGCTTCATCACGATGCAATTGCCCGCCGCCAGCGCCGGGGCCAGTTTCCACGCCGCCATCAGGATGGAAAAGTTCCACGGGATGATCTGCCCCACCACACCCAGCGGTTCGTGGAAATGATAGGCCACGGTGTCATGGTCGATTTCCGACATCGTGCCTTCCTGGCTGCGCAGGACACCGGCGAAATAGCGGAAATGGTCCACCGACAGCGGAATGTCTGCATTCACCGTCTCGCGGATCGGCTTGCCGTTGTCCCATGTCTCGGCCATGGCCAGAAGGTCGAGGTTCTCTTCCAGACGGTCGGCGATCTTCAGCAGGATATTCGACCGATGCGCCGCGCTGGTCTTTCCCCAGGCTTCCTTCGCGGCATGGGCGGCATCCAGCGCCTTCTCGATATCCTCGGGGCCAGAGCGGGCCACCTCGCAGACCTTCGCCCCGGTGATCGGGGTGATGTTGTCCATATAGCGCCCGGCCACCGGCGGCACGAAGGCCCCGCCGATGAAATTGTCATAGCGGGCGCGGAAAGGCGAACCGGCCGTCGTCTCGGACTGCGTCATCACGTTCATGGGATATCCTCCTCGGGGTTGGACCGCCTCCTCGCGGCCTTGCACCAACCCTGCGCCCACCGCCTGAGTCGCACATCCCGCCCCCGGGCGATGGCCCGCCCCACCTGTCGCAACCCTGCGACAGGTCAGCCCCGAAAAATGCCGCAGCCATCCCGGTCGCTTCCCGGCTCTGCCCGCGCCACCTGCCCCGCCGCCAGCAGGGTAAGGATCGCCAGCAGCGCAAGCACGGCCACCCGCAGCCGCCGCGGGCCGCTCCGGTCCCCCGTCTCCGACAGGCATTTCGCCACACGCCGCGCCATGAACATCCCCCCTGCGCCGGTTCGGACCTGGATCCCGCCCGACGCGACTCGATATATTCCACGAAATATATCGCAGCTTCACCCTGCACCGTCCAGCCGCCCCCGAACCGACACGGATATTCCCCACAGAAAATATCGCTTGCCAATCCTCGCCCCTCCGACTGATATATCCGTCAAACCATATCGACAGGAGGACCCATGCCCCGCCCGCTCATTTCCGCCCTCGCCTCCACCCTCGCCCTGGCCCTCGCCACCCCCGCCGCCGCGGATGAGGTGGTCGTCTTCGCCGCCGCCTCGATGAAGACCGCCCTCGATGCCGTCGCCGCCGATTTTCAGGCCGCAACCGGCCATCAGGTGACCATCAGCTATGGCGGCTCCAACGCACTGGCCAAGCAGATCATCGAAGGCGCGCCCGCCGATATCTTCCTCTCCGCCGCCGTGAACTGGATGGACGAGGTGGAAAAGGCCGGCCTCATCGCCGATGGCACGCGCCGCGATCTCTTTGGCAATACCCTTGTCCTGATCGCCCATGGCAAGGACGCCGCCCCGGTCGAGATCGGGCCCGGCCTCGATCTGGCGGGCCTGCTGGCCGGGGGACGGCTGTCCATGGCCATGGTCGATGCCGTGCCCGCCGGGCAATATGGCAAGGCCGCGCTGGAAAGCGTCGGCCTCTGGCCCTCGGTCGAAGCCTCGGTCGCACAATCCGAAAACGTCCGCGCGGCCCTGACGCTTGTGTCCACCGGCGAGGCCCCACTCGGCATCGTCTATGCCACCGATGCCGTCGCGGATGACAATGTCACCGTCATCGGCACCTTCCCGGCGGACAGCCACAAGCCGATCACCTATCCCGGCGCGCTGCTGACCAACGCCGCCGATACCGCCGACCGCGCCTTTCTTGACGCCTTGTCGTCGGATGCGGGCGATGCGAAATTCGCGGAACAGGGTTTCGCGATCCTGAACTGATCCCTCACCCAAGGCGGCCCCGAAACGGCATGACAGACTGGCTCACCCCCGATGAATGGCGCGCCGTGGCCCTGTCGCTGCGCGTCTCCTTCTGGGCCACGCTGATCAGCCTGCCGCTCGGCATCTTCATCGCCTATGCGCTGGCCCGCTGGAATTTCTGGGGCAAGCAGATCCTGAATGGCATCGTCCATCTGCCGCTGATCCTGCCGCCCGTGGTGACGGGCTACCTTCTGCTTGTCACCTTCGGGCGCAAGGGCAGCATCGGGCAGTATCTGGATCAATGGTTCGGCATCGTCTTCGCCTTCCGCTGGACGGGGGCCGCCCTGGCCGCCGGGGTCATGGCCTTTCCCCTGATGGTGCGCGCCATCCGCCTGGCGATCGAGGCCGTGGATCCCCGTCTCGAACAGGCCGCCGCCACGCTGGGGGCCTCGCGGACCTGGGTCTTTGCCACCGTCACCCTGCCGCTCATCCTGCCCGGCATCATCGCAGGCGCCATCCTCGCCTTCGCCAAGGCGATGGGGGAATTCGGGGCCACGATCACCTTCGTCTCCAACATCCCCGGCCAGACCCAGACCCTGCCCTCGGCGATCTATGCCTTCCTTCAGGTGCCCGGCGGCGAAGGCAATGCCGCCCGCCTTGTCTGGATCGCCATTGCCATCGCCATGCTGGCCCTGCTCGCCTCGGAATGGCTGGCCCGCCTGGTCGCGCGCAGGATCTCGGGCCAATGACGCTGCATCTGTCGCTGACCCACCATTTCCCGGGCTTCACCCTGCAGGTGGCCTTCGATGCCCCCCCTGGCGTGACCGCGCTTTTCGGGCGCTCCGGCTCTGGCAAGACCACGGTGATCAACGCCGTGGCGGGCCTCCTGCGCCCCGATCAGGGGCGCATAACCGCCAATGGCACCGTGCTTCTGGATACCGCAACCGGCCGCGACCTGCCCGCCCATCGCCGCCGCATCGGTTATGTCTTTCAGGATGCGCGCCTCTTTCCCCATCTGACCGTGCGGCAGAACCTGCTCTACGGTCGCTGGTTCGCCCCCCGGCAGGCCGCGCCCGGCAAGGCCGCCGATTTCGCCCGCATCGTCGACCTGCTCGACATCGCCCCCCTGCTCGACCGCCGCCCCGCCGCCCTTTCAGGCGGCGAGAAAAGCCGCGTCGCCATCGGCCGCGCCATCCTCTCCGACCCACGCCTTCTGGCCCTGGACGAACCGCTCGCCGCGCTGGACGAGGCGCGCAAGGCCGAAATCCTGCCCTATCTCGAACGCCTCCGCGATGAGCTGCACCTGCCCATCCTCTATGTCAGCCATGCCATGGCCGAGGTGGCCCGCCTCGCCAATACCATCGTCCTGATGGAGGCGGGCCGCGTCACCGCCGCAGGCCCCACCGCCGCGATCCTTTCTGATCCCGCCACCGCCCCCGGCCTTGGCCTGCGCGAGGCGGGCGCGCTGCTCGCCGCCCGGATCGACGCGCACGAGGCCGATGGCCTCACCCGCCTCTCCAGCGCGGCAGGCCCGCTCTGGCTGCCCCGCGTGGCCGCCCCGCCGGGAACCCCCCTGCGCATCCGCATCCTCGCGCAGGATGTCATGCTGGCCACCACCCGCCCGCAGGAGATCTCGGCGCTGAACATCCTGCCCGCCACCATCCGCGACATCCGCCCCGGCGATGGCCCCGGCGCGCTGGTGCGCCTCGATGCCGGGGGCGAGACGATCCTCGCCCGCATCACCCGCCGCTCGGCGGATGCGCTGGCCCTTGCCCCGGGCAAGCCGGTCTTTGCCATCCTCAAGGCCGTCTCCGTCGCGCAGGAAAGCGTGGGCCGCGACGGCTGAGCGGGTTCAACCCGGCAGCGTCACGATGATCGGCCCGCCCCGCGTCGCAACGACGGTATGTTCATACTGCACGACCGGCGCCCCGGGCGCGCTGAACAGCGTCCAGTCATCCGCCTCTCCCTGCACCGCCATATGCCCGCCCAGCGACAGGAAGGGCTCCACCGTCAGGACCATCCCGTCCCGCATCCGCCGCCCATCCCCCCGCGTCGGCCATGTCGCGATCTCTTCGGGATATTCATGCAGCGCCCGGCCCACGCCATGGCTCGCCAGATTGCGGATCAGCGTATAGCCCCGCGCCTCGGCAAAACGGCCGATGGCCTTGCCGATCCCCGCGATGGGCCGGTCATGGCCCACCTGCGCGATCCCGATCTGCATCGCCCGCCGCCCGTCCCGGCACAGCCGCTCCAGCGCGGGCGCCACCGCGCCCAGACGAAAGCTCGCCCCCGTATCGGCAAAGAACCCATCGCGCGAGGCCGACACGTCGATATTGACCAGATCCCCCGCCGCCAGCCTGCGCCCGCCCGGAATCCCATGCGCGATTTCCTCGTTCACGCTGATGCAGGTCGCGCCGGGAAAGCCATAGGTCGCACGCGGCGCCGGGATAGCCCCCGCGCGCTCCAGCAACTCCTGCCCGATGGCATCAAGCTCGCCCGTCGTCATGCCCGGCTCCATCGCCCGGGCCATGGCCTGCATCGTATTGGCCACGATCCGCCCGATCGCCCGCAGCCCCTCCAGCTCGTCCTGATGCGTGATCGTCATTCCGACCCCTTTCCGATGGCTCCCGCGCCCCAGCCAGGGCCGTCCTACAAGGGACACTGCCCGTCATCGCCCAGAAGGACAAGGCAAAGCCACCCCCCAGCCCCGGCCATCGCCTTTATCCCGGGAACAGCCCCGCCAGATATCTGTCCAGATGCTGCGCCCACAGGGCAGGCTTGAACAGCAGCGCATGCCCAGCCGGGGCGGAAACGAACACCCCCTGCCCGCCAGCCGCGCGAAAGCCGTCGAAATTGGCCCGGCAATGCCCGATGCTGTAATAGGGGTCATTCCGCCCGTGCAGCCAAAGCGTCGGGATGCCCGCCGCCCCGCCGCGCGCGAACAGGGGCGGGTTCACCGCCACATGCGCCGGGCAGGCCTGTCCAAGCCAGCCCCCGTTGAAATTGACGGCCCCGCCATAGACGCCTGGCCGCATCCCGGCATGGGCGATGGCAAGGATCCCACCGCGCGACACCCCGCCGACGACAAGGCGGCCCCGGTCGGCATCCGGCAGAAGCGGCAACGCGCCCAGCACGGCATCCAGATCCTCGACCGCCCGCTCGAACCCCGCCAGCGCCACCCCCGCCTCGCAGGAATAGCCCGAACCATCCGCCGCCAACCCCTCGCCATAGGCCCCGCCCGATCTGCCTCGCCCCCGGCGCTGCGGAAACAGCGTCATCCATCCCAGCCCCGCCAGATGCCCCGCGATCACCGCCGGGCTGATCGACCGCCGGAACATGGCGGGGTTCTGCCCTCGCCCGGTCGATCCATGGTGGAAGATCATCGTGGGAAAGGGCCCCTTTCCCGCGGGCCGCGCGATGACAATCTCCAGCAGCACCCCCGCCTCCAACGACGGCACGAAGACCCGCTCCAGCCCGGACCGCCGGCTCATGCCCGCCCCGGTCCCGCCCCGCCTTCGGGCGCCAGCGCCGGGCGCGGGCGTCCGGCCAGTTCCACCGCCGCATTGGCCCCGATCCCCGTCATGCACAACAGCCGCACGATGATCTGGTCCGAGGCACTTGCAGGCACCTGCCCGGTGGTGATCGCAAGGCCCGCCCCGATCAGCGCATGCGAGGTCAGCCGCCAGACCAGATCCGCATTCGATACTTCGAACCGCCCGGCCTGCGAGGCCAGCCGCAGGTCGCGGATCGCAAAGGGCCCCATCATCCGGAACAGCGCATCCGCGATCACCTCGGATCGGTGCAGCATCTGCGCCCAGCGCACATCCCCGGTTGCGGTATCCAGCACGGTGCGGATGCCATAGGCATAGACCTGGGCCGGATCCTCGAACCGGTCCGTCACCGCCTGGATGCGCAACGCCAGATCATGCATCAGCGTCTCCAGCACCGCGATGGCCAGCTCATCCTTCGACTTGAAATAGTTGTAGACGGTCCCCGCCCCGACATCGGCCCGGTCCGCGATTTCCAGCATCGTCGCGGCTTCCACGCCCTTTTCCGTCATGATGTCCCGCGCCGCCGCCACCAGAGCATCGCGATTGCGCCGCTGCCTGCGGGCCACGCGCCCCTCGGCCGGGGCCTGCTGATCACCATCTTCATTCATATCCGAATCATATTCACTTTCTCGCCCGACCTCAACACAGGGCCAGTTCCGCAACCCGACCCAGCCTTTTCAAGCACTTGCGCAACCTCCGGCAGGGTCCATCCGAAAACTTGACGACAGTTCATTTTTGATGAACGATCATAAAAGACTGATCGTCACACAACGAAGCGATCATTAGGACCGTCCGGCCACCGGCCCGACCCAGGGAGGAAAACCATGAACCGCATTCCGGGCGTCGACAGCATCGACGCCGATGTCGCCATCGTGGGCGCAGGCCCCGTCGGCACGCTGCTTGCCATCCTGCTCGCCCGGCGCGGCAAGCGCGTCACGCTGATCGAACGCTGGTCGCAGCACTACGCCCTGCCGCGCGCCGTGACCTATGATCACGAAATCGCCCGCATCCTTGCCACGCTGGGGATCGATTCCGAAAACGACCCGGCGATCAGCTTCCATGACGAGCTTTACTACTGGAAAACCCGCGACAGGCAGGATCTCCAGATCGTCGACTGGCAAAGCCAGTCCGCCTCGGGCTGGCGCGTGCGCTACTGGTTCAACCAGCCGATGATGGAACAGCGCCTCCTCGCCATCGCCGCCGGCCTGCCCGAAATCACCCTTCTGCGCGGCTGGCAGGGGATCGGCCTGCAACAGGATGCAACCGGCGTCACCCTCTCGCTGCAACGCAACCCCGAAGAATGCGGCCCCGATGCCGAAAGCCGCAGCCTGCGCGCGCGCTTCGTCGCCGGGACCGACGGCGCCAACAGCTTCGTCCGCGAGGCGCTGGGGATCGAGAACGAGGATCGCGGCTATTTCTTCGACTGGCTGATCCTCGACATGATCCCGCATTTCGACTACGTCGCCAGCCGTGGCGGCGAACCGGCGCAATGGCAGCTCTGCGATCCGGCCCGCCCCACCACCATCGTCCCCGGCGGCCCCGGCCCCGTTCCGGGCGGCCCCGCCCGGCGGCGGTGGGAGTTCATGGTGCTGCCCGGCGAATCCGCGCATGATCTGCAGAAACCCGAACGCGCCTGGGAATTGCTGGCGCCCTGGGGCCTGACGCCCGACAATGCCACCCTCGAACGCAGCGCCGTCTACCGCTTTCAGGCGCGCTGGGCGCGGCAATGGCACAAGGGACGCTGCCTGATCGGCGGCGATGCGGCCCATCTCATGCCGCCCTTCGCGGGTGAAGGCATGTGCGCGGGCATCCGCGATGCCGTGGCGATGGCCTGGCGGCTGAACGGCATCCTCGAAGGCCGCTTCGGCCTTGATGTGCTGGACAGCTACACCTCCGAACGCATCGCCCATGCCCGCCACTACATCGACTTCAGCCAGGAACTCGGCCAGATCATCTGCATCGCGGACGAGGCCACCGCCGCCGACCGTGACGCCCGCATGATCGCCGATCTTGCCGCGCGCGGCGGCACGCCCGTCCCCACCGATATCTGCCAGTTGGGCCAGGGGGCCTGGTGCGCCGACAGCCCCCACGCAGGGGAGCTTTCGGTCCAGGGCGTGGTGGAACGTGACGGCCGGAAGGGCCGCTTCGATCAGGTCGTGGGCCAGGGCTGGGTCCTGCTCGGGCATGGCGTCGATCCGCTTGCCGCCCTGACGGAAACCCAGCGCCGCCAACTCGCCGGGCTTGAGGGCACAGGCATCCGCCTTGCCGCCGCGGGCGACACCGGCGATGCCGTCGATGTCGAAGGCACGATGGGCCGCTGGCTGGATCGCATCGGCGCGCGCTACGTGCTGATCCGCCCCGATTTCTACGTGGCCCTCACCGCCGACAGCCCCGAAACGCTGCAATCCCGCTTCGCCCGGGTGATGCAGGCGCTCCATTTGCGCACGGATCAGGCCATCGCCGCGGAATGAACCACAGGCAGCCCGCCAACTATATACCCCAAAGGCATGTAGCGGCGGGTTCATGCGATCAAATGTGTCGGGATGGCATCGTAGCATCCCGGCAGTCGCCAAGGCCCGCCCGTCCGGAGGAGACGGACAAGCCACGGGCGGAACACCGCCGTCGTGACAGACATCACCCAAGGGAGGACAGGAATGATCACTCGTCGCAGACTGTTGAAATCCGGCGCTGCCTTTGCCGCCGCCACCTCGTCGGGCCTCGCGCTGCCCGCCTATGCGCAGGCGAGGAAACTGAAGATCGGCTATGTCAGCCCGCAGACCGGCCCGCTTTCGGCCTTCTCCGCCGCCGACAGTTTCATGGTGGAGAAATTCCTCGCCTCGGCCCCCGGCCTGGGTCTCGATGTCGAGGTGATCGTCAAGGACAGCCAGTCCAACCCCAACCGCGCCGCCGAAGTCGCCAAGGAACTGATCAGCCGCGATGAGGTGAACCTGATCCTTGTCGCCTCCACGCCCGAGACGACGAACCCCGTCTGCTCCATCGCCGAACAGGAAGAGATCCCCGTCATCTCCACCGTCGCCCCCTGGCAGCCCTGGTTCATCGGCCAGCAGGGCAATCCCGGCGACCCCTCCACCTGGCAGGAATTCGATTACGTCTACCACTTCTTCTGGGGGCTGGAGGACAACATCGCCACCTTCATGAACATGTGGGGCATGGCCTCGACGAACAAGAAGGTCGGCGCGCTCTGGCCGAATGACGGCGACGGCAACGCCTGGGCCTCGCCCGATGTCGGCATGCCGCCCGCGCTGGCCGCGGCGGGCTACGACCTCACCGATCCGGGCCGCTACCAGAACCTGACCGATGATTTCTCGGCCCAGATCAACGCCTTCAAGCAGGCCGGCTGCGAAATCATGACCGGCATCCCGATCCCGCCCGATTTCACCACCTTCTGGACCCAGGCCAAACAGCAGGGCTTCAACCCCAAGCTCGTCTCGGTCGCCAAGGCGCTGCTCTTCCCCGAAAGCGTCGCCGCTCTGGGCGAACTGGGCCACAACCTGACCGCCGAGGTGTGGTGGTCCCCCAACCACCCCTTCAAATCCTCGCTCACCGGCGAAAGCGCGGCCGACCTTGCCACCGCCTTCGAGACGGCGGCGCAACGCCAATGGACCATGCCCGTGGGCTTCGTCCACGCGCTCTTCGAAGTGGCCGCCGACGCGATCAAGCGCACCGATGACCCGACCGATGGCGATGCCCTGGCCGAGGCGGTGGCGACCACCAACCTCGATACCGTGGTGGGCAAGGTGCAATGGGGCCGTGACAACGTGCCGGAATTCGCGCGCAAGAACATCTCCAAGACCCCGCTGGTCGGTGGCCAGTGGCGGCGCAAGGAAGATGGCACCTTCGACCTCGTGATCGTGGAAAATGCCGGCGCGCCGGAAATCCCGCTGGGTGGCACGCTGGAAACGCTGGCCTGACGAAACCCTGCCCCGGCCCCGGCCCGGCGTCGTGCCGGGGCCTCCCTTCCCCGCAAAGGCCACGCCCATGGCGATCCTGTCCCTCCACTCGGTCTCGAAATCCTTCGGGGCGCTCAAGGTCACCGATGATGTCAGCTTCGACCTGAACCCGGGCGAGGCGCTGGGCATCATCGGCCCCAACGGCGCGGGCAAATCCACGCTCTTCAACCTGATCACCGGCAATATCGCCGCCGATCAGGGGCGCATCCTCCTCGATGGCCGCGATGTCACCCGCACCCCGCCGATGGACCGCGTCCGCGCGGGCATCGGCCGGTCCTTCCAGATCCCCCAGCCCTTCGGCAACCTCTCGGTCTATGAAAACCTGCTGGTCGCCGCCCGTTTCGGGGGCGAGGTGACCGCAACCGAAGCCCCCGCCTTCTGCATGGATATCCTGTCGCGCACCGGCCTTGCGGCCGTGGCGGAAAAACCCTCCGGCGGTCTGTCCCTCCTGCAGCGCAAGCGGCTGGAACTCGCCCGCGCCATGGCCACCCGCCCCCGCGTCATCCTGCTGGATGAAATCGCGGGCGGCCTGACCGATGCCGAATGCGTGGAACTCGTGGCCACCATCCGCGCCATCCATGCCGAAGGCACCGCGATCCTCTGGATCGAACATGTCCTGCATGCGCTGAACTCGGTCGTGGAACGGCTCATGGTGCTGAACTTCGGGCGGATGCTGATGATCGGCCAGCCCGATCAGGTCATGGCCTCGCCCGAGGTGCGCGAAATCTATCTGGGAATCGACGCATGACAGCCCTTCTCTCCATCGCGGGCCTCACCGCCCATTACGGCGATTTCCAGGCCCTCTTCGGCGTCGACCTCACGCTGGATCAGGGCCAGACCATCGCCATCATCGGCGCCAATGGCGCGGGCAAGACCACCCTCATGCGCGCCATCACCGGGGTTGCGCGTGTCACAGCCGGAACCGTCACGCTGGACGGGGAGGACATCACCCGCCACCCCGCCCCCGATATCCTGACGCGCGGCATCGCCATGGTCCCCGAAGGCCGCCGCCTGTTTCCCTCGCTCACGGTCGAGGAGAACCTCATGATCGGCGCCCATGCCCGCACCGGCAACGGCTTCTGGACGCTCGACCGCGTGCAGGCCCTCTTTCCCATCCTGAAAGACCGCCGCCACAACCCCGGCACCGCCCTGTCGGGCGGCCAGCAGCAGATGGTCGCCATCGGCCGCGCCCTGATGTCGAACCCCCGCGTCCTGCTCTGCGACGAACTCTCGCTGGGCCTTGCCCCCGTGGTCATCAAGGAAATCTACGCCGCCTTCCCCCAGATCAAGGACAGCGGCACCTCCATCATCGTGGTGGAGCAGGACATCGGGCAAGCCCTGCGCGTCGCCGATCACGTCCATTGCATGATGGAAGGCCGCATCACCCTGTCGGGCCGCCCCGCCGATCTGTCGCGCGACGCCATCCACGACGCCTATTTCGGAGTGAGCCACGCATGATCCTGATCGACACACTCGCCCAGGGCCTGCTTCTGGGCGGCCTCTACGCCCTCTTCGCGGCGGGGCTTTCGCTCGTCTTCGGCATAATGCGGCTGGTCAACCTCGCCCATGGCGACCTGATCATCCTCGGCGCCTATCTGATCCTCACCCTCACCACCCTCACCGGCCTGCATCCCTTCCTCTCCGTCCTTCTGGCCGCGCCGCTAATGTTCGCCCTCGGCTGGCTCCTGCAGACCCATCTCCTCAACCGCGTCCTCGGCACCGATATCCTGCCGCCGCTTCTGGTCACCTTCGGCCTCTCCGTCGTCATCCAGAACGGCCTGCTCGAAGCCTTCACCGCCGACAGCCGCAAGCTTTCGGCAGGCAGCATCGAGGCCCAGTCCCTCGACCTCGGCATCGTCACCCTGGGCGTGATGCCGCTGCTGACCTTCGCCTCCGCCGTGGCGGTGGTCTTCGCGCTGAACCTGCTCTTCTACCGCACCGCCCTTGGCCGCGCCTTCCGCGCCACCTCGGACGATGCCACCACGGCCCAGCTCATGGGCATCCGCCCGCAGCGCATCTTCGCCATGGCCACCGGCATCGCCCTTGTCGTGGCCACCATCGCCGCGCTCTACCTTGGCACCCGCGCCAATTTCGATCCCTCCATCGGCCCCGCCCGCCTGCTCTATGCCTTCGAAGCCGTCATCATCGGCGGTCTGGGCAGCCTCTGGGGCACGCTCGCGGGCGGCATCGTCATCGGCATGGCGCAGGCCATCGGCGCGTCGATCAATCCCGAATGGCAGATCCTGTCAGGCCATGTCGCCTTCGTGCTGGTGCTGCTCATCCGCCCGCGCGGCCTCTTCCCCCGCGCCAATGACTGAGGACCGGACATGACACTTTCCCGCAACCTCGGCCTCGGCCTTGCCTTCCTGGCCCTCGCGCTGATGTATGCCCTGCCCGCCATCGCGCCCCGCGCCATCGTGCAGGATCTCTTCGGCATCCTGACGCTGCTTGTCCTTGCGATGAACTGGAACATGCTGGCCGGTTTCGCGGGCCTCGTCTCGGTGGGCCAGCAGGCCTTTGTCGGCATCGGCGCCTATGCCATGTTCGCCGCCATCATCCTGCTGGGCCTCGATCCGCTGCTGGGCGTGCTGATCGGCGGTCTTGCCGCCGCCGCCTTCTCCATCCCCATGGCCTTCTTCGCCTTCCGCCTGAACGGCGCCTATTTCGCCATCGGCACCTGGGTCGTGGCCGATATCGCCCGCCTCGCCATCAGCCAGTGGAAGGCGCTTGGCGGCGGCACCGGCACCTCGCTGCCCAAGGGCACGGCCCGCGACATGGCCTTCGTCGACCAGATCAAGGAGATGCTGGATGTCTCCAGCGCCGCCGCCGCCGATGCGCTCACCTACTGGCTGATGCTGACGCTGGCCGTCGCCATGCTGGCGGCCTCCTATCTCTTCCTGCGCTCGCGCATGGGGCTGGGGCTTCAGGCCATCCGCGACAATGAGAATGCCGCGCGCTCGGTCGGCGTGGACCCGGTGAAACTCAAGGCGCTGGTCTTCCTGCTCACCGCCTTCGGCACGGGGCTATGCGGCGCGCTGGCCTTCATCCAGATCACGCGCGTCACCCCCGACGCCGCCTTCTCGGTGATCGACTGGACCGCCTTCGTCATCTTCATCACCGTCATCGGCGGCATCGGCACCCTGCCCGGCCCCATCGTCGGCGTGGTGGTCTTCTACGCCCTGCAACGCGCCCTGGCGGATTACGGCACCATCTACCTGATCGTGCTGGGCTGCCTCGGCATCGCCGTCATGCTCTTCGCCCGCCGCGGCCTCTGGGGGCTTTTCACCGACCGCACGGGGATCGACCTTCTGCCCCTCACCCACCGCCCGCCGCAGCCTGCGGCCCGGCACCCCAAAGCCCCCCGCGCCGCCTGACGCATTCACCAAGGACCGCCCCATGAAACCCTACTTTTCCGAAGAGACCTCCGTCGAAACGGTCAATGCCCGCATGGGCGCCACCACCAGCCCCCGCCTGGCCGAGGTGATGTCCTGCCTCGTCAAGCACCTTCATGCCTTCGCCCGGGAATGCCACCTGACCCAGGCCGAATGGGAAACCGGCATCGACTTCCTCACCCGCACCGGCCAGATCTGCTCGGGCGAGCGGCAGGAATTCATCCTTCTCTCCGATGTCCTGGGCTTCTCGATGCTGGTCGACGCGATCAACAACCGCCGCCCGCCGGGGGCCACCGAAAACACCGTCTTCGGCCCCTTCCATGTCGATGACGCCCCCATCCGCGCCATGGGCGACAACATCAGCCTCGATGGCAAGGGAGAGCCCTGCCTCTTCGAAGGCAAGGTGCTGGATCTGCACGGCACCCCGATCGAGGGCGCCTGCGTCGATGTCTGGTCCGACAATGCCGACGGCTTCTACGATGTGCAGCAACCGGGCATCCAGCCGAAATGGAACAATCGCGGCCGCTTCATCACCGGCGCCGACGGGGCTTATGCCTTCCGCGGCATCAAGCCCATCTCCTACCCCATCCCCGATGACGGCCCCGTGGGCAAGATGCTGGCCGCCCTTGGCCGCCACCCCTATCGCCCGGCCCACATGCATTTCCTCGTCACCGCGCCGGGTTTCCAGAAGCTCGTGACCCATACCTTCGTGGGCGATGATGCCTATCTGGAAAGCGACGCCGTCTTCGGCGTGAAACAGACGCTGATCGCCCCCTTCGAACGGCTGCAAGGGGCCGATACGCCCTGGCGCTCGCCCTTCGATTTCGTCTTGACCCCGGAATGAGGGCCGCATCATGCCGAATGTGAAGATCTTCGTCGATGACAGCCTCTATCCCGGCATCCGCGAACCGCTGGTGCAGGCCCTCGGCCCGATCCGCGACATGCTCTGCCAGGATCTGTCGGTCGATGTGCCCGCCTGCCAGTTCGCCCTGCTGCCGGTCGGCGCCATGCCCGACCTGCCGCGCGTCAATGTGGAAATGGCGATCCTGCCCCGCCCGGACCGCACCCGAGAGGTGATCCTCGCGGTCTGCGCCAAGCTGCGCAGCATGGTCGAGGCCGCCACCCGAACCCATGTCGCCGTGCGCGTCACCGCGCTCGACCCCGAAACCTACATCGCCCTGAAATAGGAAACCGGAATGGACAAGACCCTGCCCGACCTTGCCACCGCCGTGGCGGGCGTGACCGATGGCATGACCGTGATGATCGGCGGCTTCGGCGGCTCCGGCGCGCCCATCGAACTGATTCACGCCCTGATCGACCGCTTCCTCGCCACCGGCCATCCGCGCGACCTGACGGTGATCAACAACAACGCAGGCAATGGCCATGTCGGCCTTGCCGCCCTGATCGAAACCGGGATGGTCCGCAAGCTGATCTGCTCCTTCCCCCGCTCCGCCGATCCGGTGGTCTTCACCGAACGCTACCTTGCCGGCCAGATCGA
Organism: Paragemmobacter kunshanensis; assembly: GCF_011059185.1. Classification (GTDB taxonomy): domain Bacteria; phylum Pseudomonadota; class Alphaproteobacteria; order Rhodobacterales; family Rhodobacteraceae; genus Paragemmobacter; species Paragemmobacter kunshanensis. The sequence continues at coordinate 161,509 of NZ_JAALFE010000002.1, read as the reverse complement.
ACTGGAGCTTGTCCCCCAGGGCACGCTCGCCGAACGCATCCGCGCAGGCGGCGCGGGCATCCCCGCCTTCTACACCCCCACCGGCTATGGAACCGACCTCGCCCATGGCAAGAAGATCGAGGAATTCGACGGCCGCGCTTACGTGCAGGAACGCTGGCTCAAGGCCGATGTCGCGCTGGTCAAGGCGCATCACGGCGACAGGCTCGGCAACCTCACCTACCGGATGGCCGCGCGGAACTTCAATCCGCTGATGTGCATGGCCGCCAGCACCACCATCGTGCAGGTCAGCCGGATCCTTCCCCCCGGCGGGATCGACCCGGAATCCGTCATCACCCCCGGCATCTTCGTCCAGGGCCTCGTCCTTGTCGAAAACCCCGCCCAGGAAGAAGACCTCAACCGCGCCGGTGCCCGCTATCCAGAGGCCGCCCTATGACCGCGAAACTCACCCCCACCCAGATCGCCTGGCGCGCGGCGCAGGACATCGCCGACGGCGCCTATGTCAATCTCGGCATCGGATTCCCCGAAATGGTCGCGCGCTTTCAGCCGCCCGGCCGTCAGGCCATCTTCCACACCGAAAACGGCATCCTGGGCTTTGGCGAAGCCCCCGCCCCGGGGGCCGAGGATTGGGATCTCATCAATGCCGGGAAGAAGGCCGTCACCCTGAAGCCCGGCACCGCCTTCTTCCACCATGCCGACAGCTTCGCCATGGTGCGCGGCGGGCATCTCGACGTGGCGATCCTCGGCGCCTATGAGGTGGCCGAAACCGGCGATCTCGCCAACTGGTCCACCGGCCCGAAAGGCGTGCCCGCCGTCGGCGGCGCGATGGACCTTGTCCATGGCGCGAAACGCGTGGCCGTCATCACCGACCATGTGACAAAGGACGGCAAGCCGAAACTCCTGAAACGCTGCACCCTGCCCCTCACCGGCGTCGCCTGCGTCACCCGGGTCTATTCCAGCCTTGCCGTGATCGACATCGAGGATGGCCACTTCGTCCTGCGCGAAAAACTGCCCTCCCTCTCGCTCTCGGACCTGCAATCCCTCACCGGCGCGGAACTGCACATCCCCGCCCCGGTCCAAGACCTTGTCACGCCGGATCTCTGACCATGACCCCCGTCTATCTCTGCGACTATATCCGCACCCCCATCGGCCGCTTCGGCGGTGCGCTGTCCGCGGTCCGCCCCGATGATCTGGGCGCGATTCCGCTCCGCGCCCTCATGGCCCGCAACCCGGGCCTGGACTGGGACGCCGTCGACGATGTCATCCTCGGCTGCGCCAATCAGGCGGGCGAGGATAACCGCAATGTCGCCCGCATGTCCGCCCTGCTGGCCGGGCTGCCCGTCGCCGTCACCGGCACCACGATCAACCGCCTCTGTGGTTCCGGCATGGACGCGATCCTCACCGCCGCCCGCGCCATCGCGGCGGGCGAGGCCGATCTGATGATCGCAGGCGGCGTCGAATCCATGTCCCGCGCCCCCTTCGTCATCCCCAAGGCCGACAGCGCCTTCTCCCGCCATGCCGAAATCCACGACACCACCATCGGCTGGCGCTTCATCAACCCCGCCATGGACAAGGCCCATGGCACCGACTCCATGCCCCAGACCGGCCAGAATGTCGCCGATGACTACGGCATCAGCCGCGACGCACAGGATGCCATGGCGCTCTCCTCCCAGACCAGGGCCGCCGCCGCCCAGTCCAATGGCCGCCTTGCCCGCGAAATCACCCCCGTCACGATCCCGCAGCGCAGGGGCGACCCCCTCACCGTGGACCGCGACGAACACCCCCGCGCCACCACGATGGAGGCGCTGGCCAAACTCAAACCCCTTTTCCCCGACGGCTCCGTCACCGCAGGCAATGCCTCGGGCGTGAACGACGGCGCGGCGGCCCTCCTCATCGCCTCCGAAACGGCGATGAAGCAGCACGGCCTGACCCCCATCGCCCGCATCCTCGGCGGGGCCACCGCCGGCGTGCCGCCCCGCATCATGGGCATCGGCCCGGCCCCGGCCAGCCAGAAACTCATGGCCCGCCTCAACCTCACCCCATCCGACTTCGACGTGATCGAACTCAACGAGGCCTTCGCCGCCCAGGGCATCGCCACGCTCCGCCAACTGGGCATCGCCGATGATGACCCCCGCGTGAACCCCAATGGCGGGGCCATCGCGCTGGGCCACCCCCTCGGCATGTCCGGCGCGAGGATCACCGGCACGGCGGCGCTGGAACTGGCCCTCACCGGCCGCCGCCGCGCGCTTGCCACCATGTGCATCGGCGTGGGACAGGGCATCGCCATCGCGCTGGAACGCCCCTGATCACCCCCGCCGCCGCGTCACCTGCGCCTCGTGCTGGATCCGGGCTTCCAGAAGGGCGACCTCGTCCTTCAGGAAATCCCCGAACTGCCGCAGCGCAGGCGGCAGCGAGGCGCGGTCGAAGGTCAGCATCCCCAATTGCCGGTCGGGATGTTCGATCTTCAGACGCAGCGCCTCCAGCCCCGATGTCTTGCGCGTCAGGAAGACCACCGAATAGGGCAGCACCGTCAGCGAATCCGACCCCGCCAGGATCGAGATGATCGAGGCCAGCGTCCCCCCCGAAAAGCTGACGCGGAAATCCTCTTTCCCGATGGATTTCAGCGCCCGCTGCAGATCGCGGAACAGCGGGCTGTCGGCGGGGGGCGCGATCCAGGGATAGGGTTCGATATCGGCCAGCGTGATCGTCTTGCGCCGCGTCAGGGGATGCCCTGCCCGCGCCGCGATCACGTTCCGCCCCGGCAGAAGCGGGACAAAGCTCATGTCCGCGGGCACGCTGCCCTGATGCAGCGGCACGATCGCCATGTCGAGGCCCCCGTTCCGCAGGCTCGTGGCAAGCTGGTCGAAATAGCCGTAGGATTGCGCGATCTGCACATCGGGATGCCGCGTCTGGAAATCCGCGATGAAGGTGGACACGACCCCGTCCATGAAGATGGGCGTCCCCGCGATCCGCAGTCGCCCCGTATGCCCCCGGCGATAGCTTTGCACCAGACGGCTCGCCTCGGCATTCAGCGCATGGATGCGCGCGCCAAGCCGGGCCAGATTCTCGCCCAGTTCCGTGGGCCGCAACGGCCGCTTGCCCGGCTCGAACAGGGGCGCGCCGATCCGGTCCTCCAGCAGGGCCATGGTGCGCGAAACCGAAGGCTGCGACTTGCCCAGCGCCTCCGCGCCCTCGGTCAGACCGCCCTTCTCGACGATCATCGCCAGGATTTCCAGATGTTCACTGTCCAGCTTCATAACATCAGATCATATTAGACCCGCGCGATCCGATCAATATCGCGCGCCCATGCCGCTACCTTCCCGCCACAGACGATCCGGAAGGCCCCCGCAGCATGTCCCTTTTCATCGACCAGTTCACCACCACCCTTCCCGGCGTCCGTGTCCGCTTCGGCCCGGGCGTCCGCCACAGGGTCGCGGAAGAGATGGACATGCTGGGTCTTTCCCGCGCGCTGATCCTGACCACGCCCCAGCAAGCCGAAACCGGCGCGGAATTCGCCGCCATGCTGGGCGACCGCGCCGCAGGCAGCTTTGCCCGCGCCACCATGCACACGCCCACCGCCATCAGCGAAGAGGCCACCACGCTCGCCCGCGACTGCCGCGCGGATTGCCTGCTGTCCATCGGCGGCGGCTCGACCACCGGCCTTGGCAAGGCCATCGCCCTGCGCACCGACCTGCCCCAGATCGTGATCCCCACCACCTATGCCGGGTCCGAGGCGACCCCGATCCTCGGCCAGACGGAAGACGGCCACAAGACCACCATCACCACCCCCAAGGTCCAGCCCGAGGTGATCCTCTACGATGCCGAACTGGTGCGCAGCCTGCCCGTGGGCATGACGGTGACCTCCGCCCTCAACGCCATGGCCCATGCCGCCGAAGGGCTCTATGCGCAGAACCGCTCGCCCCTCTCCACCCTAATGGCGCTGGAAGGGCTGCGCGCCTTCCGCGATGCCCTGCCCCGCGTGCAGGCAAACCCCGATGACCTGCAGGCCCGGGGCGAAACGCTTTACGCCGCCTGGCTCTGCGGCACGGTCCTTGGCACCGTCGGCATGGCGCTGCATCACAAGCTTTGCCACACGCTCGGCGGCAGCTTCGACCTGCCCCATGCCGAAACCCATGCCGTGATCCTGCCCCATGCCATCGCCTATAACGAACAGGCCGCCGCGCGCGATCTTGCCCCCATCGCCGAAATCTTCGGCGGCGCGACCCCCGGTCAGGCCCTGCATGCCTTCGCCCGGCGCATGAACGCCCCGCTCGCCCTGCGCGATCTTGGCATGGCCGCGGCCGATCTCGACCGCGCCGCCGATATCGCGACGCAGAACCCCTACTGGAACCCGCGCCCCGTCGAGGCGCGCGCAATTCGCGGCCTGTTGCAGGCCGCATGGGAAGGCGCGGCCCCCGCCGCCTGACCGCAACACGCATAAAGGGAGGACAACATGGCAGACATCACCACCGAGGTGCTCATCATCGGCACGGGCCCCTCCGGCTCCGCCACGGCGGCGCTTCTTTCGACCTATGGCATCCAGAACATGGCGATCAACCGCTACCGCTGGCTGGCCAACACGCCGCGCGCCCATATCACCAACCAGCGCGCGATGGAGGTGCTGCGCGACCTCGGCCGCGATGTCGAGGATGAGGCCTACATGTTCGCCACCCATCAGGATCTGATGGGCGAGAACATCTTCTGCGAAAGCCTGGCGGGCGAGGAAATCGGGCGCATGAAATCCTGGGGCAACCACCCCCTGTCGCGCGCCGAACACCTCATGTCCTCGCCGACCAGGATGAACGACCTGCCGCAAACCTTCATGGAACCGCTGCTCTTCAAGACCGCCTGCTCACGCGGCACGCAGGCGCGCATGTCCACCGAATATGTCAGCCACGTGCAGGATGCCGAAGGCGTCACCACCACCTGCCGCGACCGCCTGACGGGCAAGGACATCACCATCCGCTCGAAATACCTGATCGGCGCGGATGGCGGCAAGTCGCTGGTCGCCGAACATGCGGGCCTGCCCTATGAGGGCAAGATGGGCGTCGGCGGCTCGATGAACATCCTCTTCCGCGCCGACCTGTCGAAATACGTGGCCCACCGCCCCTCGGTCCTCTACTGGGTCATGCAGCCCGGCGCGGATGTCGGCGGCATCGGCATGGGCCTTGTGCGCATGGTGCGCCCCTGGAACGAATGGCTGATCGTCTGGGGCTATGACATCAACGGCCCCGAACCCGAGGTGACGCCCGAATTCGCCACCGGCGTGGCCCGCCAACTGGTGGGCGACCCGGATCTGGAAATCGAACTCCTCTCCGCCAATACCTGGACGGTGAACAACCGCTACGCCACCCGCACCACCAATGGCCGCGTCTTCTGCATGGGCGATGCCATCCACCGCCACCCGCCATCGAACGGGCTTGGCTCCAACACCTCGATCCAGGATGCCTTCAACCTCGCCTGGAAGCTGGCCATGGTGCTGAAGGGCCAGGCCGGCGAACGCCTGCTCGACAGCTACAATGACGAACGCGCCCCCATCGCGAAACAGATCGTCACCCGCGCCAACCAGTCCATCGCTGAATTCGGCCCGATCTTCGAATCGCTGGGCATGGGCGAAGGCGTCGATCCCGTGCAGATGCAGAAGAACCTCAACGCCCGCACCGAAGGGACCGAGGCCGCCGAACGCCAGCGCGAGGCGATCCGCAAGGCCATCGCCTTCAAGAAATACGAATTCGATGCCCATGGCGTCGAGATGAACCAGCGCTACCGCTCTTCCGCCATCGTCACCGACGGCCAGATCGAACCCGCCTTCGCGCTGGATGCCGACCTGCATTATCAACCCACCACATGGCCCGGCGCGCGCCTGCCCCATGCCTGGCTCTACCGCCGCGATACCGGGGCCGAGGTTTCCACCCTCGATCTCTGCGGCCATGGCCGCTTCACCCTGCTCACCGGCCTGGGTGGCGAGGCATGGGTGCAGGCCGCGCAATCCGTGGCCGAGGAGCTGGGCATCGACATCACCACCCATGTCATCGGCCCCCGCCAGACTTTCATCGACCATTCCGGCGACTGGGCCCGCGCCAGCGAGATCCGCGACAGCGGCTGCCTCCTCGTCCGCCCCGATCACCATGTCTGCTGGCGCGCCGAAACCCTGACGGCCGCACCCCGGCCCGATCTGCTGCGCGTGATGCGCGCCGTCCTCGCCCGCTGATCCTGCCGGGGCCGCCCCCGCCCCTGCCCCGACCACGGGGCGCGCGGGGGCGGCCCCTCATGCCTGCCGCTTGCCATGACGGCAAATATAGGGTAGCCCCCTACCCTATGAGCCATACATCCCACCACAAATCCACCCTCCTCGCCCGCGTCCGCCGCCTCAAGGGCCAGATGGAGGCGATCGAGCGCGCCCTCGAAACCGGCGCCCCCTGCGCCGACATCCTCAACCTTGCCGCCTCCGTCCGCGGGGCGACCAACGGCCTTGTCGTCGAACTGCTCGAGGATCACCTGCACAGCCATGTCGTGCAGGCCGAAACCGACGCCGACCGCAGCGCCGCAGCGCTGGAACTTGTCGATGTGATGCGGAGACATCTGAAATGACCGCGGCCCCCCATGACCACGTCTTTCTGGGCCAGGACCATGTGCGCAACGAAAGGCGCAGCTGGATGGTCATCGCCCTGACCGCAACCATGATGATGGCCGAGATCGCGGCGGGAACGATCTTCGGCTCCATGGCGCTGCTGGCCGATGGCTGGCACATGTCCACCCATGCCTCGGCCCTGCTGATCACGGCGCTGGCCTATCGCTATGCCCGCCGCCACGCGACCAACCCGCGCTTCACCTTCGGCACCGGCAAGCTGGGCGATCTCGCCGCCTTCGGCAGCGCCACCGTTCTTGCCATCGTGGCCCTGCTGATCGGCTGGGAAAGCCTGATGCGGCTTTACAGCCCCATCGCCATCCGCTTCGATGAAGCGATCCTCGTCGCGGTGATCGGTCTCGCGGTGAACCTGCTCAGCGCCTGGCTGCTGCGCGACGATCACCACCATCACGGCCACCACGGCCACCACGGACACGGCCACCACGCCCACCACCACGACCACGACCACGACCACGACCACGACCACGACCACGACCACGCACAACACGGCCCCTCGCGCGACAACAACCTGCGCGCCGCCTATCTTCATGTCCTGGCCGATGCGCTGACCTCGGTCATGGCGATCCTCGCCCTTCTGGCCGGGCGCAGCTATGGCTGGACATGGCTGGATCCGATCATCGGGGTCATCGGCGCCCTTGTCATCCTGCGCTGGTCCTGGGGCCTTCTGCGCGACAGCGGCGCGGTGCTGGTGGACTACCTCCCCGAAGGCCAGGACCTGCCCGCCGAAATCCGCGCCGCCATCGCCACCGAGACCGACGAGATCGTCGATCTCCATGTCTGGCAGCTTGGCCCGGGCCATCATGGCGCGATCCTGTCGATCCTCAGCGCCGATCCCCAGCCCCCTCAGGAATACCGCCGCCGCCTGTCCGGGGTGCAGGATCTGTCCCACATCACCATCGAAGTGCAACCCAAGGCCGCCTGACGGCCCTCACCGGCACCGACGCAGGGGCACAGCGGCCCCCGGCCGCGCTCCCGGAAACCGCGCCGGTTGCCCCGCTCACATCCCCAGACGCGGCATCTCGATGGCCGGGCAGCGGTTCATCACCACCTCCACGCCCGCCGCCCGCGCCCGCGCCGCCGCCGCTGCGTCCTCCACGCCCAGTTGCATCCACACCGCCTTCAGCCCCGGCAGCACCGCCAGCGCCTCATCGACCACCGCCCCCGCCTCTTCCGAGCGGCGAAAGATGTCGACCATGTCCACCCCGCCGCCGATCTCGGCCAGGGATGCCCGCACCACCTCGCCCAGCGCCTCCTGCCCCGCCTGCCCCGGATTGACCGGGATCACCCGGAACCCCTTGCGCTTCAGGAAGGCCGCCACGCCATGGCTCGGCCTGTCGGGCTTGGGCGACCAGCCCACCACTGCGATGGTCCGCACCGCGCCAAGGATGCGGCGGATATCGTCATCTGTCATGCAAACCCCCAGAAGAAAAAAGCGCCCGGGCCTCTGCGGCCGGGCGCCAGTCGCGGAACGAGGGACAGTGAACGAGACGCGGGTGTTCCGAACCCGCTCCCTGCCCTGTGACATAGAAGGCGCAGCTTCGGATTTAAGGGCCGATCCCGCATTCGTGATCTGCCCTAGCCCTTGCCCCCGCCGCGCTGCGCGGCCGCATACAGCCCCACCGCCGCCGCGTTCGACACGTTCAGCGACCCGAACGCCCCCGCAAAGGGAATGCGCGCGATCACGTCGCAGGTCTCGCGCGTCTTGTCGCGCAGCCCCGGCCCCTCGGCCCCCAGCACCAGCCCGACAGGGCGCGTGCCCACCGCCGCCATCGCCTCGGCCAGAGGCACCGTCCCGTCGCCATCCAGCCCGATCAGGACGTAACCCATCTCCTTCAACTCCACCATCGCATCGGCAAGGTTCGTCACCCGCAGATAGGGCTGCCGCTCCAAGGCCCCGCTCGCCGTCTTGGCCAGCGCCCCCGTCTCCGGCGCGGAATGGTGGCGGGGTGCCACCACCGCCCGCGCGCCGAACACCTCGGCCGACCGCAGCACCGCGCCCACGTTATGCGGATCCGTCACCCGGTCCAGAAGCACCACCAAGGGCGCCCCCGCCCCCGATATCGCCACATCCGCCAGCTTGCCCCAGTTCAAGGGCCGCGCCTCCAGCGCCGCGCCCTGATGGACCGAGCCCTCGTCGATCGGCACGTCGAACTTGCGCGGGTCCACCACCTCGGGCTCCATCCCGCTCGCGGCCACGGCCTCTTCCAGCCGGTCCAGCGCATTCTTCGTCACCACCAGCCGCAGCTTCTCGCGCGCGGGGTTCACCAGCGCATCCCGCACCGCATGGATGCCGAACAGCCAGACCGTCTCCTTCGCCTCGGCCCGCTTGGCGCGTTCCTTGTCGATCACCCAGGTCGGCTTCTTGGCTCCGGTCTTCATCGCGCAATCCCCATCACATCCTTCCCCATCCATGTCCCCCGAACCGCCCCCGATGCAAGCGCGATTTCCCGCCGCTTTCCACCTTGACGCCCCCTCCCCCCTCGGCTATCCCCGCCTCGCGTCGGGCGACGAGCTGCAAGGTGCGGCAGCGGACTGTAACTCCGCCGGGGAGACCCATGCCTGGTTCGATTCCAGGGTCGCCCACCATCCCTTCCTCTGCTAAAGGGTGGTGATCATGACAAAAGACGCATCCTTCCGCTTCACCCACGCCATCACCCGCCGCCCCGCGGCCACCATCACCCAAGGCCTGCGTGCCGTCGATACCGGCACGCCCGACCTTGCCACGATGCAGGCCCATCACGCGGCCTATATCGCCACCCTGCGCGCCACCGGCGCGACGGTCATCGAACTCCCCGCCCTCGACGCCTATCCCGACTCGGTCTTTGTCGAGGATACGGCCCTCTGCCTGCCCGAGGGTGCCATCATCATGCGCCCCGGCGCCCCCACCCGCCTGGGCGAGGCGGCCGAGATGGAACCCCAACTCCGCGCCCTTTACACCACCATCGCCCGCATCCAGGGCCCCGGCACCATCGAAGGCGGCGACATCCTCGTGACGGGCCGCGAAATCCTCGTGGGCCAATCCGCCCGCACCGATGCCGCAGGCATCGCCGAACTCCGCGCCATCGTCACCGCCTGGGGCCACAGCTTGCGCGAAGTGCACACCCCCCCCGGCGTGCTGCATTTCAAGACCGATTGTTCCCTGCTGGATGCCAACACGATCCTCTCCACCGAACGCCTCTCCGCCTCCGGCTGCTTCGACGGCTACAAGCTGATCCACACCGCCCCGGGCGAAGAGGCCGCCGCCAACACGATCCGCTTCAACGATGTTGTGCTGATGCCCGCAGGCTTCCCCGGCACCAGACAGCGCATCGAACAGGCGGGTTTCACCGTCGTCGAAATCGGCAACTCCGAATGCGCGAAACTCGACGGCGGCATGTCCTGCCTCTCGCTCCGCTTCACCCCCTCCTGATCCCACCCGGGGGAGTTACCAGTGTCCGCGTTCAACATCCTCTGCATCGGCCAGGCGGGGCGGCTTCAATACGAAGCCGTCCTCCTCGCCGCCACGCTCCGCGCGCAATCGCCCGGCTTCCAGGGCCGCCTCCTGATCGCCACCCCGCGCCCCGGCCCGCTCTGGGCCGGCCAGAACCCCCAGATCACCGATTCCGCCACCCTCGCCCTGCTCGCTGACCTGGGGGCCGAGGTGATCCCCTTCGAAAGCCGCGCCTTCGGCGCCGCCTACCCCCATGGCAACAAGATCGAGGCGCTGGCCCATATCCCCGACGCGCCCTTCCTCTTCCTCGACACCGACACGATCATCACCGGCGACCTCTCCACCCTGACCCCCGATTTCACCCGCCCCACGGCCTCGATGAAACGCGAAGGCACCTGGCCGCAGATTGAACTCTACGGCCCCGGCTATACCGGGATCTGGGGCAGCCTCTACCGCCGCTTCGGCCTCGATTTCGAAACCTCGCTCGATCCCGCGCAGCCCGATGAATACTGGCAGCGCTACCTCTATTTCAACGCAGGCTGGTTCCTGCACGAAAGCCCCCGCCGCTTCGGCGCGCTCTTCCTGAAATACGCCACCGAAATCGCCCGCGACCCCGGCCCGGAACTGGCCTGCCAGACGCTTGACCCCTGGCTCGATCAGGTGGCGCTTCCCCTGGTGATCCATGCCCTGGGCGGCGGCCGCCCCGGCCCCGAACTCGCGGGCCTCGACGGCGCGCTCACCTGCCACTGGCGCATCCTGCCGCTCTTCTTCGCCCGCGAAAGCGACCATGCCGTCGCGGTGATGGAAAAGGCCGCCGCCGACACGCGCGTCGAACGCGTCCTGCGCCACTACGCCCCCTTCAAGAAGATGCTCTACAAGGGCCAGGGCCAGGAAGTCCGCGCCCTCTTCGACCGCGCCGATCTGCCGCGCAAGGAACAGGCGATCCGCAACGCGATCAAGCGCGCGGGCCTCTGGACGCGGTGATCCCCCTCCGGCAAGGCGGGGTGAACCCCGCCCTACCAACCCCTCTCCCTTCCGACACGCGGCCCCCGCCACCGTAAGGCGGGGTTCACCCCGCCACCCCCCCAAAACCACCGTAAAGGTAGGGCGGGGTTCACCCCGCCACCCCCCCCAAACCACCGCAAAGGTAGGGCGGGGTTCACCCCGCCACCCCCCCGCCCCCCTCACATCTCCATCCCCACCACCGGGATCAGCGACAGAACCAGCAACCCCGCCATCCCCCAGTTGAACAGCCGCAGCCGCCCCGGCCCCTCCAGCCAGCGCCGCAATCCCTGCCCCGCCGCCGCCCAGACCGCGACCGACGGCAGGTTCACCAGCGCGAACACCCCCGCCACCGCCGCATAGGCCCCGACCGAGGGCGCAGGCACATAGGCCGCCACCGCGCCCAGCGCCATGGCCCAGGCCTTCGGGTTCACCCACTGAAACGCCGCCGCCTGCAGGAAGGTCATCGGCCGCCCCGCCGCGCGCCCCTCGCCCGGCGCGCCCGACCGCGCGATCTTCCAGGCCAGCCACAGCATATACCCCACCGCCGCGACCTTCAGCGCAGTCAGCGCCAGCGGATGCGCCAGGAACACCCCCGCCACCCCCAGCCCCACCAGAAACACCATCACCGAATGGCCGACCGAAATCCCGATCATATGCGGCACCGTCCGCCGCAGCCCGAAATTCACGCCCGAGGCCAGCAGCATCATGTTGTTCGGCCCCGGCGTGACCGAGGTGACGAAGGCAAAGCCCAGCAGGGCAAGGAAAAGCTCATATGTCATGGCGCAATTCCTGCCACGAAACCCACGCCGCAGGATTGCAAATGCAGCGCAAAACGCACATGATCCGCAACAAATGACGAAGATTGACAGTATAAACGCCCGGATATTGCAGGAACTTCGCCGCGATGGCCGGATCCCCAACCTCATCCTCGCCGAACGCGTCGGCCTCTCGCCCTCCGCCTGCCTCCGCCGCGTGCAGGACATGGAACGTTCGGGCCTGATCAAGGGCTACCGCGCCGTCCTCGACCCCGTCCAACTCGGCATCGGCTTCACCGCCTATGTGACCGTGGGCCTCAACACCCATACCAAGGCCAGCCAGGAGGCCTTCGAACGCGCCATCTCCCGCGCGCCGCAGGTCACCGAATGCCACAACATCACCGGCACCGTGGAATATCTCCTCCGCGTCGAATGCACCGACCTCGCCGCCTACAAGCACTGGCATACCGATGTGCTGGGAACCCTGCCGCAGGTGCAATCCATCACCACCTTCGTCGTCATGGGCAGCCCCAAGGACGACCGGGCATAGCGCCCACCCGGAGCGAAGCCCCGCCCCTGTGCAGCCACGCACCCTTAACCACGTCAGCGCAGCCAAACCTGCCCAAACTTGTATGCACGCCCATCTGCACCAGCCGCCTGCACCGGCTGTTGCACGCCCCAAATCGCCAAGCTCTTGGTCTAATGGGCAAAAACGCCCTCCAGCGTCGGGAATCCCTTAACCTCGATCGGATTGCCCGAGGGATCGCGAAAGAACATCGTCCATTGCTCGCCCGGCTCACCCTCGAACCGCACCTGCGGCTCCAGCACGAAATCCACCCCCGCCCCGCGCAGCCGCCCGGCCAGCCGCTGCCAATCCGGCAGATGCAGGACCAGCCCGAAATGCGGCATCGGCACCAGCTTTTCGCCCACCCTACCGGTTGCGGCATTGAGAAACGGCTCCCCAAGATGCAGGCTCAACTGATGGCCGAAGAAATCGAAATCCACCCAGGTCGGCGCCGACCGCCCCTCGGCACAGCCCAGCACCCCGCCATAAAAGGCCCGCGCCGCCTCCAGATCGGTCACGTGAATCGCCAGATGAAACGGTGTCGGCATCGCTTGTCCCCCCAGTCTCCGCCCGGCAAGACTATTCTCCTCCGCAGCCCCGGCAAGACGCAAAATAAGTTCCGCCAAACTCTTGGAAATGCGGGCAAATCCCCTTAATTCCTGCCCCCCCTTCACAGCCCGGGCGGCTTCCCCTAGGCTCCCGCCATCACAATCCCAGGGAGGGGAAGACCATGTCAGACAACCGCCCGCTTGCCTTCGAAACGCTTCAGATCCACGCCGGAACCGCCCCCGATCCCGCCACCGGCGCGCGTCAGGTGCCGATCTACCAGACCACGGCCTATGTGTTCCGCGACGCCGACCACGCGGCAAAACTCTTTAATCTGCAAGAGGTTGGCTATATCTATTCGCGGCTGACGAACCCCACCGTCTCGGCGCTCGCGAACCGCGTCTGCGCGCTGGAAGGCGGGGCGGGGGCGATCTGCTGCTCCTCGGGCCATGCCGCGCAGATCATGGCGCTTTTCCCGCTGATGGGGCCGGGCAAGAACATCATCGCCTCCACCCGTCTCTATGGCGGCACGATGACCCAGTTCAGCCAGACGATCAAACGCTTCGGCTGGTCGACGAAATTCGTCGATTTCGACGACCTCGCCGCGCTCGAGGCCGCGGTGGATGATGACACCCGCGCCATCTTCTGCGAATCTATCGCGAATCCGGGGGGTTACATCACCGACCTTGATGCCGTCGCGGGCGTGGCCGACAAGGTCGGCCTGCCGCTGATCGTGGATAACACTTCCGCCAGCCCCTATCTCTGCCGCCCCATCGAACATGGCGCGACGCTGGTGGTGCATTCCGCCACCAAATACCTCACCGGCAACGGCACCGTCACGGGCGGTGTCGTGGTCGACTCGGGCAAGTTCGACTGGTCCAAGTCCGGCAAGTTCCCCTCGCTCTCGGAACCCGAACCCGCCTATCACGGGCTGGCCTTCCACCCGGCGCTGGGGGCCATGGCCTTCACCTTCCACTCCATCGCCGTGGGCCTGCGCGACCTTGGCATGACGATGAACCCGCAGGGCGCGCATTACACGCTGATGGGAATCGAAACCCTGTCGCTCCGGATGGACCGGCATGTCGAAAACGCCCGCAAGGTCGCGGAATGGCTGGAGAAAGACCCCCGCATCGACTATGTCACCTATGCCGGTCTGCCCTCGTCGCCCTACCACCACCGCGTCGCGCGCATCTGCCCCAAAGGGGCCGGCGCGCTGTTCACCTTCGCGGTCAAGGGCGGCTATGACGCCTGCGTCAAGCTGATCGACAATGTGAAACTCTTCTCCCATGTGGCGAACCTTGGCGATACCCGCTCGCTCATCATCCATTCGGCAAGCACAACCCATCGCCAACTGTCGGAAGAGCAGCAGGTCAAGGCAGGGGCAGCGCCGAACGTGGTGCGCGTCTCCATCGGGACCGAGAATGCCGATGACATCATCGCCGATCTCGATCAGGCACTCGCCAAGGCAACCGCCTGATCTGCAACGAAAAGGGGCGCCACCCGGCGCCCCTTCCCCCGCCCTTACTGGGCAATCTCCCAGGTGATGGTGACATTCGCCGTCACCCCCACCTCGCCGCCCTCTACCGGAACCGGCGCATCTGCCATGGCGGCCTCCATGCGGTACATCGGCATCGGCGGCGCATAGCCGCCCCCCTCGCTGATCGAAACGATCCGCCCCAGCCCCACGCCCGCAGCCCCCGTCAGCAACTCTGCCCGCGCCCGCGCCTTGGCCACCGCTTCCTTGCGCGCCTCGTCCATCGCAGGCTCCGGCTCGGCCAGCCCAAAGCTCACGCCGTTCAGCGTATTCGCCCCATCCGTGATCGCCGCATCCAGCACCCCGCCCAGTTTTGCCAGATCGCGCACCCGGATCTGCAGCACGTTGGTCGCCACATAGCCCTGGATCATCGGCATCGAGGATCCGTCGCTGTTCGACCAGTTCGGGTTCAGGTTCAGCGTCGATGTCTGGATATCCCGATCCTCGACCCCGGCCGCCTTCACCCGCTCCAGCACCGCCGACAGCGCCGCCGTATTGGCCGCCATCGCCTCTGCCGCCGTGGCCCCCTGCGACGTGACGCCAAGGCTGACCGTCGCGATATCGGGCGCGGCGGTGACGACGCCTTCCCCTGTCACGGTGATTGTGGCGGGGCTTTGGGCGTTTTCGGCCAGAACGGGCAGCGGGGCAAGGCCCGGCACAAGCAGGGCCGCCGAGATGCAGGCCACCGACAGAATGCGCATTGTGAAGATCCTCTCTGATGCGATCGGCCCTTTGTCCACCCAAGCGCGCGCTGCGGGCAAGTCAGGAAAGCGTGTAGTCTCCTTCCCTTCGGCAAAAACCTGCTGTAGGAAGTTGCTCAGCCGCCGCCTTGCATTCCCGCCCTCCCGGAAGCTGTGCTAGACCCGCCCCATGAAGCCGAACTTCGCCCTGAACTTCACCGATGACAGCATCGCGCTGCTGCACCGCACGAAACGCGGCTGGGCCGAAATCGGCAGCACCGCCTTCGATGTCGATGACCTTCCCGCCGCCCTTGCCGCGCTGAAGGCCAAGGCCGAAACGCTCGCCCCGCAAGGCTTCTCGACCAAGCTTGTGATCCCCAATTCCCAGATCAAGTATCTGGACATCCCCGCGCCCGGCCCCGATCAGCCCAGCCGCGAGGCCCAGATTGCCGCCGGTCTGGAAGGCCAGACCCCCTATGCGGTGGCCGAACTGGTCTGGGATCACGTCGCCGGTCAGGATAGCGCGCAGGTCGCCGTGATCGCCCGCGAAACCCTGGACGAGGCCGAAGGCTTTGCCATCACCCATGGCTTCAATCCCATAGCCTTCGCCGCCAACCCGCCCGAAGGCAGCTTCGAGGGCGAGGTCTGGTTCGGCCCCACCGGTTTTGCGCAAAGCCTGCTCAAGCCCGGCGAAAGCGTCGAACGCGACCACCCCCCGCGGCAGGGCACCGCCAAGGCCACATCCGCGGCAGAACCGGAGCCCGCGCCAGAGCCTGCCCCGGAACCCGCTCCTGAACCGGATCCGCTGCCGGAACCTGCGCCGCAACCCGCCCCCACGCCCGGGCCCGCACCGGAACCCGCGCCCGAAATCCTGCCCGAACCCGAGATCCAGCCCGATCTGGAACCTCAGGGCATCCCCGGGCCGCCCGTCGAAATTCCCGAACCCGCACCGATGGAGATTCCCTCCGGGCCGCTGGACTTCGTCACGACGGCCCCCCCCATGGCCCATGACGCGCCGGTGGATCCGGCCCGCATCGCGGCCACCCTCAGCGCAGGCGACCCGCCCGCAGCCGCGCCCGCTTCGGTGATCGGCGCGGATATCCCGGATGCCGACGAAGCGCCGATCGCGCTTGACGTGCATGACGATGCCACCGACACGGCGGTTGCCGAAACCCCGGCCAAAGGTGGTGCAGCCGGGGTCGCCAGCACCCGGATTGTCGACCCTGCCGTCGAGGATGACCTTCCCCCGATGCCCTCGGGTGCCGCTCTTGCGGCCTTTGGCAACCGCCTCGGCAAGGGTGACACGCCCGCTCCGGCGGCCACGCGGCCTGTCGTGGCGGCCCCCCCGACTGATGCGGATCGCAATGCCGCCCGCGCAGGCGGCAAGGCCGGGGCCGAACGGACGCCCGGTCTGCGCCCGCCACCGAAATTCTCTTACGAAACCCCGGGTGAGAAACCGGCCAGTCCCGCCACAAAGGCGCTGCGCGGGATGGCAGGCATGGTCACCGCACCCACGATTCCGGGTGGCAAGCGGGCCAAGGTCACGGCTTCGGCCACAACCGCCTCTGCCGATGGCGGCGCGGCCAGCGCCGCAGCCGCCACGACTCGCGCGCAATCCGGCCTCGGCACACGCCCCATGCCCGTGCGCGGCAAGCCGCGCCACCTTGGCCTGATCCTGACCGGGCTGCTTCTGATCATGCTGGCGCTCGCTGCGGGCCTCTCTTCCTTCTATGTCAGCTGGAACAGCACCGATGACGGCAGTGCCGTCGAAACGGCTGATGGGACCACGGCGCCGGATGCCCAACTGCCCGCCCCTGAAGACGAGATGCTGGCCGATCTGCAGGAAGAGGATTCCGCCGATCCCGCGGCCCCCGCCACAGCCGAAGCAGAAGTCGCCGCCGATACTGCCCCCGAGGGTGAAGCCGCCACCACAGCCGAAAACGCGGCTGAGGCACCGGCCCCCGAGGCTGCCACCGCCGATGCCACCGGGGCCACGGCCCCCCCCCGATCGGAACCGGCCCCTGCCACGGTCATCGCGGGCGATCCCGCCCCGGGCAACCTGCCGGGAACCGAGACGCAGGACGAGATCTTCCTCGCGGCCTCCGACACGCCCCCCAGCCCTGTGGATGCCGCGGCCCTGCCGCCGCCTGCGGCACGGGCCGATCTGCCGCCCGCGGCACAGGCCCCGCCCCCGCCCTTCGGCACGGTCTACCAGTTTGACGAAAACGGCCTCATCAGACCAACGCCCGAAGGGATCGCAACCCCCGAGGGCGTTTTGCTCTTTGCGGGCCGCCCGGAACTGGTGCCCCCCTCACGCCCCGAGGCGATCACGGCCGCCGCCGCTGCGCAAGCGGCCGCAGCGCCCACGGCTCTTGCCTCGCAGGCTGCCGCCGATGCTGTCGCGCCCGCCGAAGAACCGGCCGTCATCATCCCCGCCGATCCTGCGCTGGCTGATGCCCGCCCCCTGCCGCGCCCGGCCGGTCTTGCCCCAGAACCGCAGCCGCAGGACACCGCCACCGATGACGGCGCATCCCTCGCGCCCGAGGATGGCTCGCGGATTGCCGGCATCCGCCCGGCCCTGCGTCCTGCAAGCATCGTGGCAGAAAACGCTGCAAGCGGCCTTCTGTTGCCCGCTTCGGCCAGCACCAGCGGCAACCTCGCCCTGATCGCCCCGGATGGCGCGGGCAGCCCCATCGGACTTGCCATTTCGCGCAGGCCCGCGGCCCGCCCCGATGACATGGCCAGCGCCGTGGAAGCCGCCGTCGCCGCCGCCATCCGCCTGCCCGATCCCGAACCGCCCGCAGCCGAGATCACCCCCGAAACCGAAGAAGAACCGGAACTCGCCGCCGCCCCGGCGCCGCGCATTCCGTCTTCGGCCAATGTCGCCAAGCAGGCCACGATCCGCAACGCGATCGACCTGCGCGACATGAACCTGATCGGCGTCTATGGCACCTCGGCGGATCGCTACGCGCTCGTCCGCAATCCGAACGGGCGCTATATCAAGGTCTCGGTGGGCGACCGGCTGGATGGCGGCCGCGTCGCCGCCATCACCGCCTCCGAACTGCGCTATGAAAAGCGTGGCCGCATGGTCGTTCTGGCCCTTCCCAACAGCTGACGCCTGCTGCATTCCGCTTTGACCAGTTGCAGTCCGGCGGCACCTCGGCGCAAGATCGCGCCGTAACGTCAACGTGAAATCAGGGCTGCGGCATCAGCGTGGAAGGCTTTCTTCTCGAAGCCAGCATCTATCTTGGCGCGGCGGTGCTTGTCGTGCCGCTGGCCATGCGATTTGGTCTTGGTTCCGTCCTCGGCTATCTGGCGGCGGGGATCCTTGTCGGGCCCGTCTTCGGCATGGCCGGGGCCGATACCGCCGACCTGCAGCACTTCGCCGAATTCGGCGTCGTGCTGATGCTGTTCCTGATCGGGCTGGAACTTGAGCCGCGCACGCTCTGGGACATGCGCCACAGGTTGCTGGGCCTCGGCGGGGCGCAGGTCATCCTCAGCGCAGCCGCCATCGCGGCCCTGGCAGCGGTGGCAGGCCTCGCCTGGCAGGTTGCCCTGACACTGGGGCTGATTCTTTCGCTCTCCTCGACCGCGATCGTGCTGCAGACATTGAACGAAAAGAACCTGATGCGCTCGTCCGGGGGGCGGGCCTCGTTTTCGGTGCTGCTCACGCAGGACATCGCCGTCATCCCGATGCTGGCCTTCCTGCCGCTGCTGGCCCTGCCAGCCCTGACCGGCCCCACGGCCGACATCTTCGGCATCACCAATCCCGGCGATCAGGCCGACCATTCCGCCGGCAGTTCTGCCGAGCCGCTGATGACGCTGGTCGACCAACTGCCCAACTGGGCCACAACCCTGCTGACATTGGCCATCGTTGGCGGCATCGTCCTTGCGGGGCATTTCCTGTCACGCCCTGTCTTCCGCTTTGTCCATGCCGCCCGCCTGCCCGAGATGTCGACCTTCATCTCGCTGCTCATCGTGCTTGGCATCGCCTTCCTGATGATGCTTGTCGGGCTTTCCCCCGCCCTCGGCACCTTTGTTGCCGGCGTCGTCCTCGCCAACTCCGAATTCCGCCACCAGATCGAGGCCGATATCAAACCCTTCAAGGGCCTGCTCCTCGGTCTTTTCTTCATGACCGTGGGCATCGGGATCGACACCCGCACCCTGTTCGACCAGCCCGTCACCATCCTGTCCCTCACCCTCATCCTGATCGCGGTCAAGGCGGCGGTCCTCTTTGCCATCGGCTTCGCCTTCCGTCTGCGTCGGCATGATCTCTGGCTCTTCACCCTTGGCCTTGCCCAGGCAGGGGAGTTCGGCTTCGTCCTGATCAGCTTTGCCCGCCAGCAAGGCATCCTCTCGCTCAACCAGGGCCAGATCGGCCTCTTGGTCATCAGCCTGTCCATGCTGCTGACACCCGCTCTCTTCATCCTGTATGAACAGCTTGCCCGCCGGATGCGCAGCCGCACGCCGGAACGTGCCCCCGATCAGATTGATGAAAAGGGCCGCGTCATCGTGGCCGGGATCGGCCGCTTCGGGCAGGTCGTGAACCGTCTCGTCCGCATGTCCGGCCTGTCCACGGTGGTTCTGGATTCCGACATGGCCACCATCGAAACCATGCGCCGCTTCGGGGTGAAGGGCTTCTTCGGGGATCCCGCCAACCCCGCCCTGCTTGACGCGGCTGGCCTGCAAGAGGCCGCGGTCCTCGTCGTCGCCGTGGATGACAGCGTGAACGCCACCCGCATCGTCCGCTATGCCCGCAGCCAGCGCCACGACATCCATATCGTGGCCCGTGCGCGCGACCGTGTGCATGTCTATGAACTCTACCAGGCCGGGGCCGATGACATCGTTCGCGAAACCTTTGACTCCTCCATCCGTGCGGGCCGCTATGTCCTGGAAAACATGGGATTCACGGAATACGAGGCGGCCAAGCTCTCGCAGACCTATTTCAAGGTCGACCGTGCCGCGATGCGCGATCTGGCCAGCCTCTGGGTGCCGGGCCAGCCGGTGCATCTGAACGATGCCTATGTCGCCCGCGCGCGGCAGCTTGACCGCGATCTCGAACTCGCCCTGACCGACGAGTTGCATGAAACCAACCCGATGGCGGGCGAGGATGTCCCCGCCCCCTTCATCGACACGGCCGAGGAAGACGCCCTCGCCGATCCGGCCCCCCGCGCGGAAACGGCCTAGGCGCCAGAGACACCGGCCTCGGCAAAGGTGGCCATGCCCGAATGGCAGGCCAGCGCGCCCTTGACGATGCCCAGCGCCAGCGCCGCCCCCGATCCCTCGCCCAGCCGCAGGCCAAGGTCCAGAAGCGGTGCCTTGCCCAGCGCCGCCAGAAGCCGGGAATGGCCGCCCTCCGCGCTGACATGCCCCGCGACGCAATGATCCAGCGCGCCGGGCACCGCCCGTTCCAGCACGGCAGCCGAGGCCGTGCAGATGAACCCGTCCAGAACAACCGGCACCCGTTCCACCCGCGCGCGCGCGATCGCCCCCGCCATCGCGGCCAGTTCCCGCCCGCCCAGGCAGCGCAGCACCTCCAGCGGATCGCCCAGCGCTCCCGCATGCAGCGCCAGCCCCCGCGTCACGGCATCCGCCTTGCGTGCGAGGCCGGCATCATCGACGCCCGTGCCCCGGCCCACCCAGCCGGAGGGATCCCCCCCGAACAGGGCCGCCGCCAGCGCCGCCGCAGGCGTCGTGTTCCCGATCCCCATTTCACCCGTCACCAGCACATCGGCTGCTGGGTTCACCGCCTCCCATCCCGTCCGCAGCGCCGCGACGACCTCTGCCTCGGTCATCGCAGGCCCGGTCGTGAAATCCTTCGTCGGGCGCTCCAGTTCCAGCGCATGCACCGCCATCTCTGCCCCGAAGGCGCGGCTCAACTGGTTGATCGCCGCCCCACCGGCCCGAAAATTCGCCACCATCTGCACCGTCACTTCCGCTGGAAAGGCCGAAACCCCCTGCGCCACCACCCCATGATTGCCCGCAAAGACAAGAACCTGCGGTCGCTCGCAGCGCGGGCGGTCCGTCCCCTGCCAGCCAGCGAACCAGATCGCCAGATCCTCCAGCCGGCCCAGCGCGCCCGGGGGCTTTGTCAACTGCCCATTGCGCGCGGCGGCACCGGCCATGGCATCGGCATCCGCCCCGGGGGCCGCCGCCAGCAGGGCGCGGAATTCGGAAAGCGTGGAAAAGGAATGGGTCATCTGCAATCTTCCGTCGTTGAAGCCTGGGCTGCGCTTGGCTAACCCTTGGCACCGCCAAAGGCCAGCCGGGAAAGGACACCCCCATGACCAACCGCGACACTGCAAGCCTCGCCCTGGCCGACCTTGCCGCCGCCTTCTCGCTCTTGACGCGCCTGCCCGTCCCGGCCTCGCAGGGGGCACCCTCTCCGCGCGCAGCCTGGGCCTGGCCTGTGGCAGGCGCGGCCGTGGGCGCACTCGCGGCGCTGGCCACATCTGCCGCACTGGCCCTGTCCCTTCCCGCCGGGGTTGCGGCCGCCCTTGCCCTTCTTGTTGCCGCCCTCCTGACGGGCGGGCTGCATGAGGACGGTCTCGCCGATACCGCCGATGGCCTGATGGGCGGCCAGACCCGCGAACGCCGGCTGGAGATCATGAAGGACAGCCGGATCGGCTCCTATGGCACGCTGGCGCTCCTGCTTGTCACGCTGATCCGCTGGTCGGCGCTGACTGCCCTGGTCTCCACCGGCCACCACTGGGCCGCCCTCATCGCCGCAGGCGCCCTGTCACGCGCGCCGATGGCCGTGCTGATCGCCACTCTGCCCAATGCGCGCGGCACGGGGCTTTCGCATCTCACGGGCCGCCCCCCCCGCGGTGCCGTGATCGGCGCGCTGACGATTGCCGCCACCTTTGCCCTGCTCGCGACCGGTGCCACGCTGATCCCCATGCTTCTTGCCGCAGCAGGAACCACGGCCGCCATCGCTCATGCCGCGCGCAAGCGGATCGGCGGCCAGACCGGCGACATCCTCGGTGCCTCGCAGCAGCTCGCCGAAGCCGCGGCGCTTTCACTGGCGGCCGCCAGCCTCGGCTGACAGAACGGGCCGTTGGGCACCGCCCGCGGTCCCTGGTATCGGGCAACACATATCCCCTCCGGTTCCGCCCCTACAGTCAGGGGAACAGGGCAGAAGGAGGAAACACATGCTCGCATCACCGGAAGAGGCGCTTGCCGCCATCGCCCGTCACGCCAAGCTGCCGGGACTGACCTTTGGCAGCGACCGCATCTGCAGCGTCGATCTGGGCAAGGATCTCTGGATCGAGATCGAGGACAAGGCCGAGGATGCGACGATCCGCTTCCACGCCGCACTCGGCTATGCAGGCGATCTTGGCGTCAACGCGCTGCACTTTCTGCTTGAGGCGAATTTCAACGGCAACCGCACTGGCCGCGCCGCCCTTGCCATCAATCCGGCCAGTGACGACGTGACCCTCGGCCAGGCTGTCGATCCCCGCCATTTCACCGCCGACACCTTCTTCGCCGAATTCGAAACCTTCGCCCGCGTCGCCCTGTTCTGGCACGGCCAGTTGCGCGACCTGCCCGAAGACAGCGTCGCCGACGACATCGTCGATACCGACGAAACCATCAATCTCCGGCTCTGATCCGTCACCCCGAACCCGTCAGGAAAGGAAATTCCATGTTCTCCAGCTTCGAAACCACGTCCGCGCAGAAGTCCCGCGACAGCATGGTGATCATTGATCACAGCCATGACATCGAGGGGAACGAACTGAAGAAATCCGACAAGACGTCGATGCGGCCGACCAAAGAGCCCGGCTTCTTCGCGAAGATTTTCACGGCGATCGGCAACCTCGTGTTCGGCACACCCGAACAACGCGAGGCGCGCAGCCTCAAGAAGGCCGAGAAGCAGGTCGACGACAGCTTCGTGTCGATGATGAAAGGGCTTGGCGGCAAGTTCGACGCAGCCAGAACCGCCCGCAACATCGAAACCATGCATCAGGGCCTGAAAAAGCTGAACGGCGGCGAATTCGTCTCTGAAGAGAAACTCAAGAACGCCATGACCGACCGCATGCATTTCGTGAAGGAAGACCTGGTCAACCGGATCGGTCTTCGGGGCGACAGGCTGCACTCCATGTCCAGCGACATGCAGCTCAGGGTCGGCAAGGACATCGCCCGCGCCAATCTGGTCAACTTCAACGCCGAAAGGATGTTTGCCGGCGGCGGCCTGCAGGATGAAAATGATTTCAATGCCTACGAAGGCGTGGGCGAGGTGCAGGGCCGCATCGAGATGACGCTCCAGGTGCTGCGCGATGTCCTGAACATCCCGAACTGACCGACCATCATCACAGCAGGATGCCGCCGGTCCCTTCCGGCGGCATTCCGCATTCCGGCCCGCACCATCCGCATCGCATGTTGCAGCGCCACCTCCCTCGTCGAAAAGATCACGTCCTTCCCCCATTGCACCCAGTTCTGGGAAGGCCACGCCGCAACCCTGGAACCCGAAACCGTCACCCAAGTCCATGTCCTTGGCGCAGACACCATCAATCTCCGGCTCCAGGCCCAGAGACAGGACACAGCCCATGCACTCCAGGTTCGACGTCTCAGGCTCCCATGAAACGCAGGCGCCGCGGCCGCAGGACACGGCCGGAAACGACGGTTCTCCGTCAGCAAATCAAACCCAAGCGCAGCAAAAGCCCGCCCAGCGGGTGGAAGGCCGTCATCACGACGATCAAGAAGTTCTTTGCCCCCAACGCCGAGGTGAAGACCAAACACGAAGACAGACGCGCCGAGGCCACCTTCCTGCCTGATCAATAGCCAGAACAGCGAAGACGGCATCTTCGGGGCGGGGCAGGGAAACTCCAATGGCAACGGGAAAATCAACAAGGGCATTCGCGAAGCTCACCGCGATCTCGACCCCATCCTCACGGCCATCAGAAGCAGCCTCTGATCAAAAGGAAACGGGCCGCAATGCGCTGCGGCCCGTTTCCGTGACTGTCCGGATATCTCAGGCCGCGCGGCTCAGCAGCACGTCATCGACCT
Organism: Paragemmobacter kunshanensis; assembly: GCF_011059185.1. GTDB lineage: Bacteria > Pseudomonadota > Alphaproteobacteria > Rhodobacterales > Rhodobacteraceae > Paragemmobacter > Paragemmobacter kunshanensis. Next base: position 137,345 of record NZ_JAALFE010000002.1, on the reverse strand, counting down.
TCTTCTGCGCGCCCGCCTCGTCAACGCCCGAAACAGCCGCCACTTCCCGCGTCAGCCGCTCCAGCGCCGCTTCATACAGCTGACGCTCGGAATAGCTCTGCTCGCGCTGGTCATCCGTGCGGTGCAGGTCGCGCACCACTTCGGCGATCGAAAGCAGATCGCCCGAATTGATCTTCTGCTCATATTCCTGCGCGCGGCGCGACCACATCGCCCGCTTCACCCGCGCCCGGCCTTTCAGCGTATCCAGCGCCTTCGTCACCACATCGGGCGAAGACAGCTGGCGCATCCCGATCTCGGTCGCCTTGTGGGTGGGGACCCGCAGCGTCATCTTGTCCTTCTCGAACGAGATGACGAACAGCTCCAGATGGAGACCTGCGATTTCCTGCTCTTCGATCGAGATGATCTTGCCCACGCCATGCGCGGGATACACGACAAACTCGTTAGGGCGGAACTCGGGCTTCTTGGTCTTGGTCATTCAGACGCATCCTCGATGGGATTGCCTGCCTCACGCGACAAAAAGGACGACCGGGCCCCAGTTGGCCCCGGCATACCGGCCAAGTTGTCACAGAAAGACCCCGCTCAGGCGAGCAGCTCTGAGCCAGGCATCAGGCTTCCGTGGTGTATGTAACGGATTCTATACCACAGAATCGCCCTGATTCCAACTGAGTCGAGACCGGGCATGCCGTTCCATTGCGCGCATTTGCCCCGGATTCGGGCAAATATTCGATGGTATTCCGAATCAACAGGGCGGCCATGCCGAATCGGCATGGCAACCGACCGGGTAAGCCGCGCTCAGCTGCCCTCGCCCGCTGCTTCCGAGAAATACTTGCTCAGCTTGTCCGTCTCGCCGTCCCGCGCCTCGGCTTCGGGCAGGGGATCCTTCTTCACGGTGATCACCGGCCACATCTCGGAATACTTGCGGTTGAAGGCCACCCACTTGTCCATGTCCGGCTCGGTATCCGGGCGGATCGCATCCGCGGGGCATTCCGGTTCGCAGACGCCGCAGTCAATGCATTCATCCGGGTGGATCACCAGCATGTTCTCGCCTTCGTAGAAGCAGTCCACCGGGCAGACTTCCACGCAATCGGTGTATTTGCAGGCGATGCAGTTGTCGATCACGACATAGGTCACGGCGGTCTCCTAAAATCCCGGCAGTCTGACTAGTGGGCTTTTGCGCATCATTCAAGCGGGTCGGATGCCGCGTCCCGCTCATCCAGATCAAGGTAGAGCATCTGTGCCTCAGGGGCAGGCCCGCGCCGCAGGCCGAGTGCCAATATCTTCACCACACGGATCCGGCTTGCCTGCGGAAAGGTCAGAACGTCCCCCACCGCCACACCGGCGCCCGGCTTCCGGGTCGGCTGGCCGTTGATGCGCAGATGCCCGCTTTCGGCCATACCGGCGGCAAGGGCGCGGGTCTTGAAGAACCGCGCCTGCCACAGCCATTTGTCCAGCCGAAGCGTTTCGCGCTCCGGCCCGGACCGCGCCCCGATCTTCTGCGCGCCGGGGCCAGCCAAATCAGCCCTTGGTCTTCAGCGCCGCCAGCACGGCAAAGGGGTTGTCCGGGTCGATGGGTTTCTCGGCGCGCGGCGGGCGGGCCTCGAAGGCCTTCCCCCCGCCCGGCTTGCCGCCGTCGCGCCGCTCGGGCTTGCCGCCCTTGCCCTTGTTGCCCCCCTTGAAGCCACCTTCGCGCCGTTCTCCCTTGGGCTGCTCGCCCCCCTCGGCCCGGCGCGGACGGTCGCCCTGCGGCCGCTCGCCACGGTTCGGGCGCTCGCCACCCTGCGGGCGGTTGCCCCCGCGTTCGGGACGCTGAAAGCGCGGCTTGGGTGCCCAGCTGAAGCTGTAGAAGACTTCCATCTCGACCGGCGCATCTTCGGCACCCGCATCCTCTGCCACCGGTTCCGGCTCAGGGGGCGGGGCAAGGACCGATTCCCCTTCGGGGATCGGCGCGGTCGAAACAGGCGTCTCGGGCACGGCCACCGGCTCGGCGGCCTTTACCTTCACCCGCTCGCCCTTCTCGGCCTTGTAGCCAAGGCCCGTCATCAGATCCGCGAACTGCTCCAGCGTCATGCCGGTGATCGAAAGCATGTCCGGGCTCGCCTCGAACCCGGCCCGGCTGTCGCGCGCGCGCAGAAGATCGGCCAGTCGTTCCAGCATGTCGATCCGGATCGCCCGCGCGCCCGCCGGATGATAGCCCGACAGCGTGTAATGCTGCTTGGGCACCTCGGCGATGTTGGGGATCGTCACCAGCCCCGGGGGCGGGCTTTCGGGGAATTCATCCAGCCCGTTCGCAAGCGACCACAGCACCAGCCGCAGCCGCGTCGGCGCGGGTTTCAGAAGCAGCGGCAGGAACACCGTGAACTGCCCGAACCGCACGCCATGCTTGCGCAGCGCGCCCCGCGCCTCCTGATCCAGCGCCTTCACCTCTTCCGCCACCTCGTCCCGCGGCAGCACGCCCAGCCCCTCGACCAGCCGGAAGGCAAAGCCCCGTGCCAGCCCCGTCAGCCCCTCATCCCGGCTCATCGCGGCCAGCGGCTCGAACAGCGCGGCCACCTTGCGATCAATGAAATGCTGCAGACGCCGCTTCACCTTTTCGGCGACATCGGGCCCGGCCTCGTCATCGACGAACCCCTCCACCGACGGGCGCAGCGCCTCGGCCCCCTTCACCAGCTTGCCAACCGCCGTGGTCCCCCACATCAGCCCGCCCTGCTCGGTGAAATCCAGCTCCGTATCCGGCGCGTTGTAGAACCGGTCCGCCCGCAGGTGGAACTCGGGCCGCAGCGCCTGCACCGCCGCCTGCCGCAGCGTGCGCGCCTCCTCCGGCGTCGCCGAGGCGTCCTGCCGGAACCGGAACCCTTCCAGCCGCCCGACGAACTCGCCTTCGACCGTCACTTCGCCCTTGTCATTCACCTCGGCCACGAGGGTCTCCTTCTGCTTCAACCGGCGAAGCAGGACACTGGTCCGCCGGTCAACAAATCGCTGCGTCAGCCGCGCATGCAACGCATCCGACAGGCGGTCTTCTACAGCGCGCGTCTCGTCGCGCCAATGGCTTTCGTCTTCCACCCAGCCCGACCGTTGCGCCACATAGGTCCAGGTCCGGATATAGGCCAGCCGCTTGGAGATGGCGTCGATATCGCCATCCGACCTGTCGATCCGCGCCACCGCCTTGGCCAGCCAGTCCGAAGGCACCCGCCCGGTCTTCAGGAATTCGAAGATCCGCGCCAGCAGCCCCGCATGTTCCGTGGTCGAAGATGACCGGAAATCCGGCACCCGGCACACATCCCACAACAGACGCACATCCTGCGGCCCCTTCACGCGATCCCGAACCTCAGGCATCTCGGACAAGGCCTTCAGCGCGACCACGTCATCGGCATCCCGCGCCCGCGACAGCCAGTCATTCGACGTCGGCGCCTCAAGCGACCGCACCAGCCGCTCGACACTCCCGAACTCCAACCCCGCATTGCGCCATTGCAACTTCTTCACCGGCGCGAAGCGGTGGTTCTCGATGGCGTCGATCATCTCCTCGTCCAGGGGCCGCGCCTCGCCCGTCACGCCGAATGTGCCGTTCTCCACATGCCGCCCCGCCCGACCTGCGATCTGCGCCAGCTCCTGCGGATACAGCGCCCGCATCCGCCGCCCGTCGAACTTGGCCGTCGATGAAAAGGCCACATGCCGGATATCGAGGTTCAGCCCCATCCCGATGGCATCGGTCGCCACCAGATAATCCACATCGCCATTCTGATAGAGCGCGACCTGCGCATTCCGCGTGCGGGGGGAAAGCGCCCCCATCACCACCGCGCAGCCGCCCTTCTGCCGCCGGATCAGTTCGGCAATCGCATACACATTTTCAACAGAAAACCCCACGATGGCACTGCGCGGCGGCATCCGGCTGATCTTTTTCGAACCTGACCACGTCAGCGTGCTCAGCCTGTCGCGCTTGACGAAGCTCACCCCCGGCACCAGCGCGGCAATCGCCCCGCGCATCGTGTCCGATCCCAGGAACAGCGTCTCATGCAACCCACGCGCCCGCAGAAGGCGATCCGTGAAGACATGCCCCCGCTCCGGATCCGCGCAAAGCTGGATCTCGTCCACGGCCACGAAATCCGCCCCGATCTCCAGCGGCATCGCCTCGACGGTGCAAACCCAATAGGCCGTGCGCTCTGGCACGATCCGCTCTTCCCCCGTCACCAGCGCCACGACCGAAGGCCCCCGCAGGGCCACGATCCGGTCATAGACTTCGCGCGCAAGCAGGCGCAGCGGCAGGCCGATCACGCCCGTCCGATGCGCCAGCATCCGTTCGATGGCATAATGTGTCTTGCCGGTATTCGTCGGTCCGAGAACCGCCGTAACCCGTCCGGTCATGGCCATGATCTTGCTGCCCTTACAGGTCCTGCCCGGCGGTGTCTGCTTCCAGTCGCTCTATCGACTCGATTACCCCCTGCAGATGGGGATGTATAGCCAGCGCCGCCCGATAGGCCTCCAACGCCTTCTCGGGCTGCTCCAACTGCTCGAAGATCATGCCAAGGCCGGACAGCGCCCCGAAATGCCGGGGGTTCAATGTCAGCGTGCGCGCGATGTCGTTGACCGAAGGCCCCAGTTCGCCAACCGTGAAATAGGCCGTCGCCCGCGCGTTCCAGCCTTCGGCGAAATCCGGCGCATGGTCGGTCAGCGCGGTGAAATGCTCGATCGCCGCCGCCGCATCCCCTGATTCCATCGCATCCCGCCCGCGCTGCAACAGCAGGTCCATCGCGGGCGATCCCGATTTCGACCATTCGTTCCAGATCTCGCGCTCGATCCGCGATGCGCCCTGCGCATCCGACTCCTTCAGTTCCGCAAAAAGATCATCCAGCGCCGCCGTCTGGGCACCAACTGGCCGCGCAAAAGCCAGCATCGCGCAGAAAACCAGCACGAGTGCCGCAACGACATGATTGTGTAACGGGCGAAGCGCTTTCATAAAACCAAGGTAACGCAACCGCGCGGAAAGGCCAGCCTCCCGCGGTCACGACCAAGCGATGGAGACTGTAAGAATGAGCGACGTGATCGACGCAGCCGTAACCGCCCTGTCCGCCAAGCTGAATGGTGGTTTCGACGGCGTGGCAAAATTCGTGATCCCTGGCGAAGGTGCGATCATGATGGATTCGAACGGCGTCCGCGCCGGGGATGAAGAGGCTGACGTAACCCTCACCGCCTCGACCGAAACCTTCCGCGCGATTCTGGATGGCGACATGAACCCCACCATGGCCTTCATGACCGGCAAGCTTTCGGTGGACGGCTCCATGGGTCTTGCCATGAAGCTCGGTTCCGTCCTGTCGTGACGGGTGCCGCGCCGCTTTTCGCAGACCTCGCCGAGGGGCCATCGGGCGGGCGCGCGCTCTGGTTGCGCACGGCAGATGATAAGCGCATCCGCGCGGCGATCTGGGGCGATGGCGGGCGGGGCACGGTCTTTCTCTTTCCCGGGCGCACGGAATACATCGAAAAATACGGCCGCGCTGCCACCGTGCTTGCGGCCCATGGCTATGTCACGCTGGTGGTGGATTGGCGCGGGCAGGGCCTCGCAGACCGCGCCTTTGCCGACCGCCTGATCGGCCATGTCGGCCAGTTCGACGAATACCAGCGCGATGTCGACGCGCTGCTCGGCCTTGCAGAGCAGGAAGGGTTGCCCCGGCCCTTCCATCTCCTTTCGCATTCCATGGGCGGCTGTATCGGGCTGCGGTCCCTGATGCGCGGGCTGCCCTTTGCTTCGGCGGTCTTCTCGGCCCCGATGTGGGGCATCAGCATGGCGGCATGGTCGCGCCCCATCGCCCATCTCCTTGGCCGCCTGGCCGCGCCTTTCGGGCAGTCTCACCGCTATGCCCCCGGCACCGGGGGGCAGACCTATGTCCTCGCCGCGCCCTTTCAGGGCAATGTGCTGACCACGGATCCCGGGATGTGGGATTACATGCGCCGGCAGGTCATCGCCCAGCCCGATCTGGCCCTTGGTGGCCCCTCGCTCGGCTGGTTGGGGGCGGCGCTTCGGGAATGCGGTGCCCTGGCCGCCCTGCCCGCCCCCTCCACCCCCGCCATCACCGCCCTCGGGACGGCGGAAAAGGTGGTGGATGTCGCCCCGATCCACCTGCGCATGGCCGGTTGGGCCTCTGGTCGGCTGGACATCTATCAGGGCGCGGAACATGAAGTGCCGATGGAAACGCCCGCCCATCGCAGCCGCTTCTTCGATGCGGCAGTCGCGCAGTTCGCCGCCCATCGCTGACCGGTCTCAGGCTGGCCGCGGGGCATACCATGTGCTGCACAGCCGTCTGCACCGCGCGCGGCACCGATTTTCAGATGTTTATCTGGCTGAATCCGTCACGCAGCGCCCGGCTCCAGGCCTCGGACATGGCGCGGAACTGCTCGTCCCCGGCCTCGATCCGGCGGGTATGGGATACCCGGCAGGCATCCCGCTCGATCACGCACAGATCCAGCGGCATTCCCACGGAAAGGTTTGATCTCAATGTGGAATCCATCGACAGAAGCACGGCCTTCTGGGCATCCGCCAGGCTGGTCGACGGCTTGACCACGCGGTCAAGGATGGGCTTGCCGTATTTGTGCTCGCCGATCTGCAGGAAGGGCGTGTCTTCCGTCGCCTCGATGAAATTGCCCTCGGGATAGATCAGGAACAGCCGCATAGCCCCCCCCCGCCGCTGCCCCGCGACAATCATCGATGCGGTAACCCCTTGCATCGCCGACAGTTTTTCGTCGATATCCTCGCGAACCCGGGCCAGCATGTTGCCCACGATCTCGGCCACCTTCAGCATCGTGGGGGCCTTCATGATCGACTGTGTCTCGTCCGCTTCCGGATCTTCGATCGCCTCGCGCAGCCGCGCGATGGTCGTCTGGGTCACCGAAAGGCTCCCTGCCGTCATGATGGCGATGACCCGTTCGCCAGGCTCTTCGAAGTGGAACATCTTGCGATAGGTGGAAATATTGTCGAGCCCCGCATTCGTGCGGGTATCCGACAGCAGCACCATTCCCTCATTCAGCATGAGTCCCACGCAATAGGTCATTTCTTCTTCCCCTTGAACGCGACGACCCTATTGCTGCAAATTCTGGACCGCAACCGTCACGTCAAGGCTTTCGACGCCCAGACCCCGTGCGATCCCGCGAATGGGGGCCGCATCCTGTGCATCAAGCCCCGATCCCAACCGGATATAGCGTTCATCCGGGCAGCAGCGATTTGCAGGATCAAAGCCCACCCAACCCAGGCCCGCCACGTGGATTTCGGCCCAGGCATGCGCGGCCTCATGCGCGGCTCCGTCTGCCGTTGCAAAAAGATAGCCCGAGACATAGCGCGCCGGCAGCCCGATCACCCGGGCGCAGGCGATAAGGGCATGGGCATGGTCCTGACAGACCCCTTCCCCAAGGGCCAGCGCCTCGGCCGCCGTCGTATGGGCATGGGTGGCCCCGGGTCGATAGGCGATGGCATCGGCCACGACAGCCGCAAGCCGATGGGCGCGGGCCAGTGGTCCCTCTTCGGCCAGCGCCGTCTGTGCAAGGGCCGCCAGGGCTGCATCCGCCTCGGTCGGCAGGGTATCCACCAGATAGACCTCGGGTTGGACCATCTCCCGGTGTCCGCGCAAAACCCCTGCCAGATCAAGGGTTTCCACCGTGCCCACGACATGCACCTCGATCTCGCTGACCGGACCTTTCACTGTCCAGGCCTGCACCCGGTCCCCGGCGCCGTCGCGAAATGCCCCGCCCGGGATCCCGTCGGTCACGCTGACCTTCCAGTTTCGCACCTTCTGGCCATCAAAGGCCGATGGTGTCAGGCGGTGGCTTTGCATCACCGCGCGCACCGGTTGATCATAGCGGTAGCGCGTCACATGATCGACAGACAGCAGCATCAGCGCATATCCCCGCTCAGATAGGTTTCGTGGATCAACGACCCCAGCGCCGCCGTCTCGCGAATGAAGCGGGACAGGAAATCATGCAGGCCTTCATCAAAGATGTCGTCCTCGCGCGTTTCACTTAGTGCGACAAGCATTCCCCGCGCCTGCGCCTGGGCTTCCGTCGTTGCCCCGTAAAGACGCGCCAGCCGATCCAGATGCGCAGAAAGGCCTTCGACACAGGTGATCAGCGATCGCGGGCATTGCGGGTTCAGGATCAGGAAATGCGCGATCTTCGCCGCCGTCACCTCGCCTCCATAGGCCCAATGAAAGGCCCGATGCGCCGACATCGCACGCAGCAGCGTAGTCCACTGATAATTGTCGAGGCCGGACCCGACGAATTCCACGCGCGGCAACAGCACGTAATATTTCACGTCCATCAGGCGCGCCGTGTTGTCGGCGCGTTCCAGACTGTAGCCGATGTTCAGGAAATCCCAACCATCGTTGCGCAGAAGCGTGGCCTCGATTGCGCCACGCACCATTGCCGCATGGCGCATCGTCCACTCGGTCAGGCGCGAAAGTTCAAGTTCGCTGCGTGGTGTCCGCTCCAGTTGGCGAAGTTCCTGAAACGCCGTGTTCAGCGCATCCCAGACCTGCGTGGTAAGGGCAGTCCGGACGATGCGCCCATTCTCGCGCGCCGTCGTGATGCAGGATGCAACAGAGGATGGGTTGTCGCGATCGAAGAACAGGAAGCTTTCGATGTTGCGCTGCACCGGATCGCCATATTTCCGGGCAAAGGCATCGGCATTGCCCGATGCCTGCAGCAGCGAATCCCATTCGTTTCGATAGCCCGCGGCCGATGGCAAAAGCGCGATGCGCGATCCCACCTCCAGCAACCGCGCGGCGGTTTCGGCCCGTTCCATGTAGCGGGCGATCCAGAAAAGATTGTCTGCGGTCCGGCTCAGCATGACTGTCTCACTCCGCCAGAACCCAGGTATCCTTGACGCCACCCCCCTGCGAGGAATTCACGACAAGCGATCCTTCCGTCAGGGCGACGCGCGTCAGCGCGCCTGGCACAAGTTCGATACCCTCACCCACGAGGCAATAGGGCCGCAGATCCACATGGCGGGGTGCCACGCCTTCAGCAACGAAGGTGGGCGTCGTTGAAAGCGCCAGCGTCGGCTGGGCGATGTAGTTGCCCGGATCTGCCTTTATCTTCATGCGGAAGGACTCGATCTGGTCCTTCGTCGATTTCGGACCGACCAGCATGCCGTAGCCACCCGATCCATGCACCTCCTTCACGACAAGTTCCGAAAGGTTGTCGAGGACATAGCGCAGGTCCGCCTCCTTGCCGCATTGCCAGGTCGGCACATTCTGCAGGATCGGTTCCTCGCCCAGATAGAAGCGCACCATCTCGGGCACGAAGGTGTAGACGGCCTTGTCATCCGCAACCCCGGCCCCCGGAGCAGAACAGATGCTCACGCCACCCGAACGGTAGACATCCATCAAACCTGGCACGCCCAGCATGGAATCCGGGCGGAAGCAGAGCGGATCAATGAAGGCATCGTCGATCCTGCGATAGACAACATCCACCTTCTTCGGGCCTTCGGTTGTCCGCATCCAGACAAACTCGCCCTCCACGAAAAGATCCTGACCTTCCACCAGTTCGATGCCCATCAGATCGGCGAGAAAGCTGTGTTCGTAATAGGCGCTGTTGAAATGCCCGGGGGTCAGCAGAACGATCGTCGGCTCGTTGGTGCATTTCTGGGGCGCGACGGAAGCCAGGGTTCGCCGAAGGATTTCCGGGTAACGGTCAACAGGTTCAATCCGGTTGCCGCGGAACAGGTCCGGGAACATCCGCATCATGATCTCGCGGTTTTCCAACATGTAGCTGACGCCCGACGGCGTGCGGCAATTGTCTTCCAGCACAAAGAACTCGTCCGGTCCGGTGCGGACGATATCGATCCCCACGATATGGGAATACACGCCCTTCGGGGGCTTCATGCCGACGACGGCCTTCTCGAACGCTTCGTTCTGGTAGACGAGCCTTGACGGAATCCGCCCCGCACGAATGATTTCGCCACGGCCATAGACATCGACGAGAAAGGCGTTCAACGCCCGCGCCCGCTGCTTGATCCCCTTTTCAAGCCTTGCCCATTCCGACGCGGTAAAGACGCGGGGGAACATGTCGAAGGGGATAAGCCTGTCGGGATCCCCGCCCTCGCCATAAACGGCAAAGGTGATGCCGATGCGGCGGAAAAGATCCTCGGCCTCGGCCTGCTTGAGGGTCCGCAGCGAGGCTGGCATGGCGTTCATCCAGTCCTCAAGCCGCGCATAAGGCATGCGCACCTTGCCGCCGTCATACATCTCGTTGAAGTATTGTGACACAACCACCCCCGCACAGCGCTTGGGCCAAGTTAATCAGCGCCCCTTGCAAGGGGGAAGCCTTTCATCTCGCAACAACGGGTGCAGCATGTGCATTTGCACAAAAAACGGGCACATCGCCGCTCTCGCCCAGCGGTATTCCCGCCCTAGCTTTTCGCCATGTCGCAAGATCCGGTCCTGACGTTCACCGACAGGGGCATCTTCTGCCCGGATGGCGGATTCCATATCGACCCATGGCGGCCCGTGGATCATGCGTTGATCACGCATGGTCATTCCGATCATGCCAGATGGGGCCATCGCCGGTATCTTGCCACCCATCAGGCCCTGCCGGTGATCCGCCACCGTCTTGGTCAGATCGACGCAAGCGGCATCGCCTTTGGCGAGTCGCTGCGTATTGGCGGCGTGACCGTATCCTTTCATCCCGCAGGCCATGTGCCCGGCTCGGCCCAGATCCGTGTCGAACGCAGGGGAGAGGTCTGGGTCGTCTCTGGTGACTACAAGATCGAGAATGACGGTCTGGCCGAAGCCTTCACGCCCGTCCGCTGCCATTGCTTCATCTCGGAATGCACCTTCGGCCTGCCCGTCTTCCGCTGGCAACCGCAGGACAGTGTCATGCGTGGCATCGTGGATTGGTGGCAAGGGAATGCCGCATCGGGCAGAACCTCGGTCATTGGGGCCTACAGTTTTGGCAAGGCGCAGCGGATTCTGTCAGGACTCGGAGGTATCGGGCCGATCCTGACCCATGGCGCAGTAGAGGACACGACCGAAATCCTGCGACAGCAAGGCTATCCCCTGCCCACGACAATCCGGGTCACACCGGGGATCGACCTGGCGGCAAATCGGGGGGCGCTTGTCATTGCGCCGCCTTCCGCCATTGGCGCTGCCTGGATGCGCCGGTTCGGCGAGGTCGACGCCGCCATGGCCAGCGGCTGGATGGCCATTCGCGGGTTGAAACGACGGCGGGGCCTTGGCACCGGATTTGTGGTCTCGGACCACGCGGATTGGGGCGGGCTTGTCTCCGCGATCCGGGAAACCGGCGCCGAGCGGGTCTTCGTGACCCACGGTTACACGGTTCCGTTTCGGCGCTGGTTGTCGGAGCAGGGCTATGACGCAGGCATTGTGTCGACCGAGTTCGGGGAAGACATGGCCGAGGCCGCCGAATGAACCGCTTCGCCGCGCTCTTCGCCACGCTCGACGGCACGACAAAGACCTCGGCCAAGGTGGCGGCCCTTGCCGACTACCTTCGCAGCGCGCCCGGGGAAGACCGCGTCTGGGCGATCGCGCTTTTGTCGGGCAAACGGCCAAGGCGCAGCGTCCGCAGCACGGAGTTGCGAGCGTGGGCCGCCGAAAAGGCGCAGGTGCCGCTTTGGCTGTTCGAGGAAAGCTATGCGATGGTGGGCGACCTTGCCGAAACCATCGCCCTGATCCTGCCCGCGGGCAAGGCGGTTGATCCACCGGCTTTGGCAAGTGCCATGCGCGAACTTGCTGCTCTGTCCGGCATGGACGATGATCACCGCAAGGCAGCGATCCTTGATGCCTGGGATCGGCTTGGCCCGATGGAAAGGCTTGTCTTCAACAAACTGATCACCGGCGGCTTCCGCGTCGGCGTCAGTCGTGGCCTGGTGACGCGGGCCCTGGCCGAAGCCACGGGAATGGACGAGGGCACGCTCGCCCACCGGCTGATGGGCGACTGGACGCCAGCCGCCACCAGCTTTGACCACCTGATCGGAGATGGGGATTCCCGCGCCGATACCCGCCCCTATCCCTTTGCCTTGGCCTCAGGTTTGGAAAAAACGCCTGAAATCCTGGGCGCGCCGTCGCTGTGGACGGCCGAATGGAAATGGGATGGCATTCGTGGCCAACTGATCCACCGCGATGGTCTGCTTGCGCTTTGGTCGCGGGGGGAAGAACTGATCACCGACCGCTTCCCGGAATTCGCCATGCTTGCCGACTTTCTGCCCTCTGGCACGGCGCTGGATGGCGAGGTGGTGGTCTGGGATCACGAGGCAGACTTGCCGATGGCCTTCAGCGCGCTGCAGCGGCGGATCGGGCGCAAATCCGTGACGCGGCGGATCCTGGCCGAAGCACCGGCGCGGTTCATCGCCTATGATCTGCTTGAGACCGGGGGGAAGGATATCCGCACCGCCCCCCTGATGGAGCGTCGCGCAAGGCTTCAATCGCTTGTCGCGGGTTTGTCCCCGACCTTGCCCTTGGGCATTTCGCCCGCCCTGCCCTTTTCCAATTGGGAAGAGCTTGATCATCTGCGCCGCAGCGCGCGCCAGTTCCGCGCCGAAGGGGTGATGCTGAAGCAGGTGCAATCCCCGTATCATAACGGCAGGAAACGGGGCGAATGGTGGAAATGGAAGCTGGATCCGTGGTCGGTGGATGCCGTGATGATCTATGCGCAGGCGGGGCACGGACGAAGGGCCAATCTCTTCACCGATTTCACCTTCGCCCTGCGTGACGGAGAAAGCCTGGTGCCCTTTGCAAAGGCCTATTCCGGGCTGACGGATGCAGAGTTTGCTGAGATCACCCGCTGGGTTCAGAAGAACACCCTCGAACGCTTTGGCCCCGTCCGGCGCGTCACGCCGGAACTGGTGTTCGAGATCGGCTTCGAAGGCATTCAGGAAAGCCCGCGGCACAAATCGGGGATCGCCCTGCGGTTTCCGCGCATGATCCGCTGGCGAAAGGACAAGCCCCTGTCCGAGATCGACACGATGGAGAACCTGCGCCAGTTGCTGGCCCGGGCGCAGGCGTGACAGGCTTCACGGCAAAATGGGCCTCTGTCCCTTGCACCTTCCCGGTTGCCAGCCCTAGATGGAAGGCAGCAATGTGCAACGAGGTTCAAGATGACGCTTCCCCTGCCCCGCCCCGTCCATGACGCGAACGCCTCTGGTGGCGGGCTTGGAAAGTTGCCGGAATGGGATCTGTCCGATCTCTATTCCAGCCCCGATTGCGCCGAATTCAAACGTGACATGGCCTGGCTTGAAAAGGCATGTGCAGATTTCGCGGCCAGCTACGAGGGCAGGCTTGCATCCCTTGATGCCGGGGCGATGCTGGAATGCGTGCTTGCCTATGAACGGATCGACGTGGCTGCCGGGCGCATCATGTCCTATGCGGGACTGCGCTATTACCAGAACACGATGGACAGCGACCGCGCCAAGTTCATGGCCGATGCGCAGGACCGGATCACCACCTTCACGACCCCGCTGGTCTTCTTCAGCCTTGAGTTCAACCGTCTGGAAGAAGATCACCTGAACCGCCTTCTGCAGGCAAATGCGGATCTGGCGCGCTACAAGCCGGTTTTTGATCGCATGCGGGCGATGCGCCCCTATCAGCTTTCGGACGAGCTTGAGAAGTTCCTGCATGACAATTCGGTGGTCGGTGCAAGCGCATGGAACAAGCTGTTCGATGAAACCATGGCCGGATTGATGTTCACCGTGGAAGGCGAGGACGAGGAACTGAACCTCGAAGCCACGCTGAACCTGCTGACCGACACGGATCGCAATCGGCGCAAGGCGGCAGCGCAGGCGCTGGCCGGGGTCTTTGACCGCAACATCAAGCTGTTCGCCCGCATCCACAATACCCTGGCCAAGGAGAAGGAAGTCGAGGATCGCTGGCGCAAGATGCCCAGCCCCCAGACCGGGCGGCACCTGTCCAATCATGTGGAGCCCGAAGTGGTCGAGGCGCTGCGCAACGCCGTCGTTGCCGCCTATCCGAAGCTGTCGCACCGCTATTACCGCCTGAAGGCAAAGTGGATGGGCCTTGAGAAACTGCAGATCTGGGACCGGAATGCACCGCTGCCGATCGAGACCCCCAAATCGGTGGATTGGGATAGCGCCAGGGACATGGTGATGAATGCCTATTCGGCCTTTGATCCGAAGATGGCCGATCTGGCCCGGCCCTTCTTCGAAAAGGGCTGGATTGATGCAGGCGTGAAGCCGGGCAAGGCGCCCGGGGCCTTTGCCCATCCCACGGTGTCGACCGTGCATCCCTATGTGATGCTGAACTATCTGGGCAAACCCCGCGATGTCATGACGCTTGCCCATGAACTGGGCCATGGTGTGCATCAGGTTCTGGCGGCAAAGCAGGGGGAGCTTCTGTCATCGACCCCGCTCACCCTTGCCGAGACGGCGAGTGTCTTCGGCGAGATGCTGACTTTCCGCAAATTGCTGGACGGGGCCAAGACCCCCGCTGAACGCAAGACCCTGCTGGCTGGCAAGGTTGAAGACATGATCAACACGGTCGTCCGCCAGATCGCCTTCTACGATTTCGAATGCAAGCTTCACGCCGCGCGTCGCGAAGGGGAACTGACCCCGGACGACATCAATGCCCTGTGGATGAGCGTGCAGGCCCAATCCCTTGGCGATGCCTTCGAATTCATGGACGGATACGAAACCTTCTGGGCCTATATCCCGCATTTCGTGCATTCGCCCTTCTACGTCTATGCCTATGCCTTTGGCGATGGTCTGGTGAATGCGCTTTATGCGGCTTACGCGGATGGGCTGCCCGGGTTCCAGGAAAAATACTTCGAGATGCTGTCGGCAGGCGGATCGAAGCATCACAAGGACCTGCTGGCACCCTTCGGTCTGGATGCCAGCGATCCGAAGTTCTGGGACAAGGGCCTGTCGATGATCGCAGGCTTCATCGACGAATTGGAAGCGATGGAGGCCTGAGAGGCCCCCACCAGCGTCAGATCGCCTGGGCGGCCTGCAGCTGCCCGGCGATATCGCGCAGCGGATGGTTGATCAGATCCCGGTCAAGGACCGTCGCCACCCTGTCGCGCAATCTGTCGGGCAGTTCCTGCCGCATGGCGCAAAGCATCTGTGTTCCCGCAACCAGCGTAAGCCGGTCATAACCGCCCTTGCGCCATTCCATCTCGACCAGATCCGCGATCAGCTTTGGAAAGCGGGCGAGGCGGCTTCTTTCGGTGTTTCCGGGTTGGCGATCGAGGTCTGCCGCCCGAATGTGGCGGACCTCGGTCACCCCCAGCCCCTGGCCTTCGGATACCAGCAGGCGCAGATCCCTTTCCGCTGCAACCAGGATCATGTTTCGTCTTGTCTTCATACCTTCGCCCCCCGTGGACCACAGACCCCCGGGATAGGGAACGGCATGTCGGGGCGCTGTCTTAGCGCATCGCGGGATCGAGGGAGGGAAATAGCCCCAGTCGGGCGCGGGTCGAGAGGCCAGACGGCCAAATGCATGGGCGACAAGGGCCGCCCATGCAGGGGAGGATGGCGTTACCAGGAAATCTCGCGCGCGGTTTCGAAGGCGCGGTCGATCATTTCCTGCGTTCCGCGGGTGAATTCCAGCGGGCAGGGATAGGTAGCCCCGGTCCTGATGCTTTTCCCGAAATTCTCGACCTGCAGCTTGTAGTGATTTGCCGCGGGCCAGCGTTCGCTGGTAACGGTCTGATCACGGTGCAGTTCGATCCGCGCCTCGGCGAAGAGGTTCGCGTTGAACGGCCCATGCGCCACCTTCAGAAGGCCCTTGTCGCCATGGAAGGTGACTTCCTGCCGGTTCTGCATCCGCATCGACGTCATGGCGATATAGGTGGCCCGGCCCAGGGGGCCCTCGATCATCGCATCCACCTGTGCCCAGACATCGACGCCATTCTCGCGGATCATCCGGCAGGAAAGATCGCGCGCCTCGCCCCCCGTCACGAACCGGGCCGATCCATAGGTGTAGACACCGATATCCCGGATGCCGCCGCCGCCGGTTTCCGGCCGGTTGCGGATGTTCTGCAGTTCGTCGGCATTGTTGTAGCTGAAAAAGGCGTCCACATGCAGCAACTTGCCGATCGCCCCACCCTGCACCAGATCGCGCGCGCGCTGCCATTGCGGATGGTGGACGATCATGTAGGCCTCGGCCGCGAGAAGCCCGGTCCTGTCGCGTTCGGCGATGAGGATGTCGATCTCTTCGGCGGTCATCGAGATCGGCTTCTCGGTCAGGACATGCTTGCCCGCCGCCAGAACCTTCAGCGTCCATTCCACATGCATGTGATTGGGCAGCGGAATATAGATCGCGTCGATCGATGGATCGGCGAGAAGATCCTCATAGCTCATCTGCTTCAGGCCGGGGCAGAAATCCCACCCCTTTGCCGATCCGGGGTTTGACGTGCCCAGCGCGGCCAGTTCGGCATTCTCGGCCATATGGATGGCCGGTGCCATGTGATCGCGGGCGAATTTGGCGTTGCCCAGCACGCCCCAGCGGACGGGTTTCATCGGTCTTCTCCCTTTGGTGACAGCCGCAGGCTATGGGCGCGCGCCAGCCTGTGCAAGCGGTCTTCGCCCTAGTCCTGCTTCCGGAACAGCGCAAAAAGCTGCCCTCTCGCCACAAAGAGGATCCCCGCCAGATAGGCCAGCGAAAGTGACAGAAGCGTGACCCAGGGATAGGTGAAGAGCGCGGCAAACAAGGCCACAAGCGCAACAAGGATATAGCGCGCGTCCTCGGCATAGAAGGTGACGCGCTTGAGAGAGGGTGTGCGGATCCGGCTGATCATCAGCGCCCCCATGGCCACCATCCAGATGGCGACGGCCTCGGCCGGCAGCCGCACATCCCCGGGGAAGCAGAAGGCGAGATAGACGGGGGCCAGCACAAGCATGGCACCGGCGGGCGAGGGAACGCCGATGAAGGAGGTACGCTCGGCCGGTTCCTCCCCATCGCTGCGCTTGTTGCCGACATTGAACCGGGCCAGCCGCAACATGCAGCAGATCGCATAGATGAGGACGGCGATCCAGCCGAGGCTGGCCTCGCCCTTCAGCCCCCAAAGGTAGAGAACGATGGCTGGTGTCACCCCGAAATTCACGAAATCGCCAAGACTGTCGAGTTCGGCGCCGATGGCGCTTTCGGATTTCAGCATGCGGGCAAGGCGCCCGTCCAGCGCATCCAGCGCTGCCGCAAGACCGATCAGGGCGATGGCCGTGGCTACGCGGCCGTCGATGGCAAAGCGGATCGCGGTCAGTCCGGAACAAAGGCCGAGGATCGACACGAGATTGGGCAGCAACTGAAGGATATGCACCTTGCGGCGCGGGCGCGGCTGACCCTCGGGCGGCTGGTTCATTCCATCCTCGCCATGCGCTGCGGGCTGTCTTGCCCGATCGTCGCGATCACCGTTTCCCCGGCGACACAGGTCTGGCCAAGGGCCACCTGCGGTTCCACGCCTTCGGGCAGATAGACATCAAGACGCGATCCGAAACGGATGAGGCCGAAACGTTCCCCGGTTCGCACATCCTGACCCTTGGTCGCGAAGCAGAGAATGCGGCGTGCCACAAGCCCGGCGATCTGCACAACGGCGATGGAGCGCCCATCCGCCATGTCGATGCGCAGCGAGTTCCGTTCGTTGTCCACCGATGCCTTGTCGAGCGAGGCATTCAGGAACTTGCCCGGGCGATAGCTGATCTCCGAGATGCGCCCGGCGATGGGTGCGCGGTTCACGTGGCAGTTGAAGACCGACATGAAGACGGAAATCCGCATCAGCGGTTCGGGCCCCATGCCCAGTTCGGGCGGCGGCACCGCCCGTTCGATCAGCGACACGACACCATCCGCCGGGCTGACCATCAGGCCCGCATTCTGCGGCACGGCGCGCCGGGGGTCGCGGAAGAAGTAATAGCACCACACCGTCAGACCCAGACCGATCCAGCCGAGGGGTTCCCACAGCAGGAAAAGCAGGACCGTCGCCGCGGCGAAGGCTGCAACGAAGCGGATGCCTTCCTTGTGCATCGGCTTGATGAAGGTTTCGAGCATCGTCATGTCGGTCTCCAGCTTTGCTGCGGTCTACCTCTGCGGGCCAGTCGAGGCAACCGTCCTGACCGCGGCATCCTGACGACAATATGGGCGCGGGCACGGCCTGCCCAAGATGCGACCGGCGAAATGCACCGGTTTCAGCGGAAGAACCTGTCGATGCGGAAGCGGCGCAGTTCCGCCCGGTTGCGCAGCCAGCGACCCGCCCGACGGATCCCGGGCAGGTGACGAAGCAGCGGAACAAGCGGCCTTGCCACCGTGACGATCCTGGGATCGCGCCTTTCGCGATGGCGGAAATCCTGCGCGTCGTCTCCCGGCTTGTCATTCGTCGTCACGACGGAGGGCGCCGCGGATTCGGGGCGGTTGATGTGAAAGGCCACAATGGATTCAAAGCATTGGACCGACCAGATCCGCCGTTCCGCCGGGCTGTCGCTGACGAGGCTGGATCGGCGGTTGATCCGGTCGATCAGGTTCTGGCTGTAGCGCATGAAGGAAAACTTTTCAGGCCCGTAGCCTTGCAGGTAGGAGGTGTGGGTATCCTCGACCACCAGCAACCCCTTGTCACGGATCGAGTCCAGCATGGATTCGACCGTGATGATCTGTTGCGCATAGGTATGGCCGCCATCATCGAGCAGGATATCCACCGGGCCGACCTTGCGGGCGAAATCCTGCCAGAAGGAGGTGTCGGATTGCGACCCGATGAAGATCTCGAACCCGTCCTTTTCCCATTTCCGCGCATTCGGATTGAGATCGACCCCGATGATCCGTGCCTGCGGGCCGAAGAAGGATCGCCACATGAACAGCGATCCCCCGCCGAGGATGCCAACCTCGACAAAGGTGATGGCCCTGCCACGATAGGGGCCGAAGAGTGTGTCATAGACCCGGAAATAGGAGGAGTGTTTCAGGCTGCGATAGGGGCTTTCCAGGTAGGCGGCGAAACTGGGCGAGTCATTCATCAAGGCGGGTCCCGGGAACTGGCCCGCATCACGAACAATGGGGCACCAAAGAATTAACTTACGTTAACCAATTGTTCAGGAAACCGACAGCCCAACAGAAACGGCCCGCGATTGCGCGCGGGCCGCTGCTTATCCCTGATCCGGCGGAGTTCAGGCCGGGATCACCATGCCCTTGCCACGGGCGAGTTCGCGCATCTTCGATTGCAGCTTTTCAAAGGCCCGCACCTCGATCTGGCGGATCCGTTCCCGGCTGACACCATAGCTTTCGGAAAGTTCCTCAAGCGTGACGGGCGTATCGGCAAGGCGACGCTGCATCAGGATATCCTTCTCGCGTTCGTTCAGCACGGCCATGGCCTGCACCAGAAGCGCGCGGCGGGTATCGAGTTCGTCACGCTCCTCATAGGCGCCGGCCTGATCGCTGTCTTCGTCTTCCAGCCAGTCCTGCCACTGCGTCGCCCCTTCCCCATCGGAACCGACGGTCGCGTTCAGCGAGGCATCGGAACCAGACAGACGCCGGTTCATGTCGATGACTTCGTCTTCGGAGACGGAGAGATCCTTGGCGATCTGGGCCACATTCTCGGGGCGAAGATCGCCATCCTCCAGCGCGCCCACCTTGGCCTTGGCCTTGCGCAGATTGAAGAACAGCTTCTTCTGCGCCGAGGTCGTGCCGAGTTTCACAAGGCTCCAGGAGCGCAGGATGTATTCCTGGATCGAGGCACGGATCCACCACATGGCATAGGTGGCCAGACGGAAGCCCTTTTCGGGATCGAACCGCTTCACGGCCTGCATCAGGCCGACATTCGCCTCAGAGATGACTTCGGCCTGCGGCAGGCCATAGCCGCGATAGCCCATGGCGATCTTGGCCGCGAGGCGCAGATGCGAGGTGACAAGCTGGTGCGCAGCGCCGGCGTCCTGATGATCGACCCAGCGCTTTGCCAGCATGTATTCCTGTTCCGGCTCCAGCAGCGGGAACTTGCGGATTTCCTGAAGATAGCGGTTAAGGCCCTGCTCCGGGCTTGGTGCGGGAAGTGTCTGGTAGGTGCTCATGTCGTGCCCCCTGTTCTGACCCGGATCTTCAGCAAGCCTCCGGGAACCGTCAAATCTAGGTATGCGGCCTTGCTTGTGCAAGTTTGCCGGTCCGTTCAACGATAAGTGGGAAATGTTCCGTCTTCGTTAAAGGCGCGTTTCGGTGCGGTCACGCACATGTCAGCCATTGTTTCAAGACATCAGCGCGCCGCGCGCAGGCATTCCACCAGATCTTCCATGTCGGGCGGAAGCGGGCTTTCGAATTCCATCTCCTCGCCGGTGACAGGGTGAACGAAGCCCAGCGTCGCGGCATGCAGGGCCTGCCTGGGAAAGCCATTTCCCCGTTCGGCCGCAAGCGGCCCGACAGCCGCCGGCGAAAGGCGACGGCGGCCGCCATAGGTCTGATCTCCGATCAGGCCATGCCCCGCATGGGCCATATGCACGCGGATCTGGTGCGTCCGCCCTGTTTCCAGCCAGCAATCCACCAGGGCCGCGGCATCGCCGCCGAAGGAATCCACCACGCGGGCGCGGGTCACGGCATGGCGGCCCGCGCCATCCCAGACCACGGCCTGACGCTGCCGGTCGGTCTTGTGCCGGGCAAGGCCAGTCGCGATGCGCAGGATGCCGCCCGCTTCGAAGGTAACCCCGCGCGTGCCGCGCAGGCGCGGATCGGCCGCGTCCGGCCTGCCATGGACAAGGGCGATGTAGTGGCGGTTGACGCTGTGGGTTTCGAACTGCCGCGCCAGCCCGTGATGGGCGCGATCGGATTTCGCCACGACCAGCAGCCCTGTCGTGTCCTTGTCGATGCGATGAACGATCCCGGGCCGCTTTTCGCCGCCAATCCCGGAGAGCGTATCGCCGCAATGATGCAGCAGGGCATTGACCAGCGTGCCGGAGGGCGTTCCGGGCGCGGGATGGACAACCATCCCTGCGGGCTTGTCGATCACGATCAGATCGTCATCCTCGTAAAGGATGACCAGCGGGATATCCTCGGGCCGGGCGTGATAGTCTTCGGCCGGGGCAAGCCGCAGGGTGAAGGCATCGCCTTCGGCAACCTTCGCCTTGGGATCGAGGAGGGGCATCCCCCCCTTCAGCACATCGCCATCGGCAATCATCTTCATCAGACGCGAACGCGACAGCGCGGCTTCCTCTGGCACCTCGCGGGCCAGCGCCTTATCAAGGCGGTCAGGCGGGTTTGGCCCGATGACGACGATCAGGGTGGCCCCGCCCTCTTCCGAAAGGTCTGACATGGACGACACTCCTGATCCCGGCGGGCTTCCGCCCAGCCTGAGCTTCCTCAAATGGCTAGTGATCGTGCTGATGGTCACGATGATCGGGGGTGTCATAACCATCGTCAGCCTGCTTGTCACCCGGATGCCGGATGGCTCTGCCCCGGTTCTGCCGGAAAACCTGACCCTGCCCGAAGGCGCCAGGGCCGAAGCCGTGACGATCAGCAAGGACCGGATGCTTGTGGTGACAGAGGATGGGCGGCTTCTCGTATATGGGCGCGACGGGCAGTTTCGGCAGGAAATCCGGCTGGAGGAGTGACGGCCTACGCCTCTGCCCTGCCCCAGAGCGCCTGCAGGATGGCATCCAGGCCATCGGTCAGGGCGGCGGGGCCGGGCTGCAGGATGAGGGGCGACTTGATCTCGTGGATGCGGTTGTTCCGCACCGCCGGCAGCACATCCCATCCCGGTCTGGCGGCGATGCGGGCGGGCACCACCTTCTTGCCGCACCATGAGGCCAGGATGATGTCCGGCGCGCGCGGGATCACCTGATCGGGCGTCAGGATCCTGTCCTTCGCGGCCTTGCAGGCGGCCAGTTCCGGAAAGGCATCCTGCCCGCCCGCAATCGCGATCAGTTCCGATACCCAGCCGATGCCCGAAATCAGCGGCTCGTCCCATTCCTCGAACAGGACAACGGGCCGGTTGGGGCGATGGGTCGCGGCAATCCGGGCAAGGCGTTCCTCATAGCCGCAGGCGAGTGTGTCGGCCTGTTCGGGCACGCCGGTCAGCGCGCCGCAGGTCCGGATCATGGCAAGGATGCCTGCGACGGTTCTTTGATTGAAGGCGTGAACCTCGATCCCTTCGCGGATCAGGTCGGCGGCGATGGGGGCCTGCAGATCCGAGAAGGTCAGCACCAGATCAGGCGCAAGCGATCGGATCTTTTCGACATCGGCCGAAGTGAAGGCCCCCACGCGCGGTTTTTCGCGCCGCACCTGCGGCGGGCGGACGGCATAGCCCGTGACACCCACGATCCGGTGGGATTGCCCCAGCAGATACAGCGTCTCGACGGTTTCTTCCGTCAGGCAGACGATCCGGGAAAAGGTCATCTCTGGCGTCTCCGGTCTTCCTCTTCGCGGCGCCAGACCATCCAGTCGGCGGCGGCCGTCGCGATGGCGGCACGGGTCGCGGCACCGATCGCCTCGCCCACGGCGGTATGCAGGCCGGCATAGCGCCCGTCACCCGGGGGGCAGGCAAGGGCCGCGCAATCCGTTCCGGTGCCCGAGGCAAGACCCGTGGACAGGGTGAGGCCCGCCTCGATCACGGCAGCCGTGCGCGCCTCGACCGCGATCGAAAGCGCCTCGATCTGCGCGGCTTCGGTCAGGGGGGCATCAACCGCGGTGCAGAGGTTGATCGTTCCCCAATCGGCGGAATGATAGGGGCGGCGACGGCCGACTGCTTCGGCATTTGACAGGCCGACCGTCGCAAGGCAGGTGGCCTGCACGCCCTCTACCCGCGCCTCGGCCAGGCGAAAGGTGCCGATATCGCGCGATGTCAGCATCCCGACGGCATCGGGCCATTGCAGCATTTCCCGCGCGAACCAGGCGTCGACATCGAAATCCTGCGAGAGATCGGCATTGCGCACCTCACGCCAGAGGACACGTTCCGCCTGCACGAATCCGGGGCGGAACGGGGCCCAGCTGAGCACGCGCAGGAGGCTGGCGAATTCCGCCACAAGCCAGGGCCGCGCGAGCCGGGCCGAGATCATCGCGTCACCGCCATCGGCTGGAAGACCGGGCCATCAGGCGTGTCGGCCAGAAAGCCGCGTATGCCGAAAACCTCGGACAGGCGGGGATCCGACAGAACCTCGCGCGGCGGGGCGTCAAGGACGACGCGCCCATGATGCAGCACGACAAGCCGCGTGCAGAACCGCGCGGCAAGGCCCAGATCATGGATCGACACAACGATCCCCCGCCCTTCCCGCGCAAGATCGGCAAAGACCTGCATGGTGCGCAACTGCGCCTCGGGATCGAGGCCCGCCACGGGTTCGTCGGCCAGGAGAAGCGGGGTTTCCTGTGCCAGCGCGCGGGCGATCAGGACGCGGGCCTGTTCCCCGCCCGACAGGGCGGTGGCGATCCGGTCGCGGTAATCGGCAAGGCCCATGCGCGCAAGCGCGCGGTCAATGGCGCGGCGGTCTTCGGCGTGAAGCTTGCCCGATCCCTGGGCCGCGCGTCCAAGCGCCACCACGGCATCGACGGTGACGGGCCAGTGGATATCGCGGTTTTGCGGCAGAAAGGCCGCCTGCCGTGCCCTTTCGCCCAGGGGAAGGCGGGCAAGGTTCGATGATCCTTCATGCGGCAGCAGGCCCAGCGCCGCCCGCATCAGCGTTGTCTTGCCCGCGCCGTTCGGCCCGATCAGGCCGACGCATTCCCCCGCCTGCACCGACAGGGTCACGTCATCGACGACGGATTTCCCGGCGCGGCGGACCGACAGATGATCCAGCGAGAACAGCGTCATGCCTCCAGCCCCCGCATCCGCCACAGAAGGTGCAGGAAGAAGGGCGCCCCCACCAGCGCTGTCAGCACGCCCAGCTTCAGATCCTGGTCCGGGGCGATCAGCCGCACGGCGATATCTGCCGTCAGCACCATGGCCGCCCCGCCAAGCGCGGCCGCCGGCAGCAGATGCGATGGCCTGCCCCCGACGAGCGGACGCAGAAGATGCGGCATGACCAGCCCGACAAAGCCCACCGCCCCCGCCACCGCCACCGATGCACCGACAGCCGAAGCCGTGCCCAGGACGATCAGCAGGCGCAGTCGCGCCAGATCCACCCCCATGGAGCGGGCCGCGTCTTCGCCCAGCGTCAGCGCATCCAGCCCCCGCCCCGTGGCCAGCAGAAGGCCGCAGCCGATGGCCATGAAGGGCAGCGCCAGCCAGACATGGGTCATCGACCGATCCGCCAGCGAGCCCATCATCCAATAGACGATTTCCATCACCGCAAAGGGATTGGGCGACAGGTTCAGCACCAGCGATGTCAGCGCCCCTGCAAGGGCGGAAATGGCAATGCCGGCCAGGATCAGGGACAGCGCCCCCCCGCGCGGGCCGGCCATGACCAGAACCAGCAACACCGCCAGCGCCGCACCCGCCAATGCCGAAAGCGGCAGGGCAAGGGCAAAGCTGGCAGCCAGGCCGGTCTGCAGCGAAAGCACTGCGCCAAGGGCCGCAGAAGAGGAGACGCCCACCAGCCCGGGTTCGGCCAGCGGATTGCGCAGGAAGCCCTGCATGGCGGCCCCCGAGAGGCCAAGCACCGCCCCGACCAGAAGCCCCAGCAGCGCGCGCGGCAGACGGATCTCCTGCATCACCAGGGCGACCGGGCCGCCTTCGCCAGCGAGAAGCGCCATGACGCTCTGCTTCAGGCCAAGCGCCGCAGGGCCGATCAGCAACGAGGCAAGAAACAGCGCCATCACAAGCAGCGACAAGAGCAGCAGGGCAATGTGGCGCAGGGTCATTGCTGCCCTTCCAGCCCGGCGCGGGCATCGGCCATGGTCCTGATGGCGTTCAGAAGATGGGGGGTGCCGCAGACCCAGTCGGCATCGCGGACATGCGCCTGTGCCGCGCCGTCGCGCAACTGGCGCAGCGCGGGATGGGACAGGATTTCCTCGGACCGCGACGCGCCGGGATAGGGGGTGGAGGTGACGACGACCTGCGGTTCAGCCATGACGAGACGTTCCAGCGGAAGGATGCCGCCGCCGGTCAGCCCCGCCTCTGCCCCGACATTGCGAAAGCCGGTCAGCGAAAGGATCTGGTCCGACAGGGTGCCGGAACCGGCGGTATAGCCATTGGGATAATACATCGCGGCCGTCGCAGCCGGGCCGTCATGCCCGATGGAGGCGAGGGAGGTTTCAAATTCGCGGGCCATCGCCTCGCCCCGTTCGGGACGCCCGAGCGCCGCGCCGATCTGGCGCATGTGATCGGCGACATCTTCCAGCCGGTCGGCGGGGGGCAACTGGACCACCTCGATCCCCAGCCCCCGCAGCAGATCGACCGATGCCCGCGCGGTATAGGTGCCTGCCAGAACCAGATCAGGATGCATGAGAAATATCTGCTCTGCCCCGCCCCGGTTGACGGGATAGGCCTGCGCCTCTTCCACCATCGCCGAGGACAGCGGATCCAGCGCGAGGTTGCTGACGGAAATCAGCTGCCCGGGATCGGCCAGCAGCATGGCCAGCTGATCGGTGCAGAGGTTCATCGACACCACCCTTTCGGGCGGCGCCGCAACCGCCGCCCCGGCCCAAAGGGCAAGGGCGGCGATCAGGCAAGGTTCAGAATTTCGCGGAAATGCCGACATAGATCGCCCGACCGGAGGTGCCGTAATCTGCAATCTCCTGGTAGTCTTCATCAAAGAGATTGTCGACGCGCAGGGAAAGTTCCGCCGTATCGGAAAGCGCATAGCCGATCTTGGCATCCACCACCGTGAAATCGGGCATCGGCCGCGACGGGAAACCGTCAGCCGGGCGGTCTGCGACATGGCGGATGGCAAGGCTGCCGGTGACGCGATCGGCCAGTTCGCCATCCAGTGACAGGGTCAGCAGATGCCGGGGAACGCGCGCGATCCTTGCCCCGCTGGGCTGGCGTGCATCGGTATAGCTGTAGGCAAGGCCAAGTTCGGCAGTGCCGAAGACAGGCAGGCGGGTTTCAAGCTCGATCCCCTTGCGCTTCGATATGCCGGCCACGTTGATGTAGCTGGCCCCGAAGCCGATCTCGTTTTCGGTATCCAGCTTGAAGAGCGTGGCCGAAACCGACGCGCCGCCCGCCCATTCGTAATCGACGCCGATCTCATAGCTGTTGCTGCGTTCCGGGGTCAGGTTGGGGTTGGCGGCGATGCCGAAGCGGGTATCGCCGAATTGTTCGTAAAGCGAGGGCGCACGGAAGCCGCGCGCGACGGCGCCGCGCAGGGTAAGGCCCTCGGCCGCCTGCCAGGCCGCCGCGATGCGGCCGCTGGTGAAGCTGCCATAGCGGGAATTCTCGTCGAAGCGCAGGGTTGCAGAGACGTCGATATCGCCGGTGGGGGACCAGATCCCTTGGGCAAATACCCCGTTCACCTGGGTATCCTGCCCGCCGGGCTGGGCAGAGGTGCGGACGGAATCGCGTGTTGCATCAGCCCCATAGACCAGGGTGAAGGCCGAGGAGATCTCGGTCGTGCCCTGATAGCTGATCGCCTGCCGGTCGCCGTAGAAGAACCCGCCGGAACCGAGCGGTTCGACAAGATCGCGATCCACGGAATAGCCCGAAAGGCGCAGTTCGTGCTGCGTGGCACCCAGATCCCAGGTGGCGAAGGCGGAAAGGCTGCGCTCTGATCCATCGGTGACATTCGCGGCATCGGCCCCGAAATCATCGTAATCGGCGCTGGATTCGGCGACAAAGCCGTTCAGGCCGACGGTAAGGACGTCATTGACCTTGTAGCTGGTGGAGAAGCTGAGCCGCTGGCTGGAGAGGCCGTCATCTTCCAGCCCGGGGGTGCGGGGAAGGGTGTCGTAGGCGGAGAAGCCTTCGCTTTCATAGACCGAAACGGTCAGCGCGGCGGACCAGCGATCATCGGAATAGCCAAGGCTGTAAGAGCCTTCGACCGTGCCGTAGCTGCCCGCCTCGACCGCCAGGGATTGCGTGAAGCCGGGGGCTTCGGGGCGTTTGGTGGTGATGTTCACCACCCCGGCAATGGCCGAGCCGCCATAGAGCGCGGATTGCGAGCCGCGCAGCACTTCGATGCGCGAAATGTCAGATGTGCGGAGCGTCGCGAAATCGAATTCCGTAGCGATTCCCGTAGGATCATCGACGCGGACGCCGTCGATATAGACCGCCGTATAGCGCGGGGTCGCGCCCCGGATGCGGAGTTTCGCCTGCGTTCCGGCCGGCCCCTGACGGGTGACCTGGACCCCGGGAATGCGCGACAGGATCGTGGCGACCGACTGATCCCCCGCGCGGTCAAGTGCGGCTTCGTCGATGACGGTGACGGTGCTGCCGGTGCGGTTCAGGGCAAGGGCGGTGCGGTTGGGGCTGACCACGATGTCATCGAGGATTATCTCTTCGTTGTCAGTGGTTTGCGCGAAGGCGGGCAGCGCTGCGAGCAGCGCGACGAGGGAGATCGAAAGGCGTTTCATGGCCTATCTTCCTTTCCGGCGGGCCTGACGGCCCGGACAATGATCTGTCTTGGGAAAGGATTGCGCACCCCTTCCGCCGACGGTGAGGGTGTCACCACAAGCGGAAGGCCCGCCACCCGACGCGCGCCCCGCGCACCGGAAAGGTGATCTCCCTGGCAGGTCTCCTGGCTTGCGGGTCTGCGATCGGGCGGCCTTCCCGGAATGATTCCAGTGGCTTAGTCGCCGTCTCTCGCCGCTTACAGTTGCGGGGGCAGCCGCGGATTCGCACCGCGTTCCCTTTTCATCCGACATCGCTGCCGGAACCTAAGGCCCCCCCTGCATAGTGCGATGGCGCGGGGTGTCAATTGACGATTTTCCGCCCGTGTCGCGGTTTTGTGACGGGGTGTCGCTTTGGAAGGGGGTGGGAGGGGGAAAGGGGCGCGCGCTGGGTTAATTCCCTGCGAAAACGGGCCGGGGTGGCCCGGGGGCCGGTGCAGATGGCCAGTGCAGACGGCCAGTGCAGACGGCGGTATGCACGCCAAGAACGGCAATTTCACCTTCGCTTCAGGATTAACCATCCCGCCGAATCGGCCCGGATCGCGCCGGATCGTCCCGGCACGGCGGAAACCGACCGTGAGGTGGCGGGCTTGGGCATGACCGTCGGCGCGGCGCGGGTCCAGCATGGGGGCGGACGGACGGGAAGGGAGAAGGCGGCGATGATCGGAGATCTGGGGGCGCGGGATGCGACGGCCTTGGCAGAGCTTGTCGCGGCGGGGGAGGTGACGCCCACCGAACTGCTGGACGCGGCGCTGGCGGCGGTGGAGGCGCGCAATCCTGTGATCAATGCGGTCGTCCTGATGCAGGAGGATGTGGCGCGGCGGGCCATTGCATCGGGCCTGCCGCAGGGGCCGTTCCGGGGGGTGCCGTTCCTGTTGAAGGATCTGGGCTGCGAGGCGGTGGATTTCCCGTCGCATAACGGATCGCGGCTGCTGGCCGATACGCGATACGACCGGGATTCGGCGATCTATGCGCGCATCCGGGCGACGGGGGTGGTGACCTTCGGGCGGACGACCAGCCCGGAAGGCGGCATCGGGGCGGCGACGGAGGCGGCCGTCTATGGCGGGCCGACGCGGAACCCGTGGAACACGGATCACACCTCGGGCGGGTCGTCGGGCGGGGCTGGGGCTGCGGTGGCGGCGGGGATCGTGGCCTTTGCCCATGGGTCGGACGGGGGCGGATCGGTGCGCATCCCGGCCTCAAGCTGCGGGTTGTTCGGGTTCAAGCCGACGCGGGCGCGGCTGCCGGACGGGCCTTATGTGGGCGAGGGCTGGGCGGGCATGGCGATCGACGGCTTCCTGACGCGATCCGTGCGGGATACGGCGGTGATGCTGGATGCCTGCGCGGGGGCGGACCCTGGCGCGCCATACGTGGCCCCTGCCCTGCTGCGCAGCCATGCCGATGCGATCAGCCGCCCGCCAAGGCGGCTGCGCGTGATGATCTGCGACACGACCTTTACGGGCGCGCCGATCCACCCGGAGGTGCGGGCGGCGGTGCATCAGGCGGGGCGGATGCTGGAATCCTTGGGGCATCATGTGGAACCGGGGCGGCCGCAGGCGGATGTGCCCATGATGATGCGGGCCTGGACGGATATCGTGGGCGTGGGCACCGCACTTGGCGTGCGGCGGGCGCTGAAGGGGCGCGCGATGGCGGATCTGGTCGAGGGCGTCTCGCGGGGCGCGGTGGCCCATGCCGAGGGGCTGCATCCGACGCGCTATCTGGAAGCGGTGGGGGAAATCCATGCCTTTGGCCGCCAGATGGCGGTAGTGTTCGAGAATGGGCCGGACATCATCCTGTCGGCCTGTCTGGCGGAACCGCCCGCCAGGGTGGGGCGGTTCTCGCATGAGACCGAGGATTACCTGGGTTATCGCATCGGACCCGGCGGCATCTTCGAATATTCGCCCTTCTGCGCGGTGTTCAACGCCAGCGGCCAGCCTGCGGCGAGCCTCCCCCTCGGCTGGTCGGCGGAGGATCTGCCCATCGGCGTGCATCTGGCGGCGCGGTTCGGGGCGGATGAGGAACTGATCGCGCTTTGTGCAGAACTGGAGCGGGCGGCCCCCTGGGCCGCGATCCGCGCCCCGATGGCGGGCGCTGCGCGGCGATAATGCTTGCCAAGCGGGGATTCGGACGATCAGATATGATCAAAAGAAGATAACAACGGGGAGCGCCGCAGAGTGACCGAAGCCGTCACCATCGAGGCCCGGAATGCCGTGAAGGCCTTCGGACAGGGCGACCATGTGGTGCGGGCGCTGGATGACGTGTCGATCCAGATCCGCAAGGGGGAATTCTTCACGCTGCTTGGCCCTTCGGGCTGTGGCAAGACCACGCTTCTGCGGCTGATCGCGGGGTTCGAGATGCCGACATCGGGCACCATCCTGCTGGATGGGGCCGATATCACGGAATTGCCGCCAAACAAGCGGCCGGTGAATACGGTGTTCCAGAGCTATGCCCTGTTTCCGCATCTGACCGTGGCCGAGAATGTGGGCTTCGGGCTGACGATGCAGGGGCGGCCCAGGGCGGAAGTCACGGCCCGCGTGGCCGAGATGCTGGCGCTGGTGAAGCTGGAGGCGATGGCGGGGCGGAAGGTTTCGCAACTGTCGGGTGGGCAACAGCAGCGCGTGGCGCTGGCGCGCGCGCTGGCGCCGCAGCCGAAGGTTCTGTTGCTGGACGAACCGCTGAGCGCCCTGGACCTGAAGCTGCGCAAGGAGATGCAGGTCGAGCTGAAGCGGTTGCAGACGGAGACGGGCATCACCTTCATCTTCGTGACGCATGATCAGGAAGAGGCGCTGACCATGTCCGACCGGATCGGCGTGATGAGCGCGGGCAAGCTGCAGCAGGTGGGCAGCCCAAAGGACATCTACACCCGGCCGGTGAACCGCTTTGTGGCCAGTTTCATCGGCGAGACGAATTTCCTGCCCGCCACGGTGGTGCCCGGCGGGGTGCGGCTTGCCACGGGTGATGTCGTCGAGGTGGCTGCGCAGGCCAGGGGCGATGTCACGCTGACGGTGCGGCCGGAACAGGTGCGGATCGTGGGCGCCGGAGAGGCCGGGGCGATTGCCGCGACGGTGAAATTCCTTGTCTATTTCGGGACGGATACGCATTGCCATCTGGCGCTGGCCGACGGGACGGAAGTTGTCGCGCGGGTGCAATCGCCCGCCAGCGGCGAGGCGGGGATCGAGGCGGGATCGGCGGTCGGCCTGCGCTTTGCGTCGGGCGCGGCGCAGGTTCTGGAGGATTGAGGATGGCAAGCCGGGCCGAGGAACGGATGCAGCGGCAATCGGCACGGAATGGCTGGCTGCTGTCGCTGCCGGCGCTGGGGCTGTTGCTGATCGCGGCGCTGGGGCCGCTTCTGATCATCTTCGTCTATTCCGTGCTGACGCCGGGTCAATATGGCAATGTCGTCTGGGAATTCAGCTGGGACGGCTGGGTGTCGATCCTGTTCACGCGCGACATATTCGACGGCACGCTGGGGCTGGCGGATGCGCATCTGACGATCTTCTGGCGGTCGGTCTCGCTGTCCTTGATGACGACGCTGGCGACGTTCGCGCTGGGCTTTCCGACGGCCTGGTTCATCGCGACACGCCCCCCCCGGCAGCGGGGGCTGTGGCTGTTCCTGATCACGATCCCGTTCTGGACGAACCTGCTGATCCGCACCTTCGCGATCAATGAGGTGATCCGGCAGGAGGGGGTGCTGAATACCTTCCTGCTCTGGACCGGGGTGATCGAGCGGCCGCTGTCGATCATCTATACCGATACGGCCGTGCTGATCGGGATGGCCTATGTCTATCTGCCGCTGATGGTGCTGCCCTTGTTCGCGGCGATCGACCGGTTTGACATGCGGCTCTTGGAGGCGGGCTATGATCTTTACGCCAGCCGCTGGCAGGTGCTGCGGCGGGTGATCCTGCCCATCGTGAAGCCCGGCATCGTGGCGGGGTCGATTCTGGTCTTTGTCCCCTCGCTGGGCGCCTATGTGACGCCGCGCGTGCTGGGGGGCGGCAAGAACATGATGATCGGGAATTTCATCGAATTGCAGTTCCTGGCCGGGCGCAACTGGCCCTTGGGCGCGGCGCTTTCGGTGACGCTGCTGCTGATCGTGACGGCGGCGCTTCTGATCTATGTCCGGGCGGCGAACCGGGGGAGCAATCCGCATGGCTGAGCGGCGGTTCGAGATCGGGCGCATTCCGGGCTTTGCCACCGTGGCGGTGGCGACCTTCGTCATGCTCTACCTGCCGATTGCGACGCTGGTGGCCTTTTCCTTCAACGAGGGCAACAGCATCGCCGTCTGGGAGGGGCTGTCGCTGCACTGGTATCGCGAGGCATGGGACAATCAGGCGGTGAAGGATGCGACCGCGCGGTCGCTGATCATCGCGGTCTGCGCGGCGGTGATTTCGACTACGGTCGCCACCATGGCGGCGCTGGGCACGACGCGGCGGGCAAAGTTCCGGGGCGAGACCTTCATCTATGTGGCGATCAACCAGCCGCTGATGGTGCCCGAGATCGTGACGGCGGTGGCGCTGATGATCTTCTTCGGGATGATCAAGGTGGCGACGGGCTATCAGGGGCTGGGCTATCTGATCCTGGCGCATTCGGCCTTCTGCATCCCCTTTGCCTATCTGCCGATCCGCGCCCGGCTGGAGGGCATGGATCTGAGCCTGGAGGCCGCCGCATCGGATCTTTATGCCACGCCCTGGAAGACCTTTCGCCATGTCACCCTGCCCCTTCTGGGGCCGGGCATCCTTGCCGGCGCGATGCTGGCCTTTGTCATTTCGCTGGATGATGTCATCATCACCGAATTCGTGAAATCGGGCGGGCAGGACACGCTGCCCACCTACATGCTGGGCCAGTTGCGCCGCACCATGACGCCCGAAGTGAATGCCATCTCGACCGCGCTGCTGGCGCTGACGGTGATGCTGCTGACGGCCTTCTTCCTGCTGACGCGGAAGCGGGACTGACGACGACAAGAAGAAACAACCTCAACATGGGAGCGACTGCGATGAAACGACTGATCTCTGCAACTGCGCTGCTGATGGCCACCAGCGCCATCGCGCAGGCGGAAGGGCAACTGAACCTTTACAACTGGGGCAATTACACGAGCCCCGAACTGCTGGAGAAGTTCAAGGCCGAGACCGGGATCACCGTGACGGTGACCGACTATGACAGCAACGACACCGCGCTGGCCAAGGTCGAGGCGGGCGGGCATGGATTTGACCTGGTGGTGCCGTCGGCGAACTATGTGCCGATCTGGGTGGAGAAGGGGCTGATCGTCGAACTGGACGCATCGAAACTGCCCAACAAGGCCAATATCGCCCCGGAATGGGCGGATGTGAGCTGGGATCCGGGCCGGACGCATACCGTGCCGTGGCAATGGGGTTCGACCGGGGTTGCCGTGGATACCACGATCTATACCGGCGACATCAATACCAGCGCCGTCTTCCTGGAGGTTCCGGCGGAACTGAAGGGCAAGATCAATGTGGTGCCCGAGATGAACGACATCGTGGCCATGGCCACCATGTATGCGGGTGGCGAGCCCTGCTCGGAAGACCCGGAGGTTCTGAAGAAGGCGCGCGACCTGCTGGTGGCGGCCAAGCCCGACTGGATCAGCATGGATTACGGCGCGACGGAGCGTCTGTCGAATGGCGACTGGGCGGCGAGCGTGAACTGGAACGGATCGTCGATGCGCGTGCGCGTGGCCAATCCGAAGGTGGCCTATGGCTATCCCAAGGAAGGCTATCCGCTGTTCATGGATTCGGTCGCGCTGCTCGCGGATGCGCAGAATGTGGAAGAGGCCTACAAGTTCCTCGACTTCATCATGGTGCCGGAGAATGCGGCGATGATTTCGGCCTTTGCGCGCTATGCGAACGGGATTTCGGGGTCGGAGGCCTTCATGCCGGAAGACATGAAGACCGCGCCGGAAGTGGTGATCCCGGAAGAGCACAAGGCGGCGGGTGTCTTCCTGCCGACCTGCACGGGCAAGGCGCAGGAATACATCACCGCGATCTGGACCGAGTTGCAGAAGTGATCTTGCGGAGTGCTGCGGGCCGGGTGGCCCGCAGCACGTTCCTTTTGGGTCACGGGCGCGGGCCTTCGCCCGCGCCCGTTCCAGTTGGGGTTCCACCCCAAACCCAGGGGTATTTGGAGCCAAGATGAAGATGGATGATCTGTGTGAGCTTTCCGCGACGGCGCTGTCGCGGCTGATCGCGGCGCGCGAGGTGAAGCCGTCGGAGGTGATGGAGGCGACGCTGGCGCGGGTGGCCGCCGTCAACGGGGCGGTGAATGCGATCGTGTCGATGCCGGACGGGGACGCGCTGATGGATCAGGCGCGGGCGGCGGATGGGGCGGCGCCAGCCGGATGGCTGCATGGGATACCCATGGCGGTGAAGGATCTGGTGGCGGTCCGGGGCATGCGAACCACATGGGGGTCGCCGATCTTTGCCGACCATGTGCCGGTGGCGGATGACCTGCTGGCGGCGCGGATGCGCGCGGCGGGGGCGATCTTCATCGGCAAGACGAACACGCCGGAATGGGGGCATGGGAGCCATTCCTTCAACCCGGTGCATGGGGTGACGCGGAACCCCTATGACCTGACGCGCACGGCGGGGGGATCGTCGGGCGGGGCGGCGGCGGCGCTGGCGGCCCGGATGGTTTCGGTGGCGGATGGGTCGGACATGATGGGGTCGCTGCGGAACCCTGCGGCCTTTTGCAATGTCTATGGGTTTCGCCCGAGTTACGGGTTGGTGCCTGCCGATGCGGTGGGGGATACCTTCCTCGCCACGATGGCGACGGAAGGCCCCATGGCGCGGACGGTAGAGGATGTGGCGCGGCTGCTGGAGGTGCAGGCGGGGGTGAACCCGGAGGTGCCCTTCGGGCGGGCGGCGGAGCCTTTTGCGGACCTTCTGGCCATCGAGATGCGGGGCAGGCGCATCGGCTGGCTGGGCGACTGGGGCGGGGCCTATGGCTGCGAGCCGGGGATATCGGACCTGTGCGAAGGGGCCTTGCGGGTGTTCGAGGGGATGGGGGCGGTGGTGGAGCCTGTACCGCCGCCCTTCCCTGCGGAAAAGCTGTGGCAGGCATGGACCACGATCCGGGCCATGCTGAATGCAGGCGACAAGCAGGCGATGGCGGCGGACCCGGCGAAGCGGGCGCTGATGAAGCCGGAAAGCCTGTGGGAGATCGAGCAGGGGTCGAAGGTCACGGCGGCGGAGTTCCATGCGGCAAGCGTGATCCGGTCGCGGTGGTATGCGCGGGTGGCGAAGCTTTTCGCGCAATATGACGCGCTGGTGATGCCTTCGGCGCAGGTCTGGCCCTTTCCGGTGGAATGGCGCTGGCCGGAGCGGATCGGGGAGCGGGTGATGGATACCTATCACCGCTGGATGGAGGTGGTGATCCCGGTGAGCCTTGCGGGGTTGCCGTCGCTGAACGTGCCGGTGGGGTTCGGGGCGCAGGGGCTGCCGATGGGGATGCAGGTTTTCGGGCCGCATGGGGCGGATGCGCGGGTGCTGGCGATGGGACAGCAGTACCATCTGGCGACGGATTGGCCGGGGAAGCGGCGACCCGACCTATAGGTCGTAGCGGGCGAGTTCGCTGTAGCGGCTGCCCTGTTTGGTCTGGTGGCTTTGGTAGAGGATGAAGTGGTCCACCACCCATTCCGGGGTGGTGAAGGTGCTGCCTGCGGCGATGGCGCGTTCGAGGCGGAAGGTTTCTTCCGGGGGTGGCGGGGGGAAGCGGCCCAGTGTGACATGGGGGGTGAAGCGGCGGCTTTCGGTGGCGATGCCCGCGCTGCGGGCGGCGTGTTCGAGTTTGGCCTGCAGGCGGTTCAAGGTTTCGGAGGGGGCGGTGCCTGCCCATGCGGCGCGGGGTTTGGGTCCGCCGAAGAGGCCCAGGGATTTCAGCGACAAGGGGAAAGGCTGGACGCGGATTTCGGTGAAGAGGTCATGGGCGGCCTGAAGCACGGGCTCGGGCTGTTCGCCAAGGAAGACGAGGGTGAGGTGGAAGGTTTCGGGATCGGTCTTCTTCGGGAGGGGCAGCAGGAATTGCTGCACGCGGAGGGCGGAGAGGACGGGGTCTGGCAGGGGAAGGGCGAGGAAGGCGCGGATCATCTTGCGGCCAGATGGGCGAGGCGGGTGGTGATTTCCGGGCGGAGGGGGCCTTCGCGCGGGGGGTCGAGGAGGGTGGTGAGCATCTGGGGCTCTGGCGTCGGGCGGGTGCCGCCGCCCCATGTGAGGGCGCGGAGGACGGCTCTGGCATCGTCGGGCAGGCGGTCGGGGATGTCCAGAC
Organism: Paragemmobacter kunshanensis; assembly: GCF_011059185.1. Lineage (GTDB taxonomy): Bacteria > Pseudomonadota > Alphaproteobacteria > Rhodobacterales > Rhodobacteraceae > Paragemmobacter > Paragemmobacter kunshanensis. The sequence goes on along the minus strand of NZ_JAALFE010000002.1, from coordinate 101,691 downwards.
CCGCGAGCGTGGCCCAGAGCGCCGTCCAGCAGCGGCCGACGGACCACGGGTTATAGCCGCCGCCGCCCAACAGCATGAGGCGGGGGGCGAGCGGGCGGATTTCGGCAAGCGCCTCGACATAGGCGCGGTTGGAGAGGGCGAGGCGGGAGAGCGGGTCTTCGAGCAGGCTGTCAGCGCCGCATTGCAGGACGATGGCCTGCGGGGCATGGGCGGCGAGGCGGGGGAGGATGAGCTGGTGGAGGACGGCGCGCGCCTCGGTGTCGTTATAGCCGCGCGGGACGGGGAGGTTGAAGGCGTTGCCTCCGGCGTCGTCGGTGAGGTGGCCGGTGAAGGGCCAGCGGTTTTCCTCATGCACGGAGATCATCAGGATGTCGGGGTTGCCCGCGAAGGCGGGTTCCACGCCGTCGGGGTGGTGGGCGTCGAGATCGACATAGGCGAGGCGGGAGAGCCCCGCATGGCGCAGCGCCATGAGCGCGAGGACGGGGTCGTTGAGGTAGCAAAAGCCGTTGGCGCGGTCGGGCAGGCCGTGATGTGTGCCACCACCGGGGACATGGATCGCGCCCGCGCCATGGGACGCCAGGAGTTCGGCGGCCAGCATCACGCCCCCTGCCCCGGTGGCGGGGCGGCGGAACATCTCGGGGAACACGGGATTGGAGGTCGTGCCGAGATGGTGGCGGCGGCGGGTGTCGTCATCCACGTCGCCCGCCTCTTCGGCCCGTTGGAGGGCCGCGATATAGGCGGGTGTGTGATAGGCTGTCAGCGCCGCCGGTTTCGCGCGGGGGCTGGTGCGGTAGCGGGCGGGGGGCAGCCAGCCCAGCGCGGCAGAGAGGTCCATCACGGTGGAGACGCGGGGCACGCGCAGCGGGTGATGCGGCCCGTAGGAGGAGCCGCGATAGATGCCGGAGCCGAGGAAGAGCGGCCCCGGAAGCGGGGCGGTCACGGCAGCAGCGCCTCGATCTTGCGGGTGATCGGCTGGGCGGTGGGGCGCATCACGCTGCCCCAGGTCGCCACGACGTCGCCTTCGCCATCCAGAAGCACCTTGTTGAAGTTCCAGCCCGGGGCGAAGCCTTCGGTATCCAGCAGCCATTTGTAGAAGGGATGCGCCTGATCGCCCATGACGCGGGTGATATCGGTCATCGGGATGGTCAGGTCGAAGTTGACCGCACAGAATTCCTTGACCTGTTCGCCCGAGGCAAGCTCCTGGCGGAAATCGTCCGAGGGGACGGCCAGCACGACGAGGCCACGGTCGGCATATTCCTCGTGCAGGGTCTGGAGATCGTCGAACTGGGGCGCGAAGCCGCAGAGCGAGGCGGTGTTGACCACCAGAACGGGGCGACCGCGGAAATCGTCAAGGTCGATTGTGCCGCCGTCGATGGAGGGGAAGCTGAAGCCCGCGAAGGCCGCCGCGGGCAGCAGGGCCAAAAGAAGCGAGGGACCGAGGGGCAGCAGGCGCATGGGCGTGATCCGGCAGGGATGTCTGACCCGAGAGATAAGCCAATGGTCGGGCAGGTCAATCGCGACTTGGGTCGGAAGGCGCGGGGTCGAAAGGCGCGGGGTCGGAAGGAGCGGGGTCGGAAGGAGCGGGGTCGGAAGGCGCGGGTTGCCCGAGATGTGCCATCCGGGCCTGAAAGTCGTTCAAATCTTTGCGGATCACGTCGTTCAGGTGGAAATCGGGCGGTTCTGGTGCCATATACTGGGGATGAGCAGCAAGACCCGAACAGAAAATCCGGACAGCATGGATCGGCGGGACAGGACGAGATGAAGCGGACGCAATCTGACCAGTTCCTTCGCCCCGAAGGCGAAGGGCCACGCAGCCAGTATGGCGCGCTGTGCTGGCGCATGCATCGCGGGCGGGTGGAGGTTCTTCTGATCACCAGCCGCGATACAGGGCGCTGGGTGATCCCGAAGGGGTGGCCCATCGAAGGCAAGAACCCGGCGCAATCGGCGGCCCAGGAAGCCTGGGAAGAAGCGGGTGTCCGCGGGGCCGGCCGGGACGAGGCGCTTGGGCTTTATGCCTATGACAAGACGCGCAAGACCAAGGATGCGCTGCCCTGTGTGGTGGCCGTCTATCCGCTGCGGGTCGAGGCGCTGGCCGCGCAGTTTCCCGAACGCAGCGAAAGGCGGCGGCGCTGGTTCAGCGCGGAACGGGCGGCCCGTCTGGTGGCCGAACCGGAACTGCGCATGATCCTGAGCGGGCTTGCGGGCGACCCCTCGCCCCTGACGGAGCAGGCATGAGGGTGCCCGGGCGTGAGGGAATGGTTGCATCGGGCCCTGTTCCGGGCTTCAATCGCGCCTTGCCTGTGCCGGGTCGGGATATGGGCCGCCCCCTGTCGGCCGGATCGGGCAAGGCATCGTGAAGGGCCAGTGAAACCGCGGTAGACAGAGATGATCCGCTTCCATCTGAAATGCGCTGAAGATCATTCCTTTGAAAGCTGGTTCCAGTCCGGCGCCGCCTTTGCGGCATTGCAGGCGGCGGGCCATGTGATCTGCCCGGAATGCGGGTCTTCGAGGGTGGAGAAGGCCCTGATGACCCCGGCGCTGCGGCCCGGCAGCCGTGCCGAGGCCGCCCCGGCCCGGCCCGACCTGCGCGATCCGGCCACGGCGCGCGAGGCCACGCTGGCCGAATTGAAGCGGCAGATCGAGGCGAATTCCGAATATGTCGGCATGAACTTTGCCGCCGAGGCGCGGCGGATCCATTCGGGCGATGCGCCGGAACGATCCATCTATGGCGAAACCCGTCTGGATGATGCGCGCAAGTTGATCGAAGAGGGCGTGCCGGTGGCCCCCCTGCCCTTTCTGCCTGCCCGCAAGGCGCATTGAACGATCAGGCGCCGCCGGGCCTGCGATCCGGCGCATTTGCCTTGAACCGGTAACCATTTTCCAAGCTTGCGCGCCGTTTCCGCCCCAATTCGGCCTTGTTTGAAGCCGAGTCTCGGCCCAGTTCGATTGTGAATGGTGATCGGTATGGCGAGTGCGGACAGGACCATGGGGCAGCGCATCGACAGGGCGCTGGATCTGGCGGTAGAGGTCTTTCAGACAACGGAACTGGCCTGCTTTGTCCGCGGCACGCGGATCGAGACGGCGACGGGTTTCGTCGCGGTCGAGGATCTGCGCGACGGGATGCTGATCGAAACCATGGATCATGGCCTGCAGCCGGTGCGGCGCGTGCTGTCGAAGACGGTGGCGGCGCAGGAGGCGCTGGCACCGATCCGGATCGAGCGCGGGGTTCTGGGCAATATCCGCCCGCTGCTTGTTTCGCCGCATCACCGGATGGTGCTGTCGGGCTGGCGCGCGGAACTGATGACGGGCGAGACCGAGGTTCTGGCCGCGGCGCGCGATCTGGTGGGCCGGGGACAGGTGACGATCGAACCGCGGGACAGCGTGGAATATTTCCACCTGCTGTTCGACCGGCACGAGATCATCTTCGCCGAAGGCGCGGCGACGGAAAGCTATCATCCCTTTGCCGACGGGCTTACGGTGCTGGCCCCCGAAACGATGGCCGAACTGGCCGCGATCTTTCCCGACCTTGGCCCTGCCTTCTGGGAGGACACGCTGCTGGGCGGCACGGCCCGGCCCTGCGTGGATCGGGCCGAGGCGGCGCTGCTGATGGCCGAGTGATCAGATCTGCTTTTCGGGCATCTGGACGCGCAGGCCATCCAGCGCGTCGGTGACCTTGATCTGGCAGGTCAGGCGCGAGCGGACGGGATCGGGGTTCCAGGCGAAATCGAGCATGTCCTCTTCCATGCTGTCCTTCCTGGGCAGGCGATCGACCCAGGCGGGATCGACATAGACATGGCAGGTGGAACAGGCGCAGGCGCCGCCGCAATCGGCCTCGATCCCCGGGATGCCGTTGTCGCGGGCACCTTCCATCACGGTCAGGCCGGGGGCGACCTCGACCACATGTTCCTTGCCGCCATGTTCCACATAGGTGATCTTCGCCATTCTAGCCCTGCCTTGTCGGTGAACGCATTCCCTGCGCGTGACATAGGCCATTCCCTGCGGATTTGCCAGTGCCCGAGGCGACGGGGCGGCTTGTCATTTGCGACAGACGTTCTATCTTTGTTCCCATGTCGCGCCCCGCAGACCCCCAGGAGAATGCCGCCCCCTGATGCCGCCGCATGAGACGCCCCGCGTGACGCCGCATGGTGCCCTGCCCCCTGCCCGCCCGATCGGCGACTGGCTGGCCCCCACGGCCCGGCCCGGCGCATGGCCGCGCCCGCCCGCGGCGCTGGTGGCCGCGCGGCTGGACGAACCGCCCGCCGGTGCGCGCGTCTGCGTGGCGGGGCTGGTGCTGGTGCGGCAGCGGCCGGGCACGGCGAAGGGGGTGATCTTCGTGACGCTGGAGGATGAGACGGGCAGTTGCAATGTGGTGGTCTGGGCGAAGGTCTATGAACGGTTCCGCCGGGCGGTGATCGCGGGGCGGATGCTGCGGGTGACGGGGCGGGTGCAGCGCGATGCGGGGGTGGTGCATGTGGTGGCCGAGGTGATCGAGGATCTGTCGGCGATGCTGGACCGGCTGCTGCATCCGGATTTCCGCCATGACGGCACGCGGGCGGGCGATCAGCCCTGACGGCAGGGTTCCGGTGGCGCGGCTTTGCCGCTATGCTGTGCGCCGGTGATCCGGGCGAACCGGGCGGGCGGGAAGAGCAGATGCGAAACAAGACCCTTGCGATGGGCGTGATTGCCGCCGTGCTGGCGGCCTGCCAGGGCAGCCTGCCGGCCCCCGCGACGCGCAGCGACCTTGGGTCCGAGATCGTGCGCCTGAACCGGCCCGGCCCGCCGACCCGGCCCGAAGGGGCCTGCTGGGAAAGCGATGTCACCCCCGCGGTGATCGAGACGGTGACGGAACAGGTGGTGGTGACGCCGGAAACCCGCAACGAGACGGGCCGCCTGCTGCAACCCGCCACCTATCGCACCGATACAAGGACGCGCATCCTGAACGACCGCGAGGAGATCTGGTTCCGCGCGCCCTGCCCGGCGGATTACACCGTGGATTTCGTCGCCTCGCTGCAGCGCGCCTTGAAGGCGCGGGGCTATTACACGGCGGCGCTGACCGGGCAGCTGGACAGCGCCACGCGTGATGCGGTGCGCCGGTATCAGACGGATCGCGGGCTGGACAGCCCCCGCCTTTCGCTGGCGGCAGCGCGGGAACTGGGCCTGTTGCCCACCGCGCTGGACGAATTGTGAGCGGCTGGGCTGGCCGCGCCCGGGCGCGGATGGCGGAAATCTGGGGCGCGGCTGCGGATGGGGCCGCGGATGGCGCGCATGATCTGGGGCATCTGGACCGGGTCTGGGCCTCTTGCCGGATGATTGCCATGGACGAGCCGGGGGCGGATGGCGATGTGCTGGCGGCGGCGGCCTATTTCCATGATGCGGTGAACCTGCCCAAGGACAGCCCCGAGCGGGCGCGCGCCTCGATCCTGTCGGCGGATCTGGCGGTCAGGGAACTGGCGGCGATGGGGTTCGATGCAGGCAGGCTGGCGTCGGTGCATCACGCCATCGCCGCGCACAGCTTTTCCGCCGGGATCGCGCCGGAAACAGCCGAGGCGCGCATCCTGCAGGATGCCGACCGGCTGGAGGCGCTGGGGGCCATCGGGCTGGCGCGGATGTTCCTGATCGCGGGGCAGATGGGCGGGGCGCTGTTCGATGCCGCCGATCCCATGGCGATGGACAGGCCGCTGGATGACAGGCGCTTTGCGCTGGATCATCTGGAGGTGAAGCTGTTCCACCTGCCCGGGCGGATGCAGACGGCGACAGGCCGCGCCATCGCCGCCGAGCGGGCGGAATGGATGGAAAGCTTTCGCAGCCGCCTTCTGCGCGAGATCGCATAGCAGAAGGGGCGGCAGATGCCGCCCCTTGCCCGATTGCCCTTGCGGCATGGCGTCACTGTTCGGCGGGGGCAGCCTCGTCGACCGACAGCGCGACAAAGCGCGGATCGCCCGCACGGCGCACCAGAAGCAGAAGCGACTTGCGCCCGGCATCGCGCGCCTCGGTCACGCGGTCTTCGAGATCCTGCAGCCGGATGACGGGCTGCTGCCCGGCTTCGGTGATCACGTCGCCTTCGCGCAGGCCCTTGCTATAGGCCTCGGAGGCCGCGTCGACCGCCGTCACGGCAAGGCCCTTGGCATCCGCAGGCAGCCCCAGTTCAGCCGCGCTTTCCGCGGTGAGCGGGGAGAGCGTCAGGCCGAGCAGTTCCAGATTGGCCGGATCCTGCTGCGGATCGGCGGCGGCGGGGACGACTTCGGTCGCCTCGGCCTCTTCGCGGCGGCCAAGGGTGACGGAAAGCGAGGTGGTCGCCCCGTCGCGCAGCACGATCACCGGCACGGCAGCACCGACCGGGCTGTCGGCCACCTGACGCGTCAGGTCGCGGACATCGGCAATGGCCTTGCCGTCGAAGGTGGTGATTACGTCACCGGCCAGCATGCCGGCATCCTTGGCCGGGCCATCGGGCACATCGGTGATCAGCGCGCCCGCGGCTTCGGCCAGGCCCATCGCCTCGGCCACGTCGGGGGTGACGTCCTGGATGCGCACGCCCAGCCAGCCGCGGCGGGTTTCGCCGAATTCGCGGAGCTGGTCGACGACCTTGGTCACCACATTGGAGGCCATGGAGAAGCCGATGCCGATGGAGCCGCCATTGGGCGAGAGGATCGCGGTGTTCACGCCGATGACCTGCCCGTCCATGTTGAAGAGCGGGCCGCCGGAGTTGCCGCGGTTGATGGCGGCGTCGGTCTGGATGTAATCGTCATAGGTGCCCGAAAGCGCGCGACCCCGGGCCGAGACGATGCCCGCCGAGACCGAGAAGCCCTGACCCAGCGGGTTGCCCATGGCCATGACCCAGTCGCCCACGCGCATCAGATCGGAATTGCCGAATTGCACGAAGGGGAGCGGTTCGTCGGAGGTGACCTTGAGCAGCGCGATGTCGGTCTTGGGATCGGTGCCGACGAGTTCGGCCTTCAGCCGGTCGCCGGAGAAGAATTCGATCTCGATCTCGTCCGCGCCTTCGATGACGTGGTTGTTTGTGACGATATAGCCGTCTTCAGAAATGACGAAGCCGGAGCCCAGCGCCTCGGACCGGCGGGGTTCCTGGGGGCCGCTGTCATTTCCGGGCGGCATGAAATCGCGGAAGAAATCCTCGAACGGGGATCCTTCCGGCACCATCGGGCCATTGCCCGTGGGGGCCGCGACCACGGCCGAGGTGGTGATGTTCACGACCGAGGGGCTGATCTGTTCGGCAAGATCGGCAAAGCTTTCGGGGGCCGACCGGGCCGCTGCGTCCAGCGCATTGCCCAGCGCCAGCGACATGCCAAGCACGAGGGCAAGGAAGAGGCGGGGAATGGGGCGCTGCGCGCCCCTGGCGCGCATGACCTGGGACTGGGTAGTGGGATGCACTCCGAACTCCTTTCGTTTCGAGGTGCCGCAAGCGCCTGAAGGGCCGCGGCACAGAGCACACTGGTGTTATCCAGTTAGGAAGGACCGAACACAATGCAAACCGGGTCGCGGCCTCTCAACAGCATGTGAACCCTTTGGGGCAATTGTTTCAACCCGGCAGGCGGAAAAAGAGCCGGTCAGGCCAGAAGGTGCCGCGCAAGCCAGATCAGGCCCGTGCCAAGCGCGACAGAGATGAGCCCGACAAGGCGGCGGCGATCGCGGCCGAGCGCGGCGAGCAGCGCCAGCACCTGTTCCAGACGCGAAGGGGCCAGCGCAAGCGCCAGCCCCTCGATCACAAGCACAAGGCCAAGGCCCAGAAGCGCCCAGGTCATTCCTGCGGGGCGGTCGCCGCGCCGGGAACATCACCGCGCCCGGAATCGGAGCGGAGATAATCGAAGAATTCGCTGTCCGGCTGCATGACGATGGAGGAATTCCCCGATTGCAGCGCCCGTTCATAGGAGGTGAGCGAGCGGGTGAAGGCGAAGAATTCCGGATCCTGACCGAAAGCTTCGGCATAGATCGCGTTGCGTTCGGCATCGGCCTCACCCCGGATGACATCGGCCTGACGGCGCGCGTCGGAGGTGAGTTCGACCACCGTCCTGTCGGCGCTGGCGCGGACGCGCTGCGCGGCCTCGCCGCCGCGGGCGATTTCATCCGCCGCCTCGCGTTCGCGTTCGGCGCGCATCCGGGCGAAGGTCGCCTCGAGGTTCTGGTCGGGCAGATCGGTGCGGGTGAGGCGCACGTCGATCACCTCGATCCCGAGATTGAGCGCCTGGCGGCGCGCGATGTCGCGGATCTGGTTCATCAGCGCGGTGCGGTCTTCCGACAGCACGCGGCTGGAGGGGACAGAGCCCAGAACCTGCTGGATCGCCGGGTTGATGATCCCTTCGAGACGGCGGAGCGCCTGCACCTCGCCCCCGGCGCCGACGGCTTCGCGGAATTCCACCAGATCGGTGATGCGCCAGCGGGCGAAGGCATCGACGACAAGGCGGCGGTCGTCGAGCATGGTAACCTCGACCGGGGTCGTGGGCAGGCCGAGGATGCGGCCGTCATAACGGACAACCTCCTGGATCAGCGGGATCTTGAAGCCGAGACCCGGATCTTCCTTGATCTGCTTGACCTGACCGAACTGCAGCACCAGCGCCTTTTCGCGTTCATCGACGATGAAGAGCGAAGACAGCGCGGCGGCCCCGACAATGGCCGCGATGGGAAGAAGGATTGCGCTTTTCATCAGTTGCTGCCCCCGGTCGATGCGGCCGCACCGGCCGTGCCGGCCGGACGGTTCAGTTCGTTCAGCGGCAGGAAGGGCACCACGCCCTGACCACCGCCTTCGCCGCTGGAGACACCGTCAAGGATGACCTTGTTCATGCCGCCGAAGACCTTTTCCATGGTTTCCAGATACATGCGGCGGCGCGTGACCTCGGGGGCCTTCACATATTCCGCATAGACGGAAAGGAAGCGGCTGGCCTCACCCTGGGCCACGTTGACGACCTGGGCGCGATAGGCCTCGGCCTCTTCGAGAAGGCGGGCGGCATCGCCGCGGGCGCCGGCGGTGACGCGGTTGGCATAGGCGTCGGCTTCTTTCTCAAGCCGGTCGCGTTCCTGCTGGGCGGCCTGCACTTCGCGGAAGGCGTCGATCACCTCGGCGGGCGGGGCGGCGCGCTGCAGGTTGACGCGGATCACGTTGATGCCCGCCATGTAGCTGTCGAGCGTGTTCTGCACGTTGGTCTGCAGGTCCGAAGCGATCACGCCCCGGTCACGGTTGAGGATGGGCGAAAGTTCCGACCGCGCGATGATGTCGCGCATGGCGGATTCCGACACCGCGCGGATCGTGTCATCGGGATCGGCGAGGTTGAAGAGGAAGGCCGCCGGGTCCGAGACGTTCCAGACGACCTGAAAGCCGATATCGACGATGTTCTGGTCGCGGGTGAGCATCAGGCCATTGCCCATGGCCCCGTCGCCGACGGCACCGATATCGGTGGTGCGTTCGCCGGTCACCGGCACGATTTCCGCCGTGATCACGGGCCAGGGCGCGAAGTTCAGGCCCGGATTGCCCACGGCGGAGAATTCGCCGAGGAAAAGCTCGACGGAGCGTTCTTCGGGACGGACGGTATAGAAGGACATGAAGGCCCAGAGGCCGACAGCCGCCAGCGCGCCCAGCATCAGCCCCTGCTTCGAGACAAGCGGCCCGTTCGGATCGCGCCCGCCGCCGCCGCCGCCGCCGTTGAAGCCGCCGCCCTTGCGGCCGCCCATCAGGACGCGCAGCTGTTCCTGGCCCTTCTTGACGATTTCGTCGATTTCCGGGATCTGCGGCCCGCTGTCGCCGGGCTTGCGGCCCCCGCGGCGATCATCGCCGCCACGCCCGCCATTCCGGTCATCATCGCCCGGGCCGCCACCGCCGCCCCAGGGACCTCCGCTTCCTGCCATTGATCGAACCCTTTTTCTTGTCTTCCGGCATAAACTGGTCATGCCCGCGTCAAATTCAAGCAGTTGCCTGCTGGCGTCTAGCCTTTTCGGCTGGCTTTGCGCATCGTCACCAGTTCCTCGGCCATGGTCGGGTGAACGGCGACGGTGCGGTCGAAATCTTCTTTCGTGGCCCCCATGCCGATGGCGATGGCGGCAAGCTGGATCAGCTCGCCCGCCTCGGGTGCGACGATATGGCAGCCCAGAACCTTGCGGCTGGCCTCGCCTACGATCAGTTTCATCAGCACGCGGTCCTGCCGGCCTGCGAAGAGCGTCTTCATCGGGCGGAAGGTGGCGGAATAAACCTCGATCGGTTCCTGTTCGCGGGCCTGTTCCTCGGTCAGGCCGATGGAGCCAAGCTCGGGCTGGGTGAAGACGGCCGAGGCGATGAGGCTGTGGTCAAAGCGCGTGGGAACGCCGCGGAAGACGGTATCGGCAAAGGCATGGCCTTCGCGGATGGCGACCGGCGTCAGGTTGACGCGGTCAGTCACATCGCCCACGGCGAAGATCGAGGGAACGGCGGTCTGCGACCATTCATCCACGACGATCTGGCCGTTGCGGCCGAATTTCACGCCAAGATCCGCAAGCCCCAGCCCCGCGGAATTGGGGCGGCGGCCGGTGGCGTAAAGCACGAGGTCGAATTCCCGCTCTGTCCCGTCGGTGGCGACAGCGCGGATGGCGGTGGCGGTTTTTTCCAGCCGGATCACATCGGTGCCGCAATGGATGGCGATGCCGCGCGCCTGCATGGCATTGGCGACATGGCCGCGCGATTCATCATCGAAGCCGCGCAGGATCTGCGCGCCGCGGTAATACTGGGTGGTTTCCACGCCAAGGCCGTGCAGGATGCAGGCGAATTCCGAGGCGATATAGCCGCCCCCCACCACCAGCGCCCGTTTCGGCAGGGCGTCGAGATGGAAGACCTCGTTCGAGGTGATGGCAAGGTCGCGCCCCGGGATATCGGGGACGAAGGGCCAGCCGCCGGTGGCAACGAGGATATGCCTTGTGGTGAAGGTTTCGCCCGAGGCGAGGCGCACGGTATGGGGATCGACCACGGTGGCGCGGGCGTCGTGGATGGTGACGCCTGCAGTGAGGAGCGTGGAGCGATAGGCGTTTTCCAGCCGCGTGAGTTCGGCCTCGAGCGCGGTGCGGAAGCGGGGCCAGTCGAAGCCTTCGGATCTGACGCGCCAGCCATAGGCATTGGCATCTTCGATCAGGTCGGGAAAGGCCGAGGCGAAGACCATCAGCTTCTTGGGCACGCAACCCCGGATGACGCAGGTGCCGCCCATGCGGCTTTCCTCGGCCAGACCCACCTTCGCCCCGCCTTCGGCCGCCGCGATCCGCGCCGCGCGGACCCCGCCGGAGCCGCCACCGATAACGAAGAGATCGTAGTCGAAGGTCATTCCATATCCGCGAAGATGTTGTCGGTGGGGGCGAATTCGACGAAATCCTCGCCTTCCGTGCCCTGATTGATGTCGCGCACCGTCACGCGGCCATCGCCATGGCCGATCACCACGATGTCGCAGATGTCGATGAAGAGCCCGTTTTCCACCACGCCGGGGATCTGGTTCAGCACCAGCGCAAGCTGGCGGGGGTTGCCGATCCGCTTCAGGTGCAGGTCGATGATGAAATTCGCCTCATCCGTCACCAGCGGGCGGTCGCCGTTCATGCGCAGGGTGCAATCGCGGTTCATCACGTCAAGCGAGACGAGCGTTTCCTCGATCAGGGCCTTGGTGGTTTGCCAGCCGAAGGGGATCACCTCGACCGGAAGGGGGAAGGCGCCGAGTTGGGTAACTTCTTTCGCGGCATCGGCGATGACGATCATCTGGTCCGAGGCGGTGGCCACGATCTTTTCCTGCAGAAGGGCCGCGCCGCCGCCCTTGATCAGCGCGAGATGGGGATCGAATTCATCCGCGCCGTCGATGGTGAGGTCGAGCCATTTCACCTCGTCCAGCGTAGAGATCGGCACGCCGAGCGAGGCCGCGAGTTCCGCCGTGCGGGTGGAGGTGGGCACGCCGGTGACGCGCAGCCCTTCCTCGCGGATGCGTTCGGCAAGGCAGCGCACCATCCAGGCCGAGGTGGAGCCGGTGCCGAGGCCGAGTTTCATCCCGTCTTCGACGAATTCGGTCGCCCTTTTGGCTGCGACGAATTTCGCCTTGTCGATGGGGGAAAGCTCTGCGGGCATGGGGCACCTCCTTCGGATCGTGCCCCTTATAGGCAATGCGAGCGGGTCGTGTAAGGGCGAATTGCCGCGTGCCGCGGGGGGGCGGTCTTCCGTGCCCAGATGGCGGGGGCGACGGCGGGCCGGTCAGTCGGGCGCGACGGTCTGCATGGCCTGCGCGATCTCGGCCAGGGATGCCGTCCCGTCGGTATTGGCATCGAAGATGGCAACGGCGCGCAGGAGCGCCTCGTCCTGCGGGCGCGAGGCGCGGGCGACGGCGGCCTCGGCGTGGCGGGACAGTTCGGCGGGGGTGATCGTGCCGTCGGAATCGGCATCCGCATCGGTCTGCTGGCGCATGAGGCGTGCCCTTCCGGTGGTGGAAAGCGTGGCGGCGCGGGCGGCGATTTCGGGGGCCTGCAGGGTGCCATCGGCATCGAGATCGGCTTCCAGGAAGGGCCGCAGGGCGCGGGCGCGGAAATAGGCGCGATCAAGGGCGATGGCAGTTTCGATGGCCGCGGGGGCGATGGCCCCGCCGGTGCCGTGGCCGTGGATCAGATCGGCGGCCAGATCGGCAAAGCGATCTGGCCGGGCGAGGATCGCCTCGGCCACTTCGGGGGGAAGGCTGGCGGGCAGGACGAGGGTGGGAGGCGCAGCCGCCTCTTGCGCGAGGGCCGGGTAGGGGGCCGGGGCGGTGAGGAGGGCAAGCAGGGCGAGGACGGCGCGCATGGCTTCTCCGATGCGGGTGGGATGGGCGCAGGATGGGGGTCTTGGGTTAACGGATGGTGAAGGCCGGGGGAAAGACGGGGGAAAGATGTGCGGAATACGCATTCCGAATGTCGCTTTCCGCAGGACGTGCCATTGTGGCGCGGCGCATTCTGCGCGGGCCGCAAGGGAGGACGGGATGTACAGGCTTTACGGGGTGCAGGATTTCGCGAATCTGGTGGTGCATCAGGCGCTGGAAGAACTGGGCGTGCCTTATGAGGCGGTCTTTCTGGATGCCGATGCGGGCGAGTTGAAATCCCCCGCCCATCTGGCGCGGCATCCCCTTGGGCTGGTGCCCGCGCTGGAGACGCCGGAGGGCACGATCTTCGAGACGGGGGCCTGTCTTCTTTTTCTGGGCGAGCGGCATGGGCTGGCACCGGCGCCGGGCACGGCCGCGCGGGGGGCGTTCCTGTCGTGGTTCGTCTTCGTCAATAACGGCATCCACACGGCGGCGATGGACCTGATCCATCCCTACCGGGTGAGCGAGGCCCATGCCCGCATCGTGTCTGAGGCCGCCCGCGCGCGGCTGGTGGAGCGGCTGGCGACGCTGGATGCCATGGCGGCCACCCGCCCGGACTGGCTTTCGCCGGAAGAGCCGGGCATTCTGGGACTTTACATTTCCATGCTTCTTCGCTGGCTTCGCGCCTTTCCCTGGGCGCCGGATCTTGCCATTTCCGCACATGACACCCCTGCCTTGCTGGCGATTGCCCGCGCCTGCGAGACGCGGCCCGCCGCGATCCGCGCGGCGGCGGCGAACGGGCTGAGCGGGGCCTTCTTCACACAGCCCGAGGCGTAATCCGATGTTCCTTTCCGTCTTCGACATGTTCAAGGTGGGGGTCGGCCCCTCTTCCAGCCATACGATGGGGCCGATGGTCGCCGGGGCGCGGTTCCTGGAGAAGATGCGCGCCTCGCCCTTCCACTTCCACGGGCTGCGGGCATCGCTGCATGGATCGCTGGCCTTTACCGGCGTGGGCCATGCGACGGACCGGGCCACGATCCTTGGTCTGGCGGGGTTCGAGCCGGCCACCTATGACGCGGCCAAGGCCGAGGCGACCTTGGCCGACATCAAGGCGCGCAAGGTGATCGAGGTGCCGGGGATGGGCGCGCTGGCCTTTGATCCGGGCAAGGATCTGGTCTTTGACTATGGCCCGGCGCTGGCGGGCCATGCGAACGGGATGATCCTGAAGGCCACGGACGCGCAGGGCGACGTGATCATGGAGGAAACCTATTACTCCATCGGGGGCGGTTTCGTGCTGACGGCGGGGGAATTGGCGGAAGCCGGGGGATCGAAGGCCAAGGCGCGGGCGGATGTCCCCTATCCCTTCGAGAAGGCGGATGAGATGCTGGCCATGGCCAAGGCATCGGGCCTGTCCATCGCCGCGATGAAGCGGGCGAATGAGTTGAAGTTCCGCTCTGCCGCCGATCTGGACCGCGGGATGGAGCGGATCTGGCAGGTGATGAATGACTGCATCACCCGCGGCATGACGGGCGAAGGCATTCTGCCCGGCGGGTTGAAGGTGCGCAGGCGGGCCAAGGGCATCCATGATGCGCTGATGGCTGAACGCGGGCTGAACATGACGCCGCCGCATGTGATCAACGACTGGATGTCGCTTTATGCGATGGCGGTGAATGAGGAGAACGCGGCGGGCGGGCAGGTTGTCACGGCACCGACCAATGGCGCGGCGGGGGTGGTGCCTGCGGTGATCCGCTATTGGCTGGATCATGTGCCGGGCGCATCGGCCAGCCGGGTGGGGGAGTTCCTGCTGACGGCCTCGGCCATCGGCGGGCTGGTGAAGCACAATGCCAGCATCTCGGGCGCGGAATGCGGCTGTCAGGCCGAGGTGGGATCGGCGGCGGCGATGGCGGCGGCGGGGCTGTGTGCCGTGCTGGGCGGCACGCCCGAGCAGGTGGAAAACGCGGCGGAGATTGCGCTGGAGCATCACCTGGGCATGACCTGCGATCCGGTGAAGGGCCTGGTGCAGGTGCCCTGCATCGAAAGGAACGGGCTGGGCGCGATCAAGGCGGTGTCGGCGGCGTCGCTGGCCCTGCGGGGGGATGGCATCCATCTGGTCAGTCTGGATGTCTGTATCGAGACGATGCGCCAGACGGGCCGCGACATGCATGAGAAATACAAGGAAACCAGTCTTGGCGGCCTGGCGGTGAACGTGCCGAATTGCTGATGTCGGTTTCAGGATGGACGGGCCGGAATGGCCCGGCTAGGCCAAGGGGATGACACAGGATCGCATCTTTCCCGGCATCGTCCTCATGCTGTGCTTCTGCATGCTGGCGCCGCTCTTGGACGTTTCATCGAAGCTGGCGGCCGAGAACGGCATCCCGGTGGGCCAGATCACCGCGGCGCGGTTCGTGGTGCAGGGGGCCCTGATGCTGCCCGTGGTGCTGTGGATGGGGCTGCCCTGGGCGGTGAGCCCGCGGGTGCTGGGTTTCGTCTTCCTGCGGGCGGTCTTTCTGATCCTGTCGACCTTTTCCTTCGTGTCGGGCATCGCGGTGATGCCGGTGGCGGATGCGCTGGCCATCGCCTTTGTCGAGCCGTTCATCCTGCTGATCTTGGGCAGCCTGATCTTTGGCGACGAGGTCGGCCCGCGCCGCATCGCGGCAAGCGCCGTGGGGTTCTGCGGCGCGCTGCTGGTGATCCAGCCGTCGATCGCGGCCTTCGGCTATGTCGCGCTCTGGCCGCTGGGGACGGCCTTTTCCTTCGCCTTCTACATGCTGGTGACGCGGGCGATGGCGGCCTACATGCATCCGGTGACGATGCAGTTGCATACCTCGCTTGCCGGGATCGCGATTGCGGTGCCGCTGATGTTCCTGTTCGATGGCACGGGCTGGGCGCAGCTTGATCCGGTGATGCCCGAGGGGTTGAACTGGCTGTGGCTGTTCGGGGTGGGGTTCTGGGCCGGGGTCAGCCATATGTGCATGACCTATGCGCTGAAATACGCGCCTTCGGCGACGCTGGCCCCGCTGCACTATACCGAGATCGTGGCGGCGGTGGCGCTGGGCTATCTGATCTTCGGCGATTTCCCCAATGCGATGACCTGGGCGGGGATCGCGATCATCGTGTCATCCGGGCTTTACGTCATCCACCGCGAGAGGCTGAGCGCGAAGGCGAAGCGGAAGGCGGCTGCCATCCTTCCGGCAGAAGCGATCTGATCGCCGCATCCAGCCGCGCGCGCGGCAGGATGACGAGCATGCCGGGGCCGTCGAATTCCAGCCGGACCTGCCGGGCGGTGACGCGGTTCGAGGTGCCGATCATCCCGTCTGGGGCGAAGGCCAGCCCTGCGATGGGCCATTCCAACCCCTCGCTGCGCCCGGTGACCGGGGCCATGGGAAAGAGCGACAGCCGATCCCCGGGCCGCAGGTCAAGCCGCAGGCGGGGCGGGGCGTGAAAGACCACATCGCGCGGCCCGATCACGAGGCAGCGCCGCGTGGCGTGGCGCGCAAGGCTGGCGAAGACCGCAAGGCCATGGTCGATCCGCGCACCCGCAAAGCCCAGCGCCAGGGTGAAGGGGGCCTCGACCGAGCGGAGGGCCTTGTCGAAATCCGTCGTCATCTGTTCCGGGATCGGGAACAATCGCGCAGGCCCCAGCCGCGCCCGCGCGGCATCGGAGATCGAGTCGAAATCGCCCACCACCGCTTCGGGGATATAGCCCGCCGCAAGTGCCCGGTCTGCCCCCGCATCGGCGGCAAGAATCCTTGGCGCGCGGGCAGTTGCCATGCGGAATTCGGCCCTGGTGACAGGGCCGCCACCGACAAGCGTTACCCCCGCGGATGATTGGACAATCGGGGCATTCATGGCAATACTGTCTTTCCAATTGAGGCAAGTCGAGCGTTCGTGGGCCATAATCAATCCTTCAAATTACCCCTATCTGTCCATGAAAACGATCAGGAGCCGGGTAGATTGAGGACATCGAACTGGCGGAAAGCGAGCATCCGATGAATGGTGCGAGTAAGATACTAACGGTCTCCTACGGGACCTTCTCATGTACCCTCGAGGGTTTTGACGATCCCTTCAACACCATGAAGGCGATCGCGGAATACTTCCGTGACCTTGCCGCGGGGGACAGGTATTTCGGCGCGGAACCCCCGACGCCCGATGCCGCCATGCTGCATCAGATTGCCGAACGCGAAATCCAGCGCCGGGTCGAGGCGAAGATCCAGGAGAATGGCGTTGTCCTGCGGGCGACGGATCTGGATGGATCCGGCACGGAGGGTGCGGTTGCACGGCCCGCCGCAGCGCCGGCCGTTGCCGCGCCCACCCCTGCCCCGGTTGCCGCAGCGATGCCCGCCAATGTGACGGCGACCACCGTTCAGGAAGCCCCCGTCCCGCAGGCGCCTGTTGCCGATGCCCCTGCCGAAACCGTCGCTGCCGAGGTGGCGCGGCCCAGCCTGGCCCCTGCCAGCGAAAGCGCCGCGGAATCGGTCGTGGAACGGCTGTCGCGCCTGCGCTCTGAAATCGCGGCGCAGCCTGCCGAAACGACGGCGGCGGCGACATCCCCCGTCCTGAGCTTTGCCATCCCGGAATATCTGGAAGATCAGCATGCCGATGTGCTGGACCCGGCCGTGGAACAGGCGCTGGCCGATTTCCTGCCCGAGGCGGGACCTGATGCCGCGTCTGACCTGCCGGAGGAAGCCGAGGCATCCCCCACCCCCGATATGACGGAGGTCGAGGAAGAATTCGACATCGCGGCGCTGACCGAGGCACTTGATGCCGAAGCCGAAGCGGATGTGGCTGACCCCGGGATGGCGGCCAAGACCCTGATCGCGGACGGCGCAGCCGAGGACACGCCCATCGCGGTGATGGAAGCGGCCGACGAGGCGCAGGCAGGCCCCCTGCCCGACGCGCCGGTGACCGAAGAAGCCGAAGCCGATCTGGAGGCCGCGCTTGCCGATTCGCTTCGGGCCGCGCTGGACGGGACGGATATGCCCGACAGCGCCGCGGCGGATGTGGCCGAAGCGGATGCGGCGGCAGGGGAAATGGCCGACGTGGCCGTGGCCTACGAGTCCGAGGATCAGGCGCAGGACAGCACCGAACCCACCGAAGCGGCGCAATCGGATGAGACGCTCTTTGCCTCGCTCGGGGCGGTGCTGGGGCATGCGGAAGCCGAGGCCACATCCGGGACGATTGCTGTTGCCGAAGAAAGCGAGGGCTATGCCCCCGCGGCCGGGGAAACCGCGCCCGAAAGCGATGGCGCCTGGCCCGAGGCCGCCGAGGGCGTGCCTGCGGAACAGGGTGATCCCTCCCCCGCCGCCGAGACGCCCGCCGGGATGGAACTGCGCCCCGGGGCCGCCGAAAAGCTGCAGCGGGCGCGGGCCCGCGTGATCCGCATCCGCCGTGGCGAGGAGCTGGAGGTGAAACCCGCCGAGGCGCAGCCCGCCCCTGCCATTTCGCCCGATGCCTTTGCCGAGATCGAGGAAGAGACCGCAGCCGAGGCCCCGGCCCCCCGGCCCGAGGCGGCATCGCCCGCACCGGCCACGATCGGCGCCCTGCTGTCGGCCGAGGATGAGGCCGAATTGCAGCGCGAACTGGCGGCGCTGCGTCTGGGTGGGGCGGATCGGGAGGAGCTTTCCGAAACCGCTGCCCCTGCCGCCCAGGCCGATGCGCGCAAGCCCTTTGAGGGGGCCTCGGCCGATGATGCGGTGGGCCGGCTGATGCAGCAGACCGATACCGAGATGGCGGGCAGCGAAAACAAGCGCCGCCAATCCGCGATCGCCCATCTGAAGGCCGCCGTGGCCGCCACAGTGGCGGACCGCAAGGTGACGGGCGACAAGACCGGCGAGGCGGAAACCGTGTCGCGCCTTGCGCGCTATCGCAATGATCTGGCCATGGTCGTGAAGGCCGCCCTGCCGGGCCGCAGCAGCGGAACCGAGGCGCAGGCCGAACGCCCTGCCCCGCTGGTTCTGGTTTCGGAACAACGCATCGACCGTCCGCGTCCGGCCCCGGCACCGCAAGCCCCGGCCGGGGTTTCCACCGCCCCGATCCGCCCGCGCCGCGTGACGACGGGGGGGTTGGGCATGGCAACGGCGGCCGATCTGGACCTGTCGGATGAAGACGGCGACGAGGATCTGTCCAACCTCTTTGGCGACAGCCGCGGCTTTGCCGAATTCGTCGAGCGGGTGGGGGCGACCAGCCTTGAGCAGATCCTCGAGGCTTCCGCCGCCTATCTGGCCGGGATCGAGGGCCGGTCGCATTTCAGCCGCCCGCAACTGATGCAGCATCTGAGCGCCGTCGTGCCGCAGGGCAGCTATCAGCGCGAGGACGGGCTGCGCAGCTTTGGGTCGCTTCTGCGCAACGGGCGTTTTGCGAAGGTGCGGCGCGGGCAGTTCACGCTGTCCGACGAATCCGCCTATCTGGCCGAGGCGCGCAAGATCGCAGGCTGAGGGATCGCGGGCCGAGAGCTGCCACTCAGGCCCCAGGGGAAGGGCGGACCGGGAACGGTCCGCCTTTTTCTATTGGCCCTTCTCGCCCGGGTCATCGGGATCGGCCTGCCCCACGCCGCGAAAGATGGAGCGGAAGGGCAGCGCCCAGACAATGCCGAGCGCCACATAGATCACGAATTCCAGCCAGATCGGGGGGCGGTCGAACAGGCTGATCACGAAAAGGGCCGCCGCGATGTAAAGCGGCAGCCCGATCACCAGTATCAGTAGCGAAAGCCTGCGCCGGGTCTTGTAGGGCAGCGCCATCTGGATCCTTTCAATCGGCGAAGGGATCGGTCACGAGGATCGTGTCGTCCCGTTCGGGCGATGTGGAAAGTAGCGCGACCGGGCACTGGATCAATTCCTCGATCCGGCGGACATATTTGATCGCCGCCCCCGGCAGATCGGCCCAGGACCGCGCGCCTGCGGTGGAGTCGGTCCAGCCTTCCATTTCCTCGTAGATCGGCGTCACTCGGGCCTGCAGATTGGCGGCGGTGGGCAGATAGTCCAGTTTCTCGCCATCCAGTTCATAGCCGGTGCAGATGCGCAGGGTTTCGAACCCATCCAGCACGTCGAGTTTCGTCAGCGCGATGCCCGACACGCCCGAAGTGGCGCAGGTCTGGCGCACCAGCACCGCGTCAAACCAGCCGCAGCGGCGCTTGCGCCCCGTGACGGTGCCGAATTCATGGCCGCGTTCGCCCAGCCGTTCGCCATCGGCGTCGAAAAGCTCTGTCGGGAAGGGGCCTTCGCCGACGCGGGTGGTATAGGCCTTGACGATGCCAAGGACGAAATCCACCGCCGTGGGGCCAAGACCGGTGCCGGTGGCGGCCATGCCTGCCAGCGTGTTCGAGGAAGTGACGTAAGGGTAGGTGCCGAAATCCACATCAAGGAGCGAGCCCTGCGCGCCTTCGAAGAGGATGCGCTTGCCCGCGCGGCGGGCCTCGGTCAGCACTTTCCAGACGGGTTTGGCATAGGGCAGGATCTTTGGCGCAACCTCAAGGAGTTGCGCCTTCAGCGCGACGGCGTCGATGGGATCAAGACCGAGGCCCGCGCGGAGCGCGTTGTGATGGGTCAGGAGCCGCCCGATGCGCAGATCCAGCGTCGCCTCATCGGCCAGATCGGCCACGCGGACGGTGCGGCGACCGACCTTGTCTTCATAGGCCGGGCCGATGCCGCGGCCAGTGGTGCCGATCTTGGCGACGGAATTCTGGTTCTCGCGGGCGCGGTCCAGTTCCCCATGCACGGGCAGGATCAGGGGGGTATTCTCGGCGATCAGCAGGTTGTCGGGGGTCACATCGACGCCCTGCCCGCGCAGCTTTTCGATCTCGGACAGAAGCGCCCAGGGGTCCAGCACCACACCATTGCCGATGACCGAAAGCTTGCCGCCGCGCACGATGCCCGAGGGCAGGAGCGAAAGCTTGTAGACATTCCCGTCGATCACGAGGGTATGGCCTGCATTGTGGCCCCCCTGGAAGCGGGCGACGATATCGGCGCGCTCCGACAGCCAGTCGACGATCTTGCCCTTGCCCTCGTCGCCCCACTGGGCGCCCACGACCACCACGTTTGCCATCGGAGATGTCCTTTTCCGGTCCGGTGAAACCGTGCGTCCTATAGCGGGGCGCGGGGGGGATGGAAACGGGGAAATGGTCGCGCCGCCCGCAAGGCGGGCCAAATTCGTTTGAACGAATTTGCAAATTTCTTCGAAGAAATTTGTGCCTTGCGGCAGGGCGCGCGGGGCGGCAGGGTTGGGGGATGTTCCTCTACATCACCCTTGGCACGAATGACCTGGCGCGCGCGACGCGCTTCTATGACCCGGTGATGGGGACATTGGGGCTGTCGCGCCTGCGCACGCTGGAGGATGAGATCGGCTATGCCGCGCCGGGCGATACGCGCTGCCGTCTCTGGGTGACGCGGCCCTTCGACGGGCGGCCAGCCACGGTGGGCAACGGGTCCATGCCCGCGCTGGTGGCGGCAAGCCGCGACGCGGTGGATGCCTTCCATCGCGCGGCGCTGGCCCATGGCGGCACGGATGAGGGCGCGCCGGGGCTGCGGCCTTTCGGGCCATCCTTCTATGCCTGTTATGTCCGCGATCCCGATGGCAACAAGCTGTCGGCCGTCTGCGAAGGGCCGCCCGCCAGGTGACACGCCTACTTGCGCCCTATCCCGCTTGCGCCTAGATAGGCGCGTCAGTTACGGAAAGCGCCTTCATGGAAAATGTCGTCCTAACCATCCATCTGATCCTTGCGCTGCTGCTGGTGGGCATCGTGCTTCTGCAGCGGTCCGAAGGCGGTGGTCTGGGCATGGGCGGCGGCAATTCCGTGATGTCGGGCCGGGGGGCGACCACGGCCCTGCAGAAACTGACCTGGCTGCTGGCTGCGGCCTTCATCGCGACATCGCTGACCCTGACGATCCTTGCCGCGCGCGGCACGGAGGGGGCCTCGGTCCTGGACCAGATCGGCGTGGACGCGCCGGTGGCACCGCCCGCGGGCGACCTGCCGGCCGGATCGGACCTGCTGCCGCCCGCTCCCGCGGATGCGCCGCTTGCGCCGCCCGCGGCGGATGCCCCGGCAACTCCGCCCGCCGCCAGCGAATAACCACCACTTATTGACGAAAAAGCCACGGATGGGCCTGCATCTTGCGGTCCGGTTGCATGCCGGGCCGAGGTGGATTAAGGCTTAACTCCCGTGATGATGCGATTCCCTGAGGGGGATCACATCGCCCCTTTGGACATGACATCACGGGAGATCCGACCATGGCGCGCTATATCTTCATCACCGGCGGCGTGGTGTCATCGCTTGGCAAGGGGCTGGCCTCGGCCGCGCTGGGGGCGCTGTTGCAGGCGCGGGGCTATACGGTACGGCTGCGCAAGCTGGACCCATATCTGAACGTCGATCCCGGCACGATGTCGCCCTTCGAACATGGCGAGGTCTTCGTGACCGATGACGGGGCGGAGACCGACCTGGACCTTGGCCATTACGAACGGTTTACCGGGGTTTCGGCGCGCACGACCGACAGCATCTCGTCCGGGCGCATCTATTCCAACGTGCTGGAGAAGGAGCGGCGGGGCGACTATCTGGGCAAGACCATTCAGGTGATCCCCCATGTGACCAATGAAATCAAGGACTTCCTTCGCATCGGCGATGACGAGGTCGATTTCATGCTGTGCGAGATCGGCGGCACGGTGGGCGATATCGAAGGGCTGCCCTTCTTCGAGGCGATCCGGCAATTCATCCATGAACGCCCGCGAGGACAGTCGATCCTGATGCATCTGACGCTGCTGCCCTATCTGGCGGCGAGTGGGGAGTTGAAGACGAAGCCCACGCAGCATTCGGTGAAGGAGTTGCAGTCGATCGGTCTGGCGCCCGACGTGCTGGTCTGCCGGTCGGAGCATCCGATCCCGGAGAAGGAGCGCGAGAAGATCGCGCTGTTCTGCAATGTGCGGAAAGAGGCGGTGATTCCCGCCTATGACCTGAAGACGATCTATGAGGCGCCGCTGGCCTATCACCGGGCGGGGCTGGATCAGGCGGTGCTGGATGCCTTTGGCATCACCCCCGCGCCGAAGCCCAACCTCGCCCGCTGGGAAGACGTGATGGACCGCCTGCTGAACGCCGAGGGCGAGGTGCGGGTGGCCATCGTTGGGAAATACACCCAGCTGGAAGACGCCTACAAATCCATCGCCGAGGCGCTGACCCATGGCGGCATGGCGAACCGGACGCGCGTCAGGGCGCAATGGATCGACGCCGAGATCTTCGAGCGCGAGGATCCCGCGCCCTGGCTGGAGAATTTCCACGCGATCCTGGTGCCGGGCGGGTTTGGCGAGCGGGGAACCGAAGGCAAGATCAAGGCGGCGCAATTCGCGCGCGAAAAGAAGATCCCCTATCTGGGCATCTGTCTGGGAATGCAGATGGCGGTGATCGAAAGCGCGCGCAATCTGGCCGGGCTGGCGAATGCCGGGTCGGAGGAATTCGATCACGAGGCCGGGGCGAAGCGGTTCACGCCGGTCGTCTATCACCTGAAGGAATGGGTGCAGGGCAACCATGTCGTCGCGCGGAAGCTGAGCGATGACAAGGGCGGCACGATGCGGCTGGGGGCCTATACGGCGACGCTGGCGGAAGGATCGAAGGTGGCCGGTGTCTATGGCACGACCACGATCGAGGAACGCCATCGCCACCGCTATGAGGTGGACATCCAGTATCGCGACAAGCTGGAGAAATGCGGGCTGATCTTTTCGGGCATGTCGCCCGACGGGCGACTGCCCGAGATCGTGGAGGTGAAGGATCACCCCTGGTTCATCGGCGTGCAGTTCCACCCGGAGCTGAAGTCGAAACCCTTCGCGCCGCATCCGCTGTTTGCCGATTTCGTGCGGGCGGCGGTGGAGGTGAGCCGGTTGGTCTAGGCGAAATCTGACGCAGATTTCGCGTCGTTTTCTGCACGCAGAAAACGCTGTCAGAGCGGCGGTCGGGGACCGGAATTTGCGTCAAATTCCGGCGCGTTTCCTGCGTCAGGAAACGCCTGTCCGGCCGGACGATCTCGATCCTCGGATGCCCGCCCAGCGCAGGGGCGTTGCAGAGCGGCGGGGTTCCGGGTTAGGCGGGGGAATGCTTTCCTATCAGCACAGCTATCACGCGGGAAACCTGGCCGATGTGCAGAAGCACGCGCTTCTGGCATGGGTGCTGGACTATCTGACGCAGAAGGACAAGCCGCTCAGCTATATCGAAACCCATTCCGGGCGCGGGCTTTACGACCTTGGCGGGGCCGAGGCGGAAAAGACGGGCGAGGCGGCGCAGGGCATCGCGCGGCTGGAGGCGGGGTTTCCCGCCGATCATCCCTACCGGCGTTCGCTGGCGGGGGTTCGGGCGATGCATGGGCCGCGGGCCTATCCGGGATCGCCCTTGCTGGCGGCGATGGGGCTGCGCGAGGGCGATGTGATGCATCTGGCGGAGTTGCATCCGCAGGAACATGCGGCGCTGGCGGCGCTGCTGGCCCCCTGGGGGGCGCATGTGCAAAAGCGCGACGGGTTCGAGATGGCGCTGGCGATCACGCCGCCCACCCCGCGCCGGGGGATGCTGCTGATCGACCCCTCCTATGAGGTGAAGGCGGAGTATCAGACGATCCCGAAGGTCATCGGCCAGGTGGCGCGGAAGTGGAATGTGGGGATCATCGCGCTGTGGTATCCGATCCTGACGGATGGCCTGCATGAGGGGATGCTGCGCGCCCTGATGGCGGCGCATCCCGGGGCGCTGCGGCATGAAGTGCGTTTCCCGCCTGCGCGGGAGGGGCATCGCATGGTTGGATCGGGAATGTGGATGCTGAATCCGCCCTATGGGGTTGAGGCGGAATGCGCGCGGCTGGATGCGCTGTTCGGGGGGTTGGGCGATGCTTGAATTCCGCACGCTGGACGTCTTCACCGCGCGCCCCTTCACGGGCAATCCGCTGGCGGTGGTGCTGGGGGCGGATGGGTTGACCACGGCGCAGATGCAGACCATCGCGCGGGAGTTCAACCTGTCGGAGACGATCTTCGTGATGGCCCCGCGCAATGCGGCGCATCGGGCGCGGGTGCGCATCTTCTTTCCGACGGCGGAGATTCCCTTCGCGGGGCATCCCACCATCGGCTGCGCGGTGCTGCTGGCCGGGATGGATGCGGGACCGGGGGATTTCGAGGCGCATCTGGTGCTGGAGGAGGAGGCGGGGCTGGTGCCTGTCACCGTCTGGCGGCGCGGCGGCGTGACGGAAGCGGAGTTCACCGCGCCCGTGATCCCGCACGGGACGGAGGGGCGGGTGCATGGGGCGCTGGCCGATGCGCTGGGGCTGGCGGCGGGGGAGATCGGCTTTGGCGCGCATCGCCCCGGCATCTGGCAGGGTGGGCCGAGGTTCCTTTATGTGCCGGTGGCATCGCTGGACGTGCTGGCACGGGCAGGGCCGATGCAGCCGCATTGGGATGCGGTGATGGCGGCGGCGGGGGTGGACAGCGCCTATCTCTATACCCCCGGCGCGGATTGCGATTTCCGGGCGCGGATGTTTTCGCCCACGGCGGGGATACCGGAGGATCCGGCGACCGGCTCCGCCACGGCGATCCTTGCGGCGCAGCTTATGGCCAGCGGGGCGCTGCGGGACGGCGAGACGCGGTTCCATCTGCGGCAGGGGGTGGAGATGGGGCGCGCCTCGGACCTGTGGATGACGGTGGAGGTGGCGGCAGGCGCGATCCGCGCCGTCCGCATCCGCGGCGCGGCAGTGCCCCTGTCGGACGGGCGCATCGCCATCCCCGAAGCGTGAAGCGCCATGTCTTGCCGCAGGCGCGGCGAATGATAATGTCCTGACCATGTTGCAAGCGATCCTGCGCGCGCTGAGCGCCCCCGAACCCGCCCGCCTGACTGAACCCGATGCGCGCCTGGCGCTCGCGGCGCTGCTGGTGCGGGTGGCAAAGACAGATGGCCTTTATTCCGCCGAAGAGGTGGAACGGATCGACCGCATCCTGATGGCCCGCCACGGCCTTGGCCCCTTTGAGGTGGCAAGGCTGCGGGCCGAGGCCGAAGAGCTTGAATCCGTGGCCCCCGATACGGTGCGCTTCACCCGCGCGCTGAAATCGGCCACCGCTCTGGAAGACCGGGCCGCGCTGATGGAGGCGCTGTGGCGCGTGGCGCTGGCCGATGGGGTGCGCGATGCCGAAGAGGACCGGTTGCTGCGCATGGTCGCCTCGCTGCTTGGCTTGACGGATGTGGAATCGGGGCTGGCGCGGCAGCGGGCCGAACGCGGGGCCGCGCGGGGATGATCGCGTCCTTGCCGATGTATGACCGCCCGGAATTGCGGGCCGCGACGGATCGCTATTGGGCGCTGATCCGCGCCGAACTGGCGGCGCGCGGCCTGGAGGCGCCCGAAGGGTTGCGGCGGGGCGATGCGGTCTTGATGCCGCAATGGGAGGATCCGGATCTGATCCTGTCGCAGACCTGCGGTTTTCCCTATCGGGCTCGGCTACATGGGCGGGTGGAACTGGTGGGCACGCCGGATTTCGGGAATGCGGGCTGCCCGCCGGGATATTACCGATCCGTCCTGATCGCGCGGGCTGACGATCCGCGCGCAGATCTGGCGGGTTTTGACGGGGCGCGGCTCGCCTATAACGACGGGATGTCGCAATCGGGCTGGGCGGCGCCGATCAACCATGCGGCAGCAAAGGGCATCCGCCTTCTGCCGGGGCCGGAGACCGGATCGCATCGCGCCTCGTTTCAGGCGGTGGCGGAAGGGCGGGCCGACCTTGCCGCTATCGACGCGCTGACCTGGGCGCTGATTTCGGAATTCGAGGATGTCTCGGGCGTGAAAGTGGTCGGGGCGACCGATCCCACCCCGGCCCTGCCCTATATCACCGCCCGGGGCCGCGATGCCGGGGCGATCCACGACGCCATCGCCACGGCCATCGAGCGGCTGTCGGCGGCGGATCGCGCGGCGCTGCGCCTGCGCGGCCTGGTCACGATCCCGGCGGCCGATTATCTGGCCGTTCCCATTCCGCCCACGCCTGAGCAGATCGGAAAGGCGAACTGATCAAATCGGCGGCGATCCGGGGGGACCTATACCGAAAGGACGTTGCATTGCCCCGGATGATGCGCCTTACTCGGCAACCAAGTTCAACAGTGCGACGAGCCACGTGACCAATCCCAGCCCCGATACGCCTGTCATCCGCATCCGCAACCTGCACAAGAGCTATGGCCAGCTTGAAGTGCTGAAGGGGGTGGATCTGGTCGCGCCGCGCGGGCATGTCGTCTCGCTCATCGGGTCTTCGGGTTCGGGGAAATCCACCCTGCTGCGCTGCTGCAACATGCTGGAGGAAAGCCAGGACGGCGAGATCGAGTTCGAGGGCGAGGCCGTGCGCTGGAAGGGGACGGGCCACAACCGCCACCCCGCCGACAAGGCGCAGGTGATGCGGATGCGCACGAATCTTTCGATGGTGTTCCAGCAGTTCAACCTGTGGTCGCACATGACCATCCTGCAGAACGTGATGGAGGCCCCGGTGACGGTGCTGCGTCGCGATCCGAAAGAGGTGGAGGAAAAGGCCCGCGCCTATCTGGCCAAGGTGGGGATCGTCGAGAAATGCGATGCCTGGCCCGCGCAGCTTTCGGGCGGGCAGCAGCAGCGTGCCGCGATTGCGCGGGCGCTGTGCATGGAGCCGCGCGCGCTTTTGTTCGATGAGCCGACCAGCGCGCTGGACCCGGAACTGGAGCAGGAAGTGGTGAAGGTCATCAAGGCGCTGGCCGATGAGGGGCGCACGATGATCCTTGTCACGCATGACATGCGGCTTGCGGCCGATGTGTCGGACCATGTCATCTTCCTGCATCAGGGCAGGATCGAGGAAGAGGGTCCGCCCGACCGGCTTTTCGGAAACCCGCAGACCGAACGTCTGCGCGGGTTCCTTTCCGCCACGGCCTGAGCGCCGGACAAGAACAAGATTGCATCAACCCGAGGGAGATACCGATGAAAAAGATGATGCTTGCCACCGCGCTGATGGCGCTGACTGCGGGCGCCGCGCTGGCGCAGGACGTGGTGCGGATCGGCACCGAGGGCGCCTATGAGCCCTACAACTATATCGACCAGGCCACCGGCGAACTGACGGGCTACGAGATCGAGCTTGGCAATGAACTGTGCAAGCGTGCCTCGCTGAACTGCGAATTCGTGCAGAACGCATGGGATTCGATCATCCCGAACCTGCAATCGGGCAACTACGACATGATCATGGCCGGCATGTCGATCACCGATGAGCGGGAAGAGGTCATCGACTTTTCGCAGAACTACATTCCCCCGGCCTCTTCGGCCTATCTGGCGCTGACGGCCGAGGCCAATACCGGCGAAGGCGCGGTGGTGGCGGCCCAGACCGGCACGATCCAGGCAGGCTATGTGGCGGAATCGGGCGCGACGCTGCTGGAATTCGCGACGCCGGATGAAACCGTGGCCGCCGTGAAGAACGGCGAAGCGGATGCCGTCTTCGCCGACAAGGACTATCTGGCCCCGATCGCCGCGGATTCGAATGGCGAACTGGTGCTGCTGGCCAATGAAGTGCAGCTGGGCGGCGGTGTGGGCATCGGCCTGCGGGAAACCGATACCGAGCTGAAGGAAAAGATGAACGCGGCGATCCAGTCGATGAAGGATGATGGCAGCCTGAACGCCATGATCACCAAGTGGTTCGGCCCCGAAGCCGTGACCTTCTGATCCGGAAAGGGGCGGCCCCCGGGCCGCCCCGCCCTTTCCCATGTTCGAATATTGCGCCGATCCCAGCCAATTGTCCGGCCTGAGCTGGCTGAGCTGCTACCTGACCACAGGGACGCATTTCAGGTTCTATTGGTCATTCGCCACGGTCCTGATGTTGCTGGCGGTGACCGCGCCCGTGGCGCTGGCCTTCGGGTTCGGCGGTGCGATGGCGGCGCGGTCGCCCTTTCTGCCGGTGTCGCTGATCGGGCGGGGATATATCGCCGCCGTGCGGGGCGTGCCGGATATCGTCTATTTCCTGTTCTTCGTGATCGCGCTGGATCAGGGGATCGAATGGGCCAAGCATCTGTTCGTCTGCGATGATCTGGGCCAGCCGGTCTGGAACGGCACGGAATTCAACGTCTGCGCGGCGGCCAAGGTGCCCTTGGCCAGCTCGGCCGCGATCTGGCATTCGGCCTATGCCTTTGCGCTGGCCGTCTTTACCTTTGCACTGGTCTTCGGGGCCTTTGCGGCCAATGTCCTTTATGGCGCGATGCAGGCCGTGCCGCGCGCACAGCTTGAAACGGCGGAAGCCTATGGCATGACGCCACGCCAGGTCTTCCGCCGCGTTCTGGTGCCGCAGATGTGGGTCTATGCCCTGCCGGGCCTGTCGAACCTGTGGCTGATCCTGATCAAGGCGACGCCTTTGCTGTTCCTGCTGG
The DNA here is from genome assembly GCF_011059185.1 of Paragemmobacter kunshanensis. Classification (GTDB taxonomy): domain Bacteria; phylum Pseudomonadota; class Alphaproteobacteria; order Rhodobacterales; family Rhodobacteraceae; genus Paragemmobacter; species Paragemmobacter kunshanensis. Next base: position 72,561 of record NZ_JAALFE010000002.1, on the reverse strand, counting down.
GGATACAGGACATCGTCTATTGGGCGCGCGAATTGGGCAGTGCCAAGACATCGGGCAACAACCCCTATCCGCATGGCGACTGGCGGGTGTTCTATTTCCTGGGGCTGCTGGTTTTCTATCTGGCCTTCACCCGCCTGTCCGAAGTGGTGCTGGCAGGCCTGACGCAGCGCCTGTCGCATGGGCAGGCCACGCTGGGCGGCGAGCAATTGCGCAAGGCGGGGGCATAGGATGGAACCGATGACCTGCCTCGAGACCATCCAGGCCTATGGCCTGCGCTCCATCGGGATCGGCGAGCGGTTGCTGCCGCGTTCCGACTATACGCTGTGCCAGCATTTCACGCTGATCGGATCGGGGCTGATCTGGAACATCTATTTCGGCGTGCTGGCCCTGGCCTTCGGCTTTGTCCTGGCCAATGCGCTGGCCCTGGCCAAGGCCGCGCAAAACCCCTGGCTGCGCAAGCCGGCGGAGTGGTTCATCTTCGTCTTCCGGGGATCGCCGCTCTTCATCCAGTTCTTTCTGGCCTATGAGCTGCTGGTGCTTCTGCCCAAGGCGGGGATCAACGTCCTTGGCATCACCATCGAGACGGCCTGGACGACGCGCGCCTGGGCGGGGGCGCTGTTCGTGCTGTTCCTCAATACGGCGGCCTATTCGGCCGAGATCTTCCACGGCGCGCTGAAATCGGTTCCGAAGGGCGATGTCGAGGCGGCGGATGCCTATGGGATCACCGGATGGCCGCGGTTCCGGCGCATCCTGTGGCCCACCATGCTGCGCCTTGGCTGGCCTGCCTATACGAACGAGGCGATCTTCCTGTTCCATGCCACGACGCTGGTCTTCTTTTCGGGCTTTCCCGCGTTCCAGCAGAAGGGGGACGCGCTTTACTACGCGAATTTCTTCGCCGACAAGACCTTCAACCCCTTCATCCCCTACCCCATCGTGGGCTTCTACTTCATCTGCCTGACGCTTCTCCTGATCTGGGTCTTCGGCCTGATCAACCGCCGCCTGAACCGCCATCTGCCATCAAACCTGCGCGGCAGAATCCGCTTGCGTCTGCAGGTGATCCGATAGTAGCGTGGATTTGATCAAATTCCTCGGGCAGTGTTCGCCCGGGTCCGCCGAAGATGCGGCGTCGGGCATGGGGCCTGGCTGGAAGGGGATCGAAACACAGGGGAAGGATCGGGGCCGGGCTGAACGCCCCCCCGCCTGAAGAGTGATGATGAAGGATTGGCTGAGAAAGCATCCGGCCGTGCGGACGATCCGCGTGGCCGCCGTCGACCTGAACGGTCAGGCGCGCGGCAAGCGCGTTCCGGCGCGATTTGCGGAGAATGTGGTGAAGAACGGGACGCGGTTCCCGTTCTCTGTCCTGAACCTCGATATCTGGGGCGAGGATATCGACGACAGCCCGCTTGTCTTTGAACAGGGCGATCAGGACGGCGTCCTGCGTCCGACCGAGCGCGGCTTCATGCCGATGCCCTGGCTGGAGGCGCCGACGGCGCTTTTGCCGATCTGGATGTTCCGCGAGAATGGCCTGCCCTATGAGGGCGACCCCCGCCACGCCCTGCGCGCGGTGGTGGAAAAGTTCAAGGAGCGCGGCCTGACGCCCGTTGTGGCGATGGAGCTGGAATTCTTCCTGATCGACGACAGCGGCAAGACGCTGCAGGTGCCGCCCAGCCCCCGCTCGGGCAAGCGGCGCAAGGCTGCGGAGACGCTGTCGATCCGGGCGCTGGATGCCTTCGACAGCTTTTTCACCGACCTTTATGATGCCTGCGAGGCGATGGACATTCCCGCCGACACGACCACGTCGGAAACCGGCCTTGGCCAGTTCGAAGTGAACCTGATGCATTGCGACGATCCGCTGCGCGCGGCGGATGATGCCTGGCTGTTCAAGATGCTGGTGAAGGGTCTGGCACGGCGGCACGGGTTCGCGGCAAGCTTCATGGCAAAACCCTATCCGGAATATTCCGGGTCCGGCCTGCACACGCATTTCAGCCTGATCGATGAAGACGGAAAGAACGTGTTCGACTCGGGCGGCCCCAAGGGCACGGCGACGCTGCGCTCTGCCGTGGCGGGCTGCCTGAACGCGATGCATGACTCGACGCTGATCTTTGCCCCGCATCAGAACAGCTATGAACGGCTGGTGCCGGGCAAGCATGCGCCCACGGCGATCTGCTGGGGATACGAGAACCGCACCGGCGCGATCCGGATCCCGGCGGGGAACCCTTCGGCCCGCCGGATCGAGCATCGTGTGGCGGGGGGCGATGTGAACCCCTATCTGATGCTGGCCGCCATCCTTGGCGCGGCGCTGGACGGGATCACCCAGGCGATGGAACCGCCTGCGCCGATCACCGGCAATGCCTATGCGCTGGAGGGGCTGGCCCAGATCCCCGACAGCTGGGAAGGCGCGATCGAGGCGCTGGAACGCAGCACCATCGTGCCGCGCTTCATCCATCCCGAACTGATCAAGAACCTGATCCAGACCAAGCGGCAGGAACTGCATTACATCGGCGAGTTGAGCGAAAGCGAGAGGGTCGAACTCTACCTCGATACTGTCTGAACGGCGTGCGCCCTGAATTTTCGCAGAAAATTCGTTGGGCGCATGGCAGGGGCCAACGATTTTTCTGCGAAAAATCAGGCCCCTTGCCGAAGGCGGGGCCATGACACTACCTTTGTGAGGGACAAAAAGGCGAAACATGCGGATCGGCATCCTTCAGACCGGCCTCGCCCCCGAGGCGCTTGCCCCCGAAATGGGGGATTATCCCGACATGTTTGCCCGCCTGCTGGACGGGCATGGTTTCACCTTCCGCACCTGGAAGGTGGTCGAGGGAGAGCTGCCCGCCTCGGTGGCCGAGGCGGATGGCTGGCTGATCACCGGATCGCGCCATGGCGTCTATGAGGATCACCCCTGGATCCCGCCACTGGAGCAGTTCATCCGCGATGCCTTTGCCGCGCGGGTGCCTGTGGTGGGGATCTGCTTTGGCCATCAGATCGTGGCGCAGGCCATGGGTGGCAAGGTCGAACGCTTTGACGGCGGCTGGGCCGTGGGCGCGACCGAATATGATTTCGGCGGCGAAACGCTGCGCCTGAACGCCTGGCATCGCGACCAGGTGGTGACGGCGCCGCCCGGCGCGAAGGTGATCGCCACCAACGACTTCTGCACCAATGCGGCGTTGCTTTACGACGACCGCGCCTTGACGGTGCAGGCCCATCCCGAATTCCGCCCCGAATTCGTCGATGGGTTGATGCGGACGCGGGGCAAGGGGCTGGTTCCCGACGAGGTGATGGCCGAAGCCGCCGCCAAGCTGGACCTGCCCATTCAGGACAAGACCATGGCGGGCCGTATTGCCGCCTTCTTCAAGGAACCGCGTGCCTGAGAAGGGGCGCGCGGGCAACCGCAAAAACATGAGCTAAACATGTCCAAATGGACCGAGAAACTGCCCGAGGCAGCCCGCGATTTCATCGCAGGCCGCCGCGTGGACGAGGTGGAATGCATCATCGCCGACATCGCCGGCGTGGCGCGGGGCAAGGCGATGCCCGCCTCGAAATTCGCCAAGCAGGCCAGCTATTTCCTGCCCAATTCCATCTTCCTGCAGACGATCACGGGGGAATGGGCCGACAACCCGACCGGGGCCTTCACCGAACCCGACATGATCCTTGTCCCCGATTTCAGCACGGCAACCGCCGCGCCCTGGACGGCGGATGTCACGCTGCAGGTGATCCATGATGCGCAGGATCAGGCCGGAAACCCCGTGCCCACCGCACCCCGCAATGTGCTGAAGCGGATCGTGCAGCTTTACAACGCCGAAGGCTGGAACCCCATCGTCGCGCCCGAGATGGAATTCTTCCTTGTCGCGCGCAATATCGACCCGAACATGCCGATCATCCCGCCGATGGGCCGGTCCGGCCGCCGGGCGGCGGGCAAGCAGGCCTATTCGATGAGTGCCGTTGACGAATACGGCAAGGTCATCGACGACATCTACGATTTCGCCGAGGCGCAGGGATTCGAGATCGACGGCATCCTGCAGGAAGGTGGGGCCGGGCAGATCGAGATCAACCTCGCCCATGGCGACCCCGTGGCGCTGGCCGACGAGATCTTCTTCTTCAAGCGGCTGATCCGCGAGGCGGCGCTGCGGCATGACTGTTTCGCCACCTTCATGGCCAAGCCCATCGAGGGCGAACCCGGCAGCGCCATGCATATCCACCATTCGGTGGTGGACATGAAGACGGGCAAGAACATCTTTTCCGACAGGAAGGGCGGCGAGACCGCAGAGTTCCTGCATTTCATCGCCGGCATGCAGACCCATCTGCCCGCAGCCGTGGCGCTGCTGGCGCCCTACGTCAACAGCTATCGCCGCTATGTCCCCGACTTTGCCGCGCCCATCAATCTGGAATGGGGCCGCGACAACCGCACCACGGGCCTTCGCGTGCCGATCTCCGGGCCCGAGGCGCGGCGGCTGGAAAACCGTCTGGCGGGCATGGATTGCAACCCCTATCTGGGCATCGCGGCCAGCCTTGCCTGTGGCTATCTCGGCCTGAAGGCGGGCAAGATGCCGCGCGCGGAATGCACCGAGGATGCCTATAACATGGAGACGGACCTGCCCTACAATCTGGGTGACGCGCTTGACCTGCTGGAAGAGGATGGCGCGCTGCGCGAGGTGCTGGGTGTGGAGTTCTGCAATGTCTATGACTCTGTGAAGCGGAACGAATACAAGGAGTTCCTTCAGGTCATCAGCCCGTGGGAGCGCGAGCATCTTCTGCTGAACGTGTGACGGCCCATGAACCTGCTGCACGCAAATGACCGGGCGGGGGAATATCCCCCGTCCTGGTACGCCGCCACACGCGCGGACTTCCCCGCCCTGCCCCCGCTTCAGGGGGCGGTGCGGGCCGATGTCTGCATCGTCGGGGCTGGCTATACCGGCCTGTCTGCCGCACTGCATCTGGCAGAACGCGGGCTGAAGGTCATCGTGCTTGAGGCGCATCGCGTGGGCTTCGGCGCATCGGGCCGCAATGGCGGGCAAGTGGGCAGCGGGCAGCGGCTGGATCAGGACGCGCTGGAAGCAGCGGTCGGTCTGGACGACGCGCGCAAGCTGTGGGGATTGGCGCAAGAGGCGAAGGACATGGTGCGCGGTCTGATCGCGCAGCATGACATGCCCGTGCGCTTTTACCCCGGCATTGCCCATGCCTGCTGGTCGGCGGGTGAGGTAAAGCACGCCGCCGCCTATGCCGACAAACTCCGCCGCGACTATGGCTATGATCAGCTTGAGGCGCTGTCGAAGGACCAGATCGCCCGCCTCATTCCCTCGGGCGTCTTTGCCGGGGGGGAGTTGGACCGAGGCGCGGGGCATGTGCATCCGTTGAACTACGCCATCGGCCTTGCCCGCGCGGCGCAGGGGGCGGGGGCGGTGATCCATGAACGGTCCGAGGTGACGAAGATCACCCACGGCGCACAGCCCGTGGTGGCGACGGCGCAAGGCCAAGTGACCTGCGACCACCTGATCCTTGCCTGCAACGGCTATATGGGATCGCTGGAACCGCAGGTGGCCGCCCGCGTCATGCCGATCAACAACTTCATCGTGGCGACCGAACCCTTGGGGGACCGCGCGCGCGAGGTTCTGGCCGAACCCGTCGCCGTGGCAGACACGAAATTCGTCGTGAACTATTGGCGCCTGTCGGAGGACAACCGCCTGCTTTTCGGGGGCGGCGAAAGCTATGGCTATCGCTTCCCCGATATCGTGAAGACGGTGCGCAAGCCGATGCTGGAAATCTATCCCGGCCTGCGCGACGTGAAGATCGATCATGCCTGGGGCGGCACGCTGGCCATCACCATGACGCGCAACCCCTGTTTCCTGCGCGTGGCGCCCAATGTGCTGTCGGCCTCGGGCTATTCGGGGCACGGCGTGGCGCTGGCCACGCTGGCGGGGCGCATCCTGGCCGAAGCCGTGGCCGGGCAGGCCGAACGCTTTGACGTGATGTCGAAGCTTCCTACGCCGCGGTTTCCCGGCGGGGCGGCCCTGCGCTGGCCCATGCTGGTGCTGGCCATGACCTGGTATTCCATGCGCGACAGGCTGGGGCTCTGACCCGGAATCTCGGCGGTTTCTCGCCCCGTGACGCAGGGAAAAGACCCCTGTCTTGAACTTGTCACTGGAAATGTGACGCCCCCCCTATTACAGAAAAGGCGAAGAAGAGTTTCAGAAAAGGTGCAGGCATGGCCCCGGACGGACAGACGCTCGCCCCCAATGTCTATGACGCCGAAGCAATCCCCGAGGCCGCGCGGGCCGAGATTGACCGCCTTCTCGCCAGCGGTGACCTGTTCCGCTACACCGCGCCCGAAGGCGCGCCCGTTGCCCTGCTGGAAAGCGAATTCGCCGCATTGCTGGGGTCGCGCTATGCACTTGCCGTCTCCTCCTGTTCGGCGGCGCTGTTCCTGTCGCTCAAGGCGCTGGATCTGCCGCGCGGAGCCAGGGTCCTGATCCCGGCCTTCACCTTCGCCGCCGTGCCGTCGTCGATCGTCCATGCCGATTGCATCCCCGTGCTGGTGGAAGTGGGCGAGAACTACCGCGTGGACATGGCGGATTTCGAAGCCAAACTCGCCGACGCAAGCGCCGTGATGATCAGCCATATGCGCGGCCATACCTCGGACATGGACGCGATCATGGCGCTTGCGGATGCGCGCGGCATCCCGGTGATCGAGGATGCGGCCCATTCGCTTGGCACCACATGGAACGGGCGCAACATCGGCACCATCGGCAAGGTGGGATGCTTCAGCTTCCAGTCCTACAAGCTGGTGAACGCGGGCGAAGGCGGGATCATGGTGACCGATGATCCCGAGCTTGCCGCCCGCGCGATCATCATGTCCGGCGCCTATGAAGAAAACTGGAAGAAACATCCCGGCCTGTCCAATTCCTGCGCGCATTGGCAGAACCGCCTGCCGCTCTACAATCTGCGCATGCAGAACCTGTCGGCGGCGGTGATCCGCCCGCAACTGCCCGAAGTGGCGCGGCGTGTGGCCCAGGGGCGGGCAAACCACGACTGGGTGGCGGACCGCCTGAACGCCTGCGGCCTGCTGGAGGTGCCCCCTGCCCTGCCGCAGGAGAGCCGCGCGCCCGATTCGATCCAGTTCAACCTGAAGGGCGATTGGAGCGATGAGCAGGCACTTGCCTTCCAGAAGGCCGCGAAACGGCGCGGTGTGTCCGTGCAGGTCTTTGGCCTGTCCGAAGGAAATGCCCGCGCCTATTGGAACTGGCAATTCCTTGGCGACGTGCCGGACCTGCCCCGCACGCGGGCCATGCTGATGCGTGCCTGCGACGTGCGCCTTCCCGCCCGGCTGACCGGACCGGAGCTGGACTATATCGCCAGCGCCCTGACCGAAGCCGCGCGCGAGATCATGGGCTGAGGCAGAAGAATTTTCAGTCGAAAATTCTTCCGGAGCGACCTTCCTTTGGAAGGTCGTGAAAATTCTTCTGCGAAGAATTTTCGGGTGGGAAGATTTTTCGGATGAAAAATCTTCGCCCTCACAACATGCGCAATGTATCGCCCAGCCAGGGCCAGCGCGTGCGGGTCGGTTGGACGACCTGCCGGTCCAGCAGCCGGCGCAGGCGGACAGCCACCTCGCCCGGCATGTCGCGCAGCACCCCGGCCCGGGCCTGAAGCGACAGGCTGCGCCCCAGCGGCTCAAAGGGCAAGGGCCGCAGGTCCACGGCATCGCGAAACCGCGCGGCGTGATGCAGGGCGAGCGGCGTCAGGATCGTCCAGCCTGCGCCCGCAGCGACCATGGCGAGGATCGGCGTATAGCTGTCCAGTTCGAAGCGCGCGCCGACGCGGATATTCTGCCGCGCCAGATGTGCCGCGATCTGACGGCCCATCAGGTGGCGTGTGGTATACTGGATCAAGGGAAGGCTGGCCGGATCGCCGCCCCTTGGCGCTACGGCCAGAAAGGGTTCGGCCAGCAGGGGATGCACCTCTCGCCAGCCTTCCGGCGCATCAAGCGGCGCATCGGCGGCCACGACCATGTCCAGCGCGCGGTTCGACAGTTGTTCCAGCAGATGATGGCTGGCCCCGGTTTCAAGCAGGAAACGGCAGCCCTTGAGTTCGCGCGCCAGTTCCGCCAGCAGTTGCGGCGTCACTTCGGCATCGAGATCCTCGATCATCCCCAGGCGAAGGGTGGTCAGACCGGACAGGTCCGCAAGGGCAAGCTCGGCCCGCGCCTCGGCTTCGGCGTTCAGGATCACCTGGGCGTGGCGGCGGAACATGGTGCCTGCGGGCGTGGTCATCATCGGGCGCGCGCCGCGATCCAGAAGAGCCGCCCCCAGCGCCGCCTCGAGCGAGGCCAGCTGCTGGCTCACCGCCGAGGGGCTGACGCCAAGCCTGCGCGCGGCGGCCGATATCGCGCCTTCCTCGGCGGCGGCGAGGAAGACCTCGATCCCCCAGAGCGTGACGCGACCCTGACTTTCCGACATGGGCCGCGCCCCCTGCTCCGTCAGAGTCTGGAAAGCTTCTTCTGAAGCTCGGCCAGCTGCTTCTTGATCTGGGCCAGTTCGTCATCCTTGGAGGCGCTGTCCGATGCGCTGTCCTCCTTGGGGGCCGGACCGGAGCCACCCCATCCGGGAAGGCCGCCCATGAAGGCCTGCATGAAGACTTCCTGCTGCTTGCGCATGGCATCGAAGCCGGGCATGGCGGCCATCGGATTGGGGAAGGCCTGCAGGTTTTCCATCATCTTGGACTGTCCATCGCGCAGCATCTCGAACGACGCGGCGAGGAATTGCGGCACCACGGATTGCATCTCGGTCGTGTAGGAGCGGACGAGATCGGTCAGCACATTGATCGGCAGGACATTCTCGCCCTTGGATTCATGTTCGGCCACGATCTGCAGCAGGTATTGGCGCGTCAGGTCATCGCCGGATTTCAGATCGACTATCTGCACCTCGCGCCCGGCGCGGATGAAGCCTGCGATATCCTCGAGCGTGACGTAATCCGATGTCTCGGTATTGTAGAGGCGGCGGCTGGCATAGCGCTTGATCAGCAGCGGCTTTTCGGTATCGGCCATCTGGCCCCCTCCCCTGGTCTTTTGCAGTTGCATTGGCTGCATCGCAGAGAAGCTTAGGACAGGGATTTTCAAAAAGAAAGGGCGGGCATGAAGCCCGCCCAATGGCGCCTGTCCGACAGGGAGGAGTACGAACGGCGCGCGATCCTTGCGGATTACTTCGCGGCTGCAGCGGCCTTCTTGGCGACCGAGGTCACTTCCGCGGTGGCTTTCTTGACGGCGGCGGTCGCGTCTTCCGAGAAGTCCTTGCCGGCGGCCAGCATCAGCTCGACCGTTTCCATCTGGACCTTCTTCGCCACTTCGGCAAAGGCGGCCATGTTTTCGGCGGCCATTTCGGCAGCGGCCGAAGCGAAATCCGTCACCGATTTGGTGTAGTCGGTCGGCTCGGTCTTGGCCTTGGACACGTCGCCCAGCTTGGCGATGGTGTCTTTCGTCCACTTGGCGGTGATCTCGGTCGATTTCTCGGCGGCTTCGAGGGCCACTTTCGACAGCTTCTCGCCCATCGCGGCCTGAGTCTTGAAGGCGTTCTGGAGGGCCGACGAGTCGACCGGGAACGAAGCCATCATGTCCTGCATGACTTTGGTGAAGTCGGGGGTCTTGGTCATTTCATTTGCTCCTGGCGTTCCGGGTGTTGGCCCGTTTCCTGATGAGCAGGATATACATGCTGCACCGCAGCATTTCAAGTATTTTTCTGCAATGCAGCATTGCGATGGCGGAATGGCGCGCGCAACCGGGAATTGCGCGCGGGATCAGCCACTTGGCGTGGCGACCACATAGGTGCCCGGTGCCGGGGCCAGGATCTCTGCCCCCGAATCGCCGGGGATCCGCGCCTTGATCTTCTTGCCGGACCGGCCCGCCAGCCATTCGCCCCAGCGCGGCCACCAGCTGCCCTGATGATAGGTGGCATTGGCTTTCCAGTCTTCGGGGGCGCCTTCCAGCGGCGCGTCGCTGGTGTAATGGCCGTATTTCCCCTTGGAGGGCGGGTTGATGATGCCCGCGATATGGCCGCTTTCCGACAGGATGAAGGTCTTGTCCTTCGATCCCATCTGTTTCACGCCGTTGAAGCTGCCCCGCCAATGCGCGATGTGATCGGTCTCGCAGGCGATGGCGCAAAGCGGCAGCTGGACATCGGCCAGCGTGACCGGATGGCCGAAGACGGGAAAGCCCGTGGTTGCGAAGCGGTCGCTCTGGCACAGGCCACGCAGGTATTCGACCGCCATCTTCGCGGGCAGGTTCGTGCCATCGCCATTCCAATAGAGCAGGTCGAAGGCGGGCGGGGCCTCGCCCATCATGTAGCTCTTGATGGCGGGCTGATAGATCAGGTCGTTCGACCGCAGGAAGCTGAAGGTGCGCGACATGAAGAAGCGCGACAGGATCCCGTCCTGTTCGGACTGGCGTTCGATGCCATCGACGAAATCGTCGTTCAGGAAGACCCCAACCTCGCCGGGATCGGAGAAATCGGTCAGCGTCGTGAACAGTGTGGCCGAGCGGACGGATTGATCCCCCGCCTTCTGCAGATGCGCAAGCGTCAGCGAAAGCGTGGTTCCCGCGATGCAATAGCCCACGCAGTTGATCTGCTTTTCGCCGGTGATGCGCCGCACCTCGGCCATGGCGCGCAGATAGCCGTCGCGGATATAGTCATCCATGCCGATGTCGCGATAGCTGTGATCGGGGTTGACCCAGCTGACGACAAAGACCGTGAAGCCCTGTTCGACAACCCATTTGATCAGGCTGTTGGCGGGTTTCATGTCAAGGATGTAGAACTTGTTGATCCAGGGCGGAAAGATCAGCAGCGGCGTCTGATAGACCTTTTCCGTGGTGGGCGTGTACTGGATCAGTTCGAACATGCGGTTGCGATAGACCACCGCGCCGGGCGAGGTGGCAAGGTTCTCGCCCACCTTGAACGCCTCGCGGTTGGCAAGGGTCACCACCAGATCGCCCGAATTCGACTCGATGTCATGGACGAGGTTTTCAAGACCCTTCACCAGGCTTTCGCCATCGGTTTCCACCGCGCGCTCCAGCGCATCGGGATTCGTGCCCAGGAAATTGGTCGGCGAGAACATGTCGACGATCTGCCGGGTGAAATATTCCACGCGGCGCTTGTCGGCCGGATCCAGCGATTCCATGTCGCCCACCGCTTCGGTGACGGCCTCGGCGTTCATCAGATATTGCTGCTTGAGGTAGTTGAAGAAGGGATGGGTCTGCCAGAGGGGATTGGCAAAGCGCCGGTCCTGCGGGGTGGCATCGGGTGGGGCCTTCAATTCGCCCTTCGCCAGAACCTGCTGCGCCTCGACATAGTGCTTCAGGCTTTTGCCCCAGTAATTGATCTGGTGTTCCAGTATCTTGGCCGGATTCTGCATCATCTCGGCCAGATAGGCGGCGGCGGCCTTCATGTAGACATCGGGGGCCGGGCCATGCAGGGAATTGTCCACCTGCTTGCGCCTGGCCAGCGCGGCCACGAGGCGCTGTGACAACTCCTCGACCTTGGCGAGATTCTCGTTAAGCCTAACGAGCCGTTCGCCTGCGTCGTTCTCTTCCGTTGTCATGCGAATATTTCCCCCCTATCCTCGCCGCTATGCAGCATATCGCCGCCGGTCCGGGGGGGAAAGCTGTGAATGCCGGTATTGGCCCACCCGGACAAGGAGACGCACTTGCGGTACATGTACACCTACGACCTGATGGAGACCGCCCGCAACACGAATGAGTGGCTGGGTGCGACGGCGCGGGCGATGGCCTCTTATCCGGCCTTCGCCTTGTCGATGAACCCGGTGCTGCCCCTGATGGCCGCCTGGGGCGAGGTGACGGAGCGGACCTTCGGGCGCATGGTGGCAAAGCCCGACTGGGGCATCCGGTCCATCGTGGGGCCGGATGGCACCGACCATCTGGTCGATGTGAAGACCGTTGTGGAAAAGCCCTTCGGCAATCTGGTGCAGTTCTTCGTGCGCCGCCGCGCCCCGATGGCGCGCAAGATCCTGCTGGTGGCGCCGATGTCGGGCCATTACGCGACGCTGCTGCGTTCGACCGTCGCCTCGCTGCTGCCGGATGCGGATGTCTATGTCACCGACTGGCACAATGCGCGCGACATTCCCGTTTCGGCGGGCAAGTTCGACGTCGAGGATTACACGCTTTACCTGGTCGAATTCATGCGCGCGCTGGGTTCGGATGTGAATGTGATCGCCATCTGCCAGCCCGCGCCGCTGACACTCGCCGCCGCCGCCTATCTGGCGGCCGAGGATCCCGATGCACAGCCCCGCAGCCTGACGCTGATCGGCGGGCCGATCGACCCGGATGCCGCCGCGACCGAGGTGACGGATTTCGGCCGCCGGGTGACCATGGGCCAGCTGGAACAGACCGCAATCCAGCGCGTGGGGTTCAAGTACAAGGGTGCGGGGCGGCTGGTCTATCCGGGGCTTTTGCAACTGCAAAGCTTCATGTCGATGAATGCAGAACGCCATTCCAAGGCCTTTGCCGAACAGATCATGCGCGTGGCGCGCGGCGAGGCGTCGGATCACGATGCCCATAACCGCTTTTATGACGAATATCTGGCCGTGATGGACATGACGGCGGAATTCTACCTTTCCACCGTCGAACGCATCTTCAAGAACCGCGAGATCGCGCGGAACGAATTCCGCGTGAACGGCAAGAAGGTGGATATCGGCGCGATCAGCCAGATCGCGGTGAAGACGGTCGAAGGCGCGAATGACGATATCAGCGCCCCGGGCCAATGCGTGGCCGCGCTGAAGCTGCTGACCGGTCTGCCGGACGACAAGAAGGCCAGCCATCTGGAACCGGGCGCGGGCCATTACGGCATCTTCGCGGGGAAAAGCTGGCGTCTGAACATCCGCCCCCTTGTTCTGAACTTCATCGACGCGAATGCCGCCGCCCCCAAGCCGAAGAAGGCCAAGATCAGCCTGGCTTCCTCGCAGTAGGGCGCAGCATCATCGGGCCGTCCAGAAAGGCCGCGATCGCGGCGCTGACGGCTTCGGGCTGTTCCAGCATGGGCAGGTGGCCCGCCCCTTCGACGACATGCAACTTGCCATGCGGGGCAAGCTGCGCGGCAAAGTCCTGCCGCCGCAGCGGAACGATGCTGTCCTGCGCCCCGGCGATGAAAAGGAGCGGCAGATTGGCCCGGCGCAGCGTCTTTTGCTGATCCGGGCGGCGCTGCAGGGCGCGCGTCTGGCGCAGGAAGACGCCTTCGCCCAAGGACAGGGCCATGTCCTGCAAAAGATCCATGATTTCGGCCCGCCATTCGCTGGGGGCGAAGGCGCTTTCGGGGAATTCCTGGCGGACCACCTCTTTCAGCCGCCCGGCCTTTGCCGCGACAAGGCGCGCCTCGCGCGCGGCGGCGGTGGCCGGGGGTTCGGCCAGCGGATCGGTCGCGATCAGGACGGCCCGGCTGACCCGGCCATTGTCGCGGCGCAGGATATCCAGCGCCACATCACCGCCAAGGCCGTGGCCGATCAGGGCAAAGCGGGGCGGGGCCGAGGCGAGGATCGCCTCGGACATCTGTTCGACCGTTTCCCCCTTGGCGGGCAGGGCGATATGCAGCGGCTGCCGCGCGCCCAGATGCACGATCTGCGGCAGGAAGATGCGCGCGTCGCAGAGAAGCCCGGGGATCAGGAGCAGGGGTTCGTTCACAGCCCGCGCGCCCAATCGGTGATGATACGGATGGTCTCTTCCGTCTGGCCGGGCGACAGGATGTCGCCCGCGATGACATGGGCATAGGGATCGTCATCGCCCTGCATCTCGCGCCTTTCCACCTGGGTGGGGCCGCCCCAGGCGGCGATGACGGGGGGAATGCGGGCCGGGTCGATCACGTGATCGGCGGGGGCGTAAAGGAACAATGCAGGCGTTCGGGCCTGCCCGTGATCGGCCGCGCGGGCGGCCCGGATCAGCCGCGCCATGGGATAGAGTGCTGCGGTCGGATATTCCGTCGTCCAGTGGCGGGCGTGATCGGCGTTCAGCGGGGTGAAGGCGCGCGTCTCGCCCGCGACCATGTCCCCCCAGCTTTCGATGAAGGGCGCATCGAGCAGCCACTGCGCGGGCGCATGCAGGCCGAAATTGGGCGAGACCAGCACCGTTCCCGCCAGCCCTTCGTTCAGTTGCGGATCGCCCGCCGCCAATGCGGCAAGCGTGCCCCCGGTCGAGGTGCCGATGACGATGACCCGGTCCCCCAGACGGCGCCCGATGGCCATCGCCTCGGCCATGTCGAAAAGCCAGTCCTCGGCGCTGGCCTCGGCCATGGCGGCGCCATCACGGCCATGCCCGGCAAGGCGGGTGAAGAAGAGGTTCGCGCCAAGCGCCCGCGCCACCTCGTCCGGGACGGGGCGGACTTCGGCGGGGCTGCCGGAAAAGCCATGGACATAGACGATGGAAAGCGGCGTCTTTCGCCCCTTTTCCCCGGCCCAGAGGATCCGCTTGCCATCGCCGGGGCGGATGTCGGAAAACTGCTGTTCCTTCCCGGTGATCCAGGCTTCGACATCGGCGGGAATGTTCGCTTCGGAAAAGTCGATGCTGCGGTCAATTCCCGTGCGCGGCACCCCGAACCAGAGCCCGAGCCCCAGGACGAGCAGGGCCGCCAGCAGCCGACCCAGCCCTTTTCCGAATGCACGCATCAGACACTCACCTCTTCCACCGCTGCGGCGATCATGGCAAGGCAGGCGGGCGTTGAAAAGCGGTGATCGGCCCCCTTGACCAGCGTCAGGCGCAGATCGGCGCAATCGGCATGGTCCATCAGGCGCAACGCCACGGCGGGCGGCACGTCGGTATCCGCCGTGCCCTGAAGCAGGCGCACCGGAAAGGGCAGCGGCAGGGGCGCGCGCAGGACAAGGCGCTGGCGGCCCTCTTCGATCAGGCGGCGGGTGATCGGGTAGCCGCCTTCGGAATAGTCCGAAGGGATCACGATCCGGCCCTGTTCCATGAGGGCCTGCCGCTGCGCGGCAGAGAACCCCGCCCACATGCTGTCTTCGGTGAAATCCGGCGCGGCGGCGATGCCGACCAGCC
Source organism: Paragemmobacter kunshanensis (assembly GCF_011059185.1). Lineage (GTDB taxonomy): Bacteria > Pseudomonadota > Alphaproteobacteria > Rhodobacterales > Rhodobacteraceae > Paragemmobacter > Paragemmobacter kunshanensis. The sequence continues at coordinate 57,524 of NZ_JAALFE010000002.1, read as the reverse complement.
CTTTCACCCGGGCAGGCCAGGCGCGGGCGATCTGCAGGGCGATCCAGCCCCCCATGGATGAGCCGACAAGAACCTGCGGCCCTTCGGTCCGCGCCTCGATCACGGCCATCGCATCCTCGACCCAGTCGCCGATGCAGCCGTCCTCGAAAGCGCCGGAAGATTGCCCATGGCCGGAATAATCCAGCCGCAGGAAGGCACGGCCCCGCCGTTCGGCCCAATCCTGCAAATGGATCGCCTTGGTTCCCGTCATGTCAGACATGAACCCGCCCAGAAACACCACCCCGGGGCCCTGCCCCGCAGTCTGCACATAGGCGATGCGGCGGCCCTGTGGCGTGGTCAGAAATGCGCTCATCCCGGCCTCCTTCTTTGCAGAAGGCATAGCGAAGCCCGCGCCCGGATGCCACAGCCGCGCGGCAGGCGTTGACATTCCCCCCGCCCCCGCGCAGGAAAGCGGCACATAACCCGCAACCGGGCGTTCCGTGGGCGCCAAACCGACGAGGGAGCCGAGACATGGCCCAGATTTCCCTGACATTCCCCGATGGCAATATCCGCGTGTTCGACGCGGGCGTGACGCCTGCGCAGGTGGCACAGGCCATAGCGCCGTCGCTGGCCAAGGCCGCGATCTCGGCCATGGTCGATGGCCAGCACTGGGATCTGCAATGGCCGATCCATGGTGACGCCCGCATCTCCATCAACACGATGAAGGATGACGGGCCCGCGCTGGAACTGATCCGGCACGACCTCGCCCACATCATGGCCCGCGCGGTGCAGGAGATCTGGCCCGATGTGAAGGTGACCATCGGCCCCGTCCGCGATTACGGCTGGTTCTACGATTTCGACCGGGCGGAGCCCTTCACGCCCGATGACCTTGGCCAGATCGAGGCCAAGATGAAGCAGATCATCAACGCCCGCGATCCCGTGCGGACGGAAATCTGGGCCCGCGCCGACGCGCTGGCCTATTACGAAAGCCGGGGCGAGCCCTACAAGGTGGAACTGGTCCACAAGATCCCCGAGGATCAGGACCTGCGGATGTATTGGCATGGCGACTGGCAGGACCTCTGCCGTGGCCCGCATTTCCAGCATACGGGGCAGGTTCCGGCGGATGCCTTCAAGCTGACGCATGTGGCGGGGGCCTATTGGCTGGGCGACAGCACGCGCCCCATGCTGCAGCGCATCTATGGCGTGGCCTTCAAGAACCGCGACGATCTGAAGGCCCATATGACCATGCTGGAGGAAGCAGCCAAACGCGACCACCGCAAGCTGGGCCGCGAGATGGGCCTCTTCCACATGCAGGAAGAGGCGCCCGGTCAGGTCTTCTGGCACCCGAACGGCTGGACCATCTACACCACGCTGCAGGATTACATGCGCCGCCAGCAGCGCCGCGATGGCTATGTGGAGGTGAACACGCCGCAGGTGGTGAACCGCAAGCTGTGGGAAGCCTCGGGCCATTGGGAAAACTACCGCGAGAACATGTTCATCGTGGAAGTGGACGAAGAAGGCGCGCGCGAAAAGGTCGTCAATGCGCTGAAACCCATGAACTGCCCCTGCCATGTGCAGATCTTCAACGTGGGCCTGAAATCCTATCGCGACCTGCCGATCCGCATGGCCGAATTCGGCTCCTGCGCGCGCTATGAACCGTCCGGCGCGCTGCATGGGATCATGCGGGTGCGCGGCTTCACGCAGGATGACGCGCATATCTTCTGCACGCTGGATCAGGTGGAAGCGGAATCGAAGAAATTCATCGAATTTCTGGCGAAGATCTATTCCGACCTCGGCTTCGACAAATGGCGCGTGAAGCTGTCCACCCGCCCGGAAAAGCGCGTGGGGTCTGACGAGATCTGGGACAAGATGGAAGCGGCACTCGCCAATGCCTGCATGGCCGCCGGATACCCCTATGAACTCTTCCCCGGCGAAGGCGCCTTCTATGCGCCGAAGCTGGAATTCGTGCTGACCGACGCCATCGGCCGCGACTGGCAATGCGGCACCCTGCAACTCGACCCGAACCTGCCGGAGCGTCTGGATGCCAGCTATATCGGCGAGGATGGGGCCAAGCACCGCCCATTCATGCTGCACCGCGCCTGCCTTGGCTCCTTCGAACGCTTCATCGGCATCCTGATCGAAAACCACGCCGGGAAACTGCCCTTCTGGCTCGCCCCGCGGCAGGTGGTCGTCGCCTCCATCGTGTCGGATGCCGATCCCTTCGTCGAAGAGGTGGTGACGGCGCTGACCCTTGCCGGGGTGCGGGCCGAGGCGGACATGCGCAACGAAAAGATCAACTACAAGGTGCGCGAACATTCCGTGGGCAAGGTGCCGGTCATCCTTGCCATCGGGATGAAGGAGGTGGAAGAACGCACGGTTTCCGTCCGCCGCCTGGGCGAGACGCGGACCGAGACCATGTCGCTTGACGCGATCGTGCAGGAAATGGCCGCCGCCGCCCTGCCGCCCGACATGCGCTGACCCTTGGGGAAAAAGCTGCCCAAGGGTGGCTTTTTCCCTTGCCCGCCTGATTCGCGCGAGGGGCCACAAACCGCCCGCGGGACAATTATCCCCTTGTTTCATTGGGTTGCGGCCCGCCCCTGCCGGTCGCAAGGGGGGTTGATTTTATAATGCGCTTTGGCATGATTTTCCCAGTGACGACAGACTTTCGACCGCCTCCTGCAACGCACAGGCCGGACCTAGGAAGACATGGGCGCACGGCCTGACGGCAATTCCGCCGCAGGGGGTTTTGAAATGGAGAAGCGGAATGCCGACCGGCACCGTTAAATGGTTCAACACGACAAAGGGCTATGGCTTCATCGCCCCGGATGATGGCGGCAAGGATGTTTTCGTCCATATTTCGGCGGTGGAACGGGCCGGGCTCAAGGGGCTGAACGACAACCAGAAGATCGGTTACGAATTGCAGTCCGGCCGCGACGGGCGGGCCTCGGCTTCCGACCTGAAACTTCTCTGATCCCGCAAGCCATTGAAATCAAAGGGCCCGCTTCAGCGGGCCTTTTGCCCTAAAGCAGCTTTGCCTGCACCGCATCGTCCCAGCCGAGGTGCCACTCCGCCCCGTTGCGAAGGATGGGGCGTTTCATCACCGTGGGCTGGGCGGCGATCTGCGCCTCTGGCTCCGACGCTTTCAGGAAATCGTTGAAGGCGCGGTAGGTGGTGGAGGATCGGTTGATCACCCGGTCGCCGAATTCCGTAACGATTTCAGCAATTTCCGCATCGCTCAACGGCTGTGCCCGCACATCGCGGAAGGTCACCTCATGGCCCGCCGCCTGCAGCGCCTTCTGCGCCTTCTTGCAGGTATCGCAGGTCGGAATGCCGTAAAGGATCATGTGCCTTGCCCCCTTCAAACCCCGTGCCACAGCCGGTGCAGACGGCCAGTGCAGCAGCCCGTGCATACGCCGCGCACGCCCGATTTGCCAGTGGTTAACCCAAACTTACCCCACAACCGCCCGCGTGATCGCCACCCCGCCCCAGGCCGACAGCGCCGTCAGCACCGTGCCCCAGAGCGTGTCGGTCGCCACCATCTGCCAGTGCCAATCCTTCATGATGGCATAGGAGGTGAATTCATAGGTGCCATAGGCCATGGCCCCGATGATCGCCGCCGGGATCAGCACCGGCGCCCCCGTCCGCAGCGCGGGGAGGGAGACGAGGTAGAGAAGCCCCGCCACATAGGCGAGGTAGAAGGCCGCCGCCGGAAGCGCGCGGATGTTCTCCAGCATCAGCGGGCCGATATGGCGCGAGAAGAGCGGCTTCATCACGAGGGTCAGCATGATCGCGTCGAGGATCAGGAAGATCGCGGCGGTGGAGAGGTAGAGGACGGCAATCTGCATGGGGCGGCTCCTTGTGGAGCGGATAGGTAGCGCGGCGGGCTGTGGGGGGAAGGCTTCGCAATCGTTTGTTAACCAACGACTGTCATCCTGGCTGGACAGATGGGTTGTTCATATGGGATACGTATAGCGTATGATTCTGGGTTTCGCGGACCGCGACACGGAGCGGTTGTTCCGATTGGAGCGGGTGGTGCGCTTTCAGGCGGTGGAACGCGTGGCGCTGCGCAAGCTGGCCATGCTGGATGCCGCCACGCGGATCGAGGATTTGCGCGCCCCTCCCGGCAACCGGCTGGAGGCGCTGCGGGGCGACAGGGCGGGCCAATGGTCCATCCGCGTCAATGATCAATGGCGGCTCTGCTTCCGCTGGAGGGATGGGAATGCTTCAGACGTTGAACTCACCGACTACCACTGACGCGCTGGAGCCTGTCCACCCCGGCGAGGTGTTGGCCGAGGAATTCCTTGTCCCCAAAGGCCTCAGCGCGGCGGCGCTGGCGCGGCATATCGGCGTGCCTGCGAACCGCGTGTCGGAAATCATCGCGGGGCGGCGCAACATCACGGGCGACACGGCGCTACGGTTGGCGGCGGCCTTCGGGACGTCGGCGGAGTTCTGGATGGGCTTGCAGATGCGATGGGAATTGGCTGTGGCCGCGCGGCGGGGGTTGGGGGACCTGCGGCCTTTGTGACTGCGCGGCGGCGCGGTTTGGACCGCGATCCGCCCTACAGCCTTAATCCTTTGTGAAGGCTTATGCGCGATGCAGGGGCATGCCGTTCTATCTTCGCCCCCGCCTGCCCGGCGCCACCATCTTCTTCACCGTTACGCTGCAACAGCGAGGCAGCGATTTGCTGTTGCGTCACATCGATGATCTTCGGGACGCGGTCCGCGTGACACGGAGGGAACGGCCCTTTGATGTCGATGCCTGGGTGGTTCTACCGGACCACATGCATTGCATCTGGCGCCTGCCGGAAGGGGACAGCAGCTATTCCGTCCGCATGGGTGCGATCAAGGCGCGCTTCTCGATGGCGGTTCGTAGGGCGGGGTTCACCCCGCCACTGCCTCAGGTCATGCACGATGGCGGGGTAAACCCCGCCTTGCGCAAGGGGCAGGTCGGGATCTGGCAAAAGCGGTTCTGGGAGCATCACATCCGCAATCCGGCGGATTGGGAGGCGCATATGCAATATTGCTGGATGAACTCGGTGAAGCACGGCCTTGCCGCCGAGCCGGAGGATTGGGCTTTTTCTTCCTTTGCCAAACCGGGCGCGGCCTTGTCGGGCCATCGGCGGGGTGAACCCCGCCCTACAGGCGATTTGCAAAGGCGGGGTGAACCCCGCCCTACCTGACCCACTCCCTGACCACACAGCCCGGCCCGTCCTCCCGCAACCGGCGTTCCCAGATCACCCGCCACGCCCCCTCGTCGAAGGCGGGAAAGAAGGTATCCGCCCCTTCCACCTCCATATCCACCTCGGTCACCAGCAGCCGATGCGCGAGCGGCAGGAGCGCGTCATAGATTGCCTGCCCGCCGATCCCGTAGATGCGGGCATAGCCCGCCTCTGCCGCCATCGCGACTGCCGCCTGCGGGGTGGGGGCTACCGTCTCCCACACCGATGCATCGCGGGAGACGACGATGTTCAGCCGGTTCTTCAAGGGCTTGAAGGGCAGGCTTTCCCATGTCCGCCGCCCCATGATGACCGCGCCCCCGGTTGTTTCGCGCTGGAAGGCGGCGAGGTCTTCGGGCGCGTGCCAGGGGATCGTGTTCCCCTTGCCGATGGCCCCATTGCGGGCGCGGGCGACGATGAGGGTGATCATGCCGCCCCCCTCATACCGCCACGGCCGCCTTGATCGCGGGATGGGGGTCGTAGCCCGTGATCTCGAAATCCTCATACCGGAAATCGAAGAGAGAGGTGACGGGGCGGGTGATGCGCAGGGTGGGCAGCGGGCGGGGATCGCGGGCGAGTTGGGTGGCCACCTGCTCCATATGGTTGGAATAGATATGCGCGTCGCCGATGGAATGGATGAAATCGCCCGGCTCATAGCCCGTGACATGGGCGAGCATGACGAGGAGGAGGGCGTAGGAGGCGATGTTGAAGGGCACGCCGAGGAACATGTCGGCGCTGCGCTGGTAGAGTTGCAGGTGGAGTTTGCCGCCGAGGATGCGGACCTGCCACATCGTATGGCAGGGGGGCAGCGCCATCTGCGGCACGTCGGGCGGGTTCCAGGCCGAGACGATCAGGCGGCGGGAGTCGGGGCTGCGGCGGATCATGTCGAGCAGCGTTTCGATCTGGTCCACCCCGCCGAAATCGCGCCACTGGCGGCCATAGACGGGGCCGAGATCGCCGTTCTCATCGGCCCATTCGTCCCAGATCGTGACGCCATTGTCGTTGAGGTAGCGGATGTTGGTATCGCCCTGCAGGAACCAGAGGAGTTCGTGGATGATCGACTTGATGTGGAGTTTCTTGGTGGTGACGAGGGGGAAGCCGTCGGCGAGGGGATAGCGGGATTGCAGGCCGAAATGGCTGATCGTGCCCGTTCCGGTGCGGTCGGAGGAGGGGATGCCCTGGGCAAGGACGGTGCGGAGCGCGTCGTGATATTGCTGCATCGGGTCTGATCGGGCCTGTCTGGGGTGGATGAGTCGCGCGCCCACTATATCTTGCGGTGGCACTGGGCGCGACCGGCTGTGTAATGTGGCGGAAGGAAAAGGAGGGATGCGATGGGCATTCGGTATCTGCATACGATGGTGAGGGTGAAGGATCTGGAGGCGTCGATCGCCTTCTACCGGCTGTTGGGGCTGGAGGAGACGCGGCGTTATGACAATGAGGGGGGGCGGTTCACGCTGGTGTTCATGGCGCCTCCGGGGCAGCCGGATTGCCCGGTGGAGCTGACCTATAACTGGGACGGGGATGAGGGGCTGCCGAGCGACAGCCGCCATTTCGGGCATCTGGCCTATGAGGTGGATGACATCCACGCGATCTGCGCGCATCTGCAGGCCAATGGCGTGGTGATCAACCGCCCGCCGCGGGATGGACGGATGGCCTTTGTGCGGAGCCCGGACAATATCTCGATCGAGTTGTTGCAGAAGGGTGGCGCGCTGGAGCCGGTGGAGCCGTGGAAGAGCATGGCGAGCGTCGGGCATTGGTGAGGCCGTGGCGGGGGGACGGGCGTCCCCCCGCCCCCCCCTTGGCGCCCATGTTCTCCGGCGGGGCGTGAGAGGGTGAAGGGGTTTTGGGTATTTGGGCCGAGACGAAGGGGCGGTCAGAAGGTCCAGCGGGTGAGGATGTCGGGGCCGCAGGGGATGGTTTCGGCGAGGATCGGGCGGGGGGCATCTGCCAGGGCGTGAAGGCCGAGGGGGCCGAGGACCGGGGTGCCTTCGGCGCCGATCAGGCAGCCCGCCTGGAAGAGGGCGAGGTCATCGACAAGGCGGGCGCGGATGAGGGCGGCGGCGAATTGGCCGCCGGCCTCGATCAGGATGCGGGTGAGGCCTTCGGCGGCGAGAAGGCGGAAGGTTTCGGTGAGGTTCAGGTGCGCACCGTCCGTCGGGCAGGCGATCAGCCTTGCGCCGGTGGCGGCCCATGCGGCGCGGGCGGGTTCGGGGGCGGCGGGGCCGTGGAGGACCCAGACGGGGTGATCCTTGGCGCTGCGGGCGAGGCGGCTGTGGGGCGGGGTCTTGAGGGCGCTGTCGGCCAGCAGGCGCAGGGGTTGGTGGGTAGCACCCATATCGCGGGCGGTGAGATCGGGGTCATCGGCCAGCGCCGTGGCGGAGGAGGTCAGCACCGCGTCATGGGTCATGCGCATCAGGTGGACGCGGCGGCGCGCCTGTGGCCCGGTGATCCAGCGGCTTTCGCCGGTGGCGGTGGCGATGCGCCCGTCCAGCGTGGCGGCGAGTTTCAGGGTGACGACGGGCAGGCCTTGGGTGATGCGCTTGAGGAAGCCTGCCTGAAGCGCGCGGGCGCGGGGTTCGAGCAGGCCTTCGGTCACCGCGATCCCGGCCGCGCGCAGGATCGCGTGGCCGCGGCCTGCCACGCGGGGGTCGGGGTCGGTTTGGGCGGTGACGACGCGGGCGATGCCCGCGGCGACAAGGGCCTCGGCGCAGGGTGGCGTCTTGCCGTGATGCGCGCAGGGTTCCAGCGTCACATAGGCCGTGGCCCCGCGCGCCGCGGCGCCCGCCTGATCCAGTGCCATGCGTTCGGCATGGGGGCGGCCGCCCGGCTGTGTCCAGCCGCGGCCGATGATGCGGCCCTCCTTGACCAGAACGCAGCCGACCGCCGGATTGGGCCATGTGCGCCCAAGCCCCCGCGCCGCCAGCGCGAGGGCATGGGACATATGGGCGTCGTCGGTCACTCGTCCGGGGTTGCGCCGGGGCGCAGTTCGCTGACGAATTTGTCGAAATCGTCGGCGGCCTGGAAGTTCTTGTAGACCGACGCAAAGCGCACATAGGCGACCGTGTCGATCCGGGCGAGGCTCTCCATCACGATCTCGCCGATCACCTTGGAGGAGATGTCGGTCTCGCCAAGGGATTCCAGCCGCCGCACGATGCCCGAGATCATCTGGTCGATGCGTTCGGGGTCGATGGGGCGCTTCTGCATGGCGATGCGGATGGAGCGTTCCAGCTTTGCCCTGTCGAAATCCTCGCGCTTGCCGGAGGATTTGATGACGACGAGATCGCGCAGCTGCACGCGTTCATAGGTGGTGAAACGCCCCCCGCAGGCCGGGCAGAAGCGCCGGCGGCGGATGGAGACGTGATCCTCGGCCGGGCGCGAGTCCTTCACCTGGGTGTCGATATTGCCGCAGAATGGGCAGCGCATGGCCCCCTCCTTGCTTGTTATGGTTTATGCCTGCCTCATGCCGGGGTGTTTCCCCCGGTTCGGCCCAAACTATAGGGGCGGGGGCGAGGTTTCGGCTAGGGGGAAGTTGATGGCCCCATATGCAGGGGGCGCGATGTGTGGCGGCGGGGACTCAGGGGGGGCAAACGTAAGGCGGGGTTCACCCCGCCATGCCGTTCAATAGTGATACCGGCACTGGAGGATGACCAGCGTCTCACCCTCCACCCGGTAGACCAGCCGATGTTCACGGTCGATGCGGCGCGACCAGAAGCCGGAATAGTCGCCACGCAAGGGCTCAGGCTTGCCAGTCCCCTCAAACGGATGCCGCTGGCATTCGCGGATCAGGCGGTTGAGTTTCGCCAGCATGGCGCGGTCACGCTCCTGCCAGTGGACGTATTGCTCGAACGCGTCGGGGAGGAAGAGGACCTTCACTCTTTCTCGAATGCCTCAAGCTCTTCCATCGTCTTGACGATGCCCGGAACGCTGGCCTTGAAGTCCGCAATCGCCCGGTCGAGCGCCGCCTTGTTGGCGGGCGAGGCGGTCAGGTAGGTGGTTTCGTCCATGCTGGACCAGTCTTCCAGACTGACCATGACCACGGGCTTCCCGCCGGCACGGGTGACGATGACGGGTTCATGGTCATCATTCACGCGGTCCATGACGGCAGAGAGATTGGCGCGGAGTTCGGTGGAGGTGAGGGTTTTCATGGGAAGAATGTACGTGATGGCGTACGTTTTTGCAAGAGAAGGGCATCAGCCTGGACGGGAAACCCTATGGCGCGGCGCAACTGCCCTTTTGCCAGCTGAAACTGGTCAGATCGTAACACCAGCCGCGCATGGCCATCGCATCTTCGAGGACGAAGGCCGGGGTGGTGACCGTGCCGGAGGCGCATTCCAGCCTTGCGACGATCTCTTCTCCCTTCAGCACAATGACACCGCCTGATGGGTTTATGTCATCCGGGTTTCGATCGACGGACGCCCAGACCTCGTAAAGATATCCCGCGTTCGGAAAGCCGACCGAGGACCAGATCGACCCGCCCACACCGGGCCAAGGGGTGACGGTTCCGGCAGAGATGGGAACGGAGAGTTCCAACTCCCACGACCCCGGTTGGCCAAGGCGGTAGGTGAAATCCTCCGCGCCGATACAGGCCTCGATGCGGCGGCCATCCGTGGTGGGGCAGTCGAGATAGGTTTCGCCGATGCAGGCGGCATGGCTGGCCATGGGGAAGAGGGCGATCAGGACGGGCAGAAGATGCATGGAGCGACCTGTGAAACCGACGTCATGCGTGCAGACCTTCCGCGGTCTTCCCTTGAGGGACAGGGCGCCCGGTGGGGCGCCTTGTGTTTTCGCGGCGGTGGCGGGGTGAACCCCGCCCTACTGGTCGAGGAAGCTGCGCAGCTTCCGGCTTCTGGACGGATGTTTCAGCTTCCTGAGCGCCTTCGCCTCGATCTGGCGGATGCGTTCGCGGGTCACGCTGAACTGCTGGCCCACTTCCTCCAGCGTGTGGTCGGTGTTCATCCCGATGCCGAAGCGCATGCGCAGGACGCGTTCCTCGCGCGGGGTGAGGGAGGCGAGGACGCGCGTCGTGGTTTCCTTCAGGTTTTCCTGAATGGCGCTGTCCAAGGGCAGGATCGCGTTCTTGTCTTCGATGAAATCGCCAAGCTGGCTGTCTTCCTCATCCCCGATGGGGGTTTCCAGGGAAATCGGCTCCTTGGCGATCTTCATCACCTTGCGGACCTTTTCCAAGGGCATCTGGAGCTTTTCGGCCAGCTCCTCGGGCGTGGGTTCGCGGCCGATCTCGTGCAGCATCTGGCGGCCGGTGCGCACCAGCTTGTTGATCGTTTCGATCATGTGGACCGGGATGCGGATCGTGCGCGCCTGATCGGCGATGGAGCGGGTGATGGCCTGACGGATCCACCAAGTTGCGTAGGTGGAGAATTTGTAGCCGCGGCGGTATTCGAATTTGTCCACGGCCTTCATCAGGCCGATATTGCCTTCCTGAATGAGGTCAAGGAATTGCAGCCCGCGGTTGGTGTATTTCTTGGCGATGGAGATCACGAGGCGGAGGTTCGCCTCGACCATTTCCTTCTTGGCCTGACGCGCCTCTTTCTCGCCCTTCTGCACCTGGTTCACGATGCGGCGGAATTCGGAGATGTCGACGCCGATATACTGGCCCACCTGCGCCATCTCGGCGCGCAGGTCTTCCACCTTGTCGCGGGATTTCTCCAACAGCGCCTGCCAGCCGCGCCCGGCCTTGTTGGCCATGCGGTCCAGCCATGTGGGATCAAGCTCGTATCCCTGATATTCGTCGATGAATTCGCGGCGGTTGATGCGGGCGGCATCGGCCAGCTTCACCATGTTGGAATTGATCGCCATGATCTTGCGGTTGATGCCGTAAAGCTGATCAATCAGCGCCTCGATCCGGTTGTTGTGCAGATGCAGCGCGTTGACCAGCGTGACGATTTCCGAGCGCAGCTTCTGATAGGCGGCCTCGTCCGAGGCCGAATAGCTGGCGGTTTCCGACAGGGTGGCCGACATGCGCAGATCCTGCATTTCGGCCAGCCGCGCGTAATCGCGGGCGATGATTTCCAGCGTTTCCAGGACCTTGGGCTTCAGCGCGGCTTCCATCGCGGCCAGCGACATGTTGGAAGCCTCGTCATCCTCATCCTCTTCCTCGGCGCGCATGATGGGATTGCCATCGGCATCGAGTTCGGGTTCGGACGAGGCCGCGCGGCGCGGGGCGGCGCTGGCGGTGACATCGACATCCTCGAGCGCGGGGCCTTCCATATCGTCATCGCCATCAAGCGAGCGGCCGAAGGTGGCCTCGAGGTCGATCACGTCGCGCAGGAGGATGTCTTCGTTCAGAAGTTCGTCGCGCCAGATGGTGATGGCCTGAAAGGTGAGCGGGCTTTCGCAAAGCCCGGCGATCATCGTGTTGCGGCCCGCCTCGATCCGCTTGGCGATGGCAATCTCGCCCTCGCGCGACAGAAGTTCGACCGAGCCCATCTCGCGCAGATACATGCGGACCGGATCATCGGTGCGGTCCAGCGTTTCGGTCGTGGCCCCCACGACGGCCACTTCGCGCGAGGTGGAGGTTTCCACCAGTTCGCCCGCAACCTCGCCTTCCTCGGCCTCGTCATCCTCGATGACGTTGATGCCCATTTCCGACAGCATCGACATGACGTCTTCGATCTGTTCGGACGAGACCTGTTCCGGCGGAAGCACAGTGTTGAGCTGTTCGTAGGTGATGTAGCCACGCTCCCGCGCGTCGGCGATCATCTTCTTCACGGCGGCCTGGCTCATGTCGAGCGAGACATCGGCCTCCTGCTCTTCGGGCTTCGCGTCGTCAGTGTCTTTGAGTGCCATGTGGTCTCCTCGGGCGCGGGGCGGATGCGAATCGACTCGCCTGAGGACGAATCAATAACGCGAATCACGCTGGGTAAAAGGGTGCGGACGGTGATTCTTTCGCTTTCCGCCCCTGTCTTGCGGATTAATGGCGCCGTGACGGGCGGTCGAAGCGGATGCTGTCGAACACCTTGCGGGCCTCTTCGAGTTCCTCCTTGTCGAGCGCGACCCCGTTAGCAGAGATCACGGATTCGCCTGTCTTGTCCTGCGGGCCGCGATGCGCCTCGGCCCGGGCCTCATTGGCCTTGGCGATGCGCCATGTCAGGCCCTCGTCGACCACCCCTTCGATATCCAGCGCGGCCTCTTCGATTTCCCGACGCCGGCCGCGTTCGGCCTGCAGGATGAAGAAATCCTGTGCCAGAGCGAATTCCGCCTTCTCCCGATCCGAGATGTTCAGGATGGCGGGGGCATTGCGGACATGGGGATGGGACAGCAGGAGATCAAGCGCCGCGGGCGCGGCTGCGGCGATTTCGGCGCGGGGATCGGACGCATCGGCATGGGAGAGGAGGAGGTTGCGCAGAAGCGCGTGATCCTCGCCCGTGCAGTCGAGCGTTTCCAGCGCGGATTCGAACTGCCGGATCAGGCCGGGATGGATGACCAGCGTGGCAAGGATGACCGCCTCGCGCAGGCGTTCCTCGACCGGGGCGGTGGCGGAGCCAAGCAGCGAGGCGCGCGTGCTGGGCATGGGCGCGATGGGCTGGAGGGGCGCGAAGCGCCCCCCTGCCCTGCCCTGCCCGCGCGGCACATAGGGGCGGAAGGGCTGGGCGTTCTGGCCGAAAAGCTCCAGCCGCAGGCGCTTGATATCCTCGCCGTAATGGGCGCGGATCGAAGGATCGGCGATCTTCTTCAGCGCGGCGCGCAGCACCTTGTCGAGGGCCGCCTTGCGTTCGGGGCTGTCGAAGACCTTTCCCTCTGTCTCGCGCCGCCAGAGCAGGTTGACCATGGGCTGGGCCGCATCCAGCACCTTCTGCATGGCGGGGGCCCCCTGCGCCTTGATCAGATCGTCGGGGTCCATCCCCTGCGGCAGGATGGCGAAGCGCAGGCCCTTTCCGGCCTCCAGCAGCGGCAGGGCAAGGTCGATCACCCGAAGTGCTGCGCGGAAGCCCGCGGTATCGCCATCCAGCGCGATGATGGGTTCGTCATGGATACGCCAGAGAAGGCGCAGCTGATCTTCGGTCACCGCCGTGCCAAGGGGGGCCACCGTGGCGCGGAACCCGGCCTCGGAGAGCGCGATCACATCCATATAGCCTTCGGCCACGATCAGCGGCAGGCCCTTTCCCGCCGCCTCGCGCGCGGGGGCCTGGTTATAGAGGTTGCGGCCCTTGTCGAAGAGATCCGTCTCGGGCCCGTTGAGGTATTTGGCCCGGGCATTCGGATCCATCGCCCGCCCGCCAAGGCTGATGGCGCGGCCGCGCGCATCGCGGATGGGAAAGATGATGCGGCCACGGAAGCGGTCATAGGGCGCGCCGCCGTCATCGGGGCGCGCGCAGAGGCCCGCATCGACGATCAGGTCGGGCGCGATGCCCTTTTGCGTAAGGGCCTGGAACAGGCCCTGCCTCTGGTCGGGCGCAAAGCCGATATCCCAGCGGTCCTGCGCAGGCGGCGGCAGGCGGCGCTTTTCCAGATAGGCGCGCGCCTCGGCGGCGGCGGTGGTCTTCAATTGCAGGCGGAACCATTTCACCGCCTCTTCCATCACCTGCGAAAGCTGGGTCCGGCGGTCGGCCTTTTCGGCGGCCCTGGGATCGCGGGCGGGCATCTGCATGCCGGCCTCGCGCGCGAGGATCTCGACCGCTTCCATGAAGGAGACATTGTCATTCTCCTTGATGAAGGTGACGGCATCGCCCTTCGCATGGCAGCCGAAGCAGTAGTAGAAGCCCTTCCTGTCATCGACATGGAAGGAGGCGGATTTTTCCTGATGGAAAGGGCAAGGCGCCCACCAGTCGCCCTTGGCCATGTTGGACTTGCGCATGTCCCATGTGACCTTGCGCCCCACGACCTGGCTGAGGGACACACGGGTGCGGAGTTCGTCGAGGAATCCGGGCGGCAGGGACATGGTCCCTATATCGGGCGGGCGGGGGCGGCTGTCCAGTGATCATGCGGACGGCGCGTGCCGCGCCGAAGCCTTTTCTCCCCACCCCCGGCTGCGCCGGGTGCGGGGCCCGTTCAGGGGGCGTTCCGCCCCCTCTTGTCGCGTGCCGCGCCAATTCACCCCCTGAGGATTTTTTTGCCAAGATGAAAGGGCGGGTCTTCATCTTGGCCCAAATACCCATCTTGCGACGTCACATGCAGGCGCGACGTCAGGAAAGCTTGGCGCGTGCCTCAAGAACCGCCAGCGCCTCGGTCAGTTCGGCCCAGGCGGTGCGGGCCATGGAGCGGAAGACCATCACCTCGAAGGCCTGATCGTCCGTGCGGGTCAGGATGGCCTGCATGTGGTTGAGCGGCGCGCGGGCGGTGCGGCCCACGGGGAAGGCCGCCAGCCGAAGATCCAGCGGGACGGGGCGCATCAGCGCCGCCTCGGCCAGGGGGCCGGAGAGGCCGAGGATGGCCCAGCCATCGGTCTGGTCGGTGAGGGAAGCGTGATCGGCAAGGGCAGCGGGGGTCTCGGCCCCGATCAGGAAGGCCATGTCGCGCCCGGCCCAGAGCAGGCGGGCCGTGCCGCTGGCCGATTGGCCGTTCGGCGCGGGAAAAGACAGGCCCAGCGGCGCGAGGGCTGCATCGACCTGTGCCGCGCGGCCCGGATAGGGCGCGATGGAGGTGATGGGCGCGGCCGCGCACTCGGCCAGGCGGGTGCCGGCCCGGACCAGCGGGGCATGGCCCGCGAGGGCGGATTTGGCGATGAGGTCAGGCACGGAGCTTCACTCCTTCCTTGTCGTGGAAGACGGGATCGGTGACTTCGGCCAGGATGTCGATCTTGCGCAGGTGATCGACGACGCGGATCGTCTCGCCATGGCGGGCGCGGCCGTTCCTGAGGAAGGCCAGCGCCAGATGGGCATCAAGCGTCGGGCTGTAGCAGACCGAGGTGACATAGCCCTGATCGGTTTCGCGATGCACACGGTCGCCCGGGGTGAAGAGATGCGCCCCTGCCCCCATCGGGGACGTGGCCTTCAGCCCGACCAGCTGATCCCGTTCCGGCCCCGTCATGCCGGGGCGGGCGGCGGCGGCCTTGCCGATGCAGTCCTTCTTCGCGCTGACCATCCTTTCCATGCCGATGTCGAAGGCGGTGGTCCGGCCGTGGATCTCGGCATGGGTGATGAAGCCCTTTTCGATGCGGAGGACGTTCAGCGCCTCCATCCCGTAGGGGCCGCCGCCGAGGATCTCGGCCCGTGCCACAAGATCGCGGAACAGCGCCTCGCCAAAGCGGGTGGGGATGGCGATTTCATATCCGTGTTCGCCCGAGAAGGAGATGCGGAAGAGCCGCGCCCGCACCTTGCCGAGGGTGACATCGGCAACCCCCATGAAGGGCAGATCGGGCATCTCGCCCAGCAGCGTGGCGAGAAGATCGCGCGCCTTGGGACCGGCGACCGCGAATTGCGCCCAGGATTCGGTGACGGAGGTGAAGCGGACGTCCCAGCCCGCGCAGAAGGCCTGATGCACGAAGTCGAGATGCCGCATGACAAGGCCCGCCGCGGCGGTGGTGGTGGTCATCAGGAAGTGATGTTCCCCCAGCCGCGCGCTGGTGCCGTCATCCAGCACATGGCCATCCTCGCGCAGCATCAGCCCGTAACGCACGCGCCCCACGGGCAGGGTGGAGAAGGTGTTCGTATAGACCAGGTCGAGGAAGCGCGCGGCGTCCCTGCCCTGAATGTCTATCTTGCCCAGGGTGGAGACATCGGCCACGCCGACGCTGTCGCGCAGCATGCGGGTTTCGCGGTTGCAGGCTTCAAGCCATGTCGTCTCGCCGGGTTTGGGGAAATAGCTGGGGCGATACCAGAGCCCGGCCTCGATCATCGGGGCGCCGCGGTCGCGGCTGGCCTGATCGGAGGTCAGGAAGCGCTGCGGCGCAAAGCCCGCGCCGCGCCCGCCCGCGCCCATCGCAGCGATGGAGGTGGGGACGTATGGCGGGCGGAAGGTGGTGGTGCCGGTCTGGGGGATGCCGCGCCCGGTGGCATCGGCCAGCACGGCCAGCGCGCCCACGTTGGAGTTCTTGCCCTGATCGGGGGCCATGCCCTGCGTCGTGTAACGCTTCATGTGTTCGACCGAGCGGAAATTCTCTTGCGCGGAGAGCTTCACATCCTTGGTCGTCACGTCATTGGCGAAGTCGAGCCATTGCCGACCCTCCACCCCCGGGGTTTCCCAGTAGGCGGCAAGGGCATAAGGCGCGTCCTCGGCCTGCGGCAGGGCCAGATCGGGCGCGCTGCGGCCCAGCGCGGCCAGAGCGCGGCGCGCGGCATCCTGGCCTTCGCGGAAGGCACCGGCGGTGGAAAAGGTGCCGTTGCAGGCCCCGGCAGGGGTCAGGCGGGGCACGGCATCCGGGGCGGGGACGAAGGCCGCGATATCCTCGCGCCAGAGGGGGCGGCCGTTCATGTGGCAGGTCAGATGCAGCGTCGGGTTCCAGCCGCCCGACATGGCAAGCGTGTCCACCTCCAGCGTCGCGCTGCCGCCCGCGTGGCGGAAGGTGATCGAGGTCAGGCCCAGACGGCCCGCCGTGCCGGTGATCTGGGCGTTCACATAGACGGGGCAATCCTCCACCACGCTGGCATCAGGCCGGGTGTCGAGGATCGCGGCCACCTTGACCCCGGCTGCCATCAGGTCGCGCGCGGTGGCGCGGGCGGCGTCGTTGTTGGCGATCAGCGCGATGCGGTGGCCCGGCACCACGCCATAACGGTGCAGATAGCTGCGCACGGCCGAGGCGAGCATGATGCCCGGGCGATCATTGTCGGGGAAGGCCAGCGGGCGTTCCAGCGCGCCCGCGGCCAGCACCGACTGCCCGGCCACGATCCGCCAGAAACATTCGCGCGGCAGATGCGGGGCGGGGCCGCAGTGCAGGCCCACGCGTTCCAGAGCGCCAAAGGTGCCGTCATCATAGGCGCCGGTCACGGTGGTGCGGGTCATCAGGCGGACATTGGGCAAGGCGCGCAGTTCGGCCAGCGTGCCCTCGACCCAGTCCACCCCCGGCTGGCCATCGACGCGCAGGTTGTCCGAGACCAGCCGCCCGCCCATCCGCGCCTCTTCCTCGGCCAGGATCACATCGGCCCCGGCCCGCGCCGCCGTCAGCGCGGCCATCAGACCCGCAGGCCCCGATCCGATCACCAGCACATCGCAGAAGGCCCAGGCCTTTTCATACTGCGCCTCGTCATGCTGGCGCGACAGGCTGCCCAGGCCCGCGGCGCGGCGGATCAGCGGTTCGTAAAGCTTTTCCCAGAAGGGGCGCGGCCACATGAAGGTCTTGTAATAAAACCCTGCCGACAGGAAGGGCGACAGGCGGTCATTGATCCCCAGGAGGTCGAATTTCAGCGAGGGGAAGCGGTTCTGGCTGCGCGCGGCCAGCCCGTCGAAAACCTCTTGCACCGTGGCGCGGACATTCGGGGTCTGCTGGTTGCCCTCGAGGATCTCGACCATCGCGTTCGGCTCTTCCGACCCGGCGGTCAGGATGCCGCGCGGGCGGTGATACTTGAAGCTGCGCCCGACAAGGCGGACATCATTGGCCAGCAGCGCCGAGGCGAGCGTATCGCCCCGGAACCCCTGATAGGTGCTGCCATCGAAGGTGAAGGTGACGGGCTGGCCGCGGTCGATCAGCCCCTTTCCGGCCAGCCTCATGCGGCACCGCCTTTCCTGTCGGCCACCGCCTCGACGGCGAGGATCTCATGCGTGACGGTGTTCCGCGTGACCAGAAGCCAGCTTGAACAGCCCATGTCGTGATACCACAGGTCGCGCGTCACCCCGGCGGGGTTGTCGCGGTTGTGCAGGTAATCGTCCCATGCCTGCGGCGGGGCGTCGGGCGCGGGGCGGTTCAGGTAGTCCTCGGCCCCGTAATAGGTGAATTCGCGGCGGTCACGCGCGCCGCAGAGCGGGCAGGTCAGGCGCATCGGCGGGTCTTTCCTTCAGGGCGTTGGTCCCGGCTGCAGGCCTGGCAAAGGGGCGCTGCCCCTCGGCCTTCGGCCTCACCCCGGGGTATTTTCACCAAGATGAAGGATGCGGTCTTCATCTTGGCCCAAATACCCTCGCCGAAGGCGGCGACGGTGGGGGCCGGGTGCGAGGCGGGAATGGAGAACATGGTCAATGCAGGTTGTGCTGCGACCCGGTGCCTTCCTCGTCGAGGATATGGCCGGTCGCGAAACGGTTCAGGGTGAAGCGGGCGGCGACGGGGTGGGACTCGCCTGTCGCCATCAGATGCGCCATGCAGAAGCCCGAGGCGGGCACGGCCTTGAAACCCCCGTAATTCCAGCCGCAATCGACGAAGAGGCCGTCGATATGGGTCTTGTCGATGATGGGCGATCCGTCGGGCGACATGTCCATGATGCCCCCCCAGGACCGCAGCACCTTGGCCCGCCCGATCATCGGCATCAACGTCATGCCCGCTTCCATCACATGCTCCACCATCGGCAGGTTGCCGCGCGAGGCATAGCTTGCGTAGAAATCCAGATCGCCGCCAAAGACCAGACCGCCCTTGTCGGACTGGCTGATGTAGAAATGCCCCATGCCGAAGCTGACGACATGGTCGATCACTGGCTTCAGCCCCTCGGTCACGAAGGCCTGAAGGATGTGGCTTTCGATGGGCAGCCGCATCCCGGCCATCGCGGCGACCTGTGACGACCGCCCGGCGACGACCATCCCCACCTTCTTCGCCTTGATCGCGCCGCGTGTCGTCTGAACGCCCGTCACGCGGCCGCCTTCGATGTCGATCCCCGTCACTTCGCAATTCTGGATCAGGTCCACGCCGCGCCGGTCCGCCCCGCGCGCATAGCCCCATGCCACCGCATCATGCCGCGCCGTGCCGCCGCGCGGGTGGTAGAGGCCGCCATAGATCGGGAACCGCGTCTGTTCGAAATCGAGATAGGGCAGCATCTCGCGCACGCCCTCGCGGTCCAGCAGGATCGCGTCATCGCCCTGGTTGATCATCGAATTGCCGCGCCGGACGAAGGCATCGCGCTGGCCGTCGGAATGGAAGAGGTTGATGAGGCCGCGCTGCGAATGCATCACGTTGTAGTTGAGGTCGAGTTCCAACCCCTCCCACAGCTTCATCGAGTGGGAGTAGAATTCCGAATTTCCCGGCAGGAAGTAGTTGGCGCGCACGATGGTCGTGTTGCGCCCGATATTGCCCGAGCCGAGATAGCCCTTCTCCAGCACGGCGATGTTGGTCATGCCGTGGTTCTTGGCAAGGTAATAGGCAGTCGAAAGCCCATGCCCGCCGCCGCCGATGATGATCGCGTCATATTCGGCCTTGGGGGCAGGGTCGCGCCAGGCCGGTTTCCAGCCCTTGTTCCCGAAAAGCCCTTCGGTGATGACCCTTAGCCCAGAATAGCGCATCCCATCCGTCCCGTTGGCAGCAGCCTGCCCAGCAAAGCGTTGCGGGGCGGAGGATGCAACCCCCGCCCCGCAAAGCCATTGCCGCCCGCGACAGGATCGTGTCGCTTTTCGGAAGCGCCCCCTTGGCTGTGCGGTTCCGCGCCATGGCGCGGGTTCGCGCAGCCCCTGGTCAGAGCCCCTTGGACCGATAGGTCTGCGCCACCCGCCCGATGGACACGAGATAGGCCGCGACGCGCAGATCCTCGACATCGGCGCGGCTGTGCCAGACCTCGCGCATCGCCTGATAGGCCGTGCGCATCGTGTCATCGAGGCCCGACCGCACCAGCGCCAGTTCGTCCGACCCGGTCAGGAATTTTTCCTTGAAATCGGGCGCCAGCGTCCAGCCAAGGCCCTTGTCCGCGCTGAGGCGTTCCAGTTCTTCGACCATCAGGCGCGAGCGCGCCTCTTCGGCGCGGCGCTGCATGCGGCCGAAACGGATATGCGACAGGTTCTTGACCCATTCGAAATAGGAGACCGTCACACCGCCCGCATTGGCATACATGTCGGGGATGATGACCGTGCCCTTCTGGCGCAGGATTTCATCCGCGCCAAAGGTGATGGGGCCATTGGCCGCCTCGATGATCAGGGGGGCCGTGATGCGCGGGGCGTTGCCCTTGTGGATCACCCCCTCCATCGCGGCGGGGATCAGGATGTCGCAGGCCTGTTCCAGGACGGCGGCGCCCGCCTCGGTGAACTGCGCCCCGGCAAAGCCCTTCAGCCCGCCGGTCGCCGAAAGGTGCTGGCGCACGGCCTCGACATCGAGGCCCGCCTCGGAGATCAGGGCGCCGTCGCGTTCGATGATGGCGGTGATCTTCACCCCGTCCTCTTCCGACAGGAATTTCGCGGCGTGATAGCCCACATTGCCCAGGCCCTGCACCACGGCGCGCTTGCCGTCGAGCGTGCCGGACAGCCCGGCCTTGGCCACATCCTCGGCATGGCGGAAGAATTCGCGCAGGGCGAATTGCACGCCGCGGCCCGTCGCCTCGACCCGGCCCTGGATGCCGCCCGCATGGGGCGGCTTGCCGGTGACGCAGGCCTTGGCGTTGATGTCGGTGGTGTTCATCCGGGCATATTGGTCGGCGATCCAGGCCATTTCCCGTTCGCCCGTGCCCATGTCAGGGGCGGGCACGTTCTGCGCCGGATGGATCAGGTCGCGCTTGATCAGTTCATAGGCGAAGCGGCGCGTGATCTGTTCCAGTTCGTGTTCGTCCCAGGCGCGCGGGTCGATGCAGAGCCCGCCCTTCGATCCGCCGAAGGGCGTTTCGACCAGCGCGCATTTGTAGGTCATCAGCGCGGCCAGCGCCTCTACCTCGTCCTGGTTGACCGACAGCGCATAGCGGATGCCACCCTTCACGGGTTCCATATGTTCCGAATGGACCGAGCGATAGCCGGTGAAGGTTTCGATCTTGCCCCGCAACCTGACCCCGAAGCGGACGGTATAGGTCGAGTTGCAGACGCGGATCTTCTGTTCCAGCCCCGGCGACAGATCCATCAGGCGGACCGCGCGGTTGAACATCAGATCGACGGATTCCCGAAAGCTCGGTTCCCCGGAATGGTGCATGTCATCCTCCCTTTCGCGCCGCAGAGGGGCGGCGCGTCCCCGGCCATGAGGGTAACATGACCTGAACCCTTGCAGGCAGGTCTAGAACGGCCGCGTTTCAAACCCTTTAATTCCGGCCCGCAAATGCGCCCCGAGGCGCCCTCGCCCCGGCGCGGATCTTGGCAGAAGCTTTCTTAATGGCGCCGCAATGCTGCCCAGCATTCCGGCTAGAAACCCAGACTTATGGACGGGTGGAGAGCCACCGCAGGCATCCCTGAAAGGGCCGAGAATGACGATTTCACATGTGAAACGCCGAACGGATGCGATTCTGGGCCGATCGCTGCGCTGCGAATCGCCTGGGCCCTCGCTCAGGAGCCTGCGGAAAGCACTGTCTGCTGCGCCGCCACAATCATGGCGGATTTCGGCCGACCGTTTCATTCGCCCTGCGGAAGATTCCTCGCCCCACACGCAACCCTTGCAGGACCCCGCCGCTTTCCGCACCTTCCCCGACCGGGGGCAAGAACATGCGGGATCGCCGGTGACCGGCCTGCCGTGCAACGATCTTGGGAACGCCAGCCATGCGTAACTTCGCCCTGTCCTTCCTTGTTCGCCCGTTCCGGCGCTTTCGCCGCAATGAAGAGGGCTCGCTGCTCGTCTTCGGGCTTTTCCTCTTCGCCACCTTCTTCCTGATGAGCGGCATGGCCGTCGATCTGATGCGGACGGAGAACCGCCGGGCGGCGCTGGCCCAGACGCTGGACCGCTGCGCGCTGAACGCCGCCGCCCTGCGCCAGACGCTGGACCCCACGGCCGTGGTCAACGACTGCGTCGACCGCGAGGGGCTGCTGTCCTATCTGACCAAGGTCGCCGTCACCAATGGCACCGGGCAGCGCTCGGTCGAGGTGGAGGGGAAGATCCCGGTCGAGACGATGTTCATGCATGCCTCGGGCGTGGATGTGATTGATGTGAAGGGCCGCTCCGTCGCCGAACAGCGCGCGACGAATATCGAGGTCGTCCTCGTGCTTGACGTGTCGGGCTCCATGGCCGGGTCGAAGCTGTCTTCGCTGAAATCGGCGGCGAAGAATTTCGTCAGCACGGTTCTGGCCAATGACAACAACAAGATCTCCATCGCCATCGTGCCCTATAACGGGCAGGTGAACCTTGGCGCATCGCTGCGCACCAAGTTCAACGTCACCCATGTGCCGGGTCTTGCCGCGACGGCGAATGTCAACTGCGTGGACATGCCGACCTCGGTCTATTCGTCGACCGGGATCTCGCGAACGCTGGAAATGCCCGCCACCGGCTGGGCGGATGCCTATACCACGCTGAGTTCCTTCCCGACATCGCATTCCACCACCGGGCGCTCGCCGACGGCCGCCAACGTCTGGTGCCCGCCTTCGGCGGTGAACGTCGTGCGCCTGCCCGATGACGATATCAACGACCTGCATGACTATATCGACGATCTGACGGCAATCGGCGCCACCTCGACCAATGCCGGAATGAAGTGGGGCGGTGCGCTGCTGGATCCGCAGTTCCGCTCTGTCCTGAACGAATATGTCGATGCGGGCGTGGTGCCGACCGAATTCCGCGACCGCCCTTTCGACTACTCCAAGCGTGACGCGCTGAAGATCGTCGTCCTGATGACGGATGGTGAGAACTTCGGCGATGTGCGCCTGAATGACGACTATCGCACCGGCCTGTCGCCGATCTTCAAGGGCACGGATGGCAACTATTCGATCCGTCATCAGACCGGGCGTCCGGCGACCGCCGGCACCAACCAGTTCTGGGTGCCCCATCGCAACAGCAACGCCGGCGAATGGCGCGCCACATCCTGGGGCGGCACCACCGGCACGCAGGGCACGCAGCTGACCTGGCAGCAGGCCTGGCAGGAACTGAACGTCAGCTGGACGGCCTGGCACCTTTATGCCCGGGCGCTGGGCACGTCCAGCAGCACGCGGACCGCGCGCTACAACGAATGGTTCGGCAATTTCCGCAGCCAGCGCGGCACCAGCTCCTCGACCCCCGAGATGGATGAGGAACTGCAGGACATCTGCAACGTGACGAAGCAGGAGGGCGTTCTGGTCTATGGCATCGCCTTCTCGGCGCCGACGCGCGGCATCAACGCGGTGAAGGGTTGCTCCTCTTCCGAAGGGCACTTCTTCCATTCGACCAGCACCGCCCAACTGAACGCCGCCTTCCAGGCGATCGCCACCAACATCACCCAGCTGAGGCTTGTGAACTGATGCGCGCGCTTTCCCTTTTCCGACGCTTCCTGCGGCGCGAGGACGGCACCGCCACGGTGGAATTCGCGATCCTGGTGCCGCTCTTGTTCACCATCTTCATCGCCACGCTGGAAAGCGGGATGATGATGTCGCGCTGGGCCAGCATCGACCGCGCCGCCGACATGGTGATCCGGTCGCTGCGCCTGGGCCAGTATACCAATCCCGATGCGGAATTCCTGCGCCAGGAAATCTGCGACCGCGTCTTCCTGGTGGAGAACTGTTACGAGAACACCGCCGTCGACATTCGCCGGATCAGCCGCACCACCTTTCTTCTGCCCGATCAGAACGATCCCTGCGTGACCCGCGATGACGAGATCATTCAGCCGGTGACCGAAGTCGTGCCGGGCCAGCAGAACGACCTGATGCTGATCCGTGTCTGCGTGACAGTGGATGCGATCTTCCCGACATCCGCCTATGCCATCCCGATCGAGCTTGACGCGCAGGGCGGCTATGCCCTGTCGGTGGCCTCGGTCTATGTGAACGAACCGAGTTGAGGGGGTGATGACCATGCGCTTGCTGTCTTCCCTGAAATCCGGCCTTGGCCGCGCGATCCGCCGCTTCGGCACCGATACGTCAGGCACCCTGCTGGCCGAGGCGATGTTCATCGTCCCGGTCATGGCGATGGGCATGACGGGTTTCTTCGCCTTCTGGCATGTCTACCAGACCCAGAACCTGATCCAGAAAGGCACCTATGCCGTGGCAGACATGCTGTCGCGCGAGATGGTGCCTGCCACCCCGGCCTTCCTGACCGGGCTGGAACGCACGCTGGAATACCTGATCGAGGGCGAGGATGCCCGCGTCCGCATCACCAGCATCCGCCGCACCTCGGACGGGCCGCTGGGCCTGCAGGGGCTGGATGTGCTGTGGTCCTATTCGCCGGGCAACGTGATGCTGCCGCTGACCGAGGGCACGCTGACCCAGGTCGAGGCAGATATCCCGATGATGGCCGTCGGATCGAACATGATCGTCTTCGAGGTGGTCGTGCCCTATTCGCCGGTGACCGACATCCTGGATGTGACGACGATCAACGAAACCATCGCCCTGCGGCCGCGTTTCCTGCCCACGCTCTGCATGACCGGTGTTCAGTGCTGATCTGATCCGCACCCCCGGCCTGCCATTGTGCGCCGGGGCACAGCGATTTCGCGCGGGGCGGCATTGTCCGCCCCGCCTGCACATCCTAGCTTGCAGTGCTGCATCACAGGGAGTGCGCCCATGTCCATCCGCCCCGTCACCCACGAAGACCGCGCCCAGCCCACCTATGAAGGCGCGGGCGTGCATCTGCACCGTGCCTTCGGCTTTGGCGATCCCGAACGGATGGATCCCTTCCTGCTGTTCGACGATTTCCGCAACGAGGATCCGCGCGACTACATGCGCGGCTTTCCCTGGCACCCGCATCGCGGGATCGAGACGATCACCTATGTCCTTGCCGGTGCCGTGGAACATGGCGACAGCCTGGGCAATCATGGCCTCCTGAAGGGCGGCGACGTGCAGTGGATGACGGCAGGGTCGGGCATCCTGCATCAGGAAATGCCGCGCGGGAATGCCAAGGGGCAGATGCATGGCTTCCAGCTTTGGGCGAACCTGCCCTCCAGCCTGAAGATGACCGCGCCGCGCTATCAGGATGTGAAGGGCCGCGACATCCCCGAGATCATGGATGATGACGGCACCATCGTGAAGGTGATCGTCGGCAGCTTCTGGGGCAAGACCGGCCCGGTCGATGGCATCGCCGCCGATCCGCAATACCTCGACATCTACGTTCCGCCGGGCCGGAAGAAGAGCTTCAAGGTGGATACCTACCGCCGCGCCTTTGCCTATGTCTTCGAAGGCCGCGGCAGTTTCCGCGATGCCAGCCGCCCCCGCGGCGTCTTGCTGGAGAAGGAGGTGATGGGCGAGGAGGTGAACATCCGCGACATGTCGGGCGACCGGACGCTGGTGCAGTTCGGCACCGGCGACGAGGTGACGGTGCAGGCCGGCCCCGACGGCATCCGCTTCCTGCTGATCTCGGGCGCGCCGATCCAGGAACCCGTGGCCTGGCATGGGCCCATCGTGATGAATACCCAGGCGGAAATCCGGCAGGCCATGGCCGAGTTGAAGAACGGTACCTTCATCCGCCCCGCGCATTGATCTTTCCCCCGGCGGGGCGGGCGTCTAACATGCCCCCACCCTGCCGGAGCCGCCCATGCGCCTGATCCCTGCCCTGTTCCTCCCCTTCGCGCTGGCCGCCTGCGCAGAGCCGGGCTTTCTGGATGCAGGCGCGCCCGCCGCGCCCCCGGCCCTGCTGCCGATCGAGGATATCCTCGCCGCCGACAGCCCGACGCTGGACGCCGAGGCCGCCGCCGCCATGGCCGCGCGCGGCGATGCGCTGCGGGGCCGCGCGGGGGCCTCCGGCTGACCCAGCCCCGCGGGCCGTGCGCGGGCATGCGCCCTGCGTTGCAAGCCCTGCCACGAACGGCTAACAGGGCGGGGTCTGATCCATGATGGAGTCTCTCATGCCCACGCCCCTCCGCCTCGGTCTTGCCGGTCTGGGAACCGTTGGCATCGGCGTCGTCAGGATCGTGCAGAAACATGCCGACCTGATCGCCGCGCGGGCCGGTCGCCCCGTCGTCATCACCGCCGTCTCGGCCCGCGACCGCACGAAGAACCGCGATGCCGACCTGTCCGGTTACGCCTGGGAGGACGATCCCGTGGCCCTGGCGCAGCGCGATGACGTGGATGTCTTCGTCGAGGTGATGGGCGGCCATGACGGCCCCGCGAAGGCGGCGACCGAGGCCGCGCTGGCGGCGGACAAGGACATCGTGACCGCCAACAAGGCGCTGCTTGCCCATCATGGCCAGAACCTTGCCGAAACCGCCGAGGCCGCGGGCCGCGTCATCCGCTTCGAAGCCGCCGTCGCAGGCGGCATTCCGGTGATCAAGGCCCTGACCGAAGGGCTCGCCGCCAATCAGATGCGGCGCGTCATGGGCGTGATGAACGGCACCTGCAACTATATCCTCACCCGCATGCAGAATGCGGGCCTGCCCTACGAGACAGTCTTCGAAGAGGCCCGCCAGCTGGGCTATCTGGAAGCCGACCCCAACCTCGATGTGGGCGGGATCGATGCGGGCCACAAGCTTTCGCTGCTTGCCGCCATCGCCTTTGGCACGAAAGTCAGCTTCGACAAGGTGGAACTGGAAGGCATCGGCAATGTCTCGATCGAGGACATCCGCATGGCCGACGAGATGGGCTATCACATCAAGCTGCTGGGCGTGGCGCAGATGACCGGCCGCGGGCTGGAACAGCGCATGACGCCCTGCCTTGTGCCGGCCGAAAGCCCGCTGGGGCAGTTGCAGGGCGGCACCAACATGGTGGTTCTGGAAGGCGACAGCGTGGGCCAGATCGTGCTGCGCGGCCCCGGCGCGGGCGAAGGCCCGACGGCCAGCGCGGTGATGGCCGATGTGATCGACATCGCGCGCGGCCTGCGACTTCCCACATTCGGACGTCCCGCGGCTTCGCTGGTCGAGGCGGTCCCGGCCCGTTCGGCCACGCCCGCGCCCTATTACCTGCGGATGACACTGCTCGACAAACCCGGCGCGCTGGCCAAGGTCGCCACCTGCATCGGCGAGGCGGGCATTTCCATCGACCAGATGCGCCAGATCAACCAGCCCGGAGAGGCCGATGACAAGGCCATCGTGCTGATCGTCACTCACAAGGCCGCACCGGCCGATATTGCCCATGCACTGGCGTCCTTCCCGGCCACTGGCGTGGTTGTCGGCAGCCCGGTGGCGATCCGGATCGAAGAAGTCTGAGCGGGGACGAAAACTTTTCCCTGAAAAGTTTTCGCAGCAGCAAATTTTTCATGCGAAAAATTTGCCCCCCGCCCGCAGGGCGGGGCCGGGAAAATTCTTCGGAAGAAGAATTTTCCCCCTCGGGCCCCCGTCGCGCCGCAATCCTGCCCGCCGTTAGCGTCACCATGCTTGCCGCGCCCCCCGCCGGGCGCTAAGCGGGCGAAAAGCCATTGGGAGAGAGACGCATGGCCGACAAGGAAGAATTTCAGGACCGTCTGCTTTCGCTGGGCCTTGCCCGCGTCTCCGAGGCGGCGGCGCTGGCTTCGGCCGCACTGATCGGGCGCGGCGATGAGAAGGCCGCCGATCAGGCCGCGGTCAATGCCATGCGCAACCAGTTGAACCTGCTTGACATTGCAGGGGTCGTGGTGATCGGCGAAGGGGAACGGGACGAGGCGCCGATGCTCTATATCGGCGAAGAGGTGGGCACCGGAAAGGGCCCCGCCGTGGACATCGCGCTGGATCCGCTGGAAGGCACGACGCTGACCGCGAAGGACATGCCCAACGCGCTGACCGTGATTGCCATGGCACCGCGCGGCACGCTGCTGCATGCGCCCGATGTCTATATGGAAAAGCTGGCCATCGGCCCCGGCTACAAGCCCGGCACCGTGACCATGACGATGACGCCGTCGGAACGCGTCTCGGCCCTTGCCGCCGCCAAGGGCTGCTCGACCGAGAACATCACCGTCTGCGTGCTGGAACGCCCCCGGCATGAAGAGATGATCAAGGAGATTCGCTCCACCGGGGCGGCGATCCGGCTGATCACCGATGGCGATGTGGCGGGTGTCATGCATTGCGCCGAACCCGATGTGACGGGGATCGACATGTATATGGGATCGGGCGGGGCGCCCGAAGGGGTGCTGGCGGCGGCCGCGCTGAAATGCATGGGCGGCCAGTTCTTCGGCAAGCTCCTGTTCCGCAACGATGACGAACGCGCCCGGGCGCGCAAGGCCGGGATCAGCAATTTCGATCGCGTCTATACGCGTGACGATCTGGTGCGCGGCGATGTGATCTTTGCCGCGACGGGCGTCACCAGTGGCTCGCTCCTGTCGGGGATCAAGCGCGAACCGACCGCCGTGACGACGGAGACGATCCTGATGCGGTCGAAGACAGGATCCGTGCGCCGGATGACCTATCGCAGCCCGCTGAAATAGCGCGGCCACAGCCACCCGCGCGCCCCGCGCCGGCCCGCGGATCGGGCGGCGCGCGGGGCGCGGGATCCGGCATCGCCTCTTGCGCCCTTGCGGGCTTTGCGGCACTTCCTCGGGCATGACCGCACGCGCATTCCTGAATGTCGAAACCTCGCTCACCGGGCGGCGCTGGATCGGCCCCTCGGCCGAAGAGGACCGGCTAGCCGAGGCCATGGCGCAGCAGACGCATCTGCCGCTGGCCCTGTGCCATACGCTGGTCAAGCGGGGCGTCCCCCCGGACGAGGCCGCGGCCTATCTGCAGCCCGCCCTGCGCGACCTTCTTCCCGATCCCCTGACGCTGCGCGACATGGGCCCGGCGGCGGCGCGGTTCCTGAAGGCGCTGAAGGGGCGCGAGGCGATTGCCGTCTTTGCGGATTACGATGTCGATGGCGGCGCATCGGCGGCGTTGCTGCTGGTCTGGCTGCGGGCGATGGGGCATCAGGCCACACTCTATATCCCCGACCGGATCGACGAAGGCTATGGCCCGAACGTGCCGGCGATGCAGGCGCTTGCCGAAAGGCACCGGCTGATCATCTGCGTGGATTGCGGAACCCTGTCGCATGAGCCGATCGCGGCGGCCGTGGCCGCGGGGGCGGATGTGATCGTGCTGGATCATCACCTGGGCGCGGAAACCCTGCCGCCAGCGCTGGCCGTGGTGAACCCCAACCGGCAGGATGAGGATGGCGGGCTTGGCCATCTCTGCGCGGCTTCGGTCGTCTTCCTGATGCTGGTCGAGGCGAACCGCCAGTTGCGCGCCGATGCCGTGCAGGGGCCGGATCTGATGGCCCTGCTTGATCTGGTGGCGCTGGCCACTGTCGCCGATGTGGCCCCGCTGATCGGGGTCAACCGTGCGCTGGTCCGGCAGGGCCTGAAGATCATGGCGCAGCGCAGGCGGCCGGGCCTGCGGGCGCTTGCCGATGTGGCGCGGATGGATCAGGCCCCCAATACATACAGCCTTGGCTTCCTGCTGGGCCCCCGGGTCAATGCGGGCGGGCGGATCGGCGCGGCCGATCTGGGCGCGCGGCTTCTGATCACCGAGGACGAGGCCGAGGCCCGCGCCCTGGCCGACAGGCTGGACGAGTTGAACACCGAACGGCGCGAGATCGAGATGCGCGTGCGCGAGGCCGCCATGGCCCAGGCCGAGGCGCGCGGTCTGGACGCGCCGCTGGTCTGGGCGGCGGGCGAGGGGTGGCATCCCGGCGTGGTGGGGATCGTCGCCAGCCGCCTGAAGGAGGCGACCAACCGCCCCGCCGTGGTGATCGGGCTGGATGGCGGCATCGGCAAGGGATCGGGGCGGTCGATCTCGGGCGTCGATCTGGGCGCTTCGGTGCATCGGCTGGCGGATGAGGGGCTTTTGATCAAGGGCGGCGGGCATCGCATGGCGGCTGGCCTGACGGTCGATGCGGCGCAGCTTGAGGCCGCGATGGCGCGCCTGTCGGACCTGCTGGCGCGACAGGGGGCAGGCAGCGCAGGGCCGGCCGATCTGCGGCTGGACGGGTTGCTGATGCCGGGCGCCGCGGATCGCGATCTGGTGGAGCGGCTGGAAGAGGCGGGGCCCTTCGGGGCCTCTTCCCCTGCCCCGCGCTTTGCCTTTGCCGCCATGGCGACCAGCGCCCGGCGCATCGGCGAAAGCCATCTGCGCCTGTCCTTCGGCGACGGGATGGGACCCAAGCTCGACGCGGTGGCCTTCGGGGCCTTCGAAGGCCCGCTCGGCCCCGCCCTGCTGGAGGGCGGCCACCAGCGCTTTCACCTTGCGGGCAAGCTGGAACTGAACCAGTGGAATGGCCGGACAAAGGTGCAGTTGCGGCTGGAGGATGCCGCCCGCGCGTGATGCGTCCGCAGGGGGCGGTGGGGGTCTGCGCGAACTGGCGCGCATTTTCCCTCTTGCGAGTCGGCGGTCCCGGCTTTAGACAGCGCCGCACTGATCGTGGCCCGTTCGTCTATCGGTTAGGACACCAGGTTTTCAACCTGGGAAGAGGGGTTCGACTCCCCTACGGGCTGCCACTTTCCCCTGCATCACCAAGGCGATACCCACGCTGCGCGGCGGGTTGCGCTTGGCCTTGGGCGATGCCAGCATGGCCCGGAGCGCGCGGCGACCAGGCGCGCAAGGGGTGCAGCGCAGGAAGGAAGCGGTAAGATGTCGATCCGGGTCACCGTCTGGGGCGAGAATGTCCATGAACAGAAGAACAAGGTGGTGGCGCAGGTCTATCCCGACACGATGCACGGCACCATCGCCGCCGCGCTGAACCGGGCGGGGGGCATCACGGCGCGCACGGCCACCCTTCAGGAGCCGGAGCATGGGCTGACGCCGGAAACCCTTGCCGCGACGGATGTGCTGATCTGGTGGGGCCATGCCGCCCATGGCGAGGTGGCCGATGCCGTGGTCGACCGGGTCTGCGAGGCGGTCTGGGGCGGGATGGGCATGATCTTCCTGCATTCGGCCCATTTCGCCAAACCCTTCAAGCGCCTGATGGGCGCGCCCTGCAACCTGACATGGCGCGAGGCGGGCGAACGCGAAAGGCTGTGGGTCACCAGCCGCCAGCACCCGATCGCGGCGGGCCTGCCGGATCATTTCGAACTGGAACACGAAGAGATGTATGGCGAACCCTTTGGCGTGCCGGAACCGCTGGAGACGGTCTTCATCTCGTGGTTCGCGGGGGGCGAGGTGTTCCGCTCGGGGCTGACCTATCGGCGCGGGGCGGGCAATCTGTTCTACTTCCGGCCGGGGCATGAAACCTATCCCACCTATCACGATGCCAATGTGCAGCGCGTGATCGCCAATGCGGTGCGCTGGGCCCATAATCCGGCGGCGCGCATCGCCGATCCCGGGGCCGCGCCCAACCGCCCCGTGGATGCGGCGCTGGAGCCGATCACCGAACGCGGGCCGCGCCTGCATCACGACGGCGAGGAAGGGTATCGCTGAGATGGCGCAACCGATCCGCCTGCTGATCATCGGGACCGGCGGCATGGCAGCCAACCATGCCCAGAGCTTTGCCGCCATTCCCGGGGTGGAACTGGTGGCCGGGGTCGATCCCCGCCCCGAGGCGCTGGCCGCCTTCCGGCAGGCCCACGGCATCCCCCATGGCTTTGCCACCCTGGACGAGGCATTGGCCTGGGGCCGGTTCGATGCCGTGACCAATGTCACCCCCGATGCCGCCCATCACGCCACCACCCTGCCCGTGCTGGCCGCGGGCAAGCATGTCCTGTGCGAAAAGCCGCTGGCCACCAGCGCCGCCCATGCCGCCGAGATGGCCGATCTGGCCGCCCGGGCCGGTGTGGTGAACATGGTCAACCTGACCTATCGCAATGTCCCCGCCCTGCAGGAGGCAGCACGCCTTGTGCGTGCCGGGCGCATCGGTGCCGTCCGGCATTTCGAGGCCAGCTATCTGCAAAGCTGGCTGGTGCAGGATGCCTGGGGCGCCTGGAACAAGGAGAGCCAGTGGCTCTGGCGGTTGTCGCAGGCGCATGGATCGAAGGGCGTGCTGGGCGATGTGGGGATCCATATCCTCGATTTCGCGACCTTCGCCGCCGGGCTGCCGGTGGCCGAGATGTCCTGCCGGCTGGCCACCTTCGACAAGGCCCCGGGCGGGCGGATCGGCGACTATGTCCTCGATGCCAATGACAGTGCCACGATGCAGGTGGTGCTGGCCAATGGCGCGCTGGGCACCGTGGCCGCGACGCGCTTTGCCAGTGGTCATCTGAACGACCTGCGCCTGCGGATCTATGGCGACAAGGGCGGCCTCGACCTGCGCTTCGAAGGCGGGCAAAGCCAGCTCTTCGCCTGCCTGGAACCGGACCTGAAAGCCGCGCTCTGGCAGGAACTGCCCTGCCCCATTCTGCCCACGGTCTATGAACGATTCATCGCGGCGATTCGCGGCGAAGGCCCGGCCGAGCCTGATTTTGCCCGGGGGGCAGAGCTTCAGGCCCTGCTGGACCTGGCAGAGGATTCGGCCGCGCGACGTGGCGAAGGCCTGCCCGCCTGATCGGGCGGGATCCCCATCAAGCCGTTGTAAGTGAATGATTTTATAAGGTCCGCGGAGAAATCTGGGGCGGCCGTGATGCCTGCTTTGATTTGAGTTTGAAATTTCTGTTGACAGAATCCCCCCCTCACAGAAACCTTAACCCAAGAGTTAAGATTTCGCATCGAAGCGAATCGCACAACAGGGATGGTGGGGATGCTTCAGGAACGCATCGAAGGCAAATGGCTTGCCGCCTTTCGGCGCGTCCTCGCGCTGAACGGGATCGGCAAGGGGACGCAGGTGGCGATCCTGTCGGAAACGCAGTCGCGGCCGGTGCTGGTGCATCTGTGCGAACTCGCGGCCTATGACCTCGGCGCGGATTTCTGCATGATCCAGATGCCCACCCCGGCGCAATCGGCCCCGGTCCCGGTGAAATCCACCGGAACAAGCTGGGCGATCCAGGGCAACCGCGCGGTGATCGAGGCGCTGAAACGTGTCGACATCATCGTCGATTGCACGGTCGAGGGGCTGATCCACGCCCCCGAATGGCCGGAGATCGAAGAGGCGGGGCGCACCCGCCTTCTGGTCATCACCAACGAACATCCCGAAATCCTGGAACGCACCGAACCCAGGGCCGAGGACGCGATCAAGCTTCAGATCGGCATCCAGATGCTGCGCGAGGCGTCCGAGATGCGCGTCACCTCTGCCGCCGGAACCGACCTGACGGTCGATCTGCGCGGCGCGCCCTGCGGCGGGACCGCGGGCTTCGGCACCACCCCCGGCGCTGTGGCGCATTGGCCGGGTGGCCTCTGCCTTGCCTTCCCCGGCAAGGAGGCGGTGAACGGGCGCATCGTCATGGACGTGGGCGACATGAACCTGACGTTCAAGACCTTCCTCACCAGCCGGATCGACTTCACCATCGAGAAGGACTTCGTCACCGCGATCAAGGGCGACGGCATAGATGCCCTGCACCTGCGCGAATACATGGAGGCGTGGGAGGACCGGAACGCCTATGGCCTTTCGCATGTCGGCTGGGGGATGAACCACGGCGCGAAATGGGTCTCGGCCGCCATGTATGACAAGCGCGACATGCAGGCCGTGGAATTCCGCGCCATTGCGGGGTCGTTCCTGTGGTCCACGGGCGCCAATCAATATGCCGGGCGCTACACGCTCGGCCATTTCGACCTTCCGATGAGGAATTGCACCATCGCCCTCGACGGGCGCGTCGTCGTCCGCGATGGCGTTTTGCAGGGAGAGCTTGCCTGATGACCGAACAGCGCCCGATCACCGCCGCCATGCCCATGAGCAGCCCCGGCGATTACTATGACCTATCGCGCATCCGCCCCGAGGTGCTGGCCATGCTGGACAAGGTCAACGCCATGGGCGCGACCTTCGCCGCCCGCGCCAAGGCCGTGGATGACGAGGCATCGTTCCCCGTCGACAATTACCGCGATCTGGCCGAGGCGGGGTTCCTGACGCTCTGCATCCCGGAAGAATATGGCGGCATGGGCTTCACCATGTGGGAATATGCCATGGTGGGGGCGGAAATCGCCAAATATTGCGGGGCGACCGCGCTCACCTTCAACATGCACAATTCCTCGATGGCATGGTCGCGCTTCATGTTCGACATGCCCAACCTGACGGATGCGGAACGCGCCGAATTCGCCCCCCTGCGCGAACGGCAGTTCAAGCGGGCGATTGCGGAAAAGGCGATCTATTCGCAGCCCATCTCGGAAGGCGGGCAGAACTGGACGTCGAAACCGAACCAGACCCAGTGCCGCGCCGTCGAAGGCGGCTGGAAGATCAACGGGTTCAAGAAATTCGCCTCGCTTGCGGGGTACTGCGATTACTACACCATCGTCTGCACCGAGGTCTTCGAAGGCGTGGAGCCCCGGCATGAGGACACGATGCTCTTCGTCGTCCACAAGGATGCGCCGGGGCTGACGGTCAAGGGCGAATGGGATCCGCTGGGGATGCGCGGCACGAACAGCCGCGACCTGATCCTGAAAGATGTCTTCGTCACGGCCGAAGACATGCTGATGCCGCGCGGCATCTTCGGCAAGACCCTGCCCAACTGGCCGCATATGATGGCAACGCTCTCGCCCACCTATATGGGCGTGGCGCAGGGGGCGTTTGATTTCACCGTGGCCTATCTCAAGGGTCAGGTCCCCGGTCAGCCCCCCATCGACCGCCGCATGTATGCAACGAAACGCATCGCCGTGGGCAAGATGTATGCCCGCCTTGCCAATATGCGCGCGCTCTGGTGGCAGGCCTTCTCCGAGGCGAAGGGGTTCCCGACAAAGGCCGAGGTGATGCGCATGTATGCCGCGCAGTACAACGTCATGGAAGGCGCGGCGGAAATGACCAGCATGGCCATCCGCACCTGCGGCGGGCAGTCCATGCTGCGCTCTCTGCCCTTGGAACGGATGTATCGCGACAGCCGCTGCGGCGCGCTGATGCTGCCCTATACGTCGGAAATCATGGAAGATTACCTGTCGATCCTGACGCTTTACGACATGGACGAAATCGACACCGCGCCGGGGGACGAGGGCGGCGCGCGCAACTCGCTCTGGCGCGGGGATGCCGGATCGCTCAAGGGGCTGCGCTAGGGCCATGGGGCGCGACCGCGTTCACGTCCACGCCCATGTCGCCGCCGACCCGGCCCAGGTCTGGGCCGTGGCGCGGGATTTCGGCGGGGCATGGCATCCCTGGATCGCCACGATCCGCACCGAACGTGATGGACGCGGCCACCTGATCCGCGCCTTCACCGTGACGGGCGAGGATACGCTCTACCGCGAACAGCAGACCTATTTCTCCGACAGCGACCGGGTGCTGGCCTATACCCACCTGGACGGCATCGCGGGGGCCGAAAGCTATGACGCGCGGCTGACTGTTTCGCCCTCTGATGCGGGCGGGTCGGTGGTGACATGGACCGCCACCATCGCCGCCCCCGCCGCCCGCCTGACCCAGATCTGCGACGGCACCCGCGCAGTATTTGAGGCCGGGATCGAGGCACTGAGGGGGGCCGGGGGGGTGCAGGGCACCCCCCCGCACCCCCCCGCACCAGCCCCGCAGCCGATCACCGGATTGACGATCGACGCCCTGCCCCGCCTTGGCCTTTCCGCCACGCCCGATCGCGGCGATGGCAGGCTCTGCCTCTTCCTCCACGGCATCGGCGGCAACCGCGGCAACTGGCGCGCGCAGCTGGGCGCGGCAGGCCATCACATCCGCGCCGCCGCGCTGGACCTGCGCGGTTATGGCGACAGCACGCTCGGCCCCCGCGGTTCGACCGTCGATGACTACTGCGCCGATATCCTGCGCGTGGCCGAAACCTTCGGCGCGCGCCGCCTTGTTCTTGTGGGCCTTTCCTACGGCTCATGGATCGCCACCTCCTTCGCCATGCGCCACCCCGAGATGCTGGACGGCCTCGTCCTGTCGGGCGGCTGCACCGGCATGTCCGAGGCCGGGCCGGAAGAGCGTGAGGCCTTCCGCCTGTCGCGCGAGGTGCCGCTGAACGCGGGTCAGGTCCCGGCCGATTTCGCCCCCGCCGTGGTGAAGGTGCTGGCAGGACCAGATGCCTCTGACGGGGTGAAGGCCGATCTCCTGGCCTCCATGGCCGCGATTCCCGCCTCGACCTATCGCGATGCGCTGGTCTGTTTCACCAACCCGCTGGAACGCTTCGACTTTTCGCGCCTTACGATGCCCGTCCTGATGATGACCGGCGAGCATGACCGCCTCGCC
The DNA here is from genome assembly GCF_011059185.1 of Paragemmobacter kunshanensis. Lineage (GTDB taxonomy): Bacteria > Pseudomonadota > Alphaproteobacteria > Rhodobacterales > Rhodobacteraceae > Paragemmobacter > Paragemmobacter kunshanensis. The sequence continues at coordinate 21,450 of NZ_JAALFE010000002.1, read as the reverse complement.
CCGCCGGCCGAGATCCGCGCCGTGGCGGGCCGCATCTGGGACAGCGCCCCCCGCCCCGACGTGCGGTTCGAGGTGATCCCCGGCGCGGGCCATGTCTGCAATGTCGAGGCACCGGATGCCTATAACCGCCACCTGACCGATTTCCTGCAGGGCCTGCCCGCATGACCGCCCCCTCCCGCCGCGCCCAGAACCGGATTGATCGTGAGCGGCGCATTCTGGAGGCCGCTCTGAAGGTGTTTTCCGAACAGGGCTATTCCGGCACCACCATGGATGCCGTGGCCGCCGAGGCGGGCCTGTCGAAGCCCACGCTCTACCAGTATTTCGACAGCAAGGAGGCGCTCTTTCAGGCCATGATGCACGGCAAGGGCGATGTCATGCTGACGGTCTTCGAACATCCCTCGCCCGGGGGAATGGTGGCGGATCTTCTGGGTTTTGCCTGGGCCTATGCCGATACGGTGATGCGCCCCGACATGCTGTCGCTGGCCCGGCTGATCATCGGCGAGGTGCAGCGCTTTCCCGAGATCGGCCGCGCCTACCAATCCTCGGGCCCGGATGAACTGCTGCGCGGGATCATGGCCTATCTGACCGGCCAGCGCGCGGCGGGGCGGCTGTCCTTCGACGATGCCGAACTTGCCGCGCAGGATCTTTGGGGCCTGATCCTTTCGGCCCCGCGCACCCAGGCGCTTTACCTGCCCGACAGCCAGCCCACGCGGGCGCAGCTGGGCCGCTACATCATGAACGGGCTGCGCGTCTTCCTGCGCGCCTATTCCACCCATCCGATGCACGATCTCGAACAGCTAGAGGCGCTTGAAAGCGCCCGTTTGACAGGGAACAGGGAATGACACTCGACGACTTCCTCGCCGATCCGGCCAGCCGTTTCGCAACCGTGGCCATGGCAGATACCAACGGCCTTCTGCGCGGGCAGATGGTTTCCGTCTCAAGCCTGAAGGGCATTGCCCGCAACGGCATGGGCATGGCCCCCGCGCAACTGGCGCTGGATCCGACCGATGCCATGCTGACGATTCCGGGCGTGAATGACGACAGCGGCGATTTCCATGACGATCCGCTGGAACTCGACCCTACCACCGTGCGGCAGATGCCCTGGTCGAAGCCCGGGCATGATCTGCTGGTCCTGTCCAACTACACCGGGGCCTCGGCCCAGATCTGCCCCCGGTCGATCCTGAAATCGGTGCTGGCGCGGGCAGGCGCGGCCGGGTTCATCCCGAAATACGGCATGGAGCTGGAATACACGCTGTTCGACGAAACCGCCGAAAGCGCGCGCGCCAAGGGCTATCGCAATCTGAAACCCGCGACCCAGCATGCAAGCCATGACCTGATCCTTTATCAGGCCGTGCAGACGGAATGGTACGAAGCCATCTCTGCCATCTGCGAACCGCTGAAGATCAACCTTGCCAAGATGCACGAGGAGATCGGCGCAGGCTTCATGGAGGCCTGCATCGGCGCGGGCGAGGGGCTGGAACCGGCCGACCAACTGGTGCTTCTGAAGAACTTCATCCGCGCGCTGGCCCTGCGTCAGGGCCGATCCGTCACCTTCATGCCGCGCTGGAACGAACAGGCCGACAGCCAGTCGATCCACCTGCATGTCAGCCTGAAGGACAAGGCGGGCAAGCCGCTTTTCTGGGACGAGGGCGGCAAGAACGGCGTCAGCCAGACCTTCCGGCACTTCCTCGGCGGCCTGCAGAAATACATCGGCGACATGACGCTGATCTTCCAGCCCACGGTGAACAGCTATCGCCGTTTCGCGCCGGGCACCTTTGCCCCCCCCGGCCTGACCTGGGGATATGAGAACCGCACCACCTGCTTCCGCCTCGTGGGCCATGACGCGGGCAGCCTGCGGGTGGAAAACCGCCTGCCGGGGGCCGATACCAACCCCTACCTCACCGCCGCCGCCACCATCGCCGCAGGCGTGGCGGGCATCCTCGAGGCCGTGGAACCCGATCCTGAAACCATCGGCTCGGGCTATGCCCAGACCCCGCCCCGCGATTTCGCCCGGTCCATGCCCGAGGCGATCGACCGCCTGCGGGGATCGGACTTCGCCAAGGACTGGCTCGGTCCCCGCTTCGTCGAGGCCTTCACCGCCACCCGCGAATGCCAGCATGACGAATTCCGCCGCCGGGTGCCGGATGTGGAACTCGAACGCTTCTTCGATCTGGGCTGAGGCGGATGGAAACCCTTCGCGCCCGCTTTCTGGAAGGCATGAGCCGCGCCGCCACCTTCGTTTCCGTCGCCACGACCGATGGGCCGGGGGGGCTGGCGGGGGTGACGATCTCCTCGCTCACCTCGGTTTCGGCGGATGGGGAACAGCCCTCGCTTCTGGCCTGCATCCACCACCAGAGCCCCGCCGCCGCGGCCATCCTGGCCAACCGGGCCTTTTGCGCCAATCTTCTGGCCGAAGATCAGCAAGAGATATCGAACCTCTTTGCCGGCCGTGCGGGGGGCGATCATGCCCAGCGCTTTGCCCAGGCGGACTGGACGCATGGCCCCCTGGGCCAGCCCCTTCTGGCCGGGGCCACCGCCGTTTTCGAATGCCGTCTTGCCACGGCCCTCTTGTGGGAGACGCATCACATCATCGTCGGACAGGTCCATTCCGTGCGCCTGTCCGACACCCCCTCGGCCCTGCTTTACGGCCAGCGCGCCTATCGCCGGGCCGTCCATCTGCCCAAGGGGGACTGACATCCTCCGGGGCGGGCCCGCTCGCCCCGGAAAGAACCGGCAACCGGCAGCAAGACCGGCCTCGCCAACCAACAAGGAGTGGACAATGACCGAGATTTCGCAGGGCGGGGCCAACCAGCTTCGCCGCAATTCGCTGGGGCTGCTGGCCGTCACCTTCATGGTGATCTCGGCCGCGGCCCCGCTGACGGGGGTGGCGGGGGCGGTGCCCATCGCCTTTCTGATCGGCAACGGGACGGGCGTCCCCGCGACCTTCCTCTTCATGACGCTGGTGATGCTGGCCTTCGCGGTGGGCTATGTCGCCATGTCGCGTTACGTGAAGAACGCGGGCGCCTTCTATGCCTATGCCGCGCGCGGGCTTGGCGGGCGCTGGGCCGGGGCCACGGCCTTTACCGCGCTGGCCGCCTATAACGCCATGCAATTCGGCCTGATCGGCCTTCTGGGCGGCATCGCCGCAGGCGTCTTCGGCAGTTTCGGCATCAACCTGCCCTGGTGGGGCTGGAGCCTGATCGCCATCCTGCTGGTGGGCATCCTGGGCTATCGGCAGGTGGACCTGTCGGCCAAGGTGCTGATCGTGCTGGTGGCGCTGGAATACCTCATCGTGCTGATCGTCGATTTCGCCATCCTCGGCGCGGGCGGGGCGGCGGATGCGGGCGGGCTTTCGGTGAACCTCTTCGACACCAATGCCATCTTCTCGGGGTCGCTGACCGCGGCCATCCTTTTCTGCCTTGGCTCCTTCATCGGGTTCGAGGCGACCACGATCTATGCCGAAGAGGCGCGTGATCCCGAAAAGACCATCCCGCGCGCGACCTATCTGTCGGTCCTGATGATCGGTCTGTTCTTCGTCTTTACCACCTGGCTGATGATCGCGGGCGTCGGGGCAGAGAACCTGATCCCGACCATCGGCGGACTGGCTGACCCGACCGAGTATTTCTTCATGCTGGCCGACATCTATGTGGGCGGCCCGGTGCCGCCGATCGCGGGGATCCTGCTGGTTTCCAGCCTTTTTGCCGCGCTTTCGGCCTTTCACAACTACATCGCCCGCTACAGCTATGTCGCCGGGCGCGAGGGGCTTCTGCCCGCAGCCTTTGGCCGCACCCATGACGCGCATTCCAGCCCGCATGTCGGATCTGTGGTGCAGACCATCGGCGCGCTGGTGATCCTGGCGGTCTTTGCCGGGCTGGGGCTGGACCCGATCCTGAACATGTTCACCTGGATCAGCCAGGTGGGCACGCTGGGCGTGCTGGGGATGATGACGGTGACATCGCTTGCCGTGATCGCCTTCTTCCGGTCGAACGCCAAGGGCGAAGGCCCGCTTGCCACCCTGATCCTGCCCGCCGTTTCCGGGCTGATCATGGCGGCGCTTTTCGTCTATATCTTCCTGAACTTCGGCGACCTGACCGGCACCACCGGCGGCGCGCTGGGCTGGATCCTGCCCGCCATCATCCCGGCGGCGGCGCTGATCGGCTGGCTGGCCGCGCTGCGGCTGGAAAAGGCGGATCCTGCCGGTTTCGCCCGGATGGGCGAGAACCGGTCCTGATCCCACCCGCGCGGGGGGCGGCGTCCCGCCCCCCGCACCCCCCACCCTTCCCCATTCCACCCGTTCCGCGAAGGCCCGCCATGCACAGCCTCTCCCTCGGCCCGTCAGGCCATGTCGACAGCTTCACCCGCGACAACCTGCCCCCGGCGGATCAATGGCCCGACCTGATGCTTGACGGCTTTGCCTATCCCGAATGGCTGAACGCCGCCGTCGAACTGACCGACCGCATGGTGGAGCGCGGCTTTGGCGACCACACCGCCCTGATCGGCAATGGCCGCAGCCGCACCTACAAGGAACTGACCGACTGGACCAACCGCATCGCCCATGCGCTGGTCGACGATTACGGCGTCAAACCCGGCAACCGCGTCCTGATCCGATCCGCCAACAACCCCGCCATGGTCGCCTGCTGGCTGGCCGCCACCAAGGCGGGCGCGGTGGTGGTGAACACCATGCCCATGCTGCGCGCGGGCGAGTTGGCCAAGATCGTCGACAAGGCCGAGATCACCCACGCCCTCTGCGACACCCGCCTGATGGAGGACCTCGTCACCTGCCAGAAGGAGAGCGCCTTCCTGCACACGGTGATCGGCTTTGACGGCACCGCCAACCACGATGCCGAACTTGACCGCATCGCGCTGAGAAAATCCGTCCGCTTCACCCCGCCCCCCACGGGGCGCGACGACGTGGCGCTCTTGGGCTTCACCTCCGGCACCACGGGCGAACCCAAGGCCACGATGCATTTCCACCGCGACCTTCTGATCATCGCCGACGGCTATGCGCGGGAAGTCCTGGGCGTCACCCCCGACGACGTCTTCGTCGGCTCTCCACCCCTTGCCTTCACATTCGGCCTCGGTGGCCTTGCCATCTTCCCCCTGCGCTTCGGCGCGGCGGCGGCGCTTCTGGAACAGGCAAGCCCGCCCAACATGATCGACATCATCACCGAACACCGCGCCACCATCTGCTTCACCGCCCCCACCGCCTATCGCGTGATGCTCAAGGCGATGGACGAAGGCGCCGACCTGTCGTCGCTACGCGCCGCCGTCAGCGCGGGCGAAACCCTTCCCGCCCCGGTCTATGAGGAATGGCAGGCCAAGACGGGCAAGCCCATGCTTGACGGGATCGGCGCGACCGAGATGCTGCACATCTTCCTGACCAACCGCTTCGATGACCACCGCCCCGGCTGCACCGGCCGCCCCGTCACTGGGTATCAGGCGCGCATCGTCGGCCCCGACATGGAGGAACTGCCAAGGGGAGAGGTCGGCCGCCTTGCCGTGCGCGGCCCCACCGGGTGCCGCTACATGGCCGACAGACGCCAGACCGCCTATGTGAGGGACGGCTGGAACCTGACGGGAGACAGTTTCTGGCAGGATGACGAGGGGCGCTTCCACTTCGCCGCCCGCTCCGACGACATGATCATCTCCGCAGGCTACAACATCGCCGGGCCGGAGGTGGAGGCCGCCCTCCTCTCCCATCCCGCCGTCCTCGAATGCGCCGTTATCGGTGCGCCCGACGCGGACCGCGGTCAGGTGGTGGAGGCGCATGTGGTGCTGGCCCCCGGCCATGCGGGCGATGCGCTGATGGTGAAACTCCTGCAGGACCACGCGAAGAAGGTCATCGCGCCCTACAAATACCCCCGCCGCGTGATCTTCACCGAAGCGCTGCCGAAAACCCAGACCGGCAAGATCCAGCGCTTCCGCCTGCGCGGCTAGCTGACGCTCAGGCGGGAATCACCGCCGTCGCCTCGATCTCCACCTTGGCGCGGTCCTCGACCAGCGCCACCACCTGCACCAGCGCCATCGCCGGGTAATGCCGCCCGATCACCGCCTTGTAGACGCGGCCCAACTCCTTCAGCGAACCCAGATATTCCCGCTTGTCGGTGACATACCATGTCAGCCGCACCAGATGCTCCGGCCCCGCACCAGCACAGGCCAGCACCTCGACGATGGATTTCAGGGCCTGTTCCACCTGCCCCACGAAATCATCGGTTTCAAAAACCTGATCGGCATTCCAGCCGATGATCCCCCCGGTAAAGACCATCCGCCCCGTGGCGGCGACCCCGTTGGAATAGCCGATGGCGGGCTTCCAATGCGACGGATGCAGGAATTGCAGCGTGCTGTCGGTCATTCTTTCGTCTCCAGATGCGCGGTCAGCACCGCGCGAATACGATCCGGCCAGCGGGCGGGCCGATGCTCGGGCGACATCCACACCAGCACCAGCCGCGTGATCAGCCGCAGTTCCGCGCCACTGCGCGCCTCCAGCCGGAAGGTGGCCGATGATCCGCCCACCGCCTCGACCACCATCCCCCAATCCAGCACATCGCCAAGGCGCGAGGGCGCGCGGAAATCCGTCTCCACCCGCGCGGTCGGCACGCCGATCCCGTCATCCATCATGGCGTGATAGGAATAGCCCACCACCTCGCGGAAGAAATTCTCCATCACGGAATTCGTCATCTCGAAATAGCGGGGATAGAAGACGATCCCCGCCGGATCGCAATGGTTGAACTCCACCCGGATCGTGCGCTGATACATGACCGATCAGTCGTTGGCTTCGGGTGGCAGGAAATCCACGTCATGCGCCGCCGAGGCGGCGACGATGGCGGGGATATCCGTCATGTCATGCAGCGTGTCGAACAGCGCCTCCAGCTTGCCTGCGGGCGATACCCAGAACAGCGCGCGACAGGGCTTGTCGGACTTGTTGAAATAGCCATGCGGCACGCCCCGCGGCATCCGCACCAGATCGCCCGCGCGGGCGGTCTGCCAGACACCATCCAGCTTCAGCTCCAACTGCCCCTCCTGCACAAGGATGAACTCATCCTGCGTGGGATGGACATGGACCGGCACGTATTGCCCCGGCTCGCTGTTGGTCTCGAAGGCGAAGCTCGCCTCGCAACTGGCCTTGGGGAAATAGCGCTGCCCCAGAATGTTCAGCTCGCGCCCGTGATAGGCCGTGCCATCGCGGGTGATACCGCCGTCAAGTGCCTTGGTCATGTCCTGTCCCTCCCGTTGTTCAATTCAGGATGCTGCGGGCGATCACCACCCGCTGCACATCCGACGCCCCCTCATAGATCCGCAGCGCGCGGATTTCGCGATAGAGGCTTTCCACCACCGACCCGTGCCGCACGCCATCTCCACCATGCAACTGCACCGCCATGTCGATCACCTCCTGCGCGGCCTCGGTGGCATAGAGCTTCGCCATCGCCGCCTCGCGCGTCACCCGCGCCGCGCCATTGTCCTTCTTCCATGCCGCCCGATAGACCAGCAGCGCCGCGGCGTCGATCTTCACCGCCATATCCGCCAGATGCCCCTGCACCATCTGCAATTCCGCCAGCGCCTGCCCCTGTATCCGCCGCGCCTTCACGCGCGCCAGCGCCTCGTCCAGCGCCCGCCGCGCAAAGCCCAGCGCCGCCGCCCCCACGGTGGACCGGAACACATCCAGCACCGACATGGCGATCTTGAACCCCGCCCCCGCCTCGCCGATCAGCGCCTCCTCCGGCAGCACCAGCCCCTTCATCCGCAGCGTGGCCAAGGGATGCGGCGCGATCACCTCCAACCGCTCCACCACCTCCAGCCCCGGCGTGTCAGCGGGCATCAGGAAGGCCGACAACCCCTTCGCCCCCGGCCCCTCACCCGTCCGCGCGAAGAGGACATAGACATCGGCAATCCCGCCATTGGAAATCCAGGTCTTCTCGCCCTCGATCAACCAGCCGCCCTGCACCCGCGTGGCCTTGGTCGACGTCGCCGCCACATCCGACCCCGATCCGGGTTCTGTCAGCGCAAAGGCCGAAATCGCCGCCCCCACCCGCGTCCGCGCCAGCCACTCCTGCTGCGCGGGCGTGCCGAACAGGCTCACCGCCCCCATCCCCAGCCCCTGCATGGCAAAGGCGAAATCCGCCAACCCGTCATGCCGTGCCAGCGTCTCGCGGATCAGGCAGAGCGTGCGCACATCCAGCCGCTCGCCCGCCCCCGCCCCGGAATGGCGCAGCCACCCCCCGGCCCCCAGCATCGCCACCAGCCCGCGGCAGGCCGCATCCACATCGCCATGATCCACCGGCAGATGCGCCGCACACCATTCCTCCAGCGCCACCGCCAACTCGCGATGCCGCGCCTCGAAGAAGGGCCAGTCCAGAAAGGTTCTATCGCTCATGTCATCTTCATCTTGGCAAAAATACCCTCAGGGGGTGAGGAGCGTCAGCGACGAGGGGGCGGAACGCCCCCTGATTTTTCGCAGAAAAATCGCCCTGCGACATCTCAATCCCCGCGAAACACCGGCGTCTCCTTGGCGACGAAAGCCCGATAGGCCCGCTCGAAATCCCGCGTCTGCATGCAGATCGCCTGCGCCTGCGCCTCGGCCTCGATCGCCTGTTCCAGCCCCATGTTCCATTCCTGGTTAAGCTGCGTCTTGGTGATCCCATGCGCGAAGACAGGCCCCGCCGCCAAGGCCCGCGCAAGCGTCATCGCCGCCGCCTCCAACTCTTCCGCCGCATGCAGCGCGTTCCAGAAGCCCCACCGCTCCCCCTCCTCCGCCCGCATCACGCGGCCCGTGTACAGCAGTTCCGCCGCCCGCCCCTGCCCGATGATGCGCGGCAGCATCGCGCAGGCCCCCATGTCACACCCTGCCAGCCCCACACGCGTGAACAGGAAGGCGCATTTCGCCCCAGGGCTGGCCAGCCGCAGGTCCGACGCCATCGCCATGATCGCCCCCGCCCCCACGCAGACGCCATCCACCGCCGCGATGATGGGCTTGCCGCAGCCGATCATGGCCTTGACCAGATCCCCCGTCATCCGGGTAAAGGCCAAGAGCTCCTTCATCTCCATCCCCACCAGCGGGCCGATGATGTCATGCACATCCCCGCCGGAACAGAAATTCCCCCCGTTCGGCGCGATCACCACCACATCCACATCCGTGGCATAGACCAGCGCGCGGAAGGTATCCCGCAACTCGGCATAGCTCTCGAAGGTCAGCGGATTCTTCCGCTCCGGCCGGTTCAGCCGCACCACGGCCACCCGGTCCACCACCTCCCACAGGAAATGTTCGGGCTTCAGCCCCGCCATCGCGCCCATCACGCCCCCATCCGCTTCAGGATATCCGTCAGCGCGTCCAGATCGGCCTCCGACAGGCCCCCGAACATCCGCGCCACTTCCGCCTCATGCCCCGCCGCCAGCCCCTCGAACTGCGCCAGCCCCTCTGCCGTCAAGGCGACAAAGACCGTCCGCCGATCCGTCTCGCTTGGCGTCCGCCGCACCAGACCATCCGACTCCAGCCGGTCCACCACTGTCGTCGCATTCCCGTTCGATACCAGCAGCATCCGGGAAAGCTCGCTCATCGTCACGCCCTCCCGCCGCCGGTACAGCGCCGCCATCACGTCGAACCGCGGCAGGGTCGTCCCATGCTGCACCCGCAGGAATTCGCGCAACTCCCCCTCCGCCGCGCGCGTCACGCCCAGCAGCCGGATCCACATCTTCAACCGCCGTTTCGAAAGCGAGTCGCTCACACCTCACCTCCCGAAATCACGATCCCCTGCCCGTTCACGCCCGCCGCCCCCTCCGAACACAGCCACAAGGCCGCCGACGTCACCTCATCGGGACGGTAAAGCCGCCCCTGAGGCGACATCCCCTCCAGCGCCGCCCGCGCCTGATCGGCCGTCCGCCCCGTCTTTTCCGAAATCACCCGGATCGACTGTTCCGTCATCTCGGTATCCAGAAACCCCGGACAGATCGCATTCGCCGTCACCGGCCCCCGCGCCACCTCCAAGGCGACGGACCGCACCAATCCCATCACCCCATGCTTCGCCGCCGCATAAGGCGCGACCTTCGCATAGCCCTTCACCCCGGCGGTGGATGCCACCGCAATCAACCGCCCCCAGCCATCGAACTGCCTGAGGCCTTCACGGAAGGTCAGGAAAACCCCCGTCAGGTTCACCGCAATCATCGCGTTCCACTGCGCCAGCGTGGTCTTGGCCAGCACTGCACTATCCGCCGCGCCTGCATTGGCGATCACCACATCCACCCGCCCCGCCTGCGCGAACAGCGCCTGAACCGACGCCTCATCCGTCACATCGCAGGGCAGCGCCCGGATACGCTCATGCTGCGCGGCGACCGAAGCCAAGGCCTCCACCCGCCGCCCGCAGATCACCACTTCGGCGGCGCCCGCACGGGCAAAGCCCAGCGCAAGGTCCGCCCCCGCGCCCGACCCGCCGCCCGTCACCAGAACCCGCCGCCCTGCCACGCTCATGCCCGGATCACCTCGACCGCCTTCTGTGCCAACCGCCGCGCCTGATCGCGCCCTGCCAGATAGGGCAGCGGCCATTCCGTCGCAGCATCCCCCATCGCCACCGCCGCATGCAATGTCCAGTAGGGATCGGCCAGATGCGGCCGCGCAAGGCAGACCAGATCCGCCCGCCCCGCCAGCAGGATGGAATTCACATGGTCAGGCTCGGTAATGTTCCCCACCGCCATCGTCGCCAACCCCGCCTCGTTGCGGATACGGTCGCTGAACGGCGTCTGGAACATCCGCCCATAGACAGGCCGCGCATCGACCGACGTCTGCCCCGCCGAGACGTCGATGATATCCGCCCCCGCGCCCGCAAACATCCGCGCGATCTCCACCGCCTCATCCGGCGTCACGCCCTCATCCCCCACCCAATCCGTGGCCGAGATACGGACCGACAGCGGCTTCTCCTCACCCCAGGCCGCCCGCATCGCCCGCAGCACCTCCAGCGGCCAGCGCATCCGGTTCTCCAGCGATCCGCCATATTCATCCGACCGCCTGTTCGATTTCGGAGAGATGAAGGACGAAATCAGATAGCCATGCGCCGCATGAAGTTCGATCATGTCAAACCCCGCGCGCTTCGCCATCTCCACCGACGCCACGAATTCCGCCGTCACCGCCTCCATATCCGCCCGCGTCATCTCGCGCGGAACGGCGTTCTTCGGCGACCACGGCAAAGCCGAAGGCGCAATGATCTCCCAATTCCCAGAAGGCAGAGGTGCATCCCCCTCCTCCCACCCGATCTGCGTCGAAGCCTTCCGCCCCGCATGGCCGATCTGGCAGCAGATCTTTGCTTCCGTCTCGGCATGGACGAAATCCACGATCCGCGTCCACGCCGCCTCATGCTCCGGCGCATAAAGCCCGGGACAGCCGGGCGTGATGCGGCCCTGCGCGGATGTGCAGGTCATCTCCGTATAGACCAGCCCCGCCCCACCCTTGGCGCGTTCGCCGTAATGGACAAGATGCCAATCCGTGGGGCAGCCCTCCACCGCCTTGTATTGCGCCATCGGCGACACCACGACGCGGTTCTTCAACGCCATGTCGCGCAGCCGGAAGGGCGCGAACATCGGCGCGCGGCCGGGCTGCCCCCCGGCCTGTTCCTGGAACCAGTCCTCCGCCCGCCGCAACCACGCCGGATCGCGCAGCCGCAGGTTTTCGTGGCTGATCCGCTGGCTGCGTGTCAGCAGGGAATAGGCGAACTGCTCCGGCGGCAGGTCCAGATAGCGCTCCACCTGTTCGAACCATTCCAGAGAATTCCGTGCCGCCGATTGCAGACGCAACACCTCCACCCGCCGCTCGTCCTGATAGCGCTGGAACGCGCCCTCCATCGTCGGTTCGGAATGCAGATACTCGGCCAGCGCAATCGCACTATCAAAGGCCAGCCGCGTCCCCGACCCGATGGAGAAATGCCCCGTCGCCGCCGCATCCCCCATCAGCACCACGTTCTGGTGATACCACGTCCCGCAGATCACGCGGGGGAAGTTCATCCAAACCGCCGACCCGCGCAGATGCGCCGCGTTGGAAATCAACGCGTGACCGCCCAGATGCCGCGCGAAAATCTTGCGGCACGTCTCCACCGTGTCCTCCTTGGACATGTCGGCAAAGCCCCACCTGTCCCACGTCTCTTGCGCGCATTCGACGATGAAGGTCGCGGTATTGTCGTCGAACTGATAGGCATGCGCCCAGACCCAGCCATGCTCGGTCTTCTCGAAGATGAAGGTGAAGGCGTCGTCGAATTTCTGATGCGTGCCCAGCCAGACGAACTTGCACAGGCGCATGTCGATATCGGGCTGGAAGACGTCCGCATATTCCCGCCGCACCGCCGAATTGATCCCGTCCGACGCCACCACCAGATCGTAATCGCGGCGATACTCCTCGGCCGTCTTGAACTCGGTTTCGAACCGCAGATCGACGCCCAATTCCCGCGCCCGCGCCTGCAGCAGGATCAGCATCTGCTTGCGCCCGATCCCCGCGAACCCATGCCCCCCGGAAACCGTCCGCACCCCGTCATGCACGACAGCGATATCGTCCCAATAGGCGAAATGATCCCGGATCGCCTGCGTCGACACGGGGTCGTTCTTCGCCATCCGCCCCAGCGCATCGTCCGACAGCACCACCCCCCAGCCGAAGGTGTCATTCGCACGGTTCCGCTCCAGCACCGTCACCTGATGCGACGGATCGCGCAGTTTCATCGAAATCGCGAAGTAAAGGCCCGCAGGCCCGCCCCCAAGGCAGAGAATCTTCATCGCCCGAAATCCCGTCATCCGGCGCGGAATGCGCCCATCTGGCGAAAAGGCTGACACCATCGCAAAACAATTTCAAGTTTGAAATTTTCGGGCTTGAAATTTTGTCGCAGCCCGCGAAGATGGCCGCATGGACCTGCTGACCGAACGCCATGACGGGTGGGTGACGCTCACCCTCAACCGCCCCGCACAGAAGAACGCGCTGAACACCGCGCTTCTGGGCGCGCTGGCCGATGCGCTGACGACACTCGCCGCCGATCCCGCGATCCGCGCCGTCGTGCTGCGGGGGGCGGAGGGCAACTTCGCCGCCGGGGCCGACATTGGCGAAATCGAACACAAGACCAGTGCCGAAGGCGCCACGGACCCAAGGAAAACCCATTGGGCCACCATCCGCGCCTTTCCCAAGCCGATCATCGCGCTGGTCGAAGGCTTCGCCCTGGGCGGCGGCTTCGAACTCGCCCTCATGGCCGACATCATGGTGCTGTCTCCCAGCGCCCGCCTCGGCCTGCCGGAAACCAATCTCGGCCTCATCCCCGGCGCGGGGGGCGGTCAACGCCTCATGGCGCTGGCCGGACGCGCCCGCGCCATGCGGATGGTGCTGACGGGCGAAATCATCGACGCGCAGACCGCGCATGGCTGGGGCATCGCCGCCCATCTGGAAGAGGACGCCGCCACCTTCTCCACCCAACTCGCCGCGCGCCTTGCCACCCGCGCCCCCCTCGCCCTCATGGCCGCCAAGGCCGCGCTGATCGCAGGCGAAGACCGCGCGCTGGCCCTGACGGAAGAACGCGCCGCCTTCGAAACCCTCCTCGACACCGCCGACAAGGCCGAAGGCATCCGTGCCTTCCGCGCCCGCGAAAAGCCAAGGTTCATGGGCCAATGACCGCCGCCAGACCCACCATCGGCATCATCGGCCTTGGCGCCATGGGCCTTGGCATCGCGCAGGTCTTCGCCGCCGCAGGCCACCCCGTCCGCGCCACCGATGCCAGCCCCGACAGCCGCGCCACGGCCCTGTCGCGCCTCTCGGCCAGCCTGCAACCCCGCATCGACAAGAGCGCGATGACCGAAGGCGACCGCGCCGCCCTCCTCTCCCGCCTCACCGTCACCGACCGGGTGGAGGATATCGCCCCCGCCGAGATGGTGGTCGAGGCGATCGTGGAACGCCTTCCCGCCAAGCAATCCGTCTTCACCCTGCTGGAAGACCACCTTTCCCCCCATGCGGTGCTGGCGACCAACACCTCCTCCCTCTCCGTCGCGGCCATCGCGCGCGGCCTTGCCCATCCCGAACGCCTGCTGGGGCTGCATTTCTTCAACCCCGCCCCGGTGATGCGCCTTGTCGAACTGATCCCGCACGCAGGCACCACCCCGCAGGCCCTCTCCACCGCCCGCACCCTGACCGAAGCCGCAGGCAAGACCGTCATCCAATGCGCCGACCGCCCCGGCTTCATCGTCAACCGCTGCGCCCGCCCCTATTACGGTGAGGCGCTTGCGCTGCTGGAGGAAGGCCGCAGCCCGCAGGACATAGACGCCGCCATGCGCGCCGCAGGCTATCGCCTCGGCCCCTTCGCGCTGATCGACCTGATCGGGGCCGACATCAACCTTGCCGCCACCGAAAGCCTCTCTGCCGCGATGGGCAACCACCCGCGCTACCACGTCTTCACTGCACTCAAGGCGCAGGTGGAGCGGGGCGCGCTGGGGCGCAAGACCGGCACGGGCTTCACCCTGCCCGCCATTGATGCGCCCCCGCCACCCGATGCCGCATCCATCGCGCTGCGGATCGAAGCCACCCTCGCCAACGAAGGCGCGTGGCTTTTGTCCGAAGGCGGCACGACCGCCGAAGGCATCGACACCGCCCTGAAACTCGGTCTCAACTTCCCGCGCGGCCCGTTCGAGATCGTCCAGACCCACGGCCGCGACACGATCCTGAACACCCTCGCCGCGCTGGAAGCCGCCGCCCCCGCGCATCTGAAATCCCGCTACCTCCCCGCCCCCGGACTGATCCCATGACCGACGTCTTCCTCTGCGCCCACCGCCGCACCCCCATCGGCCGCCACGGCGGCGCGCTGGCCACGGTCCGCCCCGACGACATGGCCGCCCATGTGATCGACGGCCTGCTGGACCTGCACCCCGACCTGGCCGTGGACGAGGTGATCATGGGCTGCGCCAATCAGGCGGGCGAGGATAACCGCAACGTCGCCCGCATGGCCGTCCTCCTCTCGCGCCTTCCCGAATCCACCCCCGCCCTGACCGTGAACCGCCTCTGCGCCTCGGGCCTAGACGCCGTCATCGCGGGCGCCCGCGCCATCCGCGACGGGGCCGATGTCATCATCGCGGGCGGGGTGGAAAGCATGACCCGCGCCCCCTTCGTCATGGCCAAGGCCGAAACCGCCTTCTCCCGCGCGGCGGAAATCCACGACACCACCATCGGCTGGCGCTTTGTCAACGACCGCATCGCCCGCGCCTATGGCACCGATTCCATGCCCGAAACGGCGGAAAACGTGGCCGCCGAACATGCCATCCCGCGCGCGGATCAGGACGCCTTCGCCTTCCGCTCGCAATCCCGCTACAGCGCCGACTGGCACGCCGCCGACATCCTTCCCGTGACGATCCGCTCCCGCAAGGGCGACACCGTGGTCGCGCAGGACGAACACCCCCGCGCCACGACGATGGAGAAACTGGCCGCCCTCCCCGCCCCCTTCCGCACGGGCGGCACGGTGACCGCAGGCAATGCCGCAGGCATCAATGACGGCGCTTGCGCCCTCATCCTCGCCTCTGCCGCCGGGGTGAAGCGCCACCGCCTCACCCCCCTTGCCCGTGTCGGCGCGGCGGCCTCTGCCGGTGTCGCGCCGCGCGTGATGGGCATCGGCCCCGTCGCCGCAGCCGAAAGGCTGACCGCCCGCACCGGCAGGCAGCCCGGCGATTACAGCGTGATCGAGTTGAACGAGGCCTTCGCCGCCCAGACCCTCGCCTGCCTGCGCGCCTGGGGCATTCCCGACGACGCCGCGCAGGTGAACGCCTATGGCGGCGGGATCAGCATGGGCCATCCCTTGGGCATGTCGGGCGCGCGCATCGCTGGCACCGCCGCCCGCCGCCTGCATGAAACGGGCGGCAAAAGCGCCCTCGTCACGCTCTGCGTTGGCGTGGGTCAGGGCGTCGCGCTGGAATTGCTGGCCGTCTGACCCATCCCGGCGACCCCTCCCCCAACCCCTCCCCGCCCGCGGGGAGGGGAGTCACCCCCCCGCCCGCAGCGCATCCCGCGGGCAAAGCCCGTAGCGCGCGCGATACATCTCGGAAAACCGTCCGAAATGGGTGAACCCCCAGCGCAGCGCGACATCCGTCACCCTGGTTCCCGGACCTGCCGCCATCAGATCCGCATGCGCCCGCGCCAGCCGCGCCTCGCGCCAGAAGCCCAGCGGCGTGGTCCCCCGAAACTCGCGGAAGGCCAATTGCAGCCCGCGCGGCGAAATCCCCGCCGCCTGCGCCACCTCCTCCAGCGTGATGGGCTGGTCCAGATGCGCCTCGATATACCCTTCCGCCAGCCGCAGATGACGCGGGCGCGGCGCCGCCTTCTGCCGCGCGATCTGCGCCGCGTGATCGTGCCGCGCCTCCAGCAACCCCGACAGCACCGTCCCCTCGATCTGCCGCGCCATCAGCCCCGTCCCGATGGGCGGGCTGCCCGCATCCGCCTCGGCCACCAGCCACATCACGAGCCGCCGAAGCGCCGCCCCCGGCCCGGCGGTCAGATCGAGCGGCCCCTCGAATGTCAGCGGCCGGTCCGACGCGCCGCCCAGCACGCCGGCCAGATGATCCTGCATCGCCTTGCGCGACACCTGCACCAGCACCTGCCGCGTCCCCTCTTCCCAGGTCATCCGCGTCGGCAGATGCGGGTTGAGGATCGCCGCCCGCTCTGGCGTGGACGCATAGCTTCCCATCCCGTTGCTGATCTCGGCCCCGCCTTCCAGCGGGATCTGCAAGAGGTAGAACCCGCCCAGCTCCCCCGGCGCGATCAGCGTCTTCGCCCCGTATTCGATATAGTTCAGCGACAGCCGCTGCCCGGGCAGATGGTGGTGGCAGGCGTCGAACAGGCTCCGCGCCCCCAGCGTTTCCAGCCGGTGGGGGCAGAAAACCGCCGCCACCCGCTCCCGCGCCTCGTCAAGGTCGCGGGATCGGAACAGCGCATGATCCTTCAGAAGCGGCAGACCCATCGGCGCACCTTTATTTTCCACGGCAAAGCGTAACACGCCCTGCGGCAATCCGACCCCGGCGAGTCACGTTTTTTTCGTTTTCCGGATAATCCCCGCGCCCCCCGGATAGCCCGCCGGACCCATCGGCGCACAATCCCTTCAAACCTAAAGAATAATCAGGGAGTGTCGGAATGCGCGGATTGTCAGGCAAGGTGGCCATCATCCCCGGCGGCTGCACCAAGATCGGTCGCGCCGTGGTCGATGCCTTCGTGGCGGCGGGAACAAAGGTCATGGTGGCCGACATCGCCGAAGGCGGGGGATTCGCCGAAGGCGTCGCCTTCCACCGCTGCGACCTGCGCGAAGATGCCGACATCACCGCCCTCGTCGCCGCCACCAAGGCGAAATTCGGCCGCATCGACTTTCTCGTGAACGTCGCCTGCTCCTACCTCGACAATGGCGCGGCCTCCTCGCGCGCGGACTGGCTGGAAAGCCTGAACGTCAACATCGTGGGTTCCGTCATGCTGATGCAGGCGGCCGAAGAGGAACTGGCCCGCAACAAGGGCGCCATCGTCAACTTCGGCTCCATCTCCTCGCGCGTGGCGCAGACGGGGCGCTGGCTCTACCCGGTATCCAAGGCCGCGATCCTGCAACTGACCCGCAATCAGGCGATGGACCTTGCGCCCAAGGGCATCCGCGTCAACGCCGTCAGCCCCGGCTGGACATGGTCGAACATCATGGACCAGCTGACGAACGGCAACCGCGCCAAGACCGATGCCGTGGCCGCCCCCTTCCACCTGCTGGGCCGCGTGGCGAACCCCGAAGAGGTGGCCTCTGCCGTCCTCTTCCTCTGCTCGGACGAGGCCTCCTTCATCACCGGCACCGATATCCGCGTCGATGGCGGCTACACCGCGATGGGGCCGGAACGCGCCGAACCGGCCATCCCGCTCCTGATGTCCTGACATATGGGCGAAGGGGCCGCAGAACGCCCCCGCCCCCAACCAACGGGGAATACACATGAAAATCGCCATCATCGGCGCCGGTTTCGCCGGCCTCACCACCGCCCGCCACCTGCGCGACTTCGGCCATGACGTGACCGTCTTCGAAAAGGTGCATGACGTGGGCGGCGTCTGGTCCACGACCCGCCTCTATCCCGGCGTGTCCACCCAGAACGGCAAGGACACCTACTGCCTCTCCGACTTCCCGATGCCGAAGCACTATCCCGAATGGCCCTCGGGCCAGCAGGTGCAGGCCTATCTGAACGACTATGCCGAAACCTTCGGCCTGAAACCCCTGATCCGCCTGTCCACCCCCGTCACCCGCGCGACCCAAGGCGCGGACGGGCGCTGGACCGTCACCTTCCAACCAAAGGGTGCGGCGGAGCAGACCGACAGCTTCGATTTCCTGACCATCTGCAACGGCATCTTCTCGGCCCCCGCCATCCCCGATTTCCCCGGCGCGGCAGAGTTCAGGCAGGCTGGCGGCACGATCTGCCATTCCTCGGAATTCCTGAACGAAGCCGAGGCGCGCGGCAAACATGTCGTCGTCATCGGCTACGGCAAATCCTCTTGCGACGTGGCCGTGGGCCTTGTCGATGCCGCAGCCTCCATGACCGTCGTCGCCCGCGAACTGATCTGGAAGATGCCCAAGAAACTGGCAGGGGTGCTGAATTACAAATACCTCTTCCTTACCCGCATGGGCGAAGGGCTGTTCCCCTATATCCGCCTTCAGGGGGTGGAGAAGTTCCTGCACGGCGCAGGCAGGCCTGTCCGCAATTCCATGCTCGGCTCTGTCCAGTCGGTCATCACGAAACAGCTGAAGCTGAAAAAGCTGAACGCCCTGCCGCGCGGGTCCTTCGAACGCATCGCGCGCTCTACCGTCTCGCTTGTCACCGACGGGTTCTTCGGGCTGGTGGAAAAAGGGCGCATCGCCATCAAGCGCGATACCGCCATCGCCCAACTCCTCGTCGAAGGCGGGCGCCGCTATGCCCTGCTGAAATCGGGGGAAAAGATCCCCGCCGACATCGTCATCTGCGGCACCGGCTGGCGGCAAGAGGTTCCCTTCCTCGACCCCGCGCTGCAGGCCCGCATCATGGACGATCGCGGCAACTTCCGCCTCTACCGCTGCATCCTGCCCACGGGGGTGCGGAACCTCGCCTTCAACGGCTACAACTCCTCCTTCTTCTCGCCGCTCTCGGCGGAAATGGGCGCGCTCTGGATCGCGGCGCTGCTGGGCGATGCGCTGAACCTGCCCTCCGACCGCGACCAGCTGGCCGCCACCGACGCCCGCCTCCGCTGGATGGAGGCGCGGACCGAAGGCAAGCACGCGCGCGGCACCAACATCATCCCCTTCTCCATGCACCAGATCGACGAATTGCTGGGCGACATGGGCCTGGGCATCGGGGCGATGCAGCGCTTCATGGAATGGCAGATGCCCGTCAAACCCGGCAGCTATGCCCGCGTGGCCAGGGAACTGCACCGCAGGCTGGACCGCCCGCAAGCCAGCCTCGGCAAGCCCGCGCTGGCCTGACCCCCTCACCCCGACCCTCTCCCCGGGGGGGAGAGGGGGCGCGCAACGGCACGGCCATCGCCACGATCCAGAACCGGGCACCCTTCCCTCTCCCCCCGGGGGAGAGGGTCAGGGAGAGGGGGCGGGGTGAGACGTTCCGCGCAGGGGGTGCCCCTCATCCGCGCCGATGCGTCGCCGCCACGCGCGAGATCTCTTCATAGATCCCCGACAGAAGGTTCAGCGTCCGCGTCGCCTCCGCCAGGCGGTCGCCAAAGCCCGGCACATTCGCCACCGCCTGGATCAGCAACCGCCGCCGCAGCGCGCCATAGTCATCGGTCACCCGGCGGCCTTCCTCCGTCACCTCATAGGTCACGCCGGACCGGCCCGATCCCTTGCGCAGCACCAGCCCTGCCCCGATCAGCTTGCGCAGCGAATACTGGATGTTCGGCACGTCATCCCGGTTCGTCAGCCGCGCCAGATCCTTGATCGTCTTGGGCCGTTCATTCATCCGGATGATGTGCAACAGCGCATTCTCCGGCCCCGTCGCCGCCAGGTCGCAGACCGACGCCAGGCATTCCGACTGCCAGCGCCCGAATCCCTCGAAGGTCCGCATCAGGGCGAATTCCAGCTCGGTCGTGTCCACCTCGGCCGGGCCTTCCGCCAGATGCCAATGCCAGTCGAGCCCCCGCAAAGGTGCATCCTTTTGAGTTTGAATATTTTTCTCGGCCATCGCTTTCGCTCCCCCTGCCCCCGACCATCCCAGCACAGCCCCGTTGACGCAAATGGATTTTACGATAGACTTTCAAACATAAAATACTTTCAAAACTCCACTGAGATAGCCAAGATCACGCAGGACGGTCTCGCGCTCGAGCCGTTGTGCCTGCCCCGTCTGGCCAATTCGGCGTAGTTCCTTGTGTCGCCACCACCAGGCAGCGGTCGCGCGCAACACGCGCAAAACACCTGTTTGCATCGGAATGCCCTTCATCAGGAAAGACAGACCGGAATCCGGCCCGGACCCATCTGAGGGACCCCAAAGGCCCTCATCCGTCAGTCACAAAACCCGAAGGACACTTTCACTTTTCTCGAGCATTGACGCTGTCCTGGCCAATTTCAGCGGGTCCTCACCACACCGCGCCATGCCTGCGTTTTTGTCGAAGCCATTGATTTGGAACAGCAGAGGTATCTGCGGACGCAAAATCCGCAACGGGAATCGGCAAAATCTTGCACAAGGTGCTAAATTATCGTTATTTGGCAGATAGTTAGCATATTCAGCAGATCGGCAAGATATTTTCTACAGCCCTGCCTACACCTGCGGATGCGTAACATCTTTTAATCTTACCCTCTTACGCCGCTTGCCCGCTGAGCCTGCCATAAAAGCTACGCTCAAGATGCAGCTCCCCTGCCCCGGCTTTCTCGACCATGCCGCGCAGATATCCGCCTGGTGAGGCAACCTCGCCCGCGCTGTGCTTCTCGAACACAAGTGCAAACGCAGCCGTGGCCACCTGAGTGCCCATTCGGTCCTGAGCCACGTTCCAAGCATGCTCCGAAATCCCGATCATCGGCCTGAGTTGCCCGGCAACCCGATGCAGATCGCCCCAATCCTTCAGGAATCCGCCCATATTACGCGCCCAGGACGCGAACTCTGGACAGGCCTGCATGATTGTTGGCAGGTCAAGCGCGGTTCGCTTCTTGCGCACCTCTGCAACCCAGTCTTCCAGTTCCCCATCAACCCGCTCCTCGGGTCGTGCATTGGGCACGACATCCGCCGCTTCCTCTTTTTCAGAGGAATTACTAGTTACAGGAATAAGTTGATTTGTAATTAGTATATGAGGTTCAGAAATGACCTCCCTGGGGTTCATTTCTTGAGTCTTCTTTATCCGACATTCCCCAAGTGGCCTGCCGCTTGACTTCAAGATCGCCTGATTTTGCTCGCTGGGCAAGCGTTCTTCGCCCCGAGCGGTGTCTGTCGTCGCGCAAACGGCCGAAGTCGGGTGGATCAAGCCTCGAACCCGCAGCATTCTGG
>NZ_JAALFE010000019.1 GCF_011059185.1 Paragemmobacter kunshanensis | reverse complement strand
GCCGTCAACGCCATGATTTATATGCGAAATATCACGATTACGACAGCGAAATCAGCGACTTACTTGGAGAATGTGGGATGAAGGGCCAGCGACCGAACCAGCGGCCGACCGCGCTGATCTTTCAGAACCTGGCGCTGTTTCCCCTCATGTCGATCTGGGAGAATATCTCCTTCGGGCTGGAGGTGCGTGGTGTCGACAAGGCAACCCGCCGCGCCAAGGCCGAGGAATTGCTGAGACTGGTCGATCTGCCCGATGCCGCGGACAAGATGGTAAGCCAGCTTTCCGGCGGGCAGAAGCAGCGGGTGGCCATCGCGCGCGCCCTGGCGGTGGAGCCGCAGGTGATGCTGCTGGACGAGCCGCTTTCCGCGCTGGACCTGAAGCTGCGCCAGCACATGCGGGCCGAGTTGCGCGCGATCCAGAAGCGGACGGGGGTGACCTTCATCTACATCACCCATGACCAGGGCGAGGCGCTTGCCATGTCGGACCGGGTGGGGGTGATGAGCCAGGGGCGCATCCAGCAGATCGCCGATCCGCGTGAGATCTACAACAATCCGGTGAATGGCTTTGTTGCCTCTTTTGTCGGTGAAAACAATGTGTTCGCCGGTGACATTGGCACGGTAAGCGAAGGTTTCGCGAACCTTTCCACACCGCATGGCACCTTCCGCGCCCGGATGGCGCCGGGTGTTTCCGGCAAGGGCGTGAAGCTTTATGTCCGGCCGGAACACACGATCATCACCGAAAACCAGCCGGCCGAGAATGCCATCCACGGACGGGTGGAAGAGATCTCCTTCGAGGGCAATTTCATCGCCGTTCATGCCGTGACCGACAGCGGGATGAAGATGGTGGCCGAGTTGCGCAACGACGGCACCTCGCCCGTTCCGGCCATCGACACGCAGGTCTGGATGAGCTTCGACGCCGCCCGCGCCGCCATCCTGCCCGACGCATCGACGAGGGCCTGATCCATGCAGGACCTACTCCGCCGCTATGGGCCGGTTCTGACGGGGTTCATCATCCTGATCGTGGCCTTCTGGCTGCTGATCCTGGTGATCATCCCGAACATCACGCTGTTCGAAAGCTCGTTCCGGCCCTATCTGCCGGTGTCCGAGATCGGCGGGCCGAAGGATACCTATTCGCTGAACAACTATCTGAAGGTGTTCAACGGATCCATCGAGACGTCGTTCCTGGGGCTGAGCTTTCAGGTTCCCGTCCATGTCCTGACCTTCTGGCTGACGATCTGGTATTCGGTCGTGGTGACGGCGCTGTGCTTTGCACTGGCCTATCCGGTGGCCTATTACATGGCCAAGATCGCCAATCCCCGGTCGCTGCCGACGCTGAC
Organism: Paragemmobacter kunshanensis; assembly: GCF_011059185.1. Taxonomy (GTDB): domain Bacteria; phylum Pseudomonadota; class Alphaproteobacteria; order Rhodobacterales; family Rhodobacteraceae; genus Paragemmobacter; species Paragemmobacter kunshanensis. Next base: position 83,722 of record NZ_JAALFE010000019.1, on the reverse strand, counting down.
GCTGCTGCTGTTCGTGCCGCTTTGGGTATCCGAGGTGCTGCGGGCCTTTGCCTGGTGGATCATCCTGGCCTTCAAGGGGCCGCTGAATTCGCTTTTGCTGTTCATCGGTGCCATCGACAAGCCGATCCGCTGGATCACCGATTATGACGCTGTGATGATCGGGCTGGTCTATACCTATATCCTGTTCATGCTCTTCCCGCTCTACAACGCCATCTCGTCGCTGGACACGAACCAGATCGAGGCGGCCGAGGATCTGGGCGCGCCCTGGTGGAAGATCCATTGGCGGATCGTGCTGCCCCATGCAAAGCCCGGGGTGGCATCGGGGGCTGTGATGGTGTTCATGCTGTCTGCCGGTTCCCTTCTGGTGCCGTCGATCCTGGGATCGACCACGTCGCAATGGTTCACGCAGACCATCCAGCAATGGATGAACGATGCGCTGGATTGGAATACGGCCTCGGCCTATGCCTTCCTTCTGCTGTTCCTTTGCACGGCCTTTGTCAGCCTTGTGATGTGGGTCTTCCGCGTCAAGCTTTCCGATATCGCGAAATGAGGGGGATGGACTGATGTACAAGTTCCGCCAATCCCTTGCGCATCTCTACATGGGCGCATTCCTGATCTACCTGCTGATCCCCCTTCTGGTGATGGCCGGCGCGGCCTTCAACGATTCAAAGCTGCCCTCGATCGTGCCCTGGCGCGGCACGACGGGGCGGTGGTTCGTGGAACTGGCCGGGGATGAGCGGATGTGGCTGGCCTTTCGCAACACCCTGCTGGTGGCGGTGGCGGTGGCCTTGCTGGCGATTGTCGTGGGGACTGCGGCGGCCATCCTGATCAACTCCATCTCGGGGCGGGTTCGGACGGTGATCTACGGGATGATGATTTCCACGATCCTAATCCCCGGCGCGGTCATCGGCATCTCGACCCTGCTGATGTGGAACAAGATCGGAGTGCCGCCCGGATTGCATCTCTCGGTGCTGGGTCAGGTCAGCTATATCGCTGCAATGGTTATGCTTTTGGTGCTGGCGCGGTTGCAGAGTTTCGATCCCGCGCTGGAGGAGGCGGCGCTGGATCTGGGGGCGAGTCATGGGCAGGTGATGCGGCGGATACTGTTGCCGCATCTTTATCCGGCGATCGGGGCCGGGGCGGCGGTGGCCTTCTTTCAGTCGATCGAGAATTTCAACGTCACCCAGTTCACGCGGGGCGGGGCGGATACGCTGACGGTCTATGTCTTTTCCAAGGTGCGCGCGGGAATTACACCTACGATCAATGCCTTGGCCGTCATCATGATCGGCATCACCATCGTGGCGGCGATCCTGTATGAGCTGCGCAGACGCCGGATCGAACGCATGATGGCGCGGGTGTCGCCCGAATAGGGCGGCCCCTTTTCGCCGCTTTTCCCCGGAAAGGGCATGTCAGCAGCCGGTGCAGACGGCTGGTGCAGACGGCTGTGCATACGCACGCTGCACGCATGTCCTGTTAACCATGCCGGCCGACCCCGGCCCGGGCGGCCCGGCTAGTGCCAGCCCCGGGGGCCGTTCGACCAGAGGGCCACGGCATCGGGCTGGAACCGGCCAGAGGTATCGGCGCGGAAATGGGTGATCGAGGCCCCGCCGCCCGGCGCGAGGTCGATCAGCGAGAAGGCATTGCCATCGCCGCGCCTGCGGGTGGAAAGGCAGGTGCCCGCCTGCACCGACAGAAGGCCCGGCGCTTCGGGGATCGGGGCGACATGGGTGAAATGCAGATGCCCCGACAGCACCATTTCCACCCCCATGGCGACCAGCGCCTCGCGCGCCTGCCCTGCCCCGCGCAGCGAGGCGGGTTCCGACCGGGGGGGCGAGGGCGGATGATGCATGGCCACGATCCGGCGGCGGTCGCCATGGCGGGCAAAGAGGGCTGCCAGATGGTCAAGCTGGGCCTCGCGGATGCGGCCATCCTTCCAGGCATGGGGATCGGCGGTGTTGATCCCGGCGATGACGGCATCGGGGGTGACGATCTCGGCCTGAAGCGGCAGGGCAAGCCCGCGCCGCCAGTCACGCCAGGGATCGAACAGCCGCAGCGGCAGGTTCCAGAGCGGCGCATCATGATTGCCCGGGATCACGAGGCGCGGCCCGGGACAGGCGGCGAGAAAGCGCCCTGCCGCCGCATATTGCGACGGCAGGGCGCGCTGCGTCACATCGCCGGACAGGACAACGGCATCGGGGCGCAGATCGGCCAGGCAGGCGGCCAGCGCCGCGACAAGGGCGGGCTCTTCGGTCCCGAAGTGGGGGTCGGACAGATGGGCGATGCGCGTCATGTGGTGACGCGATCCACGGCGTCGGGGATGATGATCGACAGGGCATCGGGCCGGATCTCGAATTCCAGCGGGGCCAGCATGCGGCGCTTTTCCCCATCGAAGGCCACGCGGGGGCGGCGGCGCGGGGTGCGGATCGTCAGGCTGTGGGCGCTGAAGAGTTCGACATCGGTACCCGCGACAAGGCGCTTGCGGGCAAGGTGGAAGGCCAGCTTGATCAGGTGCCAGCGCGTGCCCGAGCGGGCGACGAAGACGGCGAAGCGGTCATCGCTGATGATGTCGGCCCCGGAAAGGCCGAAGCGTTCCAGCTGATAGGCCGAGCGGGCGATGAAGATCAGCGGGGTGCGCAGGCTGCGCGTGCCCTCTTCGGTTTCGATGGTCATCCGGGGCGTGCGCTGGGCACGGATGATCGTGGCAAGGACCGTCCAGTAGGCCAGGATGCGAAAGCGGCCGTAGCGGGCATACATCGCCTCGCGCTCCGACAGGATGCGGGGATAGAGGCCGAGGCTGACATTGTTGAGGAAAAGCTGATCATTCACCATGCCCACGGAGATGCGGTGGGGGTGGCCTGCGAGGATGGCGCGGGCCGCGGCCTCGGGGTCTTCGGAGAGGCCCAGCCCGCGCGAGACGAAGTTGAAGGTCCCGAGCGGCAGGATGGCGAGATTGGCCCCCGTGCCGATCAGGGCCTGTGCGATGCCGGTGACGGTGCCGTCGCCCCCGGCGGCGACGATGGTGGTGAAGCCGTCGGCAAGGGCCTGTTTCACCGCATCGGCGAAGGTCTGGCCTTCGGTCAGGCGGCGCAGGGGGACATCGGGGCCGAAGACGGCCATGGCCTTGCCGATCGCGCTGCCGTCGCGGCTGGCGCGGCCCGATCCGGGATTGGCGAGGACGCACAGGCTGTGGCGATCAACGGGCATCCGGGGAAGATAGCCGGATGCCAGACGGTTGGAAGGGGTGTTTCGACGGCTTCACCCCTTTGTCAGGGCGTCGAAGAGGCGGGCCACGCCTTCGGCGCCGGGATCGTTGAAGCCTGCCAGCTTGTCCGCCGTGAGATAGGAGGCGCGGCCTGCCTTGGCCCGCGTCATGGCGGCGGTGGCATCGGCCCCCTTGCGGGCAGCGGCGGCGGCGGCGGGCAGGCCCTGCGGGAGGGCGGCGAGTGCCGGGGACAGCGCGTCGATCATGGTGCGATGGCCGGGGGCGGCCCCGCCCACCTGCATCACCCGGTCAAGCCCGGCGGAAAGCGCGCCGATCCAGTCCTTGCCCGAGGCCGAGGCATCGCCCGCGGCGGCGAAGAAGATCGCCAGCAGCACCCCGGAGGAGCCACCCATGGTCTGTGACAGTTCGATCCCGATGGCGCGGTAAAGCTGCGTCGGGTCGGCAAGCGGCAGGCGATCCAGCGCCGCATGAAGCGCCCGCGCCGCCCCGGCAAGGGTGGAGCCGGTATCGCCATCGCCCGATTTGGCATCGAGCGCGTTCAGATCGGCTTCGCAGGCCACAAGGGCCTGGCAGCAGCGTTCGAGCAGGGCGCGATGGGCGGGATGGGGCGAGGGGACGGGCTGGATCGGGGCCAGCCCATCGGGCAGCGGGCGCAGGTCCGGGGGCGCGAGCCTGGCCAGTGGCGGCCAGGCGGGTGGCGCGGCGGGGGCGGCAAGATGGGCCACCTCTTCGCCCGTGACAGGCAGGAGCGAGACGGAAAATCCGTGCATGTCGAGCGAGGTCATCAACGGGGCGGGGCCGATCATCCATTTCACCCTGCCCCCCAGCGGGGAGCGGGCGAGTTCCTCGGCCAGGACCGACATTTCGAGGGGGGTGGTGGAGCCGAGATTGTTCAGAAGCGCGGCGTGGTCCCCTGCCCCGACATGGGGAAGGAGGCGGTCCACCACCATGGCCATGGCGGCGCGGGCACCCGAGAAATCCACCTGTTCCACCCCGGCCTCGCCATGGATGCCAAGGCCAAGCTCGGCCTTGCCCTGACCGATGCGGTCTTCCTTGGGCGATCCGGGCACGGTGCAGGTATCCAGCGACATGCCGATGGAGATGGCGCCTGCGATGATGCGCTGGGCGGCGGCGGTGATGGTGTCGAGATCGGCCCCGGCTTCGGCCATGGCGCCGGCGATCTTGTGGACGAAGAGCGTGCCCGCGACGCCGCGTGCCTGCGGCAGATCGGGCAGCGCCACATCGTCATCGACGATGACCATCGAGACCTTAAGCCCGAAGGCGCGGGCGCGTTCGGCAGCAAGGCCGAAATTCAGCCGGTCGCCGGTGTAGTTCTTGACGATCAGCAGGCAGCCCGCCTTGCCGGTGACGGCCAGTATCCCGGCCAGCACGGCATCGACGGACGGGCTGGCGAAGACATCGCCGCAGACGGCGGCGGTCAGCATGCCCTGCCCCACGAAGCCCGCATGGCTGGGTTCATGCCCCGACCCGCCCCCCGAGACGAGGGCGACCTTGGACCTGTCCCAATCCGCCCGGACCGCGACCTTGATATGGGGATAGCCGTCAAGCCGCGCGAGACGCCCGTTCGAGGTGCGGATCAGGCCATCCAGCGCCTCGGTGACCAGGGTTTCCTTGCTGTTCATGAACTGCTTCATGGCGGGCTCCTGTCAGATGCGGTTGCCGCTGGCGTCAAACCAGAGCGGGTTTTCGGGGCGGATCGAAAGCTGCTCGCCCGGGGCAAGGGTGGTGTGCGGATCGGCAAGGGTGACGATCTCATGCGCGCCCATGGTGAGGTGCAGGCGGGTCTGATCGCCCAGATGTTCCACGCGGCGCACGGTGGCGGGCTGGCCTTCGCCGAGGATGACATGTTCGGGACGCAGGCCGATCTGGGCGGCCCCGGCGGGCGCGGGACCGAAGGCATCGGCGGGCAGAAGGGTGATGCGGGGCTGGCCGAGGCGGCTGGCGACATAGGCGGAGACGGGGTTTTCATAGATCTCGCGCGGGGTGCCGAATTGCACGAGTTTTCCCTGATCCAGCACACCGACATGGGTGGCCATGGTCATCGCCTCGATCTGGTCATGGGTGACATAGAGGAAGGTCGCGCCCAGTTCGGCATGGATGCGCTTGAGTTCCACGCGAAGGTCGGCGCGGAGCTTGGCATCGAGCGAGGAGAGCGGTTCATCCATCAGGTAGATGCGCGGATTGCGCACAAGGGCGCGGCCGATGGAGACGCGCTGCATCTCGCCCCCCGAAAGCTGGGTGGCCTTGTTGTCAAGCTTGTGGGCGATGTGCAGCACCTCGGCCACTTCGGCCACCTTGCGGGTGATCCGGTCCTCGGGCCAGTTCAGCACCGGCGAGCGCAGGGGGAAGGCGAGGTTCTCGCGCACCGTCAGGTGGGGGTAGAGCGAATATTGCTGGAAGACCATCGCCACGTCGCGCTGGGCAGGCGTATCGGCAAGGACGGAGCGGCCGTCGATGGCGATGTCGCCCGCATCGGGCCGGTCGAGGCCCGCGATCAGGCGCAGGGTGGTGGTCTTGCCCGCCCCGGTGGGGCCGAGCAGCACGACGAAGGCCCCGTCGGGGATCGTGAGGCTGACATCGGCAAGGGCGCGGGTCGCGCCGAAGGTCTTGGTCAGGCCGGAGAGGCGGATGTCAGCCATGATGCACCCCCGCATTCGCCGCCGTGCGCAGCGCCCGGCCCGAGCCGCCGTCGAAGACCGACAGGGTGCGGGCGTCGAAATCGAGGCCGACCGTTTCCCCCGGCCGGGCGACCTGCCCCGAGGGGATGCGCGCCTTGACCGGCCCATGGGCGGTGGAAAGCGTCACGATCTGGGTCGTGCCCAGATATTCCGCCGCCTCGACCCGGCCGCGGCAGGCGGCATCGTCGCGGAAGGAGACATGTTCGGGCCGCACGCCCAGAACCAGCGCGCCCCGCGCGCTTTCCTGCAATTCCGGCACCGCGGCGGCGAAGCTGCCCAGATCGAGGCGGGTCGCGCCGGCCTCTGCCACCCCATCGAAGCGCAGGAAGTTCATCGCGGGGCTGCCGATGAAATCGGCCACGAAGAGCGTGGCGGGATGATCGTAGATGTCCTGCGGCGTGCCGAACTGTTCCACGACGCCATGGTTCATCACGACGATCTTGTCGCCCATCTGCATCGCCTCGAGCTGGTCATGGGTGACATAGACGGTGGTGGCCCCCATCCTGTCATGCAGGGCGCGCAGCTCTTCGGCCATGCGTTCGCGGAATTCGGCATCCAGCGCGCCGAGCGGTTCATCCATCATGAAGGCCTTCGGATTGCGCACGATGGCGCGGCCCAGCGCGACGCGCTGCCGGTCGCCGCCGGACAGGCCGCCGACCGGCTTGTCGAGGATCGACTCGATCCCGAGGATGCGGGCCACCTCGGCCACCTTGGCCGCGATCTGCGCCCGGGGCACGCCCTGGCTGACCAGCGGATAGCTGATGTTCTTGCGCACGTTCAGGTGCGGGTAGAGCGCGAACATCTGGAAGACCATGGCGATGTCGCGCTGGCTGGCGGGGCGCTGGCTGACATCCTCGCCGTCGATCAGGATCTGGCCGGAGGTGGGCAGTTCCAGCCCGGCGATCATGCGCAGCGTGGTGGTCTTGCCGCAGCCCGAAGGGCCGAGCAGCATGAAGAATTCGCCGTCGCGGATGGTGAAGCTGGAGCCCTTCACCGCGGTGAAGGCGCCGAATTCCTTGCGCAGGTTGCGGATGACGATTTCGGCCATGGCTATTCCGGGAAATGCGAGACGATGATGAACATCACCGTTCCGGCAAGGGTGACGAGGAAGCTCCAGGTATAGAGCGCCAGCGCAAAGGGCTGCATCAGCATGAAGACGCCCAGCCCGATGAGCAGCGTGGCCAGCAGTTCCCAGGGGCCGCGGCGCAGGCGGAGCAGGCCGGAGAGGAAGCGGGTCATGGCCGACCCCCACGAATTTTCTGCGAAAATTCAGGGGTCGCGGTGCGGGAGGGAGAATGGGGCGTCATTTGCGGACGGCTCCGAAGGTGATCCCGCGCAGGAGGTGTTTGCGCAGAAGGATGGTGAAGATCATCACGGGCAGCAGGAAGATCGTGGCGCCTGCCGCGACGGCGGGCCAGTCCTGCCCGCCCACGCCGATGATCGTGGGGATGAAGGGGGGCGCGGTCTGGGCCGTGCCGGAGGTGAGCAGCACCGCGAAGGCATATTCGTTCCAGGCGAAGATCAGGCAGAAGATCGCGGTGGAGGCGATGCCGGTGGCCGCCTGCGGCAGGACCACCTTCCGGAAGGCCTGAAACCGGGTGTAGCCGTCGATGAGTGCCGCCTCCTCGTATTCGCGGGGGATTTCGTCGATGAAGCCCTTCAGGAGCCAGACGGCAAGGCTGATGTTCACCGCCGTGTAGAGCAGGATCATGCCCAGATGCGTGTCGGACAGGCCCAGTTCGCGATACATGAGGTAGATGGGGATCGCCACCGCGATGGGCGGCATCATGCGCGTGGAGAGGATGAAGAACAGCAGGTCATCCTTCAGCGGCACCTTGAAGCGCGAGAAGGCATAGGCGGCCAGCGTGCCGAGGAAGATCGACAGAAAGGTCGATCCGAAGCCGATGATCACCGAATTGAGGAAGCGTTCGCCAAAGCGCGAGGGGCCGGCGATGACCATGCCGCTTTCGCGGACGATCGCGTCATACCAGGTTTCGGGCGGGGGGAGGTTCTGGAACTCCTCGGCCGCGACGCGGGTGCGGGTGGTGAAAAGGTTCACATAGCCTTCGAGCGAGGGTTCGAAGACGACCTTGGGCGGATAGGAGATGCTGTCCGGGCCGGATTTGAACCCGGTGGAGATGATCCAGAGGAGCGGCAGGAGGGTGATGACCGCATAGAGCGTGACAAGGAGGCCCGCGACGAGTTTGGAGCGGCCCGTGGGTTCGGTGACGGAATAGGCGGTCATCTTTCCTTAACCTTGTTCAGGGCCTTCACATAGATGGAGGCAAGGCCGAAGACCGTCACGAAGAGGATGATGGCATAGGCGGAGGAATAGCCGGTGCGCCATTTCTCGAAGGCTTCGCGTTTCAGGTCGATCGAGGCGAGCAGGGTTTCGTTGCCGGGGCCGCCGCCGGTGAGCAGGACCACCATGTCGAACATCTTGAAGTTCTCGATGCCCCGGAACAGGACGGCGAGCATCAGGAAGGGCAGCACCATGGGGATGGTGATCGTCCAGAACTGCCGCCATTTGGAGGCGCGGTCGATTTCGGCCGCCTCGTAGATGTAATCGGGGATGGAGCGCAGGCCCGCGAGGCAGATGAGCATGACGAAGGGCGTCCACATCCAGGTATCGACGAGGATGATCGACCATTTCGCAAGCCCGCCGGGGCCGAGCATGGAGAAGGAGGAGGCCGGGGTGCCGGTGACGAGTTCAACGACGTAATTCACGAGGCCGATCTGGGGCTGGTAGAGGAAGGTCCAGAAATTGCCCACCACGGCGGGCGAAAGCATCATGGGCAGGACGATCAGCGTCGTCAGCAGATCGTTGCCCTTGAACTTGCGGTTGATGAGCCAGGCGAGGGTGAAGCCGATCAGGACCTGGAAGAAGAGTGTCCAGAACAGGAAATGGGCCGTGGTCTGCATGTTGGCCCAGATGCCGTCATCGGTGAGGATGCGGATGTAGTTGCGCAGGCCGACCCATTCCACCTCTTCGTTGGGGCGGTTGGCGCGGTAGTTGGTGAAGGAGAGGCGCACCGTCCAGATCAGCGGGAAGATGTTGATCGCGAGGAGCAGGAAGATCGTGGGCGCCACGAAGAGCCATGCGATGGCCCGGTCGGACAGGCCGCGGATGCGGCGGGCGAGCGGGTCGGGCGTGGCGCGGGCGGCGGCGGCGATTGGGTCTGTCATGAACTCGATTCCCTGCGGGAGGAGAGGGCCGGGAAGGCCCCCTCACCCTGCCCTCTCCCCCGGGGGGAGAGGGTTGCGTTGCGCTTGGAGTGCACCTTTGAGCCCGGCCCGTGGACCGGGTGCCCTTCCCCTCTCCCCCTGGGGGAGAGGGGTCGGGGGTGAGGGGGCGCGGGTCAGAGCTTGCCTTCGTCCTCGAAGACTTCGGTCCAGTCCGCGATCAGCCCGTCGAGGGCCTCTTGCGCGGTGCCCTGATCGGCCACGACATAGTTGTGCAGCCGTTCCTGCATCGCCAGAAGCAGCGAGGCATAGGCCGGTTCCTGCCAGAAGTCCTGCACCGCGCCCATGGCTTCGAGGAAGTCGCCCGCGAAGGGGGCGGTGTTCACGAAGTTGGGGTCTTCCAGCACGGCCTTGTGGCAGGAATAGCCGCCCATGGACCACCATTTCTTCTGTACGTCGGGCTGGGCGAACCATTTGATATAGGCCAGCGCGCCATCCATGTTGTCGGTGTAGGAGACGACCGAGATGCCCTGACCGCCCAGCGTGGAAGCGGGCTGGTTCTGGGGCGGGTTCACGAAGAAGTCGATCTTGTCGCCCCCGGTGTTCGGATCGGCATAGAGGCCGGGGAAGAAGGCGAACCAGTTCATCGCCATCGCCACCTGGCCCGATTTGAAGGCATCGAGCGACTGTTCCATATAGGCGTTGTCATAGCCCGGAGGCGTGCCGGTCTTGTAGAGTTCCTTGTAGAATTCCAGCGCCTCGACGGCGGCGGGCGAGTTCACGGCGCCTTCCATGTCGTAGCTGCCGGGGGTGTTTTCATATTTGAAGCCCCAGGCATAAAGCGCGCCGGTCGCGCCCATCGTGATGCCCTCGGAGCCGCGTTCGGTGAAGATCGAGGCGCCATAGACGGTCTGGCCGTCGATTTCGCGCCCCTGGAAGAATTGCGCGATTTCGAGGAGTTCCTTCTGGGTCTTGGGTTCGGCAAGGTCGCGGCCGTATTTTTCCTTGAATTCGGCCTGGATCTCGGGACGGGCGAACCAGTCCTTGCGGTAGAACCAGCCGTTCGCATCGCCCATGGCGGGCAGCGCGTAGTAGTTCGGGTCGCCCTTGGGCCAGGTGGAATAGGCATAGACGGTCGCCGGGGCGAAATCGTCCATGCTGATGCCTTCCTTGTCGAAGAAGTCGTTCAGCTTGACGTAATGGCCGTTTTCGGCAGAACCGCCGATCCACTGGCTGTCGCCGATCAGGAGATCGCAGAGCTGGCCGCCGGAATTGAGTTCGTTCAGCATGCGGTCGGCGAAATTGGGCCACGGCACGAATTCGAAATTCATCTTGATGCCGGACTGCGTTTCGAAATCCTTCGACAGTTCGACAAGCGCGTTGGCGGGATCCCATGCCGCCCAGCAGAGGGTCAGTTCACTGGATTGCGCGGATGCCATGCCCGCGACAGAGAGCGCCGCCGCCGAGCAGGCGGCAAGAAGTCTGGCCTTCATCGAAATTCCTCCCGGTTCAGTTGATTGGTTCTTGGCGGGCCCGTTCAGGCAGCTTTCTGCTGCGGGCCTTCTCTGACCTGACGATATGCCTGCTGATCCGAGTCTGTCCACCAATTTATGAGGTACGTTCCTCAAAAATGACAGAAGGTTAGCAAATCATTTAAATACAGGTATTTATCCAATATCAGGCAGCGCGGATATGGCAGTCGTCGGCAGGTTCGGGGGGCAGGTTCTCGCGGATCACCACCTCGATCCGCAACTGTTCCTGCCCTTCGTCGATGGGTTGACGGTCGGCCTTGGCGCGCAGGACGCGCAGGGCCGAGCGGGCCAGATGGCCGGGATTCTGCGCGATGACGGCATCGAGATGCCCTGAGCGAAGGGCGGATCGGCTGTGCGGCGTCAGTTCATGGCCGATGACGACAAAGCGCCCGAGCAGATCCCTGTCGCGCAGCAGTGCGGCCAGCGCGCGGTGGCCCGAACCCAGCAGGTAGATGCCCACCACATCGGGGGTGGCTGCGAGACGGTCGCCGACGATGCGGTGCAGCACATCGGGGGCGCCGTGGGTTTCCAGCGTGGGCATGGCATCGAGATCGGGGAAATCGGCCTGCAGCACCTCGTCAAAGCCGCGGCGGCGTTCGATGCTGTCGCGCAGCAGCATGCTGTCGGCGATCAGCAGGACCCGGCCCTTCAGCCCGCGGCAGAAGCGGCCCATGAGGACGCCCGCCGTGCGGCCCGCGGCATGGCTGTCGATGCCCACGAAATGATCACGCCCCGTATTGGGCAGATCCGAGCCCAGCGCGACAAGGGGGATCCCCCTGCCCCGCAGCGCGCGCACTGCGTCCCGCACGATGGGCGTTTCGGGGGCCATGAGGGCGACGCCCGCGGTATCTTCGGGCTGCAGTCGGGCCAGGCGGGCGGCGAGGATGTGCATGTCTTCGGGCGGATAGCGCAGCAGTTCCAGTTCCGTCCGGCTGGCGGCGGCAAGGGCCGCGGCCTCGGTCAGGGCGGTGGCGAGGGTCTGGACGAACTGGCTGTCGGTATCGGGCAGCAGGGCCACCATGCGGTAGGACCGGCTGCGCGCGAGGTTGGCGGCGGCAAGGTCGCGGACATAGCCCAGGCGATCAATGGCCTGATGGACGGCGAGGATGGTCTTGGGGCGCACGCCGGGGCGCGCGTTCAGGACACGGTCCACCGTGGCGAGGCTGACGCCCGCTTCGCGCGCGATGTCGTTGACGGTGGGACGTGTCATCCTGCGGACCTGCACTGGAACCATTGGCCTGCCTTCTTTATCGGCAGCATCCTGAGGTACGTCAATCAATCCGTTGGGCAATCCGTTGGGCAATCCGTTGGGCAATCCCTTTGGCAATCCCCTTGGCGGGGTCGCGCGCGGCATGCAAAAGGCCCGCCCCCAAGCGCGAGGGGCGGGCCTTCGGGCCGCGCGGGTTGGCGATCAGGCCTGAACGCGCGGGGTGCCGTGGCCGACGAGGCAGACGATGCTTTCGATGCCGGTGGCCGAGATCGGCTTGGGCAAGAAGCCGTTCATGCCTGCGTCAAAGCAGTTGCGGCGCGAGTCGTCGTCGATATGGCGGGTCAGCGCCACGATGGGCACCGTGGCCCCGCGGCGCGAGCTGGTGCGCAGGTTGCGCGTGGCGGCCAGGCCATCCATGCCGGGCATGGACAGATCCATCAGGATAAGCCCGATGTCATCGCTGTCGGCATAGGTGGAGAGGGCCTGATCGCCATCTTCGGCCTCGATCACCTCATAGCCGCGCGCCTCGATCAGGACGCGGGCGACGAGGCGGTTGATCGCGTCATCATCGACAACCAGAATGCGGGGGCGGCCTGCGGGGGCGGGGCGATAAGCTGTCACGTCGTTGATCCTGCTTTGGCTGTCTTGTGCTGTGGGCATGGCACTGGCCTGCAAATGGGGTGGCGGTCTGGTCTGGTCCTGCCCGCCGCGACATCGGGTAAATCCGTGGCCGCGCCGGTCGTTTGACAAAGCTGCGCCCCTGATCCGGGTCTGGCAAGATGGGCAAAGGGCTGGGCCGGGCCGTAGTCGGGCCGTATGACCGTGCCGTTTAGGCCCGTAAACTTTGGTTTATGCCGGGATTTCGCCGGTTTGCGGGGGATCGTTTCGCGGATTCGAAACAGTCCCGCCGCTGGGGCGGGATCGTTTCCGGGATGGGGAAAATGCGGCTGGCGGCGCTATTCGGCGACGGGTGCCCAGAGGACGCTGTCGATTCTGGGGGCGCCGGTGGCGAGCATCACGAGGCGGTCGAATCCCAGCGCGATTCCCGATGCGGGCGGCATCAGGGCGAGGGATGCGAGGAAATCCTCGTCCAGCGGATAGCGTTCGCCATAGACGCGTTCCTTTTCATCCATCTCAAGGCCGAAGCGGCGGCGCTGTTCGGCGGGATTGGTGAGTTCGCCGAAGCCGTTGGCCAGTTCCACCCCGCAGGCATAGAGTTCGAACCGTTCGGCCTCGCGCGGGTCATCGGTGCAGGCGCGGGCAAGGGCCGCCTCGGCGGCGGGATAGCGGTCGAGGATGGTGATGCGACCCTGGCCGAGATGGGGTTCGACATGGGCGACGAGGACCTTGGAGAGAAGATCGGACCATGTGTCATCGGGCGAGAGCGCCATGCCCTGCCCCGCCATCTGCGCGGCGAGCGCGTCGCGGTCGGTGCTGCCATCGGGGTGGATGGTGGCGAGGAGGTCGAGGCTGGCATGGCGGGTGAAGGCTTCGGCGACCGAGAGGCGTTCGGGCGGGGCGAAGGGGTCGCAGGTCCGGTCGCGGAAGCGCAGGAGGGGCGCGCCGGTGGTGGTGGCGGCAAGGCGGAGGAAGGTGACGGTATCCTCCATCAGTGTGCTGTAATCCTCGCCCACGCGATACCATTCCAGCATGGTGAATTCCGGCGAATGCAGCGCGCCCCTTTCGCGGTTGCGCCAGACATGGGCGAAGGCATGGATGCGGGTTTCGCCTGCGGCCAGCAGTTTCTTCATCGCGAATTCGGGGCTGGTATGCAGGTGCATCCGGCGCGATGTGCCGTCATGGGACAGGGCATCGGTGGAGAAGGCGTGCAGATGCGCCTCGTTCCCCGGGGAAACCTGGAGAGCGGCGGGGTCCACCTCGGTGAAGCCGTGGTCATCGAACCAGCGGCGCAGGGCGGACTGGATGCGGTTGCGCGCGAGAAGGAGCGGGCGGCGGTCGGCGTGGCGGGCGGGGTGCCACCAGGCGGTTGCGGCTGTATCGGTCATGTCGGGCAAGGCTCCGGCGCTTTCGGTTTGAGATTTGGCGCGAGATGCGATAGGTGCAGCGCCAATCGCCTGCTGGATTATGCGGGCCTTTCTGAAACCGCAAGGAAACGACCCGTGAAAGTCATCGCCTCTTCCCTTCGCAAGGGCAATGTCGTCGAGATGGACGGCAAGCTGTATGCCGTGCTGAAAGCCGAAAATTTCCACCCCGGCAAGGGCACCCCCACCACCAGCGTCGACATGCGCCGCATCTCGGACGGGGTGAAGGTGTCGGAGCGCTGGCGCACGACCGAGATGGTGGAAAAGGCCACGGTGGACGAGCGGGAATACGACTATCTCTATAGTGACGGCGAGGGCTATCACTTCATGGAGCCCAACACCTATGAGCAGCTGACCGCGACCGAGGATGTCGTGGGCGAGGATGCGGTCTTCCTGACGGAAGGCATCAAGGTTTACCTGCGCACCTTCGAAGGCGTGCCGATCGCGCTGGAACTGCCGCAGAAGGTGGTGGTGGAGATCACCGAGACGGAGCCGGTGGTGAAGGGGCAGACGGCCTCGTCCTCCTACAAGCCCGCGATCTGTTCGAACGGGCTGCGCGTGATGGTGCCGCCGCATATCGGGGCGGGCACGCGGATCGTGATCAACACGGACGACCATTCCTATGTGGAACGCGCGAAGGAGTGATCCTTCACGCCGGACGGGACAAGGGGGGCGCCTTCGGGCGCCCTTTTGCTTTGCGCGCCTCCCTGCAGGTTGAGGGCCTGCCGCTGCGCGGCGTTCCGCCGTGCTGCGGCGCGGCATGGGCACGCAGAAGAAAGTTTCGCGCCTTGAGCAAATGCGCGCCCATGCCGGGAGAATTTCCGGCAGGATGATGCCGAGAGGGAGGATATTCCAGATCACGGCCGAATTTCAGGAACCGAAACATCCCGTGATGGGGTAACCTGTAGAGGAATCGACTCGGAGGAGTGCTGCCCATGCCCAAGACCCAGACGATTGCCCGCCCCAGCGTCCAGCGCCCGGCAAGAGCGGGGCAGATGGGGGCGATTGCCCTGTTCCTGATGGCCTATCTGGCGATCCTTGCCGTGATGTTCGCGCCGGAGGGCTATTTCATCACCGAAGCCGTCCCGGCCGTGGCGGAGTAAGCGCCGCCCCTGCCCTGCCTTGCTGTCCGTGACCCCATTCTGAAACATCGCAGACACGATCCGCCGCCCGTCGACCGGGCGGCGGCCGCTTCGGCTTGCCGCCCTGCCGGGCCTGTTCTAATCAGGACAGGATAGAAGAAGGCGGACCATGCGTATCCTGATCACCAATGACGACGGCATCAACGCCCCCGGGCTTGAGGTTCTGACCGAGATCGCTGCGGCGATTGCCGGGCCGGAGGGCGAGGTCTGGACCGTGGCCCCCGCCTTCGAGCAATCGGGCGTGGGGCATTGCATCAGCTATACCCATCCGATGATGATCGCCAAGCTTGCCCCCCGCCGCTTTGCCGCCGAGGGCAGCCCCGCGGATTGCGTGCTGGCGGGGATCTATGACGTTTTGCAGGGGGCGCGGCCCGACCTTGTGCTTTCCGGCGTGAACCGGGGGAACAATTCGGCCGAGAACGTGCTGTATTCCGGCACGATCGGGGGCGCGATGGAGGCGGCGCTGCAGGGCATCCCGGCCATCGCGCTGTCGCAGTTCTTTGGCCCCGAGATGGACGGGCTGGCCGACCCCTTCGAGGCGGCGCGGCAGCATGGGCCGGGCGTGGTAAAAGCGCTGCTGGAGCGCGGCATCTGGACGAATGACGATTACCGGGTGTTCTATAACGTGAACTTCCCGCCTTTGCCCGCCGCGCGGGTGAAGGGGGTGAAGGTGGCGGCGCAGGGCTTCCGGCGCGACACCTCGTTCAGTGCCGAGGCGCAGCTTTCGCCCACGGGGCGGCGCTATCTGTGGATCAAGGGCGGGCCGCAGCAGACGCCCACCCTGCCCGGAACGGATGCGGCGGTGAACCTGCAGGGGCATGTCTCTGTCACGCCGATGCGGGCGGATCTGACGGCGCATGACCTGCTGGCCGAGCTTGAGGCGCGGCTGGCATGACAGGGGGCGCGGACTTCGACGAGGACGGGTCCGCTGCCGAACGGAAGATGCGGTTTCTCTATGCGTTGCGATCCCGCGGGGTGACGGACAGCCGCGTGCTTTCGGCGATGGAGGTGATCGACCGGGGGCATTTCGTGCGCGGGCTGTTCGCGGAACGCGCCTATGAGGACATGCCGCTGCCCATCGCCTGCGGCCAGACGATCAGCCAGCCCAGCATCGTGGGGATCATGACACAGGCCCTGGCCGTGCAGCCGCGCGACAAGGTGCTGGAGGTGGGCACGGGGTCGGGCTATCAGGCCGCGATCCTGAGCCAGCTTGCCCGCCGCGTCTATACGGTGGACCGGCACCGGCGGCTGGTGCGCGAGGCGGATGCGCTGTTCCGGGCGCTGGATCTGACGAATATCACGGCCATCACCGGGGATGGCAGTTTCGGCCTGCCAGACCAGGCGCCCTTTGATCGCATCATCGTGACGGCGGCCGCGGAAGACCCCCCAGGCCCCCTATTGGCGCAACTGAAAACCGGCGGTATCATGGTGCTGCCCGTCGGGCAGTCGGATACGGTGCAGAGCCTGATCAAGGTGACGCGGACCGAGCGCGGATTTGACTATGACGAACTTCGGCCGGTGCGCTTTGTGCCGCTGGTGGAAGGGATCGGAACGGAATGAACGGAATGGCTTCGGGGTTTCAACCCGGACCGACGGCAGAGAGGCAGACAATGACCTTCGCACCCCTGACGCTGCGCGCCCTTGGCCTGACTTCGGCCCTGGTGGCGCTTTCGGCCTGCACCGGCGGGCAGCCGGGCATGCTGTCCGATCTGGACTGGGATTTCCGGGGCGGAAGTGCCCTGGACACGACCGATGCCGCAAGGCAGGCCACGGCGGCGCGGCCGATGCCGGATGCGAACGGGCTGATCAGCTATCCGGGCTATCAGGTGGCGGTGGCGCGGCGCGGCGATACCGTGGGCAGCGTGGCGGCGCGGGTGGGCATCAATCCGGCGGAACTGGCTGGCTACAACGCGATCCAGCCCAACGCGCCCCTGCGCGAGGGCGAGGTTCTGGCCCTGCCCCGGCGCGTGGCCTCGACCGGGCCGGGCACGGCCGTGGCTGCGGGCGGTGTGATCGGCAGCGGCAATGTGGCGGCGGCCCCGCTGCCTTCGGCCGGGGGCGGCGCGGTCAGCGTGACCAGCATCGCCACCACGGCGCTGGATCGGGTGGACAGCGGCACGGCCACCCCGGCGGCGAGCGCCCGCCCCGATGACAGCGCGCTGGGGGCCATGGCCCCGACGCGGCATCAGGTGAAGCGGGGCGAGACGGCGTTTTCGATCGCACGGATGTACAATGTCTCGGCCCGGGCGCTGGCGGACTGGAACGGGCTGGGCGCCGATCTGGAAGTGCGCGAGGGGCAATATCTGATGATCCCGACGCCGTCGGGCGCGCCGCCGGAGAAGCCCGTCGAGGTGGTGACGGCACCGGGGGCTGGTTCGCCCACGCCCGAGCCGCCCTCGGCCGCGAAGCCCCTGCCGGATGAAGAGACGAAGCCCGCGGCACAGGCGGCGAAGGACAAGCCCGCCTCGCCCGATCTGGGGCAGCAGCGGACGGCCGCCTCGGCGGCGCAATTCGCCATGCCCGCCAGCGGCAGCATCATCCGCGGCTATGCCCCGCCCAAGAACGAGGGCATCGACATCGGTGCCCCGGCGGGCGCGCCGGTGATGGCGGCGGCGGCGGGGACGGTGGCCGCGATCACCCAGGACACGGCGCAGACGCCGATCATCGTGATCCGCCATGAGGGCGGGTTGCTGACGGTCTATGCCGGGGTGGCGGGGATCACGGTGAAGAAGGGCGACAAGGTGACAAAGGGCCAGACCATCGCGAATGTGCGGTCCGGCAACCCGTCCTTCCTGCATTTCGAAGTGCGGCGCGGCGCGGCCAGCACGGACCCGATGCCCTTCCTGAAGTGAGGCGGGGCCAGGTCAGCCGATCCGCTGGACCAGCACCTTGTCGATGCGGCGGTCGTCGAGGTCGATCACCTCGAACCGCCAGCCTTCGGTGGATTTCGCCTCGCCCAGGGCGGGCAGGCGCCCGAAGAGGTTGAGAACCAGCCCCGCCACGGTTTCATAGCCCCCTGCCGTGTCGCGCGGAATGCCGATGCGGTCGCAGAATTCGTCGGCGGGCATCCAGCCGGAAACGAGAAGGCTGCCATCCGCGCGTTCGACGAGGGCGGGTTCGGCCTCGGTCTGGATGGCGACGGTGCCGGTGATCGCCTCGAGGATGTCGCCCGAGGTGATGATGCCTTCGAAATTGCCGTATTCGTCATAGACGAGGGCAAGGTGATGGGCGGAGCCTTGCAATATGTCCATCACCGCGATGGCATCGGCCATGTCCGACACGACCGGAACTTCGCGCAGGAGGCGGGCGGGATCGAGCGATTGCTTGCGCGAGAGGGCATCGAACGCCTCGGACAGCAGGATGATGCCCAGAACCTCGCCCGTGTCGGGGTTCTGGACGGGCATGCGGGGGCGGGCGATGCGGCGGATGGCGGCGATGGTTTCGGCGGGCGAGGCGGTGATGTCGAGCATCTGCACCTCATGCCGCGGGGTCATCAGGGCCCGGGCGGACCGGTCGGCAAGGCGCATGACGCCGGCGAGCATCTCGCGTTCCTCGGGTTCGATGATGCCTTCATGGTGCGCTTCGGTCAGGAGGGAGTGGACCTCCTCTTCGGTCACGCGGGCGCCCTTGTCGCCGGTCGCGCCGATGAGCCAGAGCAGCGCCTTGCCGGACCGGTCGAGGAACCAGACGACGGGGGCGGCGATGAGGGAGAGCAGGCGCATGGCCGGGGCGACGCGGATCGCCACGGCCTCGGGGTTGCGAAGCGCCAGTTGCTTGGGGACGAGTTCCCCCACGATGAGCGAGAGATAGGTCAGCAGGATGACGACACCGCCCACGCCAAGCGTGGCGGCAAGGTCGGGATCGACCCCCTGCCCCGCCAGCCAGCGCGACAGGCGCGCGCCCAGCGTGGCCCCGGAAAAGGCCCCCGACAGCACGCCCACGGCGGTGATGCCGATCTGCACGGTCGACAGGAAGCGGCCCGGATCTTCGGCAAGGCGCAGGGCAATGGCCGCGCCGCGCGACTTGCCCTCAAGCGGTTTGAGGCGGGCCGGGCGGGCCGAGACGATGGCGAGTTCGGACATCGCCAGAACCCCGTTCAGAACGATGAGGCCAAGGACGATGAGGATTTCGGAAAGCATGCTGTCCTGAACGGAACGGGGAAAGCCGGGAAGGTAGGTGCCCGGCCTGCCCGGCGCAAGGGCCGTCAGGCGATGCGATGGCCTTCGCGGGCGGCAAGGTCACAGAAGAACTGCCAGGCCACCCGGCCCGAGCGCCCCCCGCGCGTGGCCTGCCATTCGATCGCCTCGGCGCGGAGGCGGTCTTCGGCGACGGTCAGGCCATGCGCCGCGCAATAGCCGCGGATCATGTCGAGGTAATCGTCCTGCGAACAGGGATGGAAGCCCAGCCAGAGACCGAAACGGTCGGAGAGCGAGACCTTTTCCTCGACCGCTTCGGAAGGGTTGATCGCGCTGGAGCGTTCATTTTCGATCATGTCGCGGGGCATGAGGTGGCGGCGGTTCGAGGTGGCGTAGAACAGCACATTCTCGGGCCGGCCTTCGATGCCGCCATCCAGCACGGCCTTGAGCGATTTGTAATGCTGATCGTCATGGCTGAAGGAGAGATCGTCGCAGAAGAGGATGAAGCGCAGATGCGGGGCGGCGCGCAGGTGCTGCAGCAGACGGCCGACAGAGGGCAGATCCTCGCGGCTGAGTTCGACGATCTTCAGATCATGCCCTTCGGCGCGGATCGCGGCATGCACCGCCTTGACGAGCGAGGATTTCCCCATGCCACGCGCGCCCCAGAGCAGCGCGTTGTTGGCAGGCAGGCCCCGGGCAAAGTGGCGGGTATTTTCCACCAGCGTGTCGCGCGAGCGGTTCACGCCCACCAGAAGGCCGATATCCACCCGCGAGACCCGGGTGACGGGTTCAAGGCGATCGGGATCGGTATGCCAGGCAAAGGCCTCGGCCGAGAAATCCGGGGCGGGCATCGGGGCCGGGGCCATCCGCTCCAGCGCGGCGGCGATGCGGGCGAGAAGGTCTTCGGTCATGCCTTGGTCGCGGGTTCGGTTTCGTCTGTTTCCTCATCCTCGTCGATCCAGGTGCCATCGGCGCGCATCCGCGCCTCGCGCTGGCGTTCGATGCGGCGGATCAGGAGGATGGACACTTCGTAAAGCGGGTAGATCGCCCCGAACATGATGAGTTGCGACATGACGTCGGGCGGGGTGACAAGGGCCGCGACGACAAGGATGAGGACGATGGCATAGCGGCGCATGGCCGCCAGCCCGCGCGAGGTGACAAGCCCTGCCTTGCCCATCAGCGTGAGAAGGACCGGAAGCTGGAAGCAGAGGCCGAAGGCCAGCACGAAGCTTGTGGTCAGCGAGAGATACTGTTCCATCGAGCCCTGGAAGACGATGCCCGCAGGCGCATCCTCGCCCACCACGCCCGAGGCGGCATCGCCCCCGAAATTCTGCTGGAAGTTCAGGAAGAAATTGAAGGCGATGGGAAGAACGACGTAATAGGCGAAGGCCGCGCCGATGAAGAACATGATCGGAGAGGCAAGAAGGAAGGGCAGGAAGGCCTGCTTTTCGGACCGGTAAAGACCGGGCGCGACAAAGCGCCAGAGCTGGAAGGCGATGATCGGGAAGGACAGGGCAAAGCCGCCTAGGACCGAGATCTTGACCGCGACGAAGAAGCCTTCCTGCAGCTTGATCAGCACCAGCCCGCAATCCTGCTGGCGTTCGGCCAGCGCATCGCAGATCGGATGGGTCAGGAAGTTGAAGATCGGGTTCCAGACGGTGAAGCACAGCACCATCGCCACGATGAAGGCCGCAAGCGAATAGAGGATCCGGTTGCGAAGTTCCGCGAGGTGTTCGATCAGCGGGGCGGAGCTGTCGTCGATATCGTCCTGTCCGGCGCTCATGCGGGCTTGTCCTCGGATTTGCGGGCCCGGGGGGCCTTGGCGGGCTTTGCCTCTGGCGCAGCGGCCGCCTTGGGCGTTGCGGCCTTGGCTGCGGGCGCCTTGCGCGGGGCCTTGGCCGGGGGCGCCGCCGGGGCGGCGGCGGGCGCGGCTTCACCGGCATCGACGGCGCGCAGTCTGGCCGCGGCCTCTTTCGCGATGGCGGCTTTCTGCGCCTGCTTTTCGGCAAGCGCCCGGGTGGCGGGGCCGGGTTGCGGGGCGGGGGCCGGGGCCGGGGTTGCGGGCGCGGCAGGCGCGGCCACCGGTGCGGCGGCAGCCGGGGTGACGGCTGGCGTTGCCGGGGTTACCGGGGGCACGCGGGCGGGCGGCGGGCTGGTGGGTTTGGCCGCGTTCTTCAGCGGATCCCATTTCTCGAACTTGTCGGCGGCACTTTTCACCGCATCCAGGCCCATCGCCTTGGGCGAGGTCACCTTGCGCAGATCCTTTGCCACGTCATCGACGCCGGATTCCTTGGCCGCCTGTTCCATGGCCCGCGAAAACTCGCGCGCCATGGAGCGCGCCTTGGCGGTGAAGCGGCCAAGGGTGCGGAACATTTCGGGCAAGTCCTTGGGGCCGATGACGATCAGCGCCACCACCCCGATGACGAGCAGTTCCGCCCATCCGAAATCCATGCCTGTCTCTCCGTCCTGTCAGGGCCTGCAGTGAAGGGCCGGGTTCAGGCCTTGTCCTTGTCGGCGGCGGCGGGCGTCACGTCGCGTGCGACCTCGGCGCTTTCATTCTCAAGCTCGGCCTTGCCGTCGTTCACGCCCTTCTTGAAGGCGGTGATGCCTTTGCCCACCTCGCCCATCAGCGACGAGACCTTGCCGCGCCCGAACAGCACAAGCACGACGATCGCGATCAGGATCAGGCCCATCGGGCCGATATTGTTGAACATGGTCAGCTCCATCCGTAGGGGCCCGTGGCGGGCCCGATCCCCGTTCTGAGGGTGATGTTTAGGCCCGCTTTCCGCGCGCTTCAAAGGGGAATGGGGTTTCGCCGCGGTTCAACTGACAGTATTTTGTCAGTAGCAGCCTGCGGAAGGACCAGATGAAACGCGATGACCGTCTTTACGATCTGATCCAGATCATGCGCGACGGGCGGCTGCATACGGCCGCGGAACTGGCGGCGGCGGTGGGGGTCTCCACCCGCACGATCTGGCGCGACATGGCGGTGATGGCGCGAACCGGCCTGCCGGTGGAGGGGGAGCGGGGGCTGGGATATATCCTGCGCTCGCCCCTGATGCTGCCGCCCACGCTGCTGACGGTGGATGAGCTGGAGGCGCTGGTGGAAGGGCTGCGCCATGTGGCCGAGGACGAGGCCAATCCCCGCGCCCGGGCGGCGCGGATGCTCTTGGGCAAGGTGGCCACGCTGATGCCGCAGGCGGGGATCGAGACGGCGGGGTGAAGGCTGCTGACAGGGGATGTCGGTTGGGGTCTGGCAAAAGGGGGCATCGGAGCCTTGAGAGGAGAGACCCATGCGCCGGAGACTGACCGTTTCGCTGATTGCCGCCCTGACGGTGCTGCCGCTGCCCGCCCCTGCCGATGGCGGGCGCGGGGGCGTTGCGCCCTGTGTGGAGGTCGTGACCTTTCGTCTTGTGGCAGGCAGCGAGCCTGCGGCATTTCTGGAGGCGGCGCGCGCGACCGAGGCGCCCTTGCGAGGGCAGCCCGGTTTCCTGCGGCGGCGGCTGGTGCTGGGGGCGGATGGGCAATGGACCGACTGGGTGGAATGGCGCGATGCGGCCAGCGCGCAGGCGGCGGCCGCGGCGATGATGGAGGTCCCCGCCTTTGGCCCCTTCATGGCGATGATCGACGGTTCCAGCGTTGTGATGCGCCACGAGGCGCTGGCCTTCGCGATGGATTGACGGGCGCGCCCTGCCCCGCCACGCTTTGCCCATGCGCCGCACAGACCGCCTGTTCGACCTGATCCAGATCCTGCGCGACGGGCGGTTGCACACCGCCCGCGACATGGCCGGGCGGCTGGAGGTTTCCACCCGCACGCTGTGGCGGGACATGGCGACGCTGATCGCCGGGGGCCTGCCGGTGGAGGGTGAGCGGGGCGTGGGTTACATCCTGCGCGAGCCGATCACCTTACCTCCGCTGACGCTGACGGAAGAGGAGACGGAGGCGCTGATCCTGGCATTGCGGTTGCTGGCTGAGGGTGCGGATCCGGGGATGGCCGGGGCGGTGGAGCGGCTGTCGGGCAAGATCATGGCGGTGCTGCCCGCATCGCGGGCGACGCGGGCGGAGCCGCCGGTCTGGATCTTTCCGGGCGAGGAGGCGCTGGCCGCAGCCCGGCATCTGCCGGACCTGCGGCGCGCGATACGGCTGGGGGCTGTGATGGAGCTGGCCTATGCGGATGGCGAGGGGCGAAAGTCCCGTCGGGAGGTGCGGCCGCTTGTCCTGGAGTTCTGGGGGCGGGTCTGGACGCTGGCCGCATGGTGCGAGACGCGGGGGGATTTCCGCAGTTTCCGGGTGGACCGGATTGCCAGCCTGCACGACACGGGGCGTGTTCAGGCACCTGAGGCAGGGCGCGATCTGGCGGCGTGGCGGGCGCGGATGGGGATCAGCGGCTGACAGGGAAGACGAAGCAGCGGTCGCGCCGGATCATCAGCCAGAGCGCGGTGCCCGGTTTGGGCAGGAAGACGCCCGGCACGCTGGCGGTAAGGATGGAGCCGTCATGCTCCATCCGGAAATCCACCAGCGATTCCCGGCCCAGATAGCGCGCGCGCTGGATCACGCCGCGCGCGGGGGTGCCGTCCTGGGCGGTTGGATTGGGGCCGCGCCCGCCGCGATCGAAATCGATCTTGAGGTGCTGGGGGCGGATGACGATCTCCACCTCGGCCCCGTCGGCATGGCCGGGGGTGAGGAAGGCACCGAAGGGCGTATCGGTCAGCGCCCCGCGCGAGGTGCCGCGGATCACGTTGATGTCCGAGAAGAAGGCGGCGGCGGCCTTGTCCACGGGGGCGTTGTAGATGTTGTAGGGCGCGCCGCGCTGCACGATGCGGCCGCCGCGCATCAGCGCGATCTCGTCGGCCATGCGCATCGCCTCGTCCGGTTCATGGGTGACGAGGAGGACGGCGGTGCCTTCCTCCTTCAGCAGGTCCAGCGTGGCATCGCGGATGCCGTCGCGCAGGCGGTTGTCGAGGCCGGAGAAGGGTTCGTCCATCAGCATGACCCTGGGGCGCGGGGCCAAAGCGCGGGCAAGGGCCACGCGCTGCTGTTCGCCGCCCGAAAGCTGATGCGGATGCTTGGGGCCATAGCCGGTGAGGTTCACCCGTTCGAGCAGTTCCTCCACCCGCCGCGCCTGCAGCGCCCTGTCGCGCGGCAGGCCGAAGGCCACATTCTGCGCCACGGTCAGATGCGGAAAGAGCGCGAAATCCTGGAACATGAGTCCGACCGAGCGCGCCTCGGGCGGGCGCGTCGGGCCATCGCCGCAGACGGGCTGGCCGTCGATGCGGATGATGCCGGCATCGGGCTGCTCCACGCCCGCGATCATGCGCAGCGTCGTCGATTTGCCACAGCCCGACGGGCCGAGCAGGCAGGTCACCTGCCCCGCCGCGACGCTGAGCGACACGTCGTCCACCACCGGCCTGCCGCCGAAGGCGCGGGTCAGGTTGCAGATCTCGAGGCGCGGGGGGGAGGGGTCGGGCATTCTATTCCTAGGGAATTGATCGGAATTCTGCCTATCAGCCGGGACAGGACAGGGCAAGCCGGAGGCACCATGTCCTGCGGCCTGCCGGGGCGTGAAAATTTTTCTCCGAAAAATTTTCGGCCCGCGCTGGCGCGGGCCTTCTCGGGGCGGGCTGGCGGGGGCACGGCCCCCGCCGGAAAATTTTTCGACGAAAAATTTTCGCCCTGTCAGAGGGTCGCGAGGGTCTGGCCACCATCGAGCAGGATGTTCTGCCCGACGATGAAGCCCGCCTTCTGCGAGCAGAGAAAGGCGCAGGCCGCGCCGAATTCGGCCGGGTCGCCGTAGCGGCGGGCGGGGATCGTGGCTTCGCGCCGGGCGCGGGCCTCTTCCATGCCGATGCCTTCGGCCTTCATCACGCCCTGGTCGAGCGAGGTGGCGCGATCCGTGGCATGGATGCCGGGCAGAAGGTTGTTGATCGTCACGCCGAAGGGCGCGACCTGGCGCGAGGTGCCCGCGACATAGCCCGTCAGCCCCGCCCGGGCGGAATTCGACAGGCCCAGCACGGCGATCGGCGCCTTCACCGATTGCGAGGTGATGTTGACCACGCGGCCCCATTTCCGCTCGATCATCCCCGGCAGCAGCGCCTTCATCAGGGCGATGGGCGTGAGCATGTTGGCATCCAGCGCGCGGATGAAATCGTCACGGGTCCAGTCCGACCACATGCCAGGCGGCGGGCCGCCGGCATTGGTGACGAGGATATCCACCGCGCCCGCGGCCTGCAGCACGCGGTCGCGCCCCTCATCGGTGGTGATGTCGGCGGCGATGGCGGTGACATTGACGTTGTGGCGGGCGCGGATGGCGGCGGCCGTGGCCTCCAGCGCTTCGGCCCCGCGGGCGTTCAGGACCAGGTCAACCCCCGCTTCGGCCAGCGCCTCGGCGCAGCCCTTGCCGAGCCCCTTGGACGAGGCACAGACCAATGCGCGTTTTCCCCGGATGCCCAGATCCATGTCGATCTCCCCTGTTTTCCTGTTGTGAACCATGCCTAGCGCCCCGGGCGCGGGGCGGCAAGGGTGGCGGCTGCACGCGGGCCGCTGCGGCCCAGTGGACGCGCGCCGCGCTTTGGGCTAATGCGCGGGCATGCTGGACAATCGCCCCACCCTTCCGCCCGAAATCGCCCGCCGCCGGACCTTTGCCATCATCGCGCATCCGGACGCGGGCAAGACGACGCTGACCGAGAAGTTCCTGCTGTTCGGGGGCGCGATCCAGATGGCGGGTCAGGTGCGCGCCAAGGGCGAGGCGCGGCGGACGCGGTCGGACTTCATCAAGATGGAGCAGGAGCGGGGGATTTCCGTCTCGGCCAGCGCCATGTCGTTTGATTTCGGGACGTACCGGTTCAATCTGGTGGATACGCCCGGCCACAGCGATTTCTCGGAAGACACCTATCGCACGCTGACCGCCGTGGATTGCGCGGTGATGGTGATCGACGGGGCGAAGGGCGTGGAAAGCCAGACGCAGAAGCTGTTCGAGGTCTGCCGCTTGCGCGACCTGCCGATCCTGACCTTCTGCAACAAGATGGACCGCGAGGCGCGCGACACCTTCGAGATCATCGACGAGATTCAGGAGAATCTGGCGATCGACGTATCGCCCGCCAGTTGGCCCATCGGCCAGGGGCGCGAGTTCCTGGGCTGTTATGACATCCTGAACGACCGGCTGGAACTGATGGACCGGGCGGATCGGAACCGGGTGGCGGAGACGATCCAGATCAACGGGCTGGAGGATCCGAAGCTGGCCGAGCATGTGCCGGCGGGCCTGCTGGCCAAGCTGCGCGAGGAACTGGAGATGGCGCGGGAACTGCTGCCCGCCTTTGACCGCGCGGCGCTGCTGAACGGGTCGATGACGCCGATCTGGTTCGGATCGGCGATCAATTCCTTTGGCGTGAAGGAATTGATGGACGGGATCGGGAAATACGGCCCCGAACCCCAGCCCCAGCCCACGGCCAGCCGCAAGGTGGCCCCGGAAGAGGCGGCGGTGACGGGCGTCGTCTTCAAGGTGCAGGCCAACATGGACCCCAAGCACCGCGACCGGGTGGCCTTTGTGCGCCTCGCCTCGGGCCATTTCGAGCGGGGCATGAAACTGCTGCATGTGCGGTCGAAGAAGATCATGGCGGTGTCGAACCCGGTTCTGTTCCTAGCCGCCGACCGGGAACTGGCCGAAGAGGCCTGGGCGGGCGACATCATCGGCATTCCGAACCATGGCCAGTTGCGCATCGGGGATGCGCTGACCGAGGGCGAGGCGCTGCGCTTTACCGGCATTCCGTCCTTCGCGCCGGAACTGCTGCAGGGCGTGCGGGCGGGCGATCCGATGAAGGCCAAGCATCTGGAAAAGGCGCTGATGCAGTTTGCCGAGGAAGGCGCGGCCAAGGTCTTCAAGCCGATGATCGGGTCGGGCTTCATCGTGGGCGTCGTGGGGGCGCTGCAATTCGAGGTGCTGGCCAGCCGGATCGAACAGGAATACGGCCTGCCGGTGCGGTTCGAGCCGTCGCAATTCACCAGCGCGCGCTGGGTGGCGGGCCCGAAGGAAGAGGTGGACCGCTTCGTCAATGTCAACAAGGGCCATATCGCCACCGACAATGACGGCGACATGGTCTATCTGACGCGGCTGAGATGGGATATCGACCGGGTGGAGCGGGACTATCCCGATCTGCGCTTGACCGCGACCAAGGAAATGATGGTCTGATCCCTGCCGGGCGTCGCCCGCCCGACATCAGATCCTGAGGCGGGTGCAGGCGAAGAGGATGTCGAGCCTGCGCCCTTCGAGATAGCCCTCCAGCGTGCCGGGCACGGGAAAGAGCGCGTCGACCCAGCCCGCCTCTTCGCCTTCGGGCAGGCGGCGGGCGAAGAACTCCAGATGTTCCCGCGCGGCGGCGCAGGCGGCGGGGGCCTCGATCCCGCTGCGGCGGGCGGTGCGGAGCAGGTCTTCGGCCAGCGGCACGTCGAGCCAGAGGATCGTGCGGGCATCGGCATAGGCGGCCATATGCGTCTGTTGGCCCTTGGGCATCGAGGACCAGTAGAGATCGAGCGTCTGCGCCAGTTCGGGCGAGGGCAGGATCAGCACCGGCCCGCGCCGCCCATCCGCCGTGGCGATGGCGAAATCCACCACGGCGCGGGCGATCAGCCGGTGGAGCGCAAAGGCCTGGGGGGCGGCGGCCACCGCTTCGGGGCTGGCACGGTAGAGCGACATCCATTGCTGCGCGAGGAAGAAGCGGTCGGGCAGTTCCTCGATCAGGTCGGGCATGGACATGTAGGGTTTCATCGCCTGCCGCCGCGAGGTGGTGACGACGGGAATGCGCAGGACGACCGGCCCTTCCAGCAGGTCGCGGCGCAGGACGATTTCAAAGGCGAAACGGATTTCCTCGCCGCTCTTGCTGTCGCCGGGGGGCAGTTGCAGGCCGCCCACCACGACGCGCAGGCGCGCATAGGGGCCGTCGAACTGGCTGTCGGGCAGCATGAGGGACAGGATGGCGCTGCCTTCGGGGGCCTCTTGCGGCAGGGCGGCCAGTGTGGCGCCCGAGAAGACATCGGTGATCGTCAGATCGGGGGCGGGGGCGGGCAGGCCCGCTTCGAGATGGGTGAATTCGAAGCGCAGTTCGGTATCGGCCCGCGCGATGCCGGCCAGCCAGAGCAGGGCGGCGGCCAGAAGGAGGACCGTGGGGCGCAGGGCGGATGGCATCATGCGGGCTTTCTGTTGGTGGATGGCAGGGCAAGGCAGGCGCCGAGGATCAGGGCATCGGCGAGGCGGAGGAATTGCAGCAGTTGCATCAACCCGTCGCGCACGGAGCCGTAGCTGGCGAAATCCGGCGGCAAGGTCTGCGAGATGTAGTCAAGCACGGTGTCATCGCCGAGGAGTGGATGAACCGCGTCGGAGGTGAGGTGCAGTTCGGCCCAGAACAGCAGCAGGAACAGCGTGAAGCAGAGGGCGGCCAGGTAGATGGCCTTGTCGCGCCCCTGGGTGACAAGGCCGTTGGAGGCCACGATCCGCGTCAGCACGAAGGAGCCGAGGCCGGTGGAAAGCTGCATGGCCTGGCTGTATTCGGCCCAGTCCGATGACAGCACCGCCTGCACGCGCAGCATCAGAAAGACGATGCGGGCGAAGATATAGGGATCGCCCAGCGTTTCGGCGAAAGGGTCGGCCTCGTCGGCCAGAAGCGCATCGGTGACCGGGGCCTGCCAGCAGGCATCGAGAAACGTGCCCCAGCAGCCATGGACGGCGACCAGATAGGCGATCCAGGGCAGGTGAACCAGCATGACGCCTGCGAGGATGGCCAGAAGAAGCAGACGCTGGTTATGCGACGCGGCGGCCGATGTGGCGGGGCCGGGTGCGGGGGGCGCGGCGGGGGGCGCGGCGGGGGGCGCAATCGGGGGCGCGAAGGCGGCGGGGGACGCTGCCGCAAGGCCGCCGCCACCCGATGCCGGCAGATAGATCGGCGGGCCTGCCGCCGCGCCATCGGGGGCGGGCAACCAGACGGCATAGTAAAGAAGTGCGGGCGCAAGGGGCGGCGTGGGCAGGCTGTCGGCGGAAGGCGGGGGGGACGGCACGGGGGCCGGGGCTGCCGCATCCGGGCCGCCCTGCCCCGGCTGCGCCGAGGCTACCGGATCGGTCGCCTGTTGCGCCGTTTCCATCCTGCACCAACCCACTCGTCACAACTACCACCGGAAACTTGGTATCTTGGGCTTTCGCAGCCTGTCAACCTTGCCAATCCTTGACCCTGCGCGGCAATTCCGCTACACGCGCGGCAAGTGGCAAGGCCACCCATGACGCCGGGGCGCCCGGAGAGCAGCGTCCCTTCACCTTTGCGGGCCGATCCCGCATCTGCAAGGACGCTTATGACCAAGTTTTCCGACCTCGCGCTGGATCCGCGCGTACTTCAGGCCATCGCGGAAGCGGGCTATGAAACCCCGACCCCCATTCAGGCCCAGGCCATCCCGCATGCGCTGCAAGGGCGCGACGTGCTGGGGATCGCACAGACGGGCACGGGCAAGACCGCCAGTTTCACCCTGCCGATGATCACCCTGCTGGGGCAGGGCCGCGCGCGGGCGCGGATGCCCCGGTCGCTGGTTCTGGCGCCGACGCGGGAACTGGCCGCCCAGGTGGCCGAGAATTTCGACATCTATGCCAAGCATACCAAGCTGACCAAGGCGCTGCTGATCGGCGGCGTCTCCTTTGGCGAGCAGGACAAGCTGATCGACCGGGGTGTCGACGTGCTGATCGCCACGCCCGGCCGTCTGCTGGACCATTTCGAACGCGGCAAGCTTCTGCTGACCGGCGTGCAGATCATGGTGGTGGATGAGGCCGACCGGATGCTGGACATGGGGTTCATCCCCGATATCGAACGCATCTTCCAGCTGACGCCCTTCACGCGGCAGACGCTGTTCTTCTCGGCCACCATGGCGCCCGAGATCGAACGGATCACCAATACCTTCCTGTCGAACCCGGCCAAGATCGAGGTGGCACGGCAATCCACCACCTCGGCCACGATCGAGCAGAAGCTGATCCAGTTCCAGCCGACGCGGAAGGATCGCTCCTTCACCGAAAAGCGGGCCGTGCTGCGGGCGCTGATCCGGGCGGAAGGCGAAAGCTGCACCAATGCCATCATCTTCTGCAACCGCAAGATGGATGTGGATGTGGTGGCGAAGTCGCTGAAATCGCACGGCTTCAACGCGGCCCCCATCCATGGCGATCTGGACCAGTCGCAGCGCATGCGGACACTGGACGGGTTCCGCGATGGATCGCTGCATCTGCTGGTGGCCTCGGACGTGGCGGCGCGCGGGCTGGACATTCCGGCGGTGAGCCATGTGTTCAACTTTGACGTGCCGAGCCATCCGGAGGATTATGTCCACCGGATCGGGCGGACCGGCCGGGCGGGGCGTCTGGGCAAGGCCTTTACGATTGCCGTGCCGTCGGACGAGAAATACCTGTCGGCCATCGAAAGCCTGGTCAAGCAGCAGATCCCGCGCGGCGAATTGCCCGAGGGGCTGGATCTGGCCGGCGAAGGCAGCGACCGCCCGCGGGAAGAGCGTGGCGGCCGCAGCGGTGGCCGGGATCGGGATCGGGATCGCAGCCGCGGACGGGGCAACCGGGACGAGCGCCCTGCCCCGCGTGAGGCGCGGGCCGAGGTGGCGGCCCCTGCCGCCGCCGCAGAAGCCCCGGTCGAGGCAGAAGTTGTGGCCGCAGCCCCGGTTCGCCGGGAAGAGCGTCCGCGCCGCGAGGATGACCGCCCGCGCCGCGAAGAGGAACGTCCCCGCCGCGACGAAGACCGGCGCGACCGGCGCGATGATCGCCGCAGCCGCGACCGCGACGATCGGTCCGGCCCGCCGGTGGTGGGCATGGGGGATCATGTCCCCGATTTCATCCTGCGCAGCTTCAAGATCGCAGGCCCCTCGGCGCAGGACGAGGGCGAAGACGCGCTCGCCGCGAACGGCACCGAGGGCTGACATCGGACGGAACCAAAAGGAAAGGGCCCCGAATTCGGGGCCCTTTCCTTTTTCCCGGCGGCAGTTGCCCTGCGCCCGGGACTATTCGGCCATCAGGCGGCTGACGACGACCGTCACCTCGGGCTTCTTTCCGATCTCTTCCATCGCGACCTGGCGGATGATGCGGCGCAGCGCCTCGTCCAGCTTGTCATCGTCGCGGAGGATCTTGCGCCCTGCCCCATCGAGGAACTGGGCAAGCTCGGCCTCCATCACCTCGGCCAGGGGGCCGGAGCGGCCCTTGGAGGACAGGCCCATGATCTCGACCCAGGCGTCGCCCAGAACCTCGGCCTCGTCATCGAGGATGACCGTCACCATGACATGGCCGTTCAGCGCCATGCGGATCCGGTCGCGGATCACGCCTTCCAGCGCGCCGACATGGGCGGTGCCATCCAGATAGACGCGCCCGGTTTCCACATGGCCGACGACGACCGGCGCCTCGCCCGACAGATCGACCATCATGCCATTGGTGACCACGGCAGAGGCAAGCCCGGCCTCGGCCCCGATGCGGGCATGTTCGCGCAGGTGGCGGTGTTCGCCATGCATGGGGATCAGCATGTCGGGCAGCAGCAGGCGGTGGACATGTTCCAGATCGGGCCGATTGGCATGGCCCGAGACGTGATACTTGCCGCCGCCGTCATCCATGACATCGACGCCCATTTCCGAGAAGTTGTTCATGATGCGCAGGACATCGCGTTCATTGCCCGGAATGGTCTTGGACGAGAAGAGGAAAAGGTCGCCCTGCTTCATCTCCATCCCCAGATACTTGCCGCGCGAGAGCTGCGCGCTGGCAGCGCGGCGTTCGCCCTGCGATCCGGTCACGATCAGCATCAGGTTGCCGCGCGGGATATCGGCGGCCTCTTCGGGGCTGACGGTGCGGGGGAATTCGGTCAGGACGCCGGATTGTTCGGCAGCCGCGACCATGCGCTTCATCGCCCGGCCCATCAGGCAGACGGACCGATCCGCCGCGCGGGCGGCTTCGGCCAGGGTCCGCAGGCGGGCGACGTTCGAGGCGAAGGTGGTGGCGACCACCAGCCCGCCCCGCCCGGCCACCAATTCGCGGATCGGTTCGCGGATGGAGCTTTCGGAGCGGCCGGGATGGAGCGAGAAGACATTGGTCGAGTCGCACATCAGCGCCTTGACCGGGCGTTCCGCCGCAATCTCGGTGAAGCGGGCGTCATCCCAGGGCTCGCCCACGATGGGGTTGTGATCCAGCTTGAAATCGCCCGAATGCACGATGCGGCCTGCGGGCGTGTCGATCAGCAGCGCGGCGCTTTCGGGGATGGAATGGCTGACCGGCACGAATTGCACCTTGAACGGCCCCGCCGTCACCGTTTCGGGGCGCGGAAGGACCGTGCGGATCATCTCGACCGGAAGGCCCTGCTCTTCGAATTTCAGCCGCCCGATGGTGGCGGTGAAGCGGCGGGCATAGACGGGCTTTTGCAGTTTGGGCCAGAGATGCCCCAGCGCGCCGATATGGTCCTCATGGGCATGGGTGATGAAGATCGCCTCGAGCCGGTCGAGATTGTCTTCCAGCCAGCCCAGATCGGGAAGGATCAGGTCCACCCCGGGGGTTGTGTCCATGTCGGGGAAGGTCACGCCCATATCGACCAGGATCAGACGTTCCTTGCCCGCCGGACCATAGCCATAGACATAGGCATTCATGCCGATCTCCCCGGCACCACCGAGGGGAAGATAGATCAGCCGGTTTGCAGTCATGCGGTTTCCAGTTCCTTGTTGTAGCGGTCGATGAGCATCAGGCCATGCATGGTGAGGTCATCTTCGACGCTGTCAAATAGTTCGGTATCCTGCGCGAAAAGGGAGGCGAGGCCGCCTGTCGCAATCACTTTCATCGGGCGGTCGCGTTCCTTGCGAACCTCGCGCACGATCCCTTCGACAAGGCCGATATAGCCCCAATATACACCGGATTGCATGCAGGCCACCGTATTCGTGCCGATGGCGCGGGCGGGGCGGCTGATATCGACATGCGGCAGGGCGGCGGCGGCCATGTGCAGCGCCTCGAGGCTGAGGTTGACGCCGGGGGCGATGACGCCACCGATATAGGCGCCGTCGGTATCGACGACGTCGAAGGTGGTGGCGGTGCCGAAATCCACGACGATCAGATCGCCGCCATGGCGATCATGGGCGCCGACGGTGTTTACGAGGCGGTCAGGGCCGACGGTGGTTCCCTGATCCACGCGCGGCGCGACGGGCAGGCGGCATTCCGGCTTGCCCACGACAAGGGGGCGGCAGTCGAAATAGCGGTTGCAGAGGACGCGCAGGTTGAACACCACGCGCGGCACGGTGGAGGAGATGATCGCATCGGTGATCGTGGCCTCGGTCCTGGTCAGCATCATCAGGGAGGACAGCCAGACGTGATATTCATCCGCCGTCCGCTTGTGATCGGTCGCGATGCGCCAGGTGGCGATGAAGCGGTCGCCGGTCCAGATGGAAAAGACGGTGTTGGTATTGCCGCAGTCGATGGCGAGGAGCATGGGTGTTCCCCTGTCAGAAGAAGACTTCCGCCGCCGGGATGGCGACGGGGCCGTGGGACTGGCGCAGGATGAGGGCGCCGGTGTCGTCGATGGTCTCAAAAGTGCCTTCGCGGGTTTCCGTGCCGGTACGGGCGCGGATGGTTTCGCCAAGGCGGGCGGCATGGGTCAGCCATGCGGTGCGGAGGGGGGCGAAGCCTTCGGTAGTGAAGGTCGCCTCCCATCGTGCATAGGCGGGGGCGAGGGCGTCGAGGAAGGTTTCAGGCGTCACGCGCAGGCCGGTTTCGGCCAGCAGCGTGACGGGGGGCACGGCGCCCGACTCCATCAGCGCGGGGTCCGGCGCGGCGATCAGGTTGACGCCGATCCCGATGGCGAGGTGCTGCACACCCTGCCCTGCGCCGCTGCTTTCCAGCAGGATACCCGCGACCTTGCCGCCGTTCAGCAGCACGTCATTGGGCCATTTGAGCGCGAATGCCTGCGGCAGGCCGGTCAGCGCGACAAAGGCATCGCGCAGCGCAAGGGCCGCGGCGAAGGAGCGGAGGGCGACTTGCGATGCGGGTTCCGTGGGGTGCAGCAGCAGCGTGCCGTGGAAATTGCCGCGCGGGCTGTCCCAGGCGCGGGCGCGGCGGCCACGGCCTGCAGTCTGCTCGCCTGCCAGAATCCAGCAAGGCCCCGCGCTCTGCGGGGCCAGCCGGAAGGCATGGGCGTTCGTGCTGTCGACCGTATCGAGGATGTGGCGCGCCACATCCTTGGGCCAGGCGTCAGCGGACAAGGGCTTCCGCCGCGATGGCGGCTGCGGGTTCGATGCCGAAGAGATTCACGATCCCCGCCACCATGATCACCGCCACCGCCACCAGCATGGCCCATTGCGCGGGGGCCATGCGGGAGTCCATGCCATCCGACTCCTTGCCGAAATACATGAAGAAGACGATGCGGAGATAGTAGAAGGCCCCGATGACCGAGGCCACGGCCCCGGCAAGCGCGAGCCATGTCATGTTCGCATCGACCGCCGCTTTCAGCACATAGAACTTGCCGAAGAAGCCGACCATGGGCGGCACGCCGGCAAGGCTGAACATCAGGACCAGCATGGCAAGCGCCTTGAGCGGCTCTTTCCGGGCGAAGCTGTTCAGGCTGTCGATCGAGGTGACGGGGCGGCCGTCCTTTTCCATCGACAGGATGAAGGCGAAGGTGCCGACGTTCATCGTGACATAGATCGCCATGTAGATCAGCATGGCCTGCACGCCTTCGGCCGTGCCGGAGGCGAGGCCCACCAGCGCATAGCCCATATGGGCGATGGAGGAATAGGCCATCAGGCGCTTGATGTCGCGCTGGCCGATGGCCGCGATGGCGCCAAGGAACATGGAAATCACGGCCAGCGCCGCCAGAACCTGCGACCAGTCGCCCGGGATCGCCCCGAAGGCATCCCAGGACAGGCGGGCCAGCAGGGCCATGGCGGCGACCTTGGGCGCGGTGGCGAAGAAGGCGGTCACCGGCGTGGGAGAGCCTTCATAGACATCGGGCGTCCACATGTGGAAGGGCGCGGCAGAGACCTTGAAGGCAAGGCCCGCCAGCATGAACACAAGGCCGAAGAGCAGGCCCAGCGGCGCGCCATGTTCCAGCGTGGACAGAATGCCCGAAAACAGCGTGGTGCCCGCATAGCCATAGGTCAGCGAGGCGCCATAAAGCAGGATGCCCGAGGAAAGCGCGCCGAGGACGAAGTATTTCAGCCCCGCTTCGGTGGATTTCACGCTGTCGCGGCGGATTGCGGCGACGACGTATAGCGCCAGCGATTGCAGTTCGAGGCCCAGATAGAGCGCCATCAGATCGCCGGCCGAGACCATCATCATCATGCCGACGACCGAAAGCGCAAGCAGGATGGGATATTCGAAGCGCAGCAGATCGCGGCGGATCATGTAATCCTGGCTCATGATCAGGACGGCGGCGGCCGAGACAAGGATCGTCACCTTGGCAAAGCGCGCGAAAGGATCGTCGATGAACATGCCGCCAAAGGCGGCACGCTCACCCTCGCCCCCCGCCCCGATCCAAAGCGCGAGCGCGAGGAACAGCCCGGCCGTGGCCCAGCTGATCAGGGGGGCGACCTTGTCCTTGGTCGTGTAGACGCCGAACATCAGCGCCGCCATGGCATAGACGGCCAGCACGACCTCGGGCAGGACGGTGGAGAAATCTTGCGGGGTCATCTCAATCGTCCCTTCAGTTCTGGGCAAGCTGCGCGCCGTCGGTGACGGGCAGCGCGGCCTGATAGTCGGTGATCAGCGCCGAGACGCTGGGCCCGATGATATCGGTCACCAGCGCGGGATAGACGCCGAGAAGCAGGGTCATGGCGACGAGGGGGGCGAAGATCGCCTTCTCGCGGCGCGTCATGTCGGTGATGGTCTTGAGCGCCTCTTTCAGCAATTCGCCCATGACGACCCGGCGATAAAGCCAGAGCGCATAGGCCGCCGAAAGGATGACGCCCGTGGTGGCGATGGCGGCGACCCAGGTGTTCACCTGGAAGATCCCCATCAGCGTCAGGAATTCGCCGATGAATCCGCTGGTGCCCGGCAGGCCCACATTGGCCATGGTGAAGAACATGAAGATCAGCGCATAGGCGGGCATCCGGTTCACGAGGCCGCCATAGGCATCAATCTCGCGCGTGTGCATGCGGTCATAGATCACGCCGACGCAAAGGAAGAGCGCGCCGGAGATGAAGCCATGGCTGATCATCTGGAAGATCGCGCCGTCGATGCCCTGCTGGTTCGCGGCAAAGATGCCCATGGTCACGTAGCCCATATGCGCGACCGAGGAATAGGCGATCAGCTTTTTCATGTCGGACTGCGCCAGCGCCACGAGCGAGGTATAGACGATGGCGATGGCCGACATCCACAGCACCAGCGGCGCCAGCAGGTCGGATGCCACCGGGAACATCGGCAGCGAGAAGCGCAGGAAGCCGTAGCCCCCCATCTTCAGCAGGATCGCGGCCAGCACGACCGAGCCTGCGGTGGGCGCCTGCACGTGGGCATCTGGCAGCCAGGTATGCACCGGCCACATCGGCATCTTCACCGCGAAAGAGGCGAAGAAGGCCAGCCACAGCAGCGTCTGCATGCCGCCCACGACATGGATGCCCAGCACCTGCATGTCCTCGGACCCGAAGTTGTGGGCCAGAAGCGACGGGATGTCGGTGGTGCCCGCATCCATATACATCGCGATCATCGCGACCAGCATCAGGACCGAGCCGAGGAAGGTATAGAGGAAGAACTTGAAGGCCGCGTAGATACGCTCCTTCCCGCCCCAGATGCCGATGATCAGGAACATCGGGATCAGACCCGCCTCGAAGAACAGGTAGAACAGCACAAGGTCCAGCGCGCAGAAGACGCCGAGCATCAGCGTTTCCAGCATCAGGAAGGCGATCATGTATTCCTTCACGCGATGCTCCACCTCCCAGCAGGCGGCGATGGTCAGCGGCATGAGGAAGGTGGTCAGCATCACGAAGAGGACCGAGATGCCATCCACGCCCATCTTGTATTTCAGGCCGAGGATCCAGTCATATTCCTCGACGAACTGGAAATCCGTGTTCGAGGGATCGAAGCCCAGCAGCACGAAGAGCGAGACGAGGAACGTCGCCGTGGTGGCCAGAAGGGCGAGCCATTTGGCATTCCGCTGCGCCGCCGGATCATCGCCCCGCAGAAACAGGGCAAGGATGGCCGCGGCGACAGCCGGAATGAAGGTGATGATGGAGAGGAGGTTTTCCATATCAGTGCGCGCCCCCCGAGAGCGTCATCCATGTGATCAGGGCGGCGATGCCCAGAACCATGGCAAAGGCATAGTGGAACAGGTAGCCGGACTGCGCGCGTGACGCGAGCCGGGTGAAGAAGGGGATGATCCCCATGGCGACGCCGTTGATCGACCCGTCGATCACCGCGCCATCGCCTTTCTTCCAGAGGAAGCCGCCAAGCCATTTCGCGGGACGAACGAAGACCCAGTCGTAAAGCTCGTCGAAATACCACTTGTTCAGAAGGAAGAGGTAAAGCGGGCGCTGCTGCTCGGCCAGTTTGCCGGGCAGATCGGGGCGGCGGATGTAGAACTGGAAGGCCAGAAGGAAGCCCAGCACCATCGCCACGAAGGGCGAGACCTTCACCCATTTCGGCACGAGATGCGCCTCGTGCAGGACGTGGTTGTCGGGGCCGATGAAGATGGCGCCCTGCCCCGGTTCGGGCTGCGGGAAGGCATGGCCTTCGGCCGCGGCTTCGCCATGCGCTTCGCCTTCGGTGGCGGCGGTGGCGGCGTGGGTTTCGGCGGCTTCGCCTTCCGTTGCCGTGGTGGCGGCGTGGGCATCGCCTTCGGCGGCGGCATGTTCACCCTCGGCTGCGGCATGTTCCGCGACGGGCAGGCCGAACCAGGACCGGACCTTGCCCTCATCCCCGAAGAAGCTGTTGTACCAGATCATGCCCGAGAAGACCGCGCCAAGGGCAAGCACGCCCAGCGGCACCAGCATGACGGCGGGGCTTTCATGCGGTTCGTGATGGCCGTGGCCATGATCGTCATGGCCGTGGCCGTGGCTGTCATGGCCGTGGTGGCCGTGGCCCTGCGCGCGGCTTTCCCCGTAGAAGGTGAGGAACATCAGACGCCAGGAATAGAAGCTGGTCATCCCCGCCGCCACGACAAGCAGCCAGAAGGCATAGTGGCTGCCCACATAGGCGCTTTCGATGACCGCGTCCTTCGACAGGAAACCGGCAAAGCCGTAATGCGTCAGCGGGATGCCGACCCCGGTGATGGCCAGCGTGCCGATCATCATCGCCCAGAAGGTGAGCGGGATCTTCTTCCGCAGGCCGCCATAGTTGCGCATGTCCTGTTCGTGATGCGTGGCATGGATGACCGAGCCCGCGCCAAGGAACAGCATCGCCTTGAAGAAGGCGTGGGTGAACAGGTGGAACATGGCCACCGAATAGACGCCCACACCCGCCGCCACGAACATGTAGCCCAGCTGCGAGCAGGTCGAATAGGCGATCACGCGCTTGATGTCGTTCTGCACAAGGCCGACGGTGGCGGCGAAGAAGGCCGTGGTGGCCCCCAGCACGGTGATGAAGGCCGTGGCGGAGGGCGCGAATTCGTAAAGCGGCGACATGCGGCAGACGAGGAAGACACCCGCCGTCACCATGGTGGCCGCGTGGATCAGCGCGGAAACCGGCGTCGGGCCTTCCATCGCGTCGGGCAGCCAGGTGTGCAGGATGAGCTGCGCCGATTTCCCCATGGCCCCGATGAAGAGCAGCACCCCGATCAGGTTCGCGGCATTCCATTCCCCCCAGAGGAAGGTGAGATTGGTTTGCGCCAGTTCCGGCACCTTGGCGAAGATCACGTCGAAACTGACCGAGTCCGTCAGGAAGAACAGCGCGAAGATCCCCAGCGCAAAGCCGAAATCGCCCACGCGGTTGACGACGAAAGCCTTGATCGCGGCGGCATTGGCCGAGGGTTTCTTGTAATAGAAGCCGATCAGCAGATAGGAGGCGACCCCCACCCCTTCCCAGCCGAAGAACATCTGGACGAGGTTGTCGGACGTCACCAGCATCAGCATGGCGAAGGTGAAGAAGGAGAGATAGGCGAAGAACCGGGCGCGGTAGGGTTCATCGTCGCGCCAGTTGTCGTCATGCGCCATGTAGCCGAAGCTGTAGAGATGGACGAGGGCCGAGACCGAGTTCACCACCACCAGCATGATCGCGGTAAGCCGGTCCAGCCGGATCGCCCATTCCGTGGCAAGGCTGCCGCTTTCGATCCAGCGCATCAGCACGACCTGTTCGGTCACGCCATCATGGGTAAGGAAGATGATCCAGGAAAGCAGCGCCCCGAGGAAGACCAGCGCGGTGGTCAGCACCTGCCCGGTCTTTTCCCCGATGAAGCGCCAGCCGAAGCCGCAGATCAGCGCGCCGATCAGCGGCGCAAAGAGAATGATCGTTGCCATTCGGATCAGCCTTTCATCACGTTGACGTCTTCCACGTCGATCGTTCCGCGGTTGCGGAAGAAGACGACGAGGATCGCAAGGCCGATGGCGGCCTCGGCGGCGGCGACGGTCAGGACGAACATGGTGAAGACCTGTCCGACAAGATCGCCAAGATGCGAGGAGAAGGCGACAAGGTTGATGTTCACGGACAGGAGCATCAACTCGATCGACATCAGGATCACGATGACATTCTTCCGGTTCAGGAAGATGCCGAAGATCCCGATGACGAAGAGCGCCGCGGCGACCGTCAGGTAATGTTCAAGTCCAACCATCTCTCTCGTTCCCTATGGGGCTTGATGCCCCGTCAGTTCGTTTGGGCCGCACCGGCGGCCAGTTTCGTGCATTGCTCGGCCCCGCCCGGCGCAAGGGTGACGGGCACGCCTGCAGCGCGGAGGCTGGCTTCTGTCGCGGCCAGATCGGCAAGACCGACCTTGAGCCGAAGCCGCGCCTGTTCCACGGCGGCGGTATTGTCGTAATCCGGTCCGCGGCGGGCCTGATCGGCGCTGGCGCGGGTGACGCCCGCGCTGAGGGCCGTCTGCGTGCCGCAGTCGATGATGGCAAGGCGCGTTTCGCTATAGCTGTCGCGACGCGGGCCGCGGCAGATTTCGGTATCCGACTTCGTCACGAAGCGCCGCGCCGGATCGCCGAGGACGGCAACCGTTCCATCCGCCTCGCATTTGGTGGCAAGGCCCATGTCCACGGCCTGATCGTCCGAGACGCAGCCCGACAGGGCGGCCAATGCGGCAAGGGCCAGCACGGCGGCAAAGCCGCGCGCGGGTCCTTTCGTCTGCATCCACTGTCCAACCATCTTCGGTTCCCTCGGGCCTTTTGGCCTTGTCTGGTTTCCGGGCGTCACCGCCCGGCCGTAGGGCGGGGTTCACCCCGCCTTGAAGGGGTTCACCCCGCCTTGATCAGAGCCCCTGCCCCGGCTTCACGTCCTTCAGTTCCATCGCCTTGGCCGGATCGCGCCACATCTGCGCCAGCACGTTCTGCCGCTTCACATCCTTACGGTGGCGCAGCGTCAGCAGGATCGCCCCGATCATCGCGACCAGCAGCACCAGGCCCGAAGCCTGGAACAGGTAGATATACTTGTCATAGATCAGCAGACCCAGCGCCTTGGTGTTTTCCACCTGCGCCGCATCGGGGGCCACGGCCTGACGCAGGCCCATCGCGCCTTCGGCCTGGATCCAGGCCCCGACGCCAAGCGAGATCTGCATCAGGATCACCACCCCGATCAGCAGCGCGAGTGGCATGTATTTCGCCATCTCGCCCTTCAGTTCGGCAAAGTCGATGTCCAGCATCATGACGACGAAAAGGAACAGCACCGCCACCGCGCCGACATAGACGATGATCAGCAGCATGGCCACGAACTCCGCCCCCAGAAGGACGAAGAGCCCCGCCGAGGACAGGAAGGCCAGGATCAGCCACAACACCGAATGCACCGGGTTCCGGCTGATGGTGACCAGAAGGCCCGCCGTCACGGTGACGATGGCGAAGGCATAGAAGGCGTAATCTGCAACGCTCATGCGTCTTTCTCCTGAACTTCCGCGAAGACGGACTGGGCAATCTCCAGCGCCTTCTGCATGGCGGGCAGGCCGCCGAACATGCTCATCTGCCAGATCACTTCGGCGATCTCGCGTTCCGTGGCGCCCGCTTCCAGCGCGTGGCGCACCGCCAGCTTCAGCTGCGGTTCGGCCTGTGCGCCCAGCACCGTCAGCGCGGCGATGGTGACCAGAAGCCGTGTCTTGGCATCCAGACCTTCGCGGTTGAAGGTCTTGCCGAACCACATTTCCATCATGTCCTTGGACATGGTCGGAAAGAGCTGGTCGAAGCCCTTCACCGACATGTTCTCCAGCGCAGGGTTGAAGGCGCGGACCATTTCCTGGCCCTGCTCCATCATCTGCTGGATCATCTTGGTGAAGGCGTCAGTCATCTGCGCTCACCGATAGGGCGCGTCGAGTTCGAGATTGCGGGCAATCTCGGCCTCCCAGCGCGCGCCGTTCTCGAGGAGCTTTTCCTTGGTGTAGAACAGTTCCTCGCGGGTTTCGGTGGAGAATTCGAAGTTCGGGCCTTCGACGATGGCATCGACGGGGCAGGCTTCCTGGCAGAAGCCGCAATAGATGCATTTCGTCATGTCGATGTCATAGCGCGTGGTGCGGCGGCTGCCGTCCTCGCGCGGTTCGGCGTCGATGGTGATGGCCTGCGCGGGGCAGACGGCCTCGCACAGCTTGCAGGCGATGCAGCGTTCCTCGCCATTCGGATAGCGGCGCAGGGCGTGTTCGCCGCGGAAACGGGGCGAGAGCGGCCCCTTTTCATGCGGGTAGTTCACCGTCGCCTTGGGGGCGAAGAAATACTTCATGCCAAGGGCAAAGCCCTTGATGAAGTCCTGCAGCAGGAAGTAGCGCGTGGCGCGGGTCCAGTCGATATTCGCCATTTTCAGCCTCCGATCGTCCAGCGGGCCCAGAAGCCGCCAAGCACTTCGAATTTCGCAAGGAAGGCCACGATCACGACCCAGGCGAGCGACAGGGGAAGGAAGACCTTCCAGCCGATCCGCATGAGTTGGTCATAGCGGTAACGGGGCACGATGGCCTTCACCATCGCGAAGAGGAAGAAGAAGAAGGCCATCTTGGCCACCATCCACCACCAGCCATCGGGCAGGCCCGGGATGGGCGACAGCCAGCCGCCGAAGAACAGGATGCTCATCAGCGCGCACATGAGGTAGATCGCGATGTATTCCCCCGCCATGAACAGCAGGAACGGGGTGGAGGAGTACTCAACCATGAACCCCGCGACGAGTTCGGATTCCGCTTCGGGCAGGTCAAACGGCGGGCGGTTGGTTTCGGCCAGCGCCGAGATGAAGAACAGCGCCACCATCGGCAGATGCGGCAGCCAGTACCAGTTCAGAAGGCCGAGGTTGCCGTCCTGCGCCTGCACGATGGCCGAAAGGTTCATCGACCCGGTGGAGATGATGATGCCGATGATGATCAGGCCCAGCGACACCTCATAGGAAATCATCTGCGCGGCAGAGCGCAGCGAGCCGAGGAAGGGGTATTTGGAGTTCGACGCCCAGCCGCCCATGATCACGCCATAGACTTCGAGCGACGACATGGCGAAGACGAAGAGGATCGCCACGTTGATATTGGCCAGCACCCAGCCATTGTCGAAGGGGATCACCGCCCAGGCCATCAGCGCCAGCACGAAGGAGAGCATCGGCGCAAGGAAGAAGACCGGGCGATCCGCCCCGGCGGGGATCACGATTTCCTTGAAGACGTATTTCGCGGCATCGGCCACCGTTTGCAGCAGGCCCCAGGGCCCCACCACGTTCGGCCCGCGCCGCATCTGCACCGCCGCCCAGATCTTCCGGTCGCCATAGACGAGGAAGAGCATGGAGAGCATCACGAAACCGACGAGCAGCAGCGTCTGCGCCGCCACCAGAACCGCCGTTCCCATCCCTGTTGCGAAGAAATCCGTCATGATGCCTTTCCCTCAGACAGTCGGTATCCCGAGCGAGCCGCAATCGCGCACCATCACTTCGGCGTCGATTGTCCTGAAGCCCCTCGGAAGGGCGGCAGAGATGGTATAGACCGCATCCCCCCGCCAGATTTCACCTGAACGCGCCACGGTCGTGCGCACATGCCGCGCAAAGCCCGCGCCGCGGATCAGCGCATATTGGGCCGCCGCGCAGCGCGCATAGGCCTCGACATCCGCATTGTCCCGCGCGCCTTTCATGGCGACGCGGAAATTCACCAGATCCCCGTCCAGCAGGATCGTCTCGATCCCCTGATAGGACGGGTTGAAGCTGCCCATGCTGGACACGCCCGCCGCAGGCGCGCAGGCCGACAGGGCCGCTGCCGCGACCCCTGCCCTTGCGATGATGCCTGCGCGATGTGCCATTCCGGGCTGCCTCATTCCGCCGCCAGCGCAACGCGGGCGCGTTGCGCCGCCATGGCCGACAGCTCGCCCATCAGGGCAGAGGCGCGGGCAACGGGGTTCGTGAGGTAGAAGTCCTTGATCGCAGTGCGGAAATCGGCCTTGGCGGGGGCCTTCACCTCCAGCGGCTGCCATGCGTTTTCGGCGACTTCGTCCACGCGGCCCAGATGCGGATGGGCCGCCACCAGCGCAC
The DNA here is from genome assembly GCF_011059185.1 of Paragemmobacter kunshanensis. Taxonomy (GTDB): domain Bacteria; phylum Pseudomonadota; class Alphaproteobacteria; order Rhodobacterales; family Rhodobacteraceae; genus Paragemmobacter; species Paragemmobacter kunshanensis. Next base: position 39,972 of record NZ_JAALFE010000019.1, on the reverse strand, counting down.
GGCGCAGCGCGGCCATGCTGTCCCAGGGCAGCGTCGCGCCGAGTTCGGCCGACAGCGCGCGCAGGATCGCCCAGTTCTCCTTCGCCTCGCCGGGTGCGAAACCGGCGCGGAGCGCCAGTTGCGGGCGGCCTTCGGTGTTGACGAAAAGGCCGTTCTCCTCGGTCCAGGCCGCGCCCGGAAGGATCACGTCGGCGCGCATCGCGCCACGGTCGCCATGGCTGCCCTGATAGATGACGAAGGGACCGGGGGCGATTTCCACCTCATCCGCGCCAAGGTTGTAGATCACCTCTGCGCCTTCGGTCGCGGCGGCAAGGCCGCCTTCGGTGACGGCCCCCACGTCCAGCGCGCCGACACGCGACGCGGCGGTGTGCAGGACCAGAAGCTTCGCGCCCGTGGCAGAGCACAGAGCCATCGCCTGCGACAGCACGGCCTCGCCATCCGCCTCGTTGATCGCGCCTTGGCCGATGATCACGACGGCGAGCTTGCCGTCAGGTCCGGCCTTCTGCGCCTCGGCCACGAGGGCGGTCAGCGCGGCGCGGTCGGTGCCGGCGTGGTGGTAGTCATAGGTCAGATCGACCGCAGGCCCGACCAGCGCGACCTTGGCTCCCAGCGTCCAGGCCTTGCGGATGCGGGCGTTCAGGACCGCCGCCTCGACACGCGGGTTGGTGCCGATCAGCAGGATCGACTTCGCGCTGTCGATATCCTCGATGCAGGCAGTGCCGACATAGGCCGAGCGGTTGCCCGCAGGCAGGCGCGCGCCATCGGTGCGGGCTTCGATCTTGCCGCCCAGACCTTCGACCAGTTGCTTGAGGCTGAAGATCGCCTCGACCGGGGCCAGATCGCCGACAAGTGCTGCAACCTTCCTGCCCTTCATGGCAGCGGCGGCAGCGGCCAGCGCCTCGCCCCAGCCCGCCTTCCGCAGCTTGCCATTTTCGCGGATATAGGGCGTGTCCAGACGCTGGCGGCGCAGGCCGTCCCAGACGAAGCGGGTCTTGTCGGAAATCCATTCCTCGTTCACGCCGTCATGGTTGCGCGGCAGGATGCGCATGACTTCGCGGCCCTTGGTATCCACGCGGATGTTCGACCCCAGCGCATCCATCACGTCGATGGTTTCGGTCTTGGTCAGTTCCCACGGACGCGCGGTGAAGGCGTAAGGCTTCGACGTCAGCGCACCGACGGGGCAGAGGTCGATGATGTTGCCCTGCAGGTTACTGTCGAGCGTCATGTTGAGGTAGGAGGTGATCTCGCTATCCTCGCCGCGCCCGGTCTGGCCCATCTGGGTGATGCCCGCGACTTCGGTGGTGAAGCGGACGCAGCGCGTGCAGGAGATGCAACGCGTCATCTTGGTGGCCACCAGCGGGCCAAGGTTCAGGTCATCCGACGCCCGCTTCGGTTCGCGGTAGCGCGAGAAGTCCACGCCGTAAGCCATCGCCTGATCCTGCAGGTCGCATTCGCCGCCCTGATCGCAGATCGGGCAGTCGAGCGGGTGGTTGATGAGCAGGAATTCCATCACCCCTTCGCGGGCCTTCTTGACCATCGGCGACTTGGTCTTGACGACCGGCGCCTCGCCATTCGGGCCGGGGCGCAGGTCGCGGACCTGCATCGCGCAGGAAGCGGCGGGTTTCGGCGGACCGCCCACGACTTCAACAAGGCACATCCGGCAGTTGCCGGCGATCGACAAGCGTTCGTGATAGCAAAAACGGGGGATTTCCACGCCCGCAACCTCGGCCGCCTGGATGATGGTCATGGCACCATCCACCTCGACCTCGATGCCGTCGATGTTGATCTTCTTCAGGTTAGACATGAGCCCGGTCCTTCCGCAGCAGCCCGTTCACCGCGTCGCGCAGGCGGGCCAGAAGCCCCCCGAACGGCGCGCGGGTCGCCTGTTTCGTCTCGTCCTGCCCCGAGAGGGACAGATGTTTCACGCGCGCCTCGATGTCGCGCATAGCCTGTTTCGGGTCCTGGTGTCCGTAGCACATGCCCGTCACTCCGCCGCCACTTGGGTGCAGCGGTGGGATTTCCACAGCTGCGCCTGTTCCATAGGTGCCGGGGCCTGCATCGCTTGGGTCATTCGGTATCCCTCAGCAGATAACCGATCAGCGACTCCTTCGCGATCTCTTCCCGCCCGATGCGGCAGTATTCGGCTTCCTTGCCGGGTTCCGCCCCCTTGGCCTTCAGCCACTCCGCCGCCTCGGCCTTGCCGCGCGCCTTTTCGGTGTCCGACGTGACGAAGGCGCGGATTTCCGCGACCGAATAGCCCTTCTCCTGCGCATAGGCGCGCAGCTTGTTCAATTCACCGAGCGCGCGCAGCTTGCGCGGTTCCAGCGCGGGGCAGTTGTCGGCGATGGCATCGCCGATGAAGCCCTGCAGCAGGATGTGGTTGATATGCGGTTCCTTGTTGATCGGCAGGTCGGCGGCAAGGGCCGGGGCGGCGATCATCAGGGTGGCGAGGGTGAGCGACAGTTTCATGGCCTTCTCCTTGGCAGTTCCTGCCAAGGATTTGGGGGAGATGCGCCCTGCTATGCCATCACAAGCGCGGGTGTGGGCGGATGTCATCGCATAACGGGTCATGCGCAGCCCTCCACATAGACCCATGCGCCGCCCTGATAGCGGTCATAGATCGACGGGCGCAGGGATTTGCCCAGCGCGGCGCATTCCGCCTCGGCCTGCTTCCTTGCGGCGGCGCCTTCCCAATTCGCGTAGGGCGCGCCTTGGCGCACCACGGTCAGGGGCGCAGCCGCTTCCGGTGCGACAGGAACAGCAGACGCGCACGCAGAAAGGCTGACCATTGCGCCAAAGGTTCCGATCCGGGTGAGATTTTCGATCAACACTTCTCCTCCAGCCGGACCAAGTGCCCTTCGCATCCGCTGTCCACAAGCCAACCGTCGCCCTCGCGCACAGCCGGACGTGTTTCGCTCACACGAGCATCAAGGTGCATGCAGACAATATCCGCAGACATTATCGCAATGACGTTGGCACTAGAGCCCGTTAAGCCGTCTGCCGGAGAAATCATTACGCCGAAACGGCGACTTTCTTCATCGAACTGGACGATTTCGATCAAACGATCTTTACCCTCAACGGTCTGGGTTGAACGACGCAAATCGATGTGGAACTCGCCACACTGACGCAACAGCGGATCAGCAAACACCATCTGGCCGGTAGCAAGACCGGTCAAGGAGGCGGTAATGATCGTAGCTTGATGCGTCATATGAATTTATTCCGCCGCGACCGCCGAGAGGCGGCCCGTCTTTTTCGCCTTGATGCGATCCTCGATCTCATCCCGGAAGGCGCGTACGAGGCCCTGGATCGGCCATGCCGCCGCGTCGCCAAGGGCGCAGATCGTGTGGCCTTCGACCTGCTTCGTCACGGACAGCAGCATGTCGATTTCCTCGACCTCGGCCTCGCCGCGGACCAGACGATCCATCACGCGCATCATCCAGCCCGTGCCTTCGCGGCAGGGGGTGCATTGGCCGCAGCTTTCATGCTTGTAGAACTTGGACAGCCGCCAGATCGCCTTGATGACGTCGGTGGACTGGTCCATCACGATCACCGCCGCCGTGCCGAGGCCCGAGCGCTGTTCGCGAAGCCAGTCGAAATCCATGATCGCGTCATCGCATTGCGCCTGCGTGAGCAGCGGCACCGACGATCCGCCGGGGATCACGGCCTTGAGGTTCTTCCACCCGCCGCGCACGCCGCCGCAGTGGCGATCCAGCAGTTCCTTGAGCGGGATCGACATCGCCTCTTCGACCACGCAGGGGTTGTTGACGTGGCCCGAGATGCCGAAGAGCTTTGTCCCCGCGTTGTTCGGGCGGCCGAAGCCTGCGAACCATTCGGGGCCACGGCGCAGGATGGTGGGGACCACCGCGATGGATTCGACGTTGTTCACCGTGGTCGGGCAGCCATAAAGGCCCGACCCTGCCGGGAAGGGCGGCTTCATCCGGGGCATGCCCTTCTTGCCTTCGAGGGATTCCAGCAGCGCGGTTTCCTCGCCGCAGATATAGGCACCTGCACCGTGATGCAGATAAAGGTCGAAATCCCAGCCCGACTTCGCGGCGTTCTTGCCCAGAAGGCCCGCGTCGTAGCATTCGTCGATGGCAGCCTGCAGCGCCTCGCGCTCGCGGATGTATTCGCCGCGGATGTAGATGTAGCAGGCATTCGCGCCCATCGCGAAGGAGGCGATCAGGCAGCCTTCGATCAGGGTATGCGGATCGTGCCGCATGATTTCCCGGTCTTTGCAGGTGCCGGGTTCGGATTCGTCGGCGTTCACCACCAGATAGGACGGGCGACCATCGCTCTGCTTGGGCATGAAGGACCATTTCAGACCCGTCGGGAAGCCCGCGCCGCCACGGCCCCGCAGGCCCGAGGCCTTGACCTGTTCGATGATCGTGTCGCGGCCACGCTTGATGATGTCGGCGGTGCCGTCCCAATGGCCGCGCTTCTTCGCCCCGGCAAGGGTGCGGTCATGCATCCCGTAGAGGTTGGTGAAGATGCGGTCCTGATCCTTGAGCATGTCTTGCCCCTCAATTGCCCCGGCGCTTGCGCCAGATCCCGTATGTCACGACCAGCGCCCAGATGAACGCGGCGATGGCTGCGAGGTCGAAGAGGAAGGCGAAGCGGGTTTCCCAGCCGAACCTTCCCCCGAGAAAGCTTGCCCCCATCCACAGGACCATGGTCCCCGCCAGCACGAAGGCGACGCTGCGCGCCTGCCGTGCAAGGGCCTTGTCCTGATCGCTGGGCGTAGCCATTCCCGCCTCAGTAATCGTTCGTCTTGGCGCGGCGGAGGAATTCCTCCAGCCCCACCTCGCCGATCAGTCTGGCCTGTGCCACCCATTTGTCGCGGGTGACGCGGCCCTTGAACCCTTTCAGGTTGCCGTCCATCCATTCCACTTCGGCCGCGCCCCATTGCGCGATCTGGTCGATGTGGAAAATTCCGTTTTCATTCAAGACCTTTTCCAGCGCGGGGCCGATGCCTTCGATGACCTTCAGATCATCGGCGGCCCCCTTGCGCGCGGCCTTCAGCGCCTTGGGCTTCGTGCCGCCGACGGGGGGCGTGGCCTCCGCGGGCTTGGCGGCCTTGGGCTTGGCGGCGGGGGCGGCCTTGGCGGCGGGCGCGGCAGGGGCCGGGCTGGAGACGGGTGCCGCCGTCGGTGCAGCTGCCGGTGCAGCAGCGGGTGCAGCAGCAACGGGGGCCGACATCACCGCCACGGGCGCCACCACAGCTTCGGGCATGGGGGCGGCGGCGGCCGGCGCGGAAGCGGCTTCGGCGGCGGCGGGTTCGGGATGCGCGTCGGCTTCCGGCTTGGGGATGCGGTCGGCAGCGCCCCAGGGCATGCCCAGCACAAGCCCGGCCACAAGGGCGATGACCACCCCGAAGAAGCCGGAGGTCGTGTAATCGAACTGGCCGACCACCTTTGCCACCGCAAAGGCAATGACCCCGGCCGCGATGGCGATCAGCCATCCCGACAGTGACGGAGCATTCAGGTTTTCGACTCGTTTCATGCGCTTGTCCCTATTCCCGGGGCGTCAGGTCCGCCCCTTCCGTTACCGTTCAGTCATTCCTTTTCCGTCTTTTTCGCGCGCGGGGCGCGGGTCTTCTTTTCGGTGGCCGGGGCCGTTTCCGGCGTGGCTGCTTTCTTTGCGGCAGGCTTTGCCGCGGGCTTGGCCGCAGCCTTCGGCGCGGCTTCGGCCTTTTCAGGCGCGGCGGCCTTGGCGGCCTTCGGCCTTGCGGCGGCGGCAGGCTTTGCGGCCTTGCCCAGCCAGGGCGTCAGGATCGGCACTTCGGTGCCGTCGATCCGCTTCACCGTATCGCCGATATCCACCGCAAGCTGGGCCGAGGCATTGTATTGCTGGCGGCCGGATTCGAACTCCTTGAGCGAGGTCAGCCCCGACAGCGGTTCGGCCGCATAGCGGCCGTTCTGCGGGCCGGGGACCGGCACTTCGCCCTTGGAGAAGCGGGCGATCAGGTCGCGCAGCTTCGCGGCGGTCAGATCCTCATAGTAATCCTTGCCGATCTGGGCCATGGGCGCATTGGCGCAGGCGCCCATGCATTCCACCTCTTCCCAGGAAAACTTGCCATCCGCCGACAGGCTATGCGGCGCGGGGGCGATCAGTTCCTTGCAGACGGCGATCAGTTCCTCGGCCCCGCAGATCATGCAGGAGGTGGTGCCGCAGATCTGGATATGGGCAACAGAGCCAACGGGTTGCAGCTGGAACATGAAGTAGAAGGTCGCCACTTCCAGCGCGCGGATATAGGCCATGCCCAGCATGTCGGCCACGCATTCGATGGCCTTGCGCGTCAGCCAGCCTTCCTGTTCCTGCGCGCGCCACAGAAGCGGGATGATGGCCGATGCCTGACGGCCTTCGGGATATTTGGAAATCTGCCCTTTCGCCCATTCCAGATTGGCGGGCGTGAAGGCGAAGCTGTCCGGTTGGACGGGATGCAGGCGGCGCAGCATTAGCGGTCGATCTCCCCGAACACGACATCCATCGTGCCGATGATGGCGGATACGTCGGCAAGCTGGTGGCCCTTGCAGATGTAATCCATGGATTGCAGGTGCAGATATCCCGGCGCGCGGATCTTGGCGCGATAGGGTTTGTTGGTGCCGTCGGCGACGAGGTAGACCCCGAATTCGCCCTTGGGCGCCTCGACCGCGGCATAGACCTCGCCCGCGGGGACGTGGAAACCTTCGGTGTAAAGCTTGAAGTGATGGATGAGCGCCTCCATCGAGGTTTTCATCTCGGCCCGTTTCGGCGGCGTGATCTTGCCACGGGCCAGCACATCGCCCTTTTCCACCCGCAGTTTCGCGATGGCCTGCCGGATGATCGAGGTCGACTCGCGCATTTCGGCCATGCGGCAGAGATAGCGGTCATAGCAATCGCCGTTCTTGCCGACAGGGATCTTGAAGTCGAATTCATCGTAGCATTCATAGGGCTGGCTGCGGCGCAGGTCCCAGGCGAGGCCCGATCCGCGCACCATGACGCCGGAATAGCCCCAGGTCTGGATATCCTCTTCGGTGACGATCCCGATATCGGCATTGCGCTGCTTGAAGATGCGGTTTTCCGTCAGCAGCGTGTCGATGTCGTCCAGCACCTTGGGGAATTTCTCGGCCCAGGCGTCGATATCGTCCAGAAGCGCGGGCGGCAGATCCTGATGCACCCCGCCGGGGCGGAAATAGGCCGCGTGCAGGCGCGCACCGCAGGCCCGTTCGTAGAAGACCATCAGCTGTTCGCGCTCTTCGAACCCCCAGAGCGGGGGCGTCAGCGCGCCCACGTCCATCGCCTGTGTGGTGACGTTCAGCAGGTGGTTCAGCACGCGGCCGATTTCGGAGAACAGCACGCGGATCAGGCTGGCCCGGCGCGGCACGATGGTGCCGGTCAGCTTTTCGATGGCCAGGCACCAGGCATGTTCCTGGTTCATCGGGGCCACGTAATCCAGCCGGTCGAAATAGGGCAGGTTCTGCAGGTAGGTCCGGCTTTCCATCAGCTTTTCGGTGCCACGATGCAGCAGGCCGATATGCGGATCGCAGCGTTCCACGATCTCGCCGTCCAGTTCCAGGACAAGACGCAGCACACCATGGGCCGCCGGGTGCTGCGGCCCGAAGTTGATGTTGAAGTTGCGGATCTTCTGTTCGCCCGTCAGGGCATCGTCGAAGCTGCCGTCCATCATCCGTGAACCTCTGTCATGTTCTGCCGCCAGTTGCCCGGAAGATCCGGGAAATGGCTGGCGACGAATTCGTATTGCGGCGCAAGCGCCACCCGCGCCCGCGCCCGCAGATCATCGGGCAAGGAAAGCGGCGTGCCTTCATGCACGCGATGTTCGAAATCCCCGGCGATATCGGAAATCCCGAGAAAGGCCTGCAGCCGCGACAGGCCCGGCAATGTCATCATCTCTTCCTGGAACTGGATCAGCAGCCGGTCGGGCGCCACGGCCGCGCGCAGGCGGGAAATCGCGCCGATGTAATCCTCGCGGTCGCGCACGCCGTCGCGGATCGCGGTGATCATCGTCTCCATCATCCGCGCCGCCAGGGCCGGGAATTCCGCGATATCCCCCATCCGCCGCGCCGCCAGCATCCGCGCCTGCGACCACAGCCGCGCGACGGGATCGCGCAGCAGATAGAGAAAGCGCGTCCGCGGCGCGACCTCGGACATGCGGTGAAGCCGTGCCTCGGGCAGAAGGGCATAGGCGGGGGTTATGTCCGCCACCAGCGGGCGTGCGCCCCGGCCATTCGACAGATAGCCGAGATAGGCGTCGAGATTCTCGCCCTCGGCCCCGATCACGGCCTTCCAGTCCAGCGCATCGCGCAGCTGCCGCTCCAGCGAGGGGCGCGGGTTGCCGTCGGCGATGGCGGCGCGCAGAAGCGCGATCTTCTCGCGCAGCAGCTTGCGAAAGCGGCGCTGCGTGCCGGATTCGAGCATGTCGAAGTAATGCAGTTCCTTGATCGAGCGGAGGTGACAATCCGGATGCCGGTGCAGATGGCGATAAAGCCAGGACGTGCCTGCCTTTGTCGCACCCACACAGAACAGGACTGTTGGCGTTCCGCTCACGGATCAGGCCTTCTTCTCGTCGCCGGGCAGGATGTATTCCGCCCCTTCCCAGGGCGACATGAAATCGAACTGGCGGTATTCCTGCACCAGCTTGACGGGTTCGTAGACGACGCGCTTTTGCGCCTCGTCATAGCGGACCTCGGAATAGCCGGTGGTGGGGAAATCCTTGCGCAGCGGAAAGCCGCGGAAGCCGTAATCGGTGAGGATGCGGCGCAGGTCGGGATGGCCCGAGAAGAGGATGCCGAACATGTCGAACACTTCGCGTTCGAACCAGTTGGCCGAAGGGTGGATCTCGGTCAGCGAGGGCACCATCCCTTCGGTATCCACCGCGATCTTCAGGCGGATGCGGTGGTTCTGATACATCGACAGGAAGTGGTAGACGACATCGAACCGCTCGGCCCGTTCGGGATAATCCACGGCCGTGATGTCCACCAGGCTGGTGAACCGGCAGGCGCTGTCGGTGCGCAGGAATTCCACCAGGGACAGCAGGTGGTCCGGCTCGACCTCGAGCGTCAGTTCGCCATGCGCCACCCTGGCCGCGCCCACGGCATCGGGCTGCTTGAAGGTGATATGCGCCGCCAGTTCTTGCAGGGCTTCGGACATGCCTGATCTTCCTCAGCGGGTGATGGTGCCGGTGCGGCGGATCTTCCGCTGCAACTGCAGGATGCCGTAAAGCAGCGCCTCGGCGGTGGGCGGGCAGCCCGGGACATAGATATCCACGGGAACCACCCGGTCGCAGCCGCGCACGACGGAATAGGAGTAGTGGTAATACCCCCCGCCATTGGCGCAGGATCCCATGGAGATCACATAGCGGGGTTCCGGCATCTGGTCATAGACCTTGCGCAGGGCCGGGGCCATCTTGTTCGTCAGCGTGCCTGCGACGATCATCAGGTCCGACTGCCGGGGCGAGGCGCGCGGCGCGGTGCCGAAGCGTTCAAGGTCATAGCGCGGCATGGAGGTGTGCATCATCTCCACCGCGCAGCAGGCGAGGCCGAAGGTCATCCAGTGCAGGCTGCCGATCCGCGCCCAGTTGATGATGTCCTCGGTCGAGGTCAGCAGGAAACCCTTGTCCTGCAATTCGCGGTTCAGGGCCTGGACGGCGACCTCGTGATCGCCACCCGCCTGGTTGGCGGACGTGCTCACTCCCATTCCAGGGCTCCTTTCTTCCATTCATAGGCAAAGCCGATGGTCAGCACGGCCAGGAAGACCATCATCGACCAGAACCCCGTCATGCTGATGTCGCCGAAGGCGACGGCCCAGGGGAAGAGGAAGGCCACTTCCAGATCGAAGATGATGAAGAGGATCGACACGAGGTAGAACCGCACGTCGAACTTCATCCGCGCATCGTCAAAGGCGTTGAAGCCGCATTCATAGGCGGACACCTTTTCCGGGTCCGGATTGCGCACCGCCAGCACCGCCGCCGCCAGCATCAGCACAAGGCCAAGGCCGACCGCGATGGCCAGAAGAATGAGTATGGGAAGATACTCTCGGAGGATTGGGTCCACGAGGCGCTCCTTCGGCTGGCGACATGCGAGCTGCGAACCACTGGCGGGCCGCTTGATCTCTCGCGCATCGTTTACTCTTCCCCCCGGGCGGGGTCAACCGAAGGCAGGGCGAAAAGCGGGTGGAAAGGGACAGGAATTCGGCTTTGTATGCCATGGCACACAAGGCGGGATGCCGCGGCGCGGCACCGGCAGGGAACGGATATCGCGAAGCGAGTCGCCGAGCGTTTCTGTCGGACAAGCCGCAATCTGCCGCCCGGCGACCAAGGCACTGGCATCCGGGGCGGCTTTGCGATTGTCTCGCCCCATCCCCGACCGAGGAGCCCCATGATGCCCATCCTGCCCGGAACGCCTGCCCTGCCCCGCCGCCCTGCCCTTGCCGCGCTGATCCTTTCGGCCTTCCTTGCCCCCTTTTCCGCGGGGGCCGAGGAGGTGGGCAGCATCGGCGTGGACTGGATCGGCAATGACATCCTGATCGAAGCCCTGCCGGATCCCGACGTGGCGGGGGTGACCTGCCATCTGGCTTATTTCGAACGCTCCACCATCGACCGGCTGGTGCAGGGAAACTGGTTCGAGGATCCGTCGAATTCCTCCATCGCCTGCCGCCAGACCGGGCCGATCACCCTGGGCGACATCCGCCGCGGGCCGGAGGGGGAGGAGATCTTTTCCGAGCGGCAGTCGCTGCTTCTGAAGTCGCTTTCGATCACGCGCATCTATGACGAGGCGAACCGGACGCTGATCTATCTGGCCCATGCCCGCGAGGTGACGGAAGGATCGGCGAAGATGTCGATCTCGACCGTGCCGCTGTGGAATGCGCAGGGCGTGGAATAGGCGTCACGGACCTGCGGTCTGCCCAGAGGGACTGCGAATTTTCTGCGAAAATTCAGGGAGTGACGAATTTTCTGCGAAAATTCTCATGCCTGCGGCATGGCAAGACGCTTGCATGGCGGGGACATGATCCTTCGCAGAAGGATCGCCCTGCAGAATTTTCGCAGAAAATTCGTATCCTCAATCGGCCAGAGGAGCCGCGGTTGCCGCCTCTTCCCCGGATTGCTGCACGGCCAGAACCTCGGCCCGGATGATGCGGGCGATCAGCGCGCAATCCTCGGGCGTGAAGGTCAGCGGCACGCGCATGTCGATCAGGCCTGCAAGCACCCGGTCGGTCTGCGGCAATGGTGCAGGATCGGCATAGCGCCAGTGATCGTAGCGGCTGGTGAAGGCCACGGGATCGGGCGCGCCGAACCATTTCAACTCGACCCCGCGCGCAGCGCAGCGGGCGATCACCGCCTGGATGCGCCCGGCCGGCCAGTCCCGCAGCAGGAACTGGAACGAGGAGCCGACATAGACCTCATGCGCGGGCCGCGGGATCAGGTGCAGGCCCGGCGTCTCGGTCAGGCCCGCCTCCAGGCTGCGGTAGAGCAGGCCCCAGCGCCGCACCCGATCTGCCAGCAGAGGCAGTTGCGGGCGCAGGATCGCCGCGCGCAGATTGTCCATCCGGCCCGAAATGTTGGGCGTGTCGAGGCGGATGCCTTCAAAGGCTTCGGGCGGGGGGGCGGCGCGGTGGCGGGCATAGAGCATGTAGCTGCCCGACAGCAGCACGGCGCGGGCGGCGACCTGCGGATCGTCGGTGATCAGGAAGCCGCCCTCGCCGGAATTGACGTGCTTGTAGGTCTGCATCGAATAGGCCGCGACCTTGCCATGTCGGCCCGAGGGGATACCCTTCCAGGTTGCGCCCATCGTATGGGCGCAATCCTCCACCACGGTAACGCCAAGCCTGTCGCAAAGCGCCATCAGGCGGTCCATGTCGCAGACATGTCCGCGCATGTGCGACAGCAGAAGGACGCGCGCGCCCGAGGCATTGGCCTGCTGTTCCAGATGGGCGAGGTCGATGGTCAGGTCTTCGGCGACCTCCACGAAGACCGGCACCGCGCCGATCGAGGCGATGGCGCCGGGCACCGGGGCAAGGGTGAAGGCATTGGACAGCACCCTGTCCCCCGCGCGAACCCCGATGGCGCGCAGGGCACAGGCCATGGCATAGCCGCCCGAGGCCACGGCAAGGCAGTAGCGCGCGCCGGTGAGGGAGGCGAATTCCTCTTCCAGAAGCGCGGTCTCGGACAGTTCGCCGGGGGCGGTGTTGTAGCGATGCAGCCGCCCATGGCGCAGCACGGCGAGCGCGGCCTCGATGCCTGCGTCGGGGATGGGCTCCTGCTGGGTGAAGCTGCCCGTGAAGCGTTCCATCAGCGCACCAGCCTTTCCGCAAGTTCCGGCAGTTCGTCGAAATGATCGAGCAGCGCATCAGGATCAAGGCGCGCGATGTCGCGCCCTTCGGGGCCGAAGGTCACCAGCGCGACCGGCACCCCGGCCGCGCGGGCGGTCTTGCGATCCGTGTCGGTGTCGCCCACCAGCATGGAGCGCGCGACCTGCCCGCCCGCACGTTCGACCGAGGCCGCATAGGGTGCCACGTCCGGCTTGCGCGTGGGCAGCGTATCGGCCCCGATCAGCACATCGAACAGGCTGCGGATGCCGAGGCGGTTCACCAGCGTTTCGGCCAGACCTTCGGGCTTGTTGGTGCAGATCGTGGTGGCAAAGCCCCTGCCCCGCAGCACCTCGACCGCCGCGATTGCGCCGGGATAGAGGCGGGTATGGGTGTCGATGCCCTCGGCATAGGCCGCCAGAAGGCGGGGATATTGCGCGTCGATCATCGTCTCGGACACCGCGCCCAACCGGGAAAAGCCCAGCCGCAGCATGGCCCTTCCGCCGTGAAAGGCGGTCAGCGTATCGGCGGGGGTCAGCATGTCGCCATGCCCCAGATCGCGGAAACAGGCATTCGCCGCGGCCAGCAGATCGGCCGAGGTATCCGCCAAAGTTCCGTCCAGATCGAAGACCACAGTCCGCATCGCTTGAAATACCCCGTAAACAGGTGTGAAGCGGGCAAGGCTTGCGGCCCGCCCGGATGGGGGTAAAACGGGCGCAAGGATAAGGGAAGGGGCAGCATGTCGGTTTCTTTGGTCATTCTGGCGGCGGGACAGGGAACGCGGATGAATTCCGACCTGCCCAAGGTGCTGCACAAGGTCGGGGCCGCCCCGCTGCTGCATCACGCGATGCAGGCGGGCCGCGCGCTGGAGCCGGAAGTGACGGTTGTCGTGACGGGCCATGGGGCCGAAGCGGTGGCCAGGGCCGCCCGCGCCTTTGACGAGGATGTGCAGACCGTCGTGCAGGAAGAGCAGAAGGGCACCGCCCATGCCGTGCTGCAGGCGGCCCCCCTTCTGGAAGGGGTCAGCGGCGATGCGCTGGTGCTTTACGGCGACACGCCCTTCGTGCGGCCCGAGACCCTGCAGGCGATGCTGGCCGCGCGCAGGCGGCATGCGGTGGTGGTGCTGGGATTTCACGCCGCCGATCCGGGGCGTTATGGCCGGCTGATCGCCGAGGGCGAGGTGCTGGAACGGATCGTGGAATGGAAGGACGCGACCGAGGCGGAGCGGGCCGTCACCCTGTGCAATTCCGGCGTCGTCTGCGCCGAGGCGGCCGTGCTGATGCGGCTTTGCGCATCGGTGGGCAATGCCAATGCGGCGGGCGAGTTCTACCTGACCGATATCGTGGCACTGGCGCGGGCCGAGGGGCTTTCGGCCGGGCTGGTGCTGTGCGACGAGGCCGAGACGATGGGGGTGAATACCCGCGCGCAACTGGCCGAGGCGGAGCGCGCCTTCCAGGCGCGGGCGCGGGAGGAGGCGCTGGAGAACGGTGTCACGCTGACCGCACCGGAAACGGTGATCTTCGCGCTGGATACGGTGGTGGGGCGCGATGCGGTGATCGGGCCGAACGTGATCTTCGGCCCCGGCGTGACCATCGAGAGCGAGGCGGAGGTCAAGGCGTTCTGCCATCTTGAGGGCTGCCATATCAGCCGGGGCGCGCAGGTCGGCCCCTTTGCCCGGCTGCGCCCCGGAGCGGAACTGGCCGAGGATGTGCATGTCGGCAATTTCGTCGAGATCAAGAACGCGATCCTGGACGAGGGCGTGAAGGTGGGCCACCTGACCTATCTGGGCGATGCCGAGGTCGGCGAATTCACCAATATCGGCGCGGGCACCGTCACCTGCAATTATGACGGCGTGATGAAGCACCGCACGGTGATCGGCAAGCGCGCCTTCATCGGATCGGACACGATGCTGGTGGCCCCGGTTGCGGTGGGCGATGGCGCACTGACGGGATCGGGTTCGGTGATCACCGAGGACGTGCCCGCCGAGGCCGTGGCCATCGGCCGGGCGCGGCAGGTCAACCGCGCGGGACTTGCGACGAAATTGTTCGAAAAGTTAAAATCCATAAAGGCCAGCAAGGCAAAAGGGCATCAATAATGTGCGGAATTGTAGGGGTCTTGGGCAATCACGAAGCGGCTCCGCTGCTGGTGGAGGCGCTGAAGCGGCTGGAATATCGCGGCTATGACAGCGCCGGGATCGCCACGGTGAACGGCGGCCGGCTGGACCGCCGCCGCGCGGTGGGAAAGTTGGTGAACCTGTCGGATCTACTGGTGCATGAGCCGCTCGCCGGAAAGGCGGGCATCGGACATACCCGCTGGGCCACACATGGCGCGGCAACCGTTACCAATGCCCATCCGCACCGTGCGGGGCCGGTGGCGGTGGTGCATAACGGGATCATCGAGAACTTCCGCGAATTGCGCGAGGAACTGGCGGCGGCGGGCCATGTGCAGGAAAGCCAGACCGACACGGAAACCATCGCCCTGCTGGCGCAGATGCACATGCTGCGCGGGATGACCCCGGTGGAGGCCGCGCGCGCGACGTTGAAGCGCCTGCACGGGGCCTTTGCGCTGTGCTTCCTTTTTGATGGCGAGGATGACCTGATGATCGCCGCCCGCAAGGGCAGCCCGCTGGCCATCGGCCATGGCAAGGGCGAGATGTTCGTGGGTTCGGATGCCATCGCGCTGGCCCCGATGACCGACCGGATCACCTATCTGGAAGAGGGCGACTGGGCGGTGATCACCCGGGCGGGGGCCGAGATCTTCGATGCCGAGGATCGCCGGGCCAACCGGGCCGAGACGCGGATCCAGATCGACAGCGCCCGGATCGAGAAATCGGGCTACAAGCATTTCATGGCGAAGGAGATCGCCGAACAGCCCGTGGTCATTGCGGATGCGCTGAAGCATTACACGGGCGGCGGGGTGAACCCCGCCCTGCAATTGCCGGAAGGCGTTGATTTCACGGGCGTCGACCGGGTGATGATGGTGGCCTGCGGGACGGCGTCTTATGCCTGCCATGTGGCGAAATACTGGTTCGAGCAGATCGCGGGCCTTCCGGCGGAAGTCGATATCGCGAGCGAGTTCCGCTATCGCGATCCCGTCCTGTCCGAGAAATCCTGGGCGGTCTTCGTCAGCCAGTCGGGCGAGACGGCGGATACCCTGGCCGCGCTGCGCCATGCGAAGGAAAAGGTGGCGAAGGTCGTGTCGGTGGTGAATGTGCCGACATCGTCGATCGCGCGGGAAAGCGACCTGAGCCTGCCGATCCTGGCGGGGGTGGAAGTGGGCGTCGCCTCGACCAAGGCCTTCACCTGCCAGTTGACCGTGCTGGCGCTGATGGCGATCAAGGCGGGGCTGGACCGGGGGCGGCTGACGGCGGATCAGGCGGGGGAACTGCTGGTCGGCTTGCGCAACCTGCCGGGGCTGATGAACCATGCGCTGGCCCTGTCGGCCCCGATCGCGGCGATTGCCGAGGAACTGGCCGAGGCGCAGGACGTGCTGTTCCTGGGGCGCGGGGCGATGTTCCCGCTGGCCCTGGAGGGGGCGCTGAAACTGAAGGAAATCAGCTATATACACGCCGAAGGTTATGCTTCGGGCGAACTGAAGCACGGCCCCATCGCCCTGATCGACGCGCGGGTGCCGGTGATCGTTCTGGCGCCGCGGGACGCGCTGTTCGACAAGACCGTGTCGAACATGCAGGAGGTGATGGCGCGGCATGGCAAGGTGCTGCTGATTTCCGACGCGCAGGGCGTGGCGGAGGCGGGGCATGGGGTCTGGCGGACGCTGACCCTGCCGGAAGTGCCCGCCGCGCTGGCGCCGATCCTCTATGCGGTTCCGGCGCAGTTGCTGGCCTATCACACGGCCATCGCCAAGGGCACCGATGTGGATCAGCCGAGGAACCTGGCGAAATCGGTGACGGTGGAATGATCGCCGGGGCGCTGGCGCGGCTGGAAGCGCTGGGGGATGCGGAGAAGGCCGCCGAGATGGCGGCCTATCACAAGATCGCCCGGCGATATCTGGGGGTTGCGGTGCCGCAGATCGAGGAACTGGTCGCCGAATGGCGCGCGGCGCTGTCGGTGGAGGAGCGCGTGGCGCTGGCGGGCGGCCTTTGGGAGACGGGCGTGCATGAGGCCATGGTGGCGGCGGCAAAGCTGCTGACCCAGGCGCGGCTGCGGCCCGATCAGGCCGCCTGGGAGATGATCTGCGGCTGGACCGAGGGCTTTGAGGGCTGGGCGGTGGCCGATCATGCGACCATTGCCGGGCAGAAGCGGCTGGTGGCCGATCCGGCGCGGATCGAGACGGTGGCGGGCTGGACGGCAAGCGGAAACATGTGGACCCGCCGCGCGGCGCTGGTGATCACCCTGCCCTTTGCCAAGATGAATTTCCCGAAGGAACAAGAGCTTGCCATCCGCGAGCGGGCCTTGGGATGGGCGGCCGACTTTGTGGCGGATCGCGACTGGTTCATCCAGAAGGCCGTGGCCTGGTGGCTGCGCGACCTGTCCAAGCATGACGCGGCGCGGGTGCGGGTGTTCCTCGAAGGCCCCGGCGCGGGTCTGAAGAGCTTTGCCCGCAAGGAAGCGGCGCGATACCTCTAGCGGCGGCCTGCGGCATCGGCCCCCGGGGGCTTTGCCCCCGGACCCCCAGGGTATTTTTCCCAAGATGAAGACCGGTTGCTTCGGCAAGGGCGCGTTAACCTTAATGCAGGATTAAGGAGGCGCGCGGCGGGGGCTTGTCTGGCGGCCATCCCCGCGCCTTTCGGGCAGGCACCGGCCTGGGTGGGGATTGCGCGTCGGATCCATCGGGCGGAGCAGCGACGAAGGTCTGACGCGGGCGGGGGGGAAAGCGGCGTTTCGTGGCTTGCGAGGGTGGGGGATAGTTCTTAACCTTGTGTCATGGATGCGCGCCCTGCCCCGCTGATCGACCCTTTCGCCCGACCGATTTCCTATCTGCGGGTGTCGGTGACGGATCGCTGCGATTTCCGCTGTGTCTATTGCATGGCGGAGAACATGACCTTCCTGCCCAAGGCGGACCTCTTGTCGCTGGAGGAGCTGGACCGGCTCTGTTCGGCCTTCGTGCGGCTGGGGGTGGAGAAGCTGCGCATCACGGGGGGGGAACCCCTGGTGCGCAAGGGGATCATGACCTTTTTCCGCGCCATGGCGCGGCATCTGGAGAGCGGCGCGCTGAAGGAACTGACGCTGACCACCAACGGATCGCAATTGCGCAAGCATGCGGCAGAGCTGGTGGCCTGCGGGGTGCGGCGGATCAATGTCTCGCTCGATACGCTGGATGCGGAGAAGTTCGCGCAGATCACCCGCTGGGGCCGTCTGGCGCAGGTTCTGGACGGGATCGCCGCCGCGAAGGAGGCCGGGCTGCGGGTGAAGATCAATGCCGTGGCCTTGAAAGGCTTCAACGAAGACGAGCTTTTTCAACTGGTTGACTGGTGCGCGGCCGAGGGGCATGACCTGACTTTCATCGAGGTCATGCCGATGGGGGATCTGGGGAACGAGGACCGGCTGGATCAGTACTGGTCGCTGAAGGACCTGCGGGCGCGGCTGGCGGAGCGGTTCACCCTGCACGATCTGGCCGAGCGGACGGGGGGGCCTGCGCGCTATGTCCGGCTGGAGGAGACGGGGCAGAAGCTGGGCTTCATCACGCCGCTGACGCATAATTTCTGCGAAAGCTGCAACCGGGTCAGGCTGACCTGCACGGGCGAGCTTTACATGTGCCTGGGCCAGGAAGACATGGCCGATCTGCGCGCGCCCCTGCGGGCGAGCCCCGATGATGCGGTGGTAGAGGCGGCGATCCGGGCGGCCATTGCCAAGAAGCCCAAGGGGCATGACTTCGACTATTCCCGCGCCGGGGTGCGGGGGACGATGTCGCGGCATATGAGCCATACGGGCGGTTGAGGCGACACGGCCTAACCCATTGGGAACGCTGTATTTACCTTTGCCTTTTGACCAAAGTGGCGGTGCCGCGCCCGGTGCAGACAGCCGGTGCAGACGGCGGTGCAGACGCGCGCCCTGGCAAGAAGCCATTAACCATGACTTGAACGGACAGGCTGTCGCATGGGGCAGCCCGTCGCAGCGCCCTCGAATCCGGGGCGGGAGGCCCTATCTGAGGTGCAGTCAGAAAGGTGAGTCATGGATACGCTTTTGCTTTCCCGCATCCAGTTCGCGGCCAATATCTCTTTCCACATCCTGTTTCCGACGATCACCATCGCGCTGGGATGGGTGCTTCTGTTCTTCAAGCTGCGCTTCAACCGGACGGGGGAGCGGAAATGGATGGACCTGTATCTGTTCTGGGTGAAGGTCTTTGCGCTGTCCTTCGCGCTGGGGGTGGTGTCGGGGATCACCATGTCCTTCCAGTTCGGCACCAACTGGCCGGGCTTCATGGAGGTGGTGGGGAATGTG
Organism: Paragemmobacter kunshanensis; assembly: GCF_011059185.1. Classification (GTDB taxonomy): domain Bacteria; phylum Pseudomonadota; class Alphaproteobacteria; order Rhodobacterales; family Rhodobacteraceae; genus Paragemmobacter; species Paragemmobacter kunshanensis. The sequence continues at coordinate 21,271 of NZ_JAALFE010000019.1, read as the reverse complement.
GCGGGGCCATTGCTGGCCTATGAGGTGCTGACGGCCTTCTTCCTTGAGGCGGTCTTCCTTGGGATCATGCTGTTCGGGGCAAGCCGCGTGCCGGGCTGGCTGCATACGCTGGCGACCTTCCTTGTTGCCTTTGGCACGACGATGAGCGCCTTCTGGATCCTTGTGCTGAATTCCTGGATGCATACGCCGGTCGGCCATGAATTGCGCGACGGGATCGTGCATGCGGTGGATTGGTGGGCGATCATCTTCAACCCGTCGATGCCTTACCGCCTGTCGCATATGCTGCTGGCGAGCGGGCTGACGGTGGCCTTCCTGATCGCGGGGCTGTCGGCCTGGCGCTGGCTGCGCGGGCATCGCGGGGCGGAGGTGGAGACGGGGCTGCGCTTTGGCGTGATCCTCGGCGCGGTGCTGATCCCGATCCAGATCCTGGCGGGCGACATGCATGGGTTGAACACGCTGGAGCATCAGCCGGCCAAGGTGGCGGCGATGGAAGGCAACTGGGAGACGCAAGGAAACGTGCCGCTCTTGCTGTTCGCCCTGCCCGATGAGGAGACGCGGAGCAATGCCTTCGAGGTGGGGATTCCGTCGATGGCCTCGGTCATTCTGAAGCATGACCCTGCGGGGGTGGTGCCGGGGTTGAACGATTTCATCACGGCGGAGGGCGAGGTGATGCATCCGCCGGTGGCGCCTGTCTTCTGGTCCTTCAGGGTGATGGTGGGCATCGGGATGCTGATGCTGGTGATCAGTTGGGCGGGGGCGTGGATGCTGTGGCGGCGGGGCGTCGAGGGGATGCCGCGGCCCTATCTCTGGGGCCTGACGGGCATGACCTTCGCCGGATGGGGTGCCACGCTTGCGGGCTGGTACACGACCGAGATCGGGCGGCAGCCCTGGCTGGTGCAGGGCGTGCTGACGGTGGAGCAGGCGGTGGGCGACATTGCGGGGGGGATGGTCCTGTCCACGCTGCTGGCCTATGTGGCGATCTATGTCGCGCTGCTGGCGGCCTATGTGGGGGTGATCTTTCACCTGGCGCGGAAGGGCGGGCGCTATGATGCGCCCGTGGCCAGCCCCGGCATGCAGCCTGCGGAGTGATGGCGATGTTCGATCCCGAAGCTCTGCCCTTGATCTTTGCCGCCCTGATGGGGGTGTCGATCCTGCTTTATGTCGTGCTGGACGGGTTCGACCTTGGGGTCGGCCTTCTGTTTCCCTTTGCCGAAGAGGCGGAGCGGGATCGCATGATCGCCTCGATCGGGCCGTTCTGGGATGCCAATGAGACATGGCTGGTTCTGGCCATCGGCATCCTGCTGGTGGCCTTCCCCGTGGCGCATGGGGATATCCTGACCGCGCTTTATCTGCCCGTCGCCGTGATGCTGATCGGGTTGATCCTGCGGGGGGTGGCCTTCGAATTCCGCGCCAAGGCGCCGCTTGGGCACAAGCGGCCCTGGGATGCGGCCTTCTGGGCGGGGTCGTTGATGACGGCGCTGGCGCAGGGCTTCATGCTGGGCATGTATGTGATGGGGCTGGAATGGACATGGCCCAAGGTGGCCTTTGCCGCGCTGACGGCGGGGGCGCTGGCCGTGGCCTACAGCTTCATCGGGGCGGCCTGGGTGATCCTGAAGACCGACGGGGTCTTGCAGCGGAAGGCCGTGGATTGGGCCAAGGGCGGCATCTGGGGGATGGTGCTGGGGATGGGGGCGGTGTCCGTCGCCACGCCTTTGGTGAGCGCGCGGATCTTCGACAAGTGGTTCCGCTTCCCCGAGATCGTGGCGCTGGCCCCCCTGCCGCTGATGTCGGGGCTGCTGGTGGCGCTGCTCTGGATTGCGCTGCGGCGGCTGCCGACGGCGAATGACAGTTTCGCCTGGTTTCCCTTTGCGGGGGCGGTGGTGCTGATGGTGCTGGGCTTTTTCGGGATGGCCTACAGTTTCTACCCCTATATCGTGCCGGAGCAGTTGACGATCTGGGACGCGGCGGCCAGCACGGAAAGCCTGTCGATCATCCTTGTCGGCACGCTGGTCGTGCTGCCCATGATCCTTGGCTATACGGTGCTGGCCTATGTGATCTTCCGCGGCAAGGCCACGAAGCTGTCCTATGACTAGATCCGCAGGGTGACGGCGATCAGGGCGAGGGCTGCGGGAAGCGCCTGGATGAAGAGGATGCGGCGGCTGGCGGTGGCCGAGCCGTAGAGGCCCGCGATCAGGACGCAGGCAAGGAAGAAGATGGCGAGGGGGCGTCCCCATGAGGTGACGCCCTCGGCCACGGCCCAGAAGAGGCCCGCGGCGAGGAAGCCGTTGTAAAGGCCCTGATTGGCGGCGAGGGTCTTGGTTGCCCGCGCGAAATCCTCACTCGTGCCAAAGGCGCGGCGGGTGCGGGGATGTTCCCAGCGGAACATCTCCAGCACCATGATATAGACATGCAGCGCCCCGATGGCGGCGGTGAGGCCCGCCCCGATCATGCGGCGGGCATCCGGCTTTCCACCATCCCGGCATACCAGCTTGCGCCGAAGGGGATGACGTTGTCGTCGAAATTGTAGGCCGGATGGTGGACCATCGCCGTGTCGCCATTGCCCACGAAGATATAGGCGCCGGGGCGTTCGTTCAGCATGAAGCTGAAATCCTCGGCCCCCATCAGGGGGGCGGTGTCGGGATCGACCTGGCCCGAGACCTGACGCGCCACCTCGACCGCGTAATCGGTGTTCTCATCGGCATTGATGGTGACCGGATAGCCGCGGGCATAGTTGACCGTGGCGGTCGCGCCCAGAGCCAGCGCCGTGCCGGAAACGATTTCCGCGATGCGGGTTTCGACGAAATCCTGCACCTTGTGATCCATGGTGCGGACCGTGCCCTTCATCTTCACCACCTGCGGGATGACGTTATGGGCGGTCGAATCCGTTTCCACGGTGCAGACCGACACGACGACCTGTTTCAGCGGGTCCACGTTGCGCGACGCGATGGTTTGCAGCGCCACGACGATATGGGCCGCGACCACGGTGGTATCCACGCAGTCATGCGGTTTGGCGGCATGGCCGCCCTTGCCTGTCACGGTGATCTCGAACTGGTCGGCGGCGGCCATCAGCGCGCCCTTCCTGATCGCGAAATGGCCCACGGGGATGCCCGGCATGTTGTGCATGCCGTAAACCTCCTGGATCCCCCAGCGATCCATCATGCCATCGGCCACCATCTCGCGCCCGCCACCGCCGCCTTCTTCGGCGGGCTGGAAGATGACGATGGTGGTGCCGTCGAAATTGCGGGTTTCGGCCAGGTATTTGGCCGCGCCCAGCAGCATGGCGGTATGGCCGTCATGGCCGCAGGCATGCATCTTGCCGGGGGTCTTGGAGGCATAGGGGACGCCCGTCTGTTCGATGATCGGCAGCGCATCCATATCGGCGCGCAGGCCCACGACGCGGCCCACCGTATTGGTCTTGCCCTTGATCACGCCCACGACGCCGGTGCGACCGATGCCTTCGACCACCTCGTCACAGCCGAACTGGCGCAAGAGATCGGCCACCTTGGCCGCGGTGCGGTGGACGTCGAACAGCAGTTCGGGATGTTCGTGGAAATCGCGCCGCCAGGCGGTGATCTCGGGCAGCAATTCGGCGAAGCGGTTCTTGACGGGCATGGGCGTTCTCCTTTCGCGCAAGGGTAGCGCAGCCCCGCCCGGGCGCAAGCAGGATCAGCCGAAGCGGCGGCGGGCATCCAGCGCAAGGCCGGTGCCGACCGATCCCAGCATGTCGCCCGTGGCAAGCCGCGCCTGCGGCAGGGCGGCGGCCACAGTGGCGCGCAAGAGCGGCAGTTGCGACGAGCCGCCGGTAAGGAAGACGGTGGCGATGCGATCCGGCCCCAGCCCCGCCGCGGCGATGGTGCTGCCGATCAGCGCGCCGATGCGGGCGACGGGGGCGGCGACGGCCTCTTCGAAACGGTCGCGCCGGGCCATCGGGTTGGGCCCGCCCGTCAGCGCGGAAAGGGCGAGGCGCGTGGCCTCCTCGCCGGACAGGGCGATCTTGGCACGCTCCACCTCCATCGCCAGGGCATGGCCATGGCGCCCTTCGACCACGCGGATCATCCGGGCGATCCGTTCGGGATGGTCCGCCTCATGCGTCAGTGCCTTGAGATCGGCCATCACCCGCTGGCTGTAAAGGCTGTTGATCCGGTGCCAGGTCGCCAGGTCCTGCCAGTAATGGCGCGGCATGGTCCCTGCCCCGCCCCGGGTCGGGGAGAGATAGCCCAGATGCGGCATCACCTCGGCCAGCGAGAGCAGGCGGTCGAAATCCGTGCCGCCGACGCGGATGCCGTCATTGGCCAGGATATCGCCCGCACGCTCGGCCAGCCGCGCCCGCAGGGGCGACAGCCGCAGAACCGACAGGTCGGATGTCCCGCCGCCGATATCGAAGACCAGCACGATCTCTTCCCGCTCCAGCCGCTGTTCGTAATCCAGCGCCGCGGCGACGGGTTCGAACTGGAACTCCACATCGCGAAAGCCGCAGTGACGCGCGATCTCTTCCAGCACGGCCTGCGCGGCGGCATCCCCGGCCGGATCGTCATCGACGAAATGCACCGGGCGGCCGAGCACGACCTGGGTCAATCCGGGCTGGACGGCATCCAGCCGCTGGCGCAGATGGGCGATGAAGCGCTGCAGGATGTCGCGGAAGCTGACGGCGCGATTGCCCACCGCCGTGCGCTCCTGGATCAGCCCCGATCCCAGCGTCGATTTCAGCCCGCGCATCAGGCGGCCCTCATCCCCTTCCAGATAGGCCGAAAGCGCGGCGCGGCCGAAATCGGGCGCCTCCCCATCGGCATGGAAGAACACGGCCGAGGGCAGCGTCACCTGATCCCCTTCCAGCGCGATCAGCCGCGCGCCGCCCGCATCCGCCAGACCGACGGTGGAATTCGAGGTGCCGAAATCCAAGCCTGCAAAGACCGCGCCCATATCCACTGCTCCTGACCGGGGAGGCGCGGCCTAGCCTGCCCCACCTGCCCTGTAAAGCTCTGCCCCCTTCATCCTGGCAAAAACACCCCGGGGGTTTGGGGGCGGCGCCCCCATCAGCCGAGCCGGACGCGCGGCACGCGCGGGAGGCGAGACAAAAGGCTTGCGCGGCCCCTTGGGGGGCGCGCTCCGCATGATTACAGCGAGGGGCCGGGGATGAGCCGCGACCCGTCGGTAAAGCGTGACAGGCGGAAGCGGGTCAGGTCATGGCCCGGATCGCCCCCCGCCACCAGATCGGCCACCACGCGGCCCATGCCGGGGCCGATGCCGAAGCCGTGGCCGCTCATCCCCGTGGCGATGGTCAGGCCCGGCAGGGCCGCCACCCGGTCCACCACGGGCACGACATCGGGCATGGTGTCGATCATGCCCCCCCAGGCCGCGCGCAGGCGGGGGCGGCCCATGCCGGGGAAGGCCTCGGCAAAGGCGGCCTGCACGCGGGCGATCCGGTCCATGTTCGGGGCCGGGTTCAGCACGCGGATGCCTTCGAAGGGCGAAACCTCGTCCCCGCCCCAGCGCCGCCTGGTGCCCCAGGCATCGGGAAAGCCCGCAGGGGCCATGGGGCGAAAGCCGGTGGAGCGAAAATCCTTCTTCAGCACCGGCAGATAGGTGAAGAAATCGCGAAAGGCGTCGGGGCCGACAAAGAAATCATGCCCCGATCCCGGCGCGATGGAATAGCCGCCATCCTGGCGGCGGCGGAAGGCGAAATCGTCGTCGCAGGCATTGCCGGGAAAGATCTCGGCCATGGGTTCGGTCGCGGCGACCGAGGCCAGCACCGCCAGTTGCGGGATATGCACCCCATGCGCCCGCAGGAACAGCGCCGACCAGGCCCCCCCCGCCACCACGACCTGATCGCAGGCGATGCGGCCTGCTTCCGTGAAGACCCCCGCCACGCGGCCCGCCTGCACATCCAGCCGGCGGATGGCGCAATTCTCCACCACCACCGCGCCGCGCGCGATGGCCCCTTCCACCAGAAGGGGCACGGCCTGCCACGGCTCGGCCCGGGCGTCAGAGGGCGTATGCAGCCCCGCGACCCAGGGCTTGGCGCTGCCCTTCAGCCGCTCTGTTACCGCGCCCGATCCCATCATGTGGGTATCCACGCCATGCGGACGGGCCTCGTCCAGCCAGGCTTCGAACCTTTCCACCTCGGCCTCGGTCTTGGCGAGGTAGAGGACACCTTCCTGCCGGAAGCCCAGGCCTTCGCCCATTTCCTGCGCCAGCGATTTCCAGATACGCAGGCTTTCCATCATGATGGGGAGTTCGCCCATGTCGCGGCCCTGCTGGCGGATCCAGCCCCAGTTGCGGCTGGATTGTTCGCCCGCGATGCGGCCCTTTTCGCAGAGCGTGACCTTGAGGCCCTTTTCGGCCAGGAACCAGGCCGTCATCACCCCGATGACGCCGCCGCCCAGCACGACAACATCGCAGGCGGCGGGGGGTGGGCCGGGAAAGCGGATGGGGGAGGCGTCGGAGATGGGGAAGCGCATCATCGGGAAAGCTCGTCCAGCAGGCGTTGCATGAAGCGGTGGCCCGCCTCGAATTCGGCAAGCGACAGCCATTCATCGGGCTGATGCGCCTGGGCGATGTCGCCGGGGCCGCAGATGGCGGCGGAATAGCCCGCCTCCTGGAACTGCCCCGCTTCGGTGCCATAGGAGACGACGCCCGTGGCATTGTCGCCGGTCAGGCGGCGGCAGATCGCCTCGGCCGCGCCGTCCTGTTCGGGTTGCAGGGCGGGGACGCCGAAGAAACGGTCAAGATGGATGCCCGCCTCGGGGCGGATCTGTTTCATCGCGGCGTCGATGCGCGCGGCCTCGGCGATGAAGGCCTGGGCGTGGGTTTCCACCTCTTCCCCCGGCACGACCCGCATTTCGAGGGCAAAGCGGCAATCGGCGGCGGTGATGTTATGCGCCGTGCCGCCCTGGATCATGCCGACATGCAGCGTGGTGAAGGGCGGATCGAAGGGCAGCGCCTGGGCGCTGCGGGGCTGGCCCTGGATCCATGCATTGCGGTCATTGGCCCATTGGATCAACCGCGCGCCTTCCATGATGGCCGACACGCCATAGGGCAGCAGCGAGGAATGCACCTCGAACCCTTTCACATGGACGTGGAACCCCGTGCCGCCCTTGTGGCCGTTGATGACCTTCATCAGGGAGGGTTCGCCGATGATGGCGGCGGCCCCTTTCGGAACCACCCCCTGCATGGCGGCGATCATGGGCGGGGCGCCGGTGCAGCCCACCTCTTCGTCATAGCTCAATGCGATCTGGAGCGGGCGTTTCACCCCGCGCTGATGCGCCTCGACCAGCGCCCAGAGGGCGAGGGCGTCGAATCCCTTCATGTCGCAGGTGCCGCGGCCATAGAGGCGGCCGTCGCGTTCCGTCACCGTCCAGGGATCCGAGGTCCAGTCCTGCCCTTCGACCGGGACGACATCGGTATGGCCCGACAGGACGACCGCCCCCTCTTCCCACGGCCCGACATGGGCGAAAAGCGCGGCCTTGGTGCCATCTTCGTGCCAGTGGCGATGCGCCGTGATGCCGTGGGAGGCGAGGTAGTCCTCGACCCAGTCGATCAGGGGAAGGTTGGTGTCGCGGCTGACGGTGGGGAATTTTACCAGTCGATCAAGGATCTGGCGCGGCGACAGCGTGACGGCGGCGGGCATTCGGTGCATTCCCCTTTGTTGCCGCCAAGGTGGCGGCAAGCCGCCGGGCGGTCAAGGCCCGCGGATGTGACGCAAGGTCAGGCTGCACAAGCGGCTTGCGACAAGGCGAAAAATCTCTAACACTCGCCCCAACACGGCCCGGAGAGGCGCCCGCGCCCTTTCGGAATAACAACAAAAATCAGTGACCTTGGGGGGTCTGCATATGCCCGATGGGGCGGAACCTGTCCTCGATGTGCGGGGTCTCAAGACCGTTTTCAAGACGCGTGGCGGCGAGATACATGCCGTGAACTCCGTCAGTTTCCACCTGCGCCCCGGCGAGATGCTGGGCGTGGTGGGGGAAAGCGGATCGGGCAAGTCCGTCACCATGATGTCGCTGATCGGGCTTTTGCCTTCGCCCCCGGCCGAGGTGCGGGGGGGCGAGGTGCTGCTGGGCGGGCGGGACCTGCTGAAGCTGGCGCCGCGTGAGTTGCAGGCGGTGCGGGGCGCGAAGGTGGGCTTCGTGTTCCAGGACCCGATGACCAGCCTGAACCCGGTCTTTTCGGTGGGCAACCAGATCATGGAGCCGCTGATCAAGCATATGGGGATGACGAAGCGCCAGGCCGAGGATCGCGCGGCGGAACTGCTGGCGCTGGTGGGCATTCCGGATGCGCGGAAGCGGCTGAAAAGCTATCCGCACCAGTTTTCGGGCGGCATGCGCCAGCGGGTGATGATCGCCATCGCGCTGGCCTGCGACCCGGATGTGCTGATCGCGGATGAGCCGACCACGGCGCTGGATGTGACGATCCAGGCGCAGATCATCGAGCTGGTGAAGGAGTTGCGCCAGAAGCTGGGCATGGCGATTGTCTGGATCACCCATGACCTTGGGGTGATCGCGGGCATCGCGGACCGGGTGATGGTGATGTATGGCGGGCAGGTGGTGGAACAGGCCCCGGTGCGGGAGTTGTTCGCCAATCCGCAGCATCCCTATACGCGGGCGCTGTTGAAGACCGTGCCCTCGTTGACGGGGGAACGCGCGGCGCGGCTGGAGGTGATTCAGGGCCAGCCGCCGATCCTGTCGGGCGCGCCGGTGGCCTGCCCGTTCCGGGCGCGCTGCGCCCATGCCCATGATCGCTGCGAGGCGGAGAATCCGCAGCGGCGGGCCATCGACGGCCTGCCCGTCGGTCAGGGCCATGACGTGGCCTGCCACTGGAGCCCGGAGGTGCGCCATGGCTGATGGCGGATCACCCGGCGCCCTGCGCAAGCCGCTGGTCAGCGTGCGGGGATTGAAGATGCACTTCCCCATCTACGCGGGCATCCTGCGCCGCAAGGTGGGGGCGGTGAAGGCGGTGGATGGCGTGTCGTTCGACATCCTCGAGGGGGAAACCCTTGGACTTGTGGGCGAATCCGGCTGTGGCAAATCCACGGTGGGGCGTGCCCTGCTGCGGCTTTATGAACCGACCGCCGGTCAGGTGGTGATCGGGGGCGAGGATATCGCCAGCCTGCCGCCCGATGCGCTGCGCAGGAAGCGGCCCATGATGCAGATGGTGTTCCAGGACCCGCAGGCGAGCCTGAACCCCCGCATGACGGTGGCCGCGATCATCGGCGAGCCGCTGGACGAACATACCGACTGGGACGAGGACAAGAAGACCGCGCGGGTCTATGAACTGATGGATCAGGTGGGCCTGAACCGCCGCTTTGCCAACCGCTATCCGCATGAATTTTCCGGCGGGCAGCGGCAGCGGATCGGGATTGCCCGCGCGCTGGCGCTGAACCCGCGCTTCATCGTCTGCGACGAACCCATCGCGGCGCTGGACGTATCCATCCAGGCGCAGGTTGTGAACCTGCTGGAGGATCTGCAGGACAGGCTGGGGCTGACCTATCTTTTCATCAGCCATGACCTGTCCATGGTGCGCCATATCGCCGACCGGGTGGCGGTGATGTATCTGGGCCAGATCGCCGAACTTTCCCCGCGCGAGGCGCTTTATGCCCGCCCCCTGCATCCCTATGCCAGGGCGCTGCTGTCCGCCGTGCCCGAGGCCGACCCCACGCTGGAGGCGACGCGGCAGCGGATCATCCTGAAAGGCGACGTGCCGTCGCCCGCCAATCCGCCCAAGGGATGCAATTTCTGCACGCGCTGCCCGCAGGTGATGGCGGTCTGCCGCGATGTCGAACCGGAACTGGCCGAGGTGGAACCCGGGCGTTTTGTCGCCTGCCACCTGATGGCGATGGATACAGCCGGGGGGCATGCATCCCCCGGTGCCGAGGTGCGCGAGCACAACCAACAAGGAGAAGTGAAATGAAATTCAGAACCGCCCTTCTGGGCGCTGCGGCGGCCTTCGTGCTGGCGCCTGCGGCCCATGCCGAACGGGGCGCCGACGGCGAGGTAAAGATCTTCTATTACCAGGCCGTGTCGACGCTGAATGCCTATCTGTCCTCGGGGACGAAGGACGTCGAGGCCGGGTCGCTGGTGCTGGAGCCGCTGGCGGGCTTCGATCAGGACGGCCAGCTTTTCCCGCGTCTCGCGCAGGATATCCCCACGGTGGAGAATGGCGGCGTTGCGGCCGACCTCACCTCGATCACCTGGAAGCTGAAGGAAGGCCTCGTCTGGTCGGATGGCACGCCGGTGACCAGCGCCGATGTGAAATTCACCTATGAATACTGCACCGCCCCCGATGGCGGCTGTGCGCAGGGCGCGAAATACGAAGGCATCGCCTCGATCGAGACGCCCGATGACCTGACGGTGATCGTCAAGTTCGAAGGGCCGAAGCCCTATCCCTATCAGCCCTTCACCGGCGGCACCGCGCCGATCCTGCAGAAGGCGCAGTTCGAAGCCTGCCTTGGTGCTGCCGCGCAAAGCTGCGTGGAGCAGAACTCCAAGCCCATCGGCACCGGCCCCTTCATCGTCACCGATTTCAAGGTGAATGACGTGGTCACGCTGGAAGTGAACCCGAATTATCGCGACGCGGCCAAGCCCGCCTTCGGCAAGGTCACCATCAAGGGCGGCGGCGACGCGCTGGCGGCGGCCTCGGCGGTGATGGAGACGGGCGAATTCGACTATGCCTGGAACACCCAGATCAACCCCGATCAGCAAAAGCAGATGGAAGCGGGCGGCAAGGGCACCTTTGTGAACGCCTTCGGCACGCTGGTGGAGCGGATCGAGATCAACATGACCGACCCCTCGCCCGCCCTGCCGGAAGGCGAGCGGTCCACCGTCAAGCATCCGCATCCGATCTTCAGCGATCCGAATGTGCGCAAGGCGCTGTCGATGGCGATCGACCGTCAGGCGCTGGTGGATATCGGCTATGGCGGCGCGGGTCGCCCGACCTGCAACCTGGTGCCGGCCCCGGCCTATCAGGCCTCGGACAATACGGGCTGCCTGACGCAGGATGTCGAAGGGGCCAAGGCCCTGCTGGCCGAAGCCGGCTGGACCGACACCGATGGCGACGGGATCCTGGACAAGGACGGGAAGAAGTTCTCGATCCTCTATCAGACCTCGGTCAATGCGGTGCGGCAGGACTTCCAGGCGCTGATCAAGGGCTGGTGGAATGCCATCGGCATCGAAGTGGAACTGAAGTCGATCGACGCCTCGGTCTTCTTCGGCGGGGATGCGGCTTCGCCCGACACCTTCCAGAAGTTCTATGCCGACGTGGAAATGTACGCCAACAACTTCGACGGCACTGATGCCGAGCCCTACATGTCGCAATACCTTTGCGACAAGATCCCGGGCCCGGAAAACCAGTGGCAGGGCGAGAACATCAACCGCTTCTGCGATCCGGCCTATGACGCGCTGGTGAAGGAGCTGTCCACCACCTCGGGCATCGAGGCGCGGGGCGAGCTGGTGAAGAAGCTGAACGACATGCTGACCAAGGACAGCAATGTCGTCATCCCGCTGGTGGATCGCGGCCGTTTCTCGGCCAAGTCCAACACGCTGGACGGCTTCGTGATGAACTCGTGGGATACCGAGCTGTGGAACGTCCAGGACTGGACCCGCGCGAAGTGATCTGAACGACAAGGGGCGCGCGCGGCGGCATCCGCCAGCCGCGCGCGCCCGCCTGTTTCCAGCCACCCCCTGTTCGGGACGCCCATGCTGACATTCACGCTTCGGCGGTTGCTGACCGCCATACCGACCCTGCTGCTGATCAGCCTGGTGATCTTTCTGCTGGTCGATCTGGCCCCGGGAAGCCCGCTTTCGGATGTGCCGCTGACCGTGCCGCCGGATGTGCGCCAGAAGATGCTGGAGGCGATGGGGGCGGATCAGCCGGTGATGGTGCGCTATTTCCTGTGGCTGAAGCAGTTCTTCTGGATCGAGCCGCTTTACGGCATCGACGCCCTTCTGGGCACGGATTTCGCGCAAGGCGCGCAGCGGATCATCAGCTGGCAATCCAAGGTGCCGGTGTTCCAGATCATCGGCGAACGCCTGCCCCAGACGCTGACGGTGGTGGGGACGGCCTATCTGATCGGGGTGCTGATCGCGCTGCCCATCGGCATCTATTCCGCCTATCGCCAGTATTCCTGGTTCGATCAGGCCGGCACCTTCTTTGCCATGGCGGGCTTTTCGGTTCCCACCTTCTTTACCGGCAACCTGCTGATCCTGATCTTCGCGGTGAACCTTGGCTGGTTCCCGACGATCTATGACACCAACCTTGAGGTGGTGGACTGGGCCAGTTTCACCAAGATGCTGGCGCAGATGGCCCTGCCCGTGACGGTGCTGGCGCTGTTCAACGCGGCCGAGATCAGCCGCTATACCCGGTCTTCGGTGCTGGAGAATCTGGGGCAGGATTACGTGCGCACCGCGCGGGCCAAGGGGATGGGCGAGCAGAAGGTGGTGCTGAAGCATGTGCTGCGCAATTCGCTGATCCCCGTGGTGACGGTGGTGGCGCTGGGTCTGCCCACGGTTTTCGGCGGGGCCATCGTGACCGAGCAGATCTTCAAGATCAACGGGATCGGCGCGGCGCTGATCGGGGCGATCAACGTGTCGGACCTGCCCACCGTGCAGACCGTGACCTTCATCTTCGCGGTGCTGATCGTGATGTTCAACCTGATTGCCGACATCCTTTACGGCATCCTTGACCCGAGGATCCGCTATGACTGAGACCGCCGTGCAGATAGAAAAGGTGCGTGGCCCCTGGGGCGATGTCTGGGCGCAGTTCCGCAAGCACAAGGGCGCGATGACGGCGCTGTTCCTGCTGGGGGGGCTGGCGGTGTTCTGTCTGATCGGGCCGCTGGTCTGGCGGATCGACCCGAACTTCATCGAAAGCGACACGGTGAAAATGTTCAAGATGCGCAATCAGGGGCCGAGCCTGGCGCATCCGCTGGGGACCGATCAGCTGGGCCGCGACATGCTGGCGCGGATGATGTTCGGGGGGCGCATCTCGCTGGCCGTGGGGACGGTGGCGATGCTGGTGGCCATCTTCATCGGCACGACAGTAGGGGTGATGGCAGGCTTCTTCCGGCGGATCGACGGGCTTCTGATGCGGCTGACCGACCTCTTCCTTGCGCTGCCGCTGCTGCCCCTGCTGCTGGTGATGATCTTCCTGTTCCGCGACACGGTGGCGGGCATCCTTGGCCCGCGGCTGGGGACCTTCCTGCTGATCGTCATGGCCATCGGGCTGACAAGCTGGATGCAGGCGGCGCGGGTGGTGCGGGGCGAGGTGCTGGCGCTGAAGGAACGCGAATTCGTGCTGGCGGCGCGGTCGATCGGCACGCCATCGCGGCGGATCATCACGCGGCATATCCTGCCCAACGTGCTGTCGCCCGTTCTTGTGGCGGCGACGCTGGGGATCGCCGCGGCGATCATCACGGAATCGGTGCTGTCCTTCCTGGGCCTCGGCTTTCCGCCGGATTTCCCGACCTGGGGGCGGCTCTTGTATGACGGGATCGCCGAGATCCGGACCTATCCGGAGCGCGTGATCTGGCCGGGGCTGGCGATTTCGCTGACGGTGCTGAGCGTGAACTATATCGGCGACGGTCTGCGCGACGCACTGGATCCGCGCATCCGCGGGCGCTGAGGCGCCCGCGCCCGGGGGGGGCGATTTTTCTGCGAAAAATCGGGGGGGGGCTGTGGCCCCCCCTGCCCTTTGGAAGGCCGTCAGTCGAAATGGGTGCGGATGCGGCGGACCATCAGCCAGACCGCCAGCAGGACCAGCGGGGTCAAGAGTGCCATCAGCGCGCCGTGTGACAGATGCGCCTTGTGCGCCAGCGGTTCCAGCGCATAGGCGGCCAGGTTCACCGCATAATAGCTGATGGCAACGGTCGAGAGCCCCTCGACCGTGCGCTGCAGGCGCAGTTGCAGATCGGCGCGCTTGTCCATGCTTTCCAGCAGTTTCTGGTTCTGCGCGCTGCGTTCCACATCGACCCGCGTGCGCAAGAGTTCCGCCGCGCGTTCGGCCCGTTCGGCCATGCTGCGCAGCCGCGCCTCGGCCGATTTCACCGTGCGCATGGCGGGATCGTAGCGGCGCATCATGAATTCTGCAAAGGTCTGGCGACCCTGGATGCGGGCCTCGCGCATCACCTCGATCCGCTGGGAGACGATGGCCTCATAGGCCGCGGTCGCGCCGAAGCGGAAGGAGAACTGCACGGCAAGGCTTTCCAGTTCCGACGAGATCGTCAGCAATTCGTGCAAAGCCGCCTCGGGCGAGCGTTCGGTCGTATCCAGCGCCGAAACCAGCGCCATCAGCTGCGGGTCGAGCGTGTTGAGCCGCGCGGTCAGCTGGCGCGCGCGCATCAGACCCAGCATCGACATGGCGCGATAGGTTTCCACCTCGCAGAGGCGCTGCACGATGCGGCCCACGCGGCGCGAGCCGGTGCCGGGGCGCACGAAGACGGCAAAGCGCATGTGGCCCGCCGGATCTATCCGGAAATCCCCCGCGACGATGGCCGCGCCATCGACCACCCGGCTGAGCGCGAGGCTTTCGGGAACGAACCAGTCTTCCAGCTTGTCCAGCACCGCGGCTTCGTCCTCGGGCATTTCCTCGACCCGGATCAGCACCGAGCAGATCCGCTTGCCCGGCGCATCGGCGAGCCAGTCTTCGGGGAAAACCTCGGCCTCGGCCGGATCGAAGGGGCGGGCGGAAAGGCCGGGGCCGAAGGCGGAATAGGTGACGAACTCGGTATGGCTTTCCCATTTCAGGTCATGCCGCCCGATGGGGCCGGAGAAATGGGTGGCGTCGGGCTGCGGATGGGCCGAGGCGTGGCGGTCAAGCAGCGCCAGAAGATGCGCGCGGTCGCGGGCGCGGTCGCGGTTGGCGGCATCGACCGGTTCCTTGAAGGCCATGTAGACGGCGTGGCACGGCACCTCGAGCGAGGGGAAGGGCCGCGCGTGCAACTCGTTCACGAGGGCATAGCGAAGGGGATGGTCTGCGATGGTGGCCATGGTCGTCCTGCCTGTCTTTCCCGCGAGGTAGGGCGCGGAAGGCTGCGCTTCCAGTGAAATGGCGGGATACGCGGGTATGCAAGGGCGCTGTTGCAGAAAAGCCCGCAGGATGGGCGGCGGGCGGGCGGGATGCCAAGGATGCGGTCGGGCATGAAAAGGCCCCGGTCCTGCGACCGGGGCCTTTCCCTGGGGCGCGGCCTTGGGGTTTGGCGCTTTGCGCCCTCCCCCCGTCAGTCGATCATCGGCAGAAGCTGGTCGATCGACTTCTTCGCATCGCCATAGAACATCCGCGTATTCTCTTTGTAGAAAAGCGGGTTCTCGATCCCCGAATAGCCCGTGCCTTGGCCCCGCTTGGAGACAAACACCTGCTTGGCCTTCCAGCATTCCAGCACCGGCATCCCGGCGATGGGGCTGTTGGGGTCTTCCTGTGCCGCCGGGTTCACGATGTCGTTCGAGCCGATCACGATGGCGACGTCGGTTTCGGGGAAGTCCTCGTTGATCTCGTCCATCTCCAGCACGATGTCGTAAGGCACCTTCGCCTCGGCCAGCAGCACGTTCATGTGGCCGGGAAGGCGGCCCGCGACGGGGTGGATGGCGAAGCGGACGTTCTTGCCCTTGGCACGGAGTTTCCGCGTCAGTTCCGACACCGATTGCTGCGCCTGCGCCACCGCCATGCCGTAGCCGGGGATGATGATGACCGAATCCGCATCGTTCAGCGCCGCCGCCACGCCATCGGCGTCGATGGCGATCTGTTCGCCCGTCACCTCCATCGCGGGCCCCGTCGTGCCGCCGAAGCCGCCGAGGATCACGGAAATGAACGACCGGTTCATCGCCTTGCACATGATGTAGGAGAGGATCGCCCCGGAGGAGCCCACCAGCGCGCCGACCACGATCAAGAGGTCATTCGACAGCGAAAAGCCGATCGCCGCCGCCGCCCAGCCGGAATAGCTGTTCAGCATCGACACGACGACGGGCATATCCGCCCCGCCGATCCCCATGATCAGGTGATAGCCGATGAAAAGCGCTGCCAGCGTCATGACCAGCAGCGCCAGCGTGGAGCCCGACTGGAGATAGACGAAGAGCAGCACAAGCGAGATGATCGCCGCGCCCGCGTTCAGCGCATGGCCACCCGGCAGCTTCTTGGCCTTGCCGTCCACCTTTCCGGCCAGCTTGCCGAAGGCGATGACAGAGCCGGTGAAGGTGACCGCCCCGATGAAGACGCCGAGGAAGGTTTCGACCCGCAGGATCGCCACTTCAACGGCCGTCTTCTCCGCCACCTTGGCGGCAAAGCCCGTCAGTGCCTGACGCGCGGCCTCGTCCATGCCTGCGATGCTGGTCAGTTCGATATGGGTGTTGAAGCCGATGAAGACAGCCGCAAGGCCGACGAGGGAGTGCATCGCCGCCACAAGCTGCGGCATCTCGGTCATCTGGACGCGCTGCGCCACATACCAGCCGATCGCGCCGCCCACGGCGACCATGATCAGCGACACAAGCCAGTTGCCCGCGCCGGGGCCGTAAAGCGTGGCCGCCACGGCCAGCGCCATGCCGACGATGCCATACCAGACGGCCCGCTTGGCGCTTTCCTGCCCAGAAAGCCCCCCCAGTGACTGGATGAAGAGAACTGCCGCAACGACATAGGCGGCGGTGGTGAATCCGTATTCCATCGCGCGCTACTCCTTACGACTTCTGGAACATGGCGAGCATGCGCCGGGTGACCATGAAGCCACCGAAGATGTTGATCCCCGCCATGAAGACCGACAGCGCGGCAAGGATGACCACAAGCCAGTTGCCCGACCCGATCTGCATCAGCGCGCCAAGGATGATGATCGACGAAATCGCGTTCGTCACCGCCATGAGCGGCGTGTGCAGGCTGTGCGAGACGTTCCAGATCACCTGAACGCCGACATAGACCGACAGCACGAAGACGATGAAATGCGACATGAAGCTTGCCGGGGCATAGAGGCCCGCCGCAAGGATCAGACCGCCGCCCACTACCAGCATCGCCACCTGATCGCGGGTCTGCTTCTTGAAGGCCGCCGTCTCTGCCGCGCGCTTTTCCTCGGGCGTCAGTTCCTTGGCCTTTTCCTTGGGCTTCGCGGCCGCGATGGCCGCGATCTTGGGCGGCGGCGGCGGATAGGTGACTGCCCCCTGATGCGCCACGGTGGCGCCGCGGATCACGTCATCTTCCATGTTGTGGTTGATGACGCCGTCCTTGGCCGGTGTCAGGTCCGTCAGCATGTGGCGGATATTGGTGGCGTAAAGCGTCGATGCCTGCGCCGCCATGCGCGACGGGAAATCGGTATACCCCACGATGGTGACACCGTTTTCGGTGACGATCTTCTGGTCGGGAACCGTCAGGTCGCAGTTGCCGCCGCGTTCGGCGGCAAGGTCCACGATGACGGAGCCGGGCTTCATCATCTTGACCATGTCCTCGGTCCAGAGCTTCGGCGCGGGCCGGCCGGGGATCAGGGCGGTGGTGATGACGATGTCCATCTCGGGCGCAAGCTCACGGAACTTCGCAAGCTGCTTTTCGCGGAATTCGGGGGAGGACGGGGCCGCATAACCCCCGGTCGCCGCGCCATCCTGCGTCTGTTCGAATTCGAGGAAGACGAAATTCGCCCCCATCGATTCGATCTGCTCGGCCACTTCGGGGCGCACGTCGAAGGCATGCACGATCGCGCCCAAGGAGACAGAGGTGCCGATGGCGGCAAGGCCCGCGACGCCCGCCCCCACGATCAGCACCTTGGCCGGGGGCACCTTGCCCGCTGCCGTCACCTGCCCGGTGAAGAAGCGGCCGAAATTGTTCCCGGCCTCGATCACCGCGCGATAGCCCGCGATATTCGCCATCGACGACAGCGCATCCATCTTCTGCGCGCGGCTGATCCGGGGGACCATGTCCATGGCGACGACCGTCGCGCCCTGATCGGCCACCTGCTTCAGAAGCGCCTCGTTCTGGGCGGGCCAGAAGAAGCTGATCAGGGTCTGGCCCTGCTTCAGAAGCGCGGCCTCGGCCGCCTCGGGGCCGCGCACCTTGACCACCACATCCGCGGCGGCAAAGACGGCCTTGGCATCCGGCAGAACCTCGGCCCCGGCGGCGGCATAGGCGGCATCCGAAAAGCCCGCCTTCGCCCCCGCGCCCGATTCGATCACGCAACCATGGCCCAGCTTTGCCAGCGCCTGCACGGAATCGGGCGTCATCGCCACCCGGTTCTCGCCTTCGAAAATTTCCCTCGGTGCCCCGATCTTCACGCTTTCTCCCCCGATTTACGCTGCGGGTGCAGCATCTTTCTGTTTCCGCAAACGCAGATATCACTACGCAAGATTATTTCAAACAAATACCGTCATTCTTTGCGACAATTGCCCACACCCCCGGCGCCCCTGTCACAGCCAGCGCCGCACATGCGAGGACCATCGGTCGAATTCGGCCCCGAACCCGGCGCGGAGGCGGGCTTCCTCGGCCCGGATGAACCTTTCGCGGATCATGATCTGGAACAGGGGCACCAGCGGTAGGGCCAGCGGCACGTCAAGCCAGAGGATCGCCGCCAGCAGGATACCCGCATCGGCAAGGTAGATGGGATTGCGCGACAGCCGGAACACGCCATGGGTGACAAGCGCCGCGGGCTGGCGATGCGGGATGACGGTGGTGCGCGCCTGCGCCATGGCAAGGACAGCCCCCCCGGCGAGCGCCAGCGCCACCACCAGCAGCACCGCCGCCGCGACATCGCCCAGAGGCCCGAAGAGCGGCAGCGGCAGCGCCCGGCCGATCAGCCAGACAAGGCCCAGAAAGCCGATCAGCCAGAGCGGTGGCAGGTCGATGATCTTCGGCACGTCAGCATTCCTTCCCCGGCCCGGATCCCCAGCCCCGTCCCCGGCTGTTTCCCGGCCCCTTCCCGGCCCGGACCTTTCTTTCCGCACCGGCCGGGAATGGCAAGATGCCTTGCATCCGTTTTCGACGCTTTCCACGCCGTTTCCGCCCTTTTGGCCGGGCTGCCGCCCCCTTCCCGCCCGCGGCGGGCGGCGCGGCACGGCTTGTCACCCGCGCGCGGACACGGCATGGATGGGACAGTGCAGGGAGAGACAGCATGACCACCGACTTCACCGCCACCCGCAAGGCCTTTGATATCCCTGCGGGGCTGATCTATCTGGACGGCAATTCGCTGGGCCCCCTGCCCCGGGCGGCGGCGGCGCGCGTGGCGCGCTGCGTGACCGAGGAATGGGGCGGGATGCTGATCACCGGCTGGAACCGCGCCGGATGGATGGACCAGCCCGCGCGAATCGGTGATCGCATCGCCCGCCTGATCGGGGCGGAGCCCGGCACGGTGGTGATGGGGGACACGCTGTCGATCAAGGTCTATCAGGCGCTGGCCTCGGCCCTTGAGATGAATCCCGGGCGGCGGGTGATCCTGTCGGATACCGGCAATTTCCCCTCGGATCTCTATATGGCCGACGGCTTGGTGCGGACCCTTGGCAATGGCTACAGCCTGCGCACGGTGGCCCCGGAAGAGGTGCTGGAGGCCATCGACGAAACCGTGGCGGTGACCATGATCACGGAAGTGGATTATCGCACGGGCCGCCGCCATGACATGGCGGCGATCACCGAAAAGGCCCATGCGATGGGGGCGCTGGCGGTCTGGGATCTGGCCCATTCGGCCGGGGCGCTGCCGGTGGATCTGGCTGGCGTTGGCGCGGATTTCGCGGTGGGCTGCACCTACAAGTACCTCAATTCCGGCCCCGGCGGCCCGGCCTTCATCTATGTGGCCCCCCGCCATGCCGAAGCCGCGCGCCCGGCGCTTTCGGGCTGGCTGGGGCATGAGGCGCCCTTCGCCTTTGACCTGGCCTATCGCCCCGGTCGCGGCATCGAACGGATGCGCGTGGGCACGCCGCCGGTGCTGCAACTGGCCGCGCTGGAGGCGGCGATGGATATCTGGGACGGGGTCGACATGGCCGATCTGCGGGCGCGGTCGCTGGCGCTGACCGACCGTTTCATCGCGGGGGTGGAGGCCGCCTGCCCGATGCTGACCCTTGCCACCCCGCGCGACCACGCGCAGCGCGGAAGCCAGGTCAGTTTCCGCCATGCGGAGGGCTATGCCATCATGCAGGCGCTGATCGCGGCAGGCGTGATCGGCGATTTCCGCGCGCCCGATATCCTGCGCTTCGGCTTCACGCCGCTTTACATCGGCCTTGACGAGGTTGATCGCGCGGTAGGGATCCTGGCGGGCATCATGGCCAGCGGAAGCTGGGACCGGCCCGAGTTCAAGACGCGCGCGAAGGTCACCTGACAATGCCACGAATTTTCTGCGAAAATTCCGGCATTGTGCGCTCCGCCTGCAAGGCGGGCGCACCCAGATTTTTCGCAGAAAAATCGTCCCTTCCGCCGGTCTGCCGCCCGGGCGGCTGGGTCGCCATCTGGCGGCGGATGGGCCAGCTTTCGGTGCTGGATGGAAAGGGCGCCGCTTCCTCCTGATCCCCCCTTTCACGCGATGGAGCAAGCCCATGACCGATACAGCCTTTGATCCCGCCCGCGACGGTGCGCAGATGTCCTTTGACGGGCGCATGTCCTATGGCGATTACCTGCAGATCGACCGCATCCTTTCCGCCCAGCACTGCCTGACCGGCGCGCATGACGAATTGCTGTTCATCATCCAGCACCAGACATCGGAACTGTGGATGCGGCTTGCCCTGCACGAGATCGACGCCGCGCGCCGGATGATCGCCGCCGATCAGGCGCGCGAGGCGTTCAAGATGCTGGCCCGCGTGGCGCGGATCTTCGAGCAGCTCAATTCCGCCTGGGATGTGCTGCGCACCATGACGCCCTCGGACTATTCGCGCTTCCGCGACGATCTGGGGCAGTCCTCGGGCTTTCAAAGCTGGCAATACCGGCTGATCGAATATGCCGTGGGCAACCGCAACGCGGCCATGCTGCGGCCCCATGCGCACCGCCCCGACATCCTGGCCCGGCTGGAGGCGGAACTGGCGCGGCCCAGCCTGTACGATGTGGCGCTGGCCCATGTCGCGCGCCTTGGCCTGCCGGTGCCCGAGGCGGTGCTGGCACGCGACATGCGGCAGCCCTGGCAGGCCGATGACGGGGTGCGCGCGATGTGGGAAGGCGTCTATCGCGATCCGGCCCGGCATTGGGAGGCCTATGAACCGACATTCCCCAAGTGGCCTGCCGCTTGACTTCAAGATCGCCTGATTTTGCTCGCTGGGCAAGCGTTCTTCGCCCCGAGCGGTGTCTGTCGTCGCGCAAACGGCCGAAGTCGGGTGGATCAAGCCTCGAACCCGCAGCATTCTGG
>NZ_JAALFE010000018.1 GCF_011059185.1 Paragemmobacter kunshanensis | reverse complement strand
AAGCCCACGAGATACTCGTGCCCCCGCGCGAAGCGCAGGTGCATGCGGCCGTCCCGGCAGACGCCGAGCAGCTTGTCACAGCGCGTGCAGCGCCATTCCGAGTTCGAGGCGGTGGGCTTGGTGTTCGCGGCGCCGGACCAGCTCGTCTGGGCTGCCTGGCGCGAGGGGAAGGGAGTCGGCATGAAAAGCTCCTCTGTGTGGAGCCCTTCCATTAATCAGCGCTCTGTTAGACCGTCCCGCTCGAAACCCTAGATGAACTCTAGATCACGCGACGTCGGTCCTCTCGCCCAGACGCCAGTATCGGTTGCTCGAGCCTTGTCGGATGTACCTCGGATGTACCTTCGCCCATGCGCCGGAAGAGAACAGCTGCTTTGGATTGTCGGATCCCATCCCGTCCATGAGGACCTTGGTCAGCCGCTGGCCAGTTCCATCTTTCGCCGCTTCGACCAGTCGCTCAAAGAGCTGAACCTGAAGTGCGCCGTCGAGCGTCAGCGGCTCGAGACCCGGGATGATCAGCGTCCCGGAGGTGGGCTTGTGTCGCAAGACTTGAGCGACCTGAGCGGACACCGCGAGCGTTCGGTTGGCCTCGAAGCGCCGGGCCATTTCCTCTCTGTCCAGATCTCCGAGGCTTCCGTCTTTGAGCAGGAGGTCGCGCAGAGCGATAACGACATTCGGCCCGAGGAATTGTGGCGGCTCATCGGAAACGGCGAGCACGAGACCGGGACCCGCCGTGTGCCGCGAACGAAGCGCATTCTCGACAGCGTCGCGGACCTTTGGATCGGCAAGGCGGCGCGCCAGGTAGAGCGGGAGTGTTCGATCACCCAGTGCCATCCGCCCAAACGCGACGAGGAACTCGTTGACGGTTTCGATGTTCCTAATGCGGAGAGAGCCAGCTAGCGCTTTGAGGATGGTTTCGGCGAGCCATGCTCGATCAATCCCGTATTCGATCGCATTGGTGTCGAGACGCAATCCGTCCTCTTCACCAAAAGAACCGGTTTGCCGAACCGTCCCAGGCTCTGGACCCGATTCCTGCTCAACCTCCACAACCTCACCGTCATCCTCGGCCAACCCTATCACCTGTCGTCCGTTTCGGGCTATCAATCTGGCACTCATCAGACGCGCCGGGTCGACGCCCGCGGAGGCGAAGAACGAACCCGCGACTGTGTCGCCAGGCAGGTCGTATAGCGACAACAGAAAACCGAACCAACGTGCCCGTTCGTCTTCGGTGAGGGCCCGAAGACCCTGCGTAAGTTCCCAGTGTTCCAGCAGTCGGAACCCGAGGTCCCGCAGGAAGGGATCGCGAATGCTCTGAACGTCCGAACTGCTGCCACCCGAGATCGAGACCCGAAAGGTTCCTTTCTTGCCGTCTGATCGACGTGTGTAGCCGATTGCGATGACGATCTTTGTAAAGCCGAAACTCCGGATCAGGGTGGATGAATTGGAGACGTATTGCCGGATTACGTCCTCCATCTTGTCCTCAATGGTCACCTTGATGTTCAGCCGCCGGCCCCACGAACCGAGGCGCACCTCGGCCTCGACGACCGAGGCCAGAGTGATCTCCACATCGTCGAACGCCGGGCGGTCCAAGCCAAAAGATGATCTGAAGCGTTCAAGGTTGAACTCTCGGCGGGTGAGGGGCTTGGCCGATGGCGGGCGCCCAAGTACCACCTCGGCGAAGACTTTCGAGGTTACTTCGCGAACCTCGCTGCTGGCAGATGCGACCTCAATCTTCTTCAGCTGGGGCGTGTAGATGAGGACTGCCTCATGCGACGGCCTATAGTAGTGGACCGTCCAGCCCCCTTCCTCGCGATGATTGTCGATACTCGACAATGGCCCGGGATGGCGAAGGGCTACCATGAAGGACGGTGGGTAGTTGGCGGTCTCGGGCAATTCGAGGATGGACGCCGTGACCTTGCCTTTCAGTCCCAGCGCCGCCTGAAGTGCGTTACAGAGCTTCGCCTCAGGGATTCCGTCTGCGTCGGCGACAGACGCGTGGTCGAAGTCCACCTCGCAGCATGTGTAGTACGTCCGCCGCTCTCGATAGCGCCGCGCGGCGTAGAAACTCTGGGCGTCGTGAAAATGCATCGGAAAGACCGTACGCATCCAGATGCTTCGGCACAGCGGGTCAGGCTGGGCTTCGTACTGGTCGTGGTCGACATTCTGCAGCCGCTGCCCCGCAACCGTGTCGAGCGAGGTCGCGCCCTTGTCCTGGCCCATGTCGAGCAGAGCGCTGGCGATACCCTCGAGTAGCCCGATGATCTCCTTGTCTTCCGAAAGCAGGTATGCGCTCAGCGCTGCCTTGCACTGATCCTCGGTCATGGCCTCCGTGATTTCCGGCGGGGCGAGCAGAGTTTCGTCGGGCCGCTTGAAGCTGGCGAGAAACTGCCGGACCAGCGTTGCCGGGGCGCCCTGAAGGACACTCCTGAGGTTCGGACCGAATTCGCTCTTCCTACGCGCCATGTACTCACCTCATTGAACAAGTGCTCTCGATTGATTCAACCGCTGATAATCATGGACTATTCCATGATCAGCAAGATCCGATGTTCTTTCTCTGTTCGCTTTTTCCACACGCCGTTCCTCTGGGATGTCCCGTCCCGGTCGGCCGGGTGGCTTTTGATCGGTAGTGACACCGCCGAGAATTGCCACCGAGACATGAAACGCCCCAATCCCCTGCCACCCGACCAGATGACCGCTGCGGAGCGCCGCACCGAACTGTCCGCCTTGCTAGCTCTCGGGCTGGTCAGGCTCGTGCAATGCGAGCGGAGCGAACCTTCTGACGAAACGAGAGAAATTCGCCTACACTATCCGGCTGACCGATGCCGTCATGCACCCCCGAACCCAACGGAGACCGCATGACGACTCACGACCCCATCCCCGCGCGCCTGGCTGCGCTGAAGACGACACCGACGGCCGACCTGAAGAGGCAGTGGCGCGACCTGTTCGAAAGCGAGCCGCCACCGTTCAACCGTCGCTACCTTGAATCCCGCCTTGCCTACCGCATCCAGGAACTCGCCTATGGCGGGCTCAAACCCGAGACCGTCCGGCGGCTGGAACGGCTGGGCGAGGAACTGGACGGCGGCGACAAGAAGAAGCGCGGCATCCGCCTCGACCGCGACCGCCCCATCACGGGCACGCGGCTTCTGCGCGAATGGCAGGGCGTCGAATACGTCGTGACTGTCACCGCCGACGGTTTCGAGTGGCAGGGACGCCCCTACAAATCGCTGTCCGCCATCGCGCGCGCCATCACCGGCACGCGGTGGAACGGCTGGGTATTCTTCGGCCTCAAGAACCACAGGGGGCGGACATGACGAAGGTGCCCGAAAAATCGAAGGTCGTCCGCAAGCTGCGGTGTGCTGTCTACACTCGGAAATCCTCCGAGGAAGGGCTGGAGCAGGAGTTCAACTCGCTCCACGCCCAGCGCGAGGCATGCGAAGCCTACATAGCCAGCCAGCGGTCGGAAGGCTGGGTGCTGGTCCGCGATCAATATGACGATGGCGGCGTCTCCGGCGGCACGCTGGAACGCCCGGGCCTGAAGCGGTTGATGGCTGACATCGAGGACGGGCTGGTCGACGTGGTCGTGGTCTACAAGATCGACCGTCTCAGCCGCTCGCTCGCCGACTTCGCCAAGCTGGTCGAGGTGTTCGATCGCAACGGCGTGACCTTCGTCTCGGTCACACAGTCGTTCAACACCACCACTTCCATGGGGCGGCTGACGCTGAACATCCTGCTGTCCTTCGCCCAGTTCGAGCGTGAAGTGACGGCCGAGCGCATCCGCGACAAGGTCGCCGCCAGCCGGAAGAAGGGCATGTGGATGGGCGGTGTGCCGCCCTTCGGCTACCGGGTAGAAAACCGCAAGCTGCTGGTGGACGAAACCGCCGCCCCGCATGTGCGCTGGATATTCGCACGCTTCATCGAGATCGGATCCTGTACGCTGCTGGCCCGCGAGGTCAGCGCGCGTGGCCTTGGCACGCCACGCGGCAACCGGATCGACAAGAAGTATCTCTACCGGATGCTTTCGAACCGCGCCTACCTCGGCGAGGCGGTGCACAAGGGCGACAGCTACCCCGGCGAGCATGACGCCATCATCGACAGCGAGACATGGGACCGCGTCCATGCCATCCTTCAGGAGAGCCCGCGCAAGCGCGCCGCACGCACCCGCGCCGACACGCCCGCGCTGCTGAAGGGTATACTGTTCGGACCGGATGGCGCGGCCTTCTCACCAACCCACACCCGCAAGGGCGGGCGGTTGTACCGGTACTATGTCAGCCAGACCGTACTGAAGCATGGCGCCGGATCTTGCCCGATTGGCCGCGTCCCCGCAGGCGAGATTGAAGCGGCGGTGGTCGACCAACTCCGCGCTGTGTTCCGCCAGCCCGAGATCGTGGCCGGCACATGGAAGGCAGCGCGGACGCAGGACGACGGAGTCACCGAGGCGGATGCTCGCGAGGCGCTGGCGAGACTGGATCCGCTGTGGGATGAACTGTTCCCCGCTGAGCAGGCGCGCATTGTGGCGCTGCTGGTCGAGCGTGTGGACATCGGCACCGCTGGGCTCGACGTCCGACTTCGCCTGGATGGCCTTGGCGGCCTTTCGCGCGAGATGCTGGCTGGCGGCATCGGTGAAGCCGCATGACCCGCGCGGCTTCGATCCCCGACACGCTGACGCTCCACGTTCCGTTCCGCATCGTGAAGCGCGGCGGTCGGAAAGAGATGCTTGTGCCCGCCGGTCAGAATGCCCCGCGGCAGCCCTCCGCAACGGTCATCAAGGCGCTGGCCCGAGCGTTCCGCTGGAAGCAACTCCTTGACACCGGCGAGTTCTCGACTGTGTCAGAACTCGCGCACAAGGAGGGGATCTCGACCACCTACCTCGCGCGCATCCTCCGCCTGACGCTCTTGGCTCCTGAAATTGTCGAGGGTGTGCTCGACGGACAGCACAAGACGGAGTTGCTCAAGGCCGCCGTGCAAGCTGACTTCCCATCCGAATGGGAAGCGCAACGCGCTTTGTCTTTGACATGCGACACAGCAAGTTAGCGTCTATCCATGATCTTACATCTTGGCTAAAGTAGCTCCAACTCGGGGAGGAGCTCACCATGCAAAGCATGTCGGCGCGCGATGCCAAGAACGCCTTTGGGCGGCTGATCGACATGGCGAGGGCGGAGCCTGTTGCCATCGAGAAGTACGGCCGGTCTGTCGTCGTGGTGCTTGCCGTTGAAGAATTCGAGCGACTGACGGCAAAGGCGAAGAAGCAGGTGGCTTCCGGGGCATCGGGCAAACGCCCGGGGCAAGAAGACTGATCAGCACAACAACAGACCGGACAAACCGGCAGGAGACTGAACGACATGGCAAGCCACTCGGACCTGGCGAACTTGATCTGGCAGATCGCGGATCTCCTGCGCGGGCCCTATCGTCCGCCGCAATACGAACGCGTCATGCTGCCGCTTGTCGTTCTGCGCCGCTTCGATTGCGTGCTGGCTGACACCAAGGACCAGGTTCTGTCGGAGTATGAGCGGCGCAAGGGTGGTAGGCTGGAAGACGATGCTCTCGACCGGATGCTGAACAAGGCATCAGGGCATCGCTTCCACAACCGTTCCCCGATGACGTTCCAGACGATGATCGGCGATACCCCCAACTTGGCACGCCACCTCTCGTCATACATCGGCGGCTTCTCGGCTAACGTCCGGCGGATTTTCGACTTCTTCGAGTTCACCAACGAAATCGAGAAGATGGATGAGGCGAACATCCTCTACCTCGTGCTGAAAGAGTTCTTGAAGGTCGATCTGCATCCCGACCGGGTGAAGAACGATCAGATGGGTCTCGTATTCGAAAACCTCATTCGGCGTTTCAACGAACTGGCCAATGAAACTGCGGGCGATCACTTTACGCCGCGCGAAGTGATCCATCTCATGGTCGATCTCCTCTTCATGGATGCCGACGACGTGCTCAGCAAGCCAGGCACCGTCATGCGCATGCTCGACCCGGCGTGCGGCACGGGGGGCATGCTGGCTGAGGCACAGCGCTACATGCGCGATCACCACAAGGAAGCGAAGCTCTACGTCTACGGCCAGGACTACAACAAGCGGGCCTTCGCGACGGCCGCATCCGACATGCTCATGAAGCAGGTCGACCACAACGGCGGCGGGGAGAACGTCCAGTACGGCGACAGCTTCACCGACGACAAATTCGAAGGACAGACTTTCGACTACTTCATCGCCAACCCGCCCTTCGGCGTGGACTGGAAGAAGCAGCAGAAGGAAATCGTCCGCCGCCACGAGAAGGCCCCGCAGGACAGCCCGTGGAGCGCTGGCCTGCCGCGCGTGAACGACGGCTCCTTGCTGTTCCTGCAGCACATGATCTCGAAGTTCGAAGACGTCGATCCCAAGTCGCAGAAGTACGGCTCGCGTGCAGCCATCGTGTTCTCGGGCTCACCCCTGTTCACCGGGGGCGCAGGCGGCGGCGAGAGCAACATCCGCAAGTGGATCATCGAACGCGACATGCTCGAGGCCATCGTCGCCCTGCCGGAACAGATGTTCTACAACACCGGGATCGGCACCTACATCTGGGTCGTCACCAACAACAAGCCCGGCCATCGCAAGGGCACCATCCAGCTAGTCGACGCGCGCGACATCTGGATGCCGATGGGCCGCAGCCAGGGCGACAAGCGCCGCAAGATCGGCGCGGGCAAGGCACCCGAAGGGGATGATCGCCCGGACGAACCAGATCAGATCGCCGAGATCGTGCGCCTCTACGGCAGCTACGCCCAGAACGCCAAGTCCAAGATCTTCGACAATGCCGATTTCGGCTACACCCGCGTCACCGTCGAGCGTCCGCTCCGGCTGCGCTACCGGATGACCGTCGAGGACAAGGCCCGCTTCCTCGACGCGGCACCGCATCTGCTCGACGACATCCAGGCGATCGACCAGGCGCTGGGGCGCGAGCCGGAACTGGACTGGAACAAGGTCTGGGCCAGCATCGAGAAGCTGTTGAAAAAGCGCGAGTCCCGCTGGCGAGCGCCCGAGGTCAGGCTGTTCCGCAACGTCTTCACCGAGAAGGATGCGGATGCCGAAAAGGTCAGGGAAGGCAAGGGCTTCGAGGCCGACCCCGACCTGCGCGACTTCGAGAATGTGCCCCTGAAAGAGGATATCGACGCCTACTTCGCGCGCGAGGTTCTGCCGCATGTGCCCGATGCCTGGATGGACCGGAGCAAGGACAAGGTCGGCTACGAGATCAATTTCAACCGCCACTTCTATCAGTTCACGCCGCCTCGCAGGCTGGTCGACATCGACGCGGACCTGAAGAAGGCGGAGGACGATATCCTGCGGCTTTTGCGGGAGGTGACAGAATGACGGTAACGACTGATCCGGTCGGCCAAGACAAGGGCTGGCGCCAAGTCCCCCTCAGATACGTTGCAAAATGTCTCGACGGTCAGAGGATTCCTCTGAATTCGGAGGAACGCTCTTTTCGAAGCGGCCCATATCCTTACTGGGGGGCAAATGGGATTGTAGATTATATTGACGACTACATATTTGACGAACAACTGGTTCTTTTGGGTGAAGACGGCGCGCCGTTCTTCGATCCGCTCAAACCTGTTGCATTTGCAGTTGAAGGGAAGATTTGGGTTAACAACCACATCCATGTCTTGCGGGTGCGGGACGACTACGATTTCCGCTATGTTGCAGCTTGCCTAAATGTTGCGGACTACTCTTTATGGATTGAAGGAAGTACGCGGGACAAGCTTACCCAAGACAACATGCTGCGTATTGGCATCCACTCGCCACCGAAGGAACGCCAGACGCAAATCGCGCAGTTCTTGGATAAAGAAACCGCCGACATAGACGCCCTGATCGCCGCCAAGCAGAAGCTCCTCGACCTTATGGCCGAGAAGCGGCGCGCCATCGTGGCCGAGGCCGTCATGCGCGGCCTCGACCCTTCCGCGCCCCTGCGCCCGTCAGGCATCGACTGGCTGGGCGAAATCCCTGCGCATTGGGAGGTCGAGCGGTCGCGCTGGCTGTTCAGCGAACGTGACCAGCGATCCCAGACCGGCGAAGAGGAAATGCTGACGGTCTCGCACCTGACCGGCGTCACCCCCCGGTCCGAGAAGGACGTGAACATGTTCGAGGCCGAAAGCACGGCTGGCTACAAGCTGTGCTTCGCCGGGGACCTCGCCATCAACACCCTCTGGGCCTGGATGGGCGCCATGGGCACCGCCCGCGTCGATGGCATCGTCAGCCCCGCCTACAATGTCTACACCCCGGGCCCGCGCCTGCTGCCCGATTACGTCGACGCGCTGGTCCGCATCCCCGTTTTCGCGCAGGAAGTGACCCGATACTCCAAGGGCGTCTGGTCCTCCCGACTGCGGCTCTATCCCGAAGGCTTCTTCGAGACTTGGTGGCCCGTGCCTCCACTCGATGAACAGCAACAGATCGTCGAACACATCAGCACCGAGACCGCCAAGATTGACCGCCTGCGCACTGCGACCGAGAACTCCATCGCCCTGCTGAAAGAACGCCGCGCAGCCCTGATCGCGGCCGCCGTGACCGGCCAGCTCGAAATCCCGGAGGCCGCATGAAGATTAGACAGCTCAGCGTTGCCGGCCTTCGTGGGTTTGACCAGGCGACCTTCGACTTCGATCCGCAGTTCACGTTGCTGGTGGGTGTCAACGGCGTCGGCAAGAGCAGTGTGCTTGAGGCACTACGTGTGTCACTGTCCCGGGTCATGCCAAAGTTCACGGCAAGCCGTGCGGCGCCTTTGGCGTTCTCGGCTGATGATATTCGGTTGGGCGCCGCATCATTGACCGTGGACGTCTTGTTTCGCTTTCCTGATGACGCCGAGCAGCGCTTCCTATTGCACAAGCCGCGGGAGAGATTTGTCGAGGGCAAGGAAGGATCGGTACGCGAAGGGACCATCGAGACGCCTGAAAGGGAGGAGTTCACGCCACTACGGCTGTCGAAACCGTATCCGCCTGGCTCTCAGCCGATCGCGGTCTATTTCGGAACGCGTCGTTCCCACCCATCCGACGAACAGATAAGGGGCGGCCGGGCGCAGTCTGGCCCCGCTTCGGCTTATGCCGATGCACTTTCCGATGTGCGGCCGCTACACCTACGGGAGCTTGCTTCCTGGATGCTTGCGCAAGAGGCGCTTGCAGATGAACTGCCGCGGGCGGGCAGCCACCTTGAGGCTCTCAGGTCTGCAGCAGCGCGTTTCTTGCCGACCTGTACGGGCCTGAGGGCGACCAATGGCGCTGACAAGCCGCGTCTTCTGATTTCGAAGGACGGTATTGAACTCGACGTCCGATATCTCTCTGAGGGTGAGAGAGGCGTTCTTGCGCTGGCACTCGACCTAGCTCGCCGCCTCTCGCAAGCCAATCCAAACCTCGAAGATCCTGCCAGAGACGGCGTTGGGGTTGTTCTGATCGACGAAATCGACATGCACATGCACCCGCTTTGGCAGCGGCAGATTGTGCCCCTTTTGACGGAGACGTTCCGTGGTTGCCAGTTTGTAGCCTCTACCCATTCCCCGCAGGTGATTGGTGAAGTGGCTCACGACAAGATCCTGCTGATCAAGGATGGCCATGTCTATCCGCCGGCGCGCTCATTCGGTATCGACTCGAGCCGCATCCTTGAAGAGGTCATGGACACAAGGTCAAGGAATGCAGGCGTCGAAGCCAGAATAGCAAGAATTGCGAAGCTAATCGGAGATGGTAAATCAGAAGCTGCAAAGGCTGAAATAAAGCTTCTTTCCGAAGATATTGGTGATGATGATCCGGAGATCACGCGCGCAATGACGCTCCTCGACTTCTTGGAGGAGGACGAATGAGGATGATCACAAAGGGTGCAGAACCCAGGAGTTTGACAGAACATCGGGCGCAAGCACACAGCAACTACGACAACTATACTCAAAAGGATGAACTGCGAGCTGCGCTTGTCAGCGAACAGAAAGGCCTGTGCTGCTATTGCACTGGGCGGATCCGGGCTAACTCGACTTCGATGAAAATTGAGCATTGGAGATGCCAATCCGATCATGCCGAACTGCAACTCGTGTATGCTAACCTCCTCGGCGCCTGTCTGGGCGGAGATGGACGATCAGCTGCCGAACAACATTGCGATACAAGAAAAGGGAATCTTGACCTTAAGTGGAACCCAGCAGACAGCGCACATATGATCGAGACCAAAGTACGTTATCTCTTTGATGGTACGATTGAAAGCAACGACGTGGACTTCAACTCACAATTGAATGAGGTCCTTGGCTTGAATATTGGGTTTCTTCGTAGCAATCGAAAAGCCGCCCTAGATTCGGTACTGGCATGGTGGCGCTCCACCCCAAACGCCAAGACGAAGATTCCGCAGCAGATCAACAGCCGAGTGAATGGTCTAGAGCATCAGCCCTT
Organism: Paragemmobacter kunshanensis; assembly: GCF_011059185.1. Lineage (GTDB taxonomy): Bacteria > Pseudomonadota > Alphaproteobacteria > Rhodobacterales > Rhodobacteraceae > Paragemmobacter > Paragemmobacter kunshanensis. The sequence continues at coordinate 74,926 of NZ_JAALFE010000018.1, read as the reverse complement.
CAGCCCAGTAGCGGTCTGGTTCATGAGAGAGAAGTTGGCAGGTACAACCAAATGAACCATTCGCGACATTCAGAAGGTGCATTCGAGACCGTCATCGAAGCTACGATGCTGGCGAATGGTGCCGTGCCGGAACCTGCGTCAGGATTCGACCGTGATCGCGCCATCTTTCCCGAGACCGTCCTTTCCTTCATCCGCGACACACAGCCGAAGGAATGGAGGGCTCTGGAGGCGCTCCATGGGGAGAAAACTGGCTCCCAAGTCCTGGCCGATCTGACCAAGTGGATGGACCGAGAAGGCTCTCTGGCCACCTTGCGTCACGGCTTCAAGTGTTACGGCAAGACCCTGCGGGTGGCATTCTTCAAGGCGGCGCACGGTCTCAACCCGGAACTGGAAGCTCGCTACGCTGCCAACAGGGTCGGGCTCACGCGGCAATTGCGCTTTTCAAAAACCTCCGAAAAGTCACTGGACGTTGCACTGAGCGTGAATGGCATTCCAGTTGTGTCGGTCGAACTCAAGAACCCGATGACCGGACAGACGGTCGAGCACGCCTTGCACCAGTACCGGCATGATCGTGACCCGCGCGAACCGATCTTTGAGTTCAAGCGGCGCATGTTGGTCCACTTTGCAGCTGACACGGACACGGTGTTCATGACCACGCGGCTTGCAGGTGCGGCCACCCACTTCCTGCCCTTCAACAAGGGCAACAACGGTGGTGCAGGCAATGCGCCCGACACCAAGGGGAGGAGCTACCGAACGGCATATCTGTGGGAAGAGGTGCTGCAACGAGACAGCCTGCTCGACCTCCTGGCGCGCTTCATTCATCTCCAGGTCGAGGAGAAGCGCGACGACCAGGGTCGAAAGGTCAAGAAGGAAACGATGATCTTTCCGCGGTACCACCAGCTTGAAGCGGTCCGGTCGTTGGTCGACCAGGCGTTGAGAGAAGGGGTGGGCAACAACTATCTGATCGAACACTCGGCCGGCAGCGGAAAGAGCAACACCATCGGCTGGCTGACGCACAGGCTTGCATCCCTGCATGACGAAGCGAACTTGCGGGTTTTCGACAGCGTGATCGTCATCACTGACCGCGTGGTCCTGGACAAGCAGCTTCAGGACACGATTTACCAGTTCGAACACAAGCACGGCGTCGTCCAGAAGATCGACGAGGACTCCCGCCAGCTGGCGGAAGCACTCGAAAGTGCCGTGCCGATCATCATCACCACCCTTCAGAAGTTTCCATTCGTCTCGCGTCAATTGGCTAAGATCGCCGAAGAGCGAGGCGACGCCGAAGGAGGTGTGCTGAAGATGCGCCGGTGTGCGGTGATCATCGATGAGGCACACAGCTCGCAGGGTGGCGAGACGGCAACCGACCTGAAGGAAGTTCTCGGCGGGCAGGGCCTTCGCGAAGAGGCTGCGCGAGCCATGTCGGCGAACGACGAAGACGACATGGACGAGCTATATCGGTCGATGGCGAAACGCGGCAGGCAGGCAAACCTCAGTTTCTTCGCGTTTACTGCTACGCCGAAGCACAAGACGCTCAAGGTATTCGGGCGCGACGGCAAACCCGCCCATCGCTACACAATGCGCCAAGCGATAGAGGAAGGCTTCATCCTCGATGTCCTAAAGCACTACACGACCTACGCCACCTATTTCCGACTGCTCAAGGCGAGCGAGGATGATCCGAACGTCGAGCGGAAGAAGGCAGCACGCGCCCTCGCGCGGTTCCTCAAGCTTCATCCGCACAACATCGCTCAGAAAACCGAAGTGATGATTGAGCACTTCCACGCCGCAACGCAGCACAAGATCGGTGGCCGCGCCAAAGCCATGGTGGTGACTGGTTCCCGCCTCGAGGCCGTTCGTTACAAGCAGAGTTTCGATCGCTACGTGAAGGAGAAGGGCTACGCCATCAAATCGCTGGTGGCATTCTCAGGCGTAGTCACGGACGACAAGCTGAAGGACGTCAACTACACCGAGGAAGGCATGAACCTCGGCGTCCGTGAGAAGGAACTGCCAGAGGTTTTTGCGACGCAGGAATACCAGGTGTTGCTCGTCGCCGAGAAGTACCAAACGGGCTTCGATCAACCCTTGCTGCACACGATGTATGTGGACCGGCGGCTTGCTGGCATCCAGGCGGTGCAGACGCTTTCTCGCCTGAACAGAATCCACCCCCTGAAGGAAGACACGTTCGTCCTCGATTTCGTCAACGAGCGCGATGAAATCCGCGAGGCGTTCAAGACCTACTTCGAAGGCGCGGAGGTCGGCGAGGACGTCGATCCGGCCAGGATGTATGAGATAAAGAGCGAGCTGGATGCCGAGGGCATCTATGTCGTCGCGGACCTGGACCGTTTCAGCGCCGTCTATTTCAAGCCGCGCCAACGCCAGAGCCCAAACGACCATCAGTTAATGAATGCCGCGCTTGATCCTTGCGTGGCCCGCTTCAAGGAGACACAGGAGGAGAAGCCCGACGAGGCCGAGCTGTGGCGCGGCAAGTTGATGGCCTTTTGTAGTCTCTACGGATTCCTCAGCCAGATCATTCCCTATCAGGACACCGACCTCGAACGCCTCTATGTTTTCCTGCGCCACCTCGCGACTAAACTGCCAAAGCGGGGCGCCGGGCCGTCCTACCAGTTCGATGACGAAGTGCGGCTTGAATACTACCGCCTTCAGAAGATCAGCGAAGGCTCGATCAGCCTGAATGATGGCCAAGCCAACCGGCTCGATGGCCCATCCGAGGTCGGAACCGGTGTCCTCCACGAGGAAGCGGTGCCGCTCTCGCGACTCATCGATGTCGTCAACGACCGGTTCGGCACCGACTTCAATCAGGCCGACCAGCTGTTCTTCGATCAGATCGTGGAAGCGGCGATCTCGGATGCAGCCTTGAGGCAAGCGGCAGCCGTAAATCCCGGCGACAAGTTTGAACTCGTTTTCAAGAACCTGCTCGAAACACTGTTCGTTGAACGCATGGATCAGAACGAAGAGATCTTCGCTCGGTTCATGAATGACAAGTCGTTCCAGAAAGTCGTGACTGGTTGGCTGTCATCGGAAGCCTATCGCAAGCTCAATACTGCGGCTGAAGCCCAGAACAGCGAGAACCGTGCTACTCCCCCAGCCTAACCGTCCGTGAAAGCAGTTCCCGAGTTGAAGCCTCGTTCGATCAACATCTTCCTACTTGATGGCGACCCAAACGGTATTCGGGTCGCACAGATTTCTATGTCGACCATTCAAGCAATTGCCTTTCGGAGGAATCAGCTTCGGCGAGTAAGGGAGGCATTTCCGGAGATTGAGCGTCCTGGTGTTTACTTGCTCATTGGCTCAGACGAAAACGAACCCGACAGGCTGATCGCCTATATCGGCGAGTCTGAGGGTATTGGCTCGCGGCTCTACACCCATAATTCAAATGACGCTGGACGTGACCCGAAGGCATACTGGACCGATACCGTGGTGCTCATCAGCAAAGATGAAAATCTGACAAAGAGCCACGCGCGATATGTGGAAGCTTGCCTCATCCGTGCGGTTGGGGGCAATCCACGGTGGCATGTCCCGAACAGCAAACGTCCGTCCGAAGATGCTGGCAAGCTCCCGCTGCCCGACAGGGCGGCGATGGAAGAGTTCGTCGACCAGACCAAGACACTTGTCGGTGCGCTTGGTTGGGATCTTTTCCGCGAGATGCGCGGCAGGGCAGCTGAGCCACTGGAGCAACTGACTACGACGGCAGACGACCCGAGCCCGGTTTTCTTTTTCAGGGGGGAAGGCTTTTCTGCGGAAATGATGATCTCTCAATCGGGCGACTTCGTCGTAAAGGCAGGTTCCAAGGCGCGCGCACGCACAACGCCTACTATCCCCAAGGGCACTCTCGCGCTTCGGGAGACGCTTCTGAAGTCGGGCGTCCTTCGCGTTGACGCCAGCATGCTGGTCTTCGCCAGCGATTACAGTTTCACATCAGCTTCGGCGGCCGCAGCAACGGTGATTGGAGCCAGCGCAAACGGACGCATACTGTGGAAGCTTGCCGACGGGAGGTGCTACGCAGACTGGGAGGCAGAGGGCACGTTGACTCAAGGTGAGCCTGGGGCGAACGGATGAAGAGGGGTTGGATCCCGGTCCGCTTTGCTATGCGCATGGAATTCGATAAGAGTTGCGGCGGGAATTACGCATTAAGCTAACAAAATCAGTAGTTTACCTCACTGAACCATACGGGCTTGGTTGACAGCTCCAGAGAATATCTGCCGTGAGAGACCGACTTCGGCCCCGCTGGCACTTGGGCCGGTTCACAGCCCCACCCGCATAACCCTCGAAAACAACGGAAAAATCCGGCCGCAGCCGGATCGGGAGAACGCTTTCGCGGGGGCAAGTGGCGGACAGTGAGGGATTCGAACCCTCGAGACGGTTCCCCGCCTACACACTTTCCAGGCGTGCGCCTTCGACCACTCGGCCAACTGTCCGTGGGGCACTGCATAAGCGAGCGGGACAGGGGGCGCAAGGGGGCTGCGTGTCAATCCGCAAGGGTGATCGTCACCCGCCGGTTTTGGCGGCCCTTCTTCTCGATCCTGCCGATTTCCACCCGCCCCACCTCGCCCGTGCGGGCCACATGGGTGCCGCCGCAGGGCTGCAGGTCCACCTGCGACAGGCCCTCGCCAATGCGGACCAGCCGCACCCGCCCCTGCCCCATCGGCGGGCGCACCGACATGGTCTTCACCAGCCCCGGATTGGCCTCAAGCTCGGCATCGGTGATCCAGCTGTCCGTCACCGGCAGGTCCAGCCCGATCAGCGCATTCAGCCGGTCCTCCAGCATCTGCACATCCTCGGGCGGGTCGGGCATGTCGAAATCCAGCCGCCCGCGTTCGGCCCCGATCTGCCCCCCGGTCACCGGCAGGGGGATCACCACCGACAGAAGATGCAGCCCCGTATGGATGCGCATGTGCCTATGCCTGCGCCCCCAGTCCAGCCGCTGCGTCACCCGGCATCCGACCGGCGGCAGCGGGCTGGGTTCGGCCGGAACCAGCGCGATGGCCCCGCCCTCGGCCTTGACCGCCGTCGCGATCTCCAGCCGTCCGCCCGACCAGACCAGATGGCCCGAATCCCCCGGCTGACCCCCGCCCGTGGGGTAGAACAGACTGCGGTCGCACAGGATGCCGCCCTCGGCGGTGTGGCCGATCACCTCGGCCTCGGCCTCGCGCAGATAGGCATCGGCCCGGAACAGCGGCTCTGTCATTCTTCCTCCCCCTTGTCCCGCGCGGCGCGCTTTGCGCTGCGGGCCATGGGCGCCGCCTCCTCGGCCTCGCCGTTCAGCCCGCGAAGCGCCCGGCCCAGCGCATCGACATTGCGCAGATAGACCTCGGTCTGTGCGAAGGGGATCTCGATCCCCTCGCTGGCAAAACGCTCCACGATCTGGTGGTTCACCTCTGTCCGCACCGAAAGCGAGAAGTTGACATCCCGCAGGATCATCCGGATCTCGAAATTCATCGCATCCGCGCCAAAGCCCATGAAGGCCACCGCGGGCGGCGGGTTCAGCACCGCCATGGGCTGCGCCTCGGCGATCTCGCGCAGCACGCGCTCGACCTTGCGGGTATCCGTTCCATAGGCCACCGTCACCGCCACGATCAGCCGGCCCGAAAGGTTGAACCGCGTCCAGTTCGTCACTTGCTGCGTCACCAGATCGGCATTCGGCACGATCACGTCGGACCTGTCGAAGGTCTGGATCCGGGTCGACCGGACCGAGATCGACTTCACCGTTCCCGTCACCGGGCCCACCTCGATCCAGTCGCCCTCGCTGACCGGGCGCTCGATCAGCAGGATGATCCCCGACACGAAGTTCGACACGATGTTCTGCAGGCCGAACCCGATCCCGACCGAAAGCGCACCGGCAACGATGGCCAGGCCCGACAGGTCGATCCCCGCGAAGTTGATCGCCAGAAGCGCGGCAAGGAAGATCCCGATATAGCCGGTCCCCGAGATCACGGCATTCTGCCCGCCCTGATCCAGGCTGGTGCGCGGCAGGATCGACCCTTTCAGCGCCCCCTGGAACAGCCGCGTCAGCATGTAGCCGCCCGCGAAGATGATCGCGAAGATCAGGAAATCCGTGGGCGAAACCCGCGTCGCCCCGACCTGGAAACCTGCCAGAAAGCGCTGCCACAACTCGGTGATGTCATCGGCCCGCGCCCCCCAGACCAGCGCGAACAGCGGCAAGGAGGCAAGCGTCATCGCAAAGCCGATCAGCACCGGGATCAGCCCCTCCTGATCCGCCGCATCCGACCGGGTGATCAGCCCGTAGAGATCCCCGACAAGGCGCTGCGCCACGAACAGCACCGCCACCAGCCCCAGCGAGATCACCGAAGGATAAACCAGCGCCGTCGCCGCCGCGATATAGCCCACCGCCCCCAGCAGAACCCCGGCCAGCCCCGTCAGCATCACCCCGCGCGCCAAAAGGCCCAGAACCCGCAGGCCGAAGGTCGCGCCCTCTTCGCCCGCCACCGCGCCGCGCACATGGCGGCGCAGCAATTGCCCCATGCGGAAGATCAGCACGGCCATCGTCGCCAGCACCGGGAAACCCAAAACCGCGCTGGCCGCATCGGAATGGTTGACCACCGCCAGCACGGCCTGCCGCAGCGCCTCGACCCCCAGCACAAGCCCGATGCTGCGCGCAAGGAACCGGCCCTCGGCCCGGCGCTCCGGCACGGGCAGTCCGGCGCTGTCCAGCCCCTCTTCCACCGGAAAGACCAGCGTGCCCAGCCAGTTGGCCGTGAACACCGCAAAGATGACCGCGGGCAGCGCCTCCACGGCGGCGGTGCCCACAGGGCCGAACATGCCCGAAAGGGTCAGCGCATGCGCCATCGCCACCGCCCCGATCGTAGGCAGCACGATCTGCATCATCGACACGATCAGCGAAACCACCCGTCGCCCGCGCAGCGTGCGCGGCTTGGGCAGGCGCGTCTGGGCCGCGGCAAGGATCCGCCCCGCCACCGCCATCAGGCCCGTTCCCGCCAGAACCAGCACAAGGATCAGCGGCAGATTGTCCAGAAAGCCCTGCCGCGTCTCCGCCCGCATCCAGCGCAAGGTGGTTTCGGTCCAGACTGCCAGCGTCACATCCCGCAAGACCGCCAGCGCCTCGGGCCAGTTGGCCGGATTGATGGGCGAGGGCCAAAGCTGCATCAGCTGGCTCGCCTGCCGTTCACGCAGGATGCGGTCCACCTCGCCGATCAGGCCGTCGGCGCGGCGATAGGCCTCTTCGGCGGCGATGCCGGGGGCCTGCAAGCGGACAAGCTGATCCGTCAGTTGCTGGCGGCGCAGGGCGATCTCTTCGGCCTCGGTCTCGCCCTCGGCGGGGGCCGGGCCAAGCGCGGCGATCTGGTCGCGCAGCGTGGCGATCCGGCTGGAATTGGTGTTCTGCGCCACCAGAAAGGCCGCGCGCCAATCGACAAGCTGGTTGCGCAGGGTCTCGATGATGCGGCTGTCGATATCGGGATCGGCAAGCGTCGTCTCGGCCCGGTCGGCCGCGCGTTCCCAGGCGTCATAGTCCAGCGCATTGGTCTTGCCCGCGCCCTTGGACACGACGACCGCCGTCCCCCGCCCCGCCGGATTGGCAGGCGTCGTCGTCGTGGTGACGACGGCCCCGGTCGCCGTGCCCCCCGTTGCCGTGCCCCCCGTTGCCGTGCCCCCCGTTGCCGTGCCTCCGGTGGCAGTGCCTCCGGTGGCCGGAGCCTCGGTCGCCGGGGCCTGCCCCGTCGCCTCCTGCGCCCGCGCCCCCGGCGCAAGACCGATCAGCCCCGCCAGGATCAGCGCAACCAGCCCGCCGCGCATCCTTGCGGCCGCTGGCCGCCGCCCGGGCGTCATGCGTCCTCGAAGACGGTCGGGATCGCCCGCGGCGCGCGGTCCAGCCAGGCCGGAACCGGCAGGCCCTTTTCCTTCAGGAAGGCAGGATTATAGAGCTTGGACTGATAGCGATTGCCATAGTCGCACAGGATGGTGACGATGGTGTGCCCCGGCCCCATGTCCCGCGCCATGCGGATCGCCCCGGCGATGTTGATGCCCGACGACCCACCCAGGCACAGCCCCTCGTCCTGCAGCATGTCAAAGACCAGCGGCAGCGCCTCGGCATCGGGGATGCGATAGCTGTAATCCGGGGTCAGCCCTTCCAGATTGGCAGTGATCCGCCCCTGCCCGATCCCTTCGGTGATCGAACTGCCCGGCGCATCAAGCGCGCCGGTCGTGTAGAAGGAATGCAGCGCCGCCCCCTCGGGATCGGCCAGCCCGATCTTCACGCCCTTGGGCTGCAGCGCCATGGCCACCCCGGCCAGCGTGCCCCCCGATCCGACAGCGCAGATGAACCCATCCACCTTGCCCCCGGTCTGATCCCAGATCTCGGGCCCCGTCGTCTCCACATGGGCCTGCCGGTTCGCCACATTGTCGAACTGGTTCGCCCAGACCGCGCCGTTCGGCTCGGTCCGCGCCAGGGCTTCGGCCAGACGCCCGGAATAGCGGACATAGTTGTTGGGATTGCGATAGGGTGCCGCCGGAACCTGCACCAGTTCCGCCCCGGCCAGGCGCAGCATGTCCTTCTTTTCCTGGCTCTGGGTTTCCGGGATCACGATCACCGTGCGGAACCCCATCGAGGCCCCCACCAGCGCCAGCCCGATGCCCGTATTGCCCGCCGTCCCCTCGACGATCGTGCCGCCCGGCTTCAACGCCCCCCGCGCCACAGCATCGCGGATGATGTAGAGCGCCGCGCGATCCTTGACCGACTGCCCGGGATTGAGGAATTCGCATTTCCCAAGGATCGTGCAACCCGTCATCTCGCTGGCATGTTTCAGCTTGATCAGGGGCGTGTTGCCGATGGTCTCGGCCAGATCGCTGTAAATCCGCATGGGGCTGTCCTTCACCTTTTGCCCAACGTGTAGGCGCGGGCGCGGGAAATCTCAAGCCATGCGGGCGAAACCGGCGGCTTCACCCCCTTTTCCGCCGCCAAACAGTTTCAAAAAATTCCAGAGGCCGGATGGTCCGACATGGGCCTATCGTCCCCGCCCACCGAAACCGCGACTCGCGGGCGGCAAACCGGCCCAGAACCGGCACAGAACCGGCAACCTAACCGGACCGCAAGCCCGAGGGGGCGGCGGAGACGGCGCGAAGATAATCCCCCCTCAGGGAAAGGAAACGACGCATGACCCAATCGGTCCATCCGGTGGATGAAATTCTGCCGACCCCGAAACTCTTCACCCTCGGCCTTCAGCATGTGCTTGTCATGTATGCAGGGGCCGTCGCCGTGCCGCTGATCGTCGGTCGCGCGCTGAAACTGGAACCGGCCGATGTGGCCTTCCTGATCTCGGCCGATCTCTTTGTCTGCGGCCTCGTCACGCTGATCCAGTCGCTGGGCGCGACCCAATGGTTCGGCATCCGCCTGCCCGTGATGATGGGCGTGACCTTCGCCGCCGTCGGCCCCATGGTCGCCATGGCCAATGCCCAGGGCGGCTCCGACGGTGCCCGCGCCATCTTTGGCGCGATCATGGCGGCGGGCGTCATCTCGATGCTGATCGCCCCCTTCATCAGCCGGATGCTCCGCTTCTTCCCGCCGGTCGTCACCGGCACCATCATCCTCGTCATCGGCGTCAGCCTGATGCGCATCGGGATCAACTGGATCTTCGGCAACCCCGTCGGCCCCACCGCGCCGCAGATCGTCGATCCGGCCCATGCCGACTGGCTCAAGTCCGTGACCGACGGCATGGCCGCAGGCAGCGTGACCGGCCTGCCGGAAATGCCCGCGGGCCTCGCGCTCGCGGCCAAGATGAACAACCCCGCCTATGCGCCGCTGGGCAACATCGCCGTCTCGGCTGTGGTGCTGCTCTCGATCCTGCTCATCGCGCGCTTCGGCAAGGGCTTTGTCGCCAATATCTCGGTGCTGCTCGGCATCATCATCGGCGCGATCATCGCCGTGGCGACCGGGGCCATGGGTTTTTCCAAGGTTGGCGAGGCCGCATGGTTCGGCCTTGTCACCCCCTTCCACTTCGGCATGCCCGTCTTCGATCCGATCATGATCCTGACCATGACGCTGGTGATGATCGTGGTGATGATCGAATCCACCGGCATGTTCCTCGCGCTTGGCGACATGACGGGGCGCAAGGTGACCCAGCCCATGCTCTCGGCGGGCCTGCGGACCGATGGCCTCGGCACCCTGATCGGCGGGATCTTCAACACCTTCCCCTATACCTCCTTCTCGCAGAATGTGGGGCTTGTCGGCGTGACCGGCGTCCGCTCGCGCTTTGTCTGCGTGGCGGGGGGGATCATCCTCATCGTCCTCGGCCTTGTGCCGAAGATGGGGGCGCTGGTCGAATCCGTGCCCACCATGGTGCTGGGCGGCGCAGGGCTGGTGATGTTCGGGATGGTCGCAGCGACCGGCATCCGCATTCTGGCGGGGGTCGATTTCGCGAAGAACCGCAACAACCTCTTCATCGTCGCGGTCAGCCTCGGCTTCGGGATGATCCCGCTGATTGCGCCCAACTTCAAGATGTGGATGCCGCATGAGATCCACCCCCTGATCGAAAGCGGCATCCTGCTCGCCTCGGTCGCGGCGGTTGTCCTGAACGCTTTCTTCAACGGGGCCAAGGTGGACATGGACGGTGTGAAAGCCGCCGCGGCAGCAGCCGATCACTGAGCGCAACGCGCGCGGCGGGGCACTGTCCCGCCGCGCGTCAAGAACGCGCAGCGCGTGCTAGAGACGCGAACGAGACGGCCTCGGGCGTGGCTTTCTGGCCACCCTCCTCCATCAGCAGATCTTCGATGAACAGCGACAGGAACTGCGGGCGGCCCGTCACCCCTGCCTTGCGGTAGATTGCGTTGGTCTGGGTCTTGACCGTGCCTTCGGTCGTATCCCGCAGACGCGCGATATCGGCCAAAGACAGGCCCTTCAGCGCGAAAAGCGCGACATCCCGTTCGGCAGGTGTGAACTCCCACGCCGCGAACCGCTCGTCCAGCAGGTGTCGAAAGGCGGTAGAGGCACGGCGCAACCTGTCTTCCGCGGCGTCACGCGCGCGTTCAGCGTCGTTGCGTTCCTGCACGACGCGCCAGAGCGTAAAGGTTCCCAACGCTACACCGCCAAGAAGCCCCAGCGCCGCAGCCACATCCACCACCTCGCGCAGCTGCCAGTTGAGGGTGTGGGCAGGGAGCAGGAAGAAGGCGGTCAGGATGTCGTAAGTGAACACGACGGCGCAGGCCAGTTGCACGAGGACAAGCAGCCCAAGCCCAAGACGGGAACGGCGCAGCGCGCGGGTCTTCACGGCGCGAAACCGGTTCCCACGGCAGAGATGCTGGGATCGGCATCGAAGATCTCGCCACTTCCGACGTCGAGGGTAAGCGTCGTGGACGGATCCTCTGTCACATCGGCGGCGGCATTGGAGGTTGGTGGCGGCAGGCTGCCAAAGGCCGGGTCAGGACTGCCTTCATCCTCTTGCGCGTAGACTGTGCCCGACGGAACGGAGAGGTCGCGAAGCACCTCGCCCGTGGTGGGGTGGAGGATGATTTCGCGCCGATGGCCCTCCAGCCGGGCCGTGATGCGCAAGCGGCCAAGCCACGTCCAGTCCACCGTAATGTCGTGATAGCCTTCACGGGCAAGGGCAGCGACGCGGGGCGCGGCGACCGCCTCTTCCGCCTGCGCCTCGGCGCTGTTGCCTTGGGCCTGGGCCGGGGACTGGCCGACGATCAGCGCCAGCGCGAGGAACGGGCCACAGAACATGCGGCGGACATCGAATCGAAACATGGGCACCACCTTACCAACCCGGTCCATATGCCACGCCGGAGCCCGTCCGGCGAGGCACATCGATACATGATCCCGTGGATCAGTCGCAGATCTGCGGACGTTTTGCCAAGGGAAGCATGGCGCAGGTTTCGCCGTCGCTGGAACCCGGCTGGTCCGAGAGGGAAACCTCTTCGTCGCCGGAGCCGGGAATGACCCCGTCAGATCCGGTCCCGGTTGCGACCAGCATCATTTCGATCTCCGCCTCGGTCATCGGTTCGGCATCGTCGCCGGTCAGGACCAGAACTTCGTAATCCGATGTTTCGTCGAGGAAATCCTCGACGGGCCCTTCCACACCGCCTGCCGCAATATCCAGCGGATCGGGACTGCTGACTTCGGCGGAAATCGGATCGAAGGTGACGCTGTCATCGCCCACGGCATCATCCGCGGCCTCGTCCACGCTGGCTTCGACCGAACCCGGTCCCGCCTCGGCGACAAGGTCGACGACCTCCACTTCACCCGTGCTTCCAACATCCTGTGCCGCGGCAGGGATCACCCCAGCTGTGAGCATCAGCGCCGCAAGAAGAAGCGGCATACCGTTTACTACGCGCACTCGAAAACTCCAGTTTGCTGCCGACATTACAACCATGGGGCCCGCGTCGGTGAACGGCCTCCCGCCAGGGACCATCGCCGAATGAATACAGCGCGCACCATCCGACAGAGGTTGAAAGCCACTGGCTTCAACGAAAGTTGGAGAAGGTCACCGCCACGGAAAAAGCCCGCCCCAGCTGCTGGCAGGAGCGGGCTTTCACAACAATATCCGCGGGTTACTCTGCCTTGGCGACCAAAAGGCCGTCGGCCTTCAGCCCGGCATAGCTTTCGTCCAGCGATTTCGTCGCGCGCTCGATCAGCGTGTCGATCTCGTCGGTCGTGATCACCAGCGGCGGCGAGATGATCATCCGGTCGCCCACATGGCGCATGATCAGGTTGTTGGCAAAGCAGCGCTCGCGCGTCCGCAGGCCCACCGTCCCGGCCTCGCTCGCGAATTTCGCCCGCTTGGCCTTTTCCGGCGTCAGCGCGATGGATCCCATCAGCCCCACCAGCTTCGCCTCGCCCACCAGCGGATGATCCGCCAGCGCCGCCCAGCGTTCGGCCAGATAGGGGTTGGCCACATCGCGCACATGCTCGATGATGCCCTCTTCCTGGATGATCCGCAGGTTTTCCAAGGCAACCGCCGCCGCCACCGGATGGCCGGAATAGGTATAGCCGTGGAAGAATTCGCCCCCCTCGGCCACCACCGCCGCCACCTCGTCACAGACGATGGACCCGCCGATGGGCTGATAGCCGGAGGACAGCCCCTTCGCGATGGTCATGATATGCGGCTTGATGCCAAAGGTCTGCGACCCGAACCAGTTGCCCGTGCGGCCAAAGCCGGTGATGACCTCGTCCGCAATCAGCAGGATCCCGTATTTGTCGCAGATGCGCTGGATTTCCGGCCAATAGGTCGCCGGCGGCACGATCACGCCGCCCGCGCCCTGGATCGGTTCCCCGATGAAGGCCGCGACCTTGTCCGCGCCCAGTTCCAGGATCTTCTCTTCCAGCTGCTTGGCGCGGGCCAGTCCGAACTCCGCCTCGCCCATCTCGCCGCCCTCGCCCCACCAATAGGGCTGGTCGATATGCTCGATCCCGTCGATCTTGCCGCCATGGGCATGGATCGGCGCCATGCCGCCAAGGCTGCCGCCCCCCATGGTGGACCCGTGATAGCCATTCTTGCGCGCGATGATCACGCGCCGCTCGGGCTGCCCCTTCACCTGCCAATAGCGGCGCACAAGGCGGATATTCGTATCATTCGCCTCGGACCCCGAGCCTGCGAAGAACACATGGTTCAGATCGCCCGGCGCGATCTCGGCGATCTTGGCCGCCAGCGCGATGGCGGGCACATGGGTGGTCTGGAAGAAGGTGTTGTAATAGGCCAGCTCTTCCATCTGCCGCGCCGCGACCTCGGCCAGCTCCTTGCGGCCATAGCCGATGTTCACGCACCACAGCCCTGCCATTCCGTCCAGGATCTGCTTGCCTTCGCTGTCTGTCAGCCAGACGCCCTTGCCCCGGGTGATGACCCGCGCCCCCTTGGCGGCCAGACCGTTCGAATCGGTGAACGGGTGCATGTGATGCGCCGCGTCCAGCGCCTGCAATTCGGCGGTCGGCATGTGGTTGGTGATCATGTTCATGGCAAGGCCCTCGCGGAATCAGCGGCCCGCCGGAAGGGCAGGCTTCCCGATCACCTTATGATCAAAACCGCCCGCCTTCAAGAAATTTGATCAAATTCCGCCACTCACCCTTCCTCCGGCCCTTCATCCTGGTCCAAATACCCTGGGGTCCGGGGCAAGGCCCCGGGGGCCGGGGCCGGGCGATCCCGCCTCAGACCCCGCCTTCCGCCTGGGCCTGGCGGATCTGGTCGATCCCCTGCTGGATGTCATTCTCGATCGCCCGCGCCAGCGCCGCGTGATCGCCCGCCCGCATCGCGGCCAGCGCCTCTTCGTGCCGGTCCGGCAGGGCCGAGGCCCCATAGCGCGCGCAGACCACCCGCAGCGACGGACCGAAGCGCAGCCAGAGCGACCGCGCGATATCCACAAGGATCGGCGCGTCCGACGCCTCGTAAAGCGCGAAATGGAAGGCGTGGTTGGATTCCAGATAGCCGCTCACCGCTCCGGCGCGGATGGCGCGGTCCACCTCTTCATCGATTCCCTCCAGCCGGTCGATCTGCGCGGGCGTCAGATGCCGCCCCGCCAGTTCCGCCAGCTTCGGCTCCACCGTCAGGCGCACGAAGGCGAGTTGATCGAGAAGCGCAGGCGTCAGTTCCGGCACCGCGACGCGCCGGTTGCCCTGCGGCATCAGCGCGCCTTCGGCGGTCAGCCGCCGGATCGCCTCGCGTACGGGCGTCATGCCCGCCTCCAGATCACGGATCAGCCCCTGGATCGTCACCGCCTGCCCGGGCAGCAGATGGCCGAACAGGATCATGTCCCGCAACCGGCCATAGGTCACCTCATGCGAGGGTATCTTCCGCGTCGCAGCCTCGTCCATCGGCCCTGCCCATCCACCCTGCCCTGTCACATCCGCAGACAGGTAACCTTCGGGGGCGGATTTGATCAAGTTGCAAAGCACACCCGACCGCCCCGCAGACCGGATCATTTCTCTTGCCCCGATCCCGGTGGCGCGGTCAGATGCGATGGGTTCTCCGCCCAATGCGGCGGAACCCGTCAGGGAGGGAGGCAACATGAAGACGATCAAGGGCCCCGCGCTGTTCCTTGCCCAGTTCGCGGGCGATGCAGCGCCATTCAATTCGTGGAAATCCATCACCCGCTGGGCCGCCGATTGCGGCTATGCGGGCGTGCAGGTGCCATCCTGGGATGGCCGCCTCTTCGATCTGGAAAAGGCCGCCGCCTCGCGCGATTACTGCGACGAGGTGAAGGGCATCGCCGCCGAGGCGGGCCTTGCGGTGACAGAGCTTTCCACCCACCTGCAGGGCCAGCTCGTCGCCGTCCACCCCGCCTATGACACGGCCTTCGACGGCTTCGCCGCCCCCGCCGTGCGCGGCAACCCCAAGGCGCGGGCCGAATGGGCAGTGGATCAGGTGAAGAAGGCGCTCACCGCGTCACGCAATCTGGGCCTTTCCGCCCATGCCACCTTTTCCGGCGCGCTGGCCTGGCCCTATGTCTATCCTTGGCCCCAGCGCCCGGCGGGCCTGATCGAAGAGGCCTTCGACGAACTCGCCCGCCGCTGGCGCCCCATCCTGGACCATGCCGAAGAGATGGGGGTGGATGTCTGCTATGAAATCCATCCTGGCGAAGACCTGCATGATGGGGCCAGCTACGAGATGTTCCTGGATCGCGTGAAGGGCCATGCGCGCGCCTGCATGCTCTACGATCCCTCGCATTACGTCCTGCAACATCTTGATTATCTGGAACATATCGACATCTACCATGACCGGATCCGGATGTTCCACGTCAAGGATGCGGAACTGAACCCGACCGGACGGCAGGGCGTCTATGGCGGTTACCAGTCCTGGGCCAACCGCGCCGGCCGCTTCCGCAGCCCCGGCGACGGGCAGGTGGATTTCGTCGGCATCTTCTCGAAGCTCACGCAATACGGCTTTGACGGCTGGGCCGTGGTGGAATGGGAATGCTGCCTCAAACACCCCGAGGACGGCGCGCGCGAAGGGGCGGACTTCGTCCGCAACCACATCATCCGCGTGACCGAGAAGGCCTTTGACGATTTCGCCGATGCGGGCACCGACCGCGCCGCGAACCGGCGGATGCTGGGCCTGGATTGAGACTGCGGGACCGGGGGTTTCACACCCCCGGACCCCCGTGGGATATTTGAAGAACAGATGAAGACAGGAGAGCAAGGGAATGGCCATTACCGGGGCACATGTCGCGCGGGCACCGCGCATCCGGCTGGGCATGGTGGGGGGCGGGCGCGATGCCTTCATCGGTGCCGTCCACCGCATCGCGGCGCGGATTGACGATCAATATGAACTGGTTGCCGGCTGTTTCTCGTCCAGCGCAGAGAAAAGCGCGGCTTCGGGCGCCGATCTTGGCGTGGATCCGCGGCGAACCTATGCCAGCTTCGCCGAGATGGCCGCGCGCGAGGCGCGTCGCAAGGACGGGATCGAGGCCGTCGCCATCGTCACCCCCAACCACATGCATGCCCCCGTGGCGATGCAGTTCCTGCGCCGGGGCATCCATGTCATCTGCGACAAGCCCCTGACCGCCACCCTGCCCGAGGCAAAGCGTCTGGCCAGGGCGGCCGAGGCGTCGGGCGTCGTCTTCGCGCTGACCCACAACTATACCGGCTATCCGATGATCCGGCAGGCCGCGGCGATGGTCCGCAACGGCGATCTGGGCGAGATCCGCGTGGTGCAGGTGGAATACGCGCAGGACTGGCTGGCCGATCCCATCGAGGCCTCGGGCCAGAAACAGGCCGACTGGCGCACCGATCCTGCCCGCACCGGGGCGGGCGGATCGACCGGCGATATCGGCACCCATGCCTTCAATCTGGCGGCCTTCGTGACGGGGCTGGAACTCGACAGCCTCGCCGCCGATCTGCAAAGCTTCGTGCCCGGTCGCCGCGTCGATGACAACGGCCATGTCCTTCTGCGCTACAAGGGTGGCGCGCGGGGCATGCTGTGGTGTTCGCAGGTGGCCGCGGGTTGCGAGAACGGGTTGCGCCTGCGGGTCTATGGCACGAAAGCCGGTCTTGAATGGGCGCAGGAAGACCCGAACTATCTCTGGGTCGGCCCGCTGAACCAGCCGAAATACCGCATCACGCGCGGCGGGGCCGGTTCCGGCCCCGAAGCGGGCCGCGTCACCCGTGTGCCGCCCGGCCACCCGGAAGGCTATCTGGAAGGTTTCGCCAATATCTATGCCGAAGCCGCCCGCGCCATCCTTGCCCGCCGCGACGGCAGCACGCTTGACCCCGCCGTCACCTTCCCGGGCCTGAAGGAGGGGCTGGAGGGTGTGGCCTTCGTCGATGCCTGCGTGCGCTCTTCGAAACGCAACGGGGCCTGGGTCACCCTCGCGCTGTAAGGCGATCCTGCGTGGCGGGGGTCAGCCCCCCGCCCGCAGGCGGCCCCGTTCGCGCTGCAACCACAGCGCCGTCAGGATCAGCGGCGCATTGGCGATCTCGCCACTGGCGACCAGGTCCATCATCCGGTCGAAGCCGATCAGGTGGCCGCGGATATCCTCGGCCTCTTCCGCTTCGCCAAAGACACCCGCCACCCCATCGGGCAGGTCGGCCAGCCCGACATAGGAATAGAGATATTCGGTGATGATCCCCGGGCTGGGATAATAGCCCGCCACGGGCAGCAAGGCCCCCAGCCGCAACCCCGCCTCTTCCATCGCCTCGCGTCGGCCCGCCTCCTCGGGGCTTTCGCCCGGGTCGATCCGCCCGGCGATCGCCTCAAGCTGCCAGGCCCCCTGATCGCCCCGCGCCATCGGCCCGGCGCGGAACTGTTCCACCAGCAGCACCCGGTCGCGCTGCGGATCATAGGGCAGCACCGTCACCGCATCGCAGGACACAAAGACCGCCCGCTCCACCGGCGCGCCCATCCGCCCGTCGAACTGCCGCCAGGCGACGCGCCAATCCTCTACCGCGAAGAATTTCGCATAGGGCGCCTCACGCGACAGAACCGCGACATCTTCCGGCCCGGCCCTGCGTCGCAGCGCCGCCTCCTGCCCGCCCTGATGCGCCCGCAGGCGGCTTGCCGCGCGCACCGTCATCGGCCCGCGCCGCGCCGCCACCGAAGCGGCGGGCATCCGGCCCATCAGCGCCATGCAATCCCCCGCCGTCTCTACCGCTGCCGCGGCGAAACGCGCCTCCCATGCCGCCAGGTCCCAATCCGCCCCTGGCGCAATCGCGGCACCCTCGGGGAAATAGACCCGCGCCACGGCCACCCGCCCGGCATCGGCCCCGGTCGCGACCGTGACCCCGGTCTCGCGCCAGCCATAGCCAAAACCGCCTTCATAGAAATCCAGCCGCGCCGCCTCGGCCTCGGTCAGTCCCTCAAGGAGAAGCCCCCGCGCCGCCTGCCCCGGCGCGGCCAGGATCACCGGATGATCCCCGCCCTGCGCCCAGGCGACACGATAATCGGCGAGCATCGCCGCGCGGGCATCGGCAGGCCGCCCCAGAACCCGCTCCAGCAAGGGAGCGTGGCACAGGGTGCCATAGAAGAAATAGTTCAATCCGTCCTCGTCACTTCCCGGATCCGCCCGGATCAGCGCCAGCGCCGACCGGCGGATTCCGTCACCATGCCCGCCACCGCCCCGCCGATCAGAAGCGTGGCGATCACCGGAACCGATATCATCATCCCCCCGAATTCAAGGAAGCGGTGGACGATGTCCAGGACCGCATCCATGGGCCCGCGATAGCGCCCCCGCATCGCAGTATCCCACATCGTTCCCACCGCAAAGGCCACCAGCACGACCAGCGCCGCCGTGACCGCCGTCCGCATCCCCGTTGCCGCCGCTTCGGCAAAGCGCGCCCGCGCCGCGGCACCCGACACGAACCACCCGCAGATGGCCGCCAGCAGGATGGAGACGGGATAGAGATATCCCACCCTCTGACTGTCAGGCATCACGCCTTCCAGCACGATGCACACCACCCATGCCAGAAAGCCAAAACACAGTGCGGCTACCAGCTTTGCGGCGGTGGGCATCGGGGGGCCTCAACTCGGTCTTGTGACGGTAATCTGTGTTACGTCGCAGTTTCCGCCCTGAAACGCGCCCGCGCAAGAGGTCAGATAGAAGTTCCACATCCGGCGGAACCTTTCGTCAAAGCCGATGCGCGCCACCTCGTCCCAGCGGGTGTTGAACGTCTCGTGCCAGCGCCGCAGGGTCAGGCTGTAGCTTTCGCCGAATTCGATGGATCCCTTCACCTTCAGCCCCGCCCGCTCCACCTCGGCGCGCAGCACCGAAGGCGATGGCAGCATGCCGCCGGGGAAGATGTATTTCTGAATGAAATCAACGCCCTTGCGGTAAACCTCCCAGCGCTTGTCGGCGATGGTGATGATCTGCAACGTGGCATGGCGCCCGGGTTTCAGCCTTTCGCGCAGGCTGTCGAAATAGACCGGCCAGTATTTCTCGCCCACCGCCTCGAACATCTCGATCGAGGCGATGCCGTCATAGGTGCCGCGTTCGTCGCGGTAATCCTGCAGCTTGATCTCCACCCGGTCCGACAGGCCCGCCTTGGCCATCCGCGCCACGGCATAATCGTATTGTGCCTGCGAAATGGTCAGCCCCGTCACGCGCAAGCCGCGCTCCTTCGCGGCATATTCCGCGAATCCGCCCCAGCCGCAGCCGATCTCCAGCACATGATCGCCGGGCTTGGCCCCCATCTGATCGACCATGGACTTGTATTTCTCGGTCTGCGCGGCCTCCAGGCTTTCCTGCCCCGACCGGAAGATCGCGCTGGAATAGGTCATCGTGTCATCCAGCCACAGGCGATAGAAATCATTGCCCAGATCATAGTGATGGCTGATGTTCTTCTTCGCCTGCCTGCGGCTGTTCGATTGCAGCCAGAACCGCATCCTCTCGTAGAACCGCAAGAGGCCCATCCCCGGAAAGCCGTCATTCACGGGGTCGTTCTCGGGCAGTTGCACCAGATCCATCAGCGCCTGCAGGTCCGGGGTGGACCACCAGCCGTCCAGATAGGCGTCGCAGAAACCGAGATCCCCCTCACGGATCAGACGGGCGAAGGTATCGGCGTCATGCACCACCACCTCGCCCACCGGCCCGGCCTTGGGGGCATCGACGCGGAACCTGCGGCCGTCGGGCAGCACGAAATCAAGCCGCCCCCGCCCCATGCCCTGCAACACCTGAAAGGCCTGGGCAAAATATCGCGGCAGGCCCGATTGGCCCTTGATGCTGGTCAGAACGTCCATGAACTCCCCACGTTTCTTCTTTTTGGCTCAACAGTCACAGATACGCGCCGCGCACTCAAGGGTTTCATGCAGCCCGATGATCGGCCTGTGCCGCGAAAACCACCCCTGACGTCGCGTCACCCCTCACCGCCTCCGCGCCCCGCATAGGCGGCCAGCGCCCGCGCCCGGCCCTCGGCCAGATCGACGATCCGCCCCGGATATCCCCGCCCCGGATCAAGGCCCCAGGACAGCGGCACCGCCGCGAAGAAAGCCATCGCCTCGGCCCCCGGTGCGCGGCTCATCTCGGCGATGAAGCGGCGGCGATAAAGGCCCTTGGGATCGAACTTCTCCACCTGCGTGGCCGGGTTGAAGATGCGGAAATAGGGCGCCGCATCCGGCCCCGATCCCGCCGCCCATTGCCAGCCCATCGCATTGGCCGCCGGATCCCAGTCCGTCAGGCAATCGGCGAACCAGTCCAGCCCCAGCTTCCAATGCGTCATCAGATGCTTGGTCAGGTATGAGGCCACGATCATCCGCCCCCGATTGTGCATCGTGCCCGTCACATACATCTCGCGCATGGCGGCATCGACAAAGGGCTCGCCCGTCATGCCGCGCCGCCAGGCCTCGACCTGGGGCCCCTCGCCCGCCCAGGGAAAGCTGTCCCATTCCGCCTTCCAGTTCCGGTCAAGGATCTGGGGCGTGTGATGCATCAGATGATAGGCGAATTCGCGCCAGGCCAGTTCCTTCAGAAAGGTCTCCGCCCCTGCCGATCCCCGCAGATGCGCGGCCATCCCCGCATGCCAGACCCGCCGGATCCCGATCTCGCCATAGGTCAGATTCTCGGACAGGCGCGAGGTGCCATCCTCTGCCGGCAGGTCGCGCGCCGCGTCATAGCGCGCCACCGGCCCGGCCAGAAAGGCCTCCATCCGCGCCAGCGCGGCCTCGGCCCCAACGCGGATATGGCCCGCCACCACTGCCGCGCCGCGCCGCATCGCGGCGCCCATGCGCCAATCCTCGATCCGGTCCGACGCGGGCCAACCCTCAGGCGCGGGCAGCCGCGCAGGCGCCGGCACCGGGGCCGCCACATCGCGCCCCCGCACGGCCCGCCAATAGGGCGTGAACACCCGGTAGAACCCGCCCTGCCCGGTCTCCACCGTCCAGGGTTCGAACAGCAGATGCCCCGGATGGCTTTCGCCCAGACGCCCCTCCGCCTTCAGCCAGGACTTCACCGCCGCATCCCGCGCCTTGGCCGCCGGATCATAAAGCCGCGACCACATCACCCCCGCCGCGCCCGTCTCGGCCACCAGCGCCGCCAGAACCTCGCGCGCAGGCCCCCGCCGAA
The DNA here is from genome assembly GCF_011059185.1 of Paragemmobacter kunshanensis. GTDB lineage: Bacteria > Pseudomonadota > Alphaproteobacteria > Rhodobacterales > Rhodobacteraceae > Paragemmobacter > Paragemmobacter kunshanensis. The sequence continues at coordinate 53,455 of NZ_JAALFE010000018.1, read as the reverse complement.
GGATCAGCCGCGATCCTGCCGCCGCCAGCCGCTCCGCGAAATGCGCCACGCCCAGCCCCAGCCGCCACTTCGCCGCAGCACCCAGCGCCTCGGTCTCGGGATCCAGGATGAAGACGGGGATCAAAGGCCGCCCCGTCGCCAGGGCCGCCGTCAGCATCGGCAGGTCGTCCAGCCGCAAATCGCGGCGGAACCACAGGATCAGGGGGGAGGTCATGCGCGCATTCTGTTTCGTTTACCCATGGATACGCGCAAGACACCCCGTCGGATCACAGCACCCCCGATCACAGCACCCTGTCCAGCGCCGCGATCAGCCGCGCCACATCCTCGGCCCCGGTGTAATGCACCGCGCTCATCCGCAGCACGCCTTTCTCCAGATCGACGCCCATCGCCGTCAGCGGCCGCACGGCATAGAAATCCCCCGCCCAGCAGGCAATCCCCATGCGCCCAAGCTCTTCCGAAACCGGCTCCGCCGCGCGGCCCAGATCGACCGCCACCGTCGGCGCGCGCCGGGCCGCATCGCGCGGCCCGATCAGCCGCACATCGTTTCGCGCCGCCAGATAGTCCAGAAGCGGCGCGATCACCGCCACCTCCTGCGCCCGCATCAGATCATGCACCCCGCGATTGCGCGCCGCCGCATCGCCGCCGATGCCATGCCGCGCCGCCAGCGCATCCACGTAATCGGCCATGCCCGCACAGGCCGCGATCTGCGCATGATCCGGCCCCGCCGGGGTGAACCGCTTGTAAAGCGTGTCATTGTTGAAGAAATGCGCCTGCCCCGGCAATTCCATGCCAAAGGCTTCACGGATCACCATGATCCCCTGATGCGGCCCATAGGTCTTGTAGGCCGAGAAAAGATAGACATCGCAGCCCAGCGCGGGAATGTCCGGAAAGCCGTGCGGCGCATAGCTGACCCCGTCCACCACCGTCCGCGCCCCTGCCTCGCGCGCAAGGGCGCAGATCGCCGTCACATCGTTCAACTCGGCCACCACGTTGGAGCAATGCGGAAAACAGACCAGCCGCACCTTGCCATCGGCCAGCAGCGCCCGCAGGTCCGCCGGATCCAGCGACCCGGTCTCGGGGTCCAGCTTCCATTCGCGAACCTCGATCCCCTCATCGGCCAGCCGCCGCCAGACCCCCGAATTGGCCTCATGGTCCTGATCCGTCACCACGATGGCCAGCCCCTTGCCCGCCAGCCATTTGCGCACCGCCTGCGCCAGCACATAGGTATTGGCGCTGGTCGAGGGGCCAAAGGACACTTCCTCGCGCGCCACCCCCATCATCCCGGCCAGACGCAGCCGCGCCTCGTCCATCTCCGCGCCGCCCGCCTGCGCGCCCGGATAGGGCGCATAGGGCTGCACCTTGCGATCGGTGTAAAAGCGATGCAGCCGCTCCACCACGGCGCGGCAGGGAAAGGATCCGCCCGCATTCTCGAAAAAGGCATGGGTGGACAGCACCGGCGACTGGAAGGCCGGGAATTGCGAACGGACGAAATCAAGATCAAGCGCGGTCATCAGGGGCATCCCTTCAAGGTTCAGGTCCAACCGAACCCGGACATGCCCCGCACGGGCGGGCAGTCCCGGTCCGTGGCAGGTCTTCCAGCCAGCCCCGCGACTGTCTCTTCCCGGGGCAGAGGGGTTCGGCACCCCTCGGCGCCCTTGCTAGCGCGGCACCGTCTGCCGCTCAAGCCCCTGCCGCACCGGAACGCGGCCCCGTCAGCGCGTCACATCCACCACGACACGCCCCCGCACCTCGCCCCGCAGGATGGCCTGCCCCAGCTCCGGCAGGTCGCCAAGGCCACAGTCCTGCGTCATGGCCTCCAGCTTGTCCATCGGCAGATCCCGCGCGATCCGCGCCCATGCCCTGACCCGACGTTCATAGGGCACCAGCACCGAATTGATCCCCAGCAGGTTCACCCCCCGCAGGATGAAGGGCGACACCTTCGCCGGCAGTTCCGTTCCCCCCGCAAGACCCACCGCCGCGATCGAAGCCCCCGCCTTCATCTGCCCCAGCACCCGCGCCAGCATCGCCCCGCCCACATTGTCGATGCAGCCCGCCCAGATCTCGGATTCCAGCGTCTTGGCCACTGTCTCGGCCAGTTCCGCGCGCGGGATGATCCGCGCCGCCCCCAGCGCCCGCAGATAGGGCTCCGTCCCGGGCCGCCCCGTCACGGCGGCCACCGAATAGCCCTGCCCGGCCAGCAGCGCCACCGCGACCGACCCCACGCCCCCCGCCGCCCCGGTCACCAGAACCTCGCCCTGATCCGGGCTCAGCCCCTGCTCCTCCAGCGCCATCAGCGCCAGCATCGCGGTGAACCCGGCCGTGCCCACCGCCATGGCCTGCCGCGTCGTCATCCCCTCGGGCAGCGGCACCAGCCAGTCCGCCCGCACCCGCGCCCGCTCCGAATAGCCACCCCACCAGTTTTCGCCGACCCGCCACCCCGTCAGCACCACCCTGTCGCCGGGCCGATAGCGCGGATCGCCCGATGCCTCCACCACGCCCGCAAGGTCGATCCCCGGCACATGCGGCCAGACCCGCACCATCCCGCCCCCCGATCCCATGCACAGCGCATCCTTGTAATTCAGCGTCGAATGCGCGACTGCCACCGTCACCTCGGCCTCGGGCAGATCCCGCTCCTCCAGCCTCCTGACCGCCGCATGCGTCGCACCGCCCGCATCCCTGTCCACCACCAGCGCCCTGAACATCCCGCCTCTCCCTCGCATGCCCGCGGTACGGCCACACCTGCCTGCCGAACAGGCATTTGCGGATGGTTCCGCAGCTTTTCCGCCACCCTCCCCTTGCCGTGGCGGCAGGGAATTCCAATCTGCTTTAGGGGGTTGAGACTGACCCATCGCTGATCTAGCGTCAACGCATCGGCCGCAGGCATGGAAAAGGCGCGGCCAAACAGCAGTGAGGAAAACTTGATGAAAATGAACCGTATGCTCCTCGCCACCGCGGCGGCCGTCACGCTCCTGTCCTCGGCGGCCCGTGCCGCCGATGCCGAGATGACGGTCTTCGACTGGGCCGGCTGGGAAATCGACGGCGTCCTGACCGACTATGTCGCCAAGCATGGCGAGAAACCCACCTATTCCTTCTTCGCCGATGATGACGAAGCCTTCCAGAAGGTTTCCTCCGGCTTCAAGTCCGACGTCACCCATCCCTGCGTGGCCAGCCTGCCGCGTTACAAGGATGCCGGGCTGATCGAACCCTGGGATATCAGCCGCATCCCCGAATTCGCCAATATCAACCCGGTCCTCCTGAACTCCGCCGTGGTCAAGGATGATGCCGGCGTCTGGTTCGTGCCGACCGACTATGCCTATACCGCCGTCGCCTACAACTCGACCGAAGTCCCGGCCGAAGACGTGGCCTCGCTCAAGGTCTTTGCCGATCCGAAATATGCGGGCCGGATCTCGCTGCCGGACAATTCCGATGACATCTGGGCCCTGGCCTTCCTCGCCACCGGCGTCACCAGCTGGGACAACGTGACGGACGAACAGTTCCAGGCCGCCGCCGACTGGCTGCGCACCGTCCATCCCAATGTCCGCGCCTATTGGGCCGATCCGTCGGAACTGTCGCAGCTGATGGCCACGGGCGAGGTGCTCGTCGCCTGGTCCTGGAACGACGGCGTGGCGCTCCTGCAGGCCGAAGGCTTCCCCGTCGGCTTCAACCGCAGCCCGGCAGAAGGCGCCTCGACCTGGTTCTGCGGCTATGTGAACATGAAGGATGCGCCCGGGTCGGAAGACAAGGCCTATGACTTCATCAATTCGCTGCTCGCCCATGGCTCGGCCAAGACCCTGCTCGATGAACTGGGCTATGCCCATTCCAACAACGCCGCCATGGCCGAAGTCTCGCAGGATGAACTGAAGGCCGCCTTCGTGGATCCGGTCACCACGACGCTTCTCGCGCAGACCCCGGTCAGTGCCGAATTCCGCGAAAGGATGATCCAGGAGTTCGAGAACATCAAGGCGGGCTTCTGATCCGGCCGCAGCGAACCGACAGGGCGCCCGGGGGCAACCCCGGGCGTCTTTCATTTGCCGCGGAATGACTTGCGGCCCGCCCGCCCGGCCCCTATATCTGCTCCTGTCCGGGGCAACCCGGACTATGGCGATAAACGCACCTGTAATAGACGGCTCGGACCCGGGGGCGGTACCCGGCGGCTCCACCAGAACACCCGGTCATTGCGGGGGTAAGGGGCCGAAACAGGATCGACGAACGTTCAAAGAGGCCAGCTTTCGCTCGGTGAGGTACCACCGTTATCGGTCCAAGATCACAGTTGCCAATGACAACCGTGCTCCGGTGGCGCTGGCTGCGTAAGCGGCTCGCAATACCAAACATAAGCCCTTGCGCTTAGCCGCGTAAGGCGGGGTTCGCAGGTACCTGGCAACAGAAACCTGCACTTCCCATCTTCCAACCGTTCCGCAAGGCGTTTTCTGACACAGAAAACGCGCCGGAATTTGACACAAATTCCGGGCCCCGCACCGGGCACGCCGCAAGAAGCCCGTTTTCTGCGTCAGAAAACGGCGCGGAATTTGCGTCAAATTCCGCCCTGCCCCAGCACCGCGCCGGGGTTCAGGATGCCCAGCGGATCCAGCGCGCGCTTCACCGCCCGCATCGCCGCCAGCTTGCCCGGATCGCCATAGCGTTCCAGATCCCCCACCTTCAGCCGCCCGATGCCATGTTCGGCACTGACCGACCCGCCCATCCCGTCCACCAGATCGTGAATGCAGGTCTTGATCGCGTCGCGCTGCCCTTCGTGATCGCGGCGGCTGCGGCCCGGTGCCGGAAAGACGTTGTAATGCAGGTTGCCATCGCCCAGATGGCCAAAGCAGTTGATGCGGAAGGTCCCCATCGCCGCCAGCGCCGCATCCGCCTGCGCGATGAACCCCGCCACCTCGCTCAGCGGCAGCGAGATGTCATGCGACGACACCGCCCCGATCAGCCGGTTCGCCTCGGGGATCGTCTCGCGGATGCGCCAGATCCCCTGGCGCTGGCTTTCCGAAGCCGCGATCACCCCGTCCCGCACCAGCCCCGCCTCATCGGCCTCGGCATAGATCCCGGCCATCGCCTCCTCGGCCTCGAATCCCGACGGCAGGCCAAGTTCCAGCAGCACGCACCAATCCGGCACCACCGGGAAGGGGCAGCCGATCTCGGGCAGGGTCTCGGCCAGAAATTCGAACCCGGTCCGCTTGATCAATTCGAAGGCCGACACCATTCCCGGCAGCCGCGTCTGGCACAGCGTCAAGAGCCGCAGCGCCGCCGCCGGATCATCCACCACCAGGAGCGCCGTCACCTGCACCGCCGGGCGCGGCACCATCCGCAGCACCGCCGCGGTGATGATGCCAAGGCTGCCTTCGGCCCCGATCAGCAGGTTGCGCAGGTCATAGCCCATATTGTCCTTGCGCAGCCGCTTCAGCCCGCCCAGCACCGACCCATCCGCCAGCACCGCCTCGACCCCAAGGCACAGGTCACGCGCATTGCCATGGCGCAGCACGCCGATCCCGCCCGCATTCGTGGCCAGAACCCCGCCGATCCGCGCCGTGCCCTCGCTGGCCAGCGACAGGGGGAACATCCGCCCCGCCCCTTCCGCCGCCTCCTGCACGGCGGCCAGCGTCATCCCCGCCTCCACCTCCATCACGTTCTCGTCGGCCCATATCCCGCGCAGCGCCGCCATCCGCTCCAGCGACAGGATCACCGGCGCGGGCCCCTCTTCCTGGATCTGCCCGCCGACAAGGCCCGTCCCCCCGCCCCATGGCACGATCCCCACCCGCGCCTCGGCGCAGGCGCGCACCACGACCTGCACCTCGGCGGTGGACCGTGGCAAGGCCAGCACCCCGCCCTGCCCCCTCCAGCGCCCGCGCGGCTCTTCCAGATAGCGCGCCTCGGCATCGCGCAGGCGGCCCTCGGGCAGCAGGGCGGCCAGTCGGGCGACAAAGGCAGCATCGGCGGGGTTCAGCATCGGCAGATCTCCTTCGATGCCCTCCTATCCCAAGCCCCAAGGCCCGGAAAGACCCTAGGGGATGAAGTCCGGCTCCAGCACCATGATCGTGGGCCGCCCCGGCAGATCCTGCAGCGAAAGGTCCAGCTCCGGCCCGCCTACGTCCACCACCTGGAACTGGCCCTCCATCTCTTCCAGAAAGGTCACCAGCGAGGCCCCCGAAAACCAGTGCATCGGAATGACGACCGAGGCGCGCAGCCTGCGCACCACCTCGCTCATCGCTTCGGTGGACATGGTATATCCCCCGTCCACCGGCACCATCACCACATCCAGACGCCCGATCGAGGCATATTGTGCATCATCCGGGATCTGGTGCAGATGCCCCAGATGCCCGATGCACAGGCCCCCCGCCTCGAAGACGAAGATCGAATTGCCATCCGCCCGCGCGCCCTCGCCAAAGGGGCCGCGCGTATCCGTGGTGACATTGCGCACCAGCATGGAGCCGAGGTCCAGTTCGTGAAAGGCGGGTTGCCCCTCCTGCGGCCAGCCCTGCAGGACATGCGGGATGCGCGGATCGGGATTGCTCGTCCAGTGGGTGGAATGGGCGTTGTTCATCGTCACCACATCCGGCACCACATCCGGATTGCCGATGAAGCCCGTATAGTCGGTCACGGCAAGGGTGCCGTCCTCGGCCTCGATGGCAAAGCTGGCATGGTCGAGATAGCGGATGCGCACATGCCCCGCTGCAACCGGCGCCCCGATCGCCGCGCGCCATACCCGCTCGGGCGAGACCGGCCCTTGCGCCAGCGCAAAACAGTTGGAGGGTATCCGCTCCTGTGCCGAGGCAGGCAGGGCAAGGGCGGACATCGCAGCCAGGAGGGCAGCGCCGACCACCGCCCCACCCTGCCGCAGTCCCGGGATCAGGGGGAAACGGCCCTTTCGGGCCGTGCCCCCATGCACGATCTGCTGCACAATCCCCTGCACCGGATGCGGCATGGTCCCTTCCTCCCTCACGGCTGATGCGGAACAAGATGCACCAGCCTGCCACGGGGCAAGAGCCGCGCCGCTTCACGCTTTCGTCAACCTCGGGGGAAACGGGCGTCAGCCCACATCGGTGCGGCCGCGCCGATCCGTCCTGAGCGCCGAATAAAGCACATGATTCCGCCACCGCCCGGAAATCTGCAGATAGCTCTGCGCGACGCCCTCATACTTGAAGCCGCACTTCTCCAGCACCCCGCGCGAGGCCGCATTCTCCGGCAGGCAGGCCGCCTCGATCCGGCTCAGGTCCATCACCGCAAAGGCATGATGCACCACGGCAAGGATCGCCTCGCGCATGTAGCCGCGCCGCGAAAATCTTTCGCCAATCCAATAGCCCAGCGTCCCCGCCTGCGCCGGGCCCCGCCGGATATTGTCCAGCGTGATCGCCCCCAGAAGCGCCTGATCCTCGCGCCGGATCATCATCAAGGGCAGCGCCGCCCCCTGCCCCTCGGCCCGCGCCGCCCAGTAGACGCGGTTGGTAAAGGCCCGCCGCGTCAGGTGATCCCCGGCCCAGACAGGCTCCCATGGCGTCAGGAAGGCCTCGCTCTCCTGCCGCAGCGCGGCCCAGGCCTTCCAGTCCGCATGTTGCGGCAGGCGCAGCGTCATCCGCTCGGTCTCGATCCTGGCCTTGCGGTGCAGCCCCAGCATCAGGCGGCAAGCCTTGCCTTGACTGCCTCCAGATCGGGCGCATCACCGACCGGCCCATAAAGCGCCATCGCCGCCTTCGCACCCACCAGACGCTCTCCGTAGGCCCTGACATCGCCCACGGAAACCGCGTCGATCTTGGCAACCGTTTCTTCCACCCCGGGCACCCGGCCCCAGATCGACAAGAGCCGCGCATTGCGCTCTGCCCGGCTTGACGGGCTTTCCAGCCCCATCAGAAGCCCGGCCTTCAGCTGCGCCCGGGCGCGGTTCACCTCGGCCTCGGTCATGTCTTCGGCGGCGCGCTTCAACTCGTCCATCGTCAGGCCCACCAGATCGCCGATCTCCTCTTCCGAGGTGCCTGCATAGACGGTGATCTGCCCGGTATCCTCATAGGCGCCGGACTGGGCGAAGATCGAATAGCAAAGCCCCCGCTCCTCGCGGATCTTCTGGAACAGTCGGCTCGACATGCCGCCCCCCATCGCCGTGGCATAGACCTGGGCTGCATAGACATCCGGCGCGCGGTAGCCCGGCCCTTCAAAGGCCAGCGCCACATGGACCTGCTCCAGATCCTTGATCTCGCGCCGCTCGCCCCCGGCAAAGCGCGCGGGCTGCAGGGTCGCGTTGCCCACCGGCTTCAGATGACCGAAGGTCGCCTCGGCCTGCCGCACGATGGCATCGTGGTCCACGCCCCCGGCAGCGGCAAGGATCATCTGGTCGGGGCCGTAATGTTCGCCCACGAAGGCCCGCAGATCGCCCTGCCCAAAGGCCGAAACCCGCTCGGCCGGGCCAAGAATGGTGCGGCCGAAGGGCTGATCGGGATAGGAAACCTCCTGCAGCCAGTCAAAGATGATGTCATCGGGCGTATCCAGCGCCTGCCCGATTTCCTGCAGGATGACATGGCGCTCCGTCTCGATCTCCTTCGGGTCGAAGACAGGGTTCAGCACGATGTCCGAAATCACATCCAGGGCCAGCCCCACATCGGGCGACAGGACGCGGGCGTAATAGGCCGTCATCTCGCGGCTGGTATAGGCGTTGATATAGCCGCCCACATCCTCGATCTCTTCGGCGATGCGCAGGGCCGACCGCTTCTCCGTCCCCTTGAAGGCCATATGTTCCAGGAAATGCGCGATGCCGTTCTGCTCGGCCCGCTCATGCCGCCCGCCTGCCGTGACCCAGATCCCCGCCGATGCGGAAAGAAGGCCCGGCATATCCTCCGTCACGATGCGGAAGCCGTTGGAAAGCGTGGTGATCTTCAGGCTCAACCGCCGATCCTTTCACGAATGATGCCCTGCAGCGCCGCCAGGTCATTGGCCACCCGCGTCACCCGCTCGGGGCGGTCGAACAGATCGGCCATCCGGGGCGGCAGCGCCGGGCGCGTGCCCATCGCCCCTTCCACCGCATCGGGAAACTTGGCCGGATGGGCCGTCGCCAGCGTGATCATCGGGGCCGCGCCCAGATGTTCCTCGGCCACCTTCACCCCCACCGCGGAATGCGGGCACAGCACCTCGCCCGTCCGGGCAAAGGCCGACCGGATCGTCGCCACCGTCTCTTCCTCGGAACAGCGGCCCGAGGCAAAGGTCGCGCGCAGCATCTCCAGCGCGCCCTGGCTGATATGGAACCCGCCCGCCTTCAACTCGGCCATCAGTTGCGCCACCGCCGCCCCGTCGCGGCCATAGGCATCGAACAGCGCGCGTTCGAAATTCGACGACACCTGGATATCCATCGACGGGCTGATCGAGGGGCGCACCCCATCCGTCACATAGCCGCCCGTCCGCATGGCACGATCAAGGATGTCGTTCTGGTTCGTCGCGATCACCAGCTTCTCGATCGGCAGCCCCATCCTGCGCGCGATGTATCCGGCGAAGATGTCGCCGAAATTGCCCGTCGGCACGGTAAAGCTGACGGCGCGATGCGGCGCACCCAGCGAGACGGCGCTGCTGAAGTAATAGACGACCTGCGCCAGAACCCGCGCCCAGTTGATCGAATTCACCCCCGCCAGCCGCACGCCATCGCGGAAGGCGAAATCGTTGAACATGTCCTTCACGCGCGCCTGGGCATCATCGAAATCGCCGTCGATGGCCAGCGCGTGGACATTGGATTCAACCGGCGTCGTCATCTGGCGTCGCTGCACCTCGGATACCCGGCCATGCGGGTAAAGGATGAACAGGTCGACATTCGCCAATCCCCGGAACGCCTCCATCGCGGCCGATCCCGTATCGCCCGAGGTGGCCCCCACGATGGTGATCCGCTCCCCTGTCTTGGCCAGCGCCGCCTGCATCATCTGCCCGATGAGCTGCATGGCGAAATCCTTGAAGGCCAGCGTGGGCCCGTGGAACAGCTCCAGCAGGAAATGGTTCGGGCCAAGCTGCACCAGGGGCGCGCGGGCGTCATGGCCGAACCCCGCATAGGCCCGGGCGATCAGGCCGCGGAATTCGTCATCGCCAAAGGTGTCGCCCAGAAAGGGGCGCATCACGCGGAAGGCGATCTCCTCATAGGGCAGCCCCGCCATCGCGGCGATGGCCTCCTTCGACAGGGTCGGCACGGATTGCGGCACATAAAGCCCGCCATCCCGGGCCAGCCCCGTCATCATCGCTTCGCCGAATGTCAGAACCGGTGCAGCACCACGGGTCGAGATATAGTTCATAGCCACGCCTTCATGCCCTTCGCTGCCTGATACGCCACAGAAGATACGCTGTCATCCCCAGCCAGACGGCCGCCAGCGAAAACCATGTGATCGCATAGTTCATGTGGTCATTGGGAATACCCGAAGTGTCGACAGGCATCGGTTCGATCCCGCCGCCGGTTGGCCTGCGCGCGACAATAAATGTCGGCTCCGCATCCAGCGCCGCCGCCATGGCCGCGACATCCCGGGCGAACCACAGGCCCGTCTGCCCATCCGGCGGGGGGGTGAATCCATCCGTCTCTTCCGGCCAGTGCAGGTTGCCCTCTACCCGCGCAGGCCCGGACATCCGCGCCGCCCCGCGCGCATCCTGCGGAACGAAACCCCGATCCACCAGAACCCGGCGGCCCTCTCCGGTCTCGAAGACCTCCACCACGCGCACCCCGGGCCCTATCTGCTTGCGGCTGACCAGCACATCGAGATGTTCCCCGGTGAACCGCCCCTCTGCCACAACCGGCAGATAGCGATCCGTCGCCGGGTCAGGGTCCGCCGGCAGCGCCACCGGCGCATCCGTGATCCGGGCCGCGATCTCGGCCAGCACGGCCTCTTTCCAGGCCAGACGCTGCACCTGCCATATCCCCAGCGAAATCAGGATGCCGCCGCCCACCAGGCCGATCACCAGGGGAAAGATCATTCTGCGCAGCATCCGTCTCACTCCGGTCAAAAGGAAAGGCGCGCACCCGCCCGGGTCCGCGCCTTCCAAGGGTCGGGGGGCGGGGCGCCGCCCCCCGGGCCTCGTTCATGCCAGGGGCTCAGCGGCCCCAGACATAGATCGAGGCGAACAGGAACAGCCAGACCACGTCGACAAAGTGCCAGTACCAGGCCGCGGCTTCGAAGCCGATATGCTTCTCGGGGGTGAAATGCCCCTTCATCGCCCGGATCAGGCAGACGATCAGGAAGATCGTGCCGATCAGCACGTGAAAGCCGTGAAAGCCCGTCGCCATGAAGAAGTTCGCGCCATAGATGTTGCCGGCAAAGCCGAAGGCGGCATGGCTGTATTCATAGGCCTGGAAGAAGGTGAACAGCACGCCCAGCACGATGGCCAGCGCCAGACCGTTCACCAGATCCTTGCGGTTGTTCTCATGCACCAGCGCATGATGCGCCCAGGTGGCCGCCGCGCCCGAGCAGAGCAGGATCAGCGTGTTGATCAGCGGCAGGTGCCAGGGATCGAAGGTCTCGATCCCGGCCGGCGGCCAGACCCCGTCGATCGCCGGGCTGTCCGGCCCCATCGGGTAAAGCGCATGCTTGAAGAAGGACCAGAACCACGCCGCGAAGAACATCACTTCCGACATGATGAACATGATGAAGCCATAGCGCAGACCGATCCGCACCACCGGGGTGTGATCGCCGACCTGGCTTTCCTTCACCACATCGGCCCACCAGCCGAACATCACGTAAAGCACGCCCACCAGGCCGATCAGCCCCAGCCACGGCCCGTTGCCATGCATCCACAGCACGGCGCCGAACAGCATGACAAAGGCCGATACCGCCCCGAGGAAGGGCCAGATCGACGGCGGCAGGATATGGTAATCGTGGTTCTTGGCGTGTGCCATTCCGGTTCCCTCGTTCTTTTTGTCAGTTTACCGCCTCGCCCGCAGGCACGGCAAGCGCGGCCTGTTCCTCGGGCAGGGGTGTTTCGTAGAATGTATAGGACAGCGTGATCTCTTTCACGAAGGCGCCTTCCGGATCCTGCACCATCGCGGGATCGACGAAAAAGGACACCGGCATCTCCACCCGCTCACCGGGTTGCAGCACCTGTTCGGTAAAGCAGAAGCAGGCGATCTTGTCGAAATAGCCCCCCGCCGCATCCGGCGCGACGTTATAGCTTGCCGTGCCCGCCACCACGCGATCCGTGGGGTTGTAGGCCTCATAGAAGGCCAGCGCATTCTCGCCGATCCGCACCGTCATCTCGCGCTGCACCGGGCGGAACTCCCAGGGCATCCCCCGCTCGGTCGAGGCGTCGAACTTCACCACCACGGTCCGGTCCAGGATCGTGCCCGGCGCAGCCGTCGCCACGCCCGTCGTGCCGCCAAAGCCCGTGACCCGGCAGAACCAGTCATAGAAGGGCACCGCCGCGAAGGACAACGAGGCCATCGTGACAGCGACCCCCACCAGATAGATCGCCGTGCGGTTCTGTCCCTTCATTGCCCCTCCTCCGTCGCCATTTCCGGGCGGACCGAGTGATCGAAGGCCTGCATCGGATCCCCCCGCGTGACCTTCACCACCGTCAGCGCAAAGACCAGCACGATGAACAGGCCCAGCGTCACGCCGACGCCCACATTCCGGCCCAGCCGCCGCTTGTGCAATTCATGTTCGGGCGGAAAGGCAGCCATCACCAGCCCCCCAGACCATAAGGCCGCAGCGCCGCCTCGGCGAGGAAGGCCCCGAAATGCAGGAACAGGTAGTAAAGCGAAAAGCGGAACACCGATTTCTCGACAGCATAGGAATCCGCCTCGGCAACCGCCTCGTCCCGCCGCCAGATCCGCCAAGCCCCGAGGATGAACCAGGCATTCAGCAGCACCGCCGCCGTCAGATAGATCGGCCCGCCGATCGACGTGAAGGCCGCGCCAACCGCCACCGGGGCAAGCAGCAGCGTATAGACCAGGATATGGTTGCGCGTGGCCTTGCGGCCATGGGTCACCGTCAGCATGGGCACCCCGGCCTTGGAATAGTCATCCTTCATGAACAGCGCCAGCGCCCAGAAATGCGGCGGCGTCCACATGAAGATCAGCGCGAACATCAGCAGGCTTTCGATCGACACGCTGCCCGTCGCACAGGCCCAGCCCACCATGGGCGGAAAGGCCCCCGCGGCCCCGCCGATCACGATGTTCTGCGGCGTCGACCGCTTCAGCCACATCGAATAGACCACCGCATAGAAGAAGATGGTAAACGCCAGCAGCCCCGCCGCCAGCCAGTTTGCCGCCAGCCCCAGCATCACCACCGAAAGCCCCGAAAGCGCCAGCCCGACCGCCAGCGCCTCGCCCGCCTCCACCTTTCCGGCGGGAACCGGGCGGCCCTTGGTGCGCCGCATCACCGCGTCGATATCGGCATCCCACCACATGTTCAGCGCGCCCGAGGCCCCGGCCCCCAGCGCCACGAACAGGATCGACGCGAAGGCGATCACCGGATGCACGGCCACCGGCGCGACCAGCAGCCCCACCAGCGCGGTGAAGACGACAAGCGACATCACGCGCGGCTTCAGAAGCTGCACGTAATCGCCAAAGCCTGCCTCGCCGGGCTGTTCAAAGGCGCGAATGTCGCTCATGCGCTACGTCCTCAAGGTGGGGGAAAGGCCCTGGAGGCAAATCCGGGGCAGCCCCTGCCATTTCCTGCCGACACTCAGTCGTTCGATGCCAGCGCCACCGGCTGCGCCAGATCGGCATCCGACAGCATCACATCCCCGGCCTCGGCCTTGGCCACCCAGGCGGCATAGGCCGCTTCGGACACGACCTTCACCGTGATCGGCATATAGGCATGGTCCTTGCCACAGAGTTCCGAGCATTGGCCGAAATAGATGCCCTCGCGCTCGGCGCTGAACCACAGCTGCGCCAGACGGCCCGGCACCGCGTCCTGCATCACGCCAAAGGCCGGGATCTTCCAGGAATGGATCACGTCCGCGGCCGTCACGTTCATCACCACGGTCTTGCCCACCGGCACCACGACGGCCGTATCGGTGGCCAGCAGATACTGGTTCTCGGCATAGCCATGGGCCGCCAGGTCTTCCTTGGCCAGCATGAAGCTGTCAAAGGCGATCGGCGCGGCATCCGCGGCCTCGGTCACGCCGTTGTCGGTATATTCATAGGACCAGAACCACTGGTTCCCGGTCACCTTGATGGTGATGTCGGCCGTGGGGATCTCCTGCTGCTTGAACAGCACCGGCAGCGAGAACGCCCCGATGAACACCAGGATCAGGATCGGCACCACCGTCCAGGCCACTTCCAGCGGCGAATTGTGGGTAAAGGTGGCCGGCGTCTTGTTGGCCTTCTCGTTGTAGCGGATCATCACCCAGATCAGCAGCGCGGTCACGAAGATCGTGATCACCGTGATGATCACCAGGATCATGTGATCCAGCCCCTGCAGATCGCGTGCAAGCTCCGTCGCCGCGGGCTGAAAGCCCATTTTCTGCGGCAAGGGCTCGCCCACGACCTCAAGCCCCTGCGCGAAGGCCGCGCTGGACAGAAGCGAACCGGTGCCGATGGCGGCCACAGCCTTGAAAGTGGTCAGAAGACGCATGTTCTTTTCCCGTTCGAGTGCGCGGCCTGTCGCCGCTGCTTTTTTCCCATATGCGGCCCGCAACCGGCCGACACACAGAATCCCGTTGTTTCCGCTTCGCTTGAAACCATATTAGGGGCTGCGCGGCAAGCCAAACCATTGCGGCAAATGCGCGCCGTTTGACACAGATCAAGGACGCCCTCAGATGACCGACGCGCCATTCCGCCCCTTCGAAACGGCGCTGGACGAGGAAACCGCCCTCGCCATCCTGCGCGAGGCGACCGCGGGCGCCGAGGATGGCGAGCTTTTTCTGGAACGCAAGCGGTCCGAGGCGATCGTTCTCGATGACGGCCGCATCAAGACCGCTGCCTATGATGCCTCCGAAGGATTCGGCCTGCGCGCCGTCCGGGGCGAGGTGGCGGGCTATGCCCATTCCACCGAAATCTCCGAAAGATCGCTGCGCCGCGCGGCGCAGACGGCACGCCTTGCCGTGGGCGATGGCGGCGGCACGCTGGCGCAGGGGCCGCAGGGCACGAACCGCCGGCTCTATGGCGATGCCGATCCGATGGCGGATGCGGCCTTCGCCGGAAAGCTCGACCTTCTGAAAGAGATCGACGCCTATGCCCGCGCCCTCGATCCGCGCGTCGTGCAGGTCTCCGCCACCCTCTCCGCCGGGCTGCAAGAGGTTGAAATCCTGCGCCCCGAGGGCCTTCGCCTTGCCGATATCCGGCCCATGGCCCGGCTCAATGTCTCGGTCATCGTCGAACAGGCCGGGCGGCGCGAACAGGGCGGCATGGGTGGCGGCGGCCGCTTCGGCCTTGCCGCCCTGATGGACCGCGCCCGCTGGCAACCCATGGTGCAAGAGGCGCTGCGCATCGCGCTGGTCAATCTCGACGCCGTCCCCGCCCCCGCGGGCGTGATGGATGTCGTCCTCGGCCCCGGCTGGCCCGGCATCCTTCTGCACGAAGCCATCGGTCACGGCCTCGAAGGCGATTTCAACCGCAAGCAGACCTCGGCCTTCTCGGGCCTCATGGGCCAGCGCATCGCCGCGCCCGGCGTCACGGTGCTGGACGACGGCACCCTCCCCGACCGGCGCGGCTCCATCTCGATCGACGATGAAGGCACGCCCTCGGGCCGGAACGTGCTGATCGAGGATGGTATCCTCACGGGCTACATGCAGGATCGCCAGAATGCCCGCCTGATGGGCGTGGCCCCCACCGGCAACGGACGGCGCGAAAGCTTCGCCCATATCCCCATGCCGCGCATGACCAATACCTACATGCTGGCGGGCCAGGATGATCCGAAGGACATCCTCGCCGGGCTGAAGGATGGGATCTATGCCGTGGGCTTCGGCGGCGGCCAGGTGGATATCACCAACGGCAAGTTCGTCTTCTCCTGCACCGAGGCCTACCGCGTGCAGAACGGCAAGGTGGGGGCGCCGGTCAAGGGCGCCACGCTGATCGGCGACGGGGCGACGGCGCTCAAGGGCATCCGCGCCATCGGCAATGACCTGAACCTCGATCCCGGCATCGGCAATTGCGGCAAGGCCGGGCAATGGGTTCCCGTGGGCGTGGGCCAACCCACCCTGCTGATCGGCGGGCTGACCGTGGGCGGCTCGGCAGCCTGAGGCATCCCCGCGCCAGAAGCCATGCGCCACCGGGGGGGGAACATGCGCCAAGGGCGCATGTCGGGGGGCCGGACGGCCCCCCGGCCCCTTCGACGCGCCCCCTCAGAGATACCCGCCCTCCGGCACCCCGCCAAAGACCTGGCCCCACCGAAACAGCCCGCGCCACCGGGGGGGGGGAGCATGCGCCAAAGGCGCATGCCCGGGGGGGCCGGACGGCCCCCCTGCCCCTTCGACCCGACCCCTCAGAAAAACCCACCCTCCGGCACCCCGCCAAAGCCTTGGCCCCACCGCAACAGCCCGCGCCACCGGGGGGGGGGAGCATGCGCCAAAGGCGCATGCCCGGGGGGGCCGGACGGCCCCCCTGCCCTTGGGGACGACCTAGCGGGTGAACTTCCCCTTCAGCGCATCGGCAAAGGCATTGCCCCCGCCCCCGCTTGCCTTCGGGGCAGATGACATCGGCCCGCGCGGCGGCTGGCCCTTGGCGGGGGCCGGGCCGCGCTCGCGCACCTGATCCCGCGCCGGGGCCGCGTCCGACCGCATGGTCAGGCCGATCCGCTTGCGCGCCGCATCCACCTCGACCACGCGCACCTTCACCACATCGCCCGCCTTCACCACCTCATGCGGATCCTTCACGAAACGGTCCGCCAGCT
Source organism: Paragemmobacter kunshanensis (assembly GCF_011059185.1). Taxonomy (GTDB): domain Bacteria; phylum Pseudomonadota; class Alphaproteobacteria; order Rhodobacterales; family Rhodobacteraceae; genus Paragemmobacter; species Paragemmobacter kunshanensis. The sequence goes on along the minus strand of NZ_JAALFE010000018.1, from coordinate 36,671 downwards.
GGCTCACATGCACCAGCCCGTCCTGATGCACCCCGATATCGACAAAGGCCCCGAAGGCCGCGACATTCGTCACCGTGCCCTCCAGCATCATCCCGGGCTTCAGATCCGAAATCTCGTTCACCCCATCGGCGAAGGTCGCCGTCCGGAACGAAGGCCGCGGGTCGCGCCCGGGCTTTTCCAGTTCCGCCAGAATGTCCCTCACCGTGGGCAGACCAAAGCGCTCATCCACGAAGACCCGCGGATCGACCGATTTCAGCGCCGCCGCATCCCCCATCAAGGCCCGGATGTCCCGCCCGCAGGCCGCCACGATCCGCCGTGCCACCTCATAGGCTTCGGGATGGACCGATGATGCATCCAGCGGCTCCTTCCCCCCCGCGATCCGCAGGAACCCCGCCGCCTGCTCAAAGGCCTTCGGCCCCAGCCGCGCCACCTTCAGCAGGTCCTTGCGCGTCGCAAAGGGCCCGTTCGCATCGCGATGCGCGACGATGGCCTCCGCCAGCGACGGCCCCACCCCCGAAACCCGCGCCAGAAGCGGGGCCGAGGCGGTGTTCAGATCCACCCCCACCGCGTTCACCGCATCCTCCACCACCGCCTCCAGCGACCGGCCCAGACGGTGCTGATCGACGTCATGCTGATACTGACCCACGCCGATCGACTTCGGCTCGATCTTCACCAGTTCCGCCAGCGGATCCTGCAGGCGGCGCGCGATCGACACCGCCCCCCGCAACGACACGTCCAGACCGGGAAACTCCTTCGCCGCCAATTCGGATGCCGAATAGACCGACGCCCCCGCCTCGCTCACGATCACCTTCACCGGCTTCTCCGCCCCCGGCAGCACGGCCAGCAGATCGGCCACCATCTTCTCCGTCTCGCGGCTGGCCGTGCCATTGCCGATGGCGATCAGCTGCACCCGATGCTTGCTGATCAACTGCGCCAGCGCCACCTGGGCGCCGCGCAGATCGTTCTTGGGCTGGAAGGGATAGACCGTCTCCGTCGCCAGCACCTTGCCCGTGGCGTCGATCACCGCGACCTTCACCCCCGTGCGGATCCCGGGATCCAAGCCCATCGTAGCCTTCCCCCCTGCCGGGGCCGCCAGCAGCAGGTCCTTCAGATTGCGGGCAAAGACGCGGATCGCCTCTTCCTCGGCCCGCTCGCGCATCTCGCCCATCAGATCCAGCGTCAGCGAAGTGCGGATCTTCACCCGCCAGGTCCAGGCCGCCGCCTCGCGCAGCCAGGCATCCCCGGGCCCGCGCCCCGTCAGGCCAAGCACCGCGCCACAGGCCCGCTCGGCCGGGCTGTCGCCCTTGGGCGCATCGGCATCCACCTCCAGATCCAGCGCAAGAACCCCCTCGTTGCGCCCCCGCAGCATGGCCAGAACCCGATGCGAAGGCGCCCCGGCCCAAGCTTCCACATGCGCGAAATAGTCCGAGAACTTCGCCCCCTCGGCCTCCTTGCCCTCCACGACCTTCGAGACGATCTTCGCCACCTGCTTCAAATGCCCGCGCAACCGCCCCAGAAGATCGGCATTCTCGGCCAGCCCCTCGGCGATGATGTCGCGCGCGCCCTCCAGCGCGGCCTTCACGTCGGGCACCGCCTCGGTCACAAAGCCCGACGCCAGCCCCGCCGGATCGGCAGCCCGGTCGGCCAGGATCGCCTCGGCCAGCGGGCCAAGCCCGTTTTCCCGCGCGATCATCGCGCGCGTCCGGCGCTTTGGCTTGTAGGGCAGATAGATATCCTCAAGCTCGGCCTTGGTCGCGGCCTTCAGGATCGCCGCCTGCAAGCCCTCGGTCATCTTGCCCTGTTCGGTGATCGACGACAGGATCGCCGCCCGCCGCGCCTCCATCTCGCGCAGATAGCCCAGCCGCTCGGCCAGATTGCGCAACTGCGTATCGTCCAGCCCGCCCGTCGCCTCTTTCCGGTAGCGCGCCACGAAGGGCACCGTCGCCCCCTCGTCCAGCAGGGCGATGGCCGCCGCCACCTGTCCGGTCTGCGCCCCGATCTCGGTCGCGATGATCTGGGGGATGCGGCGGGCGGTGTCGGTCGTCATGGAAGTCCTTTCCGAAGGTATCGAGTCGCAGGGCGCGACCTTAGCCGCGCCTCCCGCGCCATCCAACCCCGCCCCGGCGGCAAGCCGCCACTGGCCCAGGGCGCGCACGATCCCCGATCACCCCTGACATTCCCGCGCGGGAATGCCTAGATTATCCCCATGTCCAGCCCCACCGCCTCGCGCGCCATTCACGTCGCCTCGTGGAACATCCACAAGGGCATCGGCACGGATCGCCGCCGCGATCTGGCGCGCACCAGCCGCGTCATCGCCGAAATCTCGCCCGATCTCATGGCCCTGCAAGAGGCCGATCACCGCTTCGGCACCCGCGCGGGCCTTCTCGACCTCGATCACCTGCATGATCTGACGGGCATGTCCCTGCTGCCCACCGGACGCGCTGGCCCCTCGCATGGCTGGCACGGCAACCTGATCCTCGCCCGCAAGGCCCGCCTGATCGACCTGCATCCCCTTTCCCTTCCGGGGCTGGAACCGCGCGGCGCGCTCATCACCGATCTTGAAATCAACGGCCACCCCCTGCGCCTTGTAGCGGCGCATCTCGGCCTGCTGCGCATGTCGCGCCGCGCGCAGGCGCGCGCCATCCTCGACCGGCTGTCGCGCCTCTCGCCCCTGCCCACCCTGCTGATGGGCGACCTGAACGAATGGCGCGGGGGCCCAGGCTCCCCCCTCGCGCTTCTGGCGCGGCACTTCACCCTGTCCGATCCCGTGCCCAGCTTCCCGACCCGCCTGCCGCTTCTGGCGCTGGACCGGATGATGGCGGGCCATGGCGGCGCGCTCTCCGATGTCGCAGCACATGACACGGCCCTCGCCCGCCGCGCCTCCGATCACCTGCCGCTCACCGCCCGCCTGCATCTGCCCGGGGTGGCGCCTTGATGCCGACCGTGCTGCTCTGGTCCTTCGGCCTCGCGCTGGCCGCCGTCGCGATCCCGGCGCTGGTGCTGTGGTCCCATGCCCGCTTCACGGAAAGGGCGCGCCGCGCGCGCGGGCCGGACAGCCACCACCTGCCCCGCCCGCAGGGGGACAAGGCCGCAACCGAACTCGACAGGCTGCTTGACCCGCCCGAAACCGCCCATCCCGGCCAGAACGGCCTTGCCAACCTGATCCGCCCCGAAGACGCCTTCGCCGCGCGCAGCCTTTCGGCAGCCGCCGCCGGGCGCAGCCTCGACCTGATCTATTACATCTGGCGCACCGACAGATCCGGCTGGCTGCTCCTCGCCGATCTGGTGGCCGCCGCCGATCGCGGCGTCCGCGTGCGGCTGCTGCTCGATGATATCCATGTCCAGGGGTTCGACTTCACCTTCCTCGGCCTCAGCCTGCATCCGAATATCGAGGTCCGCCTCTTCAACCCCATCCGCAGCCGGGGCCACTGGCTGCGCCGCTCGGCCGAGTTCCTCTTGGGCATCTCCCGCTTCAACCGCCGCATGCATGGCAAGATCTGGATCGCGGATGGCCGCCTCGCCATCCTTGGCGGTCGCAATATCGGCGACACCTATCTCGACGGCTCCGCCTCTTCGGACCAGCGCGCCCATGATGCCGATGTGCTGCTCGCAGGCCCCCTTGTCACCGACATGGCCGAGGTCTTCGACAGGTTCTGGAATCTCGGCCTGTCGCTGCCCCTTCTCGCCCTCTGGCCCGGCCTGAGGATGAGTCCCGCCCGCTTCCGCCGCCGCCTGCGCCGCCATCTGGCCGACCCACGGGCGCGGGCCTTCCGCGACCGTGCCATCGCCGGGCGCAGCGCGGCCGCCGTCCTTGCCAGCCCCCTGCGCTGGACCGACAGCGCAACCCTGCTCGCCGATCCGCCGGACAAGGCCTTGGGCCAGCGTCGGGGTCCATGGCTGGCGGACAGCATCGCCGACCTGATGAAAGGCGCAGGGCAAGAGATCTGCCTGACCACACCCTATCTCGTGCCGGGCACCGCCGGGCTGAACCTGCTGACCGATCTGGCAAGGGCCGGGATCCGCCTGCGCGTGCTGACGAATTCGCTGGCCTCGACCGATCTCTTCGCCGTCCACGCCGCCTATACCTGGTATCGCAGGCCGCTTCTCGATGCCGGGGCCGAACTTCACGAATTCGCCCCGCCCCCGCGCCGCCGCCTTGGCCTGCCCGCAGCCCTCACCCGACGGCGCGACCTCCTGCATTCCAAGATCTTCCTGATCGACGGGCGCCACGCCCTTGTCGGCTCGCACAATTTCGACATGCGCTCGGCCTTCATCAACATCGAACTGGGCCTGCTGTTCCAGGAACCGACCCTCGTCGCGGAACTGGCCTCCCTCTTCGATGCGCAAAGCAGCCAAAGCTCGGCCTATGCCGTCACGCTGCATGGGGACGAGATGCGCTGGCGCATCCGGCGCGAGGACGGGGCCGAGGTCATCTCCACCCGCGAACCCGATGCCTCGCTGCCCCGCCGGCTCGCCGCGGGCGTCATCGCCCGCCTGCCGCATGGCTGGTTCTGATCACGCGGGGCCGGGCGCTGGCTCGATCAGGATCGCGCGGAAATCGTTGACATTGGTCAGGGTCGGCCCGGTCACCACCTGATCGCCCAGCGCGGCAAAGAAGCTGTGCGCATCATTCGCCGCCAGCGCCGCGCGCGGATCAAGGCCCAGCCCCGCCGCCCGCGCCAGCGTGTCGGGGCGCACCACCGCCCCCGCCACCTCGGCCGCGCCGTCCACCCCGTCGGTATCGCAGGCCAGCGCATGGATGCCCGGATGCCCGGCCAGTTCCAGCGCCAGCGCCAGGCAGAATTCCGCATTCGGCCCGCCGATGCCGTCGCCGCGCCGCGTCACCGTCAACTCCCCGCCCGACAGCATCAGCACCGGGCGCGCGCCGGGCCGCAGACCGGCCGCGATCTCGCGCGCCTGCCTTGCCTGGGCCGCGGCCACCTCGCGCGCCTCGCCCTCCAGCGCATCCCCCAGAAGCCGCACCTCCACCCCGGGCAACAGCGCCTCTGCCCGCCGCGCCGCCGCCTGCAAGGATTGCGCGGGCGCGGCATAGATCACGTTCTCCACCCGCGACAGGCGCGGATCCCCCGGGGCGATCACCCCCGTCGCGCCGGACAGGGCCGCCCGCACGCTGTCGGGCACCTGCACCTGCCAGCGCGCCAGCACCGCCCGCGCCTCGGCCGGGGTCGATCCATCCCCCACCGTCGGCCCCGATCCGATGAAGGCCGGATCATCCCCCGGCACGTCGGAAATCAATAGCGCCAGCATCCGCGCAGGCCAGGCCGCCGCCGCCAGTTGCCCGCCCTTCACCCGGCTCAGATGCTTGCGCAGCGTGTTCATCCGGTCGATCGGCGCGCCAGAGGCCAAAAGCGCCGCATTCACCGCCTGCTTCTCGGCCAGCGTCACCCCCGCCACCGGCGCCACCAGCAGGGCCGAGGCCCCGCCCGAGATCAGCGCCAGCACGAAATCCCCCTCGCCCAACCCGCCCAGCAGATCGAGCATCCGCGCCGTGGCCCCCGCCCCTGCCGCATCCGGCACCGGATGCGCGGCCTCCACGATCTCGATCCCCCGGCAGGGCCGGGCATAGCCATAGCGCGTGATCACCAGCCCCTCGCAGGGCCCCCAGACCGCCTCGACAGCCTCGGCCATCCGCGCGCTGGCCTTGCCCGCGCCAATCACCACCACCCGCCCCGCAGGCCTGGGCGGCAGGAAACGGGCCAGCGACTGCATGGGATCGGCCACCGCCACCGCCTCGTCGAACAGCGCGCGCAACAGGGCCACCGCCCCGCCATCCTCCAGCCTGGTCCCCGTCATCCCCATGCCGCCCCTCCCCCGGTCCGCCCCTGATCGCCATCCATGATCCGCGCCAGCGCCGCCGCCCGCAGCCGGACCATGGCAATGGCCTCTTCCGGCGTCACGGCGCGAAAGGCCACTGCCGCATGTGGCCGCAACTGGACGAAGGCATCCAGTTCGGAACCGACAAGCGTGGCGATTTTCGGATATCCCCCCGTCGTCTGATGATCCGCCAGCAGCACCGTCGCCACCCCGTCCCCCGCCACCTGCACCGATCCGCGCAAGACCGGCTCCGACGGGATGGCCAGCGCCCCCTCGGGCGGCATGGCCGGGCCGCGCAGCCGCACGCCCATCCGGTCATAGGCATCCGTCAGGCGGAACCGCGATCCCAGCAGCGCCTCCAGCCGATCCCCGGGGAAAAAACGCTCTTGCGGCCCGATCACCAGCGCCACCTCGCCCCGCGGCCTTGCCCAGACCGGGCAGGCAATCGCGCGTTCCGGCACCAGGCGCGGCGCCCGGATCACCAGCCGCCGCCCCGCCACCAGCGCCCCGCCGCCCAGGCCCGACAAGGCATGCGTCGACAGGCTGCCCAGCCATCCCTCGCCCTGCACGTCGCCCGCCACGGCCAGCGCGCACCACGCCCCCCATGGCCCGCGCCGCACCTCAAGCCTGTCCCCCTCGCGCAGCGTCAGCACCGACCAGGATCCCGCGCTCAGCCCGCCGCAGCGGATCACGAAGCCCCCGCCCGCCACCGCCACCGACAGCGCGCCCTGCTCCACCTCCAGCACGAGGCCCCCCAGCGACACTTCCAGCACCGCCGCCCCCGGCGCCTTGCCCAGCGCCCGGTTGGCCAGCATCATCGCCACCCGGTCCATCGCCCCCGAGGCCGGCACGCCGAACCGCATCAGCCCGGGCCTGCCCCCGTCCTGCACCGAACATTGCGGCCCGGCCTCGACGATCCGCAGCACCGCCTCTCTCACGCGCCCGCCTCCCGGCTGCGGAATTCCGCTTCCCCGATCCGCCGGAAGCGCACCCTGTCATCCACATCGAACAGGAAGGGCCGCGCGCCCTCGCCCGTCAGGATCCGGTCCGGCGACCGCCCGATCACCCACCATCCCGTCGGCATGGTCAGCGTCGTCACAAGGCATTGCGCCCCGGCGATGATCACGCTGCCTGCGGGCACCCCCCGCACCGGCGCAGGCTTGCGCGGCAGGTGCAGCGCCTCGGGCACGCCCGACAGATAGGCATAGCCCGGCGCAAATCCGTACATGTAGACCCGGTATTCCCCCGCCAGATGGGCGGCGATCACCGCCTCGGCATCCTGCCCCGTCCGCTCTGCCACCGCCTGCAGATCCCGGCCGAAGGCACCCTCATAGCAGACGGCAATCTCATGCAGCCGCCCCGCCCCCCGGCTGCCCGAGAGTGCGGACATCCGCGCGCGCAGCGCATCCGCCACAGCCCCGTGATCGGTGACCAGCGGATCAAAGACCACCAGCAGGTTCACCATGCCGGGCACCACTTCCAGCTGGCCCTCCACCGGCCTGTCGCGCAAGGCCCGGTCCAACGCCAGCACGGCCTGATGCACGGCCTCTGTCGCCGCCTCGCCGAACTCGGCCAGCACGGCACGCTCGGCCACCGGAACCAGATGCGGAACCACCCGCTAGCCCCCGGCAAAGGGGCGGATCTCCACCCCCGCCGCCTCCAGCCGCGCCCGCAGCACGCGTGCCATCTCCACCGCGCCGGGGCTGTCGCCATGCACGCAGACCGATTGCCCCGCCAGCGCCACCTCGCCGCCGCCCAGCACCGGCATCCGCCCCGTCTCGACAAAGCGCAGGATGCGCGCGGCCACCTCTTCGGGGTCATGCAGCACCGCCCCGGCCTCGCTGCGCGGCACCAATTGCCCATTCGCCAGATAGGCCCGGTCGGCAAAGACCTCGGACACCACGTCAAGCCCCGCCCGGCGCCCCTCGCTCTCCAGCGCCGTCCCCGAAATCGCCAGCAGCGCCAGATCCCCCGGCAGCGCCCGCACCGCTTGCGCGACCGCGGCGGCGATCTCGGCCCGCCCGGCCGCCAGGTTGGCCAGCGCCCCATGCGCCTTGACATGCCGCAGCCTGACCCCGGCCAGCGCCGCCACCCCCTGCAACGCGCCCACCTGCGCCACGATCATCCGGCCGATCTCGTCGGGGCTCATCGGGATCACCCGGCGCCCGAAGCCCGCGGGGTCGGCATAGCCCGGATGCGCCCCCGCCACGATCCCGCGCGCGGCCGCCGCCCGCAGGCTTGCGAACATCACCTCCGGATCGCCCGCATGGCCGCCACAGGCGATGTTTGCCGTGGTGACGACATCCATCATCGCCGCGTCATCGCCCATCGTCCAGGGCCCGAACCCTTCGCCCAGATCGGCATTCAGGTCGATGCTGACCACCATCCGCCCCTTCCTCGCCCCTGCGCCCTTCCGCTGCACTGCTGCGACTCGTCCGGGGCCCCGTGCCGATCCTGCCCGTCCCCGCAGCCGACGGAAACCCGCAAAAACGCCCGCTGCCCCGGGCCCGCGCCATGCACTTTTCCCCTTGCACATCGAAAGGCCCTTCGATAGACCGCGCCCACTTGTGATCGTGGCCCGTTCGTCTATCGGTTAGGACACCAGGTTTTCAACCTGGGAAGAGGGGTTCGACTCCCCTACGGGCTGCCACTTTCCCCAGATCTTCAAGACCTTGCACAATCCGCCAGCGGCCTGCATCCGGCCGTTCCGCCCGCGCGCGCGTCCAAGGGCAAGGCGGCCCCGGCGCTGTCGCACCGGGGCCGCCCCTCCTGCATCACCGATCCGGGATCACTTGCCCCAGATCTTGCCGTATTCGTCGCGATAGCCGTTGCCCGGATCGAACAGGTTGTTGTCGCCCCCGTCGAAACTGATGTTCTCCGCCGTCACCACATGCAGCGGCGAGGTATAGCCCGACCACTCCGCCCCGTTCACCGCCCGGTTCAGCTCGTCGATCAGCTGCCAGCCCTGCAGGTTCAGCGGCTCTGCCACGGTCACGGCCTGATACTGGCCCGACCGGATGCGCTGATAGGCGCTTTCGGATCCGTCACCCGCGGCAACCGCCTTGGGCGCCCCGTCGCCTGCAATCCCCGCCGCCGCCAGCGACGGCCCCATGAAATCGAAATAGATGTCGTTGATGGCCAGCGCATGCGTCCAGCTTTCCCCGTATTTCTGCAGCAGGGCCGTGGTCAGCGTCGGCATCCGGTTCGATGTGTCGGCAATCGGCGTGTCGACATATTCCAGCACCGTGCCGCCCAGGGATTCGATCGTCTCCTTGATCTTGTCGGCCTTGGCGATGGCGATGGCATAGGTCGAATCCGTGAAGATCACCACGCCCGGCTTGCCGCCCGCATCGGCAAAGGCCCATTTGGCCGCCGCAGCCGACACTTCCATCGCATCGGTCGAGACATTGGCAAACAGGCAGTTCGCCGGATCCGGCCCGATCACCGGCCCGGCATGCCAGCTTACCATCGGAATCCCCGCATCGCAGGCCTGCTTCAGCGCGGCCTGCTGCTCTACCGCGTCAAAGCCGTTGATGATGATCCCGTCGGGCTGCAGGGCCAGCGCCTGGCCGAAGGCCGCCGCGCGGTTCTGCACCGAACCCGCGCCATCCAGAACCGTGACCTCCCAGCCGATCTTCGCCGCCGCCTCGTTGATCCCGTTGGTCACGCCAAGGATGCCGCCATTCTTCATGTCGGCCGCCAGCACCACGATCCGCTTGCCCGCGGCAGCGGCCGGTCCCGAAGTCGGGCCATCCCATACGGTCTTCTGGCCTGCATATTTCTGCACATCCGCCATTGCATCCGAAATCGCATCGGCAAAGGCGGGCAGCGCCGCGCCCAAGGCCAGCAACGAAGCGGCAAAGGTTCTTCTCAGCATGGTTTTCCTCCCTGGAATGCTGTCTTACTTGGATTTCGCGCCCTTGCGGCGCTGCGCGTAACCGGCAATGCCGATGGCGATCAGAAGCGTCGTGCCGTTGAACAGCGGCTCTACCCAGAAACTGCCGCCGAATTGCTGGATGCCCGAGATTCCCACGGCCAGGATCATCACCCCGACGATGGTTCCCCAGACATTCACCCGCCCCGGCTTGATCGTGGTCGATCCCAGAAACGCCCCCACCAGCGCCGGCAGCAGGAATTCCAGCCCCACCGAGGCCTGCCCGATGCGCAGCTTCGAGGCCAGCAGCACCCCCGCCACCGCCGTCAGCGCGCCCGAGGTGACAAAGGCGCCGATCACGAATTTCCGTGTGGGAATGCCGTTCAGCTCGGCCGCGCGCTGGTTCGCGCCGATGGCGTAAAGGTATCGCCCGATGGGCGTGTATTCCAGCACGACCCACAGGATCAGGGTGATCGCCAGCACATAGAAGGCCGTGATCGGCAGACCCAGGACAAAGGTTCCGTTGATCGCATAAAAGGCATCCGGCAGGGCCCCCACCATCTGCCGCCCGCCCGTATGCCACAGCGCAAGCGCATAAAGGATCGTGCCCGTCCCCAGCGTCGCGATGAAGCTGTCGATCCGCGCCACCTCCACCAGCAGCCCGTTCAGCGCCCCCGTCGCCACGCCAAGGATCAGCACGATCCCCACCGCCAGCGGCCAGGGCAGGCCGTACATCGTCTGCAGGCTGATCGCCAGGATATGCCACAGCACGATCCCGTATCCGACGGTCAGGTCGATCCGCCCCGCCACCATCGGGATCATCGCCGCCAGCGACAGAAGCGCGATGATCGCCTTGTCCGAAAGGATCGCCCGCACGTTCAGCATCGTCGGAAAGGTCTGCGGCAACAGGATCGAGAAGGCGGCGATCAGCCCGAACATCAGGATCACCAGCCCATAGGTCGGCACCAGCCGCATCGCCTTCTGCGGCGCGCTCAGCCCCTGCAACTCGTCCTTGGTGGGTTCGACGGCGTTCGATTCAATTCCTGGCATGGGATCCTCAGGCAGCTTCACCGGCCGATGCGGCCTGGATCAGGGATTCGGTGGAAAGTTCGACACCCGTCAGCTCGGCGACAGGCAGGCCACGGGAAAAGACGATGGCGCGATGGCAGATGCTGGCGATCTCCTCTAAATCGGTCGAGACGACCAGCACCCCCATCCCCGATCCCAGCGCCTGATAGAGAAGGTGATAGATCTCCGCCTTCGCGCCGACATCCACCCCCGCCGTCGGATCCTCGGTGATCAGAAGCCTGCGCCCCGAATCCAGCCAGCGCCCGACGACGACCTTCTGCTGGTTGCCCCCCGACAGGGCCTCGATGGCCAGCGTCGGATCATTCGGCGAAAGGCCGACGCGCCGCCCCATCGCCTGAGCCATCCCCTCTTCCCGGCGCGGTGACAGCAGCGAGAAAAGCCCGCGCCCGGTGGCCGAAGGGTTCAGGAAGGCATTCTCGCGGATCGCCAGACCAGGTGCCACGCTTTCGCCCACCCGGTCGCGCGCCACCAGCCCGATCCCCGATCGCATCGCCGCCTGGGCCGAGCGCAGATCCGGCCGCGCGCCTTCCAGCATCACCGTCCCCGCATGCGGGATCACCCCGAACAGCGCCCGCCCGATATCCTCGTGCCCGGCCCCGCGCAGCCCCGCCAGACCCAGCAATTCGCCACGCCGCACCTCAAGGCTGACCGGCCCCACCGCCGGGGTCGCCAGGTCGCGGATGCTCAGGATGGCCGGCCCCTCCTGCACGGGCGGGCGCGCGATCTCGCGCGCCTTGCGCCCGACGATCAGCGAGACCAGTTCCTCGGGCGTGGTATGCTCGATGGGCCGCAGCCCCACCATCTGCCCGTCGCGCAGCACGGCCACGCGATCCGCGATGCGAAAGATCTCGTCCAGCCGGTGGCTGACATAGATCATCCCCACGCCCTTCGATTTCAGCGGCCGCAGCGCCGCGAACAGCCGCTCCACCTCGTCGGCGGGCAGGCTGGCCGTGGGTTCGTCCAGCACCAGGAAATCGCAATCCGCCGCCAAGGCCCGCGCAATGGCCACCAGCGATTTCTGCGTGCGCGTCAGGCTGGACACCCGCGCCGTCGCCGGAAACTCCGCCTCCACCAGTCGCAGCGCAGCGTCCGCGCGCGCCTCTGTCGCGGGCCAGTCGATCCGCCGCCCCCTGCGCACATAGCCCAGCGCCAGCGCGATGTTCTCGGCCACGCTCATCCACTCGATCAGGCCCAGGTCCTGATGGATGAAGGCCACCTTCTGCCCCCCCGCGCGCCCGGCCTCGTGCTGATAGGGTTGCCCGTCGATCAGCACGCCGCCCTCATCGGGGCGGTGAATCCCGCCAAGCGTCTTGATCAGCGTCGATTTGCCCGCGCCATTCTCGCCCAGCAGCGCGACGATCTCGCCGCGCCCGACCTTCAGCGAAACCCCGCGCAGGGCCTGCGTGCCCCCGAAGGACTTCACGACACGGTCGAAGAAAAGCCCGTCAGCGGACGGTTGCATGGCCACGGATCCTCCCCTTTTGCGTCACCACCCCGATCTTGCGTCAGGTTTACCGGTAACGTAGCCTAGACTGCGATCTGACCCCGCCTCTGTCAAGAATAAAGTTATCGATAACATGCCTCCCCGTTCCGCCCTGCCCCACCCCCCCGGACCCAGCGCATGAAGGCCAATCTGGAAGACATCGCGCGCGCCTCCGGCGTGTCCAAGATGACGGTCAGCCGCGTCCTGCGCGGCGGTTCCGGCTTTTCGCAGGAAACCCGCGACCGCGTGCTGGGCGTGGCGGAAAGGCTGGGCTATGTGCCCAACCGCCTGGCCGCGGCCTTCGGGGCCGACCAGGCCGGAACGCTCGTCGGCATGTGCGTGCCACGGCTCACCTCGGGCCTGTTCGGCCATGTCCTCGACGGGGTGGATCGCGCGCTTGGCCGGCTGGGATACCAGCTAATGATCGGGGCCAACAACCATTCCCCGGAAGAAGAGGAAGGCTGGATCCGCCAGGTCATCACCTGGCGTCCGGCCGGGCTGATTCTCTCGGGCCGCCACCACAGCCCCGGCACCGTGGATCTGCTGCGCAACGCCGCCCTGCCGGTGGTCGAGATCTGGGATCTCACGACCAGCCCCATCGACATGTCGGTGGGCTTCTCGCATTTCGACTGCGGGGTCGAGATGGGGCAGTTCCTGCTGCGGCGCGGGCGCAGGCGGGCGGGCTATGTGGGCGCGCTGGCCCGGGCCGATGTCATGGGGGCGGCCCGCCGCGAAGGCTTCGAATCCGCCCTCGCCCGCGCCGGGCATCCCCTGATCGACAGCGAGATCCTGCAGGACGCGCCGGGCTTCTATGCCGGCTATTACGGGCTGGAAACCCTGCTCAGCCGCCGCGCCGATCTGGATGTCGTCTATTTTCACAACGATGAAATGGCCATCGGCGGTCTGGCCTATGCCCAGGCGCGCGGCATCCGCGTGCCGGATGACCTTGGCATCGCGGGCTGGGGCGGGATGGAGGCGGCCTCGATCCTGCCGCGCCGCCTCACCACCACGATCGTCCCCACCACCATGATCGGCAAGGCCGCGGCCGAGGCGCTGGTCGCGCGGCTCAAGGGGGAAAAGGGCCAGGATGTCACCGTCGTGGCAACCCGCCTCGTGCCGGGCGAAACCGGCTAGCGGCGCAGGGTCTCGCCCGGGTCGAGGCGCGGCGCAATCTCGTGGCGCAGGCCCGGTGCCGCGCCCTCCAGCCGGGCGAGGATCACCTCCCCGGCCTTGCGCCCGATCTCGAACCGCCGCGTGTCGGTCGTGGCGATGCGCGGGGCCAGCCCGGCCAGGATTTCCAGCCCGGAAAACCCGGCCAGCCCGGTCTGCCCCGGCACCGCCCGTCCGGCCGCCTGAAGCGCGAACAATGCCCCCGCGGCAATCATGTCATTGGTGCAGTAAAGAAACTCCGCCTCCGGCCAGCGCGTGATCGCCGCTTCCGCCAGCGCCCGCCCTTTCGGCACCGAACTCGGCCCGTCATAGGCCAGCCGTCCCAGGATCGGCACCCCGGCGCCTTCCAGCACCTCGGCGAATCCCGCCAGGCGGCTTTCCTGCCGCCGGTCGCCCTGCTGCCCCGATTGCAGCAGAACCGCGTTGCGATATCCCGCCTCCAGCACGGCGCGGCCCATATCCTGTCCCGCGGCGCGCTGCGACAGGCCCACGACGCAGTCGATGCCCGGGCCGTCGCAGTCCATGATCTCCACCACCGGCACGGCCGCCCGGACCAGCATCTCGCGCGTCCGCGCGCCATGTTCCAGCCCCGTCAGCACCACCGCCGAAGGCCGCCAGGCCAAAAGCTCCGCCAGCACCCGCTCCTCGGTCGCGCTGTCGTAATTGCCAAGGCCCAGAACGGGTTGCAGCCCGCTTCCCTCCAGCCCCTCGGCAAGGCCCATCAGAACCTCGGGAAAGACCATGTTGGAAAGGCCCGGCACGATCACCGCCACCAGCGGCACCCGCGCCCCGGCCAGCGCCCCGGCAATGCGGTTGGGCACATAGCCCAGGTCGCGCGCCGCCGCCTGCACGCTGGCGATGGTCGCAGGCGACACGCCACGCTGCCCGCGCAGGACACGGCTTACCGTCATCTCCGAAAGCCCGCAGGCCGCGGCGACATCCCCCTGCGAGATCGGGCGCGGACGCGACTTCACGCCCCCCTCCCCGTGCAGCCCGGCCCCTTGCCCCGCCTCAGGGCCATTGCAGCCCCACCCGGTTCAGCACCACCGAATAAAGGCTCGTCGTCGCCGTGATGAACAGCCGATGCTTCGCCCGCCCGCCAAAGCAGATGTTCGACACCGTCTCCGGCACCAGGATCCGCCCCATCAGATGCCCGTCCGGCGCGATGCAATGCACCCCGTCCCCGGCCGAGGACCACAGGTTCCCCGCGCTGTCCAGCCGGATGCCATCGGCGCAGCCCGTGGCGATCCGGTGGAACAGCCGCCCTTCCCCGGGCCGCCCGTCCCGCATCGCGAAGACCATGATGTGCTGCGGATCGTCGCTGAACATCCGCCCCGTATCGGCCACGTAAAGCAGGCTTTCATCCGCATTGAAGGCCAGCCCGTTCGGACAGGCCATATCGGTGATCACCGCCTCGATCGTGCCATCGGGATCCACCCGATAGACGGCACAGGGCAATTCCTGTTCCGACCGGAAGCCTTCGTAGTCGGTCATGATCCCGTAATGCGGATCCGTGAACCAGATCGCGCCATCCCGCGCCACCACCACGTCATTGGGGCTGTTCAGCCGCTTGCCGCGATAGCCGTCGGCAATCACCGTGATCGACCCGTCCCATTCCGTCCGCGTCACCCGCCGCGTGCCATGTTCGCAACTGATCAGCCGCCCCTGCCGGTCGCGCGTATGGCCATTGGCAAAGTTAGACGGGCTGCGAAAGGTCGTGACACCCTCCTCCGTCCAGCGCAGGATGCGGTTGTTCGGAATGTCCGAGAACAGCAGGCAGCCCTGATCGCCAAACCAGACCGGCCCCTCCACCCAGTCAAATCCCGTGGCCAGCCGCTTCACCGGCGCATTGCCCATGACAAAGGCGCCAAAGGCCGGATCCACGATTTCGAAGAATGACATGACAGCCTCCCCCTGCTAGCGTCCTGTTATCGATACCACAGACCCAGGTCAAACCGGAAGGCCCGCCATGCAGTTCACCCGACCGACCGAGCAGCTCACCGATGCCGCCCTTCTGGCGATGCTCCAGGCCGCCGCCGACAAGGCCCGCGCCATGGGTCAGCCGCAATGCATCGTGATCGTCGATCCCTCGGCTGTCGATCTGGCGGTGCTGCGGATGTCGGGTGCGCGGGTCCTGTCCTTGCGCTCGGCGCGGGCCAAGGCGCAGACCGCCGCCTCGACCGGCCGCCCCTCCGCGCTGCTTCCCGAAGCGGTCCGCGGCGCCATCGCCGCCGCCACCGAGGGGGCCATGACGGGCCTGCCCGGCGGCCTGCCCATCTGGCGGGGCGGCGTGCTGCTGGGCGGCATCGGCATCGGATCGGGCAGCGGCGCCCAGGATGTCGAGGTGGCCGAGGCCGCCCTCGCCGCCATCGGGGCCACCCCCGCCCCCTAGGATCCGAAGACGATCTGCGCCTTCATCGCCTGCGACCTGTCGCTGGCCAGCCGGAAAGCCGCCTCCGCCTCGTCCAGCGCGACCGTGTGGGTGATCAGCGGCTTCACGTCGACCAGCCCCTTCTGCATCAACTCCACCCCCAGCGCGAATTCGGCGTGAAAGCGGAAGGATCCGCGCAGCTCCAGTTCCTTTGCCGTGATCGCCATCATCGGCAGGCTCATGTCGCCACCCAGGCCCAGTTGCAGGATCACGCCGCGCGGCCGCAGCGCGGCGATGCCACCGGCCAGCGCCGCCGCCACACCCGTGCATTCGTAAAGGACGTCGAAATGCCCCTTCTCCGCCCCATAGGCGGAAAGGGCCTCCGGCTCGCGCGCGGAATTGATCACCCGGTCCGCCCCGGCGATCCGCGCCAGCGACAGGGTGAAATCCGACAGGTCCGTCGCCACGATCTCGGCCGCCCCCGCCCGCCGCGCGGCCAGGATCGACAGCACGCCGATAGGCCCGCAGCCCGTGACCAGCACGCGCTTGCCCAGCATCCCCCCGGCCCGGCCCGTCGCATGCAACGTCACCGCCAGCGGCTCGGCCATCGCCGCCTCTCCGGCGGTCAGCCCGGTCGCATCCACGCATTGCGCCGCATCCGCGACAAGGCTTTCACGAAACGCGCCCTGGATATGGGGAAACGGCATGGCACTGCCATAGAACCGCATGTTCAGGCACTGGTTCGCCAACCCCTCCCGGCAGAACCGGCACTGCCCGCAGGGCCGGCTCGGCGAGACGGCCACAAGCTGGCCGACGCGGAACCCGCTGTCGCCCGGATCCTCGACCCAGGCCGAAACCTCATGCCCCAGGATCATCGGCTCGCGCAGGCGGATCGCGCCGAACCCGCCATGATTGTAATAATGCAGGTCCGATCCGCAGACCCCGCCCACCGCCAGGCGCAGGCGCAACTGCCCGGGGCCGGGCACCTCGTCGGGGCGGTCCTCGATGCGCAGGTCCCGCGCGGCATGAATGACGATCGCCCGCATCCTAAAGCACCGGCGTCAGCAGCGGACGGCCCGCGAAATGCGCCGCCAGATTGTCGCGGACCAGCTGGCCCATGGCCTTGCGCGTCTCGAAGGTGCCGCTTGCATGATGCGGCTGGACCAGCACATTCGGCAGCTTCAGGAAGCGTGGGTTCAGCTTCGGCTCGCCCTCGAACACATCCAGCGCCGCCGAACCCAGCCGCCCCGTCTCCAGCGCCGCCAGCAGCGCCTCCTCGTCGATATTGGAGGCCCGGCTGATATTGATCAGCATCCCCTCCGGCCCCAGCGCCTCGATCACCTGCGCGCCCACGATATGCCGCGTCGCGGCCGAGGCCGCCAGCGTCACGAACAGGAAATCCGACCGCGCCGCCAGGGCAACCGGATCGGCGATATACTCCCATTGCGCGCCATGGTCCTTGGCCGCCACATCCGAATAGGCGATCTCCATGTCGAACCCGGCCAGCCGCTTGGCCACCTCAAAGCCGATCCGCCCAAGGCCCAGCACACCCGCCCGCTTGCCCCAGACCCGGCGCTGCAGCGGATAAAGCCCCTTCGCAGCCCAGGATCCGTCGCGCACCCAGGTCTCGGCCCCGATCATGCCGCGCGACTGCACCAGCATCATCGCCACCCCCAGATCCGCCACATCATTGGTCAGGACATCGGGCGTGTTCGTCACCCGGATCCCCCGCGCCCGCGCCGCGCCCAGATCCACCGCGTCGAATCCCACGCCATAGACGCTGATGATCTCCAGCTTCGGACAGGCCGCGATCATCGCCGCATCCGCGCCCAGTTCCCCCCGGGTCGCGATGCCCCGGATCTGTGGCCCCACCTCGGCCAGAAAGGCCGCCTTGTCCGCCGCCTCGAAATAGCGATGGGCGTGAAAGGCGTCGTCGAGGGGGCCCTGATCCCATTCGGGATAGGGGCCGACTTGCAGGATATGGGGCTTTGTCATGGTCGTTCCGTTCCCGGCTTGACTTCGATTGTTAACGATAACATAAACAGGGTCACCCGCGCTTGTCGAGAGCGAACTGAAGAAGGAATGCGATGTGGACTACCGGCTCTTCGATCTGACAGGACGGCGCGCGCTGATCACCGGATCGTCGCAGGGGATCGGCCTTGCCCTTGCCCATGGCCTTGCCGCCGCGGGCGCGCAGGTGGTGCTGAACGGCCGCGATGCGGCCCGGCTCGCCACGGCCGCGGCCGGCCTGCCGGGGGCGGAAACCCTGGCCTTCGACGCCACCGACCATGCCGCCGTCCGCGCCGCCATCGACGGTTTCGAAGCCTCCGGTCGGCCCATCGACATCCTCGTGAACAATGCAGGCATCCAGCATCGCGCCCCGCTCGAGGATTTCCCGGCCGAGGCCTTCGAACGCCTGCTGCAGACCAATATCGCCAGCGTCTTCCATGTCGGTCAGGCCGTCGCCCGCCACATGATCGCGCGCGGCCGCGGCAAGATCATCAACATCGCCTCGGTCCAGACTGCCCTCGCCCGGCCCTCCATCGCGCCCTATACCGCCACAAAGGGGGCGGTGGGCAACCTCACCAAGGGCATGGCCACCGACTGGGCCCGCCACGGGCTGAACTGCAACGCCATCGCACCGGGCTATTTCGACACGCCGCTCAACGCCGCCCTTGTCGCCGACCCTGCCTTCTCCGCCTGGCTGGAAAAGCGCACCCCCGCCGGCCGCTGGGGCAAGGTCGAGGAATTGCAGGGCGCCTGCATCTTCCTCGCCTCGGATGCGGCCAGTTTCGTCAACGGCCATATCCTCTATGTCGATGGCGGCATCACGGCCTCGCTATGATCCTCCGGCTGGTCATCATGGGCGTCTCGGGCTGCGGCAAATCCACGGTGGGCGCGGCGCTGGCCGCCCGGCTCGGCCTTGCCTATCGCGATGGCGACGATCTGCATCCTGCAGCCAATGTCGCAAAGATGCGCGCAGGCCAACCGCTCGGCGATGCCGACCGCTGGCCCTGGCTCGATCGCGTCGCCGCCGTGCTGAAGGACGAGGCCCCGGTCATCATCGGCTGTTCCGCCCTGCGCCGCGCCTATCGCGACCGGATCCGCAGCGGCGCAGGCGGCCCTGTCCGCTTTGTCCACCTGTCCGGGCAACGCGATCTCATCGCCGCCCGCATGGCCACCCGCGCCGGCCATTACATGCCACTCTCCCTGCTCGACAGCCAGTTTGCCACGCTGGAACCGCCCGGCCCGGACGAGGCCCTCACCGTCGACATCGACCAGCCGCTTCCCACCCTGATCGACAGCATCCTGCGCAGCCTCGAAGGAGCCACGCCATGACCCAGTCCATCGCCCTCCTCGGCGCCGGAGCCATGGGCGGCGCCATCGGCGCGCGCCTTGTCGCGACCGGCACCGCGCTCTCCGTCTTCGATCCCGATCCCGCCAAGGTCGCGGCCCTCGTGGCACTCGGGGCCAGCGCCGCGCCCAGCGCCGCCGCCGCCGCCGCGCGGTCGGGGGCCGTGATCCTGTCCCTCAACGCCCCCCGGATTGTGCGCGCCGCCGTCTTCGGCCCCGGCGGCGTGGCCGAAGGCGCACGCCCCGGCACGCTGATCATCGACATGTCCTCGATCAGCCCCGAAGCCACCACCGCCCTCGCCGCCGAGGCCGCCGAACGCGGCCTGCGCTGGGTCGACAGCCCGCTGTCCGGCGGCATTCCCAAGGCCGCCACGGGCGAACTGACCCTGATGCAGGGCGGGGCCGAAGCCGACGTGGCCGAAGCACAAGGGATCCTCGCCCGCGTCGCCGCCAACCAGACACGGATGGGCGGTCCCGGCGCCGGGCAGACCACCAAGCTGATCAATCAGGTCCTCTGCGGCCTCGGCTTCCTCGCCGTGGCCGAGGCGACCGCCCTCGCCCAGGCCGCCGGGGTCGATGCCGCCATGATCCCCCGCGCCCTGCAGGGCGGCCGCGCCGACAGCGCCATCCTGCAGGAATACATGCCGCGCTTCGCCGCGCGCGACTACCGTCGCACCGGCCGCATCGACAACATGGTCAAGGATCTCGACGGGGCCGCCGATCTCGCCCGTCAGACGGGAACCGCGATGCCGCTCACCTCGCTCTGCGCCGAAATCCACCGGATGCTCACCGCGGCCGGTCTGGGGGGCGAAGATCAGGCCGCGCTGATGGAATTCTTCAAGGGTCCGCAAAAGGAACAGTTCGCATGATCACCCGCTACGCGCTTTTCGAAGGCCGCATCCATCCCGGCCAGTCCGAAGCCTTCCGTGCCGCCGTCCTGGACGAGGTGCTGCCCCGCTGGAAGGCCTTTCCCGGCGCGCTTTCCGTCCGTGTCAGCTTTGCCGAAAGCCGCGATGACGGCGCGCCGGAATATCCCATGATCCTGGCGATCAGCTATCCCGATCTCACCAGCGTCGAAACCGCCCTGGCCAGCCCCGCCCGCACGGCGGCCAAGGCCGCGACCGATGCCGTCCTCGCGCGGTTCTTCACCGGGCGCATCCATCACCACGTCACCACGGCGCATGATCACGAACTTGCCTGATCCCCGCGTCCGGGGGCTGGATTCGCCCGCCCGGTAACGATACCAAGGGCCATGTCCACCGCGCGCAAAGCCCCCACCATGGCCGATGTCGCCCGCCTCGCGGGCGTCTCGCCCATGACGGTCAGCCGCGCCTTCAAGCGCGACAGTTCCGTCAGCGAAACCACGCGCGAGGCGATCCTTCAGGCCGCCGACAGCATCGGCTATGTCTTCGACAGCACCGCCTCGAACCTTCGCTCGCAAAAGACCGATTTCGTCGCCGTCACCATCCCCTCGATCAACAACGCCAACTTCGCCGAAACCCTGCGCGGCCTGTCCGACGGGCTGAAGGATCGCGGGTTGCAGATCCTGCTGGGCTATACCGACTATGACATCGCCGAAGAGGAACGCCTCGTCGAACAGCTGCTGCGCCGCCGCCCCGAGGCGATCGTCGTCACCGGCGGCCGGCACACCGCCCGCACCCGCCGCCTGCTGGAAAACGCAGCCATCCCGGTGATCGAGACATGGGATCTGCCCGATGCCCCCATCGGCCATGTCGTGGGCTTCTCCAACGCCGCCGCCGTGCGCGGCATGGTCGATCATTTCGTCGCCCGGGGCCTCACCCGCATCGCCTTCATCGGCGGCGATGCCGACCGCGACACCCGCGGCACCGACCGCCGCGAAGGCTTCATCGCGGCGATGCGGGCGCATGGGCTCGATGCGACGCGCCTGATCGCCGCCGGGGCCCCGCCCATCTCGATGCGCGAAGGGGCCGCGGCCATGGGCCGCCTGCTCGATACCCTGCCCGATACCGAAGCGGTGATCGCGGTCTCGGACCTTTCCGCCTTCGGGGCGCTGACCGAATGCCAGCGCCGCGGCGTCGCCGTGCCCGGCCGGATCTCGATCGCGGGCTTCGGCGATTACGAAATCGCCGAGGTCGCCGTCCCCGCCCTGACCACCCTCAACCCCTTCCCGCGCGAGATCGGCAGCCGCGCGGCGGGCCTCATCCTCGATGTCCTCGATGGCCGGCAGACCACGCCCGCCCGGGTCGAGATCCGCCCCGAACTCCTGATCCGCGCCTCCTCGCGCTAGCCGCGCGCCGGATCGTCCCGCCGGGCGACCGCCGCCGCCGCCTCCCCCGGCCCGTCGGGCGGGATATCCACCTGTGCCAGCCAGGGCTTGATGTCCACAAGCGGCGTGCCGTCATGGGCATCGCAGGCATCGACCACCAGCCATCTCGCCGCGGGCTCCACCGCCAGCACCCGCACCACGCCAAGGGCAAGCGGATTGGGCCGCGCCGGTGCGCGCAGCGCGAAACTGCCCGCGCCCTCTGCCCGATGCGGCGGATGCAGCCGGATCAGATCCCGCCGCGCCGCGGCCATCCAGTAGATCAGGATGACCGCCATGCCCGCCGACAGCCCCTCCAGCCCGGCCCGATAGGCCGGATCGAGATGCACCACGAAGCGGCCGCCCCGCGCCCGCGCCTCGGTCAGGTTCCTGGGGCAGTCGCCCTTGCGCCAGGGCGTCTCGAGATGGCCGATGAAGGCAAGCGTCGCATCCCCCGCCTGTCCCGGATCAAAGGGCAGGAACAGCTCCCCTTCCCGCCCAGTTTCCCTCTCCACTCCCGCCTCCCGCGCCTCGCGCCCCGCCACTCCCCGCAGCCTGCACGACGCGCCCGCTGCCTTCAACCGGGCATCGCCTCCCCGCGCCCGCCTATCCGACCAAGGGCGCATTGCCCCGCGCCGATGATGCGTCATACTGAACGCCATTCCAGCCCAGAGGTGGCCGCACCCGCCCATGTCCAACCTGTCGCATCTGCGCGAGATTGATCAGGTCCTGTCCGGTCGCGGCATGGGCCGCGACGCGCTGGTCGAACAATCCTGGCGCCGCTGCGTCGAGGAATACGGCATGGATCCGGCCCGCCCCAGCCCGGCCCATATCGTCACCGAGGCCCGCCTGCGCGAACATCGCGAACAATCCGAACGCCTGATCGCCATCGCCCGCAGCGGGCTCGAGGCGCTCTTCCGCCAGATCGCCGGGCAGAAATACGTCCTGCTTCTGGCCGATGCCAAGGGCGTCACCGTCGATTACTTCGGCGACCCGAAATTCGAAGAGGAACTGCGCCAGGCCGGGCTCTTCCTCGGCTCCGACTGGTCCGAGGAACTGGCGGGCACCTGCGGCGTCGGCTCCTGCATCATCACGCGCGAGGCGATCACCATCCACCAGTCCGATCACTTCGATCTGACCCATACCCCCCTCTCCTGCACCGCCGCCCCCATCTTCGACACGCGGGGCAACCTGACGGCGGTCCTCGACATCTCGCTCCTGCGCTCGCCCCAGCCCAAGATCAGCCAGAGCCTTGCCCTGAACCTCGTCAAGGCCAGCGCCCGCCGGGTGGAAATGGCCAACCTCATGGCGATGAACCGGGGCGACTGGGTGCTGCGCTTCTCCACCAGCCCCGAATTCCTCGATGTCGATCCCGAAGCCGCCGTCGCGCTCGATGGATCGGGGCGCATCATCGGCATGACCCATGGCGCCGAACGCGTCCTCGCCCGCCAGATGGACGGCCGGATGGACGGCGCGGCCATCGGCGAAAGGATCGACCGCTTCTTCGACCTCGGCATCGACAGCCTGCCCGATCTGATGCGCGGCCGCCCGACCGAGGATCGCCTGATCCAGCTGCGCGACGGGCAGGGCATGTTCGGCCATGCCATCGCCCCCCAGACCGAGCGCCGCCCGCCCGCGCATTCCCCCGGCGAAACCGGCCCGCTGCAGACCATCGGCGGTTCCGATCCCGCCATCCGCCGCCTGCAGGCCGATGCCGCCCGCCTTGCCCCCACGGGCATCGCCCTTCTCCTGTCGGGGGAAACCGGCACCGGCAAGGAACGCCTCGCCCGCGCCATCCATACCAGCCAGCCCGGCAACCGCCCCTTCGTCACGCTGTCCTGCGCCGCCCCCCTGCCCGATCCCGAAACCCTGGTTGAGGCCGCCGCCGGCGGCACCCTCTTCCTCGATGGCCCGGGGGAACTCTCCCCCGCCGATCAGGGGCGGCTGCATCGGGTGCTGGCGGGCCTCGACAGCCTGCCCCTCCGCCGCAGGCCCCGCCTGATCACCGCCAGCACCACCGATCTCGCTTCCCTCGTGCGGGCCGGGGCCTTCCGCGCCGACCTGTTCTTCCTGCTTGCCCCGGTCACCCTCTCCCTGCCGCCCCTCCGCCTGCGCCAGGATTTCGACTGGCTGATCGACCGGCTGCTGCGCCAGTTCGGCCATCTCTGCCCGCAGTCCCTGCGCATCTCGCCCGCCGCCCGCGCCGAACTCAAGGCGCGCGACTGGCCGGGCAACCTGCGCGAACTGGCCAACACGCTGGAAGTGGCCATCGCCCTCGCCGACGCTGCGGTGATCGACCTGCCCGATCTGCCGCCCGCCCCCCTCGCCCCCGTCGACCGGACCGAAACCCTCGCCGATATCCTTGCCGCCTGCGATGGCAACATGGCGCTGGCCGCGCGACGGATGGGCGTCAACCGCTCCACCATCCTGCGCCGCGCCCGGCGCGAGGGGCTGCTTGACGGCTGATCCGTTGCACGCCCCGTTGCGCCTGCAACGCCCCGGCCCGGAAATCGCCCGCCACGCGCCCCTCCCCCCGATTTTCCGGTGACCGCGCGCCCGCCACGGCCCACCCTTCTCCGGCACAGGCATGAAAGGGAGGAATACATGCTCGACACCACCACACAGGCCGAGGTTCAGGCCCTGCTCGACAGTTTCGGCGCGGCACTGGAACAGGGCGACATCGCCGCCGCCACCGCGCATTTCCAGGACGATTGCTATTGGCGCGACCTCGTCACCTTCACCTGGAACCTCCATACCAGCGAAGGCAAGTCCGGCATCGCCGCCATGCTCTCGGCCCAGCTTGCCACCACGAAACCCACCGGCTGGACAATCGCCCGCGGCGAGACCGCCACCGAAGACGGCGGCATCACCACCGCCTGGATCGAATTCGAAACCGCCGTCGCGCGCGGCTACGGGCTGATCCGCCTCAAGGGCGGCAAGATCTGGACCCTGCTCACCACCATGGTGGAACTCAAGGGCCATGAGGAACCCAAGGGCTTCGCCCGCCCGCTGGGCGCCCGCCACGGCGCCGACAAGCACCGCCCGACATGGAAAGAAGACCGCGAGGCCGAGGCGCGCGAACTGGGCTATACCCGCCAGCCCTATGTCCTGATCATCGGCGGTGGACAGGGCGGCATCGCCCTTGGCGCGCGCCTGCGCCAACTGGGCGTGCCCGCGATCATCGTCGAAAGGAACGAACGCCCCGGCGACAGCTGGCGCAACCGCTACAAGTCGCTCTGCCTGCATGACCCGGTCTGGTACGATCACCTGCCCTACATCAAGTTCCCCGAAAACTGGCCCGTCTTCGCCCCCAAGGACAAGATCGGCGACTGGCTCGAGATGTATACCAAGGTGATGGAACTGAACTACTGGGCCAGAACCACCTGCAAATCGGCGCAATACGATGAAAAGACTGGCGAATGGACGGTGATCGTTGATCGCGACGGGGCAGAGGTCACCCTGCGCCCCAAGCAACTCGTCCTCGCCACCGGCATGTCGGGCAAGGCCAACATGCCCAACTATCCGGGGATGGACAGCTTCAAGGGCGATCAGCACCACTCCTCGCGCCATCCGGGCCCCGATGCCTACAAGGGCAAGAAGGCCGTGGTGATCGGCTCCAACAACTCCGCCCATGACATCTGCGCCGCGCTCTGGGAAAACGACGTGGACGTGACGATGGTGCAGCGCTCCTCCACCCATATCGTGCGCTCCGACACGCTCATGGATATCGGCCTCGGCGCGCTTTACTCGGAACAGGCGGTGCAATCGGGCATGACCACCGAAAAGGCCGACCTGATCTTCGCCTCCCTGCCCTACCGGATCCTGCACGAATTCCAGATCCCACTCTACGACAGGATGCGCGAGGTGGATGCCGATTTCTATGCGGGCCTCGAAAAGGCGGGCTTCTGGCTGGACTGGGGGGCCGATGGCTCGGGCCTGTTCATGAAATACCTGCGCCGCGGCTCGGGCTATTACATCGACATCGGCGCAAGCCAGCTGATCATCGACGGCAAGATCAAGCTCGCCCATGGCAATGTGAAGGAGATCGTCCCCGATGGTGTCGTGCTGGAAGACGGCACGAAACTGGAGGCCGATGTGATCGTCTATGCCACGGGCTATGGCTCCATGAACGGCTGGGCGGCGGATCTGATCGGCAAGGACGTGGCCGACAAGGTCGGCAAATGCTGGGGCCTCGGGTCGGACACGCCCAAGGATCCGGGGCCCTGGGTCGGCGAACAGCGCAACATGTGGAAACCCACCCGACAAGAGGCGCTCTGGTTCCACGGCGGCAACCTGCACCAGTCGCGCCACTACAGCCAGTTCCTTGCCCTGCAACTCAAGGCGCGGATGGAAGGGATCGCCACGCCGGTCTATGCCATCCCGGAAACCCACCATCTGGGCTGATCCGGCCCCCGGCACGGCGCTTCGGCGCCGTGCCCCTCCCCGGGCAACCGCGCCCGGCACAGGTCACTGCGCGATCACCCTTGCCCGGCAAGGGTTTCCGCGTCGTTCTTCACCTGTCCGGAAGGAAAGTGGTGCCGCTGAAGGGACTCGAACCCCCGACCCCATCATTACGAATGACGTGCTCTACCAGCTGAGCTACAGCGGCTTGGTGGCGGGCTATTAGCACCCCTCTTTGGCGCTGTGTAGCCCCCTTCGGCAGAAAAATGCACGCGCCCGCAAAATCCCGTCACGCGGCGAAATCGTCGATCACCGCCACCCCCGGCGGCATCGGGCCGTTGAAGGCCCGCAACTCCGCCGATGCGCCCGACAAGGGCACCCGCCGCGCGATCAGGGGCGTCATGTCCACCACGCCCCGCGTGATCAGGTCCAGCAGCGAGGGGTATTTCCAAGCGGGCATCCCGCGCGTCCCGAACAGCGCCAGCTGCTTCATGTAGACGCCGTTCATGTTGATCTCCATCCGCGCCGTGTGGCCCACGGGCAGGCCCACCTGCACATGCCGCCCCAGCGTGCGCAGACAGTCGATGGAGGCATTGGCCGTGGCCTCGATCCCCAGCGCCTCGATCGACACATGCGCCCCGCCCCCCGTCACCTCGACGATCCGCGCCGCCACATCCCCAGCCCGGGCATCCACCGCCGCCTCTGCCCCCAGCGCCAGCGCATGGGAAAGCTTCTCCGGCACCACATCCACCACCACAACCCGCGCCCCCAGCGCCCGGCCCAGGATCAGCGCCGAAAGCCCGATCCCCCCCGTCCCATGCACCGCCAGCCATTCGCCCGCGCGCAACTCGGCCCGCCCCGTCAGCGCATGCCAGGCCGTCGTGACCCGGCAGCCAAGGCCCGCTGCCAGAACCGGGCTGATCGCCTCGGGCAGCCGGGCAAGGTTATGGGCATGCGGCACCGAGATATATTCGGCATAGGCCCCCGGCTCGCCGAAGCCCGGCACGCGCTGGCTCTTGCAGATGTTCGACAGCCCCGCCTGGCAATCCGGGCATTGCCCGCAGGCCAGGATGAAGGGCGCGATCACCCGGTCGCCCTTGCGCCATTTCGCCAGCGGCCCGGCCTCCACCACCTCGCCGCAATATTCATGCCCCGGAATCGCGCCCGGCTTCACCTTGGGATGTTCGCCCACCCAGCCATGCCAGTCGCTCCGGCAGATGCCGCAGGCCAGCACGCGCAGCACCACGCCATCGGCCTCGCAGAGGGGATCGGCCACCGTCTCGATCACCAGATCGCTGTTATAGGCTTTCAGTATCGCCGCGCGCATCGCATTCCCCCCAGTGGCTCACCCCAAGGGAAGGCCAGCCCGGCCCGCAGGTCTAGGCCGAACCCGACACCGCCTGTCGGCTTTCACGGATCAGAGGATCTCGACCCGATAGCTTTCGATCACCGTATTGGCCAGAAGCTTCTCGCACATGGCCTTGACCTCGGCCTCGGCCCGGGCCTTGTCCGTCTCGGCCAGATCCAGCTCGATCACCTTGCCCTGACGCACCCCGTTCACGCCGGCAAAGCCAAGGCCCCCCAGCGCGTGGCGCACGGCCTCGCCCTGCGGATCCAGAACGCCGGTCTTCAGCATGACGGTCACGCGCGCTTTCATATCGTCCCCCGGGGCAGATTGGCTTGTCGTCCTCTAGCGCCCTGCCCGGACGGGGGCAAGGCGTCAGATGCGGGTGTCAGTCAGTTGATCAGGCTGGGCTTGGGCGTATGGGTGACGTTGGTCGGCAGAACCCCCAGCCGCCGCGCCAGTTCGGTATAGACATCCGCCATCGGCCCCGGCTCGCGCGTAACACCGTCGCGCTCCATCGCCTCGGAGGCGGTGCGCACATCCCACAGGCGGCAGGAATCCGGGCTGATCTCGTCGGCCACGATCAGGCGCATGTAATCGCCTTCCCAGATCCGGCCCACCTCGATGCGGAAATCGGCCAGCCGGATGCCCACGCCCATCATCACGCCCGACAGGAAATCGTTCACCCGCAGCGCCAGCGCCACGATGTCATCCAGGTCCTGCTGCGTCGCCCAGTTGAAGGCGATGACATGTTCCTCGCTCACCATCGGCGTGCCCAGCCGGTCGTCCTTGTAATAATACTCGACGATCGGCCGCGGCAGCGGCGTGCCTTCCGGAATGCCCAGCCGGCTGGACAATTCCCCTGCGGCAAAGTTCCGCACCACCACTTCCAGCGGGATGATCTCGGCCATCCGCACCAGTTGCTCGCGCATGTTCAGACGCCGGATGAAATGCGTGGGCACCCCGATGGCATTCAGCCCGGTCATGAAGAATTCGGACAGGCGGTTGTTCAGCACCCCCTTGCCCTCCACCGCCGCCGGGGCGGGGATCGACGCTGTGGGCGCGCTATCATCCTTGAAATACTGGATCAGAGTGCCCGGCTCCGGCCCTTCATACAGGATCTTCGCCTTGCCCTCGTATACCTTCTTGCGTCGCGCCATGAAGTCTCCGCCGGAAATGCCGATGGCGGGGTTACCCCATGGTTCCCCGCCCGCTTCCCGGCGCTATACGGCAAGCCGCCCGCCCCCGCAAGGTTGCAGGCCCGCCCCCTTGCGGTGGCCGCGCCCTGCGGGCATATGGAAGGCAAGCCAAACCAGCATCAAGGGGCCCGACATGACCACCTTCGACGATCGCGAAAACGCCTTCGAAGCCAAATTCGCCCATGACGCCGACATGCAGTTCCGCGCCGAGGCCCGCCGCAACAAGCTGGTCGGTCTCTGGGCCGCGGGACTTCTGGGCAAGTCCGGCGACGCCGCCGCCGACTATGCCATGAGCGTGGTCAGCGCCGATTTCGAGGAAGCCGGGATCGAGGATGTGGTCCGCAAGGTCGCCGCCGATCTGGCGGGCAAGGCCAGCGCCGACGAGGTGCGCGCCAAGATGGCCGAACTGCTGCCCGTCGCCAAGCAGCAGCTGATGGACGAACTCTGATCGCATGCCAGAGGGGCGCCCTGCCCCTCTTTTACCCCGGAAGGCACCCCCGCGGGGTGCCTTTTGCATGACGGGGCCGCGATCCCGGCTTCCGCTTCAAGATCATCATGCGGAATATCGAATTGCCTGATTGCCTTCCGCATGGCAGACCGATCCCAAGATCCCTCGTATAAAGGTGCCCCATGGCCGACGCGCTGACCGAGCTTCTCTCCACCCGCGACTGGCTGATGGCCGATGGCGCCACGGGGACGAACCTGTTCAACATGGGGCTCTCCTCGGGCGAGCCGCCGGAACTGTGGAACGTGGATCAGCCCGACAACATCCGCAAACTCTATCGCGGCGCGGTCGAGGCGGGGTCCGACATCTTCCTCACCAACACCTTCGGCGGCAATGCCGCACGGCTGAAGCTGCACAATGCCCAGGGCCGCGTGCGCGAGTTGAACCGCGCGGGCGTGGAACTGGGGCGCGAGATCGCCGATGCCTCGGGCCGCAAGGTGGTGGTGGCGGGATCCGTGGGACCGACGGGCGAGATCTTCGAACCGATGGGCACCCTGACGCACAAGGACGCGGTGGAAATCTTCCACGAACAGATGGAAGGCATGAAGGAGGGCGGTGTCGATGTCCTCTGGATCGAAACCATCTCCGCCCCCGAGGAATACAGGGCCGCGGCCGAGGCCGCGAAGCTCGCAGGCCTGCCCTGGTGCGGCACCATGAGCTTTGACACGGCAGGCCGCACCATGATGGGCGTGACCTCTGCCGCGCTGGCGGATCTGGTGGAAAAGCTGCCCAACCCGCCCATCGCCTTTGGCGCCAATTGCGGCGTGGGCGCGTCGGACCTGATGCGCACGGTGCTGGGCTTTGCCTCCACCGGGACGGAGCGGCCGATCATCGCCAAGGGCAATGCGGGCATCCCGAAGTATCACGACGGCCATATCCACTATGACGGCACGCCTGAACTGATGGCCGAATATGCCGTGCTGGCCCGCGATGCGGGCGTGCGCATCATCGGCGGCTGCTGCGGCACCATGCCCGAACATCTGCGCGCGATGCGCGCCGCGCTGGAAAGCCGCCCCAAGGGGCCGCGCCCCACGCTCGAGACGATCAGCGACACGCTGGGCGGTTTCTCCTCGGCCTCGGATGGCACCGGCGACGATGCCGGCGGCCCCCGCCGCGAACGCCGCGGCGGCCGTCGCGGCTGATCCGCAGCGCGCGGGGGGGCATCCGCCCCCCCGCACCCCCCATCCTCGGCACACGGGGGGGCATCCGCCCCCCCGCACCCCCATCCTCGGCACACGGGGGGCATCCGCCCCCCCCGCCCCCCCCATCCTCGGCACACGGGGGGGCATCCGCCCCCCCGCACCCCCCCCTTCCCCCCCCTGACAGGCCTTGCACCCTGCCCCCGCCCCGCATAAGAAGCGCGCGGAATTCGGGCCTTGCGGGGGAAACCATGCCGCTTCTCGTGATGAAATTCGGCGGCACGTCCGTGGCCGATCTCGCGCGCATCAAAAATGCCGCGAAGAAGGTCCAGCGCGAGGTCGAGCGCGGCTATGACGTCATCGTCATCGTCAGCGCCATGTCGGGCGAAACCAACCGCCTGGTGGGCTATGTCGAAGGCACCTCCAAGCTTTACGATGCCCGCGAATACGATGCCGTCGTCGCCTCGGGCGAGAATGTGACCGCGGGCCTCATGGCGCTGCGCCTGCAGGAGATGGGCATCCCCGCCCGGTCCTGGCAGGGCTGGCAGGTGCCGATCCAGACCACGGCGCAGCACGGCTCGGCCCGCTTCGTGGATATCCCCCGCGCCAATATCGACGCGAAATTCGCCGAAGGCTTCAAGGTCGCGGTCGTCGCGGGCTTCCAGGGCCTCTCGCCCGAGGGCCGCATCACCACGCTGGGCCGCGGCGGCAGCGACACCACCGCCGTCGCCTTCGCCGCCGCCTTCGGCGCGGAACGCTGCGACATCTACACCGATGTCGATGGCGTCTACACCACCGACCCGCGCGTCAGCAGCAAGGCGCGCAAGCTCGACAAGATCGCGTTCGAGGAGATGCTGGAACTCGCCTCCCTCGGCGCCAAGGTCCTGCAGACCCGCTCGGTCGAACTGGCCATGCGCTACAAGGTGCGCCTGCGCGTGCTGTCATCGTTCGAGGATACCGATGAAACGTCCGGCACCCTTGTGTGCGACGAGGAGGAAATCATGGAATCGAAAGTCGTCTCTGGCGTCGCCTTCTCGCGCGAGGAAGCGAAGATCACCCTCTTCACGATCGAGGATCGCCCCGGCGTCGCCTCGGCCATCTTCGGCCCCCTGGCCGATGCGGGCGTGAATGTCGACATGATCGTCCAGAACATCAGCGAGAAAGACTATGACGATGCCCATCCGGGCGCCGTGACGGACATGACCTTCTCCTGCCCCATCAACCAGGTGGACCGCGCGAAGAAGGCGATGGAAGATGCCAAGGCCGCGGGCAAGATCAAGTATGACGAACTGATCATCGACACCGATGTCGCCAAGGTCTCCGTCGTCGGGATCGGGATGCGGTCCCATACGGGCGTGGCCGCGCGCATGTTCGAGGCGCTTTCCAAGGAAAACGTGAACATCAAGGTGATCTCCACCTCCGAGATCAAGATCTCGGTCCTGATCGACCGCAAGTACATGGAACTGGCCGTCCAGGCCCTGCACGACGTCTTCGAACTCGACAAGGCATGAGACCTTGGCCTGACGGGGGCCTGACAGGGGTCTGACGGATGGCCGACGGGGGGCGCGCAGGCGACCCTGCGGATTTCCCCGGGCAAGCCCCCTGCGCCCCGGGCCGCCCGGTCCGGGCTTTTCCTGAACCCCGGACCCGGGTCCGCCACGGGCGGGCCTGCACGGCCCGATCCCCGCGCCTTGCCCCGGCGTCGCCTTCCGCCCTGCCCGCGTCGCATCCCTTCGCGCCCCGGCCCCCGCCTGTCCGCCACAGTCACCGCGACAGGAAACCGGAACCCCAAGGGACATGACCGACAGCACCGCCCCGCGCCCGCGCATCGACCTTGCCTTCCCGCTGCTTTCCGCGCTGCTCGTCCTTGCCTGGTCGACGGGGTTCCTTGGCGTGCGCGGCCTGTCAGACAGCACGCCCATCCTCACCATCCTCTTCTGGCGCAGCCTGATGTCGGGGCTGATCCTCCTGCCCTTCGCGCTGACGCTCGGCCCCCGGCTCGATGCCCGCGCGGTGCTGGAACAGGCAGGCTTCGGCACCTTCAGCATGTTCCTCTATCTCGGCGGCTTCTCCCTCGCCATCGGGCAGGGCGTGCCCACGGGCCTTGTCGCGCTGATCACCGACATGCTGCCCATGGGCGTGGCCCTGCTGGCAGGGCCGATCCTGAACCAGCGCCTCACGCCCCGCCAGTGGCTGGGCATGGGCACGGGCGTGGCGGGCGTGGCGCTCGTCTCGTCCGAAGGGCTGCGGCTGGGGGATGTCCCGCTCTGGGCGCTCCTCCTGCCGGTCGCGGGGACGATGGCCTTTGCCCTGTCGGCGGTGCTGCAGCGCCGCCTGCGCCCCGCCTCGGTCGCGGTTCATCAGTCGCTCTGCCTGCAATGCCTGACCGCGGCGGCGCTGTTTGGCCTGACCTCGCTGCCCTTCGGCGGTATCGCCCCGCCCGCCACGCCCGAATTCGCCTTGGGCATCGGCTGGCTTGTCCTGCTTGCCACCTTCGGTGGCTATGGCACCTATTACCTCTGCCTCTCGCGCTATCCCGCGGCCCGCGTCACCGCCGTCCTCTACCTTTCCCCGCCGGTGACCATGGCCGTGGCCCATCTCGCCTTTGACGAACCGCTCTCCCCCCTCATGCTGATCGGCACGGCGGTCACCCTTGCCGGCGTCACCCTTGCCGCCGCCCCCGTCCGCCCACCCCGCCCGCAGCCCTGAAGACAGGGGTTCCGCAAGCCGGAATCCTGTGGTCTAAGGATCGCGACAGGGACAGAACGACCGCCATGCCGGAACGGACCGAAAGCGAAAGCCGCAAACTCCTGCGCAGGCTGCGCGACACGCTCGCCACCACCGGGGGCGGGCAGGACAGGCTTGATCGCATCACCCATCTGATCGCCGATTCCATGGGAACCGAGGTCTGCTCGATCTATCTCTTCCGCGATCCCGAAACCCTCGAACTCTGCGCCACCGAAGGGCTCAAGGCCGAGGCCGTCCACCAGACGCGCATGAAACTGGGCGAAGGTCTCGTGGGCCGCGTGGCGCGCACGGGCCTTCCCGTCAACACCGCCAATGCCCCGGGCGAAAAGGGCTTTCGCTACATGCCCGAAACCGGGGAAGAGATCTATTCCTCCTTCCTCGGCGTGCCCATCCAGCGGGTCGGCGAAAAGCTTGGCGTCCTGGTCGTGCAGTCGCGCATCGAACGCGAATTCTCCGAGGACGAGATCTACGCCCTCGAAGTCGTCGCCATGGTTCTGGCCGAAATGACGGAACTCGGCGTCTTCAACGGCGATGGCGACGGGCTGCGCGCGCTTCACAAGCAATCGGTGATGATCCGGGGCGGCACCGGGCAGGAAGGGGCGGCCGAAGGCCGCGTCTGGCTGCATGAACCGCGCGTCGTGGTGACGAACCCGGTCGCCGACGACCCCCTGACCGAGATCGACCGCATCCGCGAAGCCGTGGGCAAGCTGCGCGTCTCAGTCGATGACCTCCTCTCTGCCGAAAGCCTCGACAAGGAACAGAAGGCGGTGCTGGAAGCCTACCGCATGTTCGCCAATTCGCGCGGCTGGCTGCGCCGGATGGAGGAAGACATCCAGCGCGGCCTCTCCGCCGAGGCCGCGGTGGAAAAGGAACAATCCGCCGCCCGCGCCCGCCTGGAACAGGTGCCCGACGCCTACCTGCGCGAACGGCTGCACGATCTGGACGACCTGTCGAACCGCCTCCTGCGGATCCTCACGGGCCAGGGCACCGATACCGGCGCGGAAATGCCGGAAAACCCGGTGCTGGTGGCGCGCAACATCGGCCCCGCCGAACTGCTCGACTACGGGCGCAAGCTGAAGGGCGTGGTGCTGGAAGAAGGCTCCGTCGGCTCCCATGCCGCCATCGTCGCCCGCGCGCTGGCCATCCCGCTGGTGATCCACGCCGACCGTATCGTGACCGAGGCGCTGAACGGCGACCAGATCCTTGTCGATGGCGACCAGGGCATCGTCCACCTGCGGCCAGAGGAAACGGTCGCCCGTGCCTTCCGAGACAAGATCGCGATGCAGGCCGCCGCCCAGCAACGCTACGCCTCGCTGCGCGGCCTGCCCGCCCAGTCGAAATGCGGCACGATCACCACGCTGATGATGAATGCAGGCCTCATGGCCGACCTGCCCAGCCTCGATGGGTCGGGGGCCGAAGGGGTGGGCCTTTTCCGGACCGAACTGCAATTCCTCGTCCGCAACAAGATGCCCCAGCGCGCCGAACTCGCCGCCCTCTATGCCCGCGTCATGGATGCCGCCCATGGCAAGCGCGTGGCCTTCCGCACGCTGGATATCGGGTCGGACAAGGTGCTGCCCTACATGAAGCCGCAGGATGAACCCAACCCCGCGATGGGCTGGCGCGCGATCCGCGTGGGGCTCGACAAGCCCGGCGTCCTTCGGATGCAGTTGCAGGCGCTGATCCGCGCGTCCAAGGGGCGGCCGCTCACGGTGATGTTCCCCTTCATCACCGAACTGTCGGAATTCCAGACCGCCCGCGCGCAGGTGATGAAGGAATTGCACCGCGAGAAAAGCCTGGGCCACCCCGTGCCCACGCGGGTGGAAATCGGCGCGATGCTGGAAACGCCAAGCCTTGCCTTCGCCCCCCGCGCCTTTTTCGAGCTGACGGATTTCGTGTCCATCGGCGGCAATGACCTGAAGCAGTTCTTCTTCGCCGCCGACCGCGAGAATGAACGCGTCCGCCGCCGCTATGATACGCTGAACGTGTCCTTCCTGAACTTCCTGTCGCAGATCATCGCGCGCTGCGATGAAACGGCGACGCCGCTTTCCTTCTGTGGCGAAGATGCCGGCCGCCCGATCGAGGCGCTGGCCTTCGCCGCCCTCGGCCTGCGCGGCCTGTCCATGCGCCCGGCCTCCATCGGTCCGGTCAAGGCCCTGCTGCGCCGGGTCGATCTGGCCGAGGCGCGCGCCGTGATCGACCGTGCCATCGCCGAAGGCGCCGAAAGCGTGCGCCCGGCGCTGGTGGACTGGCTGTCGAACCAGCCAGAGTAACCCTCCCCGACCGGGGACGAAAATTCTTCCTCCGAAGAATTTTCGCAGGGGCGCCCAGCGCCCCTGGTCGCCAACAGACCCGTCGCAACGCCCCCTGCAAGGGGGCGCAAAAATTCTTCAGTGAAGAATTTTTCCCCGCCGCAGGCCAGGGGATCAGAGGCGGGTCACCTTGGGCGGGGTCGCCGCCTCGGCAAAGGCCGCAAGGATCGGCTCGGCGCCGTGCTGTTCGGCCAGCCGCAGCAGGGCAAAGCGGATCTCGGCCATCTCGCGGTAATAGCTCAGGAAGGCCGCGTTCAGCGCGGCCCCCGCCACCGCCCCCATCACCGGCACCGCCTGCGCCGCCAGCTTCTGGCCCAGCGCCGCCGCCAGGCGCGGCGCCACGCCGCGCACCAGCTGCGCCAGCGCGGGCCCCGTCACCGTCATCCGCGCCGACAGGAAGGATGTGTTGATCCCGTCATCCGCCGCCAAGGGCCCGCCGGCCGAGAACACCCGCAGGCATTCCGCCCGGATCGCCGGGTCGTCGGGATCATAGCCCGCCTCCCGCGCCGCGCGGCGGATGGCATGCAGGATCACCGTGATCGTCACCGGCAGTTCCGCCACCGAGGTGGCAATCCCCCCCGCCCCGCCGACCGCCCCCGTCAGCATCGCCGCCGCCACCGGCCCCCGGCGCCCCAGATCCGGCATCCGGTCGCCCGCCCCGGCCAGCCCATGCGCCGCCATCAGCGCCCGCTCCGTCGCGGCCCCGATCTGCCCCCGCAGCCCCTCGGGCAGGGCCGCCAGCCGATCCTCGACCCGCCCGCCCAGCCGGTTCACCAGCGACATCACCGGCCCGTTGGCCCGCCGATAGCGCCGCGCCAGCGCCCGGATCTCGGCAGTTCGGTCAGGCGCGGCGATGGCGGGCAGGTTGTCCATGCGCTGAATGTGGGGCAGCGCGGGCGGCACTGCAAGGCTCAGGTCGCCTTCGTCATGTGGCCTTCGTCACGTGGCCTTCGTCACTGGGCCCCGCACCCCGTCCCAGGCCCCCGCCTTCAGCGCCAGCCCCAGTACCCGGTCCGGGTTCGTGGGGGGCGGCATCTCCACCCCGTCCAGCCGGTGAAAGCCGAAGCGCGCATAATAGGGCGCATCGCCCACCAGCATCACCCGCTCCCAGCCCAGCCGCCGCGCCTCGGCCAGGCTTTCATTGATCAGAAGCCCGCCCAACCCCTCGCCCTGCCGCGTCGGATGCACCGCCACCGGGCCAAGGAGCAGCGCATCCTGCCCCCCCACCTCGACCGGCCAATAGCGGATCGCGGCGGCCAGGATCCCGTCATCATCCCGCAGCACAAGGCAGAGCGCCGCCACCGTGGGCACCCCGTCGCGCAGCCGGTAGGAGGAAAGCGCCGTCCGACCCGGCGCAAAGCAGAGGTCGTAAAGCGCCTCCACCTCCCACCAGTCGTCCTCGGTTTCCTCTTCCAGGCGATACAAGCGGGGCCTCCGAATCTTCTGGCAAGGCCCGTAACATGCGAATAGGTCAGGATCAAACCGCAGATCAGACATGGGGTAATCGCGGGTCCTCGGCCTCCTAAGCCCCATCAAGACTAGCAGGGTGGCTGCTCCCCGATATG
>NZ_JAALFE010000017.1 GCF_011059185.1 Paragemmobacter kunshanensis | reverse complement strand
TCGGGGAAGGGTCACATGGGTCAAATCTCAATGGAAATCTTCAGCCCAACCGGGTCAGCTCTCAGCGCAAATCAACACTCTTGGATATTCTTGCCCCGCATTTTCAGGCAATCGAAGCAGTTCTTGGCGAGAAGGAATGTGCTCCGCATTTGCGCGCAATGCTCTACGGCCCGGATGTACAGGGCGACACGTGGCAGGAGGTGTTTGAGACCTATTGGCCGTCGATCTGTCTCGACTGGCGCGGCGCAAAGCTCATCGACAATGCCGGGATCTTTGCCCTGTATGGCGTCACGCCATCAGATGTCCCGTTCGAAGAGCGCCCGGCTTGGGTTGCCGATCTTGCGCAGAAGCTCGATCAGTTCCGCCTTCTTGTTGGGACATCTGCAGAGAATGCCATCGGCCGCATCATCAATCTCGCGCTCTCCCGTCACGCTATTGATACGGGCGTAGGCGAAGTCGACCTGCAGTCGCTCGCCCTGTTCGGCGGCGTTACGGAAGGCCGTATCCGGAACATCCTGTCTAGCGGCGACGGTGGTCTGGATAAGGTCGGCCAGCGGGTGACGGCTGTCAGTGCTGCCTCGTGGTTGAAGGGGAGGAAGGAATTCTTTGCCTCGATCTGGCAGCAGCCCGATGAGGCGGCACCTGAGGCGCCGAGCCCGGATTTCTCGGACGAGGTGGTCTTCGTTCCCGTCGCCGCAGACGGAAGCCATTTCCATCCCGGTCTCGAGCGCGGAGGCAAGTTCATGATCGGTGCAAAGGGTGAGGAGGTCTCGTACCCCTCCTTCAACGAGGCGCTGTCTGCCCTGCAGAAGATGGCCACACCGCGCTGGCGCCGCCCGAACGAGGCGGGAAACTGGGGCATTGTCTCGGGCCGCGACTGGAAGCGCATCGAGCGCAGCCAGCTGATGTCGAAGTAAACCGGAGTTTGATGATGCGTTTCTCTGCCGAAGACCTTCTGTCCGCCCTGCTCGAAGCTGCGCCCCGCCCGACCTCTCAGGCGCCGCGCGATGCACGTGGCCTTTACGGCCTTGTCGATCACCATGGTGATCTTCGCTACATCGGCTCGACCAGTTCGACTGATCAGACCTTCTACGAACGGATCCACCGGCGCCATCGGACCGGATCGGAAGGCATGAGCCATTACTTTTCGGCTATGTACAACACCGGCCGGATGTGGCGCGACCGGACAGATCCTTTGACCAAGGCCGATGGTGATCTTGCCAAGGCATTGCGCAACGAGTTTGTCATCGATCACTGCCGGGCTGTCTGGTTGCCTTTGCCTGACACCGTCGACATCGCCCGGCTGGAGGCCGAGGTGCTCTCCCTCGCGCCCGATCATGTGATCGCCTGGAACCGGCGCCGGATGCAGGCTTATGACGAACCGGTCGATCTGGTCGAGGGTACGCTGCGCCGCCTTGGCTGGGGCGCCCGCGAAAAGGCGGCCATCGAACGGCAGCGGCTGCGGTTCATGTCCGCGATGGTTAGTCCCGTCGCCGCGCCAGCGCCGAAGCCCGCGACCGTCCGGCAGATGCGCGTCACGCCCTTTCCTGAGGGACCGTTCCGCTTCTTTGCTTTGGACGTTGAGACCGCGAACAACGATCGTGGCAGCATTTGCCAGATCGGTGTCGCCTGCGTGCGCCCCGACAATTCCATCGAGACTTGGGTGACCTATGTCGACCCGCAGGAGGAGCGCTGGGTGTTCACATATCTGCATGGGATCAGTGCCCGCACGGTGCAGGGCGCCCCGACCTTTGCGGAGGTGCTGCCAGTCCTGCGGGATGCGCTGAACGGGGCGACGGTCTACCAGCACTCTGGTTTTGACCGTAGCGCCGTCGCTGCTGCTTGTGGCAACTGCGGCCTGCCCGTTCCTCAGTGGGACTGGCGCGACAGCGTCAATGTCGCTCGCGTTGCCTGGCCCGAATTGCGGGGTAATGCCGGCCATGGCCTTGCAAGCCTCAAGCAGCACCTTGGCCTCAAGTTCGAGCATCATGACGCAGGCGAGGATGCCCGCGCAGCAGCGGAGGTGGTCCTTCGCTCCGAAGGCATTCAGCTTGTTCGCACGCGGCCTCCGGTACCGACGGGCCAGATTTTGCTTGTCGCCGACGAGGATTTCCACCTGATCGAGGACGACGATAACACCGTGCTTGTTGTCCAAGAGCCCGCGGCTGCATCGATGCCGTCGGACCCAAACCCGTGCAAGCACACCGGGCGCCACATCGGCACAACCGAAATCACGCGGGGAAACCTCGACAACAACCACATTTATCTCAGGAGTTTCTTCGATAAGTTCCCGGCAGATGCGATCGGCGGATCAAACCGTGCCTCGGCCGCCCAGCGCGAAATTGCCGTCGACTGGGGCGGCGCGACCGTTGTCATGACAGACCTCGATGGTCAGAAGAAGTTCTTCCGCAAGCGCGCTTGGATCCGGGAGTTCTTCGAGCGCCACGGTGCGCGCGCTGGAGACATGGTGGCGGTCGAGGAAGTGGCGCCTTACAGTTATCGTGTGGCGCTTCAGCGGCGTATTTCTTAGGAATGAATGGCAGGCCGTCGGATCCCGGCCCGATACACAATCCGACGGCTTTGTTCTGGGCGATCAGGTGAATGATGAGCAATGTTCAAGCGTGACGAGATATCCGGATCGGCTTGCACTGTCGGTCACGAAGGGGGCGGGCTGAAATTGGCTTGGGACGATGTTGACCCGCTTCGACAGGCAGATGCTATCGACTGGTGGCAGGAGCAACGCTGGGCTGCGCGCGCTTTCTGTCAGTGCAGGGATGCTGAACTGCGAGAGGTAGCGCGGACTCGCGTAGACGCACTGCCGCTGCAAGACCTGGTTTGGGAAACATCCTCGCAAAGAAAGGCACTTGAGCTTGAAATCCTCGAAGGAGTTCAAAAGGCCGAAGTGCAGCTAGCAAGCGAGTTGGAACATGTCCTTGCGGCGAACCTGTCCGGTAACGATGACCTGACCGATTATTCCGGTTGGAGCGGACGGGATCTCGCCAAACTGGCCCTCGGTGGCAGCGGCACAGCTGCTTTGGCGACTGTCGCTGCGCGTGCGTCCCCAGGACTTCTTGGGATGATTGGCATTGGAGCCGCGTCGGCTGTCGCGGCCCCATTGGCTGTTACTGTGGGTGCAGCTGTTTTCGCGTGGTCAGCGGCCTCAGTGGTAGGTAGTAAGCGGCAGGCTTATCTGCAGTTGGTTCAAGATGCAGTGACGCGGTTGCTTATCGCAACCGATAGCGTGGAAGGGTCTGTCCTTAGCCGCCATCTGAGTCGTCTTGATGAAGCATACAAGCTGCGTATCGAGAACGCATCATGACCTATTCGTTTGTCGTCCCACCAGAACTGCAAGCAATGTGGGAGGCGGGAAAGCTGATCCGCCGAGGAGCGCTGCTGATCAATGCGAACGGTGGTGGCATTGTGGCTCACCTGCAGGAAACGGGCGCATTCTCAGCCATACAACCGCTGGGCTCGGTTCTCTCGTCCTTGACGGGCGTCACCTCAGCAGGTTCCTTGGTCACGGGTGCTATCAGCGTCGTCCAGAATGAACAGATCAAGCGTCGTATCGACGTGATGCAGTCGATGCTTGGTGTCATGCAGGGTTTGCAGGTGGCAACTCTGGCAGGGTCGATAGCGAGCCTCGGAGTCAGCGCCGCTGGCACGGCGATCGTCTGTCAGCGGCTAGAGAAGCTGCGCCGCGACGTTCAGTCCACACACGATAGCGTCCTCGCCTTCCGGGACGAATGGCGCGCATATGAACTTCAACAGCTGCTCGAAAGGGCGACCAACCGAATTGAACGCGTAGACGGCGCCGCGGTGCGCGTCGATCGAAGGCCACTCCTGACTGAGGCCGAGCAGGTTCTGCACGAAACCTTTGATGCCATGCACAATAGAGTGAAGCTGCTCTACACGCGGGAGGCAATCCCAATCGATAGCCTCAGACTGCTGCTCGACGGAATGGCGGTCACTGGTGGTGCACAAATCAAGGCTCTTTTCCTTCTTGACGAACCGATAGCGGCAAAGGATCAGGCATCTCGCCAGTTTAAGAAGCTCATGCAGCTAACGAAGGAAATGCCCGCAGACCTTCTGGTTGGACGCGTCGGTGGGACGGAAGCAGCTGATCAGAACGCACGTGATGTAGCAGTCACACTCTCGGAAACGCGCCACCGCGTTGCTAGCCTGCCTAGCCTTGTTGACCACCTAGGTCTGCAAGGAATCTCTGCTCGAAGCTATATCGAGCTGGCCGAGGCCGAAGATGACGCGCCGTTGATGATTATGCAGGTGGGCAAGCCCCAAGCATGACCGACATTTGTTGGAGTGGCAGAGGCCTACGCTGTGTACAGGCAGTGGACGCCAACTCATCTCTGCTGCTCATTGGCAGTGCACGACCTCTTTCAGTTCAGGGAGCGGGCTGGCGATCAGGCGAATCGAGAGATCGACTGTCGACTCCGCGGCCTTACCCGCGCCGGCGAACTCACCACTCCTCTGAGCGTTAGCGTAGTTGCTGATCATCAGTTGCTGTTGGACGCGATGGTCAAGACCATCTGCTGTGCCGATGGCTTCAAAGGCATCGATCCCCACGGAACCAGCGAAGAAGCGATTGCCCCGCACTCTCAAGTGCTGCTCGATGGAAAGTCCGATGTTCAGCGTTTCGTGAACTCCTATTTGCTTTCCAGAAGCAACGCTGACGTTGAAGCCCCTAATTTCGGACGCGGGGCGGCGCGCAAACGGGATAGGTGCTCCCTCGACGAAAACGGAGCCAGAAACGTCCCTATCGGCACGAAAGTGCTCGGGAAGGTTTCCCTGTATCCGAACCTCA
Source organism: Paragemmobacter kunshanensis (assembly GCF_011059185.1). GTDB lineage: Bacteria > Pseudomonadota > Alphaproteobacteria > Rhodobacterales > Rhodobacteraceae > Paragemmobacter > Paragemmobacter kunshanensis. Next base: position 85,422 of record NZ_JAALFE010000017.1, on the reverse strand, counting down.
CCGACGGATACGAAAGCTGCTGCCTTGAGGTTTCCCTCCATCTCCCGGACGATAGGTCCCAGCGAAAGATCCCCTGAGTTCTCTTTGATGGAGATCCGGAGGTTCGCCAATACTTCGGGTGTTCTGGCACGAAGGTTCATACGCAGGGGCTCATACCGTGCTCTTAGTTCCTCGACACCTCGACACACTTCCGCGTTTCCAACGCCGGAAAGTTCCCTGATCGTAAAGTCGTAGTCTTGAACGATCTCGCTGGACGCACCCTGTACAGATTCGGCACGCTCTTTTAGCGCCTGAGCCAAGGCCACTTTGTCAGCGGCCTTCTGTTCGTCGATCATTGCACGGAGATCTGCCTCAAACTCTGTACGATTCCAATACTCGTCAAGTTTCACAATGCCGTAGTCGGCAATCAACCACGCGCCGACACCGCCAACGGCCGCGCACAGCCCGGCACCCGGGCCTGTCCATGAGCAAGCAAGTGCTCCTGTGCCTGCTCCACCAATTGTAGCAGCCCATTTTCCTCCAGCTTTTGCGGTCGCTTTGACTGCAAGTTTGGAGGCGATCTTCTTAGCCATCGTCGATGCTACTGCTTTGATCGTGGCTGCCGTGCCAATTGCAGTTGCCGTGCTGACCGGCACGGTGATCGCCATCCGTGATATTGCATTATCTATGGCGCGCTTGGTGAGCGGGCCCAAGTCGGACATTCCAGCATCGTTGACGGACGCCGTAAGCTCCGTTTCGAACAATGAATCAAACCGTCGGTCAAGGTCTTGGCCGACAACACGAAGTCGGCTGTCGAGTCCGTCAAAGAGCATCTCTTGCAACTTTGCGCCAACGTCCCCTAGAGCCGCGGCGCCAAGTTCAGCATATTCACCCCAGACCGAATAATGATGGTCCGCATAAATCGGGATCGCCTCGTATACTGGGGCGTAGGCGCCATCGAGAAGTGGATCAATCAGCTCTGTCACCGCCTCAAGGGCAACCTTGTTGGCGTCTTTCAACTTGGAATCCAGTTCCGACGCACTGTGCTCGCTGGGAGCACTTGCCATAGGACGATCGTCGGCTGGGATCTCGCTTCTCGCGATAGGAGGGACATACCACAGGCGAGCGGCCGCTAATATTGCCAATGCCAAGGTGATTGCCGCCATCAGGAAGAAGAATCCCCAGAACCACCGGGCCAGGTTTGGCGGCCTTGAACTGACCGTCTGCGCCTTGCTGGCACGCTCTGCTACACCGAGGTCAGGCGACGAACGGGAGGTCTTAGTCTTCACTTCCACCTTCACTCCCGTTCCAATATTACGTTTACCTTGACGAAAAGCGTGAGGATGACGGCCGTCCGGCACAGGACGAAGACGAATAGTGCCGTGTCGAGGCTGAACAAGACCCCTGCCGCCGGATACTCCCGAAGCTGAACCACACCCCACAGCTTTGCAGCTTCATAGGCGTAAGGTACCTCCAAGAAGGCGGCAATCCACCCACCTCTCTCCGGGAGATTCGAAAGACCGATTTGCACAGCCTCCTGCAGAGTCGCGTCAATCATGGCGCCGGGCTGTTTAGCCTCAGACCAGATATAGGTTGCAACGATGATCGTTGCGGGGACAGCCGCCAGCCAAGTTGTCAACGAAATCGAGATTGCCCGTGCGAAGGGCTGATGGAAGTGCCTGAGGGAACGGCCCTCGATGATCGAAAACAGGCATCCCGATAGCAAGAACACAGCACCCATGACCAGGAAGTCGAATGCCGAAGCCTCCAGCGATTGCCACGCTAGCAGGCAGACAGCGACAAATGTGAAAAGGGTCGAAAGGATGGCACTGCGTATGCGACCAGTTAGCAGGGCACTGAGAGGAGAGTCTTCACGGAGTGCAAGCTGAAGTTGGACCTTCCAGGGGTCCATGGTGACCGGCCATGTTCCGACGAACACTACCAACGCCAAAGGTACCAACCCAAGAATGGCGAGATCGCTGTACTCATATGCCAATCGCCAAATGCAAAGTGACAAGCCGGCGAAAGCCGTGGCGGTCAGAGCAGGTAGCAATGAGTGGAACATGAAACCTCATTCCAGTGCGCAACACGAACGGTATGGGCCGGATACACCTCTCAAAGCAATTGTTGACCGCGCTTTCGGTTCGTATTGGCGCAAAGCGTGTCGCGATGAGCGTGACGGTCAATACGACGAAATTGCGGCCAAGCTCTTTCCTTTTGGACGTCAACCAACTCGGCTTCCCCAGGCGTGCCCACGCCGGATCGCGCAGAACAGCCAAGTCGCTCAGCATCCGCGCTATGACGGCCCCTTTCAGTGGTGCGTCGACCTTGTCAGTCGCGCGCGCCTGATGTGCGCTGGTATCGGCGACCGCAGGGTGGGTAGGTGGACTCGCAGACAGCGGCGAGATGCGTGGCAGATCTGACATGATCGGAGCAAGGTCCTCCATGTCCATAACTTGCTTACGGTCCCAAGATGCTTTGGAGCGGCAGACATCACACTGATCTTTGGAAGCTGCCTTGGCCGATGCGACTAAGTCGGTCCACGAGTACGTCGTATAGCTGGCCCGCCCAGGACAACCGCTGTTCGGCACAGGCCAAATCCTGCCCCCGCAACCAGTTTCTACAAATGAAAACAATGCCTTACGCCCCGCCTCACCGCGGGGCTTTTTGCTGTCTCCACGGCGGGTCAACAATAGGTCAACAAACGGGCCAAAACCGCGTGCAAAATCAGCGGGATAGTAGGTGGGCAGGATCAGGAACGCGCGCAAACCGCAAACGAACGCGTTCAATCGGGGCGAAGGCTGATCTGCAGTTGGGCCAGCGCCTCCGGCGCAATCTCCTCCCGCATCTGATCCAGCAAAGCGAGAAGATCGTCGTGCCGCGGTTGACCGAATGCCAGCCGGTATAGCGCCACTGAACGGTTCAGCCAGGAGAGCCGCGTCTCTTCACGGCTGAAGGGGAGCGACAGGATATGGCGTTCGACCTTGGTGGGGCCGTCGAGCACCCAGAAAGGCTCAAGATCACCAGAGCGCCCAGCGTTTCCGTGCGCAGCACTGAACATATCGGCCCAAGGATCAGTATTCTGCCCGCCCAGCGCCGCCGGAGATTGTCCTGCGACCAGATTAAGGCGGACAGCGTGGTTCTTGTAGCGATGCACCCGGCCTTCGCGTTGCTCCATGTCGATCGGGTTACCGGGGAGGTTCCAGTGGACGATCCGGTGGCAATAGGGATGAAAATCCAGACCTTCCTGCCCGACTGAGGTCGAGGCGAGGACAAAGGGCTTGAACGGCGAGTTGAAGGCCGTACGGACAAGACCAGTGCGGTTCACGCCGGTCTCGTCTTCCCCCTTCTGGGCAAGGCGCATGGCGAAGCGACCGCGTAGGGTGATCGGGTGGGTCTGGACGATTCGGCCACGCTGGAGAGCGTAGTGGTTCAGTTCGATCTGGGCCGGTCGCAAGGACAGGGCCTCGGCCATCCGTTCGGCGATAACCCCTATGGCCTTGACCGGCGGATGACCGACTTGGCCCTCGGCTTCCAATAAGACATGGGCATATTCGTCGAGAACCGATTGCAGGTCGTGTTCGGCCGCATGACGCAGAACTGCCCGCCAGTAGACATCCCCCTCAGCGCGCAGCAGAGCCTGGGTTTCGGGCTGGTTGAACAATGTCCTGAAGGCCATGCCGACCTTCGTCGCCGCCGTCAGCAGCGCGAGATCATTCAAGGGCAGCGTGGGTGCGATACGTGACAAGGCGCGCAGGGCGCAGGTGGCCGGGCTGCCCAGCGCCACATCCACCAGATGGCCGAGGATCTGGTCGACGTCCTTCTGCCCGATCGGCTGGCGGGCGGCCCGCAGCAGTTCGGCCAGATGATCGGGCCAAGCTTCCTCGTCCCCCTCTCCCCGCGGGCCAGAGCCTGCAAGCCAGGCGACAAAGTCAGGGTTCACAACATCGAGGGCGGCGGGGCTGCTCCAATCCCAGCCGCCTTCGCCTGCTTCGGCGCTCTGTTCCGTCAGGTCTTGCGCCAGAGGCCGCAAGCGCGCGGAGGCAGCGTGACGCAGCGCGTCGAGATCGGGAAAGGGACCCTCCTCTCGCATCAAGGCCAGGGGATCGGCCATTGCCGCAAGACGGGGTGAGGGGATGACGAGCTGCAACGCCCTCAGGCCTGCAAGGCGACCTTGCGCCCGGCGGAACTGCAGGGGGCGGGTGGTTGGCGGGTCGGTGTAGGTGTGACCCTTGCCCATGCCCATCTGCCGCTCTGCCTCATAGGACAGGAACCCGGCAATCGCGTCGGGAACCATCGTCCATTCCGAGAAGATCAGCATCTTGCTGACAGGCCGGCTGGTGCCGAAATAGGGCAGCGATGGCGCAATCCAAAGGCGGCGCGCCATGCCGTTCGCGAAGGCGAGGTCTGCCAGTTTGCGCATACGGCCATTGGCGGGGGCAAGCGGAGCATAGCTTTCGACCGTCTGCGGATCGATCTGCAAAGGGATCGCGGCTTTCATGGCCGATCGAAGGGCGGGCGAGGGAGACTTGGCCTGTTCCTTCAATAGGTCGGCCAGTTTGTAGCCGCGCATCAGGTTCAGAAGCCAGGGCGAGGATTTCCAGTAGTCCACGGTGCCCGGTGCCCCGGCGGCGGCGGCCACGGCCGCTATTGTGCGCGCCTCGATCAGGTCGGGCGCGGTCACGTCAAGTTCGTGGCGGAGTTCGCGGATCATGGCGTCGCGATCCGCCGTCTCGGCCACGCGTTCGGTGCGGGCGATGACACGGCGCAACTGGCCTTCGATTCCCTCGCGCAGGGCGCGGGCGTTCTCAAACCCTGCGGGCAGGGCCTGCATCGCCTGACGAAAACGGCGCATCTCCAACGCAATCTCGTCGCGGCGGCGTTTGCCATCCTCGGCTCCAAACAGGAATTCCAGCACGTCGAGGAAATCGCGGTGATGATCGCCCTCCTCGGGCGCATCGCTTGCCAGTGTCAGCATCCGGTAGGGCGTCGCGGACAAAAGCAGGGTCTTGGCGGTGTTGCCCGCGCCGTCGACATGGTTGAACAACTCCCGCGCCAGATCGGCGGCTTCGCTGTCGCCATGCAGCAGATCGTGAAAGCGCTGGAATTCGTCGAGAATGATGAGGTCAGGTTCAAGCGACTGGACTGAGGCTTGCGCCAGCATCCCACGCAGTTCGCCGATCAGGGCGGTGCAGGCCTGGCGCAGGTCGCCCTCTACGTTGCGACGCTGGGCGACCTCGGCGCAAAGGTCATCGATCCGCGCGGTCAGTCCGGGGCTGTTGGCCACGGCCATCTGGAACCGGGCTGCGATTTCTGGATCAACGGTTTCGGTCGCAACACGCGCGCGCTCTCGTTCCCAGCCCGGTTCGCCTGACCAGCCCTGAAACAGTCGGATCGCGCCCTTTGGGTAGGCCAGCTGCCCTTCCAGAAGCCGCAGGATCAGCGCCCGTTCCCGCGCCCAACCGCTCGAAGATTTCAGGTCAAAAGTCGTGCCCGGTGTCAGGCTGATGAAGTTCACCCGGTTGTGGCGCAGACTGTTTTCCCCGCCCAGCACCAAAGGCAGCAGGGTCAGCCGTGTCGGCAGCACCTGCGCCTCGCGCTCCATCACGTTCAGCCGGGCGAGGTTCTGTGCGGCGATGGCGCCGTTCGAGCAGACATAGATGATGTCGATGCGCGGGACCTTGTCCCACAGCGCCTCAATCGTGCGGGCGATCACGCCGCGGGCGACCATGGTCTTGCCCAAGCCCACCTCGTCCGCCACGAGGAACTGGCGCGTGGCGTCGGGGTCGGTCAGCAGGCGGCGGCAGACATGATCCACCGTGGCCCTTTGGAAGGCTTTCAGCGGGGCCAGGGCGGGGCCGGGGTCAAAACGGGCGTCAGCCACGGCGCGCCTCCTTTGGCAGGACGCTGCGGAACACTTCCCACAGTGCCGCAAAGCGCGGCGGGATGACCGGTTCCCCATCCGCGCCCTTGGCATCGCCCAGCCGCGACATCAGCCGTTCGATATCGCGCAGGCGGCGGCCGTCGCCTGAAAGCGAACGCACCATGTCCTCAAGGATCGGGGTATCGTCGGCAAAGCCTGCAAAGCCCAGGAAACCGCCCTTGCCGCCTTGCAGGATGATCTGGCCCGCCGTCTGCGGATCGCCCAGCAGCAGGCGGATATAGCGCAGGAAGGCCTCGCGGTTCTCGATGATGCTGCGCAGGATTTCGGCGGTGCGCGCCTCGGGCAGGTCCTTGAGCGTGGTGCCGAGGGTGAAGACCATCTCTGCCCCGGTTTCCAGATCGGTGAGGCGAAGCCCCAGCCAGCGCGTTACATCGGCGAGGGCGAACTGGCCGAGATGCAGGCCAGTGCGGCCGAGGGCCGCTGTCAGCGTCAGGGCTTGGTTTGGGCCAAGGGTCAGTGGCCAAAGCTCTGCCCGCAGAGTGACGGGGAGGGCTACGCTGCCGCGTGCGGTCAGGGTCAGGCCGATCCGCCCGTCTTCGGCCGGAGTGCAGCGCAAAGTCAGGTCGGCCGCCGCCAGTGCCTTGCGTACCTCATCAAGCCGCGCTTCGGCCGCTATGGCGGGATCAGGGGCGGCGGTCGTTGTCGGGGGCTGCCATGGCCGCAGGAACCGGCCCAGCCGTTCAGGCGCGATGTGGTCTGCAGCCCACCCCATCCGGCGGGAGGGGCCGGAAAGGGTGGCAAAGACCTCAACGTTGCTGCCGTTCAGCAGGGCGGCGGCCGTGGCGTTGCCCGATCCGACGGTCAGGTCCGTGGTCGACTCAGGCCTTGGGTAGCGTTCGGTCACAAAGACCTTGGCATGAAGGCCCAGAGCCGCGGACGCCGCTTCTGACTCCTCGCCATCTTCCGTTTCGGCCAGATCGTCGAGAACCATCACCTGCCCGAAACGGGCCAGCACCTCCGGCGGTATCTGCACCAGTTCCTCGGACCGGCTCAGGAGCCAGCACTCAGTGGGGTCAAGGCCCTTGGTCAATTGGACCAGTGCATCGGGCGACAGGAAGGGCGAGATGATGCCCATGGCCTTGCCGACCTTTGGCCGGAACGTGGGCTTCCCCAACCCGTTGACCGCAAAGCGGAGCTTTCTACTGCCTTCGGGCAGGGCCCAGACCGTGCGATCAACGTCCCGGGCCAGCGCCTCGGCGATCTTGCGGTTGCGGGCTGGTGTCGGTCGTCCCCGCGCAAGGCCGGGCAGGGCACGGAGAAGGGCGGAAATCGGGGCGTTATCGGCTTGCGCCGCTTCGCTCACCTCGCCGTCCAGCGACAGCGACAGGTCCCAGCTGCGGTCGGTCGTCAGGTTGCGCGACAGGATCGCAAGGCGCAGTCGGATCGGCCCGGTGCCGGTCAGTGGCACAAAGCGCAGCACCCAGATCTTGGGGTGAAACGCGCCACCTTGTGGGGCGAGCACTTCGGTCACAGTGTCTTCCAAGAGCGCGGTCAGGCGGTTGGCGGCGCGGGGTTGGGCAGCGATGCGCCCGGCCTCGCAGAAGATCGCCACGCGCTCGGCCAGCCGCTCCAGCCCGTCCAGAAGCGCCAAGGGCGTGTCCAGCACCTGCGCCCGGCTTTCGGCCGCCTGAAAGGCCATCGTCGCGGGGATCACCAGAGCGGTCTCGAAATCCAGCGAATAGGTCGTGGCCAAGGCCATATCGACCTCGTATCCCGGCGGGGCGCGCAGGATTTCGCCGTAAAGCGCGCGGTTTTCGGGGTCGAGCGGGCTGTCAGACGGCATCGGCAAGGTCCCGTAGATGGCGCTGCACAACTGGCCAGCGAAAGGCCAGCACGGCCGCGCCCGAGGCACCACCCCACCGCGCCAGCGCTGCATCATTCGTCAGCCGCGCCTTGGACCCCTTCAGCCGGGTTTCCCGCCGCAGGATCAGGGCGCGGGCGGCTTCGTCATCTGCCATGGGCTGACCGCGCTGAACGAGGACCGCCCATTCGGTTACGAAGGCCATGGTCGGGGGGGCCACACGGTGAATTGTCTGCGAGGTCAGCGACCATAGGCCCGCAAGGCTCCATTCCGAGGCAAGGCTGGCGGGGGCCTCGGCGTGCCAAGTGCCGAGGCGCGCGCGGTAGTCGGCAGCCAGATCGTGCCAGCGGCCTGTCTCCGCCCCCTGCAGGGCGGCGGCCCGTTCGGCCAGCATCAGGTTGTAAAGCAGTGCCGCCCCATTCATCACACGGGCAAATCGCTCGGCCTGATCGACGATGGAGATGTTCCTTGCGCTCCATGTGGCGCGCATCGGATGCAGCCAGATCGCCTCCGCCCCCGCCCGATCGCCCGCCTGCGCCAATTCGTTGAACAGGCTGTCGCGAGCGGAAACGGCAAGACGGTCGCGCAGGAAGCTGCCTTCCTCGGGTGTCAGGCGGAAGGTTGCCTTGTCCAACAGGTCATCCGGCGCACCGGGCAGCCCCGGGGACCAGAGGCCAGGGGCGTCACCCGCGGCCAGCATTTCGGCCCGGCTGCCGGGATGGGTGCGGATACCCAGCGCCAGAAGCCCTGCCCAGTAGACATCGCTTGGCAACCGCTTCAGGCTGTCGCGCGCCTCGCTGCCGATGACGTTCTCGGTCTCGCCGCCGCGGAAGAGGGCCGTAATGAGTTGGATTTCCAGCCGCCGCGCCTGATCCGCCCGCCCGCCAGACCGGGCAGCCATCCGGTAAAGCCAGGGCACGAAGAGCATGTAGCGCAGCCGCGTCTGGATCGTGCTGGTGCCCGGAAACATCAGGTCCGACAGGGCATCGCGGATCGAGCCGAGGCCCAGTTCATCGCGGGAGTCCTCAACCCCGAACAGGTCCATGATCCGGCGCGCGCGGTCGCGATCGGTTTGGTCGAAGTCAATCCAGGCTAGGGCGGACATCAGGCCACGACCTCCGGCTCAAGGGGCAAGAAGCTGAGGGTACCCTCGTTCATCCAGTGGATCGCGACGCCACGCAGTTGATGGGCGGGAAAGGTCAAACGAAGGGCATCGGCATAGGCGGCAAGCTGCGGCCAGTAGGAGGCAAAGCGCGCCTTCGGGTCGGGGGCGGGTCCGGTTTTGTGGTCGATGACCAGCATCCGGCCCGGACCCATGGCCACGGCGTCAAGGATACCCAAGGTCTCCGAGCCATCGGGATGGGTGACGTGGATCGGTACTTCAAGGTGCAGGTCGGGATAACCTTCGCGGGCGAGCCATTCCTTGAGCGCAGCAACCTGTCCGGTGATCGCGGCGAGCGTCGCCGCATCAAGACCAGTGGCGGCAGGCAGTCTGTCGGCTAGGTCGGGGCGGCTGGCCAGCACACGAAAGGCCCGGTGCCAGGCCGTGCCACGTTCGGCCGCCGTTTGCGCGCGACCTGCGCCATGTCTTGGGCCAAGGGGGATTACCTGCGGCGGCGCAGGCAGATCGGGGCCTTCGGTCAGGCTGGAAGGCCGCCTGCGCCAGGGCGTTGTGCGGGCCTTGACGGGTGTCGGCGAAGGCGCACCGAACAGGAGCAGCGGTTGAGCAGCCGCAGTGACCTGCTCCACCCCTTCGCCAGCAGGATCGCTCCAGATGCGCGCCGGGAACTCCTGTCCGCCGACAAGCAGGCCCGCCCCGAGGCTGACGCCCGCCTGCGCCAGCAAGGTCAGGCAGTTCGCCTCCTTGTCCAGCGCCTTCTCTGGCCATTCGATCACAAGCCGGTCACGCGCGCGCGTTAGGGCCACATAGATCAGGTTCCGCGCCTCGGCTTCGGCGGCGGGTTGACGGTCGGCTAGGAAGACCTCGCGCTGGTCGGGGTTAAAGAGGCGTGGGGTATGGATCAGCCGCGCCGTGTCCAGCACACGCGACAGGTCCGAGAAATCGGTGAAGAGGGCGCGGGTGGTGTTTTCGCGCTCGCCTACCATACCATCAAGCTCGCAGACCACGACCACGGGCCACTCCCGGCCCTTGGCCGCGTGCCAGGTGACGATCTCGATCCCCGGCACCTCGCCTGCGCCGGGGTCCGGGTGACGGTCGAAATCGCGTTCCTCCAACCGGCTGGCCAGCCAGCCGAGGAACACCCGCACGCCCCGTCCGTGAAACCCGGCGGCGGCCATCATGCCGGGGTCCGAGGTGTCGAATTCCTCGGCCAGCGCCTCGAGCCGGGCGAGATCGGCCAGCGCCTGCGCGGCATCGGGCAGGGCTTCGGCCCAGGGACGGAGATGGGCGGTTACCTTCAGACACAGGTCGGTCACCGTCCAGCCCGGCGCTGCGGCGGCAAGGCCAAGGATGCCGTGCAGCGCGGCATGGTCGGCCAGGGCGCCATCCGCCAGCAGGCGCAAGGCTTCATCAAGGGGAAGCGCGGCCGGGCCGAGCGTCAGCAGCACAAGGGCGGCGTGCGCATCCTGCGGGTCTGCGGCCAGCGCCATGGCCTGCCGCGCGACCAGCACGGCCTGCGCATCGTGCCAACCCGAGGCGCTGATCCGCACCGGCAGGCCAAGACGGCGCAGCGCCTCGGCATAGCGGGCGGCCTCGGCGTGGCGCTGGCACAGCACGGCGATGTCGCCCGGCCGGACAGGACGCAAGACCCCGGTGGCACGGTCGGTCACGAGTTCGCCCGCCTGTAGCATCGCGGCGATCCGGGCGGCGGTGTGATCGGGCAGTTTCGGCGCCTTGCGTGTGCTGCGAGAGGCCGACAGCGCGATCACCTCCAGCACCGGCTGGCCGGTCTCAACCCGCGTGGGGGCAAGCGGCGAGTAGGCTGCACCGAACAGACCCGCGCCGATGGCGTTGATCGCCGCCATCAGACGCGGATCGCTGCGCCAGTTCTGCCGCAGGGGATCGACCGCGCCGGGGTTGGCGTCGGCCAGCGCCTGCGACAGGCGAGGGTCCGCCCCCTGAAACCCCATGATCGACTGCTTGGCATCGCCCACCAGCAGGCAGCGCGGCGCCCCTGCCGCCAGTTGCCACAGAAGCGCGAACTGCACTGGGTTGGTGTCCTGGAATTCGTCGATGATGACGCAATCGATCTCTCCCAGCACCGAGGCGAGCACGTCGGGGTGTTCGCGCAGAAGCGCCTCGCAGCCCGAGATCATGTCGGCATAGTCGATCACGCCCAGATCGCGCTTGCGCGCGGCATAGCCCGCCATGATCGCCTGCGCGCCGGTGACCAGCGCGGTCAGGTTGGTGCAGGCATCGGCAAGGGGGCCGGGATGGCCGACAACGCCCGCCGCCGCCTGCATCACCTGATCGGCCAGCGCGTCATAGCCGGGCGGGGTCGCGGTCTTGCTGTTGGATTTGCGCAGGCCGCGCAGGTCATTCCACAGCTTCCAGTCCCGGTCCAGACGCCCCGGTTCCAGCGCCGCGCGGAGGCGGCCCAAATCGTGGCGGAACTCCTTTTCCGCTGTTGCGTTCAGCCCCGGGGCCAATGCCCCCCCGGGATGGGCGTCCAGCAGGGTCGCGACCGCCTGCATCAGACGGTCGCGGATCGGCGTGGGATCAGCGGCCACCGGCCCCCATAGGGCACGGATGCGGGCGCAGCCTTCGGGCGCCAGACGGTCGGACAGACCGGCCCCACCCAGGCGGCGCAGAAGCGGGATCATGTCCAGCACGCGGCGCCGAAGCCCATCTTCGGTACTGGTGGCAAAGGTTGCGGCATGGCCGAAGCGATCGGGATCGGCCGCTATGCCCTCAAGGATCGGGCAGCGTGCCAGTTCCTGGCGGATCAGCAGGTCCTGCTCTGCCTCGTGCAGCAGGCGGGGTTGAGGGGTGGCACCGGAGGCAAGGGCATGTTCCGTCATCAGTCGCAGGCCAAGGCTGTGGATGGTCGAGACATAGGCCCGCTCCACCGCCATCGCCTCCTCGACCATCCCGGCGGCCAGCAGGCTGTGCCGGATGCGGCCCGACAGTTCGGCGGCGGCGGCCTCGGTGAAGGTGACGGCAAGGATGCGGTCGGGGCGCACCACGCCTTGTTGCACCCATTCGGTCAATTGGGTCTGGATGCGGTAGGTCTTGCCCGCGCCCGCGCCTGCCGGAACGATGGTCAGGGTCATGGCGCCTCCTCCTCGTCGTCATCGCCAAGGGATACCGACAACCCCTCGACCATGAATCGGCGCAGAAGGGGGCTTGCATCCAGCGCATAGGCGGTCAGGGCGGCTGTCTTTCCGAAGGCGGCTTCATCCTCGGTGCCGTTGAGGCGGAGCGACCCACCTCCAACTTCGGCCAGCCGGGTCTGCAAGAGCGCGACGGCCTTGGCCGAGATGTCGCCCTCCACCCCCTCCACCCGCCCACCCGAGGCGGGATCAAGGCCACTGGACAGCACGGTCCCATCGTTCAGAAGGTGATAGGCGATCGCGGGCTCCTGCCCGGCGACAAGGTCCAGCCCGTCGCCCTCGGCCCTGATCGGGCGGGCCAGCATCGCGCGGTAGAGGCCGATCTGCAGGTCCCAGCCTGCACGCATGCGCATGCGTCGCCGGGTCGATCCGCTTTTCTTATGGTCGACGATGACCAGCTGCCCGTCGCCCAGGTGCAGTATGCAATCGGCGCGGCCGCGGATGTCGATGCCGTGGGCGTTGCCTTCCAGCCGGAACTCGTTCTTCAGGATGCGCGCCCCGTTTTCGCTCAGGATGCCATGCCAGACCTGTGCGGCGCGCAATGCCTCGCGTCGCAGGGTTTCGCGCTCCAACTGCCATTCGGCTGCGGCCAGAAAGGGCGCATGTCGGGCGATGCCTTGGGCCAGATGCGTTTCGGTCAATCCGGGCAGGTCGGCCGGATCGGGCAAGGCCGCGTCTGGCGCAAAGACGTGTTCCAGCACGTGATGCGCCAGGGTGCCCGCCAGCATGATGTCAAGCGCCTCTGGCGCCCAAGGGATGTCGGTTGCGTCGGTTTCGCCGAGGAACCATGCCAATGGGCTGACCAGCAGCGTCTCCAGCCGCGAGGGCGACTGCGGCTTGGCCCGACCGGTCTCGTCCTCATGCAAGCGAAGGAGGTCGCGACGGCCAAGGTGGATCATGCCACCCTCGGGCAGGGGCGCGGCAGGAGCGGGCAAGGGCGGAACGCTGCGGTGGGCCGTTGGCCAACTGATCGGGGGCAGCGCGGTCAGGTCCTGCACCAACCATTTCTCGCCCCCTTCCAGCAGGCGCGCGATCAGCGACAGCGTCATCGGAGGGGTCAGCGGGCGGCCCATGCCGTCGCGCTGCGGGCAAAGGAAGGTGGCGCTGTCCGAGGCCGCCCCGATTTGCCGTGCGAACAGGGCAAGGCCACGGCGCAGGGCCGCCTCTCGGCTGGGCAGGTGAAGGCCAAGGGTGTCGCCGATCAGGGCGACTTCGCTGTCCAGAAAGAACGGCGACGTGGGAACGCCCGACGGATAGTCCCCTGCGGCAAAGCCGGTCACGATCAGATGCCGCGCCCCGCGCCATGGCAGGTCCGACGCGGGCAGGAGGCTTACGCCGTCGAGAAGGCGAAGGCTGAGTGGGGCTGCCGGGGCGGACAGGGTTGCCAGCCGGGACAGCGCCTGCCAGTCCGGCGCGCCATCCCCCACCGACGCTTGCAGGCGGCGCAAAAGGCCCTGCGCGGCGCTGCGGGCTGGTTCCAGCCCGGGCGGTGCGGTCAGGCTTTCGGCCAGCAGGCCCAGCTTGAAGGCCAGTTGCGCGCCCGTGGTCGCGCCAGTCCGCAAGGCTTCCCAAACCGTAGCAGCCTTGTCCTGCAACAGGTCCGCCGCCTTTGGCTTGTAGTTCCCACGCATCAGATCGCGCGCCAGGGCGGCCCCAGTGGCTGCGGGCCACGGCATCAGGGGCAGGACAGCAAGACTGGCCAGCGCCATTGCAGGCGCAGGCGGGCGCAAGCATCGCAGCGCCAATGTCGCGAGTTCGCCCGCCAGATCACGAAGGCCAGCGGCTTCAGGCAGGCCGGACAGGGGCACACCCTGATCGGCGAAGGCTTCGGCCAGATGGGCAAGGCGCGTCGGTGTTTCAGGAACCAGAAGGGCAATGTCAGATGCTAGCGCGGCGCGGCCATCCTCCAGCATCCGGCGTGCGAGGGCGGCGGCGAATTGCGCCTCGGCCAGGCTGTCGCGCAACGCAAAGAAACCGAGCGTTCCATCCCTGGCTACGGCCGGCGCGCCGCAGAGGAGATTGCGCTGCACATGGGAAAGGGCGCCCGCCGCTGCCCCTTGCGGCTGGCTCGCGCGCCAGGCCGCAAGCCGGGCGGACGGCGCTGATCCGTGGTGGCGGCAAAGCTGCGCGGCCAAAGCAGCCTCGGCCGGGGTCGCCAATGGATCGTCGCCAATGTCGAGAACAGGCAGCGGGGCAGCGGCCTGATCCGCGGTGCAAGATAGGACATGCCGGATCACCGACAGATCCTCGGGCAAAGTACCGGTATTGGCCCAGACATCGCGCAGGGCTTGCAGATGCCGCTTTGCCCGCGATGGGGGCAGGCGATCTGGCGTCACTGCTGCCGGATCAAGGCCGGGTGTCGCTTGCATCACCCCGCGCAGGGCCCGCTCGACCGCTCCTTGCGTCTCAGTGGGTGCGATCTGCAAGCTTTCGGCCCAGGGTGCTGTGGGGTCTGCAAGTGCCCCTCCGATATCCCAGGCATCGGCAGTTGGAGCGAGGTAGGTCTCTGACAGAAGGTCGGTCGTGACGGGCATCACTGCGCCGGTCAGCGGGTGGGCATAGAGCAGCGGATCGAGCCTCACGACAGAGCGCCGCCAGCAAAAGGGAGAGTTCCGGGCCGTGCGGGTGCAATGAAAACCAATCTCGAAAACCCAAATGACCTACGTATCAACTGACTCCCCCACTAAGGCAGACCGGCCATGCCTTGACACCTGAGGCAGCTTCGCGCCCAAATGGATTTGGCGCAACCGGAACGAATGTGATGTTTGAAAATAAAGAGAAAACTGTTTCCAAGGTTCTCGAGGCCGCGCGCCGCAAGCTTCTGGATACCGGCACCCGGAACCGGCTGGTGCACGTCAACCGCGCCAATTCCCGCGCAAATTGCCTGAACGTCATCAATGAACAGGCCGACGAGGTCTTTTCCATCCTGCGGGTCAACGGCCGCAAGATGCGGTTCAAGGCCATGGGCAAGGACAAGACGGCCGAAGGACAGGAGATGCTGCTGGCCCTGCCTGAGGCTGATTTGCCGTCAACCTCCGATCGGCTAACTGACAGTTTCCTCGAGGTGCCGCTGGGGCCAGAGGCCCTTGCCCGCCGCCTGCTGCGTCTGGCGACGGATGCGCGCACGGCGGAAGAGGAACAGGGGTTGAACATCCTATACCTCGCCATCGGGTTCCTGCGCTGGCGCGAAAGCCCGTCGTCCGAAGTGGTGCGCGAGTCCCCGCTGGTGTTGCTTCCCGTGCAACTGGTGCGGAATGAACGCACCTCGACCTTCGACATCGTGGCGCGCGAGGACGATATCTCGACCAACCTGCCATTGCAGGAACGTATGCGGCAAGACTTCGGTATCCAGCTTCCCGAGGTGGAAGAGGCCGAGGATTGGGCACCATCGGACTATTTCGCCAAGGTGCAGGATGTGGTGGCTGGCAAACCCGGATGGTCGATCGACAGCGACGGGATGCAACTTGGATTCTTCTCCTTTGCCAAGTTGCTGATGCACCGCGATCTGGACCCGGGAACCTGGCCGGTGAATGCCTTTGCGGAAAGCGATCTCTTGCGCGGGCTGCTCGCCGAAGGGTTTGAAGAAGATACGCCGATCTTTGGTCCCGACGACAAGCTGGACGACATTCTCGACCCGGCGCAGATCATCCAGGTGATCGACGCGGATGCCAGCCAGACCAAGGTGATCGAGGAAGTGCGGCGGGGTGCGAGCCTTGTGGTGCAGGGGCCGCCCGGAACGGGGAAAAGCCAGACCATCACCAACCTGATCGCGGCGGCGGCGCATGACGGCAAGTCGGTGCTGTTCGTGGCCGAAAAGATGGCAGCGCTGTCGGTGGTACATGACCGGCTTGTGCGGGCGGGCCTGCGCGATATCTGCCTCGAACTGCATTCCCGCACGGCCAACAAGAAGGCGCTGGCGCAGGAACTGGGCCGGACCCTGATGGCCAGTGCCAAGGCCTTGCCAGGCGCGGCGGACCCAGCCCGGCTGCGCGCGACACGTGATCAGTTGAACCAGATTGCAGCCTTGCTGCACGATCCCTTGCCGCCGACCGCCGAGACGCCGTTCCGCGCCATTTCGGAAATCGTGGGCCATATCGGCAAGGGCGCACCGCCACCTTCGATCGCGCTTGATGGGCTGGCCGCGCTGGACCCTGCGGCGCGCAGCCGAGCGCTGGGTGCCATTGCCGGGTTCGTGACGGCGCTGGGCCGTGTGGGTTCGCCAGAGGATCATCCCTATCGCGGCACGACCGCGCTCGATCTTCAACCGACCGACCTCGCCCGGTTGGAGGGCGAACTCGCCGCCGCGCTGGCTGATATCGATACGTTGCAGGCCGAGGCGGCGCGGATTTCGCAGGCCCTTCATCTTCCCGTTCCGCAGTCCCTGTCCGACGCGGCCGCGCTGACCGTCGGGCTGAGGTCGCTGGCAAGCCAACCGCCCGGCGCGACTGCCCTGATCCCGACCCTGTTCGATCATGCCGCCCATCCGCGCCTGGCTGAAGCGCTGGGTGCAGGGGCTGATTGGGCCGCGGCGCATCAGGCGGCGCAGGCGCAGTTTGCAGCCCCCGCTTGGGGCACCAACGTCGCCGCGTTGCGCCCGGCGCTGGTGCGCGGGCAGGCCTCGTTCTTTTCGCGCCTCTTTGGCGGCTATCGCCGGGCATCAGCCGAGTTGGCAAGCCTTCTGACTGGCGCCTTGCCGAAGGCCCCGTCTGAGCGGTTGGCCCTTCTTGACCAACTAGCTGACGTGCAGGCTCGCCGAGCGCGGCTGGCTGAGGAGGAGCCTTGGCTGCAAGCCACCCTTGGCCCCGAATGGCGCGGCGAACGTACACCCTTTGCCGAGGTTTATGCTGCCGCGCAATGGCTGGCGGCGGTGCGGCGGGCAAGGGCGTTCAATACTGCCGCGCAGCTTGTCGCGTCGCTGGGCACGCTGCCCGATCCGGGGCGTGCGGCTGCGGACCTGACGGCGCGCATCGCGGCGTGCCGCGACCGCATCGCGGCCCCGATTGCAAGGTTGCGGCTTGATCTGCCACAGGCCGGGCTTGGAGTGGACATCGACACATCTTCTCTCGGCGAACTGCGGGCCGCCTTTGCGCAGATGGCGGCCGATCCGTCGCGTTACGGGGACTGGGCGGGGCTTGCCCGATCCATCGCCGCGGCCGTGGGCGCTGGGGCTGGCAGCATCGTGGATGCGGTCTCCGAGGGCCGGGTGGAACCGGAGCGGGCCGAACAGGAGTTCGCCTATGCCTGCGCCGAGGCGCGTTGGAATGCCGCTCGAACCGCCCGCCCTGATCTGAACCTTCTGCCGCAACTTGACCGGCACGAACTGGTCACGTTGTTCCGCGATCTGGAAAAGGACCGGATCGAGGCGACCAAGACGCTGATCCTGTCGAACCACTTTGCCCAGATGCCGAAGGGCACGGTGGGCGAGATGGGTGTGATCCGGGGCGAGATTGGGCGCAAGAAGGGGCACAAGCCGATCCGCTGGGTGATGAAGAACGCAGGTTCCATGGTGCAGCGGATCAAGCCCGTGATGCTGATGAGCCCGATCTCTGTCGCGCAGTTCCTGCCGCCGGGCTCAGTCACCTTCGACCTGCTGGTGATCGACGAGGCCTCGCAGATCCGGCCCGAGGATGCGCTGGGCGTGATCGCCCGTGCCCGGCAGATCGTCGTGGTGGGTGACCAGAAGCAGCTTCCCCCGACATCCTTCTTCGACCGGCTGGTCGATGATGTAGAGGAGAACGACGAGGACGAAGAAGCTCCGGTCGGCGCCACGGCCGCCGACATGGAAAGCATCCTGTCGCTGTGCGAGGCGCGGGGGCTGCGGCAGCGCATGCTCGAATGGCACTATCGGTCGCGCGATCCCTCGCTGATCCGGGTGTCTAATGCCGAATTCTACGGCGACGGGCTGGTCCTGCCGCCATCGCCCCTCCAGCTTGACCCCGACTACGGGCTGAAGTTCCGGCGGGTGCCGGGCGTCTACGCGCGCGGCGGCAGCGGCCTTGGACGGCAGGGCACCAACCGGATCGAGGCCGAGGCGGTGGTCAAGGCGATGGCCGACCATGCCCGCGCCTGGCCCGACCTGTCGCTGGGTGCCGTGGCCTTTTCCAAGGCCCAGGCCGACATGCTGACCGAAGTTCTGGAACTGCACCGCCGCCGCGACCCGGTTCTGGACGCCTTCCTGCGTGAGGGCAAATCCGAGGACGTCTTTGTCAAGAACATCGAGAACGTGCAGGGCGACGAGCGCGACGTGATCCTGATTTCCGTTGGATACGGCCCGCAGGAACCGGGCGGGCGGCTGTCGGCCATGACTTTCGGCCCGGTGAATGGGGAGGGCGGCGAGCGGCGGCTAAATGTTCTCTTCTCGCGCGCCCGCGTCCGGTGCGAGGTTTTCGCCTCTTTCGATCCGGGCGATATCGACCCGTCGCGCGTCAGCCGCGATGGGCCGCGCGTGCTGAAGCGCTTTCTCGACTATGCCAAGACCGGGATCATGGACGTCCGCGCCCCCACAGGGCTGGAGGCCGACAGTCCGTTCGAGGAGGATGTGGCTGCGGTCATCACCTCGCTGGGGTTTCTGGCGGATACACAGGTCGGCAGTGCGGGGTTCCGCATCGACATCGGCGTGCGCCACCCGGACCGGCCGGGGCAGTACCTAATCGCCGTGGAATGCGATGGTGCCGCCTATCACAGCGCTCTTTGGGCGCGGGAACGCGACCGGCTGCGGCAGGACATTCTGGAAAACCTCGGTTGGCGGTTCCACCGCATCTGGAGCACCGACTGGTTCCATCACCGCAAGCGCGAGATCGAACGGCTGAAGGCTGCGCTGGAACATGGGCGCGAACAGATCGAGACCGGCATCCGCGTGCGCGGCGCCAATCATGCGAGCGCGCGTCCCCTGATCGAAGCAACTGCCGAACCAGAGCAGGGGCCGATCGATATCGATCACCTGACCATCAAGATGCCTGCTTATGTCCGGGCCGAGCTTTCGGTCCGATCTAGTGTCGAGCCGCATGAGGCCCCAGTCGCCCAACTCGCAGAGCTTGTGAGCAAGATAGTGGCCATCGAAGGTCCTATCCATATCGACGAGGTCGCCCGCCGGATCACGACGGCCTTCGGCAAGACCAAGGCGGGAAGCCGGATTGTCGAGGCTACGGGCAGGGCAGTTAGGCAAGCGCTTCGGCAGGACCCCATTCTGATGCAGGACGGCTCCTTCCTGATGACACAGGCGCAGGCGGCGGCCCCCCCTGTAAGAGATCGCTCGGCTGAAACAGGCAGCCTGCTGAAGGCTGCCTATATTCCACCATGCGAGATTGTGGCGGCCGCGGCACTTGTGCGGCAGGAAAGCGGGGACGTTGACAGCGATGACCTCATCCGCGCAATCGCCCGGCTTTTGGGGTTCCTGAGGGTCGGAAGCGAATTGTCCACCGTGATCGCAGAGGCTGTGTCCGAATAGGGCGACCGCCTTTTGCCAGACGCAACGATGTAAGTCACAGCCCATTGCAGGGCTGTGGCCTTCGAAGTGTCGCTGCCGCCTTCAGGGTTGTGAAGGCGGCAGTGTCCTCGCTATCTGGGCTTCTGACACTGCCATCGAAGGACCACTTCGAAACCGCGCTCCGATCCTGATCCGCCCCGTGGCGATGGCCTTGCGCACGGCGCTTTCGTGCACCCCGCGCAAGGCGGCATAGGCGCGCCGCGACAGCCCCATTCTGCGATATTCTCCAATTAAGTCAGTGATTTGGACTTGCTCTTCGGACGGTCTCGGCAATGTCTGCGACACCTTGAAAAGGAGGTTCCCGATGCCCGCCAAGACCCACGCCATCACCGGTCACGAGGCCAATTGCCTCGCCGCCGCCGACCATTTCATCGCCTGCCGCGGGTCCAAACCCGCGACCCGCATCCGCGCCCGGTTTGACCGGATTGATCAGGCCGAGGCCTTTGCCGCCACCTTCGGCGACAGCCGGACCATGATCTACGCCGTCACTGCCGAAGGCCGCTCCGCCCATATCAAGAACGCCTGAAGGAGGCCCCGATGTTCACCCGTTTGAACAGAGAAGAGAGCCCGCGCGATACGAAATAACGAGAAGACTGGTTTCGAATGACTGAAAGTCTGCCCCGTGACGCAGGTCCAAAATGCGACGTTCAGGACGCCAGCAAGAGCTGGGCCGTGTCGCCATCAATGACCAAACCTCTTGGAACTCCACTTTGCAGGAAGGCGCGCGCTGCATTCACCTTTTGCACTCCGGCCACGAGTGCTACGAGATTGGTTCGACGCAGAACGTCGAATCCCAGCGCAATGGTCCGCTCGTTCAGCGGATGCGCCACGGCGACACCGGCAGCATCATAGAAGATTCCGTTCGTATCCCCGACTGCACCTGCCTCGCGCAGGCTGGCCAAATCGGCAGCTGTCAGCATCCCCTGCCGCCGTAACAGAGACTCTTCCCGTAACTCACCCAAGGAGATGTATGTCACGGTCGCCGCCTCCGCGATGGCCAGTGCCTTCTGGACCGTCTTCTGTGACATCAGCACATGACGGTCCTCGACGCTGTCGGCGATGAAGGGAACGGGCAGCACATAGCCCTCGCCCCCCGTCTGCCGCGCCAGCGCGTGAACGACCTCGAACGGATTGTAGCTGGAATTCGCGGTCAGCGAACCCATAACGCTCACGAACTTCGCCCGCGGGGCGCTTACACCCGCCAGATGCCGCGTCATCTGGTCCAGCGTCCGCCCCCAACCTGTGCCCACGACGGGCGCATCGGTGCGCGACAGATGATCCCGCAGGTGATTCGCCGCCGCCATCCCCACCGCGCGCAGGGCAAAGCCCGTCGCCGCGCCTTCCCCCTCCAACCCCAGCGCAGGTGTGCAGATGCAGAACTCCAACCCCCAGCGCCGCGCGATCTCATCCTCCACGGCCAGCATTCCGGTATTGGCCGGGTTGATGTTGATGCTCACCAACCCCGTCTCGCGCGCATCCTGCAAAAGCTTGTTCACGCGCGCGCGCGTCACACCCAACCGCGCCGCCGCCGCTTCCTGATTCAACCCGCCCACATGGTACAGCCACGCCGCACGGGCCATCAGTTCCTCTTCCTCCGTCGGGGTATCGGTCGGGGTCCTCATGTCGCACTCCCTTTACGAGACAAATGTATCTGCTCTTGACATATGTAATTCAAGCGGCATTCTTCCTCCCGTCGGGGATGCTCGGCACGAAACATCGGCCAGTGCGGAATCTGGCCTCTGGGAGGAGTATTGCGAATGAAAAACCGGTTTGCCGGAAGGATCTCTGCTGTCTCCGTGGCAGCCTTGCTGGGCTTTGCTGGTGCCGCGCAGGCGCTTGAAATCGCATGGGTGCATTCGAACGCTGCCGCGCAGTCGGAACAGCGCGTCAAGGCGGGCTTCGAGGCGTGGCTGGCCGAAAGCGGCAAGACGGACTGGAACATCAGCTTCCTCGACAGCGCAGGCTCGGGAGAGGCGACGGCTTCGAACATCCAGGATGCCGCCAACCGTGGCGTGGGCGCCATCATCATCACCATGTCCGACCTGCGCGCCAGCCGCGCCGCCATCGACGCCGCCGTCGCGGCGGGCATCCCGGTGTTTTCTGTGGACAGCGGGTATATCGACGGAGTGGTGGTCGACGTGACGACGAACAACTGGGCCATGTCCTCGGATGTGTCTCCCTATCTGCTCGATCAGCTGGGCGGTCAGGGCAACATTATCTTTCTGCGCATGGCCGAACATCACGGCACGCGCAAGCGTGGCGACGTGATGGAAGACGTGCTGAAGGAATATCCCGACGTCAAGGTGCTGGCGGAACACAACATCGACTACACCGCCTTCTTCGAAGACACATCTCGCACGATGGAAGATTACGCCGCCCGTTTCGGTTCGGAAATCAACGCCGTCTGGGCACCGTGGGACGAACCGGCGCAGGCCGCCATCAACGCGCTTACCGCGGCGGGGATCACCGGAGTGAAGGTGATCGGCATCGATGGCCACCCGCAGGCCGTGGCCGAGGTCTGCAAACCCGACAGCATGATGATTGCCACCGTCTCGCAGCCCTTCGAGGGCATGGGCAAGCAGGTCGGCCAGTGGATCGAAGAGATCGTCGTGAACGGCAAACCCGCCGATGATGTGATCCCGTCCAAGACCGTCTACATGGATGCCCCCCTCGTCACCAAGAAGAACTGCCAGGACTTCATGTGATCCCAACCATGGGACCGGGCCGCGATGGCCCGGTCCTCCACAAGGGCAGCAGGGGTCGGCGCGAATGGACATCACACTTTCCAACATCACCATGCAGTTCCCCGGCACGCGGGCGCTTGATGACGTCTCGCTCGCTCTCCACACCGGCGAGGTGCATGGCCTTATCGGTGAGAATGGCGCGGGCAAATCCACCCTTGTCTCCATTCTCGGCGGAAGCCTTGCCCCGACTTCGGGCAGCATCGCCATCGGCAGCGAAAAGCTGCACCTGACCTCTCCCCGCGCTGCGCTCCTGCGCGGGATCGCCCATGTCAGTCAGGAAGGCAGCCTTGTCCCTGCGCTCACGGGGGCGGAAAACATCTTCCTGGGCGCCGAACCCCGCCGCTTCGGCGTCATACACCGCGCCGCTCTCCGCGCTGCCGCGACAGAGGCCCTGTCCCGCTGGTTCCCCGAAGTCGCCATCGACCTCGACCGCCCGGTGGGCGAACTCCCAATGGCCGACCGCAAGGTGATCGAAATCGTGCGCGCCCTGCGCGGACAGGTCCACCTGCTCATCCTCGACGAACCCACCGCTACCCTGCCCGTGCGCGAAAAGGAACAGCTCTGGCGCATCATCCGCTCTCTTCCGCCGCGCGGCGTGGGGGTCGTGCTGATCAGCCACTTCCTTTCTGAAATAAAGGCGCTGTCCGACCGCATCACCGTCCTGCGCGACGGACGCCTGATCGCGACCGAACCCGCCGACCGCATGTCCGAAGGCCGCATGGTCGACCTCATGCTCCGCCGCACCGATGACACCCGCCGCGCCTCTGCCAACGTCCACGCGCCCCCGACGGGGAACCCCGTCCTCGCGCTCCGCAACTGGCGCTCCGGACGGATCGAGGTGTCGGACTTCACCCTCCACGAGGGCGAAATCGTGGGCCTGATCGGCCTCACCGGGGCGGGCCATGTCGGCTTTGCCCGCGCCCTGCACAATCCCGCAGGGGTGCAGGTCGACGCGCTTTCCATCGCGGGCCGCCCCGTCAGCCCCCGCGACGTGCGCGCCATGCTCTCGGCAGGGCTGGCCCTCGTCCCCGATCACCGCATGGAATACGCCCTCATCGGCGACTGGGACCTGCGCGAAAACCTCGCCATGGTCCACACCCGCCACGCCGCCACCGCAGGCATCCTCTTCCCCCGCAAGGAAGAGGCCGAGGCCCGCCGCGTCATGCGCCTCCTTAACGTCAAGGCGCATGGCTCCGGCCAGGCGCTGAAAACCCTCTCAGGCGGGAACAAGCAGAAGATATCCATCGGCAAATGGCTCTACGGAGCCGAAGGCCGCTACCGCGTGATGATCTTCATCGAACCGACCGAAGGCGTCGACATCGGTGCCAAGGCCGAAATCTACGCCGAAATGCGCCGCCTCGCTGCACAGGGCGTGGGCATCCTCATCGCCTCTTCCGACCTTGGCGAAGTGGCCGAACTTGCCCACCGCGTCATCCCCTTCACGGGAGGCAGACCCGGCCCCGCCATTCCGGCCACAGAATTCTCCGAAGCCCGCTTCATCCAATCCATGTCAGGAGTAGCCGCATGAGCGACGCGACCTCCCCCACCGCCCCGCAGCACGATGCGGTGCTGGGCATCCGCAAGGACCTGATCCAGCGCTATTCCACGCTGGTTGTGCTGGCGCTGATGTTCGTCATCTTCTCGCTCACGGTCGACAGGTTCCTCACCTCGCAGAACCTGCTGAACATCGCCCAGCAGATTTCGATGCTGACCATCGTGGGGGCGGGGCTGACCTTCGGCTTCGCCGCGCGCGAGATGGACCTGTCGGTCGGCTATGCGGTCGGCATGGCGGGCATCCTCGTGCCGCTCATGCTCATCAGCGGCGTGCCGCTGCCCGTGGCGATCCTCGGCGGGCTGGCGGCGGGGCTGGCCATCGGGGCCACCAATGCCCTCCTCGTCACGGTGGTAGGCATCCCCTCCCTCATCGCCACACTGGCCACTGGCTCCATCCTCTTCGGCATCAACTTCCTCTCTACGGGAGGCCGCGCGATCTATGGCGGGCTGCCCGACGCCTATCTCTGGCTTGGGCAGGGCCGCATCGCGGGCATCCCCGTGCTGGCCTTCTTCATGGTCGCCGTCGTCGCCGTGGCATGGTTCGTGATGGAACGCACCGTCTTCGGCCGCTACATCTATGCCGTGGGCGGCAACCAGAAGGCCGCCGAACTGTCCGGCGTCACCGTGCGCCGCTACCGTGCCGCCGCGCTGATCGTCTGTTCGGTCTTTGCCGTCATCGCGGGGATGTTGCTCGCCGCCCGGCTCGGTTCCGGTCAACCCAATGCGGGGGAACGCTATCTGCTCGACGGTCTGGCCACGGTCTTCATCGGCATGACGATGCTGCGCCCCGGCACCGCCACCGTCCTTGGCACCTTCTTCGGCGCGCTCTTCATCGGCATCATCAACAACGGGCTGAACCTGATCGGGATGGACACCTACATCCAGTCCATCGTGAAGGGCGCCATCATCCTCATCGCCGTCGCCATCGTGTCGCGGTCCACGAAACTCAACCTGCTCTGAGAAAGTCATGACCCTCCAACATCCCATCCCGGGGTCGAACACCGACCTGCACCGGCTCTACCAAGAGATGCGGCGCGTCCGCAGCTTCGAGGAACGCGTGGGCGAACTCTTCGTGCGCGGCCAGACGGCAGGCTCCATGCTCCACCTTTCCATCGGCGAGGAAAGCGCGGCGGTCGGCGTCTGCGCAGCGATGCAGCCGCAGGACACCTTCACGACGCATCACCGTGGCCACGGCATCTTCCTTGCGCGCGGGGCCGATCCTGCACGGATGATGGCCGAAATCGGCGGCAAGGAGGCGGGCTATTGCCACGGCAAGGGCGGGTCCATGCATATCGCCGACATGGGGCTGGGCCATCTGGGGGCCAATGCCATCGTGGGCGGCGGCATCCCCACCGTTGTGGGCGCGGGGCTTGCCGCGCGGCACAAGAAGACGGGGGCCGTCTCGGTCGCCTTCTTCGGCGACGGGGCGACAGGGCAGGGCATTCTTTACGAATCCATGAACATGGCCGCGCTCTGGGGTCTGCCGGTGGTGTTCTGCTGCATCAACAACCAATACGGCATGGGCACCCGCATCGATCAGGCCACCGCAAACACCCGCCTGCATGAACGCGCACAGGCCTTCGGCCTGAACGGCGAAACGGTGGACGGGCTGGACGTGGAATCCGTCGCCGCCGCCGCCCGCCGCATCGTCGATGCTGCGCGCGCGGGCAAACCCGGTTTCCTTGCCGTGGACTGCTACCGCTTCTACGGCCACGCGCGAAAGGACAAATCCCCCTACCGCGACGCGGCGGAAGAAGACGCGGGCCGCCAGAAAGACCCCGTTGCCCATGCCCGCGCCCGCCTCATCGCGGCAGGGTTGGTGACGGCGGCCGATCTGGATGCGCTCGACGCCGCCATCGACGCCGAGATGGACGCCACCATCGATTTCACCATCGCGCAGGCGGAACCTCCGCTCTCCTCCATGTTCCGCGATGTCTACGACCCGTCCGAACCCGAACCCGAACCCGTCCGCACCCGGCTTGACCGTGTGCTGGCGCGCGAATGAAAGGCCCTGCCATGGAAATGACCTATCGTGACGCGCTGCGTCAGGCACTGGCAGATGCGATGCGCGACGATCCCGATGTCGTCATCATGGGCGAGGAAGTGGGCCGCTACGGCGGAGCCTACGGCGTGACCAAGGACCTGATCCGCGACTTCGGCCCCGACCGAGTGATCGACACGCCGATTTCCGAACCCGCCATCGTCGGCGCGGCGGTGGGGGCGGCGATGACCGGCCTGCGCCCCGTCGCCGAACTCATGTATGTCGATTTCATCGGCATGACGATGGACCAGCTTGCCAATCAGGCCGCCAAGATCCGCTACATGTTCGGCGGCCAGATCGGCGTGCCGATGGTCCTTCGCACCCAAGGCGGCACGGGGCGGTCGGCGGGGGCCCAGCACAGCCAGAGCCTTGAGGCCTATGTCATGCACACCCCCGGCCTGCGTCTGGCGATGCCCGCCACGGTGGCCGATGCCTACCATCTGCTCCGTCAGGCGCTGACGAAACCCGATCCCGTGGTCTTTATCGAACACAAGGCGCTTTACACGATGAAAGAGGATGTGGACCTTTCCGCCCCCGCCCTGGAATGGGGCAAGGCGGCGGTGCGGCGGACAGGGGATGATCTGGTGATCGTGACCTATTCCCGCCAGCTCCACTATGCGCTCGACGCCGCCAAGACCCTGTCGGCACAGGGGATCGAGGCGACGGTGATCGACTTGCGCACCCTGAACCCGTTGGATTTCGAAACGATCCGCCCGCATGTGGAACGGGTGGGGCGCGTCATGGTCGTGTCCGAAGGGGCGATGACCTGTGGGGTGGCTGCGGAACTGGCGGCGCGGATCACTGAGGAATGTTTCGACTTCCTCCATGACCCCGTGATCCGCGTGGCGGGCGAGGATATCCCCATCTCCGTCTCCACCCAGCTGGAAAGCGGGTCGGTCCCGGGGCCGAAGCTGATCGCCGAGACGGCAGGGCGGCTGTTCGCATGACAACGCGCACCCTGACCATGCCCCGTCTGGGCGAGACGATGGAGGAAGGCACCATCGCCGCATGGCTGATCGAGCCGGGCCAATCCTTCAAGCGCGGCCAGCCCCTGCTGGAGGTGGAAACCGACAAGACCGTCGTGGAATACCCCGCATTGGGCGATGGCGTGCTGGTGGAAACGCTGGTGGCGCCGGGCGATGTGGTGGCGGTGGACGCCCCCATCGCGCGGATCGAGGCGACGCAGTGGGAAGACGCAGGCACCCCGTCGCCGCCTGCGCCCGAACCCGCCGCCACTCCCGTTGTGCCGGAACCGCACCGCGCGCCCGCGGCCGCGCCCGCTGCGCTCCGCGCCACCCCCGCTGCGCGCCGCCTTGCCCGCCAGTCCGGCGTCGCGCTGGAAGTCGTCACCGGCACCGGCCGCCGTGGCCGGATCGAGGCGGAGGACATTCCCGCCGCAGGCCCCGCGACCATCCTCCTCCTCCATGGCTTTGCGGGCGACGGGGCGACATGGGCTGCTCTCGCTGCTGCGCTTTCCCGCGCGGGCCACAGCGTCCTTGCCCCCGACCTTCCGGGCCACGGCAGCGATGGGACGGTGCCGCAGGGGATCGACGACCTGTTTTCTGCCGTCAACCGCCATGCCACAGGCGTGACAGGCAAGATCCACCTCGTCGGCCATTCGCTGGGCGGTCATCTCGCCGCCCTCTACGCCGCCGCATACCCCGACCGCGTCGCTTCCCTTACCCTCATCGCCCCCGCCGGACTGGGGCGCGAGATCGAGGTGGCCTTCGTCCACGGCATGGCCCATGCCCGAACGGGGGGTGAAATCGCCCACCTGCTGCGCCTACTCGGCCCCAAGGCCGCGACACTGTCGACCGACGCGCTGGAGGCGATGGCCAAGACCCTGTCGCAAGGCCGCCTTGGCGTTCTTGCCGCCGCCATCGCAGGGCCGAACGGCCAGCGCATAGACACGCTCGCCCCCCTGTCGCGGCTGCCGGACCGCATCCCCCTGCGCGTGCTGATCGGGCGCGACGACCGCATCATCCCCGCGGCGCATCTGTTCAACCTTCCGCCCCGCGCGGCGGTGCATGTCCTGCCGACCGGCCACATGCCGCAATGGGATGCGCCCGCCGACGTGGCCGCCATCGTGACAGGAGCGATCCAGCATGTCTGACAGCAAAGCAGAGCTTCAGGCCGCGAAGGCCCGTCTTGCCGCCTTCTCGCGGGCGGCACCCGCGCTGATGCAGGGCTTCGGCGCGGTCAGCAAGGCCGCGACGACGGCAGGCCGCTTTGACGCTGCAGAACGCGAATTGATCGCGCTGGCCATCGCGGCGGCAAAGGGCTGCGAGGATTGTCTGCTCTACCACGCCGACGCCGCCCGACGTCACGGCGCGGACGAGGCGCAGCTGATCGAGGCGCTGGAGATCGCGGTTGAAATGGGCGGCGGCCCGGCGGTCATGTATGCAGCCAAGGCGTTGCAGATATTCCGCGATCTGGGTTGAGTGACGGGTTGACTTGGGGGGAGAAGGCGATGGCCTGTTATCTTGCGGCAGACGGCGGAACCGAAAGCCTTCGCGTGCGCATCTTCGACCTGTCGGGGAACTGTCTCGCCTCGGTCGCTGCACCCTACGAGACAAAATTCTACCCCGGCGCCCGCGCCGAACAGGACCCCGAGGACTGGTGGTCCAGTCTGACCAAGGCAACGCGCGGCGCATTGGCCGAAGCGGGGATCGACCCGCGCGAGGTCGAAGCGATGGCCTTCGCCACCACCTGCTGCACCGTCGTTGCGCTGGATGCCGAAGGCCGCGCGCTGCGGCCCGCGCTGATGTGGATGGACGTCCGCGCCAGCGCCGAGGCCGATGCGGTGCTGGCCACCGGCGACGCCGCACTGCGGATCAACGGCGCGGGGCAGGGGCCAGTTTCGGCGGAATGGATGATCCCCAAGGCGCTCTGGCTGAAACGCAACGAACCCGCGAACTTCGACCGCGCCAGGACGATCTGCGAATATCAGGATTTCCTGACGCTGCGCCTGACCGGCGAACGGGTTGCCAGCCTCGATAATGCAGGCCTGCGCTGGCACTATTCGTCGCGCAATGGCGGCTGGGCGACCGGCATCCTCCGCGCGCTGGGGATGGAGGAGCTGGTCGAGAAATGGCCCGCCCGCGTCCTTGCGCCGGGTGAGGTGGTGGGCACCCTCACCTCCCGCGCCGCGGCGGAGCTTGGCCTGCCGCAGTCGGTCAAGGTGGTGCAAGGCGGGGCCGATGCGCTGATCGGGATGATCGGTCTGGGCGTGGCGCAACCTGGCCAACTGGCGCTGATCACCGGATCGTCGCATCTGCAGTTCGGCGTCACCTCTGCCCCCCTGCACGCGCCGGGCGTCTGGGGGGCCTATCCCGACATCGTCTATCCCGACCGCTGGATCGTCGAAGGGGGGCAGACCTCGACCGGCTCGATCATCAACTGGCTTCGCCGTTTTACGGGGGGAACGCTGGACCTGGACCAAATGAACGCGAAGGCCGCAGCCCTTCCCCCGGGGGCCGAAGGCGTGATCGTGCAGGATCATTTCCAGGGCAACCGCACCCCCTATACCGACCCGCTGTCGCGCGGGGCGATCGTCGGGTTGACGCTGGCGCATGAACCCCACCACGTCTTCCGCGCTATCATGGAGGGCATTGGCTTCGGCACCCGCGCCATCCTCGACGCCTTTGCCGCCGGGGGCTACACGTCGAACGAGATCACGGTGGGCGGCGGGGCCACGGCATCAGATCTGTGGATGCAGATCCATGCCGATACGGCGGGTTTGCCCGTCCGCATCCCCCATTCGCCCGACGCGCCTTCGGTCGGATCGGCGGTGCTTGCCGCCTATGGGGCAGGGCGCTTCGCCAGCATCGACGAAGGCATTGCCGCCATGGTCAAGCCGGGCCGCGTGGTGGAACCCGATCCCGCGAATGTCGCCGCCTACGCGGAAATCTACGCCCGCTACAAGGCGCTTTACCCCGCGCTGAAATCCGCGCTGGGAAGCGGGGCGTGAAGGCCTTCGACATATCGGGCCGCCTTGCCGTCATCACTGGCGGGGCCACCGGGATCGGCCGCGCCATTGCCGAGGTTCTGGCCGAAGGCGGCGCGCGTGTCGTCATCGCGGACCGCGACCTTCCCCGCGCCGAACAGACCGCCCGCGACATCGGGGGAGAGGCGCTGCTGCTGGACGTAACCGATCCTGACGCCTGCGAAACCGCAGCCGCCGGGCTGGCCGCGCGCCTTGGTCCGGCGCAGATCCTCGTCAACAATGCAGGGATCGTGCAGAACGGACCCGCACTGGAGACCGCGCTGGAGGACTGGCGGCGCGTCATCGACGTGGACCTGCACGGCGTCTTTCACACCGCCCGCGCCTTTGGTCGCCCAATGGTCGCGGCGGGGAGCGGATCGGTGGTCAACATCAGCTCGATGTGCGGCGAGATCGTCGTCTTCCCGCAGGCACAGGCCGCCTATAACGCGGCCAAGGCGGGGGTGAACATGCTGACCAAATCCCTTGCGGTGGAATGGGCGGGCAAGGTGCGGGTCAATGCCGTGGCCCCCGGCTATACGGCGACGGAGCTGACGTTGGCTGGCCGGTCCCGCCCCGAATGGTTCGACCGCTGGCTTCAGGGCATTCCGATGGGCCGCCTTGCCGACCCGCGCGAGATCGCAACGGCGGTGGCCTTCCTTGCGTCTGATGCCGCCAGTTATGTGACCGGAACGGTGCTGACGGTGGATGGTGGATATACCGCGCTTTGAAGGGGAGGCAGAAATGGGCAACGGACGGGTGGCGCTGGTCACTGGGGCAAGCAGGGGGATCGGACGGGCCATCGCGCTTGGGCTTGCGCGGAGGGGTTTCGACCTTGCGTTGAACGACATAGACCGTCAGGCGGAGGCGCTGGAAGCTGTCGCAGCCGAAGCCCACTCCGCCGGCATCCGCGCCATTCCCTACCACGCCGACGTGTCGTCGAAAGCCGCGGTGCAGGCGATGGTTGCCCGCATCCTGCACGATTTCGGCACGATCCATGCCGTCGTGAACAATGCCGGTATCCTGCGCGCCTCGGACGTCGAAAATTGCCCCGAAGACTATTGGGACAGCGTCATGGACGTGAATGCCAAGGGCACCTTCCTTGTTACCCAGGCCGTCCTCCCCGCGATGAAGGCCAAGGGCTACGGGCGCATCTGCAACATCGCCTCGATCGGCGGCAAGCATGGCGCGCCGGAGCAGGCGCATTATTCGGCATCGAAAGCAGCCGTGATGGGCTTTACCCGCGTGCTGGCCCAAGAGGTCGGCCCATTGGGTATCACCGCCAATTGCGTCTGCCCCGGCATCATCCTGACCGACATGGGCCGCGTGAACCTTGACGATCCCGCGATCCGTGGCGCCTGGCAGGCAAAGACCGCGATGGCCCGCATCGGCGATCCCGAAGATGTGGCCGGTCCCGTGGCCTTCTTCTGCTCGGATGACAGCGCCTTCGTGACCGGACAGACCCTGAACGTCGACGGCGGCATCGTCCTCGACTGACGAGCGGTATCAGCCTCTATTGGTCGAAAGTGCTTATCGAGTTATCGGTTCCGGGGCAGCCAGAAACGGGCGATCTTGACCTAGTGACCGCAGACTCTGGGAACGTTGGAGGACAGATGGTCCAGCGCGATCACCGGAACTTCGGTCAGGCCCAGCGCGTTGGCGGCCATCAGGCGGCCGTAGCCTGCGATGATCACCTCGTCCTCGCCGATCAGGATCGGGTTGGTGAAGCCGAACTCGGCGATCGAGGCCGCAATTTGGGCGATCTGATCCGGCTCATGGGTCCGGGCGTTGCGGATGTAGGGAACCAGCCGGTCAACCGGGAGCATGTCGATCTGAAGCATGGGGCGCGGGGCCTTTCGGAAGGGTCTGAGGCGAGGTGCGGCGTCAGGTGCGCACCCGCGCACCCAAAGCGCGCACCCAAGGCGCGGACCCAGATTTTTGTTCTGTCACTAGCGGTTAGTCGCGCCTAGGCCCCCCGCATACGTCTCCCTTCCGGGAGAACCTAACGCGGGGGGGCAGCCGGGAGCGGCGGCGGAAGCAGGGGTGAGGGCATCAGGTGAAGCGATCGTCGCCTGCACCCTTCGCCATCTTGCCCTTTTTATGCATCAAAACCCGGGAAAGTGTCGCGCCCGAAGTTCGACGGATCGGGCCGGTTGTCGTCGGCTTCCGCGCCGCTTTCGCGCGGTTGATTGCGGGCGGTTGCGGTGAGGGGTTTTGCGCCCTTGCCTTTGCCCTTTGATTTATCGAGCTTTTCCAGCTTCTTCGAGATGGTCAGAAGAGCGGCCACCCAGCGCCGCCAGGCTGTCGATCGCACCACCCCGGCGCGAATGCAGACCTGCCGCCAGCGAGCACCCTCGGCCCTGAGCCAGACGATCCGGGCATCCTCAGGGTTCAGCATCAGGAGCCAGTCGAAGCATTCCTCCATCCTGCTGATGGCGGCTGCGCTAGGTATCACCCGCATCGGCCGTTCGGGCGTGTAGCCGTATCCGCATGTCGACATGCGCAGCATCGGTCGGCAGGCGGGTGATCTACTGGAGGCGACGATGCGGGGAAGGGTGGCCCCCCGGACATTGCGCGTTCACATACCCATGCTGGACGAGGCCAATGCCGGCCGGACCGACGTGCCCGAAACCGCCGCCCTCTATGCCGATGCCGCAACCCATGAGGCAGAACCCGGAATCCTCGCCGTGTCGATCAATGCCGGCTTCTCCGAAGCCGACATCACCGAGATGGGGCCCACGGTCCTTGTCACCCATGACCAGGGCCACCAGGCCCGCGCGGCCCGGATCGCCGAAAGCCTGGCCCGCCGGATCTGGGACGGGCGCGGCAAGGTGGCCAATGCCTTTCTCACGCCCGATCAGGCAGCAGCGCGGGCGCGGGATTTCGATGCCGCAAAGGGCCCGCTCGTGATTGCCGACTATGCCGACAACCCCGGGGCAGGCGCCTATGGCGACGCGACGGCACTGTTGCAGGCGCTGCTGCGCGCGGGCGCCGGCCCCGGCGCCTTCGCCCCCATGATTGATCCCGAAGCGGCAGCGATCCTGCACCGACACAAGGTCGGGGACAGCGTGACCCTTGAACTCGGCGGGAAATGCGACCCCACCTTTGGCGGTGGCCCGCTTCGACTGACAGGCGAGATCAGGCATTTGTCCGACGGCACCTATACGGGCGATGGCCCGATCCTCGGTGGCATTACCCACAGCTTCGGCCCGACGGCCGTGCTGCGCGTGCAAGGCATCGACATTCTCGTCGTCACCCTGCCGGGCCAGATGCTCGATCTGCAACAGGTGCGCACCTTCGGAATCGAACCGGCTGATCTGCGCTTTCTTGTGGTCAAGTCGATGCAGCATTTCCGGGCCGCCTTCGAACCCGTCTCCGGCGAGGTGATCGTTTGCGATACCGGCGCCCTGGCCACCCCGCAGGCCCATCTCCGCCCCTATGCGCGGGTGCGCCGCCCGGTCTGGCCGCTGGACCGGGATGCCAGCTTCTGAAAGGCTTCCCCCGATCCTGAAGGGACGAAGCATGCGCTCGCCCGTCGCGCTGTCATGCGCGGTCAGGCCTTCCAGCCGCAAGCACCATTGGCCCTCCCGCAGGCTATCCGGTCATGGCTTCCGAATGGCCGTCGCCGCTCTGCGTAAACGCGGCTACAACGCCCGACGCCTCGATGGTGGCCTGCCAGATTGGCGCGAAGACGGGCGGCTTGACGTCATGGCGGGCTGAAGACAGCCTGCCCAGGGTCAGGGGCCCGTCTTTCCGCCGGGTCCGATCGGAAAGCGCGACCGCGCCAGAACCGCCCCGGTTTCATCCACGATGAACCGGCAGGCCTGGCCGTCCAGCCGGAAGGTCAGCCGCCATCGGCCCGCGTCCCGCCCTTCACCCATTTCGCTCAGGGATTTCATCCGGCCTTCCCCCATCGCCTGCCGGATCATCTCTTCGGGCAATCCGAAGGCCTCCGCCAGCAGGGCCGCAGGAACGACAAAGCGATCCCCCTCTCTTTCGATCCCGCTCATGCAGGCACACCAGGGCCGGAAGGGATTGGCGGCGACAGCGCGATATCGGCAAGCGTCGAACGATCAAGATCAGCCAGGAAGGCCGTCTCGGCAGACCTGAGCCGCGCCTTCAGCCGGCAGCGCCCGTCGATGGAACATCGGCCCGGATCCACGCCCAGGCACTCCACCAGCGCCTGACCTTCTTCCAGGATACGCACGACATCACCCAGCCGCATCTCGGTTGCCGGGCGGGCCAGCAGCGCGCCGCCCCCACCTCCCCTCCGCGTTCCGATCAGTCCGGCTCGCGAAAGATGTTGCATGATCTTGGCCAGATGGTTGCGCGACAGCCCCAACTCATCCGCCAGTTCCGCGGAGGAGAAGGCCCGCATCGGCTCGCCCGCCATGCGCATCAGCATCCGCAGTCCGAAATCGGTGAACGAGGTAAGGCGCATTGCCGCAGACTCCAGAATGGGTATTTACAATACCTATTAACGCGCCTATCCCGGAAATCAAGACAAAGACTCGCAGGGCGGTGAACCTGTCGGCACCCAAAGGGCGCTCCGTCTCAACGCACCGCCTTCCTGTTCCGTCCGGTTGCCACATGGCCCGGGTGATCCGCCTTGGTCCCGGTCATCGGTGCGGAAGCGCGATCCGGGAAGAAAGGAAGCCCCGATGAACACCGCACCGATCCATGACGCCGCGGCGCTGACCCGCCATATCGAGACACGCTATCACGCCCGCCACCGTGATCAGTTGCCCGCGCTTGCCGCCATGGCCGCGCGGGTGGAAGATGTCCACTTTGGTGAACCGGGCGTTCCCTGTGGCCTTTCCCTTCTTCTGCACCGCATGAGCGGCGAGATGGAGGTCCACATGAAGAAAGAGGAACTGATCCTCTTCCCGGCGATCCGGAAGGGCGGCATGCCGGGGATCGACCATCCCATCGCGGTGATGCGTGCCGATCATGCCGCCCATGACTCCGACCTGGCGCAGATCCGGCATCTCACCGCCGATCTTTCCTTGCCCGAAGCGGCATGCGGGACATGGACGCGCCTCTATCAGGGACTGGAGGAATTCATTCAGGATCTGACCGAACACATGCGGCTGGAAAATGACGTGCTTTTCCCCCGGTTCGAAACCGCCGGGCGCGCCCATGCCTGATCCAGGCCGCCCGGCGTCACCGCCCTGCATGGCCGCAGACTTCGCGCCTGACGGCCCTGATCCCCAGCAGGCCCTCGACGTCGCGCGCTGGCGGCGGGCCGAACGCCTGCGCCTTCGGTCCGAACGTGATGCCCTCGCGGTTGCCGCCCGCGCGGCCGCCGGACAGGCGATCTCGCGCCACCTCCGGGCCCTTCTTGCCGAAAGGTTCGGCGAAGCCCGGGGGATGGTCCTGTCGGCCTATTGGCCGATCAAGGGCGAACCCGATCTGCGCCCGCTTCTTGCGGACCTGCACGCCGCGGGCCGCGTCATTGCCCTTCCCGTGGTCGAGGTGAAGGCAAGCCCGCTGGTCTTCCGGCGCTGGCACCCGGGGCAGCCCCTGATCCGGGGCCACTGGAACATTCCCGTCCCTCCCCCCTCGGCAGACCTTGTGATCCCCACTGTCGCGCTGGCCCCGCTTGTGGGCTGGGACGGGGCCGGGTTCCGGCTGGGCTATGGCGGCGGCTATTTCGACCGAACCCTCGACAGCCTGACACCCCGCCCCTTCACCATCGGCATCGGCTTTCAGTCTGCCCGCCTGTCCACCATCTTTCCCCAGCCGCATGACATCCCCATGGATGCCATCCTGACCGAGGCCGGGCTTCAGCCAACCCCCGAGGATCCATGACCACCACCGCCCGACAGATGCGCGCCTGGCGCGGTCCCGCCCTTCTTGCCTATGGCTTTCGGCCCTTCTTCCTGGGTGCGGCGCTCTGGGCCCTGCTTGCCATGGCGCTCTGGATCCCGATCCTCGCCGGTCGGCTGACCCTCCCCACCGCCTTCGATCCGATCTCCTGGCATGCCCATGAATTCCTGTTCGGCTACCTTGGTGCCGTCGTCGCCGGGTTCCTGCTGACAGCGGTTCCCAACTGGACCGGACGGCTTCCCGTCATCGGCTGGCCCCTGGCCCTGCTGGTCGCACTCTGGCTGGCAGGGCGCGGTGCGATTGCCGTCTCGGCCGAACTGCCGCCGCTCGCCGTGCTGTCGGCCGATCTTGCCCTGCCGCTGGCCCTCTCCGCCGTCATCGGACGCGAGATTGTCGCCGGTCGCAACTGGCGCAACCTGATCGTCCTTGCGATGCTGGGCGTGATGGCCGCTGGCAACGCAGTCTTTCACTGGGAATCCCTCCGGGGCGACTATGCCGCTCAGGGCCTTGGCCTGCGGATCGGGCTGGGCGCCGTGGTGATGATGATCGCGGTGATCGGCGGGCGGATCGTCCCCTCCTTCACGCGCAACTGGCTTGTCCGCCAGGGCCCGGGCCGCCTGCCCGTGGCGCCGATGCAGGGGATCGACCGCCTCGCGCTTCTGTCGCTTCTGCTGGCCCTCCTGATCTGGGTCGCCCTGCCGGAACATCCTGCAGCGGGCTGGTCCCTGCTCTGTGCCGGCGCCCTGCACCTGATCCGCCTTGCCCGCTGGGCCGGCGACCGGACATTGGGGGAACCGCTCGTCGCGGTTCTGCATCTGGGCTATGCCTTCCTTCCGCTCGGCGCCCTTGCCCTCGGGGCCGAGATCCTGGGCCATGGCCTCTTTGGCATGGCGGCGGCACAGCATCTGTGGATGGGCGGTGCCGCGGGCCTGATGACACTGGCCGTGATGACCCGTGCCACACTCGGGCATACCGGGCAGGCCCTGACGGCAGGCCCCGGAACCCTTGCCATCTATGCCTCCATGATCATTGCCGTCCTTGCCCGCGTTGCGGCGGGTGCCTTGCCGGATCATGCCACCCTCCTGCATGATCTGGCAGGTCTGGGCTGGGCGCTGGCCTTTGCGGGATATGCCGTGATCTACGGTCCGCTCCTGCTCCGCCAGCCACCCGGCAAGACCCGGTGAGGGATGACACGGCATGGACTGGGCAGAATTCATCGCCGCCTTCGCGACCTTCTTCCTGACGCATTCGCTGCCGCTGCGCCCGTCGCTGCGGCCCCGTCTGCGTGCCAGTCTGGGGCCTCGCGGCTTTTCCCTCGCCTATTCCGCCCTGTCACTGGCCGCCCTGTCCTGGCTCATCCTTGCCGCAGGTCGCGCACCCCATCTTCCGCTCTGGACCTGGGTGCCGTGGCAGATGCTGGTGCCGCTGGTGGTGATGCTGCCCGTTTGCCTAATCCTCACGCTCTCCATCGCACGGCCCAATCCCTTTTCCTTCGGCGGCGCGCGGAATCAAGGTTTCGACCCTGCCAATCCCGGCATCCTGCGCCTGCATCGCCATCCCCTGTTGCTGGCACTCGCGCTCTGGTCTGGCGCGCATCTCGTGCCGAACGGCGATCTCGCCCATCTGGCCCTGTTCGGCACATTCGCGGGCTTTGCCCTTCTGGGAATGCGCCTCATCGACAGGCGCCGACAGCACGAGATGGGGGCCTCGTGGCACCACCTGCGCCAGGCCATGGCTGCCGCGCCTTCCGCCTTCGGCAGGCCCGGCACCGAAACCCTGCTGCGCATCGGTCTTGGCATGGCGCTCTACGCCCTGCTGATCTGGCTTCATCCCGCGGTGATCGGCGTCAGCCCGCTGCCCTAGCCCTCAGCTGGCGTGATCGTCGATCCACGGATTGGGCCGGGCAAAACGCTCCAGATCGGCCTGATCCCCGATGGTGATGCGTGTGCCATCCACCGTCACGCCATAGGGCTGCAACCCCTTGAAGGCCCGGCTCAGATTCTCTGGCGTCATCCCCAGAACCGAGGCAAGCCGCCGCTTCTCGTGATCCAGTTCGAACTGCGCCGCGCCGTCCGCGCGCTTCTGCAGCCGCAGCAGGTAATTGGCCAGCCGTTCCAGCGATGTCCGCAGTTTCAGATCCTTCTGCGACTTCACCACCGCTCGATAACACTGCGCAAGTTCCGCAACGATCGCCCGGGCAAATTCGCCATCCACATCAAAGATCTCGCGCACATCCTGGCTGGGGATCAGCACGATCCGGCTTTTCTCCAGCGTCCGGGCCGACATCAGATAGGGCGCGTTGCGGATCGTGGCCGCCAGGATGAAGGTCGAGATCGGCCGCACCGTGGAAAGGCTGGTCTCGCGCCCGTTCCATTCGGAAAACAGGTCCACGGATCCCGAAAGCAGCACATGCAGGAAATCGCTTGGCTCGCCCTCGCTGATCAATTCGATCTGTGGCGGAAAGTTCTGGACATAGGCCCCCCGCATCAGGGCCTCGAAATGCGCGGTCGCCATCCCGGAAAACAGGCCGAGTGCGCGAATCTCCGGGTAACGCACCTCAGGCATGGTCCGACCTTTCTGTTCTGGCCCCATCATCCCGCGTTGGCTTGACAATTGTCAAGAATGCGGTGGCGCATCTGCGGCCCTGGGCTTGATCCGCCACCGTCCGACATTTGATAAAATTGTGTAACCCATTTATTTTGCGATATTATTCTCGGATATGTGATCTAGATCAAGTCTCCCTGCCCCCTCCGGCCGCAGGACTGGCCCATCCCCCAGAACGGGGTGCCACGTCCTTCCTGCCGGAGTCCTGCCATGCAGACCGTCGCCATCGCCTCCCGTGCCGACCAGAGACGCGCCCTTGGTCTCAGCACGATCGCCTTCACCGCCTGCTTTGCGGTCTGGACGATCTTTTCCATCATCGGCGTGGCCATCAAGGCCGATCTCGGGCTGAACGATACCCAGTTCGGCCTGCTCGTCGCGACGCCGGTCCTGACCGGGTCGCTGACGCGGATCTTCCTTGGTGTCTGGACGGAGAAATACGGCGGCAGGCTCGTTTTCTCGGCCCAGATGCTGCTGGCGGCGCTGGCCACCTGGGCGCTGACCCTGGCCGACAGCTATGTGATGTATCTGGTCGCGGCGCTGGGCGTCGGCCTTGCCGGGGGCTCCTTCATCATTGGCGTGGCCTATGTCAGCCGCTGGTATGACAAGGGCCATCAGGGCACGGCACTCGGCATCTTCGGGGCGGGCAATATCGGTGCCGCGGTCACGAAGTTCGTGGCGCCCTTCGTCATGGTCGCCTGGGGCTGGCAGGGCGTCGCCAATGCCTGGGCCGCCGCGCTCGCGCTCATGGGCGTGGTCTTCTTCCTGTTTGCCAAGGACGATCCGGCCCTGGTCGAGCGGCGCCGGACCGGCAGCAAGCCCCCCAGCCTTGCCCAGCAATTCGCGCCGCTCCGGAACCTGCAGGTCTGGCGCTTCTCGCTCTACTACTTCTTCGTCTTCGGGGCCTTCGTCGCGCTGGCCCTTTGGCTGCCGCATTACCTGATCGACGTCTATTCCGTCGATGTGCGCACGGCAGGCATGGCCGCCGCCTCGTTCAGCCTCTCGGCCAGCCTCTTCCGCGCCTATGGCGGGCACCTGTCCGACAAGTTCGGCGCGCGGTCGGTGATGTACTGGACCTTCGGCTTCTCGCTCATGTTCCTCTTCATGCTGTCCTACCCGCCCACCGATTACGCCATCCAGGGCAAGGACGGTGTCATCTCCTTCTCCACGCAGATGGGCCTGTGGCCCTTCGTGGCGACGCTCTTCGCGCTGGGCTTCTTCATGAGCCTGGGCAAGGCCGCCGTCTTCAAGCATATCCCCGTCTACTATCCCAACCATGTCGGCGCCGTGGGTGGCCTTGTCGGCATGATCGGCGGGCTTGGCGGCTTTGTCCTGCCCATCGCCTTCGGTGCCTTGCTCGATCTTACGGGGATCTACACCTCGTGCTTCGCGCTGCTCTTCCTGCTGGTGGGCATCGCCCTGACCTGGATGCACCTGTCCATCCGCGCGATGGAACGCGCCGCCCATGGCGAGGCGCTGGACCGCCTGCCGCAACTGCCCGAAATGCAGCCCATCCATCATCCGGAGCGGACGGCCATGCCGCGCGTGCTGGGCGACTGGCGCCCTGAAGATCCGGCCTTCTGGGCAGGCGAGGGCCGCGCGATCGCCCGCCGCAACCTGTGGCTGTCGATCCCGGCCCTGCTGCTGGCCTTCTCGGTCTGGATGGTCTGGTCGATGGTGGTCGCCAAATTGCCGCTGATCGGCTTTGCCTTCACGCCCGAGCAGTTGTTCTGGCTGGCAGCGCTTCCCGCGCTGTCGGGGGCGACGCTGCGCATCTTCTACGGCTTCATGGTTCCGATCTTCGGCGGGCGGCTGTGGACGACGCTTTCCACGGCCTCGCTTATGCTGCCCGCCATCGGCATCGGCTATGCCGTGCAGAACCCCGAAACGCCCTATTTCATCTTCCTCGTCCTGGCGCTTCTTTGTGGGCTTGGCGGGGCCAACTTCGCCTCTTCGATGGCCAACATCGGCTACTTCTTCCCGAAGGCGGAGAAGGGCAATGCGCTTGCTCTGAACGCAGGCCTTGGCAACCTGGGCGTCAGCGTGATGCAGTTCCTCGTGCCGCTCGTCATCACCGCCGGGGTCTTCGGCGCTATGGGGGGCGAAGGCAAGCCGCTTGCCGACGGGGGCACGCTCTGGCTGCAGAACGCGGGCTTCATCTGGGTTCCCTTCATCCTGGCCTCCACCCTCGCGGCCTGGGCGGGCATGCACGACATCGCCGATGCCAAGGCCAGCTTCGCCCGGCAATCGGTGATCTTCGGCCGCACCCACAACTGGCTGATGTGCGTCCTCTATATCGGCACCTTCGGCAGCTTCATCGGCTATTCGGCGGGCTTTCCGCTGCTGTCGAAGATCGCTTTCCCGGATGTGAACGCGCTGCAATATGTCTTTCTCGGCCCGCTGGTGGGTGCGCTGTCGCGCGCCGGCACCGGCTGGGTTGCGGATCGCTTCGGCGGCGGCAGGGTCACCTTCTGGGTCTTTGCCGGCATGATCGCCTCTGTCCTGGGCGTGATCCTCTCGCTTCAGTCGGGCAGCTTTGCGGGCTTCTTCGCGGGCTTCATGGCGCTGTTCTTCTTCACCGGCGTCGGCAATGCCTCCACCTTCCAGATGATCCCCGTGATCATGGGCCGCGAAGTCCCCCGCCTGATGCCACAGCTTTCCGGGGCCGACCGCGCCCGCCAGATCGCCATGGAATCCAGCGGCATCGTCGCCTTCACAAGTGCCATCGGCGCCTATGGCGGGTTCTTCATCCCCAAGGCCTATGGCTCTTCCATCGCGATGACCGGCAGCCCC
Organism: Paragemmobacter kunshanensis; assembly: GCF_011059185.1. Classification (GTDB taxonomy): domain Bacteria; phylum Pseudomonadota; class Alphaproteobacteria; order Rhodobacterales; family Rhodobacteraceae; genus Paragemmobacter; species Paragemmobacter kunshanensis. The sequence goes on along the minus strand of NZ_JAALFE010000017.1, from coordinate 44,375 downwards.
ATCGGCGCGCTCTGGCTGTTCCTCGCCTTCTACGTGATCTGCCTTGTCCTGACATGGGCCGTCTACACGCGCCCCGGCGGACTTCTGCACGACATCGAGCGTGGCCGCACCTTCGCTGCCGCCCACCCTGCCGAATAACGAAAGGACGCCAAGATGAGCCACCTGCTCGACAGACTGAACTTCTTCCAGAGCAAGGAACTGGAACAGTTCTCAAACGGCTGGGGCCAGACCACGCGCGAAAACCGCGACTGGGAGGACACCTACAGAAACCGCTGGCGGCATGACAAGATCGTCCGCTCAACCCATGGCGTGAACTGCACGGGGTCCTGTTCCTGGAAGATCTACGTCAAGTCCGGCATCGTGACGTGGGAGACGCAACAGACCGACTATCCGCGCACGCGGGCGGGCCTGCCGAACCACGAACCCCGCGGTTGCGCGCGGGGGGCCTCCTACAGTTGGTATCTCTACTCTGCGAACCGCGTGAAGAACCCGCTGATCCGGGGGAACCTGATGCGCGCCTGGCGCAGGATGCGCGCCACGATGACACCGGTCGCCGCCTGGGCCGCGATCCAGAACGATCCGGCCCTGCGCGCCAGCTATACCGGCACCCGCGGCAAGGGCGGCTTCGTCCGCGCCACCTGGGACGAAGCGACCGAGATAGTCGCCGCCGCCAATGCCCATACCGCCAGGGTCTGGGGGCCCGACCGCGTCTTCGGCTTCTCGCCCATCCCCGCCATGTCGATGGTCAGCTATGCCGCCGGATCGCGCTATCTCTCGCTTCTCGGCGGCACCTGCATGTCCTTCTACGATTGGTACTGCGACCTGCCGCCCGCTTCGCCCCAGACCTGGGGCGAACAGACCGACGTTCCGGAAAGCGCGGATTGGTACAATGCGGGCTTCATCATGCTCTGGGGCTCGAACGTCCCGCAGACCCGCACACCGGATGCCCATTTCTACACCGAAGTCCGCTATCGCGGCACCAAGTCCGCCGTCGTCAGTCCCGACTATTCCGAAGCGGCCAAGTTCGGCGATATCTGGCTGAACCCGCAGGCAGGCACCGATGCGGCGCTGGCCATGGCGATGGGCCATGTCATCCTGCGCGAATACCATCTCGACCGGCAGGCCGAGTATTTCGAGGATTATGCCCGCAAATACACCGACATGCCCATGCTGGTGCAGCTGGATGAGGTGGACGGCCGCCTTGTTCCGGGCCGGATGCTGCGGGCCGACGATCTCGATGGCAAGCTGGGCGAAACCAACAACCCCGACTGGAAGACCGTCGCCTTCGAGGAAAGCTCGGGCCGCATCGTCGCGCCAAACGGCTCCATCGGTTTCCGCTGGGGCGAAGAGGGCAAATGGAACCTCGAGGAAAAGGCCGCAGACACCGACACGCGCCTGCGCCTCAGCCTGATCCTCGACAGCGACCATGATGAGGTGGTGGCCGTCGACTTCCCCTATTTCGGCGGCGCGGCAACCGGCGATTTCGTGAAATGCGCCGCGCCGGAAGTGCTGACCCGCAACATCCCCGCCCGCCGCGTCACCCTTGCGGGCGGGCGCGAGGTGATGGTTGCCACGGTCTTCGATCTGTTCTGCGCGAATTACAGTCTGGATCGCGGCCTTGGCGGCGATTGGGTGTCGAAGAACTTCAACGACGACATTCCCTACACCCCGGCCTGGGCCGAACGGATCACCGGGGTCTCGCGCGAGAAGATCATCGCCGTGGCGCGGGAATTCGCAGGCAATGCCGAAAAGACCCGCGGCAAGAGCATGGTCATCCTCGGGGCCGGCCTGAACCACTGGTACCACATGGACATGAACTACCGCGGCATCATCAACATGCTGGTGATGTGCGGCTGCATCGGGCAAGAGGGCGGCGGCTGGTCGCATTACGTGGGCCAGGAAAAGCTCCGCCCGCAGACCGGCTGGCAACCCCTTGCCTTCGCGCTGGATTGGAACCGCCCGCCGCGGCACATGAATTCCACCTCCGCCTGGTATGCCCATACCGACCAGTGGCGCTATGAAACCCTGCGCGCGGGCGAGATCCTGTCGCCCACCGCGCCCGCAGGCGACTGGAATGTCAGCCTGATCGACTACAACATCCGCGCCGAACGCATGGGCTGGCTGCCCTCCGCCCCCCAGCTCAAGACCAACCCGCTTGATGTATCCAGGGCCGCAAGGACGGCGGGCAAGGCGATCCCCGCCTATGTGGCCGAACAGCTGAAATCCGGCGATCTGGAAATGTCCTGCCAGGATCCGGACGCGCCAGAGAACTGGCCGCGCAACCTCTTCGTCTGGCGCTCCAACCTGCTCGGCTCATCGGGCAAGGGGCATGAATACTTCCTCAAGCACCTTCTCGGCACCGATCACGGCGTCATGGGCAAGGACCTGGGCGAGGAAGGCCATGCCAAGCCGGTCGAGGCCGCCTGGCACGACGCGGCGCCGAAGGGCAAGCTCGACCTGCTGGTCTGCATCGACTTCCGCATGTCCACCACCGCCGTCTACTCCGACATCGTGCTGCCCACGGCCTCGTGGTACGAAAAGGATGATCTGAACACCTCGGACATGCACCCCTTCATCCACCCGCTTCAGGCGGCCGTGGACCCGGCTTATGAGTCACGGTCGGACTGGGAGATCTTCAAGGCCATCGCGAAGAAGTTCAGCGAGGTCGCGCCAGAGGTTCTGGGCGTCGAGACGGATATCGTCCAGCTTCCGCTCCTGCATGACACCGCCGCCGAACTGGCGCAGGCCCATGTGAAGGACTGGAAGAAGGGCGAATGCGACCTGATCCCCGGCAAGACGGCCCCCAACTACATCGCGGTCGAACGGGATTATCCCAATCTCTACGAAAAATTCACCTCTGTCGGCCCGCTGCTTGAAAAGCTGGGCAATGGCGGCAAGGGCATCACCTGGGATACCAGGGTCGAGGTGGGCCATCTCGGCGATCTGAACGGCAGGGTCGAAGATGGCGTGGCCAAGGGGCAACCCAGGCTTGATACCGCCATCCACGCCGCCGAGATGATCCTGATGCTGGCGCCGGAAACCAACGGCGAAGTCGCGGTCAAGGCTTGGGAAGAGCTGGAAAAACCCACGGGCCGCCATCATGCCCATCTGGCCGAAGGCGCGCATCACACGAAGATCCGCTTCCGTGACATCGCGGCGCAACCGCGCAAGATCATCTCCTCCCCCACCTGGTCGGGCATCGAAAGCGAAGAGGTCTGCTACAATGCGGGCTATACCAACGTCCACGAACTGATCCCGTGGCGCACCCTGACAGGGCGGCAGCAACTCTATCAGGATCACCTCTGGATGCGGGCCTTCGGCGAAGGCTTCGTCAGCTACCGCCCGCCGGTGGATCTCAAGACCATCACCAAGGCCGTCAACAACGACGCGGCCGAGGGCAACCCCCATGTCGTCCTGAACTTCATCACGCCGCACCAGAAATGGGGCATCCATTCCACCTATACCGACAACCTCCTGATGCTGACGCTCAACCGCGGTGGGCCGGTGGTCTGGATGTCCGAGGTGGATGCCGCGAAGGCGGGGCTCGTCGATAACGACTGGGTCGAGGCCTACAACATCAACGGCGCGCTGACCGCGCGGGTCGTGGTGTCCCAGCGGATCAAGCAGGGCACGCTCTTCATGTATCACGCGCAGGAAAAGATCGTGAACACGCCCGGTTCCGAAAAGACCGGCAACCGCGGCGGCATCCACAACTCCGTCACCCGCGCCACGCTCAAGCCGACCCACATGATCGGCGGCTATGCCCAGTTGTCCTACGGCTTCAACTACTACGGCACCGTCGGCAGCAACCGCGACGAATTCGTGATCGTTCGCAAGATGAAGAAGGTCGACTGGCTCGATCAACCCGCAACCGGCAAGGTGGAGGCAGCGGAATGAAGGTTCGCGCACAAATCGGCAAGGTCCTGAACCTGGACAAGTGCATCGGCTGCCACACCTGTTCTGTCACCTGCAAGAACGTCTGGACCAGCCGCGAAGGCGTCGAATACGCCTGGTTCAACAATGTCGAAACCAAGCCCGGCACCGGCTATCCGACCGATTGGGAAAACCAGAAACGCTGGAATGGCGGCTGGGTCCGGTCGAAATCGGGCAAGCTCCAGCCAAGGCAGGGGGCCAAGTGGCGCATCCTGGCGAACATCTTCGCCAACCCCTCGATGCCCGAGATCGACGATTACTACGAACCCTTCGATTTCGACTACGACCACCTGAAATCCGCGCCAGACATGCAGGCTTTCCCCACCGCCCGCCCCCGGTCAAGGATCACCGGCGAAAGGATGGAAAAGATCGAGAAGGGCCCGAACTGGGAGGAAATCCTCGGCGGCGAATTCGCCAAACGCTCGGCCGACTACAACTTCGACAAGGTCCAGAAGGACATCTACGGAGAGTATGAGAATACCTTCATGATGTATCTGCCGCGCCTGTGCGAGCATTGCCTCAACCCCACCTGTTCCGCCTCCTGCCCTTCGGGCGCGATCTACAAGCGGGAAGAAGACGGCATCGTCCTGATCGACCAGGAAAAATGCCGCGGCTGGCGGATGTGCATCTCCGGCTGCCCCTACAAGAAGGTCTATTACAACTGGGATACCGGCAAGTCCGAGAAATGCACCTTCTGCTATCCCCGCATCGAAAGCGGACAACCGACCGTCTGTTCGGAAACCTGCGTCGGCCGCATCCGCTATCTCGGCGTGATCCTCTATGACGCCGACAGGATCGAGGCCGCCGCCAGCGCCGAACGGGAAACAGATCTCTACGGCGCGCAGCTTGACGTCTTCCTCGATCCGAACGACCCCGAGGTGATCGCCGCCGCCCGCCGCGATGGCGTGCCGGAAGACTGGATCGAAGCCGCGAAGATCAGCCCGATCTGGAAGATGGCGATGGAATGGAAGGTCGCCTTCCCGCTGCACCCGGAATACCGCACCCTGCCCATGGTCTGGTATATCCCGCCGCTCTCGCCCATCCAGAACGCCGCCCAGGCCGGCCAGATCGCCATGAGCGACCAGATGCCCGATGTGCGCTCTCTCCGCATCCCGGTTCAGTATCTGGCGAACATGCTGACGGCAGGGGATGAAGAACCCATCGTCTCCGCCCTCGAACGCATGTCGGCCATGCGGCTCTACATGCGGGCGCTTACGGTGGATGGCGTGCGCGACGAAGGCATCGCTGCCCGCGTCGGCATGTCGGGCCGGATGATCGAGGACATGTACAGGATCATGGCCATCGCCGATTACGAAGACCGCTTCGCCATCCCCACCGCCCACCGCGAACAGAACGAACAGGGCGCCGACATCCGCGGCGGCTGCGGCTTCACCGATGGCAACGGCTGTTCCGGCGGGGAAACCGGCAAGACCGGCCTCTTCGGCGGCAAGAAGAAATCCTTCGCCCTTCCGCTGGAGTCCTTCTGATGAACGATCGCACCCTGAAGGCCCTGTCGCTGACGCTCAGCTACCCGTCCGCCGAACTGCAACAGGCCATGCCCGCCATTGCGGCAGTGTTCCGTGCCGATCTGCGGATCGCCGCCCCCATCAGGGCGGCCCTGCAGGCACTCGCAGACGATCTGGCTCAGGCCGATCTCTATGATCTGCAGGAACGCTACGTGATGCTCTTCGATCGCTCGCGCAGCCTGTCGCTCAATCTCTTCGAACATGTCCATGGCGAAAGCCGCGACAGGGGCGGTGCCATGGTCAGCCTGATCGAAACCTATCGCGCCGCGGGTTTCGAACCCATGACGACCGAACTCCCCGATCATCTGCCGGTCCTCCTCGAATTCCTGTCCTCGCGTCCCACAGGCGAGGCGCGGGAAACCTTGGCGGACGCGGCGCATATCCTCGATGCGCTTGCCGCGCGGCTCACCCGGCGCGGCAGTGGATATGCCGCCGCGTTCGCCGCCCTTTCGGGTCTCGCCGCGGCCGAAGTGGATGCAGAGGCGCTCGCCGCCCTGCTGGCCCAACCCGAGGATGACCCTGCCGATCTCGCCGCGCTGGATGCGATCTGGCAGGAAACCGAGGTGACCTTCGGCCCCGATCCCAATGCAGGCTGCCCCCAGATGCGCGACATCCTCGCCTCCATGGACAGCCCCACCCGGCCCGCCGCCCCGGCGCGCCCGTCCAACCTGTAAAGGAGAGGGCCATGCACGACTTCCTTTTCGGCATCTATCCCTACATCGCCCTTGCCGTCCTCCTGATCGGCTCTGTCGCCCGCTACGAACGCGATCCCTTCACCTGGAAGACCTCCTCCAGCCAGTTGCTGCGGCGCCGCCAGCTGATGATCGGCTCGACGCTGTTTCACGTCGGCGTTCTGGTGATCTTCTTCGGACATCTCGTCGGCCTGCTGACACCCATCGCCCTCTTCGATGCGCTGGGCATCAGCCATGGTGCCAAGCAATTGCTGGCCGTGATCGCCGGCGGTGTGGCCGGGATCATGGCCCTCGTCGGCGGGGCGATGCTCCTGCACCGCCGCTGGATGGATCCGCGCATCCGCAAGACCTCCAGCTTCGCCGACATCGCGATCCTTGTCCTGCTTCTGGCGCAACTGATCCTCGGGCTGGGCACGATCTTCATTTCGCTGCAACACCTCGACGGGCACGAAATGACAAAGTTCATGACCTGGGCGCAGATGATCTTCACCTTCCGCTCCGGCGCGGCGGACCAGATCGCCGATGTCGCGCTTCTGTTCAAGATGCACCTCTTCCTTGGCCTGACCATCTTCCTCGTCTTCCCCTTCACGCGCCTCGCGCATGTCCTGTCGGGCTTCTTCGCACCCCTGCGCTATCTCTTCCTGCGCCCGGGATACCAGTTGGTCCGCTCGCGCCGCCGTCGCCCTCTGGACGAACGCCGCGCGGCCTTCGACCGGCGGCAGGCCGTGGCCGGCCCCAAGGCGGGGGGCAAGTGATGGCCATTCTCGCCAGCCTCCACCCCGATGTCATCGTGAACGGCGAAACCATCCCCGCCGCCGCCATCGCATCCGAGGCGCAGAACCACGCCGCGCCCAGGGGAAAGCCCGGCATTGCCTGGCGCAAGGCGGCGCAGGCGCTGACGATCCGCGCGCTTCTGCTGCAAGAGGCCCGGCGTCGCGGCCTTGTTCCCGATCCGATGGAACTGGCCCCCGGCCGGACCGAGACCGAGGACGAGGCCCTGATCCGCGCGCTGCTCGACCAGTCGATCACCCTTCCCCCGATCACGGAAGAGGCGATGCGCGCCGAATGGATGAAGGATCCGTCCCGCTTCCGGTCGGCCCCGCTCTGGGATGTCTCGCATATCCTCTGCGCCTGCGATCCGCGCGACGAAGCCGAAAGCGCGGCCGCGCTGGCCCGGGCAAGGGCGATCCTCGCCCGCCTCGGGGATGACGCCAGGGGCTTCGCCGCCGCCGCCGGGCAAAGCGATTGCGGATCAAGGGCGGCAGGCGGCCATCTGGGCCAGATCGGCCCGGGCGACACCGTCCCCGAATTCGAATCCGCCCTGCGCGCCCTTCCCGAAGGCGGCATGACGCCGGATCCCGTCCAGTCGCGGCACGGCTGGCACATCATCCGGCTGAACGCCACGGCTCCCGGGCAGGTCCTGCCCTTCGAAACCCTGCGCCCGCGCCTTGCCGAGGCGCTGGAAAAGATGGCCTGGGCCCGCGCCTCGCAGGCCTTCGTCGCCGCGCTTGCCCGCCAGTCGGTCATCTCGGGCGCATCCCTCGATCCGATCTGAACCCTGCACGGGGCCTGACATGAACCAGACACGCATTCCGGGGCCAACAGCATGCTGAACGATCTGCTCAGCCGCAACCGCGACTGGTCGCACCTCCGCCAGCGGCAGGAACCGGATTACTTCACCCGCCTTGCCGCGCTTCAGGCCCCGGAATTCTTCTGGATCGGCTGTTCGGACAGCCGCGTTCCGGCGAATGTCGTCGCGGGTCTCGACCCCGGCGAGGTCTTCGTGCATCGCAACGTGGCCAATGTGATCCATTCCGCCGACATGAACTTCCTCTCCTCGCTCGAATTCGCGGTGGACACGCTGCATGTGCGCGAAATCATCGTCTGCGGCCATTACGGCTGCGGCGGTGTCCGCGCCGCGACCGAGGATCTGCCCCATGGTCTTGCCGATCACTGGCTGGAACCGATCCGCCGCCTTGCCCGCAGCTATGCCGTCGATCTGGGGCGCGAATCCGATGCCGAAGGCCGCCGCGACAGGCTGGCGGAACTGAACGTCGTGGAAGGCGTCCGCCGCGTCTGCGAAACGCCCATCCTCCAGCGCGCCTGGGAAAGGGGCGCCGATATCCGGGTGCATGGCCTGATCTACGGGCTGAAGGATGGCCTCCTGCGCGATCTGGATTGCAGCATGGGGCCCGGCCATTTCGGGGCAGGGGAAAGATGACCGCGCTTGAACCCCTCGCCCCCTCAGGCTGCGGATGCGACCGGCGCGATACCGCCGGAAAGCTGATCCCCATCGACACGGCGCTGTCCCTCATCGCCGACCGGGCGCAGCCCGTGGCGGAAACCGAAACGCTCTACCTGCAGGATGCGCGGGGCCGCATCCTTGCCGCGCCCGTTGTCGCGCAAGCGGCGATCCCGCCCTTCGACAGCGCCGCGATGGATGGCTATGCCCTCGCCACGTCTGCCCTGTCCGGTCCGGGGCCATGGACGCTTCCGGTCGTCGCCCGGGGCCCGGCCGGGCAACCTGCGGCCGCCCTGTCGGGCCTTCAGGCCAGCCGCATCTTCACCGGCGCGCCCCTCCCGGCCGGGGCGGATGCCGTCATCATGCAGGAAGAAGTCCGCCGCCACGCCCATAGCATCCGCATCGCCCAGCGTCCCATCCCGGGCCAGAACATCCGCCATGCGGCCAGTGAAATGCCCCGCGGCGCCGTGATGCTGCACGAGGGCAGCAGGCTCGGCCCGCGCGAGATTGCCGCCTGTGCCAGCGCCGGTGCATCGCACCTCTTGCTGCGCCGCCGCCTCCGCGTCTCGCTGCTCGTCACCGGCGACGAACTGCGCCAGACCGGCGCGCCCCGCGATGCGGCGCAGATCTGGGATGTGAACACCCCCATGCTGCGCACCCTTCTCGCGGCCCGACCCGAGGTCGATCTCATCGCCGTGGAAACCGGCCTCGACAGCCGCGACGGCCTGTTCCTCCAGATCGCCGAACTGGCCGGGGCCAGCGATCTCCTGATCACCACCGGCGGGATCTCCGTCGGGGAAGAGGATCACGTCAAACCCGCCATCCTCGCCCGCGGCGGCAGGATCGCCTTCAGCGGCGTCGCGATCAAGCCCGGCAAACCCGTCACCTACGGACAGATCGGGTCTACACACTGGCTTGGCCTGCCGGGCAATCCGCTTTCTGCCTTCGTCACCTGGCATCTCTTCGGCCAGGCGCTGCTGCACAGGCTCACCGGCAACCACTCCGCCGGTCCTGCCCGTCGCCATGTCGTCACGGCCGATCCCGTCCGGCACAAGCCGGGGCGCTGCGAATACCGCCCCGCCCGCTGCATCGGCTTCGATCCGCAGGGGCGCGAGGTGGTCACCTTCGCCGCCGAAACCCATTCCGCCAGGGTCGGCGCGTTGCATGCGGCTGACGGGCTGATGCTCATCCCCGCCGATGCCGCGGATCTGCCACCCGGCGCACTTGCCGAATTCCTTCCCTTCTGCTGATACCGGAGCGTCCCATGCACCTTGCCTTCACAATGGCACCCGGTCGGGGCGATACCGACCTGATCCTCTTCCACCTTGCCGCCCGCCTTGCCGCCCGCGGCCTGCGCTGCCGGGGCATTGTCCAGATCAATTCCGACCGCGGCGATTCCGGCCCCTGCGACATGGATGTCCGCGTCCTGCCCGAAGGCCGGATCCTGCGCATCAGCCAGGCACTGGGCCAGTCCGCCCGCGGATGCAGGCTCGATCCCTCCGCCCTCGAAACCGCCGCAGGGCTCGTCTCGGCCAGTCTGGCCGAGGGGGCCGATATCCTGATCGTCAACAAGTTCGGCAAGCACGAGGCCGAGGGCCGCGGTTTCCGCAGCATCATTGCCGATGCCATCGGCCTCGGCCTGCCCGTCCTCGTCGGGGTGAACAGCCTGAACCTGCCCGCCTTCCAATCCTTCGCCGAAGGATGCGCCCGGCAGATCGCCCCCGATATCGACAGTCTGGAAGACTGGGCGCTTTTCGCAACCGGCGCGCAGATCCCCGCCGCCTGATCGACCAGACCTTCTGCCCACCCGGTCCCGCCTGCGGTGGATTTACAAATGGTTTGCAACTTTACAGGCTGTGCGCTTTACTCGGGGGCCAAGGAAAGGTTGGACATGCCCCCTCCCCATACGGCCCTGATCTCGGACGATCTGACCGGCGCGCTCGATTCCGTCGTGCCTTTCGCGCGGGCAGGCTGGACGACACTTGTCGCCACCGATCCCGTCGCACTCGACCGGGCCCTTGCCGCCGGTCCGGATGTCCTTGCCGTCTCGCTCAACAGCCGCGAACTGACAAGCGACGAGGCCGCCTCCCGCGCCCGGCACGCGGCCCTGGCCCTGGCCGAAGTCCCGCGCCTGTTCAAGAAGATCGACAGCCGGATGAAGGGCCATGTTGCGGCCGAAACCCTGGCGATCGCCGCCGTGCGGCAACCGCCCCGGCTCGTCCTTTGTCCCGCGATCCCGGAACTGGGCCGTTATGTGGTGAAAGGACAGGTGGCCGGCCTTGGCGTGGACCGTCCGATCCCCGTCATCCCGCCGGTATCCCCCGGCCTTCGCGTGGATTGCCCGGATGCCTGCACCGATGCCGATCTCGACCGGATCGTCGCGGCGGGGCAGGGGGCGCTGCTTGCAGGCGCGCGCGGCCTTGCCTCGGCCCTGGCCCGGGCATCGGGCCGCCCGGACCGGCCCCCGCCGCCGCCCGTCCGCCTGCACCTGCCCATGACCTTCCTCATCGGCTCGCGCGATCTGGCGACGCTCGATCAGGTCGCACGCCTGCGCGCCGCCCATCCGGGCGCGCTCTGGGTCGCGGCACCGGATGGCCTCGCCGCCCCACACGGCCCCCTGCCGGACATCGCCATCCTCCAGGCCACGCCCGGCCCGGGCGCGGATGGGGCGACGGTGGCCGCCCGTCTTGCCGAAAGCCTTGCCGACGGCTTGCTGCAGGGGCGGCACAGCCTGCTTCTCACCGGCGGGGAAACCGCTGCCGCAGCCCTGCACCGCATGGGCGCCGGCGTGCTTCGCGTGATGGGCGAGGTGCTGCCCGGAATGCCCGTCAGCCTGCCGCTGGATTTTTCCCCTGCACCACTTATTGTCACGAAATCGGGCGGTTTCGGCGATCCGGATTGCCTCAACCTGATCCTTCGCTCAACCGCTGACCAGAAAGCAGAGCCATGAACCTCGCGGCCGGCATGAAGAACGCAAAACAGGCCACCACCGCGGATCGGCCAAAGTCGATGCTGCTTGCCGATGTCGTGCATGATCGCATCCGCCGGGCCATCCTGAACGGCGAATACGGCCCCGAGGAACGCCTCCCCGGCGAAAATGTCCTTGCCGAACAGCATCAGGTCTCGCGCCCCGTCGTCCGCGCCGCCCTCCTGCGCCTGCGCGAAGAGGGACTCATCACCTCGCGCCAGGGCGCTGGCAGTTTCGTCAGCGCCCCCGTCACACCCAGGCCCATCGCCTTCCAGCCGCTTGAAACCATCGCCGATCTGCAGCGCTGCTACGAATTCCGCCTGACCATCGAACCCGAGGCCGCCGCCCTTGCCGCCACACGGCGCGGCGATGCGCAACTGGCGGAAATCGGCACCTGCCTGCAGATCATGCGCGAGGCAACCGAACGCCGCAGCCACCGCGAGGATGCCGATTTCGATTTCCACCTCGCCATCACCGCGGCGGCGAACAACCAGTATTTCGAAACCTCGATGCGCGCCCTGCGCGAACACATCGCCATCGGGATGAAGTTTCACGGCCTGTCGCTGCAAACCGTGCGTGGCGGGCTGGATCATGTGCTGGACGAACATGCCGCCATCTTCGATGCCATCCGGCGCGGAGAGGCGGAAACCGCGCGCGATTGCATGCGCCGCCACATCACCGGATCGCGCGACCGGCTGTTCGAAGGCCGGCTGCTGGACCTTTCCTCCCGCGGCTGACGGCCCGCGCGCCGCCCCGGTCAGAAGGCGGCGCGATAGATCGTCAGCACCTCGTCCACCGTCATGTCGCGCGGGTTGTTGTCCATCAGGCGGCGGATGGCATGGGCCTCGGCCGCCCAGCCCGCCAGCTGATCCTCGGTCGCGCCCAGCCGCGACAGCCGCATCTCCACCCCGAACTGCGCGCACCACCGCGCCGCATCCTCGCGCAGCGCCGCCTCGCTGTCATGCCGCAGGCCCAGGGCCGCCGCGATCTCGGCGGTCTTGGCCCCCGCAACCGGCTGGTTGAAGGCCAGGACATGCGGAAAGATCACCGCATTCGCCAGGCCATGCGCCAGCTTCAACCGCGTGCCCAGCGGATAGGCCAGCGCATGCCCCGCCGCCGTATTCACCGGGCCAAGGCAGATGCCCCCGTAATAGGCCGCCAGCAGCAGCGCCGCGCGGGCCTCGGCATCCGCGCCGTCCCGCACCGCGCGCGGCAGATACCGCGCCACCAGCCCGAACCCCAGCCGCGCATAATTGTCGATCAGCGGATGCGCCTTGCGGTTGGTGAAGGCCTCCACGCAATGCGCCATGGCGTCGATCCCCGTCGCCGCCGTCACCGCAGGCGGCACCGACATCGTCAGGTCCGGGTCCAGCGCCACCATGTCGGGCATCAGATGGCGGCTCTCTACCGCCACCTTGTTCATCGTGGCCGCATCCGTCACCAGCGCGCGGATACCCGCCTCCGATCCCGTTCCCGCCGTCGTCGGCACCAGCGCCAGCGCGTTCTGCCGCCCTGCCACCCGGTTCGGCCCGATCACATCCGCCAGTTCCTGACCGCCGCGCAGCACCGTCACCAGCTTGGCCAGATCCATCACCGATCCGCCGCCAAAGCCGATCACCAGATCCGGCGCCGCGGCCCGCGCCGCCTCCAGCGCCTGGGCAAGGTTCGCGCTGTCCGGCTCCGGCTGCACCCCGTCAAACACCACCACCTGCCCCGGCAGGGCCAGCCGGTCGATCAGCGGCACCATCACCTTCTGGGTCAGGACAAGGATGCGTCCGAACCCCTCTGTCGCGGCCCAGACACCGACCTGCGCCGCGCTGCCCGCGCCATAGTCGAACTGGCGCGGCTGGAACAACCGCAAGGGTGAGGCATAGTCGTTCATGCCATGGCTCCGGGAAAAAGGGTGTCGATCTCGTCAAGCCTGGCGGCCAGGTCGGCCTGCCCTGCGGCATCCACTGCCACCAGCGGCGGGCGCGTGCGCGCCCAGCCTGCATCGCCATGACGGCGGCCGATCATGGCCTTGATCGCGGGAATCTGGACATAGGAATTGGACAGGTCGCGATAGGCGTTGATCCGGGCCTGCGCGGCGGCCACGTCGGCCTCCCGCGCCGGGTCCGTGGCATGGCGAAAGATGAAGGCCAGTTCCCGCGCCACAAGGTTCGATGTGGCAGTGATGCAGCCCGCCCCGCCCATCCGCATCAGCGGCAACAGCAGCGGATCCGCCCCCGCCAGCACGGCAAAGCCCGGAAAGCGCGCGATCATCGCCTCCATGTTCTCGATCTTCCCGGCGGAATCCTTGATGCCCACCACCGTTTCCGGAAAGGCCGTGCGCAGCCGGTCGATCAGGTCATGGCTGATGGGCAGGCCCGTCATCTGCGGGATGTGGTAAAGAACCACCCGCAGCCGCGAATCTCCCACCGCCTCGATCACCCGCGCATAGGCCGCATAAAGGCCCTCGTCGCTTGCGCCCTTGTAGTAGAAGGGCGGCAGCATCACGACCGTCGTCACCCCGCAAGACAGCGCATGCCGCGTCAACTCCACCGTCTCGGGCACATTCGCAAGCCCTGTTCCCGGCAACAGCCGATCCGCCGCGATCCCCGCCTTCAGCGCCGCCTCAAGGATCTCCCGCCGCTCGACCGAGGAAAAGGAATTCGCCTCGCCCGTCGTGCCCAAAAGCGCGATGCCGTCGCAGCCATCCTCCAGCAAGGCGCGGCAATGCGCGGCAAAGGCCACCAGATCGGGCGAAAGGTCGGGCCGCACCGGCGTTGCCGCCGCGCAATGCACACCGGAAAGGGAAACAGACATGGATCAGCGCCTCCTGCTGGCGGTCAGCCGCGCGGCATAGGCCAGCGCATGGTCAAGGTTGCCATTGTCCGCGATCCCGCGTCCGGCAATGTCAAAGGCGGTGCCGTGATCCACCGAACAACGGTCGATCGGCAGCCCGACCGACACATTCACCGCCGTGTCGAAGGCCACCAGCTTGATCGGGATATGCCCCTGATCGTGATACTGCGCGACAACCAGGTCGAAGGCCCCGGTATAGGCCCGGTGAAAGACCGTATCCGCCGATATCGGGCCTTCCACATTGATGCCCTCGGCCCGCGCCGCCGCAACGGCTGGCGTGATCTGATCGTCATCCTCGCTGCCGAACAACCCGCCCTCGCCGCAATGCGGGTTCACCCCCGCCACCGCGATATGCGGCGCCGCCATCCCCAGCCGCACCAGATGCCGATGCCCGGCGCGGATCGTCTCCAGCACCCGCTCGGTCGTGGCCCGCGCGATGGCATCGCGCAGCGACACATGGGTCGAATTGTGGATCACCGACAACCGCTCCGAGGCCAGCAGCATATGGCAGCGCGGCGTCCCGGTCAGATGCGCCAGCAGCCCGGTATGCCCGTCATGGTGATGCCCCGCCGCATTCAGCGCGGCCTTGTTGATGGGCGCGGTCACGATGCAGCCGATCCGCCCGGCCATCGCATCCTGCACGGCCAGTGCAATGAACCGATAGCAGGCTTCGCCGCAGCGCGGATCCAGCTTGCCAAAGGCGGGCCGCGCGCCGGGAATCTCCACATGCGCCACATCCAGCGCCGCCAGATCCAACCCCGTCGCCAGCACCGCCTCTGCCGCGGCAAGGCTGTCGCGGTTGCCATAGATGCGGATGCCCCGCCGCGCCTCGGGCGACATCGCCGCCAGCGACTTCACGATGATCTCCGGCCCCACGCCAGCCGGATCCCCCATGGTTATGCCAATCAGATCGGTCGTCATGCCGGGCTGTTCTCCCAATTCGTTTCAGTGGCTGAGGCAACGGCATGGCAGGCCACCGACTGGCCCTCTGCCACCTCGCGCAGGGCGGGGGCCTCGCTCCGGCAGCGGTCGCGCGCCAAGGGGCAGCGCGTATGGAACCGGCACCCCGATGGCGGCGACAGCGGCGAAGGCACCTCGCCCTGCAACCGCTGCCGGTTGCGCGCCGCGCGCGGATCGGTCGATGGCACCGCCGACAGCAGCGCCCGCGTATAGGGATGCAACGGCCGCGCAAACAGCGCCTCGGCCCGGGCCAGCTCGGCCATCCGGCCCAGATACATCACCCCCACCCGATCCGAGATATGGCGCACCACCGCCAGATCATGCGCGATGAACAGATAGGTCAGCCCGTATTTCTCCTGCAGGTCCAAGAGCAGGTTCAGGATCTGCGCCTGCACCGAAACATCCAGCGCCGAAATCGCCTCGTCGCAGACGATGAACCGCGGTCGGCAGGCCAGCGCCCGCGCAATCGCCACCCTCTGCCGCTGCCCCCCCGAAAGCTCGTGCGGATAGCGGTTGGCGAACCGCTCCGACAGCCCGACATCGGCCAGCAACTGCCGCAGCCTGTCGCGGATCTCGGCCTTCGGGGCCAGCCCGTGAAACAGGATCGGCTCGGCCAGCGCATCGCCGATGGTCATCCGTGGGTTCAGCGTCGAATAGGGATCCTGGAAAACGATCTGCAGATCGCGCCGGAAGGGGCGCATCCCGTCATCGTCCAGCTTGGCGATATCCGTGCCCGCATAGATCACCGATCCGCTGGTGGGCCGCTGGATGTTCAGCACGCAATAGCCCGTGGTCGATTTCCCGCAGCCCGATTCCCCCACAAGCGACAGCGTCTCGCCCTCGACGATATCCACGCTGAACCCGTCCAGCGCATGTACCGTGGCCGCCCTTTCGCCAAAGGCCCCCAGCCGCACGGGAAATTCCTTCCGCAGGTCGCGGATCGACAGCAATGTCGCGCTCATGCCCGCCCCCCTTCCCCCGCCGTCACGAAACAGGCGACGCGGTGGCGCGGGTCGCTGCCCGGCACGGCGGCCAGCTTCGGCACGGCGGCGTCACAGGCCGCTTCGGCCAGCGTGCAGCGCGGCGCAAAGGGGCATCCCGGCGGACGCCGCCCCGGCTCGGGCGGCGTGCCCCCGATCGAGGGCAGCCGCGTCATCGGCCTGTCCGTCAACGTCGGCAACGAGGCCAGCAACCCGCGCGTATAGGGATGCGTGGGCCGGTCAAAGATCACCTCCACCGGCGCATCCTCGACCACCGTCCCGGCGTAAAGCACCGCGATCCTGTCGGCCAACCCCGCGATCAGCGCCAGATCATGCGTGATCCACACCACCGACATTCCGAAACGATCCTTCAGGTCACGCACCAGATCCACGATCTGCGCCTGGATCGTCACATCCAGCGCCGTCGTCGGCTCATCCGCGATCAGAAGGCGCGGCGAACCGGCAAGGCCGATGGCGATCATCACCCGCTGCCGCATCCCACCGGAAAGCTCGTGCGGATAGGCCATCAGCCGATCCCGGGGCGAGGGGATGCCCACCAGTTCCAGCAGTTCCGCCGCCCGCTCCATCGCGGCGGGCTTGGCCATCCCGCTCTGATGGATCAGCGCCTCGGCGATCTGCTCGCCCACGCGCATCACCGGGTTCAGGCTTGTCATCGGGTCCTGGAAGATGAACCCGATCTGCGATCCCCGCAGCTTGCGCAGCGCCTCCTGCGGCAGGGCCAGCAGATCCTGCCCCGCAAACCGCGCGCTGCCCCCGGTCGCCCGGATGCGGTTGGGCAGCAGCCCCACCAGCGACAGCATGGTCAGGCTCTTGCCGCAGCCGGATTCCCCCACGATGCCAAGGGATTCCCCCTCCTCAACCGCAAGGTCGATGCCGTCCACCACCCGGGCCGGGCCCGTGTCCCGCTCGATGTCGATGGTCAGCCCGCGGATCTCCAGCAGCGCGCTCATTTCTGCCCCTTGGGATTAAGCGCGTCATTCAGCCCGTCGCCCAGAAAGTTGAAGGCGACGGTGACCACGGCCAGAACCGCGGCCGGCGCCAGAAGAAGATGCGGGTAATTCGTCCAGACGCGCAGCCCGTCGGAAATCATGTTCCCCCAGCTTGGCGTCGGCGGGTTCACCCCGATGCCAAGGAAGGAAAACGCGCTTTCCAGCACCATCGCCGTGCCCAGCCCCGCCGATACCGCCACGATCAGCGGCCCGGCGGCATTGGGCAGAACATAACGCGTCAGGATGATCCGGTTCGTCAGCCCCAGCGCCCGCGCCGCCGTGACATAGGGCCGATTGCGGATCGAAAGCACCTGCGCCCGCACCAGCCGCGCATAGGGCGGCCAGGAAATCAGCGCCATGGATCCGAAGACCAGCACGAAATCAATGATCGCCGAATTGCGGTAGATGGGGTTCAGCGTCTCCAGATAGCGCGCCTCCATCCACAGCGTGATGGGCTGCTTGAGCGAGGCATTGATCACCACCACCAGCAGAAGCTGCGGCACCGACATCGTCATGTCCGTCACCCACATCAGCCCCTTGTCGAAGGCCCCGCCATAGAACCCGGCAATCGCCCCCAGCACCACCCCGATCAGCAGGGCCACCGCCGTCACCAGCACCGCCACCAGAAAGGCCGTCCGCGCCCCATAGATCACCCGCGACAGCACATCCCGCCCCAGGTCATCCGTCCCGAAGGGATGGGCCATCGACGGCGGCAGGTTCCGCGCATCCAGGTTCTGGCTCAGGAAATCATAGGGCGTCAGCCATGGCCCGAAGGCCGCCACCAGCACCAGCAGCGCCAGGATGACAAGCCCCGCCACCGCCAGCCGGTTGCGCCGCAGGCGGCGCCATGCGTCCCGCCACAGGCTGCCGGGCCGGTCGTCGCCGGGCGTGATGATCGGTCCCGCGGTCATACCCGGCTCGCCTTCGGATCGGTCGCCCGCGGATCAAGCAGCGGATAAAGGATATCCACCAGCAGGTTCGACGCCATCACCAGGAATGACCCGATCAGCGTCACCGCCAGGATCACCGGATAATCCGAATTGATCAGCGCCTGCACCGTCAACCGGCCCAGCCCCGGCAGGCCAAAGACCAGTTCCACGAAGATCGCCCCGTTCACGATGGTGATCATGATCAGGCCAAGCTGCGTCACCACCGGCGTCAGCACCGGCCGCAGGATATGGCGCAGCGCGACAACACGCTCCGGCACGCCCTTGGCGCGGGCGGTGCGCACGAAATCCTCGGTCATCACGTCGATCACCGCCGCGCGCGTCTGCCGGATGATCAGCGCGATGGGCTGGAACGACAGCACGATCAGCGGCAGGATGATCTTCACCGAAAACAACCCGCCCCAGCCATAGGGCATCGCCCCTTTCGGCAGGATCGCCAGCAGCATCACCATCAACAGCGGCCCCGCCACATAGGCCGGTATCGCCCAAAGCGTGACCGCCGTCCCAAGGATCGTGTAATCCAGCCGGCTGTTCTGGTTCATGCCCGCGATCATCCCCAGCGGGATGGCGACCAGCGCCGTCACGATCATCGCCATCAGCCCCAGCAAAAGCGAAACCGGCGCCGCCGCCGAAATCATCGCCCAGACAGACCGGCCCGAAAACAGCGAATTCCCGAAATTCCCCTGCACCAGGTTCAGCAGGTAAGTCCCGAACTGCACCAGGAACGGCTCGTTTAGGCCCGCCTGTTCGCGGATCGCCTCGATCTTGACGGGGTCATAGGCCACATCCCCCGGCGCGCGCAGGAAGATCAGCTTGATGGGATCTCCCGCCCCGTAAAAGGCCAGCGCATAGACCCCCAGCATCACAAGCATGACCGAAGGCACCCACAGCAGCAGGCGGCGAAGGATATAGGCAATCATGGCGAAAGGTCCTGATCCAGATTGGAACGGGCAGGGATTGGCCCTGCCCGCCACGGTTCCATCAGGCCGTCAGGCGATGGCGATGTTCCAGGGGGCAACCACCTGCCAGTCCAGGTTCTTCTCCATCCCCGCGACATTGGCCGAAGCCCAGCGCGACATGGTCTGCTTGTACCACGGGATGAAGCAGAAATCGTCCCGGAACAGGCGCTGCGCCTCCTGCGCCAGCGCGACCCGCGCCGGATCGTCCGCCGCCTTGGTCAGCGCCTCGGTGATCAGCGCATCCACCTTGTCGTTCTTGTAGGACATCTTCCCCGTCGCATTGCCCGAGGTCGAGGCGATGGATCCCGCCAGATAGCTTGCCGCATCCGGTACCCGCGTGCCCACATCGTCGCGGAAGATCTGGATCGCGTTCTGGTCGGGGCCGGAATACTGGTCCTGCTGCGGCTTCATGTCGACCGCGGTGATCCCCAGATTCTGCCGCCACTGCTCGGCGATGTATTGCGCCGCCGCCTCGTTCGCGGGGCTGGAGATGCCCACGAACATCAGCTTCGGCAGCCGCTCCGGCCCGCCATAGCTCGATTCCGCCAGCAGGGCCTTGGCCCGCTCGGGATCGAACGGATAGGGCACGAAGGCCGGATCATCCGCGCCCGGCACGGCGTTCAGCACCATGTCCGTCTTCTGATGCGGCCCGTCCGGGAAGGATGCCTTGATCAGCCCCTCGCGATCCACGGCAAGGATCAGCGCCTCGCGCACCTTCGGGTCGTCCATCGGCGCGCGGGCGGTGTTGAACCAGAAATGCTGCGATGTCGGAATCTCCGCCCCGGCGGCGAATTCCGCCCCCAGATCCAGCACGATGGTCGATGTCACCAGTTCCGTATGCGCCTGATACTCGCCCGAGGCCAGCATCTGCGTCGCCGTCACATTGTCCTCCACCGCCGTCAACTCGATCCGCGCCAGCTTCGGCGCCGGGCCAAAGAAGTTGGGATTGGGCACCCAGACCAGCTCGCCCGTGTCCAGATTGGCGGACTCGAGCATGAACGGCCCCGAAGTCGCGCCATTGGCCGCCAGGAAGAAATCCGGAACCTCGTTGCCATCCGCGCCCCGCGCCACCGCCACCTTCACGATGGGGGCGATATGGTTCGCCAGCCGCTGGAAGAAGATCGGATCGGGCGAGGCAAGCGTCACCGTCAGCGTCCCGTCCTCATTCGCCACGATGCCCGAAATGTCGGTCGCCGATCCGTCCTTGACCGCCCCATAGCCCGCGACCCCGGCCAGAACCTGATCAATCCGCTGGTTCTGCGTGGCGGGCATGGCCGAAAGCTCCCACGAGCCCTTCACATCCGCCGCCGTGATCGCCGAGCCATCGGCGAATTTCGCATCCGGGTTCACCTTCAGCGTCCAGGTCAGGTAATCCGCCGAAGGCGTCCATTCCGTCAGGACATAGGGCTGGATCTCGCCCTTTTCGTTGAAATACATCGCGCTGGCATTCCACACCGAATTCCAGCGGAACGGCACGCCGCCCCCGCGCAGCGGCGACCAGTCTTGCGAAAAGGCGGGATTGATCGCCTTCAGAACCTGCCCCTCCTGCGCCATCACGATCCGCGCCCCCGGGCCAAAGGCCGCTGCGGCAACCACCGATCCAAGGCCCAGCTTCAATGCACCGCGACGCGTCAGCCCGGTGCGCTCTCCTGTCTTCACGTCCATGAATTCCTCCCAAGCGAAAAGCGGGCCGCCCGCGCCTTCATGGCTCTCCTCCGGTTCGGCCGTCTGCATCCGGAAATGGAACAGCTTCACCCTGTCATGTCAACTTGTTATTAATTCGGTGCCATCCTGCACGCAGAGGCGGTGGAAAATACAGGTATTAATCGGAATAAATGATTTAGAAACAATATTCTAGATGATCGTCCGCGCGAAGACCCCAAAACAATCTGTTTGACAACTTGTAATTTTGACTCCCTTCTCCTCAATGGATGCGGGCCGCCATGGCGGTGCCAACGGCAAATTCGGGGGGAAACAGGGAATGAAGGAAGCGATGCGTCCGGGTGAACTTTCGCCCGCCGAAACAGAGGCTTGCATGGACGGCGCGCTGCGCCCCCATGCGGCCCAGCCCGATCGCATCGAAGCGATGCTTCCCTCGCCCTGCGTGCAGAATCACGCGGCCAATCTGTGCTGGCTTCCCGATGGAACGCTGGCCTGCGTCTGGTTCGGCGGCACCATGGAAGGCATGGGCGACATCTCCGTCTGGATCTCGCGCCTGCGTCCGGGGGCCGATGCCTGGGACCCCGCCGAACGCCTGACGGACCGGGCCGACAGGTCAGAACAGAACCCCGTCCTCTTCGTGGCCCCGGGCGGCGATGTCTGGCTCTTCCATACCTCGCAGCCCGGTGGCCGGCAGGACGAATGCGAAATCCACTGCCGCCTGTCCCGGGATGGCGGGGCCAGTTTCGGCCCCTCGCGGCGGGTTGGCGATTTCAAGGGCATCTTCGTCCGCCAGCCGCCGCTGATCGGCCCGCAGGGCGAATGGCTGCTGCCCGGGTTCCGTTGCGTGACCCCGCCGCAGGGCCGCTGGACCGGCTCTCTCGACACCGCCGTCATGCTCGTCTCGCGTGACAACGGCGCCACCTGGTCCGCCGCCGAAGTGCCCGACAGCCTCGGCGCCGTTCACATGAACCCCGTCGCGCCCCGCAATGGCCTCATGCCCGCCTTCTACCGGGACCGCTTCTCCGCGCAGGTCCGCCGCAGCCTTTCGCGCGACGGCGGCCTTCACTGGACGCCCCCCGAACCGACCGATCTTCCCAATAACAACTCCTCGGTTCAGGCGATCCGCCTTGCCGATGGCCGCATCGCCCTTGTCGGCAACCCGGTCAATGCCCGCATGTCGGATCAACGCCGCGCCTCGCTCTATGATGAAATCGAAGACGAAGACACCGAAGTCACCGCCGCCGCCCCGGCCACCGGCGGCGCGATCTGGGGCGTCCCGCGCGCGCCGCTCGTCCTTGCCCTGTCAGCGGACGACGGCGCAACCTTTCCCCATATCCGCCCCCTGGAAGAGGGCAGCGGCTATTGCCTGACGAACAATTCCAAGGATGGGCTGAACAAGGAATATTCCTACCCCTCCATCCTCGCCGGTCCCGATGGCGCGCTGCATATCGCCTATACCTACCACCGCCGCGCGATCAAATATGTCCGCCTTGCCCCGGATGCCGCCCCGCCCGCGCCCGCAGGCTGATCCGCCCCTCGTGACCGCTCAGCGCGCCAGCGCGCACCAGGCATCATACTGGCTGATGAAGACCTGCCCCGTCAGCGTCTGCAGGAAGTGGCACCGCTTCAGCCGGTCCATCACCGGCCCCTTCACCTCTGACAGGTGCAGCCGCACGCCAAGGCCCCGCAGATGGGCGTTGATCGCCTCCAGCGTCTCCAGCGCGGTCATGTCGATCTCGTTCACGGCGGAACACATCAGCACCACATCCCGCACCTCTGGCGCCTCTGCCAGCCGTGCCATGATCATGTCCTCCAGGAACCGCGTATTGGCGAAATACAGGCTTTCGTCGATCCGCAAGGTCACCAGCGACGGGTGGGTCAGCACCTCGAACCGGTGGATATTGCGGAAATGCTGCGTCCCCGCGATCAGCCCCACCTCTGCCACATGCGGCCGCGACGTCCGCCACAGATGCAGCAGAACCGAAACCGCCACACCCACCGAAACCCCCGCCTCCACCCCGGCCCCCAGCGTGACAAGAACCGTGCCCGCCACCGCCGCGAAATCGGCGCGGCTATAATCCCATGTCCGCCGCAGAACCGACAGATCCACCAGCCCCAGCACCGCCACGATGATCGTCGCCGCCAGCGTGGCCTTGGGCAGAAAGAACAGCAGAGGCGTCAGCAGCAGCGCCGCCGCCGCCAGCCCCAGCGCGGTAAAGGCCCCCGCCGCAGGCGTCGCCGCCCCCGCATCGGCATTCACCACCGATCGCGCAAACCCCCCCGTCACCGGGAAGCCGCCCGTCACCGCCGCGCCCAGATTGGCCGCACCCAGCGCCACCAGTTCCTGATCCGGCACGATCCGCTGCCCCTGCCGCGCCGCCAGCGTCTGCGCGACCGAAACCGATTCCACAAAGCCGATCAGCGAAATCAGCAGCGCCGGCACCAGCATCGCCCGCCACAAATCCGCATCGAACACCGGCGTGGTAAAGGGCGGCAGGCTCTGCGGCACCGCCCCCACCACCGCCACCCCCCGCGCCTCAAGCCCCAGCCCCCAGACCAGCACCGTCGTCCCCGCCACCGCCAGCACCGGCCCCGCCTTGGTCAGCGCATCCGCGACCTGCGCCGGAACGCCCAGGCCCCGCAGCCAGCCCTTCATCCGCTTGCGCACCCAGACCAGAAACCCCACCGCCGCCGCCCCGATCATCGCGGTGATCCAATTCACCCCGCCGATCCCGCCCAGCAGCCCGCCCAGCAGCTCTGGCAGCGTATCCCCGCTGACCTTCACCCCCAGAAGCGGCCCCAACTGCCCCGCCGCGATCAGCAGCGCCGATGCCGTGATGAACCCCGAAATCACCGGATGGCTCAGGAAATTCGCGATGAATCCCAGCCGCAGCACGCCCATCGCCAAAAGCATCACCCCCGACATCGCCGCCAGCGTCAACGCCGCCGTGGCGTAATCCGCCGTGCCCGCCGCCGCCACCTCGCCCACCGCCGCCGCCGTCATCAGCGACACCACCGCCACCGGCCCCACCGCCAGAACGCGCGACGTGCCGAAGACGGCATAGATCAGGATGGGCAGGATGGATGCGTAAAGCCCCGCCTCCGGCGGCAACCCCGCCAACAGCGCATAGGCCAGCGATTGCGGGATCAGCATGATCGTCACGATCACCGCCGCCAGCAGGTCATTGCCAAGATCGGCCCGCGAATAGACGCGCGCCCATCCGAGGATGGGGAAAAACCGCCGCAGATCGGGCATCACATCACAGACCGTTCACCGGCACCTTCAGCATCGGCCGCCCGCTGGCATCGGTCGGAATCTCGCCCGCCCGCATGTTCACCTGCAGGGACGGGATGATCAGCTTCGGCATGGCCAGCGTCGCATCGCGCTCGGTCCGGAACTTGATGAAGCTTTCCCGCGTCGCGCCCGCACCCACATGGATGTTATGCGCCTTCTCCTCGCCGACCGTGGTCTCCCACTGGATGTCGCGGCCGTTGGGGCCATAATCGTGGCACATGAACAGCCGCATCTCGTCGGGCAGCGACAGCACCTTCTGGATGCTGTCATACAGAACCCCCGCATCGCCCCCCGGAAAATCCGCCCGCGCCGATCCGCCATCCGGCATGAACAGCGTATCCCCCACAAAGGCCGCATCCCCGATCACATGCGTCATGCAGGCGGGCGTATGCCCCGGCGTATGGATCACGAAGGCTTCCATCCCCCCGATGCGATAGCGATCCCCGTCCTGGAACAGCGCATCGAACTGGCTGCCATCGCGCTGGAACTCGGTCCCCTCGTTGAAGATCTTCCCGAACGTGTCCTGCACGATGGTGATGTTTGCGCCGATCCCGATCTTTCCGCCCAGCTTTTCCTGAATATAGGGCGCGGCTGACAGATGGTCGGCATGGACATGGGTCTCGATCAGCCATTCCAGAGTCCAGCCCTTGCCCTGGATATAGGCGATGATCTCGTCGGCATGGTCATAGGTGATCCGCCCGGCCGCGTAATCTATGTCCATCACGGAATCGATCACCGCGCAGGCCGTCGAACCCGGGTCGCGCACCACATGGCTGATCGTGTTCGTCGCCGGGTCGAAGAAACCCTTCACTTCGGGCGACAGGGACATGTCGACAGGATAGGTGGTCATGCGTGGCCTCGCTTTCTGGTCGTCTCCCCCGGGATATAGAGATACATTCAAATTTTGCAATGTGAAATCACGGCAAAGCGGTCCGGCTCCCGTGGGATAGCACGGATCACAAAAGGAAAGGAGTCGGTTCCGGAATGGCCGATGGCGGAAATGGCGGGTGCTTTGTCCTGCCGCAGGCGCATATTCCGCCCAACAACAACGGTGGGAACCGACCATGCGCTATTCCGGCTTCCGTGTGATCGCCGAGGCCCTCACAGGCCACAAAGGGTGGAAACCCGCATGGCGCGACCCCGAACCGCAAGCCTCCTACGACTACATCATCGTAGGCGGCGGTGGCCACGGCCTCGCCACGGCCTATTACCTTGCCAAGGAATTCAAACAGGCCCGCATCGCGGTGTTGGAAAAGGGCTATCTCGGCGGCGGCAATGTGGGGCGGAACACCACCATCATCCGCTCCAACTACCTGCTTGATGGCAACGAACCCTTCTACGAATTCTCGCTCAAACTCTGGGAAGGGCTGGAGCAGGACTTCAACTACAACGCCATGGTGTCCCAGCGCGGCATCATCAACCTCTACCACACCGACGCGCAGCGCGACGCCTATACAAGGCGCGGCAATGCGATGATCCTGCACGGGGCGGACGCGGAACTCCTGAACCGCGATCAGGTCCGCGCCATGTATCCCTTCCTGAACTTCGACAATGCCCGCTTCCCCATCAAGGGCGCCCTGATGCAGCGGCGCGGCGGCACCGTCCGCCATGACGCCGTCGCCTGGGGCTATGCGCGCGGCGCAGACCAGCGCGGCGTGGACCTGATCCAGAACTGCGAAGTCATCGGCATCCGCACCGAAGGCGGCCGCGTCACCGGCGTCGAAACCACCCGCGGCTTCATCGGCGCGAAAAAGGTCGGCGTCGCCGTCGCAGGCTCGTCGTCCAAGGTCATGTCCCACGTCAACATGCGCCTGCCGATGGAATCCCACGTCCTTCAGGCCTTCGTCTCCGAAGGCCTGAAACCCCTGATCGACGGGGTGATGACCTATGGCGCAGGCCATTTCTACGTGAGCCAATCCGACAAGGGCGGCCTCGTCTTCGGCGGCGATATCGACGGCTACAACTCCTACGCCCAACGCGGCAACATGCCCGTGGTCGAAGACGTGGCCGAAGGCGGCATGTCCCTCATGCCCATGATCGGCCGCGCGCGCCTTCTCCGCTCATGGGGCGGGATCATGGACATGTCGATGGACGGATCGCCCATCATCGACCGCACCCATATCGACGGCCTCTATTTCAACGGCGGCTGGTGCTATGGCGGGTTCAAGGCCACGCCCGCCTCCGGCTGGTGCTTCGCGCATCTCCTCGCCACCGACAAACCCCATCCCACCGCCACCGCCTATCGCTTCGATCGCTTCCGCAAGGGCCTGATGATCGACGAAAAAGGGCAGGGCGCGCAGCCCAACCTGCACTGAGAGGGCCGACAGATGATCATCAACCACCCCCTCCTCGGCCCCCGCGACGCGCAGGAATTCACCTATCTCGGCGACGCCGCCCTGATCGACCGGCCCGACGCGCTCTCCTTCCCCTCGACCGAGGCTGCGCTGGACGCCTTCCACGACTACCTCTACCTGCGCGACAACCCCGCAGGCGAACACCGCGAGCTTTGGTTCCACGAACAGGGCGACCGCTCATGGCTGGTCGTCACCCGCAACACCGTGACGCACGAGATCACGAAGGTCGAACTCGCCCGCGATGTGGCACGCGCAAAGGGGCGCAGCAAATGACGCAAGAGAACCGCATCAATGGCGGCCAGATCGACCGCACCAAAACGCTCCGCTTCACCTTCGACGGCCACCCCTACACGGGCCACCCGGGTGACACGCTGGCCTCCGCCCTGCTCGCGAACGGCGTCCGCCTCATGGGCCGCAGCTTCAAGTACCACCGCCCGCGCGGCCCGATCTCGGCAGGGTCCGAAGAACCCAACGCCATCGTCGAACTGCGCACCGGCGCGCGGCAGGAACCCAACACCCGCGCCACCGTGGCCGAACTCTTCGACGGGCTGGAAGCCAACAGCCAGAACCGCTTCCCCTCGCTCAAATTCGACCTGATGGGGATCAACGACCGCCTCTCCCCCTTCTTCGCCGCAGGCTTCTACTACAAGACCTTCATGTGGCCCGCGTCCTTCTGGGAAAAGATCTACGAACCCATCATCCGCCGCGCCGCAGGCCTCGGCTCCCTCACCCGCGAAGAAGACCCCGATCAATACGACAAAGGCTTCCTCCACTGCGACATCCTGATCATCGGCGCGGGTCCCGCAGGCCTGATGGCGGCGCTCACCGCAGGCCGCGCGGGCGCGCGCGTCATCCTCGCGGATGAGGATTTCCGCATGGGCGGCCGCCTCAACGCCGAAACCCTGACCATCGGCAACCATTCGGGCGCCGACTGGGCCGAAGACACCGTCCGCACCTTGGCGCAAATGCCCAACGTCCGGCTCATGCCCCGCACCACCGTGCTGGGCGCGATGGACCACGGCATCTATTCCGCCGTTGAACGCGTCTCCGACCACCTGCCTGTCCCCGCCCCCGGCAAACCCCGCCAGATCCTCTGGCGCATCTATTCGCGCCAAGCCATCCTCGCAGGCGGCGCCACCGAACGCCCCATCGCCTTCGAAAACAACGACCGCCCCGGCATCATGCTGGCAGGCGCACTCCGCACCTATGCCAACCGCTACGCCGTGGCCGTGGGCGACCGCGTCGCCGTCTTCACCAACAATGACGACGGCCTGCGCACCGCAACCGACCTTCAGGCCAAAGGCATCGACATCGCCGCCGTCATCGACACGCGGCAGGAAGGCGACCTCCTTCCCGGCATCCGCCACCTCAAAGGCGCGCAGGTGATCGACACGGCAGGCAAACTCGGCCTGAAATCCATCACCATCCGCCACGCGAACGGTCGTTCGGAAACCCTCTCCGTCAACGCCCTCGGCGTCTCGGGCGGCTGGAACCCCAACCTCAATATCGCCAGCCACCACCGGGGCCGCCCCGTCTGGAACGACGCGATCCACGCCTTCACCCCGCCCACTGACGGCCCCAGGAACCTGACCGCTGCAGGGGCAGCCGCAGGCGCGCTCTCCACCCACGCCGCCCTTTCCACGGGCGCGGCGCAGGCCAACGCCGCGCTGGAGGCGCTCGGCCTCAAAACCCACACGGCAGACATCCCCAAGGCCGAAGACGCCCCCCTCAACCTCACCCCCTTCTGGTATGTCCACGAAGGCAAGGGCCGCGCCTGGATCGACCAGCAGAACGACGTCACGGTCAAGGACGTCAAACTCGCCAAACAGGAAAACTTCACCTCCGTCGAACACCTGAAACGCTACACCACGCTCGGCATGGCAACGGATCAGGGCAAGACCAGCAACGTCACCGGCCTCGCCATCATGGCCGAACTGACGGGACGCACGATCCCGCAAACGGGAACCACGATCTACCGCCCGCCCTACACCCCCGTCGCCATGGGCGCGCTGGGCGGGCGCTCGCGCGGGCATGACTTCAAACCCACCCGCCTGACCCCCTCGCACAAATGGGCCAGCGAACAGGGCGCCATCTTCGTCGAAGTCGGCATGTGGCTCCGCGCGCAATGGTTCCCCAAACCGGGTGAAACCACATGGCGCCAGTCGGTCGACCGCGAGGTCCTGCAAACCCGCGCCTCCGTCGGCATCTGCGACGTCACGACCTTGGGCAAGATCGACATCCAAGGCCGCGACGCAGGCGCCTTCCTCGACCGCGTCTATGCCAACACCTTCTCCACCCTTCCCGTCGGCAAGGTCCGCTATGGCCTGATGCTGCGCGAAGACGGGATCGTCATGGATGACGGCACCACCGCCCGCCTTGGCGAAAACGAATGGGTCACCACCACCACCACCGCCAACGCCGTCCCCGTCTTCCGGCACATGGAATATGTCCGCCAATGCCTCTATCCCGACATGGACGTGCAACTGATCTCCACGACCGAGGCCTGGGCGCAATTCTCCGTCGCCGGACCCAACGCGCGCAAACTGCTGCAAAAGGTGGTGGATCAGGACATCTCGGACGCCGCCTTCCCCTACATGGCCTGCGCCAACATCACCGTCTGCGGCGGCCTGCGCGCGCGGCTCTTCCGCATCTCCTTCTCGGGCGAACTGGCCTATGAAATCGCCGTCCCCACCCGCTACGGCGACGCCATGATCCGCGAGCTGATGAAGGCAGGCGAAGACTTCGGCGCCGTCGCCTATGGCACGGAATCCCTGGGCGTCATGCGCGTCGAAAAGGGCCACGTCGCGGGGAACGAACTCAACGGCCAGACCACCGCGCTCAACATGGGCCTGGGCAAGATGGTGTCGAAGAAGAAGGACAGCATCGGCATGGTCCTTTCGCAACGCGAAGGCCTGACCGATGAAAAGGGCCTCCGCATCGTCGGCGTCAAACCCGTGGACCCGTCGCAACCCCTCACCGCAGGCTCCCACTTCCTCGACAAGGGCGCGGCGGCGACGGCGGCGAATGATGGCGGCTGGCTCACCTCGGTGGTCTATTCGCCCCACCTCGGCTGCTCCATCGCGCTCGGCTACCTCAAGAACGGCTCGGCCGGCATCGGCGACCGCATGCGCGCCGTGAACCTGCTCGCCAAGACAGAGGTAGAGGTCGAAATCGTCTCGCCCCACTTCTTCGACCCGGAAGGAGAACGCCTCCGTGGCTGACCATCGCCTGAAACCGATCACCCCCCTTGGCCATGACGTCCCCCACAGCGTCACCCTCGGCCCCGTCACGATCACCGAAGTCGTGGACACCGCCCTCGCCTCCCTCGCCGCCCGCATGGGTGAGGGGAAGGCCGTCGCCGACATCGCGGATGCCGCAGGCATCCCCCTGCCACCCCCCGGCAAGGCGGCAAAGGCCGCGACCTATGCCACCTTCTGGCTCTCGCCCGACATGTGGATGGTCGAGGCCCCCTTCGCCACGCATGAAGATATCGTGGCGATCCTCAAACCCCATTTCGGCGAAACCGCGTCGATCACCGAACAGACCGACGCATGGGCGCGGTTTGACGTGACGGGCGCGGACCTGCCCGCCATGTTCGAACGCCTCTGCAACTTCGACCTCCGCGCCCATGGCCCCGGATCGGCCACGCGGACGGTGATCGAACACCTGGGCTGCTATGTCGTCATCCGCGCCGAAGGCCACCTGTCGGTCATCGGCCCTCGCTCCTCCGCCGCATCGGTGTTCCACGCGCTGGAAACGGCGGCGCGCTCGGCCTTCTGACCCAAAGACCCCGCGCTTCGGGCCTGACCCGTGGCGCGGGTGTATCCGTCCTGAACCCTCACCGCCCGGCCCGCGTGCATACGCGCTGCTGCACCATTTGTCTGCACCGCCTGCGGCACATCGGTTTTGCCGACTTGTCCGATTGCCGACTTTCCCTATAGTAAAAAAGATATCACCTTTGTTTACTTGGCGGGTATGTATGACAGATCAGGATACGGCACCGGAAACCACGATCCCCAAATCCAAACCTGTCTTCAGCCAGGATCCTCACCGTGTCCGCGAACTGGCGGAACGCAATCTCGAAATGGCCATCGGCCGATCCGTCCGCGCCTTCCGCCGCCAGCAGGGCATGACGGTGGCAGACCTCGCCGCGGTCACGGGCCTCTCCATCGGAATGCTCTCCAAGATCGAGAACGGCATCACCTCGCCCTCGCTCACCACCCTGCAGATCCTTTCGCACGCCTTTTCCACCCCCATCACCTCCTTCTTCCGCGGCTTCGAGGAACGCCGCGAAGTCCAGCACGTCAAATCCGGCGAGCATCTGGAAATCGAACGCCGCGGCACCCGCGCGGGGCACCAGTATCACCTTCTGGGCCATATCGGATCGAACAGTTCGGGCGTCGTGGTGGAACCCTATCTCATCACCCTGACCGCGGAATCCGATACCTTCCCCACCTTTCAGCATGACGGGATCGAACTGCTCTACATGCTTGAAGGTGAAGTGAAATACCGCCACGGCGATCAGCTTTTCCACCTCGAACCGGGCGACAGCCTGTTCTTCGATGCCGATGCCCAGCACGGCCCCGAAGTGCTTGTGAAACTGCCCGCGCGCTATCTGTCGATCATCTGCTATCCGCAGGCGTGACGGCGGCGTGACGCCAGACCTCGTATCTGACCCGCGCCACCTTGTAGGCGTCCAGAATGGCGATGGCCCAGACAAAGATCCCGCCGGCATATTTGCCGATCATCGAAACCTCGGGCGCGGCGGTCTTCACGGTATAGGCCCCCAGCAGGATGGTGAAGAACAGGAAGATCAGCCCGCGCAGGGGCTGGCGGTTCACCACCTGCCCCACACCCGGAAGCGCGATGGCAATGGCCAGAACCAGATAGGGGTTCAACGGTTTCCTCATGTCTTCTGCCTTGCCTCCACCTCTGCCAGAACCGCGCGCCGCAGCCCCTGCGCCGCCGCCAGGAACGGCGCAAGCCGGGCCGGGGGCAGGGGCTCCCGCCCCATTTCCGCATCGCGATACAGCAGGTATCGCGACCGTTGCGCCTCTTCCGCCAGAAAGACCAGCCGCACCCCCTTGGGCGTGACCAGCACTTCCTTCAATCTCTGCATGTCGACCGAGGCCAGCACCTCGCGCACGGCCTCGGCAAAGGGCATCGCCCCCGGCGCATCGGTGCGGATCGCGCAGTCCGGCGGAAAGCCGGGCGGCGCGGGCACCTGCACCGGCAGCCGCCCGAAATTCGAAAACGTCTCCATCCCAGTCGGGCGCATCATCAGATCGACCGTGTCATGGATGGGCAGCGGATCGGGCAGGCTGACCAGAACCCAAAGCGCCGGCAGCTTGCGCACACTCAGCGTGTCGGGCACCACCTGCAGGTCGAACTGCGCGCCCTCATGCTGCCCGGAAAGCCGCGGAAAACCCGAAGGTTGCAGCACCTCCACCCGGTCCGTCAAAAGCGTGGCCCCGGCCGCCAGATAGCCTGCCCGCCGCGCGGCCCGCGCGCCCTGCGCCCGGCCCAGCGCCCAGATGACAGCGGCGCCGGTCCCAAGGGCCAGCGCCGCCACCGCGATCATCGGAAAATCTGTCATTCTTCCATTTCGGTCCGGGAACCGGCCCGCGTCAAGCGGGCCGATCCAGTGTCAGTATCCGCGCGGCTTCGGCCAGGGCATCGTGAACTGATCCGCCCGCTTCACGAACCGATAGCGCCAGAAGTGGAACCACAGCGACACCACGATATAGAAACTGACCATCGCGATAAGCTGCGTGCCATAGCCCAGGAACACCGCGAAATAGGTCACCGAACACAGCGCCAGCAGAACCAGCGCCGGGATCGGATGGAACGGATGCACATAGCCCCGCTTGATCGTGTCCAGCGGCCACTTCCTGCGGAACAGGATCACGTTGATGGGCATGAACGTATATCCCAAGAGCCCCGACAGGATCGAGAAGGTGATCACCTGATCGAGTGGCGCCCCCAGCGCAAAGATCAGCGCGATGGGAACAAGGAAGAGGATCGCGCGATAGGGCGTGCGATAGGTCGGATGCACCGCCCCGAACCACTGCGGCAGGTAATGGTCGCGCCCCATGGAAAACCACGCCCGCGACGCATCGTTGATACAGCCATTGGCCGAGGCCAGCGTCGCAAACAGCGTCCCGAAGCCAAGGATCAGGATCAGCCCGTCCGAACCCGTCATCTGCGCCGCGCTGAACAGCGGCGCCACCGCCCCGTTCACCCCGTCACCCAGATATTCCCAGGGCAGATAGCCCACGCAGATATACCAGGTCAGTGTCGCCGCGATCAGCAGCGTCATGATCCCCGCCAGCGTGCCGAAGGGTAGCGACCGCGCGGGTGACCGTACTTCCTCTGCCGCCTGCGTCGTGCCTTCGATGCCAAGGTAGAACCACAGCCCGAAATGCATCGCCGCCAGCACCCCCAGCCAGCCATAGGGCAGGGCGGCCTGCCCTGACATCAGGTCGGCATGGGCCAGCATCGTCCCCTCGCTCCACGGGGCCGAGGCGAAGAACAACAGGATGATCGCGCAAAAGGCAAAGGCCGTGATCACCAGGTTGAAGGTCAGCGTCGCCAGCACACCGCGATAGTTCAGCCAGGCCAGGAACATGATCGCCAGAATGATGAAGGGCCGCTGGTCCAGCGCCTCCGTCGCCCCCGTCATGTCGGCCGCGACCGAGATGAGGTATCCCAGCGTGATCGCATTCCCCGCCTCCAGCATCGTATAGGCGAACACCAGATAGAGGCCGACGTTGAACGCCATCAGCGGCCCCACGATATGCTTGGCCTGCGTATACTGTCCGCCCGCAGCGGCGACAGTCGAAGTCACCTCCGAATCGATCATGGCCACGCAGGAATACAGGATCCCCGCGAACCAGCAGGCGATCAGCGCCGCATAGGCCCCGCCTTTGCCCACGGCAAAGTTCCAGCCCATGTATTCGCCCACCAGCACGATCCCCACGCCCAGCGCCCAGACATGGGCAGGCCCAAGAACCCGCAGCAGGCCGACCTTGGTGCCATGCGGCCCCATGCCATCCATCGTCTTCGAGGTGATGTCGGTATCAGCCATCTCTCACCCCCTCAAAGCTTGTGCTGTTCGGTCATCGCCTCGATCTCGCCTTCGCGGGATGAGGTGAGGACGTCTTCGGAATAGGTGCTGTCGGTCTTGTACCAGTCCCACACCATGTGCAGCGCGAAGAGTGCGGAAAGCACCCATGCGCCGGTCTCGATCATTGGCCACATGTCTTGCGCTCCCTCACTTGCCTTCGAACTTTTCGGCGATGACCTCGCGGTATTCCTTTTCGGAAAGCCGCAGCATCATCAGGAAGTAGCCGACGATCACCACCACCATCAGCGCCAGCGCGCCCCAGGTGAAGGAATAGTCGAACCGCGCCGTGATCATGTCATGCGCCGAAGCCGGGTCGTAACCCAGCGCCTCCCAGCGCTCGACCATCACCGCGTTCTGGCCAAGGCTTTCCCAGGTCGGGTTGTCGGCAGGCAGCGGCAGCTTGGACGATCCGGCCAGGCCCAGCCACAGCGGGATGTAAAGCGCGCCGATGGACAGGACCAGCAGCACGATCACGTCGATCACCTGCCCGATCTTGCTTTGCTTCGGGGGAATGTAGCGTGCCATCCGGTCACCTCTTCGCGGCACGGGCTTCATCAAGGAACTTGATGTCCAGCCCATACATGAAGTCGCGATCCTCGCGGTAATGGTGCAGCATCGCCATGATCGCGGCGGTATTCAGAACCAGCACGGCCCCTCCGCCGATCAGAAGCATGGCCCGCGCACCCGATGTCGGCGCGAGGGACCAGGTGGCAATCGCCACGAAGATGACAGCCAGCCACAAACCGATGACGAATGCCCATGCGATGGACACGTCCCGCTTGTGCATGGCTTCGATCCTTGCACTCAGGTCTGACACAGTTTCCTCCCTAGGCCCCGCTTTTTCCCTGATCCGCGCCCGGGCCATGGCGCGCAGGTGTTCTCTCTGCGTGAACTTTCTTTTCCTGAAGGAAACACTCCTGCGGCATTCTGTCAAAGGGTTTGCACAGAAAATGGGCACAAAGAAAAAATCATTGCCCCCCAGTTAAAAAAGTTTCTTCCCAGTTGAGCGGCGAAATCTTCGGTGCTAGCGTGAGCCCCAGATGCGAACAGAGGAGTCGATGCCATGTGTGGAATCGTCGGTCTATTCCTGAAGGACCCCAAGCTTGAACCGCAGCTCGGTGCCATGCTCACCGACATGCTGATCACCATGACGGACCGTGGCCCCGACAGTGCCGGGATCGCGATCTATGGCCGCCCCGAAAAGGGCAAGGCCAAGCTGACCGTGCAATCCGCCAACCCGGATGCCGACTTCGCCTCCCTTGCGGATGATCTCGGAAAGGCCATCGCCGCCAAGGTGACGGGGCAGGTCAAGGACACCCACATGGTTCTCGAACTGCCCGAAGACCGGATCGAGGCCGCCCGCCACGCCATGCGCGACCTGCGCCCCAAGGCCAAGGTGATGTCGGCGGGCGAAGGCATTGAAATCTACAAGGAAGTGGGCCTTCCCAAGGACGTCGCCGCGCGCTTCGAAGTCTCGCGCATGTCGGGCACGCATGGCATCGGCCACACCCGCATGGCCACCGAATCCGCCGTCACCACCATGGGCGCGCACCCCTTCTCCACCGGGTCCGACCAGTGCCTCGTCCATAACGGCTCGCTCTCGAATCACAACTCCGTCCGCCGCGTGCTGCGTCAGGCGGGCATGACGTTCGAGACGGAGAACGACACCGAAGTCGCCGCCGCCTTCATCAGCCACAAACTGCAGGAAGGCGCCAAACTGGGCGAGGCGATGGAGGCCACGCTGACCGACCTCGACGGTTTCTTCACCTTCGTCGTCGGCACCAAGAACGGCTTCGGCGTCGTCCGCGACCCGATCGCCTGCAAACCCGCCGTCATGGCCGAAACCGATCAATACGTCGCCTTCGGCTCCGAATACCGCGCGATGGTCAACCTGCCGGGCATCGAATCCGCCCGCGTCTGGGAACCCGAGCCTGCCACCGTCTACTTCTGGGAACGCTGAGACCATGCAGACATTCGATCTTTCCGCCCAAGGGTTGCGGGCGCTGAACTCGACGCTCCACGCCCTCAAGGGCCAGACCAACCAGACCTCCTGGGAAGTCATCAACCCCAAGGGCGCGCATGCCATCGCCGTGGGCCTTGATGCCCCGGTCGACGTCACCGTGCGCGGCTCCACCGGCTATTACTGCGCCGGGATGAACAAACAGGCGACCGTCCGGGTGAAGGGCTCCGCAGGCCCCGGCGTTGCCGAAAACATGATGTCGGGCACCGTCATCATCGACGGTGATGCCAGCCAGTATGCAGGCGCCACCGGACGCGGCGGCCTTCTCGTCATCAAGGGCAACGCCTCCTCGCGCTGCGGCATCTCGATGAAGGGCATCGACATCGTCGTGCATGGCAATATCGGCCACATGTCCGCCTTCATGGCCCAATCCGGGAACATGGTGGTGCTGGGCGACGCGGGAGAAGCGCTGGGCGACTCGCTCTATGAGGCCCGCCTCTTCGTGCGCGGTTCGGTCAAATCCCTCGGTGCCGACTGCATCGAAAAGGAAATGCGCCCCGAACACCTGGCCATCCTTGCCGATCTGCTAAAGCGGGGCGAAGCCGACCATCTGGCCAAGCCCGAGGAATTCAAGCGCTACGGCTCTGCCCGCAAGCTTTACACCTTCAATATCGACAATGCGTCGTCCTACTGAGGCTGCAAGAAGAATGAGCGATTTTCCCCATACGCCGCCCAAGCAGTCGTGGACTTTCTCCAACGACATCAACGCCGAAATCCGCCGCGCCGCCGCAACCGGCATCTACGACATCCGCGGTGGCGGATCGAAGCGCAAGCTTCCCCATTTCGATGACCTGCTCTTCCTCGGGGCCTCCATCAGCCGCTATCCGCTGGAAGGCTACCGCGAGAAATGCGCAACCGACGTCTGGCTCGGCACCCGTTTCGCCAAGAACCCGATCCACCTCGACATCCCGATCACCATCGCGGGCATGTCCTTCGGCGCGCTTTCCGGCCCCGCCAAGGAAGCGCTCGGTCGCGGCGCCTCGGCGGCCGGCACCTCCACCACCACCGGCGACGGTGGCATGACGGAAGAGGAACGCGGACATTCCAAGACCCTCGTCTACCAATACCTGCCGTCCCGCTATGGCATGAACCCCGATGACCTCCGCCGCGCCGACGCGATCGAGGTTGTGGTGGGGCAGGGCGCCAAACCCGGCGGCGGCGGCATGCTGCTGGGGCAAAAGATCTCTGACCGCGTCGCCATGATGCGCAACCTCCCCAAGGGCATCGACCAGCGCTCCGCCTGCCGCCACCCCGACTGGACGGGTCCCGACGATCTGGAAATCAAGATCCTCGAAATCCGCGAGATCACGAATTGGGAAAAGCCCATCTACGTGAAAGTCGGCGGCGCACGCCCCTACTATGACACCGCGCTCGCCGTGAAGGCAGGCGCTGACGTCGTGGTGCTGGACGGCATGCAGGGCGGCACCGCCGCCACGCAGGACGTCTTCATCGAAAACGTCGGCATGCCCATCCTCGCCTGCATCCCGCTGGCCGTGAAGGCGCTGCAGGATCTCGGCATGCACCGCAAGGTGCAGCTGATCGTGTCGGGCGGCATCCGCACCGGGGCCGATGTGGCCAAGGCCATGGCGCTGGGCGCCGACGCCGTCGCCATCGGCACCGCCGCGCTGGTGGCGCTTGGCGACAACGACCCGGCGCTTGAGGCCGAATACAACAAGCTCGGCACCACCGCAGGCGCCTATGACGACTGGCACGAAGGCAAGGATCCCGCGGGCATCACCACCCAGGACCCCGAGCTTTACAAGCGCTTCGATCCCATCCTTGGCGGCCGCCGCTTGAAAAATTACCTCAAGGTGATGACGCTGGAGGCACAGACGATCGCCCGCGCCTGCGGCAAGAATCACCTCCACAACCTCGAACCCGAGGATCTCTGCGCCCTCACCATCGAATCCGCCGCCATGGCGGGTGTTCCGCTGGCAGGCACAAGCTGGATCCCCGGCAAGAACGGTTTCTGAACAACGGCGCAAAGCCGATCAAAGAACAGGACAGGGAGTTTTAGATGGCAAAAGATCTTGCCAAGTGGGCCGAATCCAAGGGCGTGAAGTATTTCATGATTTCCTACACCGATCTCTTCGGGGGTCAGCGGGCCAAACTGGTGCCCACGCAGGCGATCAATGACATGGCGGTGGACGGGGCAGGTTTTGCAGGCTTTGCAACCTGGCTCGATCTCACCGCCGCCCACCCCGACATGATGGCCGTTCCGGACCCCGAGGCAGCCATCCAGCTGCCCTGGAAGAAAGAGGTCGCCTGGGTCGCCTCCAACTGCGTGATGGAGGAAAAGCCCGTCAATCAGGCCCCGCGCAACGTGCTTCTGAACCTGATCGACGAAGCCGCCAAGGAAGGCCTGCGCATCAAGACCGGGGTGGAACCGGAATTCTTCCTGCTCACCCCCGAAGGCGACAAGCCCGCTGATCCCTATGACACGGCGGAAAAGCCCTGCTACGACCAGCAGGCCGTGATGCGCCGCTACGACGTCATCTCCGAGGTCTGCGACTACATGCTGGAACTGGGCTGGGAGGCCTACCAGAACGACCACGAAGACGCGATCGGCCAGTTCGAGATGAACTGGAAATACGATGACGCCCTGCAAACCGCCGACAAGCACAGCTTCTTCAAGTTCATGATGAAGTCGGTGGCCGAAAAGCACGGCCTGCGCGCCACCTTCATGCCAAAGCCCTTCAAGGGCCTCACCGGTTCGGGCTGCCACGCCCATATCTCGGTCTGGTCGCTGGATGGCAAGACCAATGCCTTTGCCGACAACACCAAGGAACTTGGCCTCTCGGACCGGGGCCGCAACTTCCTCGGCGGCATCATGAAGCACGCCTCGGCCCTTGCCGCGATCTGCAACCCCACGGTGAACAGCTACAAGCGCATCAACGCTCCCCGCACCTCGTCCGGGGCGACCTGGGCGCCCAACACCGTGACATGGACGGGCAACAACCGCACCCATATGGTGCGCGTCCCCGGCCCGGGCCGCTTCGAACTGCGCCTGCCCGACGGCGCCGTGAACCCCTACCTGCTGCAGGCGGTCATCATCGCGGCCGGTCTCGACGGCGTCCGCACCAAGGCCGACCC
Source organism: Paragemmobacter kunshanensis (assembly GCF_011059185.1). Classification (GTDB taxonomy): domain Bacteria; phylum Pseudomonadota; class Alphaproteobacteria; order Rhodobacterales; family Rhodobacteraceae; genus Paragemmobacter; species Paragemmobacter kunshanensis. The sequence goes on along the minus strand of NZ_JAALFE010000017.1, from coordinate 5,764 downwards.
GGGCAAGCGCTATGACATCGACATGTACACGCAGGGCCACAGCGTCAAAGGCGCGCCGAAACTGCCGCTGAACCTGCTCGACGCGCTGCGCGAATACGACAAGGACAAGACGCTCAAGGCCATGATGGGCGAGGAATTCTCCTCTGCCTACCTCAAGCTCAAGCACAAGGAATGGGACAGCTTCGTTTCCCACTTCTCCCGCTGGGAGCATGAGAACACCCTCGACATCTGATCCGCCTTCCCCCTGAGGGCGACCCTTCCCCGCCAGAGCGATCTGGCGGGTTTCTTTTTGCGCCCCGATGCACTATATGGACTAACCTAGCCAAGGTGATCCGATGCAGTACAACATCCACGCCGCAAAGACCCAACTGTCGCGCCTGATCGAATCCGCCCTTGCAGGCGAAGACGTCGTCATCGCCCGCGACTCGCATCCCGTTGTACGTCTGGTTCCGATCCCGCAAAGCGGCTTTCACCTCGGCCTGCTCGCCGGGCAACTCGGCACGCCGCCCGACTTCCTCGCCCCCCTCTCCCCCGAAGACCTGGACGGGTGGGAGCCCCGCGATTGACCGCCATCCTCCTCGACACCCATGCATGGGTCTGGTCCCTGTCGGGTGACGACAACCTCTCCCCCCGCGCCCGCGCCCTGATCACGGGCGCGACCTCGGTCCATGTCAGCCCCATCACCTTCTTCGAAATCGGCCAGAAAGTCCGCCTCGGCAAATGGCCCGGGATGGAGCGTCACGTCCACGACCTCTCCGCCATCCTCAACCGTCAGGGCGGCAGTCCCGCCCCCCTCACGCCCGACATCTGCCTGCGCGCCGCGACCATGCCCTGGGATCACCGCGATCCCTTCGACCGCATCCTCGCCGCAACCTGCGAAGTCACGGGCCTTCTCCTGATCTCCAAAGACCCCGCCTTCGCAACCCTGCCGGACCTTCCCTGTTTCTGGTGACTTGGCAGAGGCCTCCGATTAAATTATACATCGTATAAATAAATCGGAACCTCCCCATGCCCCCCATCACCGGCCCCACCACCGGCCACGTCTTCATCGCCACCAGCCTCGACGGCTTCATTGCCCGCCCCGACGGCACGCTCGACTGGCTGCTGTCCCGCGACGACCCGACCGAAGATCACGGCTACGACGCCTTCATCGCAACGATGGATTGCATCGTCATGGGACGCGGCACCTTCGAATCCGTCCTCACCTTCCCGGAATGGCACTACACCCTCCCGGTCCTCGTCCTTTCCCGCAGCCTGAAAACCATTCCCGCCCACCTGCACGGCAAGGTCACGCTCTCGGACCTGCCCCCCAACGAAGCGATGGCCCACCTCGCCACCCAAGGCCACCGCCGCGCCTATATCGACGGCGGCCAGATCATCCAGTCCTTCCTCCGCGTCGGCCTGATCGACACGCTGACCATCACCACCGCCCCCGTCCTTCTGGGCCAAGGCCGCCCCCTCTTCGGCACCCTCCCCGCCGACATCGCGCTGGCGCATGAGGCGACCACGGCCTTCCCCTCCGGCCTCGTCCAATCCACATGGCGCAGGGCATGAAGCCCGGACGCCCCACCACCCCGCGCCTGACCCAGGACGCGATCCTGACCGAAGCGCTGCACCTGCTCGACCGATCCGAAACCGCCCTGACGATCCGCGCGCTTGCCCAAGGCCTGAACGTCACGCCAATGGCGGTGCAACACCACATCGGCACCCGCGACGCCCTGATCCAAGCGCTGGCCGACCGCACCTACGAAGGCGTAACCGGCGCGACACTCCGCGACCTGCTCACAGCCTACACCGCCACCATCCGCCGCCATCCCAACCTGACGCTGGCACTCTTCCGCATCCCCGGCCCCCTCCCGCACGAGGCGCAACGCATCACCGACGCGCTGGAAACCCTCCTCCGCCAGACCCTCCCCGCGGCAAAGGCCAAACTCTGGCGCGACATCCTGATCGACTGGGCGCACGGCATGGCATTGGCGCAGGCCCCCGACGACCCCACTCCCGCACTGGAAACCCTGCTGACCGCCCTTAGTCCCGGATGAAATGCACGCCCGTGAACCGCGCCCGCATCTCGCGCACCCGCGCCGCCACGGCCCCCGGATCGTTCCCGCGCAGCCCTTCCGCGATCAGCGCCGCCAGCGCAGGCGCATCCGCCACCGTCACCCCCCGCCGCACCAGTTCCGGCGTCCCGATCCTGAGCCCGTTCAGGTCCCCGTCCACGGCGGCAATCGGCAACCCGATCCCGCAGGCCAGGAACCCCGCCTTCCGCAAGGTCTTGCTCGCCGCCTGACCGCCACCCAAAGCCGCCGCCTCCACCGCGAACTGATGGCTCGTCGTCATCCCCCGCTCGGCCGCGAACACTGGCAGCCCCAAAGCCGCCAACTCCCCCGCCAGCGCCCGCGCAAGATCCACCATCGCCTGCGCATAGGCCCGGCCATGCACCCGCCAATCCAGCAGCGTGATCGCCAAGGCCGCCGACTTCGCCGCATCGAAATTCGCCGTCATCCCCGGAAAGGCGATCCGGTCCAACCGCTCCGCAATCCCCGCATCCCGCGTCACGATCAACCCGCCCGCAGGCCCGCCAAGGCTCTTGTAGGTGGACATCGTCATCAGATGCGCCCCCTCGTCCAACGGGTTCGCCCAGACACCCCCCGCGATGATCCCGCATTGATGCGCCGCATCGAACAGGACCCACGCCCCCACCTCATCCGCAATCGCCCGCACCTCGCGCACCGGATGGGCGAACAGGTTCAGCGACCCGCCGATGGTGATGATCTTCGGCCGCACCCGCAGCGCCAACTCCCGAAGCGCGCCAAGGTCCACCGTATACCCATCCGCATTCACCGGCGCGTCATGCGTGACCAACCCGTACAGCCCCGCGCACCCCGCCTTGTGATGCGTGACATGCCCCCCGACCGAGGGCGGCGGCGCGATGATCGCATCCCCCGGCTGTGCCAGCGCCATGAACCCGTACAGGTTCGCCATCGCCCCCGACGCGCACCTGATCTCGGCAAACGAAGCGCCGAACACCTCCGCCGCCAGTTCCGCCGCGATGACCTCGATCTCCTCGATCGCCTCCAACCCCATCTCGTACTTGTCGCCCGGATAGCCCAGCGATGGCCGCGACCCCAACCCCCGCGCCAAGGCCGCCTCCGCCCGCGGGTTCATCACATTCGTCGCGGGGTTCAGGTTGAAACACTCCCTGTCGTGGATCTCGCTGTTCCACGCCATCAACGCCTCCAGCCGCGCCTCCACCGCCTCGGCACTCGCCCCGGCGGCCTGCGCGGCCAGCGTCATCACATGATCCTCGCAGGCGGCAGGCACCCAGGCGCGGCGTTCAAGATGGGTCATCGGCGGAAACTCCTCTGTTGCCCGGCCAGATCACCACCATCCCCCCTTGCCCGCAAATCAGAAAAGCGAAAATCTAGGCTCAGAAAACCTAAGGCTCACCATGCCCGTCGCCCCACCCCGCCCCAAGGACCTCCCCCTCACCGCGCTGCGCGCCTTCGAAGCCGCGGCCCGCCTGAACGGTTTCGCCGCCGCAGCCCAGGAACTCGGCGTCACCCCCGGCGCGGTGACAGCCCATATCAAGCAACTGGAACAGACCCTCGGCGCGCCCCTCTTCACCCGCACCCCACGCGGCGTCCGCCTCACCACCCTTGGCCAGCAATCCCTCCCGCAGTTCACCCAAGCCTTCGACGCGCTGGGCCAGGCCATCAACGACCTCCGCGCCGCCGCCGCCCCCCGCACCGTCCACATCGCCACCCTGCCCGCCATCGCGCAACTCTGGCTCTCCCCCCGCCTCCCGGCCCTGCGCGCGGCGGCACCCGACATCACCGTGTCGATCACCGCCCTAGAACACCCCCCGAACCTGAAGCGCAGCCCCTATGACCTGTCGCTTTTCTTCGGCCCCGAACCGCAGGGCCGCCTGACACCCGACACCCTCTTCCCCGTCTGCGCCCCCTCCCTCGCCGCCCGCCTGAAAACCCCGCAGGACATCGCGCGCTTCCCCTGCCTCTCCGACGCCACGTGGTCCGACGACTGGCAGCTCTGGGCGCAAACCCTGCCCGACCCGCCCCACATCCCCCAAGGCCCCACCTTCTCGCTCTACGCTCTGGCGGTGGAGGAATGCGTGAACGGCGCAGGCCTCCTCATCGGCCACGAAGCCCTCGTCGCAAACCACCTGAAGGACGGCCGCCTCGTCGCCCCCTTCCCCCAACGCCTCACGCTGCCCCGCGGCCTCCGCCTCTGGTCCGACCGTCCCCTCCGCGCAGGCACGGCGGCGAAATTCGTGGCCGACTGGCTCCGCCACAGGCCGGCCGACAACGCCCCCTTGGCTTCCCCCACGCCACCCGCTACCCATCCCTGATGGAACCCCAGAAGCCCTGCACGATCATCGGCATCGCCCTCATGCTGGGCGCGATGGCGGTGCTGCCCTTCCTCGACGTCGTGGCAAAAACGCTGGGCCAACAGGGCATGCCGATCCTGCAGATCGTCTGGGCGCGCATGGCCTTCGGCGCGCTCCTCACGCTGCCCTTCACCCTCCACCACGGCGGAGCCAAAGCCATCCGCCCCGACCGCCCCGCCTATCACACGCTGCGCGCCGCCCTCCTCATCGCGGCGACCTTCCTCTTCTTCTCGGCGCTGAAATACCTCCCCATCGCCGACGCGCTGGCGATCTTCTTCGTCCAGCCCCTGATCCTCACCGCCATCTCCCCCTTCGTCCTGAACGAAAAAGTCGGCCCCCGCCGCTGGGCCGCCGTCGCCGTGGGCTTTGCGGGAACCCTCATCATCATCCGCCCGGGCTTCACCGAGCTGAACCCCGGCACCCTCCTCGCCCTCGGCGCGGGCGCCTGCCTCGCCGTCTATTTCGCCATGACCCGCCGCATCTCGGGCAGCGCCCCCGCCATGGTCACCACCTTCCACACCAGCCTGATGGGCACGCTCCTCATCGCCCTCCCGGTCCTCCTCCTGTGGGAATCCCCGACCCCCGCGCAATGGGCCCTCCTCTTCCTCATCGGCCTCATCGCCACCACCGGCCACTACCTGATCGTCCGCGCCTACGACCATGCCGAAGCCTCGCTTCTCGCGCCCCTCGCCTATACGGAAATGATCATGGCCACCGCTGCCGGCTGGTGGTTCTTCGGCGACTTCCCCGATGGCTGGACGTTCCTCGGCACCGCCATCCTCATCGCCTGCGCGACCTACATCTCGGTCCGCGAAAGAAAGAAGAACCCGCCCCCGAACCCGGAAGCGGCCTGACCTTCATCTGTTCTCAAATATCCTCGGGGGAGGGGCGCGGCACGCGCCCCGCGGGGGCAGACAGCCCCCGTCCACGCCAGCCGCCCTGCGCACCGTCCGGCCTCGCATCCGCTTTCTGACGCAGAAAACGGGGCAAATCCTGACGCAGGATTTACGCGTCCCGCACGACCGCCCGACCCCGCTTTCTGCGTCAGAAAGCGGCGCAAATCCTGCGTCAGGATTTGCCTGCGCGACGTGTCAGATCAGCCCCAGATCCCGCGCCACGATCACCGCCTGCGTCCGGTTCGACGCGTTCAGCTTCTTGCAGATGCTGGTCACATGCATCTTGATCGTCGGCTCCGCCAGCTTCAGGTCGTTGGCGATTTCCTTGTTCTGCTTGCCCTCGGCCAGATAGGACAGGACCATCATCTCCTTGTCCGACAGACGACATGGGGTAATCGCGGGTCCTCGGCCTCCTAAGCCCCATCAAGACTAGCAGGGTGGCTGCTCCCCGATATGATGA
>NZ_JAALFE010000016.1 GCF_011059185.1 Paragemmobacter kunshanensis | reverse complement strand
TCGGGGAAGGGTCACATGGGTCAAATCTCAATGGAAATCTTCAGCCCAACCGGGTCAGCTCTCAGCGCAAATCAACACGCAACTGGAAGGGATGGATTTCACGGCCTATGGCCCCTCTGCCCGGCGCAGCCTGACGGCCCCCGAAGCGCGTGTCGCCCGCGACACGATCATCGGGGACAATGTGACCCGCGCGGCCGAATAGGCCGCACCCTCAGCAAGGCATGCGGGGGCCGCCGACGCGGCCCCCGAACTCTTTTGAAAAGCGATCATTCCGGCATGGAAAGACCCGGCACCTGCCCCTTTCCTGCCCCTTTTCCGCGCAATCCTTGCGGTCAGAACTGCCTGCACCCGAATTCACGCCCCATCCGACCAGACAGGATATCACGATGCAACTCGGTCTTGCTCTCTTGGAAAAGCTCGGGCTCTTCGCCCACAAATCCGCCCATGTCGATCCGCATTTCGATCTGCGCCTGCAACGCATCGGCGCGCGCGAAATGCTGCGGGAAAGACAGGCCGGCGCTATTCCCGTGACTGGCGAAAACAGCCTCAGAAATCCACCCGAACACCGGGCAGTCTGAGTTCGCTCACCAGATCGCGCACTTCCTGCCGTGCGGCGATATTGGACAGGTTCAGCTGATCCACGCCCGTATCGCGCAGGTCCAAGAGCGTCAGCCCGCGCGGGAAAAGTTCGCGGAAGATCACACGTTCGGAAAAGCCAGGCGCCACACGGAACCCGATCCGCCGCGACAATTCCTCCAGCGCGGCACCCACCTTCTTCTTGTTGTGCATCTGCTGCGCGCCAAGGCGGTTGCGCAGCACGATCCAGTCGATCGGCTTCAGCCCCGCCTGCGCGCGCAACTGCCGCGCGTTCCAGACCATCTCGGAATAGATCGACGGCCCCTTCACCTTGCCCGTCTCCGGGTCCACCCGCGCCAGCAGATCGAAATCCACGAAACTGTCATTCAACGGCGTGATCAGCGTATCGGCCAGCGAATGCGCCACCTGTGACAGCCGCGTATGCGATCCGGGGCAATCAATGACGATGAAATCCGAAACCGGCTCCAGCGCCGCCACAGCCGCCGCCAGCCGCGCATCAAAGGCATTCTCGCCGGGCTGCATGGCATCGGCGGGGACTTCCGGCAATTCGCGATAGTCCGGGCTGGGCAGGCTCAACCCCGTCCGCGCCATATAGGCCCGCCGGTTCTCGACATAGCGGCCAAAGCTCCGCTGCCGCAGGTCCAGGTCCAGCGCCCCCACCCGGAACCCCAGCCGCGCCAGTGCCGTGCCGACATGCATGCAGGTCGTCGATTTCCCCGACCCGCCCTTCTCGTTCCCGACAACGATGATATGCGCCATACAGCAGTCCCCACTGGCAAGAAGGCCAACCGCGCGGCAGCGCGCGGTGCGAGACAGGGATAAGGCCCAGTTGGCGGGAATCCGCAAGCCCTTCCTTGCGCCGCGGCTCCGGAAAAAGCACCCCAGCGATTGCTCAGCTTCCCTGCAACTCGCAACGCGTGAAGGTAACCAGGATCTCGGCCTTCTGCGCGGCCTCCAGATCAGGCCCTTCGAAATAGTCGAAACTCTGGAAATCCCCGGAAAAGCGGAACAGGGCCGGAACCCCGTCCCTCAGCCGGATCATCGTGACATCGCCACCCTCGATCCCCGTGATGCGAAAGTCCACCGCATCCGTGACGCTGCCATCCGCATAGGTCACCGGCTTTCGCCAGCGCAGTTCCAGCCGGTCCGTCCCCTCCGCCACCCGCATCCTGACGGGATTTCCCGCGCAGGCCATTTCCTCGAACATCTCAAGCCCGAACCAACCCTGGATGTCATGCAGCCAGGCCACCTCGGCACGGGCCACCTTTGCGGGCAGGACAAGGGCCACCAGGGCCAAAGGCGCAAGACAACGCAGCATCAGCATATGTCCCATCCTGAAACGAAAAACGCCGCCCCGAATGGAGCGGCGTTTCCAGACCCATGCAAGACCGGACTCAGAAGCCCAGACCGGCATACTTGTTCTTGAACTTCGACACGCGGCCGCCGGTATCCATCAGCTTGGCCGACTGCCCGGTCCAGGCCGGATGCGCCAGCGGATCGATGTCCAGCGCCATCTGCTCGCCTTCCTTGCCCCAGGTGGTGCGGGTCTGGAAGGTGGAGCCATCGGTCATCTTGACCGTGATCATGTGATAGTCGGGGTGGATGCCCTTTTTCATCGGTGCGGCTCCTTACTCGGCTTTTTCTTTGTAATTCGTCACTTCGGCGATCCGGGCCGATTTGCCGCGACGCGAACGCAGATAGTACAGCTTCGCGCGGCGCACGCGGCCACGACGGACGACCTCGATCGAATCGATATTGGTCGAATAGAGCGGGAACACCCGCTCCACGCCTTCGCCGAAGGAAATCTTGCGGACGGTGAACGAGGCCGAGATGGTCAGCCCGCCCTTGCGGCCGATGCAGACGCCTTCATACATCTGCACCCGCGAACGCGAGCCTTCGGTCACCTTATAGCCGACACGGATGGTGTCGCCGGCCTTGAAATCCGGGATGGTCTTGTTCAGGGCAGCGATCTGCTCCGCCTCGATCTGCGCGATCAGGTTCATGCGCAATCCTTTCTATGCTCACGGTATGCCCGTGAAGGTGATGCCGCCCCAGAGCTCTCGGTCCTCGTCCGGGTCCGTCCCCGCCCGACTTCGGCATGGGACGCCCGCCAGAGATGCAGGCCTGCTTTTGATGCCGCCTCCCCTGCCCGGTTCCTGCCGAAGAAAGCAGAAGGCAAAAGGAATCGCACCCGGATGACGAAACCGCCCCGGATCGGGCGCGTATAGGGGCGAATGGCCCTTGCGGTCAAGGGCCGAAGCGCAGTGCCGTGCCCCTTCAACCGCATCTTCTCCAAGCTGCCCGTAGGGCGGGGTTCACCCCGCCTTGAAGGGGTTCACCCCGCCTCGAAGGGGTTCACCCCTTCCGTTTCTCCCACAGATCCGGCCGCCGCTCCTGCGTCAGCCGCTCCCGCTCTGCCCGCCGCCATTTCTCGATCTCGCCATGATGGCCTGACATCAGCACCGGCGGAATCTCCCGCCCTTCCCAGACTGCAGGACGCGTAAACTGCGGATGCTCCAGAAGCCCGTCAGAGAAGCTTTCCTCCTCGGTGCTGGCCGCATTGCCCAGCACATTGGGCAACAGCCGCACCGTGGCATCAATCATCGCCTGCGCCGCGATCTCGCCCCCGGTCAGGACGAAATCCCCAAGGCTGACCTCCTCGATCCCCCAATGGTCCAGCACCCGCTGATCCACCCCCTCGAACCGCCCGCAAAGGATTGTCACCCCCTCTGCCGCCGCCCAGCCCCGCGCGCGGGCCTGATCAAAGGGCCTCCCGCGCGGCGAAAGATAGACCACCGGCCAGCGCGCCCGATCCATGGGCGCGCCGCTCATCGCCTGCCGCAGCGCGCGATGCACCACATCGGCGCGCAGAACCATCCCCGCGCCACCGCCGGCAGGCGTGTCATCCACATTCCGGTGCTTGCCTTCGCCGAAGGTCCGCAGGTCCAGCGTCTCCAGCCGCCATAGCCCCTGATCCAGCGCCTTCCCCGTCAGCGACAGGCCCAGCACACCGGGAAAGGCCTCGGGAAACAGCGTGACGATCCGCGCCTCCCATGCGCCCTTCACACGGCGCGGTTCCTCCATCAGGTCGCGGGGTTGCAGGGTCACCTGCACCTTCAGGCGACCATGGGACCGGGGCAAGTCGTCGGTCATTCCAGACCTTCCGGCATGTCCACCACGATCCGCCGCGCCGCAAGATCGACCGTCGGCACCACGGCAAGCGTGAAAGGCACCAGCAGCGCCGATTTCGTCCCCGGCCCCAGGATCTCCAGCATGTCGCCCGCCCCGTGATTATGCACCGCGCGCACCGTGCCAAGGGTCACGCCCCCGGTATCCTGCGCAGTCAGGCCGATCAGGTCGGCGTGATAGAATTCGTCATCCGGCAGTGAAGGCAGCCGGTCCCGATCCGCGAAAAGCTGCACGCCCTTCAAGGCATCGGCCTGTTCCTTGGTGGCAACGCCCGACAGGCGCGCGCCCACCCCGCCCGAGACAGAGGCCCGCGTCAGCTTCACGGTAAAGGATCGCGTTCCATCCTCGGTCCAGAGCGGGCCGTAATCGGCAATCGCCTCCGGATCGGCGCAAAAGCTTTTCAGCCGCACCTCGCCCTGCACGCCGAAAGACCCGGCGATGGCACCGACACAGATGCGGTCAGGTCGCGTCATGGTCATTCACCCGGTTGCAGGTTCTGGGAAAGGGGGGGGTCCGGGGGGGCCGCATGGGCGGCCCCCCCGGCCTTTTGGTCTTATTCTTCCGCAGGGGCGGCCGAACGGGCGGCCTTCTTGGCGGCGCGCTCGGCCATCTGCTTGCCCGGCACGGCGGATTTCGGATTGCTGCGGGCCTTCTTCGGCATCACGCCTGCGGCTTCCAGCATCCGCGCGATGCGGTCGGTCGGCTGCGCGCCCTGGCCCAGCCAATGCTTGATGCGCTCCAGATCCATCTTCACGCGGTTCTCGTCATCCTTGGCGAGCAGCGGGTTATAGGTGCCCAGCTTTTCCAGGAAGCGCCCGTCGCGCGGCATGCGCGAGTCGGTCGCCACGATGGAATAATGCGGACGCTTCTTGGAACCACCACGGGCCAGCCGGATCTTCATTGCCATTTCAGTCTTCTCCTTGGGTTTCGTAGGGTGTGCGGTCCCCGCGCACCCTTATGGGTTATTTCTGCAGTTTCTCGTGATGCCTGATGACTTCGCTGATGATGAAGTTCAGGAATTTCTTCGCCAGATCGGGGTCCAGATCGGCCTCCTTGGCCAGCTGGTCCAGCCGAGCCATCTGCCGTGCCTCGCGCGCGGGGTCAGAGGGCGGCAGGTCATGCGCCGCCTTCAACTGCCCCACCGCCTGCGTATGCTTGAACCGTTCCGCCAGCGTATAGACAAGGATCGCATCCAGCCGGTCGATCGACTGGCGATGCTCCTTCAGCAATTCGGCGGCTCGTTGGGCGGCGTCGGTCATGCGGTCCTCAGGCTCTCAGGTGAGGGGTGGCGGAAGACGAGGCAGGGCGGCTCTCCGATGGATTGCACAGCGGGATCGACCTCCGCGCCAAGACGCCGCGCCAGCGCGGCCGACCGCAGGTTGCCCTCGGCCACATAGGACACGGCCGTGGTCCAGCCCAGCGCGCCAAACGCGAATTCCCGCGCCGCATACGCCGCCTCGAAGGCAAACCCCTTGCCTTCGGCGGCGGGGTTCCAGACCGACCAGCCGATCTCGCGCTCCGGCCATGTCTCGGGCATCCACGGCCCCGTCGCACCCAGTGGCGTCGCATCCCCCTTGGTGTAGAACACGAACATCCCGAACCCGCGCGCGACCCAATGCCCGATCACATGGCAGAAGCCGCGCCAGGTATTGGACAGGTCAAACTCCCCCGTCCGCACGAACTGCCCCCGCTCCGACGCAAGAAAAGCCTGAAACGCAGGCCAATCCCCCGCCTCCGGCGCGCGCAGCACCAGCCGTTCCGTCGTCAGCACAGGGGTTCCCGCCAGCGCGATCATGCCAGCCCCCGCAGGTCATGCACGATCACCACATCGCCCGGGTCAATCCCCGCCCGCGACGGATCAATCCGCCCGCCCAGCCGCAGGCCCAGCGCGATGGACCGCGCATTGCCCGGATCAATGATGTTCACGATCTCGTCCCAGCCAAAGCTGCGCCGCACCCAGCCCATCACCGCCCGCGCGGCCTCCAGCGCATAGCCCTTGCCCTCGGCCTCCGGCACCACGAACCAGCCCAGCTCCGCCTCGGGGTAATCCTCGGCCTGATAGATGCCCACCTCGCCGACATAGGCCCCGCCCGCCTCGACCGTGAACGGCCCGTAACCGCGCAACGGCCAAAGCCCCACCTCCGAAGCCCAGATCCGCCACGCCTCCACGCGCGACAGCGGCCCGCCTTCCCAGACCGACCGCTCCGACGCATAGAAGACCGCCCGATGCTCGAAATCCTCAAGCACAGGCATCCTCAGCGTCAGGCGCTCCGTATGAAGGGTGGGCGCGATCATCACTTCTTCTTCATCAGCCCCGACAGGCCCGAAGGCAGCGTCATCCCGCGCGGCATGCCCGGAAAGCCGCCGCCCTGCCCCAGCCCCTGCCGCATCCCCTTCGCGGCTTCCTCAAGCTGCTCGGGCGTCATCTTGCTGGGATCGGGCATGCCGCCCTTGCCCAGCATCTGGCGCATGGCTTGCTTCATCATGCCGCCCTTGCCCATCTTCTTCATCATCTCGGCCATCTGCTTGTGCTGCTTCAGCAGCCGGTTCAGATCGGCCACGTCCAGCCCCGCCCCCGCCGCGATCCGCTTCTTCCGGCTCGCCTGCAACAGGTCGGGATTGGCGCGTTCCTTCTTCGTCATCGACTGGATCAGCGCGATCTGCCGCTTCAGCATCCTGTCGTCCAGACCCGCCTCGGCGGCGGCGGCCTGCATCTTGCCCATGCCGGGCAGCATGCCCATCAGGCCCTGCATCCCGCCCATCTTGATCATCTGCTCAAGCTGCATCTTCAGGTCGTTCATGTTGAACAGACCCTTGGCAAAGCGCTTGGCCATGCGCTCCGCCTGCTCGGCCTCGAAGGTCTCCTGCGCCTTCTCGACCAGGGCGACGATATCGCCCATGCCCAAAATGCGCCCCGCCACACGCTCCGCCTCGAAGGTCTCCAGCGCGTCCATCTTCTCGCCAAGGCCCACGAAACGGATGGGCTTTCCGGTAATGGCCCGCATCGACAGCGCCGCACCGCCGCGCCCGTCGCCATCCATCCGCGTGAGGACAACGCCCGAAATCCCGACCTTGCCGTCGAACTCGGTCGCGACGTTCACCGCGTCCTGCCCCGTCAGGCCATCGACAACCAGCAGCACCTCGCGCGGCTGGGCGATGTCGCGCACCGCCTGCACCTCGTCCATCAGGACTTCGTCGATATGCAGACGCCCCGCCGTATCCAGGAACAGCACGTCATAGCCGCCCAGATTGGCCTGCGTCCTGGCGCGCTTGGCGATCTGCACCGCGCTCTCGCCCTTCACGATGGGCAGGCTGTCCACGCCGATCTGCCCGGCCAGGATCGCCAATTGCTCCATCGCCGCAGGCCGGTTGGTATCCAGGGACGCCAGCAGAACCCGCTTGCCGTTCCGTTCCTTCAACCGCTTGGCCAGCTTCGCCGTGGTCGTGGTCTTGCCCGAACCCTGCAAACCCACCATCAGGATCGTCGCCGGCGGATTGTCGATCTTCAGCGCATCCGCAGGCCCCTCGCCCTGCAGCACGCGGATCAACTCGTCATGGACGATCTTCACCACCATCTGCCCGGGCGTGACCGACTTCGTCACCGCCACGCCCGTGGCCTTGTCCTGCACCCGCTTGATGAAATCCCGCGCCACGGGCAGCGAAACATCCGCCTCCAGCAGCGCCACCCGCACCTCGCGCAGCGCAGCGACGACATCCGCCTCGGTCAGCGCACCCGCTTTCGTCAGACGGTCGAATACGCCACCAAGACGCTCTGACAGGCTCTCGAACATGCGACCCTCCGGGTTCGTTGCGTGACGCCGGATATGGGTATCCGGCAGCGGGATTGCATCTGCAAAGACCAACGGCACCCGTGGGCGCAACGCGCTGACGGATGGCGATCCCCGCAAATGCGACGGGACCGGAAGCTTGCGGCCTCCGGGGAATGGGTGGGGCGATACGCCTCTGACCGCCCCGAGTCAAGCCTTGGCCCGCCCCGCGCGGGCCGGCCCCGCCGCCACGCACGGAAATGTCGCTTGCATTCCCCCGCGCAGCAAAGCCAGATTGCGGCAAATCTGTTCAGGGCTGCACAATCATGGGCATCGAGACCTGGGACGAAATCAGAACCGCCTTCCAGGTGGCCCGCCTCGGCACGGTCTCCGGCGCGGCCGAGGTTCTGGGCGTCCACCACGCTACCGTGATCCGCCACATCGACGCGCTGGAAAAGCGGCTGGGCACCAAACTCTTCCAGCGCCACGCCCGCGGCTATACGCCGACCGAGGCAGGCCAGGACCTGCTCACCGTGGCCCAGACCACCGATGAGCAATTCGCCCAACTCGCCAGCCGCATCAAGGGCCTTGGGGAAACCGTCTCGGGCGAATTGGTGGTCACCTCCATCGCCGGGATGTCGGATCTGCTGGTCCCGGTCCTGTCGCAGTTCCAGACGCAATATCCCGGCATCCTGCTCCGCTTCCTCACGGATATGCGCGTCTTCCGCCTCGACTACGGCGAAGCCCATGTCGCCATCCGCGCCGGCGCCGCACCGGAAGAGCCTGACAATGTCGTCCGCCCCCTCGCCCGCATCCGCACCGGCCTCTATGCCGCGCGCAGCTATGCCGAACGCCACGGCCTGCCCGCCACCGAGGCGGATTTCCCCGCCCATCGCTTCATCACCACCGATGCCTCCGACAGCCGCGCCCCCTTCCACCGCTGGATGCGCGACCGCGTCCCCGCCGACCGGCTCACCTTCCGCGCCACCGAACTGGCCTCCTTCGAATCCGCCATCCGTGCGGGTCTCGGCATCGGCTTCATGGCCGCCTTCAAGGCCAGCCGCGACCCCGACCTGATCGAGGTCATGCCCCCGATCCCGGAATGGGACGCGCCGCTCTGGCTCGTCACCCATGTCGATCTGCACCGCACCCGCAAGGTGCAGGCCTTTCTTGCCGTCCTGAAGGAGGCGGCAAAGGACTGGGATCTGTGACCCTGACCGAAGGCCGCCGCGGGCATCTTGCGATGCTTGCCTTCTCGGCGCTGGTTGCGGGATCCTTCAGCCTCGGCGCCATGGCCGCGCCCTTGATCGACCCGCTCGCGCTGACCGCGCTGCGCTTCCTGCTTGCCGGCGCGCTGGTGGGGGCCGCGGCCTTCGCCACCACCGGCATCCGGCGCAGCGCCCTTCAGGCACCCTGGCGCTATGGCGTGCTTGGCGCGCTCCTCTCGGCCTATTTCGTGCTGATGTTCGAAGGGTTGAAGACCGCCGAACCCGTCTCTGCCGCCGCCGTCTTCACGCTGACGCCCCTGATGGCCGCGGGCTTCGGCTGGCTCACCCTGCGCCAGCGCCTTACCCTCCGCATGTCCGCCGCCCTCGCCATCGGCGCTGCGGGCGCACTCTGGGTCATCTTCCGCGCCGATTTCGGCAAATTCCTGTCGCTCCATATCGGCAAGGGAGAGGTGATCTATTTCGCAGGCTGCGTGGCCCATGCCCTCTATGCCCCCCTGGTGCGCAAGCTCAACCGCGGCGAACCCGCCGTCGTCTTCACCTTCGGCATGATGATCGCGGGCTGGTTCCTTCTCACCACCGCGGGCCTTCCCGCCATCCGCGCCACGGATTGGGCCGCGCTGCCCGCCATCGTCTGGATCACGCTGGTCTATACGGCCGTCTTCGCCTCTGCCGCGACCTTCGTTCTTCTGCAATACGCCACCATGCGCCTGCCCGCGGCCAAGGTCATGGCCTATACCTACCTCGTCCCCTCCTGGGTCATCCTGTGGGAAATCGCGATGGGCCGCGCCGCCCCGCCCCCCCTGATCCTCATCGGCGTCGCGCTCTCGGTCCTCGCCCTCGCCCTCCTCCTCAAGGACGAGGCCTGATCCTCCAGCGGCAGGGGGGGCATCCGCCCCCCCTCGGCGCAAGGCGCCTCCCCCCCGTCGCCAGGACGATACCAGACAGCCCTCCCCTTCATCTTGGCCCAAATACCCCGGGGTTTGGGGCAGGGCCCCATCAGCCGAGCCGGACGCGCGGCACGCGCGGAAGGCGAGACAAAAGGCGTGCGGGGGCGGCCCTGGCCGGCCCCGCTCCACAAGATTACCGCAACTCCTCGGGCAGCAAAGCCAGGGGTATGTTCTGATAGCTCACCGGCCGCAACCAGCGGCGGATCGCCATCGTCCCCACGCTCGTCGCGCCGAAATTCGTGCTGGCCGGATAAGGCCCGCCATGCACCATCGCCTCGCAGACCTCCACCCCCGTCGGGAAGCCGTTCGCCAGCACCCTCCCCGCCTTCCGCTCCAGCACCGGCATCAGGCGGCGCGCCAGATCGGCATCGCCGTCATCCATCTGCAGCGTGCAGGTCAACTGCCCTTCCAGCGACCGCGCCACCGCCTCCATCTCGGCGAAATCCGCCACCCGCACGATCACGCCAAGGGGACCGAACACCTCATGCCCCAGCACCGAATTGGCCAGCCAATCCGCCCCCGCCACCTCAAAGACGTAAGGAGTCGCATTGCGCCGGTCGCAGACCGAGGTCAGCACCTCGCGCACCCCCGCCGTGGCCGCGATCCGCTCGCGCCCCGCGCGATAGGCCGCCGCGATCCCATCCGTCAGCATCACCTGCGGCCCCACCGCGCCCAGCGCCGCCGTGGCCGCCGCGACAAAGGCATCGCCCTCCGCCCCCGCCATCGCCACCACGATCCCCGGATTGGTGCAGAACTGCCCTGCCCCCATCGTCAGCGACGCGGCCCAGCCCTTGGCAATCGCCTCACCCCGCGCGGCCAGCGCGGCAGGCATCAGGAAGACCGGGTTCACCGACCCCAACTCGCCATAGAACGGGATCGGCACCTCGCGCCGCGCGCAAAGATCAAACAGCGCCCGCCCACCCGCAAGCGACCCCGTGAAACCCACCGCGGTAATCAGCGGATGCGTCACCAGCGCCACGCCCAGATCCGTGCCCACCCCCTGGATCAGGCTGAACACCCCCGGATGCAGCCCGCAGGCCCGCACCGCCGCATCCACCGCCTGCGCCACGATCTCGCCCGTCCCCGGATGGGCCGGATGCCCCTTCACCACCACCGGGCACCCGGCGGCAAGGGCCGAGGCCGTGTCCCCCCCCGCCGTCGAAAAGGCCAGGGGAAAGTTCGAGGCCCCGAACACCGCCACCGGCCCCACCGGTCGCTGCATCATGCGGATGTCCGGGCGCGGCAGCGGCTGCCGCTCCGGCAGCGCCACGTCATGGCGCAGATCCAGGAAATCGGTGCCAAGGATATGCCGCGCGAACAGCCTGAGCTGCCCCGTGGTCCGCCCCCGCTCACCCTCCAGCCGCGCGGTGGGCAGGCCCGTCTCGGCCGATCCCACGGCCGTCAGATCCGCGCCCCGCGCCTCGATCTCATCCGCGATCCGCTCCAGAAACCCGGCCCGCTCTGCCCGCGACAGCGCCGAATAGCTCCAGAAGGCCGCCTCGGCCGCCTCGACCGCGCGCGCCACCTCGGCCGCGCCCCCGCTGGCGAAGACATGGCCCTCCCCGCTCGCCGGCTGCGAGGTGAAGCTGCCCCCGCCCGCAACCCATTCCCCGGCGATCAGATGTTTCCCGCTCAGCATGGCAGCCTCCTTTGCAATTGGTCAGCCCCGACATGCCAGTTTGCGCGGCCAAGGTGAAGGGCAAGCACTGGCCAAGCACTGGCCAGAAAAAGACAAGGGGGCACGGGCTCGCGCCCGCACCCCCTGCTTCCGCCGCCCCATGCCCGGGGCGGCAGATCCGCAACAGGATCAGCTGTTGCCAGCCGCCGCGTCATCCCCGGCATCGGCAGACGTTTCGGCGGGGGCATGGCCGCCCTCTTCCAGCGCCTTGGACAGGTCCTCGGTCGCCTCTTCATGCTCAGCCAGCGCCTCTTCGGCATCGGCCATCGCCTCTTCGGCCTCGTCCTCGGCGGCCTCGCTGGCATCAATGGCCTCGCTCAGCGCCTCTTCGGCCTTATCCACCGGCTTCGGAGCCCCGGCGACCATCGCCACTTCCGCAGCCAGCGCCTCGGCCTCTTCCTGCGCCGCACCCAGATTGGCCAGCGCCTCGGTCAGGTCCTGCTGCGCGGCCTCCACCGCTTCCAGCGCGGCGGCCTCCTCAGGGCTTCCCGCCAGCGCGGACCGCGCCTCGTCGATGGCCTTGGTCAGCGCGGCCTTCGCGGCCACAACCTCGGCCTCTTCCGTTGCCGTGGCGGCCTTCGCCTCATCCGAGGCAGCGCCGGCCTTGGCCAGCGCATCCGCTGCATCCGACAGCAGCTTCGACAGCGCCTCCGCCTCCTGCGACACGACGTCGATCCTGGCCTTCGCCGCAGCCTCGGCCTCCTGCGCCGCGATCAGCTCCGCCCGGGTGGCCCAGTAGGTGTCGCTGATCCCGCTCAGGTTCAGGGCACGCTCGAACTCTTCCAGCGCCTTCTGCGCCGTCTTCACGTCATCGGTCTTCTGGTCCAGATACCGCTCGGCCCGGTCCAGATCGTATTTGGCGTCGCGCAGATCTTCGGCCGCCTCGCGGCAATCCCGCCCGTTGCAGTTGCGATCCCGCGCCTTCGCCTTGGCGAGGGCCGCTGCCGCCTTGGTCACGGCGGCTTCTGCCGCCTCGGTCTTTGCCGCCGCCACCGCCAGCCGCTCTTCCTCGCTGGTATAGTCGGACAGCGCCTTGGTATAGCCCGGATCGTTCAGCGCCGCCGACAGCGCGGCCTTCGCCGCATCCAGCTTGCCTTCCGTCTCGGCGATCTTTGCCGTCAGGCTGGCCACGGCCTGCTTGGCCTCGTCCAGGGCCGCCGCCAGCCGCGCCTTGCGCTCTTCGGCGGTCTCGTTGCCCAGGACATTGTTCAGGTTCTGCTGCGCCGCGTCGGATTGCCCGGCCAGTTCCATCGCCTTCTGAACCAGCGGCTTGGCCTTCTCCGTCGCATCTGCCAGCGCTGCATCCGCCCGTGCCAGCCGGTCGCGGGCCGACAGATAGTTCTCCAGCGCCTGGCGCTTCTGTCCGGTGTAGTGGCGCAGCGCGCCCTTCACCGTCTTGTCGCCGTCGCCATCAAGGGCGGCGATGACATCCAGATCCTCCTCCGTCAGGCCCGCCTTCTTGGCGCGACCCACGCTCTTCTCCAGCGCCTTCTGCGCCTTGGCGACATCGTCGGTCGCATCGTTCAGCCGGTCGGTCGCCTTGGCCAGACGCTTCAGCAGCCCGCCGAAATCGGCAACCGCCTTGCCCCCCTTGCCGCTCTGCGCCGTGGCCGCCGGGATGGAGCCGGTCACGCCGGTCAGCGCCAGCGCCAGATCGGGGCAGCTTTCCGACATGCGCAGCAGGGTGTTGGCCAGATCGGCACGGTCCATGAAACCGGCCGGATCACGCTCTGCCATTCTGCAAAGCTGACGCGAGGAAGTTGCAGCCGATGCCGTAGCAGGCAGCAGGGCCAGCAGGGCAAGGGTCGAGATCGGGGCGATATAGCGCATCGAGGAAAGGGGCATCTTTCACCTGTCTGTAAGGATGCGGAATGCATCCGGTTGCCCATCCGGGCTAGGCGAACCGCCATAAAGAAGTCAAATTCTGGCCATGATTACATACTTTAAGATGTGTTAACGCGGACGATCGGCTAGGCTGTTAACTATTGTTTCTTTCCTGGCGATATTCTTCCCCGCCCGCCGCAATCTGCGGCTGTGAACTCCGAATCACTGTGGCAAATTCAAGGCAGCCCCGGCTCGCCCCCGGGTTGCAGCCCGCAGCGGCCCTCCAGGAAGGGGCTGTGGCTACGCGACCGCTCCGCCCGGGTCCGAAACGGACCTCCTGACCACCGCCAATCGGGTTGCCATGGGCCGGATCATCGGAAGGGGCCAAGCAAAAGGGCGGGTGCGCCCTGCCCCGCCCTTCGGTCGATTTTCTCTGTTGGTATGCTCTGCGTATGCACAGCCTGCTGCACTGCGCATCTGCACCGCGCGTTGCACGGTCAAATTCGCCCTGGCCCCGGTCCGGGCAGTCCGGCCCGGCCATTGCGCGGGTCCGCGCAGCCCGGGCCGGAAAGGATCAGAACGCGCAGCCCGGACGCAGGCCCAGCTTCTTCATCACCATCGCGGCGGGGCAGAAGCCGGTGAACGCGGATTGGATCAGGTTCACCCCGATGAACACGGTAAACCACAGAAAATAAGGGGAAACAAAGCTGGTCAGCAGCACGCTGATCAGGATCATCACACCGGCAAAGGCCATCACGCCACGGTCAAGGGTCATGTCTTCCACTCCATCCAGGCAGCCCACCGCCGGGCCGCGATGGCAAGGATGTAGCGCCTTTCCCTCAAACATTCAATATACTGAATGTTTTATTTGATGGGCAGTTCCCCGGCCAATCTCTGCCCTTCATCGCAAATTAACCCCAATTTCCTTGATTTTCTGCCCTTTTGGCCCCATATCCCTATTTGCGACGTTAACTCTACTCGACTTCTGTCTTCGGATTTTCCGGCCACAGCATCGACCAGGCTGACGGGGCCAGGCCGCCGCACAGTGCGGGCGGCAGACTAGACAGGAGACTTCACGATGGCCAAGGGCACCGTGAAATGGTTCAATGAAACCAAGGGCTACGGCTTCATTGCCCCGGAAGGCGGCAAGAAGGACGTGTTCGTTCACATCACCGCGCTGGAGCGTGCAGGCCTTCGCGGTCTGAAGGACGGCCAGGCCGTGACCTTCGACATCGAAGCCGGCCGTGACGGCCGCGAGTCGGCGACCAACCTCGCACTCGCCTGATCCCAAGGATCACGAACAACCCGCATGGGGCGCAACCAACCCGTTGCGCCCCATAGCATTTCGGGCAAGCGCTCTCGCCCGCAAGGTCAGCCAGCGACATCGCAGGTCGGCGAACCCGCTAGCCAGAAGGCCCGTCACGGCGCAAGATCGGGCCATGGACAGCCCCGATTACACCACCCTCATCGACGCCCCGACCTGGGACTTCATCCGCAGGACCGAGGCCGCCTATCCCCCCGACACCGCCACCCTCTCCATCGCCGATCAACGCGCGATCTACGATGCCATGTGCCGCGCCTTCCATCGCGGCTATCCCCCCGGCATCACGGCGGAAGACCGCCCCTTCGGCGGCGTCCCCTGCCGCCTTTATCCCGGTCAGGGCGGCACGGTCGTCTATTTCCACGGCGGCGGCTTCGTGGTGGGTGGCCTGCACAGCCATGACGACGTCTGCGCCGAGATCCGCGCCGCAACCGGCCTGACCGTCGTCTCGGTCGATTACCGCCTCTGCCCCGAACACCCCCACCCCGCCGCCTTCCACGACGCCCTCGCCGCCACCCGCGCCATCGCCGCCGAATGCGCGGCCCCCCTCCTCCTCGCGGGCGACAGCGCGGGCGGCACCCTCGCCGCCGCCACGGCCCAAGCCATCGGCCGCAAAGGCGCCCTTGGCATCGCGGGCATGGTCCTCATCTATCCCGGCCTTGGCGGCAACCGCGACGCAGGCTCCTACCTGACCCATGCGCAGGCCCCCATGCTCACCCGCGACGACGTGCTGTTCTACGCCCGCATCCGCCATGGCGACGCGCCCGAACCGCCGCCCGATCCCAGCTTCGCCCCGCTCTCCGACAGCGATTTCACGAACCTCCCCCCCACCCTCGCCATCGCCGCCGAATGCGACCCGCTCGCCGACGATGCCACCACCTATGCCGCCCGCCTGACCGCCGCCGGAACCCCCGCCCGCGCCGTCACCGAACCCGGCCTCGTCCACGGCTACCTCCGCGCCCGCGCCACCGTCCCCCGCGCCGCCGCCAGCTTTGCCCGCATCACCCGCACGCTTTCCGCCATGGCCAAGGGCACCTGGCCCGGATCAGAGGATCACCGATGAACGCCCCCACCCCCAATCTTACCCATTGGCAGGAACGCTGCGACATGGCCGCCGCCTTCCGCTGGACCGCCCGCCTCAACATGCACGAGGCCGTGGCGAACCACTTCTCCCTCGCCATCACCCCCGAAGGCACGCGCTTCCTCATCAACCCCAACGGCCGCCACTTCGCCCGCATCACCGCCTCCGCCCTGATCGAGATCGACGCGAACGATCCCGCCACCATGGACCGCCCCGATGCCCCCGATCCCACGGCTTGGGGCCTCCACGGCTCCATCCACCGCGCCCTGCCCCATGCCCGCTGCGTGATGCATGTCCATTCCATCCACGCCACCGTGCTGGCCAGCCTCGCCGACAGCCGCCTTCCCGCCATCGACCAGAACAGCGCCATGTTCCACGACCGCATCGTGATCGACGACCATTACGGCGGCATGGCCTTCGAAGAGGAAGGCACCCGCTGCGCCACCCTTCTTGCCGATCCGAAGACCATCGCCATGGTCATGGGCAATCACGGCGTCCTCGTCATCGGCCCCAGCGTGGCCGAGACGTTCAACCGCCTCTACTATTTCGAACGCGCGGCCGAGACCTATATCCGCGCGCTCCAGACAGGCCGCCCCCTGCGCGTCCTGCCCGATGCCATCGCCGAAAAGACCGCACTGGAATGGGCCGCCTATCCCGGCTTCGCCGAGGCGCATCTGCGCGAATTGCGCGCCATTCTGGATGACGAGGCCCCCGATTACAGCACCTAGCCAAGGCAGGCCCGCGCAATCAATCGCGCGACCGTCTGCCTCTGCACTGCCGGGGCGATCCGGCGGCCGACCCGGAATGCCGTCAGTTCCCCGCGCTTTCCATCCTGCGATGGGCAAGAACCTGTTCCAGCCAGCCAATCTCCATCTCAGGGACGGAAGACAGAAGAAGATCGGTATAGTCGTCAAAAGGCGGGGTCAGAACATCGGTCTTCGATCCGTATCTGACGACCTTGCCACGATACATGACAGCGATCTTGTCGGCGATTGCCTTCACGGTGGCCAGGTCATGCGTGATGAACAGATAGGCCACATGTTCCCGGGCCTGCAGTTCCAGCAACAGTTTCAGGATGCCATCCGCCACCAGCGGATCCAGGGCAGAGGTCACCTCGTCGCAGATGATCAGCTTGGGCTTGGCCGCCAATGCGCGGGCAATGCAGACGCGCTGCTTCTGCCCGCCTGACAATTCGGCGGGGTAGCGGTCGATAAAGCCCTTGCCCATCTCGATCTCGTCCAGCAACTCCTGAACGCGCTTGCGCTTCTCCTCGCCGCCAAGGCCGAAATAGAACTCAAGCGGGCGCCCGATGATCGTACCAACCGTCTGACGCGGGTTCATCGCCGTATCGGCCATCTGATAGATCATCTGCAATTCGCGCAGATCATCCCGGGAACGGCTTTGCAGATTGGCCGAAAGCGAACGTCCGGCAAAGGTGATCCGCCCCTGAGACGGCGGCAGCAGGCCGGTAATGGCCCGCGCGAGCGTCGATTTTCCCGATCCGCTTTCCCCCACAACGGCCAGGGTCTGCCCTGCCGGCAGATCAAGCGTGACATTCTTCAGCACGTCGAAATTGGTGCCCGAATAGCGTGCCGTGACGTTCTGCACCGAAAGGACGGGCGGCGCTTCGGGTTTTTCGGCATGGTCGATGGACCGGACAGAAACAAGCGCGCGGGTATAGGCCTCTTGCGGATCGGTGATGATCTGCGCAACGGGGCCATATTCGACCTTCTTCCCGTGCCGCAGCACAAGGATATCGTCGGCCACCTGCGCCACCACGGCCAGATCATGCGTGATGTAAAGTGCCGCAACCCCCGTGTCCCGGATGGCCTCCTTGATCGCGGCCAGGACGTCGATCTGCGTCGTCACGTCCAGCGCGGTGGTGGGCTCGTCAAAGATCACCAGATCCGGCTTCGGGCACAGCGCCATCGCTGTCATCGCGCGCTGCAACTGCCCGCCGGATACCTGATGCGGATACCGGCTTCCGAAATTGTCGGGGTCAGGCAGGCCCAGCTTGCGGAACAGCATGACCGCGCGCTTCTCAGCCTCGGCCCGCCCCATCAACCCGTGCGAGAGCGAGGTTTCGATCACCTGCTCCATAAGGCGCTTCGCCGGGTTGAAGGCGGCTGCCGCGGATTGCGCGACATAGGTCACCTCGCGCCCGCGCAGGGCCCGCAGACCGGCTGCACCCATTGTCCGGATGTCGCGCCCGTTCAGCACGATCTCGCCACCCGTCAGCCGCACGCCACCCCGGCCAAAGGCCATGGCCGACAGACCGATGGTGGATTTCCCCGCCCCGGATTCCCCGATCAGACCCAGCACCTTGCCCTTTGCCACGCTGACCGACACATCATCGACCAGCACCACGTCGCGCGGCGGCTCTCCCGGCGGATAGGATGTCGCCTCGATCCGGAGATTGCGGATTTCCAGAAGATCAGGCACCGCGCCCCCCTTTCAGGCTCGTCGTCCGCGACAGGATCCAATCCGCCACAAGGTTCACCGAAATCGCCAGCAAGGCGATGGCCAGCGCCGGCATCAGCGCGGCGGATTTGCCATAGATCAGCCCGTCCTTGTTCTCTTTCACCATCCCGCCCCAATCCGCCAGCGGCGGCTGGATGCCCAGACCAAGGAAGGACAGCGTCGAAATGAACAGCACCGCAAAGATGAACCGCAGCCCGAACTCTGCCACCAGAGGAGACAGGGCATTGGGCAGGATCTCGCGGAAGATGATCCAGGTCTGCCCCTCGCCCCGCAGCTTTGCCGCCTCGACATAGTCCATCACGGCGATATCCATCGCGACGGCGCGCGACAGACGGAAGACACGCGTCGAATCCAGCAGGCCCATCACGATGATCAGCACCGTCAGATTGATCGGCAGCACCGAAAGCAGGACCAGCGCCACGATCAGCGACGGAATTGCCATGACCAGATCCACCATCCGGCTAAGCCCCTGGTCGATCCACCCCCCGCGAACCGCGGCCAGAAAGCCGAGGAAGGATCCAAGCCCGAAGGACAACAGCGAAGCCGCCAGGGCCACGAAAATGGTGATCTGACCGCCATAGATCATCCGGCTCAGGATATCCCGGCCGATGGTGTCGGTGCCAAGCCAGTAGGTCGCGGACGGCGACTCCCACACCCCGCCCAGGACGGCATCAACGGGATACGGGGCGATGAACTGGGCAAAGACGGCACAGAACAGGAAGCCACCCGTCAGGATCAGGCCGATCAGTGCGGACAGGGGCATCTTCATTTCGGGTGCCTCAGACGCGGATTGGCGATGATGGCGATCACATCGGCAAGGATGTTCAGCCCGATATAGACGGCGGCAAAGATCAGCCCCACCGCCTGCACCACCGGCAGGTCGCGCTTGGCCACATGGTCCACAAGGTATTGCCCCAGCGCGTTATAGCCGAAGACCACCTCCACCACGACGACCCCCACCACCAGATAGGCAAGGTTCAGGACGACGACGGAAACGATGGGCGCGATGGCATTGGGAAAGGCGTGCTGCCAGATCACCCGCATCGGCGACAGGCCCTTCAACTCGGCCGTTTCGATATAGGCCGATTGCATCACGTTCAGGATCGCCGCCCGCGTCATCCGCATCATATGCGCCAGCACCACAAGGACCAGAACGATCACCGGCAGGGCCACGGCATTCAACCGCTCCCAGAAGGACATGCCGGGAAAGACCATGGCCACGGGCTGAAAGATCGGAAAGACCTGCGTCAGCAGGAAGATCACGAAATAGGCCGCCACGAATTCGGGCAGCGAAATCGTCGACAGGGTCAGCCCGGAAATCACCTTGTCCGGCCACCGGCCATTATAGCGCGCGGCCAGAAGGCCCAGCAGGATTGCCAGCGGAACAGAGATGGCCGCCGCACAGGCCGCAAGGAACAGCGTATTGCCAAGGCGCTGGCCAATGGCCTGCCCGATATCCTGCCCATTTGTCAGGGCCGTTCCGAAATCGCCGGTCAGAATGCCGCCGAGCCACTGGAAATACCGCACATAGGCGGGCTGGTTCAGGCCCAGCGCCTCGCGCATGTTGGCAAGGGCCTCCGGGGTAGCCGACTGCCCCAGGATCGCCTGTGCCACATCTCCGGGCAGCGCTTCGGTGCCGAGAAAGATCAGCAGCGAAACCGCAAGCAGCAGGAGCAGGCCCAGCGCAAGACGCTGGGCCACCAGTTTCAGGATCGGATGCACCTCGGTCCGGCCCCGATCACGCGCTCAGCCAGCACTTGGCAAGCGCGCGCCCGTTCATCAGTTCGTGGTTCGGATCGACGATCCAGCCCCCCACCTCGCCACGGCGGGCTTCGACGAACTCGTTGAACATCGGGCAGATCAGGCCGCCTTCGTCGCGCACCAGCATGGCCATTTCGGAATACATGCTCTTGCGCTTGTCGCCGTCCAGTTCGCCCCGCGCAGCCGCCAGAAGCTCGTCGAAGCGGGCGTTCTTGAAGCGCGTGTCGTTCCAGTCAGCCGTCGAGGCATAGGCGGTGGAATACATCTGATCCTGCACCGGGCGCCCGCCCCAATAGCTCGCGCAGAAGGGCTGCACGTTCCACACGTCGGACCAGTAGCCGTCATCGGGTTCCACCTTCACTTCCAGCGGAATGCCCGCCTGCGCGGCGGTCTGCTGGAACAGCTGCGCCGCCTCGACCGCACCGGGGAAGGCACCGGGGGCCGTCTGCAGGATGATCGGGCTGCCATCATGGCCCGAAGCCTTGTAATGTTCCGCCGCCTTGGCCAGATCGAATTCGCGCTGCGGGATCGACTCGTCAAAATAGGGATAGGCCGCATTGATCGGGAAATCGTTGCCGATCGACCCGAAGCCGCCAAGGATCTTGTCCACCATCTCCTGACGGTTGACCGCGTATTTCAGCGCCATCCGCAGGTCGTTGTTGTCGAAGGGGGCCTTGTCGCAATGCATGATGAAGACATAGTGCCCGCGACCGGCCGCACGTTCGATCGAGACGCCCGGAACACCCTTCAGCAGTTCCACGATCTTCGGATCGACCCGGTTGATCATGTGAACCTGGCCCGACTGCAGCGCCGCCGTCCGTGCGGTGTTGTCGTTGATCACCAGGATCTCTGCCCCGTCGGCATGGCCGATCGAGCTGTCGAAGTAATTGGCGTGGCGTTCGAACACCGCGCGCACGCCGGGCTCGAAGGACACCACCTTGTAGGGACCGGCGCCGATACCCGCCGTCGGGTTGTCATAACCGCCGCCCGGCTGGATCTGCAGGTGATAATCGGCCAGCAGGAAGGGAAGGTCGGCATTGGCGGATGCAAGCTTCAGGGTGACCATGTCGCCTTCGGCGGTCATTTCCGAAATGCCCTGGACGATGCCCAAGGCGCCGGATTGCGCCTTCTCGTCCGTATGGCGCTTCAGCGTGGCAACCACATCCTCGGCGGTCACCGTCTTGCCATCATGGAATTCGACGCCGGACCGGATCTTGAACTTCCACTCCGTCGCATCGGCGTTGGACGAGATTTCTTCGGCGATGCGCGGATCAACTTCGCCCTTCTCGTTCACGATCACCAGCATCTCGCCCCAGAGCATGTTCACCATGAACGGCGCCGGGGAGGCGGCAACCGCAGGGTCGAGCGAGTTGGTGGATTCCCCCCCCCGACACACCGGCCTTGATCACGCCGCCCTTCACCGCCTGCGCCCCTGCAACCGAGGCAAGCAGCGTATTCGCCATCGTCGCCGAGATCCCCAGCGCCGAGGCGCGGCCGACAAATTCACGGCGGCTCATCAGGCCACGCGCGGCACGCTTCAGCAGGTAGTCGAATTCAGAGTTCATCCCAGTGGTCTCCCTTTTGGTGGCCGCCCCCTGCGACGGCCGTTTTTGTTGATTGCCCAATCAGTAACCCGCGAATCTGCGCGGGAGCAAAGGTTTTTTCCTGCTGGCCGGTCACGAATTCAGACAAAGCGGCGCGGGACGCTGTCATCCCATGTCCGCTCGAACACCAGCACCTCGCCCTCCCAGGCGCGCAGTACGGCCTTGTGGCGCAATTCCGCAGCCGTCGCCGTCATCTCCGCCTCCGCCCGCGTCCGCACCGACCAGTCGCCCCGCGACAGCCGCTGCTCCCACACATGCACCGCCTTCGCCGACAAGGGATCGTCGGGCCGGATCTCCCACCGCTCGCTCATGGTCTCGCCGCTGCACAGCCCATGCGTCAGGTTCTCGGCATCCCCCAGATCATCCTCCACGATCAGGGCATATGTCCCCGCGATCAGATCCTCCTCGACGAACCGCCGCGTCCGCCCCGCGCGGATCACCCGATGCTTCCACGGTGCCGCATGTTCCGCAGGCGGTGGCACCCATTCCGCCGCGCTGCCCGCATGCACCGGCAGGGCAAGGCTTCCCCCTGTCACCACCAACCGCCCCGCCTCCGGCGACGGCCAGACAAAGGGCCAGTAACTGTTCGAAAGCGCCAGCCGCAGCCGATGCCCTGGCGCCACCCGATAGGCCATCTGGTCCAGCGTGAAGGCCACCTCCACCGCCTCGCCCGGCACCATGGGCGTGGGGCGCTCCCGGCTCTCTCGATGACACAGGTTCAACATCCCATGCGCGATCCTGACCGAGGCCCCGTCCGGCCCCACATCGCAAAGCCGCGCAACGACGAACCCAAGCGGCCGGTCCGACGCCACCCGCAACCGCAGCTCCGCCGCGCCCAGAAGGTCCAGCCCCGCCTCCAGCACATCGCCATCGAAAGACAGGGACAGCGCATCATCCTCGCGCTGATCCCCCGGCATTTCGGCATTCAGGCCCATGGGAAAGAACTCCCCCGCCTTCAGGCCCAGATGCTGCGGCGTCGCCACCGTCAGGGCGAACCCCTCCGCCCCTTCGTCTCGGCCCAAATACCCCTGCGACGCCCCTGCCCCGCGCGCGGCCCCAAGCTGCAGGACCTGCCGCGACACGCGCGGCGACGGCCACTCCGCCTCGGCCACCCAATGCCCCGGCCTGACCTTCGCGCTGGCATCCGGGGGGGCGGAATGCATCATCCACACCCGATAGGCCGGATCATGCTCTGCCCCGTTCTCCACGCCTTTCAACCAGCGATCCCACCACCGCACGGCCTCCTGCAGGAACCCCACCTGCGGCCCCGGCACCGCCGTATGCGGGTATTGATGCACCCAAGGCCCCACGATCCCCTTGCAGGGCGCAGGCACATTCTCCACCAGATGCGCCACCGTGTTCATGTAATTGTCGGCCCAGCCGCCCCAGATCAGCACCGGGGTCTGCATCCGGCCGTAATCCTCGGCCACCGACCCGTGCTTCCAGAACGCCCCCCGTTCCTGCAGCGCGGCCCAGCGCGGTGCCAGCCACGGCTCGGCCTCCAGCCGCTCCATCCACATCCGCCGCCAATCGGGCCGCAGCACGGGGTCCGGCGGGCGCGAGGAATAGGACAGCATCACCGCCCCCCAGCCGAAATTCTCGCCCAGCAGGCAGCCGCCCTTGTAATGGATGTCATCCGCGAAACGGTCGGTGGTGGAACAGACCGAAATCACCGCCTTCAGCGCGGGCGGCTGGTTGAACGCGGCCTGCAGGCAGTTGAACCCGCCCCATGACTTGCCCATCATCCCCACCGCGCCGCTGCACCAGGCTTGCCGCGACAGCCAGTCAATGACGGCCACCGCATCATCCATTTCCTGTTGCGTATACTCGTCGGCCATCAACCCTTCGCTGTCGCCATTCCCCCGCATGTCCACCCGCACGCAGGCATAGCCATGCCCCGCCACGTAAGGGTGCATCATCTCGTCCCGCGGCAGGGTCCCGTCGCGCTTGCGATAGGGGATGTATTCCAGCACCGCAGGCACCGGCCGCACCCCGGCATCCTCGGGCATCCAGACCCGCGCCGAAAGCCGGCAGCCATCCGGCATCACGATCCCCATATCCTCCTGCTCGACGATGCGGCAGGGAAACTCGGTCCGGATGGTCATGCGGCAGGCTCCTTTTCCTGATCGGCATCAGATGCTACCCGTCCCTCCATTCCGCGCCAGTTCCCGCCCCTCAAGGGACGGAACGCGACACGCGCCCCACGATTTCGCGCGACCTGCCCCCGCCATTGTGTAACCTGACCATCGCCACCAACGGAAAGACACCACCATGCCCGACACCTCCGACCGGATCGAAGTCCGCAATGTCACGTCGCCCCACCACGTCACCCGCGTCGATCGCGCCAAGTATCAGGCGATGCGCCACGCCCTGATGACCGTCCTGCCCGATACGCCCCCCGGCATGACCGTGGCCGAGGCGCAGACCGCCCTCCTTCCCCATCTCGACGCCGCTCTCTTCCCCGGCGGCGCCAAGGCCGGGTGGTGGATGAAATGCGTCCAGCTCGATCTCGAGGCGCGCAGCATCCTCGCGCGCGGCCCGAAATCCCCCGTCCGCCTGTTCCGCACCGGGTCGGCCGCGTGAATGTCGGCTGAAGGCAGCGGCAGGGCGTTTCGGTCCTATCTGCCATCCCGCGGCTGACATAGGCTCCGCGCAGAAAACCTGCGCCGGAGCCCGCCATGACCACCCGCCCCAACATCCTCATCCTCATGGTGGACCAACTCACCGGCACCCTCTTCCCCGATGGCCCCGCCCCCTTCCTCCATGCCCCCAACCTGCGGCGGCTGGCCGAACAGTCGGTCCGTTTCGCTAACAGCTACACGCCCTCGCCGCTCTGCGCCCCGGCCCGCGCGGCCTTCATGTCGGGCGCATTGCCGAAACGCACCCGCGTCTATGACAATGCCGCCGAGTTCGCCTCCGACATTCCCACCTACGCCCACCACCTGCGCCGCGCAGGCTATCAGACAGCGCTTTCAGGCAAGATGCATTTCGTCGGCCCCGATCAACTCCACGGCTTCGAGGAACGGCTCACCACCGACATCTACCCCGCCGATTTCGGCTGGACGCCCGACTATCGCAAGCCCGGCGAAAGGATCGACTGGTGGTATCACAACCTCGGCTCCGTCACCGGCGCGGGCGTGGCGGAAATCACCAACCAGCTTGAATATGACGATGACGTGGCCTTTCAGGCGGTGCAGAAACTCTATGATCTCTCACGCGGCCATGACGCCCGCCCGTGGTGCCTGACCGTCAGCTTCACCCACCCGCACGACCCCTTCGTCGCCCGCCGCAAATTCTGGGACCTCTACGAAGGCGCCCCGGAACTGGAACCGCCCCCCGCCATCCCCTACGATGAACAGGACCCCCATTCGCGACGCCTGATGGATGCCTGCGACTGGCGCGCCTTCGACATTTCCGATGCCCATATCCGCCGCGCCCGTCAGGGCTATTTCGCCAACATCTCCTATGTCGATGCCAAGATCGGCGAAATCCTCGACACGCTCGCGGCCACGCGGCAAGAGGCGATCATCCTCTTCCTGTCGGACCATGGCGAGATGCTGGGCGACCGGGGCCTCTGGTTCAAGATGAACTTCTTCGAAGGCTCCGCCCGCGTGCCCCTGATGATCTCGGCCCCCGGTCTCACCCCGCAGCGCATCGACACGCCCGTCTCCACCATCGACGTGACCCCCACCCTCGGCGCGCTGGCAGGCATCGACATGGCCGAAATCCTGCCATGGACCGATGGCGAAAACCTCCTGCCCCTCGCCACCGGCACCCCCCGCAGCGCGCCCGTGGCCATGGAATACGCCGCCGAAGGCACCATCACCCCGATGGTGGCCCTGCGCGAAGGCCCGTGGAAGTACATCCGCTGCCCCGCCGATCCCGAACAGCTCTTCCACCTTGCAACCGACCCGGCGGAACGCAGCAACCTCGCCGCCGATCCCGCCCATGCCGAAACCCTCGCCGCGTTCCGCGCCAAGGCCGATGCCCGCTGGGACCTCGCCGCCTTCGACGCCGCCGTGCGCGAAAGCCAGGCCCGCCGCTGGGTGGTGTATGAGGCGCTGCGCAACGGCGCCTATTACCCGTGGGATCACCAACCCCTCCGCGCCGCATCCGAACGCTACATGCGCAACCACATGGATCTGAACGTGCTGGAAGAGAACAAGCGTTTCCCCCGCGGGGAATGACGGGGCCGGTCCGAACTGCGCCGAAGCATGACCCTGCAATGACGGCGGCGCAAAAGGATCCGACAGCCCCTTCATCTTGGCAATAAATACCCGAAGAACCCTGTCGCTCGCGCATCGAAACGGGCCTGGAGCCTCCGGCGACGCTTTCCGTGGCAACGCCATTGAAGGGGGTTCGATGCCCCCTTCAATGGCAGCCCCGCGCGGGATCAGGGCGCGTCAGCCAGCACAAGCTCGGCACCCTTCCAGCCCAGCATCATGGCGGGCGCATTGGTGTTGCCGGCGATCAGGTTCGGAAAGCTGGACGCATCGATCACCCGCAGCCCCGCCACGCCATGCACCCGCAGCCGCGCATCCACCACGCTGGTCGCGGCATCCGGCCCCATCCGGCAGGTGCAGGACGGATGATAGACGGTGCCCGACCGGGTGCGGAAGTCGGCCGTCAACGCCTCGTCGGTCACCACCTCCGGCCCGGGGCGAAGTTCCTCGGCGATCAACCGCGCAAGCGGCGGCTGGGCAGCCAGATGGCGCAGGTATTTCACCGCCAGCAACATCTCCTGCACGTCATGATCGGTTGAAAATGCATTGGCCGTGATCACCGGATGCGCCAGCGGATCAGCCGAGCGCAGGCGGATATGCCCCCGGCTGGTGGGGCGACAGTTCGACAGGCCGATGGACATGCCGGGGAAGGGATCGGGGGTCAGGATCGGCCTTTCCCCTTCGCGCGGGATCAGCGTTGAAAAGGCCTGCATGTAAAGCTGCATGTTGGGCCGGGGCAGATCGGGCGAAGTGCGGAAGAAACCGCCCGCATGGTTGATCGACTTCGCCAGAGGCCCCGCCCCGGCAAGCACGTATTTCATCCCGGCAATCAGCTTGCCCCACCAGGGACGCAGCTCGTCGTTATAGGTGGGGACGCGCATCTTCCATGTGTAGTTGATGCCCTGATGATCGCTCAGGTGGTCGCCCACATTCGGGTTGTCGCGCAGGACGGGGATGCCCAAGCCCTGCAGCAGCGCGCCGGGGCCGATGCCCGAAAGTTGCAGCAGTTGCGGCGAATTGATCGCCCCCCCGGACAGGATCACCTCGGCCCTGGCGCGCAGGATGCGGGTTTCCGTGCCGATGCGGTATTCGACACCGGTCGCGCGGCCCTCCTCGACAAGGACGCGGGTCACCATGGCACCCGTGATGACGCGGCAGTTCGGGCGCTTCATCGCCGGGCGCAGGAAGGCACGGGCGGCAGAATTGCGGCGGGCCTTGTGGATGGTCATCTGATAGATGCCCGCGCCTTCCTGTTCGGCCCCGTTGAAATCAGGGTTATGCGGAAGCCCCGCGCTTTCGCAGGCGGCGACATAATCCTTCACCAAGGGATGCAGCCCCTTGCGGTTGGCTGATACGAAGAGCGGCCCGCCCTTGCCGCGCCAGTCATCGCCCCCGGCCTCGGTATCCTCCATCGCCTTGTAGGCGGACAGCACATCGTCCCAACCCCAGCCGGGATTGCCCGCCGCCGCCCATTCCTCGTAATCCGCGCGATGGCCGCGGATATAGACCATGGCATTGATGCTGGACGATCCGCCCAGAACCTTGCCGCGCGGCCAATGGTCCCGCGCCCCTGCCAAGCCGGGATCGGGTTCGGTCTTGTAAAGCCAGTTCACCGCCGGGTCATAGAACAGCTTGCCATAGCCCAAGGGGAGCATCACGAAAAAGCGCCGGTCCGTTCCGCCCGCCTCCAGCACCGTCACCCGATGCTTGCCGCTGGCGGTCAGCCTTTCGGCCAGCACGCAGCCCGCCGATCCTGCGCCCACGATGATGTAATCCGTCTGGTCGTCCATGGCCCACCTCTGCTTGCGGCGGAGCCTAGCGCCGCGCCAAGGGCGGGCGTGACATTCAGCGACAGGAAACTGTCGTT
This sequence comes from Paragemmobacter kunshanensis, assembly GCF_011059185.1. Lineage (GTDB taxonomy): Bacteria > Pseudomonadota > Alphaproteobacteria > Rhodobacterales > Rhodobacteraceae > Paragemmobacter > Paragemmobacter kunshanensis. The sequence goes on along the minus strand of NZ_JAALFE010000016.1, from coordinate 82,851 downwards.
TCCGTGTTACTTGCCCTTCCAGACGGGATCGCGCTTTTCGGCAAAGGCGCGGGCGCCTTCCAATTGATCCTCGCTGGAATAGAGACGGTCCACCGTCGCGAATTGCCGCTTGGTGATGCGGTTCAGCGCATCCTGAAAGCGCAGCGCCTCGGCCTCGCGCACGACTTCCTTGATCGCGGCATAGACAAGCGGCGGTCCGCTTTCCAACAGCCGCGCCAGTTCCCAGGCTTTGGGCAGCAGGTCCTCGGACGTGGTGATCTCCTTCAGGATGCCCCAGCGCAGCGCCTCTTCGGCATCGAACCAGCGCCCGGTCAGCAGCAGATCCATCGCCACGTGATAAGGGATGCGCTTGGGCAGCTTGATCGAGGCGGCATCCGCCACGGTGCCCGACCGGATTTCGGGCAGGGCAAAGGTGGCATTGGCAGAGGCAAGGATCAGGTCGCAGGACAGCGCCAGTTCAAGCCCGCCCCCGCAGCAGATGCCGTTGACGGCGGCGATGACCGGCTTGTTCAGGTTGGGCAGTTCCTGCAACCCGCCGAAACCGCCCACGCCATAATCGCCATCCACCGCATCACCTGCGGCTGCGGCCTTCAGATCCCAGCCGGGGCAGAAGAACTTCTCTCCCTCGGCCCGAAGGATCGCAACGCGCAGGCTGTCGTCGTCGCGGAAATCGCGGAAAGTCAGGCCCATGATCCGGCTGGTGGCAAGGTCGATCGCATTGGCCTTGGGCCGGTCCAGCGTCACCTCCAGCACCGCGCCCTCGCGCCGGGTCCGGATCGGGCCTTCGGTCCGCATCTGCATGCCGCTCATTCCGCTTCCTCCCAGATGACCGCATCCACCGCCACGGCACCCGTGGCCGTCAGCATCAGCGGGTTGATCTCGATTTCCTCCAGCGCCGGGCGGGCCTGCAGCAGCGCCTGCAGGTCCATCACCGCCTGCACCGCCGCATCGACCGCCGCCTTGGGCCGCCCGCGATATCCGTCCAGCAGCGGCCAAAGCCGCAGACGGCGCAGCGCCTGCGCCACCTCTTCCGCCGTCACCGGCAGGACGAGGGTCACCGTATCGGCCAGAACCTCTGCCGTAACGCCGCCAAAACCCAAGGTTACCGTCGCGCCATAGACCGGATCACGGCGCAGGCCGACCAGCAGTTCGGCCACCGTGCCCGTCACCATCTCTTCGGCCAGATAGCCCTGCGCGCCCGCCATCTCTGCCTGCCCCTCCAGGGAGGACAGTCCAAGACGCACGGCACCGGCTTCCGTCTTGTGGGCGAAGCCCAACCCTTTCAGCGCAAGGGGTGCGGTCAGACCTGCCGCCTGCGCCGCCAGTTCCGGCAAGGTCGGGGCCGTCACCGCGCGCGGCACGGCCACGCCTGCAGCCGCAATCAGGGCTTTGGACGACGCCTCGTCCCGCATCCGCAGCCTGCGCGCGCCCATGACGGGCCAGGGCCGCCAGCCGCCCCGGTTCGGCCCCCTCTGCGCCGCCTTGATCGCCCCCAGCGCGGTTTCCAGCCCCATCATCGGCACCACATTCGGCGCGGCCATCCGCAGCGCCAGCGCCTCGTCGAAATTCTCGGGCAGCGAGGCCACGGCAAAGGCGGGTTTCCCGGTGTTCTGCGCCGCCGCCACCACCGCATCCAGCGCGGGCTGGAAGCTGGAGGGATCGCAGCGATCCGGGCGCGGCGGGTCGATGATGAAGATACCGGCGTCATAGCCCGCCAGCATCGTGGTGAAGACATCCGTCGTGCGCGGCCCGTCGCCCCAGATGAAGGTGTGGTAATCCAACGGGTTGGAGATGAAGACGATGGGGCCGAGGATATCGCCCAATCTTTGCCGCTGCGCCTCGGACGGGGGCGGGAAGTCGATGCCGAAGGGTGCGGCAAGATCGGCCACCAGCCCCGCCTCGCCCCCCGAACAGGACAGTGAACAGAGGCGCGGGCCGATCTGCGGGCCGCAATGGTGGAAGATCTTCAGCGTCTCGATCAATTCGGCAGGGGTCGCCACCTCGGCCACGCCGCAGGCCCGCAGAAAGGCAGAGGAGGCCGCGCCCCCGCCAGCGAGCGAGGCGGTATGCGAGGCCGCCGCCGTGCGCGACAGTTCCGTCTTGCCCGACTTGATGCAGACGATCCCCTTGCCCGCCGCCCGCGCACCTTCGGCGAGGTCGGCGAAGGCCACCGCATCGTCGATGCCTTCCACATACATGCCCAGCGCGGTCACCCGCTCATCCGCGAGCAGCGCCCCGGCCAGTTCCGCCAGCCCGACCTGCGCGGCATTGCCCAGACAGGCGACATAGGCCACGGGCAGCCCGCGCGCCTGCATCGTCAGGTTGATGACGATGTTCGAGGATTGCGACAAGAGCGCCACCCCCCGCTCCACCCGCACACCGCCATGCTGATCGGGCCAGAGGAGCGCACCGTCAAGGTAGTTGATCACGCCATAGCAATTGGGGCCGAGGATCGGCATGTCGCCTGCCGCCTGCACCAGACGGGCCTGCAGATCGGCCTCGCCCGCCTCTTCCCAGCCAGAGGCAAAGCAGGTCGCCCCACCCGCGCCCATCGCGGCAAGTTCGGCCACCACATCCAGCGTGGCATGCCGGTTCACCCCGATGAAGGTGGCGTCGGGCGGCGCCGGAAGATCGGCCAAGGAGCGGAAGCAGGGCGCCCCTGCGATCTGGTCGCGCGTCGGATGAACGGGCCAGACCGGCCCGTCAAAGCCCATCTTGCGGCATTGTTCGATGACATTCGCAGCCCAGCCAGAGCCAAGCACGGCGATGGAGCCCGGGCGGAGGAGGCGTCGCAGGTCCCTCATGCCTGCGCCTCGGCACAAGTGGATGCCCCCGGGGGCGCTTCGCCCCCCGGACCCCCAGAGGATATTTGAGAACAGATGAAGAGGCAGGAAGCGCCCCCTGCCCAGTCAACGGACAGGGGGACTTCACCTGTTACGGTCATCGGCGTCCCCGCCTGTACCGTGCGATCAGAGTGGACTCGATGCGTTAACATTTCGTTACTTCATCTGTTCTCAAATATCCTCTGGGGGTCCGGGGGGCGAAGCGCCCCCGGGAGTGGGGTCAGGCACCGAAGGCCCGCAGCATCTGGCGGCTGATGATGTGGCGTTGGATTTCGGAGGTGCCTTCCCAGATCCGCTCCACCCGCGCGTCGCGCCAGATGCGTTCCAGGGGCAGGTCGTCCATCAGGCCCATCCCGCCGTGGATCTGGATCGCCTCGTCGGCGATGAAGGCCAGAACCTCGGTCGCCTTGAGCTTGGCCATGCTCATGTCGGCCTCGGTCACCGTGCCCTGATCGAATTTCCACGCGGCTTCCCATGTCAGAAGCTCCGCCGCCTTCAACTCCATCGCCATGTCGGCCAGTTTGAAGCTGATGCCCTGGAACTTGCCGATGGCCTGTCCGAACTGCTGACGCTCCGCCGCATATTGCACGGCATGGGCCAGCGCGCGTTCGGCGCGGCCAAGGCAGGTTGCGGCGACCTGCAGGCGGGTCGCGCCAAGCCATGCATTGGCGACCTCGAAGCCCTTGTGGACCTCGCCCAGAATCTGGCTCTTCGGGAGGCGGCAATTGTCGAATTCGAGGATGGCGTTGGTATATCCCCGGTGGCTGACATTGCGATAGCCGTCGCGGACGGTGAAACCGGGTGTGCCCTTGTCCACGAAGAAGGCGGTGATCAGCTTCTTCCTGCCGCGCGGCGTGTCCTCTTCTCCGCTTGCCATGAAGCAGATGGCGAAATCGGCCAGATCGGCATGGCTGATGAAATGCTTGGTGCCGTTCAGCACCCAGTCATCCCCGTCCTGCCGCGCGCTTGCCTTCATGCCGCGCAGATCGGACCCCGCGCCCGGTTCCGTCATGGCAAGACAATCCCATTTCTCGCCCCGGATGCAGGGATAGAGGTATTTCTGCCGCTGCTCTTCCGTCCCGGCCAGCAGGATGTTCGAAGGCCGCGCGACGCAGGTCCAGTGCAGCGCGTAGTTGGCCTTGCCCAGCTCCTTTTCGTAAAGAAGCCATGACAGCGTATCCAGACCCGCGCCCCCCACCTCGGCCGGCATGTTGGCGGCATAGAGGCCCGCCTGCATGGCCTTGGCCTGAACCTGCTTGATCAGGTCCATGCGCAGATGGCCCGTGCGTTCCACCTCCATCTCGTGGGGGTAAAGCTCATTCTCGACGAAGCTGCGCGTCGTCTCGACGATCATCTGCTGTTCTTCGGTCAGGCCGAATTGCATGGCGGTCTTCCTTACGGATCAACGTTATAGGTCATGCCGTCGACGGCAAGCGCCTGCCCCGACACCATCTTCGCCCCCTCCGAGGCAAGAAACAACGCCATGGCGGCGACATCTTCGGGGTCGGACAGCCGCTTCATCGCGGTGCCGCTGGCATAGCCTTGCCGCACGGCATCCGGCGTCATGCCCTTGGCCGCGGCCTCGGCCTCGATCACCCGGTCGATGCGGGGGCCGTTCACCGACCCCGGGCAGATCGCATTGGCGCGGATGCCATGGGGGCCGAGTTCCATGGCCACGGTCTTCATCAGGCCGATGACGCCCCATTTCGCCGCCACATAGGGGGCGCGAAAGGGCGTGCCGTAAAGACCGGAGGTGGAGGAGGTGAAGATCATCACGCCCTTGCCCGCTGGCTTCATCAGCCGCGCCGCGTGTTTCGCCGCGATCATCGCGCCATCGAGGTTGACGGCAAGGCAGGCATGCCATTCCGCAAGGTCCATGTCCTCGATCGCGGCGGTCGGGCCCTTGATCCCTGCATTGGCGCAAAGCACGTCCAGCCCGCCCCAATCGGCGGTGATGGCGGCGAAGAGCGCGACCATCTCGCCTTCATCCGAGGCATCGCAGCGGGTGGCGCGCATGCCTTCCGGCACGGCGGCCACGGCGGCGGCATCCACATCGGTCACCCAGACCCGATCACCCACCGCAGCAAAGGCCCGGGCCATTTCCAGCCCGATGCCATTCGCCCCTGCCGTGATCAGGACGCGGCGTGTCACTTCTTCTGCCCCACATGGCGGCCCGCCGCTTCGGGTTTCGGCAGGGCGGCATGGGCCTTGGCGATGGGCAGCAGGCGATCAAGGATCGCGGGCGGCGCCGCGCAGGTCTTGCCTGCCTTCATGTCGACATGCAGCAGCATCTGTTCCAGCGTCGCCACCGCCTCATCGCCTTTCAGGATGCGGATGAAGACATGCAGCCGCTTCTCATCGGCATGGATCACCTGCACCGTCCCCGACAGCGCATCGCCCAGCTTCGCCTCGCCCAGATGCATGATGTGCGTCTCGGCGGTGTAATAGCTGAAGCCCGTGCCGACATAGGCGATATCGGCCCCGATATGGCGCAGGAAGGCGTCAGAGGTTTCCGAGGCCGCAAAGAGATAGCGGCTTTCGGTCATGTGGCCGTTATAGTCGATCCAGCCCGGCAGGACATGCATGCGCGCCATTTCCATGGGGGCCGCGCTGTCGGGCGACGGGTCGGGCATCGCCTGACGGCGGCGGGCGTCGTGGTCCAGAAGCACCTTGCCCGCGCCCCAGTTCCGTTCCTTCAACACCCGCAGGAAGCCGATCAGGTTCTGGTCGCGGATGCGTTCCAGTTCGCGGATGGTATGGTGCCCCGATTGCGCGTCGGATTGCCCGGCGATGAGGTCCACGAGGTCGTCATTGAATTCGGGGACATCCATCAGTTTGGTCCAGGGCCATGTCAGGCAGGGGCCGAATTGGGCCATGAAATGCTTCATCCCCGCCTCGCCGCCCGCGATGCGGTAGGTCTCGAACAGGCCCATCTGGCCCCAGCGCAGGCCGAAGCCCATGCGGATCGCCTCGTCGATTTCCTCGGTCGTGGCGATGCCGTCCTTCACGAGCCACAGCGCCTCGCGCCAGACCGCTTCGAGGAAGCGGTCGGCGATATGGGCGTCGATTTCCTTGCGGATATGCAGGGGGAACATCCCGATTTCGCGCAGGATCTCCTTCGCGGCTTCGATCAGCGCCGGGTCGGATTTCACTGAGGGCACGATCTCGGCCAGCGGCAGCAGGTAGACGGGGTTGAAGGGGTGCGCGACGAAGATCGTCGCGGGGTTGGCGGCGTTCTGCTGCAACTCGGAGGGTTTGAAGCCCGAGGTGGAGGATCCGATGGGGGTATCCGGTGCCACCTGCTGGATCTGGGCAAAGACGCGGTGCTTCAGGTCCAGCCGTTCGGAAACGGATTCCTGAATGTAGTCGGCGCCTTCCACGGCCTCGGTGATGGTGGCGGCGAAGGTCAGCCTGCCTTCGGGCGGCATCGGGCCATCGGACAGGGCAGGCAGCGCGCGCTTGGCATTGGCGATGACCTCGCCCACCTTGCGCGGGGCCTCCGGATCGGGGTCGAAGACCACCACATCCCAGCCATTGAGCAGGAAGCGCGCGGCCCAGCCGCCGCCGATGACCCCACCCCCGATGATGCCCGCCTTGCGCGCCATGTCCGTTCTCTCCGTCAGACGGCCCATAGAAGGGCCAAGGCCAGCAGCGCGATCAGCGCCGCCCCGATGATGCCCGCGCGGGGCAGGAAGGTCCCCTGCCCCGGCGGCTGTTCCCGTGGCACCCGGGCGTCGCCGCCCTGTGCCCTGCCATCCTGCGCCCGCCCTGCAAGACGTATCGCCTCGTCCGAGAAGGCGACGGTGACAGCGCCGGGCGGCGGGTGGTGCAGCGCCACCCCGTGCCGCTGCGCCATCTGTTCCGGCGTCACCTCGCCCTGACGCAGGGCCTGTGCCTCTTCGCCCGTGATGCGGACCTGCACCGGGCGCGCCTCTTGCGCGATGGTGCGGAGGAGGAAGCCCGCCTCCAGCGGCTCCAGCACCCAGCCCTGCCCCAGGGGAATCAGCCGCGCGATGCTTTGCGCGGCATGGGGCGGCGGGATGGAGCCGACCTTTTCCACCCTATTTCGGCAAGGGCGGGCGCTTGTCCAGCTTGAGCCGGGCGCGCACTTCGGCGGGGGTGATGACGCGGGCGCCCATGTTTTCGACGATGGTCGCCGCGCGTTCGACAAGCTGGGCGTTGGTGGCCAGCACGCCCTTGTCGAGCCAGAGGTTGTCTTCCAGCCCGACGCGGACATTGCCGCCCGCCAGCACCGCCGCCGCGACATAGGCCATCTGGTTGCGACCCAGAGAGAAGGCCGAATAGTGCCAGCCTGCGGGGACGTTGTTCACCATCGCCATGAAGGTGTTCAGGTCATCCGGCGCGCCCCACGGCACGCCCATGCAAAGCTGCACCAGCACCGGTTCGGGGATCACGCCTTCCTTCACCAGTTCCTTGGCCAGCCAGAGGTGGCCGGTATCAAAGGCCTCGATCTCGATCCGAACGCCTGCCGCCGTCATGCGTTTCGCCATGTCGCGCAGCATGCCGGGCGTGTTGACCATGACGTAATCGGCTTCGTTGAAATTCATTGTGCCGCAGTCGAGCGTGCAGATTTCCGGGCGGCATTCCACGACATGCGCCACCCGTTCCGTGGCGCCCGCCATGTCGGAGCGGGGGCCGATGCGGCCCATATCCTCGGTCCCTTCGAAATAGATGTCGCCGCCCATCCCGGCGGTCAGGTTCAGCACCACATCGGTCGCGGAATCCCGAATGCGTTCCGTGACTTCGCGGTAAAGCGCGGGGTCGCGGGCGGGTTTGCCGGTTTCGGGGTCGCGGACATGGCAATGCACCACCGCCGCGCCCGCCTTGGCCGCCGCGATGGCGCTTTCCGCGATCTGCTGGGGGCTGCGCGGCACATGCGGGCTGCGGTCCTGCGTGCCGCCCGATCCGGTCACGGCACAGGTGATGAAAACCTCGCGATTCATGGCGAGCGGCATGGCGGTCCTCCCTTGTCTTCCTGCAAGATTAGCCTGCTTGCGCCGCGATGCTTTGCGCTTTACGCAATTCATATGGCCGAAAACGTCAACATTTTCCTTCCCTCCCGTGCGCCCCTGACGCTGGCGGTGCTGGTGCTGCCGCATGCCTCGATCCTCGAGGTGGCCTCGGTGCTTGATCCCATGCGGGCGGCGAACCGGCATCTGGGGGAAGAGGCCTATCGCTGGCGCGTGGTGTCACCCGATGGGCGGCCCGTTCCGCTGACCTGCGGGATCGAATTGCCCTCGGCGGGGCCGCTGGCTTCGGCCGAAGGGGCGGATGTGCTGATGGTGATCGTGGGCTATCGGCAGGCCGAGGTGGCGACGCGGCCCTTCCTGCAGGCCCTGCGGCGGATGGCGCCCCGGTTCCGGCTGATCGCGGGGGTGGATGCGGGGGCCTGGGTGATGGCGCGGGCGGGGTTGCTGGATGGCTATCGGGCGACCGTGCATTGGGAAGACCTGGAGGATTTCGCGGCCGCCTTCCCGCAGATGGAATGCCTGCCAGACCGCTATGTCATTGATCGCAATAGGGTAACCGTGGGGGGTGCGGCACCGGCGCAGGACCTGATGCTGCATCTGATCGCAAGCCGCCATGGGGCGCCCCTGGCGCGGCAGGTGGCGGCGTCTTTCCTGACGACGCAGCGCGCGGGGCATGAGCCGCAGGTGGCCCCGCCGCAGCGCGACCCGCGGCTGGATGGGCGGGTGGCCGAGGCGATTGCCCGGATGGAGGCGCGGATCGACGATCCCGAACCCATGGCGCGCATCGCGCGGGCGGTGGGGCTGTCGCCCCGGCGGATGGAAAGCCTTTTCCATCAATACCTTGGCGAAAGCCCAGGGGCCTATGCGATGGGCCTGCGCCTGCAGGCCGCGCGGCGGTTGGTGACGGATACGCGCCATCCCCTGGCCGAGGTGGCGCTGCGGACGGGGTTTTCGTCCCCCTCTACCCTGAGCCGGGCGTTCAGTCGGCGGTTCGGGGTGCCGCCTTCGGCGCTGCGGCGGGGGCAAGGCCCTGCGAACGCTGCGTTTTCTTCCCGGCCGAGGTGAAAAAACCCGTGCCACGGCCGGTGCAGACAGCCGGTGCAGACGGCTGTGCATACGCCCGGGCACCGTTTTTTCCTTTAACCCTGTTTGCAGAAAATCCGGGCTGTGGCGGGTGGCGCGCTGTCCCGGCGGCGCGCTTGCGGGATCTGTCGATTGGGTATTTGGGCCAAGATGAAGGGGCTAGTCGGTCTCTGCCTGATCGGCGGCGGCGGCCCGGCGGCGGAGCGCCGCGAAGAGGCGGGTCTGGAGCGCGGAGGCGAGGAAGAGGCCGACCGAGAGGATCAGCCCGACCATCCCCGTGATCAGCGCATAGCCGATCCCCGTGACGCGGGTGGTGGCGCGCAGGAGGCGGGCCTTTCCCAGAACCTCGGCCCGGGCGGTGATGCGCGGGCCCAGCGCCTGTGTCGCATCGGCAAGACGGCGGGCATCGTTCGCATCGTCGATCAGCGGCAGGAGGTGGAGCGCCGTGGTGGTATCGGTCGCGCCCCGGATGCGGTCGAGGTCGGCGGCGATGGAGACGAGGGGGGCGAAGGCATCGGCGCGGAGCGAGAGGGCGACATCGTCGAGGCTGCGGGCGCGGCGCAGCGCGATCCAGTCCACCCCATCCGTCGCGGCGCGGGTGGTGAGCGCGGTGAGGCGCGGCGACAGGCGGTTCATGGCGCGCGCGGTCTTCAGGGCGGAGGCGCCCAGTTTGGCCGCGGCAGAGGTGCCCGCGGTGGCGACGACGGTCGCCGTCGCGCCAAGGCCGATGATCGAGAGGGTGACGGCGATGCGGTCCACCTCGGCCCCGGCCATGTAGTCGATCCCGGCATCGGTGATGGTGGCAAGGTCACCGATGGGGGTGAGCATGATCGGGGCCTGACACATCATGAAGGTGGACAGCGTGCAGGCCGCCGGGTCCAGTGCGCAGGCGGCGCAATTGGCGGCATTGGCCCAGAGGCCGGAATCTTCTTCCCATGCGGCGTCATAGGCGGCCTGCGTTTCGGGGGGCAGCGGTTGGCCCAGTTCGGTGGCGAGGTCGCGCAGGGATTGCAGCACGACCCAATCGCGGCGGTCGGCGGCGAGGTGTTCGGTGATCCGGGCGGGGATGGTGCCGGGGGAAAGGCGGGCGAGTTCGCGGTCGATGGCGGCGGTAATCTCGGATGTTGTCGCCGCGCGCAGGGGGGCGAGGGTCGGGTCCATCGCGATGCGGCCCGCCGAGAGGAGGGTGAGCGCAAGCGAACCTGCGATCACCAGCGTCATGGCATGGCGTGCGAGACGCCGGAACATCAGCGCCCCGTCATGACCGACGCGAGCGGACCATGCCGACGATGTCATAGACCTGATCGACGATGGGCCGCGCGATGGCATCGGCGCGGTCCGCGCCCTGGCCCAGAATTCGGTCGATCTCGGCCGGGTCCTGCATCAGGCGGTTCATCTCCAGCGTGATGGGTTCCAGTTTCTCCACCGCCAGATCGGCCAGCGCCGGTTTGAACGTGCCGAATTGCGCCCCCGCATAGTCGCGGATCACCTGTTCGGGGGTGTGTCCGGCAAGGGCTGCGTAGATGTTCACGAGGTTGCGCGCCTCGGGCCGGTCCTTCAACCCGTCGAGGGTTTCGGGCAGGGGTTCCGGGTCCGTCTTGGCCTTGCGGATCTTCTTGGCGATGGTGTCGGCATCGTCGGTCAGGTTGATGCGTGACTGATCCGAGGGGTCGGATTTCGACATCTTTTTCGTGCCGTCGCGAAGCGACATCACGCGGGTGGCGGCGCCTTCGATCACCGGTTCGACGATGGGGAAGAAATTCACGCCATAGTCATTGTTGAACTTGATCGCGATGTCGCGGCAAAGCTCCAGATGCTGTTTCTGGTCATCGCCCACGGGGACATGGGTCGCCTTGTAGGCAAGGATGTCGGCGGCCATCAGCGAGGGATAGGCGAAGAGGCCGAGGGAGACGTTTTCCGAATTCTTCCCCGCCTTGTCCTTGAACTGGGTCATCCTGCTCATCCAGCCCATGCGGGCGATGCAGTTGAAGATCCAGCCCAGTTCCACATGGGCGGAGACCTGGCTCTGGTTGAAGAGGATGGAGCGCGCGGGGTCGATCCCTGCGGCGATGAAGGCGGCGGCGCCTTCGCGGGTCTGCTGACGCAGTTTCACCGGGTCTTGCCAGACGGTGATCGCGTGCATGTCCACCATGCAGTAGATCGTTTCGATGCCTTCCTCCTGCTTTTCCACGAAACGCTTCAGCGCGCCGAGGTAGTTGCCCAGCGTCAGCCCCCCGGAGGGCTGGATGCCCGAGAAGATGCGCGTGGGGAAGGCAGCCTGAGGCGTTTGGACCGGCTCGGCCATGATATGCTCCGTCTGGAAATGGTTGCGCTTTCCGCTTATCGCTGGGGCGGCGGGGCGTCAATCGACCCTGCTTGCCCGTTGACACAACCGAGAGCTGCCCGGAATGCAGGATCGCAATGCGCCCCCCCTGAACCCGCTGCCTGCGATCATCTGGATCCTGGCCCTGCCCATCATCGCGATGGAGGTGGTGCTGGCGCTGGGCGGGGCCGGGCTGGCCGGGGGGGCGGATGGCGCGGGCTGGCGGCTGGAGGCGCTGGAGCGGTTCGCCTTTTCGCCGCCGCTGATGCAGGCGATGATGGAGCGGGGCGATTATCCGCTGCGCCACCTGATGCGGGTGGTGAGCTATGTCTTTGTCCATGGCAACACGACGCATGCGCTGTTCGTGGTGGTGATCCTGCTGGCCTTGGGAAAGATGGTGGGCGAGGTGTTCCGCTGGTGGGCGGTGGTGGTGGTGTTCCTTGGGGCGGCGGTGGCGGGGGCCTTTGCCTTCATGCTGGTGCCGGGGAATGCGGCGCCGCTGTTCGGGGGCTATCCTGCGGTTTACGGGTTGATCGGGGGGTTCACCTTCCTGCTGTGGGTGAACCTGGCCGCGGTGGGGGCGAACAAGTATCGGGCCTTCAGCCTGATCGGGTTCCTGTTGGGGATACAGCTTGTCTTTGGGGTGATCTTTGGCGGCGGGCTGGAATGGGTGGCGGATCTGGCGGGGTTTGCCACCGGGTTCCTCTTGTCCTTCGTCGTCAGCCCCGGGGGCTGGGGGCGGGTGCTGGCGAAGATGCGTCAGCGCTGACGGCGCAGCGCGGATTTCAGGTCTGACAGGCGGATCGCGCCAAGGGCGAGGGCGGCCATGGCATAGCTGGCCATGCCCGCGCCGACAAGAAGGGCGAGGCCGGCCACGCGCCAGCCGCGGCTGCCGAGCATCGGGCCGAGAAGGATCATCCCCCCCCAGAGGACCGCGCCCATGAGGGCGCTGGCGATCAGGATGCGGGGAAGGCGCGTGCGGAAGCGGGGGTCGAAGCGGGCCTCATCGCCCATTTTCCGGGTGCCGAGCCAGAGTTGCAGCACCATGATCCAGCCGGAAAGGGTGGTGGCAAGCGCCGCCGCCGCAAAGCCGATGACGGGCAGCAGGCCCACGGCGATGGCGGCGTTGACCACCATCGACCAGAGGGCAAAGCGGAAGGGAGAACGGGTATCCTCACGCGCGTAGTAGAGCGGTTGAAAGACCTTGTGCAGGACGAAGGCGGGCAGGCCCGCGCCGTAGATGGCGAGGGCGAGGGCCGTGGCTGCCGTATCATCTGGGCCGAAGGCGCCGCGCTGGAAGAGAACCTCGCAGAGCGGCAGCGCGATGACGACAAGGGCCACCGCGGCGGGGATCGTGAGGAAGAGCGCGAATTCGGTGCCGCGGTTGAAGGAGGCGCAGCCGCCTTCCGCATCGCCGGCGCGCAGGCGGCGCGAGAGGTCGGGCAGCAGGACGGTGCCGACGGCAATGGCCACGACGCCCAAGGGGAGTTGGTAGAGACGGTCGGCATAGGAGAGCCAGGCCACCGCGCCTTCGGTGAAGGAGGCGACCTGGCGGCCGACGAGGAGGTTGATCTGCACCACGCCGCCCGCCAGCACGGCAGGCGCGGCGATGACAGCGAGGCGTTTGAGTTCCGGGGTGAGACGGGGCAGGCCCGGCGTGAAGCGGAAGCCCGCGCGATGGGCGCTGACCCAAGTGAAGGCGAGTTGGGCGATGCCCGTCAGGGGGACGGTCCAGGCCAGCGTAAGGCCCATGTCCCAGCCCCAGTGATCGGCCAGCAGCATGGCGGCGATGAACATCAGGTTCATCAGGACGGGGACGAAGCTGGCCTCGGTAAAGCGGCCAAAGGCGTTGAGGACACCGGAGAGCAGCGCCACGAGCGAGATGAAGAGGATGTAGACAAAGGAGATGCGCCCGAAGAGGACGGCAAGGTCGAACCGCGCGTCCCCCACAAAGCCCGAGGCCATGAGCCAGACCAGCCAGGGCATGGCCAGCGTGCCAAGGATGGAAAAGACGATCAGCACCGCCGCCAGCCCGTTGAAGGCATCGCGGGCGAAGCCCTGGGCGTCTTCGCCCGCCTCCAGCTTCTTCGAGAACATCGGCACGAAGGCCATGTTGAAGGCCCCTTCGGCGAAGAAGCGGCGGAACATGTTGGGCAGGGAAAAGGCGATCAGGAACGCCTCGGCCACCGGCCCCGCGCCCAGATAGGCCGCCATCATCACGTCGCGGGCAAAGCCCGCCCCGCGCGAAAGCAGCGTCCAGCCGCCCACGGTGAGGATGGAGCGGATGAGGCGGATGGGCTGCATCAGCCGGCCGCCCGTTCCGCGCCTTCGGCGATGGCCTGGCGCAGTTTCCGCTCCAGCGCTTCCTGCTTTGACTTGGCGTGAAGCTTCAGGCCGAACATGTCCTTCACATAGAAGCTGTCCACCACCTGCGCGCCGAAGGTCGCGATCACGGCAGAGGCGATGTAGATGTTGTTGGCGGCCAGCGTGCGCGTCAGATCGTAAAGCAGGCCGGGACGATCCCGCGTATCCACCTCGATGATCGTGTAGATATCCGACCCTTCGTTGTCGAAGGTGATATGGGTGGGAAAGCGGAATTCGCGTTCGCGCTTCTTCACCTTGTCGCGATCCTTCAGCGCCTCGCGCGGGACGACCTCGCCCTTCAGGGTTTTCTCGATCATGCCGCGCAGGCGCGGCAGGCGGGCCACCTCATAGGGTTTGCCGTCGCTGTCCTGCACCCAGAAGACGGCGGTGGCATAGCCGTCCTTCGAGGTATAGGTGCGGGCATCCACCACATTGGCCCCGACCAGCGCCAGCGCCCCCGCAAGGCGCGAGAAGATGCCGGGGTGATCGGCCAGCGCGAAACAGGCGCGGGTGGCATCGCGGTCGGCATCGGGATGCAGGTCGATGCGGATATCGGTATCGGGCAGATCCTTGAGCAGGCGGGCAAAGACCACATGGGTATCGGTGGGCAGGCCCTGCCAATAGGGCGCGTAGTGGCGCGTCGCCTCGTGCCGCAGGTCGGCGGCGGGCCAATCCTTCAGCCGCTCGCGCAGGGCGCGCTTGGCCTCATCCTCGCGGTTCTCGCGGTTGAGGGATTCGATCCCGGCCTCCAGCGCCTCGGCCGTCTGGCCGTAAAGCTGGCGCAGGAGCATGGCCTTCCAGTTGTTCCAGGTGCCGGGGCCGACGCCGCGGATATCGCAGACCGTCAGCACCGTCAGCAGATCGAGCCGCCGCCGCGATTTCACCGCCTTGCCGAAATCGCGCACGGTGCGGGGATCGCCGATGTCGCGCTTCTGCGCAGTGTCGGACATCAGAAGGTGATTGCGCACCAGCCATTCGACGGTTTCCGTCTCTTCCGGCGAAAGGCCCAGCCGGGGGCAGACACGGCGCGCGATCTGCGCGCCCAGGATCGAGTGATCCTCGGGGCGGCCCTTGCCGATATCGTGCAGGAACAGCGCAAGATAGAGGATCTTGCGATCCACCCCCGCCTTGAGGATGCCGGAAACGACGGGAAGTTCCTCGACCAGCTCGCCGCGTTCGATCTGGGCCAGGATCGAGATGCACTGGATGATGTGTTCGTCCACCGTGTAGTGGTGATAGACGTTGAACTGCATCATCGCGACGACGGGTTCGAATTCCGGGATGAAGGCGGCCAGCACGCCCAACTCGTTCATCCGCCGCAGGGCGCGTTCGGGGTTGCCGTGTTTCAGCAGCAGATCAAGGAAGATCTGCACCGCTTCGGGATCGGCGCGCATGTCGTCGTCGATCAGGTCGAGATGGGCGGTGATCTGCAGCATCACGTTGGGATGCATCAGATAGCCGGTGCGCAGCGCCTCTTCGAAGACGCGCAGGATGTTCAGCTTGTCGGCAAAGAAACGCTGCGGCTCGGCCAGATCAAGCCGCCCCTGAACCAGCTTGTAGCCCGCCTTGATGCGCTTGCTGCGGCGGAAGATGCCCAGAAGGCTGGCTTCCGGCTTGGCATGGCGGGCCTCAAGCTGGGTGAGGAAGACGCGGGTCAACTCTCCCACGCGGGTGGCGTGGCGGAAATAATCCTGCATGAAATGTTCGACGGCCCGCCTGCCGCCCCTGTCGGCATAGCCCATGCGGGCGGCCACCTCGACCTGCAGATCGAAGGTGAGCTGATCCATGGCGCGGCCGGTGATGTAATGCAGGTGGCAGCGTGCGGCCCAGAGGAAATCCTCGGCCCGGGTGAAGAGATCGTATTCCTCGCGCGTGAGCAGGCCAGCGGCGACCAGACCTTCGGAATCGGTGACACGGTTGAGGTATTTGCCGATCCAGTACAGCGTCTGGAGATCGCGCAGACCGCCCTTCGCCTCTTTCACGTTGGGTTCCAGCACATAGCGCTGTCCGCCCTGCCGCTTGTGGCGTTCGGCCCTTTCGCGCAGCTTGGCCTCGATGAATTCGGGGCCGGAATTGCGGAACAACTCGCCCCAGAGCCGATCGCCCAGTTCGACGGCCAGCGCCTCATACCCGGCGATGAAGCGATGTTCGAGAAGGGCGGTGCGGATGGTGATATCCTCGCGCCCGAGACGGAGGCAATCCTTCACCGTGCGCGAGGAATGGCCGACCTTCAGCTTCAGGTCCCACAGCATGTAGAGCAGGGATTCGATCACCGATTCCGCCCAGGGCGTGATCTTCCAGGGCGTCAGGAACAGCAGGTCCACATCGGAATGGGGGGCCATTTCGGCGCGGCCGAAGCCGCCCACGGCAAGGACGGCCATGCGTTCGGCTTCGGTCGGGTTCGACAGAGGGTGAAGCTGGTGGCGGGCGATGTCGAAGGCGGTGGCGACAAGGCCATCGGTCAGGTGCGACTGGGCGCGGATCAGGGCGCGGGCGTCATGCGGGCGGGCGGCAAAGGCGGCGGCAAGGGCGGCATTGCCGCGGGCCTTCGCCTCGGCCAGGTGCTGCACGGCGATGGCGCGGGCGGCGCGGGGATCATCGGCGCCGGGCAGATCGGCCAGGATGGCCGCGCGCAGGGCGGCGGGGTCGATGATCTGCGCCCCGGGCAGGATCATGCCCGGGGGTTCCGGCGGAAGGCTGCGGTCGGACATGGCCGGAACGGCCCGGGGCATGGCGGCTGGCCCTTGCTGCGCTGCGGTCAGAAGCCCGCCCCGCCAAAGCTGCGCGGGGCCGGGTCGATCACGGTGACGGCGTTGTTCTGGATCCGCGCGATGGCGAGGCCGCGCTCGTTGGTGCCATCGCCGCGCAGGCGGAAGACGCCATTGACGCCGACAAAGCCCGCCCCTTGGGTGAGCGAGGCGCGGTCCATGCCGCGGCCCTGCTTGGCAAGCGCGCCGATGGCGGCGATGCCGTCATAGGCGATGGCGGAAACCGGGTGGGGCAGTTCGCCGAAGGCGGCCTGGTAGCGGGCCTGATACTGGGCGTAAAGCGCGGGATCGGGCATGGCGAAGATGCCGCCCTGCACGCCCGGAAGCGACAGCGTGGCGGCCGGAATGTCCCAGCGCGTCAGGCCGATATACTGGGTGGTGGCGGGGTTGACGCCATTCTCGGACAGAAGCTGGGTGACCAGCGGCAAGGCCCCCGCGGTATCGGCTGTGAGGAAGATCGCCTGCGCGCCGCTGGATTTGGCTTGGGCCGCGATGGCCGGAACGGCCTGCACGATGCCGTTCTGCGAGAATTCGTAGGATCCCGTCGCCGCGACGGTCCCGCCGGCGGCGGCCACGGCATTCTGGATGGCGGCGCGGCCGACCTCGCCCTGGGCATTGCGATCATGCACGATCATGATCTGCGACTTGCCCGCACGGGTGGCATAGGAGGCCAGCCGCTGCGCGGTATTGGCGAAGGTGGGACCAAGGACAAAGACATTGCCCCCCGCGATGGCGGGGTTGTTCGAGAAGCTGAGGACATTCACCCCGGCCGAGGCCACGGCCACACCGGCGGCATTCGCCTCTTCCGCGAAGACCGGGCCGAGGATGACCGTCGCCCCTTCGGCGACCGCCTGCTGCGCGGCGGCCGAAGCCTGGGCCGGATTGCCCGCCGTGGGATAGACCCGCAGGTCGATCTGCACGCCGCCCAGATCGGTGATGGCAAGGCGGGCGGCATTCTCGATCGAGCGGGCGAGAAGCTGGTCGCTGGCCTGACCGGAGCCCGAAGGCACCAGAAGCGCAACCGGCACCGCGGCACCGGGCCGGGTGGCCGGGCCCGCAGTGGGGGTGCAGGCGGCAAGGGCCACGGCAACCACGGACAGGACGGCTGCGCCCAACGACTTGCGGGCGGTGCGCAAAACAGAGAACATGCGGGCTCCTCACCTCTGGGTCGCGGCGACGCGGGCCGCGCTGAAATCGCGGTCAAGCCTAAGGGGTTCGACCGGGGAAGTAAACTTGTCAGGGGAGCCGCGCGCATGCCTCCGCCCATCCAGGCCTGGGAGTCAAAGCCGCTTGCGGCCGGGCTTTATCTGGTGGCCACGCCCATCGGCGCGGCGCGCGACATCACCCTGCGCGCGCTGGACATCCTGGCCTCGGCCGATCTGCTGGCGGCCGAGGATACGCGCACCCTGCGGCATCTGATGGAAATCCACGGCATCCCGCTGAACGGGCGGGCGATCATCCCCTGCCATGACCACAACGAAAGCGCCGCAAGCCCGCGCCTGCTGCGCGCCGTGGCCGAGGGGAAATCGGTGGCCTATGCCTCGGAGGCGGGCACGCCGCTGGTTTCGGATCCCGGCTTCGTCATCGCGCGCGAAGCCGTGGCGCAGGGCCTGCCCGTGCTGGCCGCCCCGGGGGCCTCGGCCGTGCTTTGCGCGCTGGCGGTGGCCGGGCTGCCCGCTGACCGGTTCCATTTCGCAGGCTTTCCCCCGGCAGCCCGCAGCGCAAGGCTGCGATTCCTGGAAGACCTGCGCCAGATCCAGGCCACGCTGGTGCTGTACGAATCGCCCAAGCGGCTGGCGGCGCTGCTGGCCGATCTTGCATCGGTCATGGGGGCGCATCGGCAGGGCGTTGTCTGCCGGGAACTGACCAAGCGATTCGAAGAGGTGATCCGCGCGACCCTTGGCGACCTGGCCGCCATGATTGCCGAACGCGAGGTGAAGGGCGAGATCGTCGTGCTGATCGACCGCGCCGCCCCGGACGCGGCCGACAGCGCGACCTGGGAAGAGGCGCTCGATCAGGCGCTGCAGACCCTTTCGGTAAAGGATGCCGCGGCGATGGTGGCCGAAGCCTTCGACCTGCCACGCCGCGATGTCTATCAGGTGGCGCTGTCACGGGCGAAGGCGCGTTAGCCAAATCTTTGGAAACCTGGTGCAGGCTGGCACGCGAAGATTTCAATCCTGGCGGGGGGCGCCGGGCAACGGGGGAAGGGCATGGGCATGCAGATGCAGTCGGATCGGGGCAGGCGCAGCCACCTTGTGGGCCTGGCCGCCGAGGATAGGGTCGCCAGCCACTATGATCGCGGCGGCATGCCCGTCTGCAACCGGCGCTGGCGCGGCCTGTCGGGCGAGATCGACATCGTCGCCCGCGATGGTGACAAGGTGATCTTCGTCGAGGTCAAGCAAAGCCGCACGCATGCCGCCGCGGCGGCCCATCTTTCGCCGCGCCAGATGCAGCGGATCTGGAACGCGGCGGCCGAATTCCTCGACGGGGAACCGCGAGGGGCGCTGACCGAAGTCCGGATCGACGTGGCGCTGGTGGATGGCACCGGGCGGATCGAGATCGTCGAGAATGCCTTTGCCGCCTAGCAATCCCGGTCGGCGGCGCTGTGGCGGCGAAAGGGTCTGAGGGCGGCCGCGGAAGGGATCGGGGCGGGGGCGGCAAGTGCCGCAGGCGGAAGTTGCGGGGGCAGTGTCTCAGGCAGCCGTGGGTTGACCATCCGCGCCCGATGCCGATGCCGATGCCGATGCCGATGCCGATGCCGATGCCGATGCCGATGCCGATGCCGATGAATTGCATCCCGCCCGGTGATGCGCCATCAAGGGGCGAACACAGCGCGGAGTGAAAGATGCCCCTCAAGGTCGCCCTGCAGATGGACCCGATCGGCGCGGTCAACATCAATGCGGATTCCACCTTCCGGATCGCGCTGGAGGCGCAGGCGCGCGGGCATTCCCTGTTCTTCTACACGCCGGACCGGCTGGCCTTTGTCGAGGGGCGGGTGATCGCGCGGGGCTGGCCCATCGAACTGCGGCGCGAGATCGGCAATCATGTCAGCTATGGCGAGGAGACCGAAGTCGACCTGTCGGAGTTCGATGTGGTCTGGCTTCGGCAGGATCCGCCCTTCGACATGGGCTATATCACGACCACCCATCTGCTGGAACTGATCCATCCCCGCACGCTTGTGGTGAACGATCCGTTCTGGGTGCGCAACTATCCCGAAAAGCTTCTGGTGCTGCGTTTTCCCGATCTCACCCCGCCCACGGCGATTGCCCGGGATCTGGCCACGATCCGCGCCTTCAAGGCCCGCCATGGCGACATCATCCTGAAGCCGCTTTACGGCAATGGCGGGGCGGGCGTGTTCCGGCTGGATCCGAATGACCGCAACCTCGCCTCGCTGCACGAGCTGTTCACGGGCATGAGCCGGGAGCCGCTGATCGTGCAGAAATTCCTGCCCGCCGTCGCCCAGGGGGACAAGCGCGTGATCCTTGTGGATGGCGAACCGATCGGCGCGATCAACCGGGTGCCGCAGGCGGGGGAGACGCGGTCGAACATGCATGTGGGCGGGCGGCCCGAGAAGATCGGGCTGACGGAACGCGACCGCGAGATCTGCGCGCGCATCGGCCCGCTCTTGCGCGAGAAGGGGCAGGTCTTCGTGGGGATCGACGTGATCGGCGACTGGCTGACCGAGATCAACGTGACCTCGCCCACCGGGCTGCAGGAACTGGAACGCTTTGACGGCACCAATGGTGCCGAGCGGATCTGGCAGGCCATCGAGGCAAGACGCGCCGTCTGAAAGGGCGAATTTTCTGCGAAAATTCGGGGCCTGTTCCCGAACGGGAACAGGCTGATCCTTTCGGCAACGGTTTCCCCAGCAGGGCGACGCCCAGAATTTTCGCAGAAAATTCGTGCCTTCAGCCGTGGGTTCCAATAACCAGCCGGTAGCCCACCGCCTCGGCGATATGGGGGCGGCGGACGGTGGCGCTGCCGTCGAGATCGGCGATGGTGCGGGCGACGCGCAGGATGCGGTGATAGCCGCGCGCCGTCAGCCCGAAACGATCGGCGGCGCGGGAAAGGAAGTCGCGCCCTTCGGCATCGGGGCTGGCGGCTTCTTCCAGAAGCCGGCCCTCCATATCCGCATTCACCCGCAGCCTGGGGTGATCGGCAAAGCGGGCGGATTGCCGCGCGCGCGCCTGGGCGACGCGGGCGGCCACGGTGGCCGAACTGTCGCCCGTGGGCGGCAGGTCGAGATCCTGCCAGGCCACGGGGGGGGCCTCGACCCGCAGATCAAAGCGGTCCATCAGCGGGCCAGAGATGCGGCCGAGGTAATCCTCGCCGCAGACGGGGGCGCGGGTGCAGGCGCGGGCCGGATCGGTGAGGTAGCCGCATTTGCAGGGATTGGCGGCGGCGATCAGCAGGAAACGGCAGGGATAGCGGACATGGGCATTGGCGCGGGCCACCACCACCTCGCCGGTTTCGATGGGCTGGCGCAGGGTTTCCAGCACGGGGCGGGCGAATTCGGGGAATTCGTCCAGAAACAGCACCCCGTTATGCGCAAGGCTGATCTCGCCGGGTTTGGCACCCTTGCCGCCGCCGACGATGGCGGCCATGGAGGCGGTGTGATGCGGTTCGCGGAAGGGCCGCGCGCGCGAGATGCCGCCTTCGGTGATCAGTCCCGCCAGCGAATGGATCATGGAGGTTTCCAGCGCCTCGGCCGCCGAAAGGGGCGGCAGGATGCCGGGCAGGCGGGCGGCGAGCATGGATTTGCCCGAACCGGGCGTGCCGATCATCAGCATGTGGTGGCGGCCTGCGGCGGCGATTTCCAGCGCGCGCTTGGCGCGTTCCTGACCCTTGACCTCGCGCAGGTCGCGGGGGCTGGGGTCGGGGGTCACCTCGCCCGCTTCGGCGGGGGTGAGGGGTGTCTGGCCGGTATAGTGGCGGACCACCTCATCCAGCGAGGCGGCGGCAAGGACCTGCACCGCGCCGACCCAGGCCGCCTCGGCCCCCGAGGCGCGGGGGCAAAGGAGGGCGCGGTCCTCTTCCGCGGCGGCCATGGCGGCGGGCAGCGCCCCGGCCACGGCGATCAGGCGGCCATCGAGCGACAATTCGCCCAGCGCGACCGTCGCCTCGACCGTATCGCGGGGGATGATCTCGAGCGCGGCGAGAAGCGCCAGCGCGATGGGCAGGTCGAAATGCGAGCCTTCCTTGGGCAGGTCGGCGGGTGAGAGATTGACGATGATCCGGCGCGAGGGCAGCGCGATGGACATGGCCGCAAGCGCGGCGCGGACGCGTTCCTTGGCCTCGGACACGGCCTTGTCGGGCAGGCCCACGACGCCGAAATAGGGCATGCCGGGGGCGACGGCGCATTGCACCTCGACCATCCGCGCCTCGACCCCTTCGAAGGCCACCGTATAGGCCCGTGCCAGCATCTGTCCCGCCCTTTGCCCCGGCCTCAGGCATAGGGCGGGAATGGTTTACGAACGGTAAATCGCCATGAAGGCGGGCCAGGCTTCGGGATCGGCCACGGTCTTGTCGCGGCAGAAGGCGTTGCAGAAGCCGAAGCGGCGGCCATCCAGTTCCAGCGCATGGGTGACGGGGGTGCCGGAATAGGGGCAGAGGCTGTTTTCGGTATCGGTCCCGTCCACCGCGCGGGCCGGAAGCGGGGTTGGCCCGGGCCAGGGGCGGGTGGGATAGTCGCGGCGGTAGAAATCCTGATCCGCGCCATCGACCATGCCCATCGCGCGCCAGCGGCGGAAGGAGGGGTGGGCGAGATGGGCGGTCACATAGTCCATCGCCGCAGGCGTCACCGGCAGGTTGTAGGTGGCGATGCGGGTCGCCACCGGGGCGAACATGGCATCGGCGGCGCTGTAATCGCCACAGAGCCACGGGGTGGTGCTTCCCGTTTCGCGGCGCGCCCAGGTCCAGATCGTGTCGAGCCGGGCGAGATCGGCCAGCACGGCGTCGGGCGGGGCGCAGTCGGTATAGCTGACGCGCAGGTTCATCGGGCAATGCGACCGCAGCGCGGTGAAGCCTGCATGCATTTCCGCCGAGACCGCGCGGGCGATGGCGCGGGCCTTGGGGTCGCGCGGCCAGAGCCCGGCCTCGGGGTGGCGGGTGGCCAGTTCCTCGGCAATGGCGATGGTTTCGGGGACTACGGCACCTTCGGGGGTGCGCATCGTGGGGGCGGTGCGGGCGGGGTGGAGTTGTTTCAGCAGGGTGGGGAGTTCGTCGGTATAAAGCCGCGCGCGGTGCAGTTTCACCGGGATGCCGAAGGCATCGAAGAAGAGCCAGCCGCGCAGGCTCCACGAGCTATAGGCGCGGTCGCCGATGACGAGATCGTAGGTCATTATGTTCCCCTTGGTTTTGGGCGAGGGTAGGTCAGCCGTGCTGTCCTGCCAAATGGCGATTTGTGGGTTTGATCATCACGGGCGGTGATTGATGGCGATGATATCCCAGCCGGTGGCGTGGCGGTCGATCCGGGTGACGGAAAGGTTGTCGATGCGGTGGGCGAAGACGTCCACGGGGGCGCAGCCCCTGGCGCGCTGGACTTGCGTCAGGATCGCGCCGAAATGGGCGATGACGATGATATCGCGGCCCGGATGGGCGGTGACGAGGGCATCGGTCGCGGCAGAGACGCGGGCGGCGGCTTCGTTCCAGCTTTCGCCGTTCGGGGGGCGGTGGTCGCCCGGATCGTCCCAATAGGCGAAGGTGAGTTCGGGATGGGTCTTGGCGATGGCGTCCCAGGTCTGGCCGTCCCAGTCGCCGAAGTGAAGCTCGCGCAGGCCGGGGTGGGGGGGCAGGCGGTGGCGGCCCTGTGCCAGCGCGTCGGCGGTGGCGGTGGCGCGGATCAGGTCGGAGGAGACGAGGAGCGCGTCCTGCGGGAGGTGGGCGTTCAGGCGCGCGATGGTTTCGTGGTCGGACAGGTCGGCCGGCACGTCGCGCCAGCCGACCATCGCTTGTTCATGCGTCGGCCCGTGGCGGACCCACCAGAGGCGCGTCACATCCATGGCGGAAGCTGCCCCTTCAGCACCATGGGCAATCCCGCCATGACGCCGACCACCAGCCCCGCCCTTGCCGCGATCTGCTGGTTCAGGCGGCCCTGGGCATCGCGGAAGGCGCGGGCCAGCGCGTTTTCCGGCACGATGCCCCAGCCAACCTCGTTCGACACAACCACCACCGGGGCCGGGCAGGCGGCAAGGGCGCTGAGGAAGGTGGATGTCTCGGACTCGAGATCGTGTTCGGCAAGGAGGTGGTTCGACAGCCAGAGGGTGGCGCAGTCGATCAGCACGACTTCACCCTCGCGCGCCCCGGCAAGCGCGGCGGCCAGATCAAGGGGCGCTTCGACCGTGATCCAACCGGCCCCCCGATCGGCGCGGTGGCGGGCGATGCGGTCGCGCATTTCGTCATCCCAGGCCTGCGCGGTGGCGATGTAGCGGCGGGTCAGGCCGCTGCCCATTGCCAGACCTTCGGCAAGGCGGGATTTGCCTGACCTTGCGCCTCCGACAACGAAGGAGATGTCGGCCAGCAATTTTATTGCGTCTGCGGGTGATCCAGCCACGTCGGAGCCTCGTATCAATCTCAAAACGGCAAGAATGCCGATGCGCGTTATCTGACTGGGGGTTCGAAATGGCGCTCGACGGATATACCGACCAAACCATGTCGCGCCAAGCGATGCGGGCGGAATTGCTGGATGCGGAAACGGAATTGCGGCTGGCCTATGCCTGGCGCGACCAGCGCGACGAACAGGCGCTGCATCGGCTGGTGACGGCCTATATGCGGCTGGCGATCAGCATGGCCGCGAAATTCCGCCGCTATGGCGCGCCGATGAACGATCTGATCCAGGAGGCAAGCCTTGGCCTGATGAAGGCCGCCGACAAGTTCGACCCGGATCGCGGCGTGCGGTTTTCCACCTATGCGGTGTGGTGGATCAAGGCCTCCATCCAGGATTACGTGATGCGGAACTGGTCCATGGTGCGGACGGGTTCGACCAGCAGCCAGAAGGCGCTTTTCTTCAACCTGCGCCGTGTTCAGGCGAAACTGGAGCGCGAGGCGGCGGCGCGGGGCGAAACGCTGGACCAGTTCCAGCTGCGCCAGATGGTAGCGACCGAGGTCGGCGTGCCCCTGGCGGATGTGGAGATGATGGAGGGGCGGCTGTCGGGATCGGACTTCTCGCTCAATGCCACGCAATCGTCGGATGAGGACGGGCGCGAATGGATCGACGCGCTGGAGGATGATGGCGTGCAGGCCGCCGAGGCGGTGGAAGGCGCGCATGATGCCGAACGGCTGCGGACCTGGCTGGTTTCGGCGATGCAGGCGCTGAACGCGCGGGAACGCTATATCGTGGCCGAACGCAAGCTGAAGGATGAGGGCCGCACGCTGGAATCGCTGGGCGAGGAGCTGGGGCTTTCCAAGGAACGGGTTCGGCAACTTGAAGCCGCTGCCTTTGCCAAGATGCGCCGCAGCCTTGAAGCACAGTCGCGCGAGGTTTATGCGTTGCTGGCATGACGCGGCTTCTGATCTCTGCCCTGCTGGCGCTGCACCTTGGCGGTGCGGCCGCCGCGCGTGAGATCGGGCCGGATGCGCTGGACAGCCTTCCCGATGTCGATATCGTGGTGCTGGGCGAGGTGCATGACAACCCGGCGCATCACCGCAATCAGGCGCGCGCCCTGCGCGCCATCGCGCCGGCGGCGATTGTCTTCGAGATGCTGCTGCCCGATCATGTGGCCGCGCTGCCCGAGGATCTGTCGGATGCCGAGGCGGTCGAGTCTGCGACCCAGTGGGAGGCGCGGGGCTGGCCGGATTTCGACATGTATCACCCCCTGTTCACCGCCGTTCCCGGGGCGCGCATCTATGCGGGCGACGTGCCGCGCGATGAGGTGCGGCGGGCCACGCAAGAGGGCGCGGCGGCCGTCTTCGGGGCGGAGGCGGCGCGTTTCGGGCTGAGCGAGCCCTATCCCGATGCCGTGCAGGCAGAGCGCGAGCAGGACCTGCTGGCCGCCCATTGCTTTGCCCTTCCGGCCGAGGCGATGGCAGGCATGGTGCAGGCACAGCGCCTGCGCGATGCGGCGCTGGCGCGGGCGGCGCTGGCGGCGCTGCGGGAAACCGGCGGGCCGGTTGCGGTAATCACCGGGGTGGAACATGCGCGCACCGATATCGGCGTGCCGGCGCTGATCCGCGGGGCCGCGCCGGGGGTGACGGTGCTTTCCATCGGGCAGGTGGAACAGGTGCCCGTCGGGCGTCCGCCGCATCATCTGTGGATCCTGACGGATGGCGTCGCATCGCGCGGCGATCCCTGCGCCGCCTTCGGATCGACCGAGGGCTGAGGCGGGCTGAGGCCCGTCATGCGCGGTTGAGTTTGCGCCCGCGCTTCCCTACACCATGGGCTGACAGGACAAGCGGAGCCTTCCGATGCTGGCCGACAAGCGCATTCTTCTGATCATCGGCGGCGGCATCGCCGCCTACAAGGCGCTGGAACTGATCCGCCTTCTGCGCAAGGAGGGCGCGGCGGTGACGCCGGTGCTGACAAAGGCGGGGGCGGAATTCGTGACGCCGCTTTCGGTTTCGGCGCTGGCGGGCGAGAAGGTCTTCACGCAGTTGTTCGACCTGACGGATGAGGCCGAGATGGGCCATATCCAGCTGTCGCGCGTGGCCGACCTGCTGGTCGTGGCCCCGGCAACGGCGGATCTGATGGCGAAGATGGCGCAGGGGCGGGCGGATGATCTGGCCTCTACCCTGCTTCTGGCGACGGATACGCCGGTGATGGTGGCGCCTGCGATGAATGTGCGGATGTGGCAGCATCCGGCCACGCAGCGAAATATCGCGACATTGCAAGGGGATGGGGTCCGCCTTGTCGGGCCGGATGAGGGCGAGATGGCCTGCGGCGAATACGGGCCGGGGCGGATGGCGGAGCCTGCGGCGATCCTTGCCGCGATCCGGGGCGCGCTGGCCGCCGGGCCGCTGGCGGGGCGGCATGTGCTGGTGACATCCGGGCCGACGCATGAACCCATCGACCCGGTGCGCTATATCGCCAACCGATCTTCGGGCGCGCAGGGCACGGCGATTGCGGGGGCACTGCGCGATCTGGGGGCGCGGGTGACGTTCGTGACGGGGCCTGCGGCGGTGCCAGCGCCGGAGGGGGTGCAGGTGGTGCGGGTGGAAACCGCGCGCGAGATGCTGGAGGCGGTGGAGGCGGCGCTGCCAGCGGAAGCCGCCGTGATGGCGGCGGCGGTGGCGGATTGGCGGGTGGCCAATGAATCCGGCCACAAGATCAAGAAGATGGCAGGGGCCGCCCTGCCCGTTCTGGAATTTGCCGAAAACCCCGACATCCTGAAATCGGTGGCGCAATCGACGGACCGGCGGCCGCGTCTGGTGGTGGGCTTTGCCGCCGAGACGGATGACGTGCTGGCCCATGCGCAGGCGAAACGGGCGCGCAAGGGCTGTGACTGGATCGTGGCCAATGACGTATCGCCCGCGACGGGGATCATGGGCGGGGCAGAGAATGCGGTGACGCTGATCACCGCCTCGGGGGTGGAGGACTGGCCGCGCCTGCCCAAGGACGAGGTGGCGCGGCGGCTGGCGCAGCGCATCGCGGAGGCGCTGGCGTGACCGGAACCCGTCGGGGAATTTTGCGAAAGTTTTCGAAAAAGTCTGGTCTTGCAAGGGGTTGGGCATGACTGTCCTCAAGATGATCTGGGAGGACTGGGCCGACCGGACGGTCGGCCTGCCCGCCTATGAGACGCCGGGATCGGCGGGGGCGGATATCCGGGCGAACCTGCTGCCCGAGGATCGCGAAAGTGGCTTCACGCTGGACCCGATGCATCGGGCCGTGGTGCCGACGGGGCTGCGGGTGGAAATCCCGCAAGGCTTCGAGATGCAGATCCGCCCCCGGTCGGGGCTGGCCTTGAAGCATGGCATCACGCTGCCCAACACGCCCGGCACGATCGACAGCGATTACCGGGGGCCCTTGGGCGTGGCGCTGATCAATCTGGGGGCGGAGCCTTATGTGATCCATCATGGCGATCGCATCGCGCAGATGATCGTGGCCCCCGTGATTCAGGTGCAATTTCAGGTGGTTGAGGCGCTGTCGGATACGGCGCGGGGCGCGGGCGGGTTCGGGTCGACGGGCAAGCGATGATCGGGCTTCTGGGGTTTGTCGGGCTTTGGGCGCTGGGGCGCTGGCGGGGCTGGGGGGCGCGCTGGCTGGTGCTGGCGGCGATCTGGTGGGCCTTCCTGATGGTGGCGCATCTGCCGATGCAGGCGGAGAATCCCTTGGCGGGCGTCGTCGGCGGGGATTTCGAGGGCTGGGTGGTCTTTGGCCTGCTGGCGGGGCTGGTGCTGATCTATCGGCAGGGGTTGCGGCTGGTGGCCGGGCGGCGGCGGGTGGAGGCGGTCGCGGCACCCGCGCCGGGGGCCTTTCGCCCGGCGGAACTGGACCGCTATGCGCGCCATGTGATGCTGCGCGAGATTGGCGGGCCGGGGCAGAGAAAACTGAAGGATTCCAAGGTTCTGGTGATCGGAGCGGGGGGGCTGGGGTCGCCTGCGCTGCTGTATCTGGCGGGGGCCGGGGTCGGGGTTCTGGGCTTTGTCGATGATGACATGGTGGATGGATCGAACCTGCAGCGGCAGATCATCCATGCCGATGCGCGGATCGGGATGCCGAAGGTGTTTTCGGCGGAAATCGCGCTGCGGGCGCTGAACCCGTTCATCGAGTTGCGCCCCTATCACCGACGGCTGGATGAGGCGGCGGCGCGGGCGCTGTTTGCGGATTATGACCTGATCCTGGACGGGACGGACAATTTCGACACGCGCTACATGGTGAACCGGGCGGCGGTGGAGGCGGGCAAGCCCTTGATTTCAGGGGCGATCACGCAATGGGAGGGGCAGGTGTCGCTGTTCCATCCGGCCAGCGGTGCGCCCTGCTATGAATGCGTCTTCCCGGTGCGGCCCGCGCCGGGGATGGTGCCGACCTGCGCCGAGGCGGGGGTGGCCGCGCCCCTGCCCGGGGTGATCGGGTCGATCATGGCGATGGAGGCGGTGAAGCAGATCACCGGGGCGGGCGAGACGTTGCAGGGCCGTCTGATGATCCATGACGCGCTTTATGCCGAGACGCGGGTGATCGCGGTGAAGCGGCGGGCGGATTGCCCGGTCTGCGGCGCAAGTGCCTGAGAACGCTGGGTTTACGGCTGGCATCTGGCGGAAAGGGCGGTGCAGCGGCGCAGTGCAGACGCGCAGTGCAGCAGCCGGTGCAGACGCGCGGCGGGGTGAGGGGGCGTTAACCATGATGGGGCGGCGGGAAGGCGGCGATTCGAGAAGGGCGTTCCGGGTGGGCGTTCCGGGGTTGGGGGAGGCCCCGGGTCAGGCCCAAGGCGCGCGCTTGCGCGCGCGCGAGAGAGAGGCGGGGGGCAAAAGCGAAGCCGCCTCTCTGGACAGGCGGCGGGGCGCGCCGCATAGTCTGCTGCGAGATTTGTGAACCCACGGGGAGACCTTTCCATGAAGCTTAATGCGCTTGCCTCGGGCCTGACGCTTGCCCTTGGCCTGACCACGACCGCCGCCCTTGCGCAGGACGTGCCCGATCTGGGCGGCCGCGAGGTGGTGGTGGTGACCGAGAACGCCTATCCGCCGCTGCAATTCCTGGACAAGGACGGCAAGGCCATCGGCTGGGAATATGATGCCATGGCCGAGATCGCGAAGCGGCTGAACATCACCGTGACCTATGAGAATATCAGCTGGGATGCGATGATCCCGGCCGTGTCGGAAGGGCAGTTCGACCTGGGCATGACCGGCATCACCATCAAGGACGAGCGCAAGGAGGCGGTCGATTTCTCCGATCCCTACATGCGGTCCGAGATGCTGATGATCGTGCGCGGGGATGAGGCGCGGTTCACGGATGCGGCCTCTTTCGCGGCGGACCCGGAATTGCTGGTTTCGGCGCAGCCCGGCACCTCGCCCTTTTATGCCGCGATCTACAATATCCTGGACGGCAATGAGGAAAACCCGCGCGTCGTGAAGTTCGAGACCTTCGGCGCGGGGCTGGAGGCGTTGAAGGCGGGCGATGTGGACCTGACGCTGTCGGATTCGACGGCGGCGAATGGCTATGTGGCGGCGTCGAATGGCGGGTTGAAGATCATCGGCGAGCCGCTGGCGAGCGAGGATTTCGGCTTCATCTTCCCCAAGGGATCGGATCTTGTGGCACCGATGAATGCGGCGATTGCCAGCATGAAGGCGGATGGCACGCTGGATGCGCTGAACACCAAGTGGTTCCTTGACTACAAGATGGGCGAATGATCCCTTGCGGTTTTGACAGGAGGGCCCCGGTTGCGATGCCGGGGCCTTTCGCATGACACCGAACGCGAAGCCGGAGCAGGATTTCCCCTGGTGGCTGGTGCTGGTCGCCGGGCTGGGATTGTGGCTGTTCTATGAGGTGCTGGCGAATCCGGATTATGCGCGGGTGCTGGATACCCTGTCCAAGGGCATCGTGATCACGGTGATGGTGTCGGTGGTGGCCTATCTGGGGGCCTGCCTGCTGGGGCTGGCGCTGGCTGTGGGGTGCCTGTCACGCTTCCTGGTGCTGCGGCAGATCTGCCGGTTCTATATCGAGGTGATGCGCGGCGTGCCCATCATCGTGCTGCTGCTGTATGTGGCCTTCGTGCTGTCGCCGCTGGTGGTGGCAGGATGGAACGCGGTGGCGGAGCCTTTGGGGCTGGGCGAGATCCGGACGCGGGATTTCCCGCTGCTGTGGCGGGCGGTGCTGGCGCTGGTGCTGGCCTATGCGGCCTTTCTGGCCGAGATCTTTCGCGCCGGGTTGCAGGCGGTGGACCGGGGGCAGATCGAGGCGGCGCAGGCTTTGGGCCTGAATGGATGGCAGCGGTTCCGGCATATCACCTTCCCGCAGGCGTTTCGGATGATCCTGCCGCCCTTGGGCAATGATTTCGTGGCGATGGTGAAGGATAGCTCGCTGGTCTCCGTGCTGGGGGTGGGGGATGTGGCGCAGTTGGCGAAGGTCACGGCGGCGGGGAATTTCAAGTATTTCGAGACCTATAACGTGGCGGCGCTGATCTATCTGACCATGACGATCGGGCTGAGCCTGCTGATGCGGCGGCTGGAGAAGCGCCTGAAGGCGCGGGAAGAGCGGTAGCGGCGGCGCCCTTTGGCAAGTGCCCCCTCCCCTGCCCTCCCCCGCAGGCGGGGGAGGGAGTTTGGCGCGCTGCGTGGGCGGTGCGCGGGGTGGCGGCGTGTTTTGGGTATTTTTGCCAAGATGAAGCGGCAAGGCTTTGGGGGTGGACCTTTCGCCGGGGGCTGCCTAGCTTTTCGGGCCAAAGGAGATTTGTGACATGACCAATCCGCTGCTTGCTCCCTGGACCGCGCCTTTCGGACTGCCGCCTTTTGCCGAGATACGGGACGCGGATTTCGGGCCTGCCTTTGACGCGGGGCTGGCGGAGGCGCGGGCGGCGGTGGCGGCGATTGCGGATCAGGCGGAGGCGCCGAGTTATGCCAATACGATTGCCGCGCTGGAACTGGCGGAGGGGGTGTTGGACCGGGTGTCGGGCGTCTTTTACAACCTTGCCGGGGCGGACAGCACCGAGGCGCGCGAGGCCTTGATGCGGGAACTGGCGCCGAAGATGAGCGCCTTTGCGTCGGAGATCACCAATAACAAGCGGCTGTTCGCGCGGATCGAGGATCTTTGGGCGCGGCGGGACGGGTTGGGGCTGGATGCGGAGCAGATGCGGGTGCTGACGCTGTATCGGCGGATGTTCGTGCGGAGCGGCGCGGAGCTGGAGGGGGCGGCGGCGGAGCGGTTGACGGAGGTGAAGGCGCGGCTGGCGGTGCTGGGGACGCAGTTTTCGCAGAACCTGCTGGCGGATGAGCGCGCCTGGTTCATGGTGCTGGCGGAGGAGGATCTGGAGGGGCTGCCGGATTTCGTCGTCGCTGCGGCGCGGGCGGCGGGGCGCGAGCGGGGGCAGAACGGGCCGGTGGTGACGCTGAGCCGGTCGCTGATCGTGCCGTTCTTGCAGTTTTCGCCACGGCGGGCGTTGCGGCGGGTGGCCTATGAGGCATGGGTTGCGCGCGGGGCGAATGGCGGGGAGACGGACAATCGGGGGATCGCGGCGGAGATATTGGCTCTGCGGGAGGAGCGGGCGAAGCTGCTGGGATACGGGAGTTTTGCGGCGTTCAAGCTGGAGCCCGAGATGGCGAAGACGCCGGATGCCGTGCGCGATCTGCTGATGCGGGTCTGGGAGCCTGCGAAGCGGAAGGCCTTGGCGGATGCGGGCGTTCTGGAGGGGATGCTGCGGGCGGATGGGATCGCGGGGCCGCTGGAGCCCTGGGATTGGCGGTACTATTCCGAGAAGCGGCGCATGGCGGAGCATGACCTGGATGAGGCGGCGCTGAAGCCCTATCTGGGGCTGGAGGCGATGCTGGGGGCGATGTTCGGCTGTGCCAGCCGCCTGTTCGGGTTGGAGTTCCGCGAGATTGCGGGGCCGTTCTATCACCCGGATGTGCGGGGGTGGGAGGTAACGCGGGGCGGCGCCCATCTGGCGGTGTTCCTGGGCGATTACTTCGCGCGGTCATCCAAGCGGTCGGGGGCGTGGTGTTCGGCCATGCGGTCGCAGCGGAAGCTGGGCGGGGATCAGCGGCCCATCGTGGTGAATGTGTGCAACTTCGCCAAGGGGGAGCCTGCGCTGCTGTCATGGGATGATGCGCGGACGCTGTTCCACGAGTTTGGCCATGCGCTGCATCAGATGCTGTCGGATGTGACGCATGGGTTCATTTCGGGGACATCCGTCGCGCGGGATTTCGTGGAATTGCCGAGTCAGTTGTATGAGCATTGGCTGGAGGTTCCGGCGGTGCTGGAGGAATATGCGCGGCATTGGGAGACGGGCGCGCCGATGCCTGCCGAGATGCGGGCGCGGCTCTTGGCGGCGGGGACATACGATCAGGGGTTTGCGACGGTGGAATTCGTGGCCTCGGCCCTTGTCGATCTGGCCTTCCATGAGGGGGCGGCGCCTGCCGATCCGATGGGGATGCAGGACGAGGTGCTGGAGGGGCTGGGGATGCCGCGCGCGATACGGATGCGCCATGCGACGCCGCATTTCGCGCATGTGTTTTCGGGGGACGGCTATTCGGCGGGCTATTATTCCTACATGTGGTCGGAAGTGATGGATGCCGATGCCTTTGCCGCCTTCGAGGAGGCGGGGGATCCGTTCGACCCCGAGACGGCGGCGAAGCTGGAGAGGCATATCCTGAGCGCGGGCGGGTCGGAGGAGGCGGAGGTGCTGTATACCCGTTTCCGGGGCCGGATGCCGGGGGTGGAGGCGCTGTTGCGCGGGCGCGGGCTGCTGGACGCCGCCTGATCACGGGGCGTGACGGGCTGGCATCTGCCGCGCCGGGGTGATTAATTGCGGCCCGGACGCAAGGAGGCAGGCATGACCATCGGCACGAATATCCGCACCTGGTTCGAGGGGCGCTGGCACGAGGGTGACATCGCGGTGATGAAGGCCGCGGATCACGGGATATGGCAGGGGTCATCGGTATTCGATGGGGCGCGGATGTTCGACGGGGTGGTGCCTGATCTGGCGCTGCATTGCGCGCGGGTGAATGACAGTGCGCGGGCGCTGATGATCACGCCGACGATGGAGCCGGGCGAGATGGAGGCGGTGATCCGCGAAGGCTTGCGCGCCTATGCGCCGGGGGCCGCCGTCTATATCCGCCCGATGTATTGGGCGATCGACGGGTCGGATCTGGGGGTGGCGCCTGCGGAGGGGAAGAGCGGTTTCGCGATTTCCCTGGAGCAGGTGGCGATGCCGCCCGCGAGCTTTCAGACGACGGTGACGCGGACGCGGTTCCGCCGGCCGGTGCTGGAGGACAATGTCTGCAATGCCAAGGCCGGGTGCCTGTATCCCAACAACGCGCGGATGCTGGTCGAGGCGAAGGCCAAGGGGTTCGGGAACGCCCTGGTGGCGGATGCGATGGGCAATCTGGCCGAAAGTGCGACGGCGAATGTGTTTCTGGTGAAGGACGGGGCGCTGTTCACGCCGATCCCGAACGGGACGTTCCTGGCAGGCATCACGCGGGCGCGGCATATCGCGAATGCGCGGGCGGCGGGGATCGAGGTGGTGGAAACGGTGCTGACCTTCGAGGATGCCCATGCGGCGGATGAGCTGTTTCTGTCGGGGAATTTCGGGAAGGTGACATCGGTGAGGGCCTTTGACGGAACGGAGTATCGTAGCCGCGCGGTGACGGAACGGATGCGGGGGCTGTATATGGACTGGGCGGCGTCGCAGGCCCTGTGACGGGGGCGAAATCTGACGCAGATTTCGCGGCGGAAATTGACGCAATTTCCGTGGCACCCCTTGGGGGTGCCGGAGTTTGCGTCAAACTCCGTCGCGGTTTCCCGCGTCAAAAACCGCTGTTGCGCGGGCGTGGCGCGGTCGGCATGATCGGCGCGCTGTGGGAGAAGAAGATGCGGAAGTTCCTTGTCGTTCTGGACGACACGCGCGAATGCCTGAATGCGATGCGCTTTGCCGCGCTCAGGGCGGCGCATACCGGGGGCGGTGTCACGATCCTGTCGATCATCCCGCCCGAGGAATTCCAGCACTGGATGGGCGTGGCCGATCTGATGCGGGCCGAGGCGCGCGAGCGGATCGAGGCGCATTTCGAGGTTTTCGCCAAATGGATGCGCGACCGGCAGGGGATCAATCCGGAACTGGTGATCCGCGAGGGCGATCCGGTGAACGAGATTTTGGCGCAAGTGAAGGAAGACCCGGAGATCGGCGTTCTGGTCCTGGGCGCGGGGACCGAGAAATCGGGACCGGGTCCGCTGGTCACGCAGATGAGCCGGAATTCGGGCAACCTGCCCATTCCCATCACCATCGTGCCGGGCGACATGTCGAAGGAACGTCTGGAAAGCATCACCTGATGCTGCGCTGCAGCAAGAATCGGTGACAGGTGGGGCATTCCCTGCCAGACTGCGGGCGGGGAGGATTGAACACGGAGCATCGCCATGCATCCTGTGCCGCCCTTTCCATCCCGCCCCTTCCGGCAAAGGCCGCGATCCATCCTGCTGCCCGCGCCCTTGCGCCTGCTGATGCGGCGGGCGACCGATCCGCTGCGCTGCCGTGCCGTGCTGGCGCAGATGTATGGCTATTGGGAGCCGTGAGGCCGCGCGATCCGGGGGGCGGTGCGCATTTAGAACGGTTCCAAACTTGACAGCGCCGGGGTGAGGGCGCATATCCGAGGGGAATTGTCGGACAAGCCCCCCGGAGGTGGCCAGATGTTCATCCAGACCGAATCCACGCCGAACCCCGCGACGCTGAAATTCCTGCCCGGCCAGACCGTGCTGGAGCTGGGCACCGCCGATTTCCCCAATGCCGAAGCGGCGCAGAAATCGCCGCTGGCGCGGCGCATCTTTGCCACGGGCGGGGTTGCGGGCGTGTTCTTCGGCACGGATTTCGTGACGGTGACCAAGGCCGAAGGCGTGGAATGGGATCATGTGAAGCCCGCGATCCTGGGCGCGATCATGGAACATTACCAATCCGGCGCGGCGGTGATCGAGGGTGAGGGCGCGGCGGGCGGCCATGCCGAACATAGCGGCGAGGATGGCGATATCGTGCGCCAGATCAAGGAACTCTTGGATACCCGCGTGCGGCCGGCCGTGGCGCAGGATGGCGGCGACATCACCTTTCACGGGTTCGACCGGGGCGTGGTCTATCTGCACATGCAAGGCGCCTGCGCGGGCTGCCCGTCCAGCACGCTGACGCTGAAGATGGGGATCGAGAACCTGTTGCGGCATTACATCCCCGAGGTGCTGGAGGTTCGGCCCGTTGCGGCCTGATCCTGTCATCCTTGCCTTCGACACATCGGCCGCGCATTGCGCGGCCGCTTTGCTGTCGGGCGGGCAGGTGGTGGCCGAGGCCTGGGAGCCGATGGAGAAGGGGCAGGCGGAGCGGCTGCTTCCCCTGTGCCAGGAGGTGATGGCGCAAGCAGGGATGGGCTGGGGCGATCTGACGGCGCTGGCCGTGGGGACGGGGCCCGGAAACTTTACCGGCGTGCGGATCGCGGTGGCGGCAGCGCGGGGGCTGGCGCTGTCGCTGGGGGTGCCTGCCATCGGCGTGACGCGGCTTGAGGCGCTGGCCCATGGCCTGCCGCGCCCGCTGACGGTGGTGGAGGATGCGCGGCGGGGCGAGGTCTATGTGCAGGAATTCGACCCCGACCCGGGCGAGGCGCGGCTGAGCGCGGTGGCGTCGCTTGGCGTGGAGGGCTGTGCGCCGGATGTCGTGGGGTCTGCGGCAGAGGCGGCGGCGGCGGTGACGGGGGGGCGGCTGCTGGTGCAGCCGCTGCCCCTGACCCATGCCATGGCGCTGATCGCGGCGGGGCGGCTGGACCGCCCGCAGCCGCGCCCTGCCCCCTTTTACCTGCGCGGGCCGGATGCCGCGCCGCCCGCCGATCCGCCGCCGGTGATTCTGCCGTGACGCCCGAATCGCTGGCCCTGCTGCATGGGCGCTGTTTCACGGCGCCGCCGCCCTGGGATGCGGCGGCCTTTGCGGGGTTTCTGGCCGATCCCCTGGTCTTTGTGCTGGTCGAGGGGGATGCGGGCTTTCTGCTGGGCCGGGCCGTGGCGGGCGAGGCCGAGGTGCTGACCCTGGCCGTCGCGCCGGAATCGCGGCGGCGCGGGCTGGGGCGCAAGCTGGTGGCGCGGTTCCTGTATCAGGCGCGGCTGAGGGGGGCGGAGACAGCCTTTCTGGAAGTGGCGGCCGACAATGCGGCGGCGCAGGCGCTTTATGCGCGGGCGGGATTTGCCGAATCCGGGCGGCGGCGGGGCTATTACCGCAGGCCCGATGGCAGCGGGCTGGATGCGCTGGTGATGCAGCGCGCGCTTTAGCGGCCGGTTTCCCTTGCGTCAGGCGCAAGAAATTTGATCACAAGGTCAAACCGCCCCCCGGGGCCACACAAGAAGGTGTTGACCGTCCATCGGGAATCCGCCCTAAATTGGCGGCGATGCGCCCCCATCCGAAAGACGGGGGCGGGAAGAAAAGACCCATAACGAAAACCGGGAGAGCGACCCATGACCCTGATGAAACACTTCCTCGGCGCGGCGGCCACGCTGGCGCTGACGGCCGGCGCCGTGGCGGCGGAACCCGCCATCATCTTCGACCTTGGCGGCAAGTTCGACAAATCCTTCAACGAGGCGGCCTTCAACGGGGCCGAGCGCTGGGCGCAGGAAACCGGCGGCACCTACAAGGAGCTGGAGATGCAGGACGAGGCCCAGCGCGAGCAGGCGCTGCGCCGTCTGGCCGAGGCCGGATCGAACCCGGTCGTGATGACGGGCTTTGCCTTTGGTGACGTGCTGGCCAAGGTCGCGCCGGATTTCCCCGACACCAAGTTCGCGATCGTCGACATGGTGGTGGAACAGCCCAACGTGAAATCCGTCGTGTTCAACGAACATGAAGGGTCTTACCTTGTGGGGATGATGGCGGGTCTGGCGTCGAAGACCGGCACCGTCGGATTCATCGGCGGGATGGACATTCCGCTGATCCGCAAGTTCGGCTGCGGCTATGCGCAGGGCGTGAAGGCCGTGAACCCCGATGCGACCGTGGTTCTGAACATGACCGGCACCACCCCCGCCGCTTGGAACGATCCGGTCAAGGGCGCGGAACTGGCCAAGGGCCAGAAGGCCCAGGGCGCGGACGTGATCTATGCCGCCGCGGGCGGCACGGGCGTGGGCGTGCTGCAGGCTGCCGCCGACGAAGGCATCCTGTCGATCGGCGTGGACAGCAACCAGAACTACATGCACCCCGGTTCGGTGCTGACCTCGATGCTCAAGCGCGTGGATAACGCGGTCTATGAAGCGTTCAAGGAAGGCGAAGCCCTGACCCCGGGCATCAATGTGATGGGTCTGGCGAATGACGGCGTGGGCTATGCGATGGACGAGAACAACGCCTCGCTCGTGACTGCCGAGATGCAGGCGGCCGTGGATGCGGCGGCCGAGAAGATCAAGTCGGGCGAGATCGTCGTGCATGACTACATGTCCGACAATACCTGCCCGGCGGCGACGTTCTGATCGCCTGACGATCATGTGACAGACATGCCGCGCCAAGCCCTTGGCGCGGCATATTTGACAGGTGTTGGCCGAACCCGCGAAAAGACGGGACCGGGAACAGGGGGAACCAAATGGCGGATCCGCGTTACGCCATCGAACTGAAGGGAATCTCGAAATCCTTCGGTCCGGTGCAGGCCAACAGGGACATCCATATCGCCGTGCCCCGGGGCACGATCCACGGGATCATCGGCGAGAATGGCGCGGGGAAATCCACGCTGATGTCCATCCTCTATGGGTTCTACCGCGCCGATTCGGGCGAGATCTTCATCAATGGCAAGCCGACCGCCATCCCCGACAGCCAGAGCGCCATCCGCGCAGGCATCGGGATGGTGTTCCAGCATTTCAAGCTGGTGCAGAATTTCACCGTGCTGGAGAATGTGGTTCTGGGCGCGGAAGAGGGGGCGCTGCTGGCGGGCTCGCTTTCCAGGGCGCGCCGCGTGCTGGGCGAGTTGAGCCGGGAATACGAACTGGATGTCGATCCCGATGCGGTGATCGAGGATCTGTCGGTGGGCCATCAGCAGCGGGTGGAGATCCTGAAGGCGCTGTATCGGCAGGCCGATATCCTGATCCTGGACGAGCCGACGGGCGTGCTGACCCCGGCCGAGGCGGACCATCTGTTCCGCATCCTGAAAGGGCTGCGCGATCAGGGCAAGACGATCATCCTGATCACCCACAAGCTGCGCGAGATCATGGAGACCACCGACAATGTCAGCGTGATGCGGCGCGGCACGATGGTGGGCACGGTCAGGACCGCCGAGACCAGCCCCGAGGAACTGGCCGAACTGATGGTGGGGCGGAAAGTCCTTCTGGAGGTGGAAAAGGCCCCTGCCCTGCCGGGCAAGGTGGTGCTGAAGATCGAAGACCTGCGGGTGCGCGACGAACATGGGGTAGAGCGGCTGAAGGGCATCAATCTGGAGATCCGCGCGGGCGAGATCCTGGGGATTGCCGGGGTGGCGGGGAACGGCCAGTCGGAACTGCTGGAGGCGCTGGGCGGCATCGCGCGGGCGACCGGGCGGATCACGATGAACGGGGTGGAATTGCCCCTGTCGGGCAAGGGCGCGGATGGGCGCGCCCGCCGTGCGGCGGGCATCGCGCATGTGCCCGAGGACCGGCAGGCGCTGGGCCTGATCATGGATTTCACGGCCTGGGAGAATGTCGCCTTCGGCTATCACGACGCGCCGGAATATCAGAAGAACGCGCTTTTCATGGATAATGATGCGCTGCGGGCGGATACGGAGCGGAAGATGGCCACCTTTGACGTGCGCCCGCCGATCCCGACGCTGGCGGCGAAGAATTTCTCGGGCGGGAACCAGCAGAAGATCGTGGTGGCGCGCGAGATCGAGCGGAACCCCGACCTGCTGCTGGTGGGCCAGCCCACGCGGGGGGTGGATATCGGGGCGATCGAATTCATCCACAAGCAGATCGTGGCCCTGCGGGATCAGGGCAAGGCGATCCTGCTGGTCAGCGTGGAACTGGACGAGATCCGCAGCCTTTCGGACCGGATCGCCGTGATGTTCGACGGCCAGATCATGGGCCTGCGCGACCCGGAAACGACGGATGAGCGGGAATTGGGCCTGATGATGGCCGGGATGACCGGCAAGGGGGAGGCCGCCTGATGGAACGCTTGCCGAAATGGGCCGATGTGGCCCTTGTCCCGCTGATCTCGCTGCTGCTGGCCGCGATCATCGCGGCGCTGGTGATCCTGGCCATCGGGCAGGACCCGTGGGAGGCCCTGACCGTGATGGTGCAGGGATCGGTGATGAATGCCTATGGCTGGGGCTATACGCTGTATTATGCCAGCAGCTTCATGTTCACGGGCCTTGCCGTGACCGTGGCCTTTCATGCCAGCCTCTTCAATATCGGGGGCGAGGGGCAGGCCCAACTGGGCGGGCTTGGCGTGGCGCTGGCCTGCCTGTTCATCCCCTGGCCGCACTGGACGCTGGCGCTCTTGGGCGCGGCGACGGCGGCGGCGCTGTTCGGCGCGGCCTGGGCCGCGATCCCGGCCTATCTGCAGGCGCGGCGGGGCAGCCATATCGTGATCACGACGATCATGTTCAACTATATCGCGGCGGCGGTGCTGATCTTCCTTCTGGTGGATGTGCTGCGCCCCGACGGGCAGATGGACCCGGCGACCGCCCGCTTCCCCGAGGCGGCGCAGCTTCCGACGCTGAACGAGATCCCCGGCTTCAACCTGATCTTCACCTCGAACGTGCCGGCGAATGTGACCTTGTTCATCGCGCTGGGCATGGCGGTGGTGGTCTGGCTTCTGCTGTGGCGCACGCGGCTGGGCTATGCGATCCGCGCCTTCGGCAAATCCGAGGCGGCGGCGCGCTATGCGGGGATCAGCCCCTTCGCGATCATCATGGTGGCGATGCTGATTTCCGGCGGGCTGGCGGGCATGATGGCCATCAACAACGTGATGGGCGAGGCGGAAAGGCTGCTGCAGAATTCGGCATCCGGCGCGGGGTTCATCGGGATTGCGGTGGCGCTGATGGGGCGCAACCATCCGGTGGGGGTGGTGCTGGCGGCGCTGCTGTTCGGCTTTCTGTTCCAGGGGGGCGCCGAGCTGGGCCTGTGGACCAAGATCCCCATCGAGATGCGGACGGTGGTGCAGGGCCTGGTGATCCTGTTCACCGGGGCGCTGGATGTGATGGTGCGGATGCTGCTGACCTGGATCTTCAACCTGTTCCGGGCGGGCCGGGCCGTGAAGGGGGCCGCGTGATGGATTACGCAACGCTTCTGCAACTTCTGGATACCACCCTGCGGCTGGCCACGCCGCTGCTGTTTGCCTGTCTGGCGGGGCTTTATTCCGAACGGGCGGGGATCTTCGACATCGGGCTGGAAGGCAAGATGCTGATGGCGGCGATGGCCTCGGCCTCGGTCGCGTTCCTGACGGGGTCGGTCTGGGTGGGGATGTTCGCGGGGATGGCGGCTTCGCTGGTGCTGGCGGGGATCCATGGGGTGGCGTCGATCACCTTCCGGGGGAACCAGCTGATTTCGGGGGTGGCGCTGAACTTCGTGGCCTCGGGCATCACGGTGCTGATCGCGCAGCGCCTGTTCGGGCAGGGCGGGCGGACGCCGCCGCTTGCGGGGGATGCACGGTTCGAGGCGATCACCCTGCCGCTGGCCGAGGAACTGCGCGGCGTGCCGGTGCTGGGGCCGCTTTATGCCGAGGTGATCTCGGGCCATCCGCTGCTGGTTTACGTGGCGCTGCTGATGGTGCCGCTGACCTGGTGGGTGCTGTATCGCACGCGGTTCGGGCTGCGGCTGCGGGCGGTGGGCGAGAACCCGGCGGCGGTGGATACGGCGGGGATTTCCGTGGTGGGCCTGCGCTTTGCCGCCGTGGCGATCACCGGCATCCTCTGCGGGTTGGCGGGGGCCTATATGGCGACCGCGCTGCAGGCCGGGTTCGGCCGCGAGATGACGGCGGGGCGGGGCTATATCGCGCTGGCCGCGCTGATATTCGCCAAGTGGCGGCCGGTGGCGGCGCTTTGGGCCTGCCTGCTGTTCGGCTTCTTTCAGGCGCTGGCGCTGCGTCCCGACGTGGTGGAGGCGGTGGTGCAGGTGAAGGTGCCGGTGCCCTTCCTTGACGCGCTGCCCTATGTGCTGACCGTGCTGGTGCTGGCGGGCTTTGTCGGCAAGGCCATTCCGCCGCGCGCGGGGGGAGAGCCCTATGTCAAGGAGCGGTGAGGAACTGGCAACGCTGGTCCGGGCGCGGGCGGGGGATGCGCCCGTCCGGCTGGGGCTGATCCTTGGGTCTGGCCTTGGCCATCTGGCGGGGGCGGTGGAGGGGGTGGCGATCCCCTATGGCGAGTTGCCGGGATTTCCGCATGCGGGCGTGTCGGGGCATAATCCGAACCTGGTGATCGGAGAGCTTGAGGGTGTGCGCGTCGCGGTGTTCGGCGCGCGCGAGCATTACTATGAAAAGGGCAATCCGGCGGCGATGCGGCCCGCGCTGGAACTCTTGCGCGCGCTGGGGGGCGAGGCAGTGATCGCCACCAATGCGGCGGGCAGCCTGCGCGCCGATATCCGGCCCGGCGATCTGATGCTTCTGTCGGATCACATCAATTTCTCGGGCCTGAACCCGCTGATCGGCGAACCCACCGATGCGCGCTTCGTGCCGATGGGCGATGCCCATGACCCGGCCCTGCGCGCCGCCCTGCGGGCAAGCGCCGAGGCCGAGGGCGTGGCCCTGCCGGAAGGGGTTTACGCCTGGTATTCCGGCCCGTCCTTCGAGACGCCGGCCGAGATCCGCGCGATCCGCATCCTGGGCGGCGATGCGGTGGGGATGTCCACCGTGCCGGAGGTGATCCTTGCGCGGTTCATGGGGCTGCGGGTGGCGGCGATTTCCACCATTACCAACATGGCGGCGGGCCTGTCGGACGAAAAGATCAGCCATGAGCATACCAAGGCCATGGCCCCGCTGGGTGCGGCAAAACTGGAACGGGTGCTGAGACATTTCCTGCGCCATCTCCGATGACGGGCCGAGTGGTTTGACATCGCGGCCAAAGGGGCGCAACCCTTTGGTC
Organism: Paragemmobacter kunshanensis; assembly: GCF_011059185.1. GTDB lineage: Bacteria > Pseudomonadota > Alphaproteobacteria > Rhodobacterales > Rhodobacteraceae > Paragemmobacter > Paragemmobacter kunshanensis. The sequence continues at coordinate 40,862 of NZ_JAALFE010000016.1, read as the reverse complement.
TGACTGCCGCTTCTTGCCCGGCCTTGCCCATGCAGCTTTACCTTCCGATTGCCGAGGTATCGGTCAATGCCTTCCTCCTTCTGGGGTTGGGCGGCATCGTGGGCTTTCTGTCGGGCATGTTCGGCGTGGGCGGCGGGTTCCTGATCACGCCCTTGCTGTTCTTCATCGGGGTGCCGCCCGCCGTGGCGGTGGCCACCGGGGCCAATCAGGTGGTGGCCTCGTCCATTTCCGGCGTGCTGGCGCAGCTCAGGCGGAAGGCGGTGGATTTCCGCATGGGCCTTGTGCTGCTGGCGGGGGGGCTTGTCGGATCGGCGGCGGGGATCTGGGTGTTCCAGTGGATGACGCGGCTGGGGCAGGTCGATCTGTTCGTGCAGCTGTCCTATGTGCTGTTCCTGGGCCTGATCGGGGCGATGATGCTGCAGGAAAGCCTGCGGGCCTGGTTCCGGTCGCAGCGCGGCGGGCCGGTGCGGCGGGCGCATGTGCATACCTGGGTGCATGGCCTGCCCTTCAAGATGAAATTCCGCGCCTCGGGCCTTTACATCAGCGTGCTGCCGCCCTTGGGGGTGGGGGCGCTGGTGGGGTTTCTGGCGGCGATCATGGGGGTGGGTGGCGGGTTCGTCATGGTGCCTGCGATGATCTATCTTCTGGGCATGCCCACCAAGGTGGTGGTGGGAACATCGCTGTTCCAGATCATCTTCGTCACGGCCTTTACCACGCTGATGCATGCGGTGACCAACCAGACGGTCGATATCCTGCTGGCGCTGCTGCTGATCCTGGGCGGGGTGGTGGGCGCGCAGATCGGCACGAGCATCGGGGTCCGGCTGAAGGCAGAGCAGCTGCGCATCCTGCTGGCGCTTCTGGTGCTGGCGGTTTCGGTGAAGATCGCGCTGGACCTGCTGATCCGCCCGTCCGAGCTTTATTCCGTGATGCCCGGGGTGCTGCCATGAGCGGGGCGGGCCTGCGGCAGGGGCTGGGGATCGTCGCGCTGGCGATGGGGGCTGCGGGCAGCCCCGCCCCGGCGGCGGAAAGCATCGTGGCGGGGCTGAGCCAGAACCGCGTCTCGATCACCGCCGATTTCGACGGGTCGGAGATCCTGGTCTATGGCGCGGTCAAGCGCAACGCGCCGCTCCCCGAGGGGGCGATGGAGGTGATCATCACCGTCGAGGGGCCGGCGACGCCGGTCACCATCCGCAAGAAGGACCGCCGCGCGGGCATCTGGATCAATACCGAAGCGGTGCATATCGACGCGGCCCCCAGTTTCTATGCCGTGGTGACGACCGGCCCCCTGCGGCAGATCCTGTCCGAGACCGAGGATCTGCGCCACCGCATCACCCTGCCCCGGGTGATCCGCGCCATCGGTGCCGCGAATGAAAGCGGAAGCCCCACCGAATTCATCGAGGCGATGCAGCGCATCCGCATCGGGGAAAGCCGGTACCGCGTGTTGCAGGGGGCGGTGGAATTCACCGAACAGACGCTGTTCCGGGCCGATGTCGTGCTGCCCTCGAACCTGACCGAGGGCGAATACCGGGTGCGCATCTTCCTGACGCGGGGCGGGCGGGTGGTGGATGCGCAGGATCGCGTGGTGGGCGTGCGCAAGGAGGGGCTGGAGCGGTTCCTGTTCAGCCTGGCCCGCAGCCAGCCCTGGCTATACGGCCTGTTGTCGCTGGTGATGGCGGCGGGGGCGGGGTGGGCGGCCTCGGTCGGGTTCGGGATATTGCGGCGCTAGGGGGCTGCGTCAGGCGGCGATGCGCGCCTCGGCCCGGGGGGCGGCGCGGGCCATGGTCAGGCCGCGCGCGGCGTTCAGCACCATCAGCGCGGCCCAGAGCCCGTGATTGCCGAGGGCAGGCATCAGCAGGGCCAGCGCCAGCGCATAGATCGCGACCGACTGGATCATGGTGCGCCGCATCTCGGCGGTCAGGGTGGCGCCGATGAAGATGCCGTCATAGATCCAGGAAAAGACGCCGATCAGGGGGGCCGCGACAAGCCAGGGCAGATAGGCGCGCGCCTCGGCCCGGACATCGGGGGCGGTGGTCATCAGGTCGATCAGGGCGGGGCCTGCCAGCGCGAAGGCCAAAGCCAGCAGCGCCGCCCCGGCCACGCCCCATTGCATCGACAGCCGCGCGGCGCGGCGCAGGTCGGCGCGCGCCTTTGCCCCCACCGCCTGCCCCACAAGGGTTTCGGCGGCGAAGGCGAAGCCATCCAGCGCATAGGCGGTGATGGAGAGGAACTGCAGCAGCACCTGATTGGCGGCCAGCGTCACATCGCCCAGCCTTGCGCCGAAGAAGACAAAGGCGGTGAAGCTGAGTTGCAGCAGGACCGAGCGGATCATGATATCGCGGTTGACCGCCAGCATGACGCGCAGCGCGGCGCGGTCGGGCAGCCGCGCCCAGGCCGCGCGCCAGACCGGCAGCACCCCGTCGCGGCAGAGCCAGAGCCCGAGGGCAAGCCCCGTCCATTCCGCGATCAGGGTGGCGGCGGCGACGCCGGAGACGCCCCAGCCAAGGCCAAGGACGAACCACAGGTCCAGCGCCACATTCACCCCGTTGATCCAGAGCTGCAGCAGCAGCACGCCGCGCGTGCGTTCCACCGCGATGAGCCAGCCCGTCAGCGCATAGGCGGCGATGGTGGCGGGGGCGCCCCAGATGCGGATCGCCAGATAGTCGCGCGAAAGGGCCTCCACCTCGTCCCCGGCGGGGGCGATCAGGAAGGCCACGTGAAAGAGCGGGCCCTGCAGCAGGATGAAGGCCAGCCCCGCCGCCGCGCCGATCAGCAGGGCGCGCAGCAGGATCGCCCCGCGTTCGGGCAGGTCGGCCGCGCCATGGGCCTGGGCGGCAAGGCCCGAGGTGCCCATGCGCAGGAAGCCGAAGATCCAGTAGAGCGAGATCAGGATCACCGATCCCACGCCCACGGCCCCGATGGGGGCGGCCTGCCCCATCTGGCCCACCACGCCGGTATCCACCGCCCCCAGAAGCGGCACTGTCGCATTGGACAGGACGATGGGCGCGGCGATCCCGAGCAGGCGGCGATGGGTGATCGTGGACATGGCCGCCCGACCATGGCGGATCGGCGCGGCGGGGGGAAGGGGGGTCAGTCGTTATCGGAACTGGCCGCGCCCGCATTGCGGCGCGAGGCATCGGAGGGCGGGACGGTGGTGCGCAGGGCCAGCCCGTCGAGGCAGTCGATCACTGAAGCCGAGACGAGGGCGCGGGAGGTCGTGGTGGCGACCGTGGTGGGTATCTCTGTGGCGGGGGCGATGGACCAGCCCGCGCTGGCCTGCGCCCAGCCCGGCCCGAAGGCCACCCCGCCATCGGGATCGACCGTTGCAACGGCGATCCCGTCCGCACAAAGGGCGACAGGCCCCCGTTCGCGGGCGATCAGATTCAGGAAGGGCAGCAGATAGCCCGGCGCGGGCAGATCGTCGGGCAGCAGTTCCCTTGGCAATGGACCATCGGCGGAAGCAAACCTGTCGGCAAGCGCCGCCCCGATGGTGACGGGCCCCTGCCCCCCCGCGACGAAATGGGCCAGCCAGAGCGTCGCCCAATCGGCGGCAGGCAGGCCCCGGCGGGCCAGCCATTCGGCGGCCCAGCCTGCCTCTTCGGCATGGCCCCAGCCCAGCCCCGCGCCGCGCGCGGCCTTGGTCACCAGCGCGCGCAGTTCGGACATCGCCATGTCGATGGGGGCGGTGGTCATGCGCCCAACTCGTCTGGGTAGGGCTGGCCCTGGAACAGGCTGATCCGCACCCAGCGGTCCGAGCGCGGATCAAAGCGGGTGGCCCCGAAGAAGGCCAGCTTGCAGCGCAGGATGTCGATGGGCAGCATGGCGGCATCCAGCAGGTTGTCGCGGATCTCGGCATAGGGCAGGCCGCGCAGCATCAGCAGGCGGCGCGCCGTGTGGCGGTGTTCGGGGTGGCGCAGCAGGAAGGCCGCCAATGTGGCCCCTTCGGGAAAGGCGGCAAGGGCAGCGGCCAGCGCGGCGATGGCGCGGGCGATGCCAAGGGGTTGCTCCCTTTCCTGGCCTGCCTCTTCGTGGCGGTTGCCAAGGCGGGGTTCCAGCTTTTCCTCGGACACATACCAGAAGCGGGCAGAGCGGGCCGGATCGGCGAAATCGAAGGCGCGGACCCAGCCGTAATCGCGGGCGAGGATGGCGCGCAGGGTGGCAAGGGGCAGGCTGCCGTCAAGGGGAAAGCCCGTCTCCTCATCCGCGTCGAGGCCATCGGCCAGATCATCCACCACCGCGCCATGCGGTTCGAGAAGCAGGGAAAGCAGGCATTCCTGCCCCTCTTCCGACAGCACCCCTTCGCCCCAGCGCCAGAGCGCATCCCAGGGGCGCGGCGCGGCGGGGGTCCAGACATGGTCCACATGGGTGGCGAGGATGTCGAGATCATGGCGCAGCATGTCCAGCTTGCGGATCTGCGCGGGATGGTCGCTGTGCCAGAGCGTGGCGTTTTCCTGCGCCCCTGCCAGCGCCTGACGGAAGGCGGCGCGGGCGGCCCCATCGGCCGAGGGGAGCGCGCGGACGCGGGCCAGCGCGGTTTCGCGGACCGTCATCCAGTTGTTCAGGAGGCGGGGATGGCGCACGAGGAAGGGCGCCATCCCCAGCCCGGTGGAATTGCCCACCCCCAGGCGGCGGCGCAGGGCGCGGTCCATCCGGACCGCGCGCGCCCCGCCCCGCACCTGCGCCAGATGTTCGGCGATATCCACGGTGAAGGCGCGGGTCAGCCAGACCGAGAGCATCTCGGCCTGGAAGGGGGCCTTGAGTTCGGGGCGGGCCGCGATGCAATCGCGATCCGCCGCGCCGAACTTGCCCGAGCCATAGACGGCGGTGGTGCGCATCAGATAGCCCACGGCGTCGATCTCGGCCCGGTCGGGTTGCTGGCCCTGCGCCAGCCGGTCCACCACATGGGAGAACAGCCGGACAGAGCGGTTGGCGCGGCTGAGGGAAAGTTCCTTCGCGCTGATGCGCCCGGCTTCCTGCAGGGGGACATTGGCGGCGAGGCGATCCAGATCGGCGGCGTCGGGTTCGCCATCGACAAGGGCGAAGGTCGCATCCCAGGCGGTGGCGATGACGCGGTCAGAGCGCATCTCGTCGGGCAGGTCATGGGCGAAGGCCACAAGGCAATAGCTGCGTTCCGGGCCGCGCGCGCGATAGACGGCGCGGCCGGTGCCGCGCGCGTCCATCTCCCACAGGGGGCGGTCAAAGCGCCAGCCTTCGGCCTGCATCCGCCGCAGCAGCACGCGCAGGAAGGACAGGCGCATCGGATGGGCCGATCCCATGCGCGACAGGCGCATCACCCTATCGGGATCGCGCGGGGCGATGTCCTGTGCCGGGTCTGCCCGTTCCGCGATGGTCATTCCGCCGCCCTCTTGCCCTGCGCCTCGGCCCCCTGCCCGGCTGCCCCGAAGGAGGCGGCGAAGAAGCGCGCCCAGTTGCCGCCCATGATCGCGGCGACCTCGGTTCCCGAGAATCCGGTGGCGCGCAGGCCATCGGCGATCGTGCCGAAATCGCGATTGTCGCGGAACCATGCGGGCATGGCGGGAAAGCCCGGCGCATCCTTGCTGCCTTCGCCGTAATCAACGGCCTTGGTCCAGCGCCCGGTGCGCATCCATTCCACCACGCTGTCGGGCTGGTTCTGGCAAAGGTCGGTGCCGATGCCCAGGAAATGGGTGCCGAAGCGTTCCGCCGTGCGGGCGATCATGCTGCAGAATTCCGCGAGGGAGCAGGCGCTGCCATCCTTCAGGTGATGGGGGTAAAGCGAGAAGCCCAGCATCCCCCCCGTCTGCGCCAGCGCGCCGATCACGGCATCGGATTTGTTGCGCCGCGCGGGGTGCCAAAGGGCGGGGTTGGCATGGGTGATGGCGATGGGGCGGGTGGAATGGTCCAGCGCCGCAAGGGTGGAGCGTTCGCCCGAATGGCTCATGTCCACGACCATGCCGATGCGGTTCATCTCGGCCACCACTTCGCGGCCCATGCGGGTAAGGCCGGTATCTTCGGCCTCATAGCAGCCGGTCGCGAGGAGGGACTGGTTGTTGTAGGTCAGTTGCATGAAGCGCAGGCCAAGGCGATGGAGGACTTCGACAAGGCCGATGTCATCCTCGATGCAGGAGGGGTTCTGCGATCCGAAGAAGATGGCGGTGCGCCCGGTGGCGCGGGCATGGGCGATGTCGGCGGCAGTGAAGCCCTGGAAGATCAGGTCGGGCCAGCGTTCGAACCAGCGGTTCCAGCGTTCGATATTCGCCACCGTCTCGCGGAAATTCTCGTGATAGACCAGCGTCACATGGACGGCATCCACCCCGCCCGCGCGCAACTGGCGAAAGATCTCTTCCGACCAGTTGGAATATTGCAGCCCGTCGATCAGGTAACTCATTCCGGGACCCCTGCCGCCATGTAGGCGGTCTTGACCGTTGTAAAGAACTCGGCCGCGTAGCGGCCCTGCTCGCGCGGGCCGAAGGAGGACAGGCCGCGCCCGCCGAAGGGGACGTGGTAATCCGTTCCCGCCGTGGGCAGGTTCACCATGACACAGCCCGCGCGCATGTTGGCACGGAAATGTGCGGCACGGGCGAGGCTGCGGGTCATGATCCCCGCCGTCAGGCCGAAGGGGGTGTCATTGGCGAGGGAGAGCGCCTCGGCATAGCTGTCTGCGGGGATGATGCAGGTGATGGGGGCGAACATCTCGGCCCGGTTGACGCCCATGGCGTTGGTGGTGTCGGCAAGGATGGCGGGGGCCATGAAATGGCCCTGCGTGGGGCGGTCGAGGCGTTGGCCCCCGGTCAGGAGGGTGGCGCCCTCGGCCCGGCCTTTCGCGACCCAGTCGAGATTGGCGGAAAGCTGGCCTTCGCTGACCACGGGGCCGATCTGGGTGCCCTCTTCCAGCGCGTGGCCCACGCGCAGGGCTTCGGCAGCAGCGACGAGGCGGGTGGTGAATTCCTCCAGCACCTTGCGATGCACGATCAGGCGCGAGGCGGCGGTGCATTTCTGCCCCGTCCCGCCGAAGGCCGCGTTGCAGGCATGGGCCACGGCAAGGTCCATGTCGCAATCATCCATGATGAGCATGGGGTTCTTCGACCCCATCTCCATCTGCAGTTTCGCGCGGTTTGTCAGGACGCGGGCGGCGATGGACTGGCCCACCTCGACCGATCCGGTAAAGGTGACGGCGGCCACGTCGGGATGGCCGACCAGCGCATCGCCCAGGGCGCGGCCCGCGCCCATCACCATGTTGAAGGTGCCCGCAGGCAGCCCCGCCCGCGCGATGACCTGCGCCAGCGCCACCGCAGAGGCCGGGGTCAGGTTCGCCGGTTTCCACACCACCGCATTGCCATAGGCCAGCGCGGGGGCGATCTTCCAGGCGGGTGTCGCCACCGGGAAATTCCAGGGCGTGACGATGGCCACGACGCCCAGCGCTTCGCGCCGCACCTCGATTTCCACCCCCGGACGGACGCTTTCGGCCTGATCGCCCTGGCAGCGCAGCGCCTCGGCCGCGAACCAGGTGAAGAACTGGCCCGCGCGATAGACCTCGCCCTTGCCTTCGGCCAGCGGCTTGCCTTCCTCACGCGAGAGAAGCGCGCCGATCTCGGCCGCGCGGGCCATGAGTTCGGTGCCGATCTGCATCAGGGCATCATGGCGGCGCTGGATGCCGGCCGCTGCCCAGTGCGGCTGCGCCGCGCGGGCGGCGGCCACGGCGCGATCCACATCTGCAACCGAGCCTTGGGCGAAATGACCGATCACATCGGTCAGGTCCGAGGGGTTGATGTTGGCAACCGTGCCCTCGCCCGCGCACCATGCGCCTGCGATGTAGTTGCGTGTCTCGATGTCCATAGCCGTCCTCATTGCCGTGCCAGCGCCTGCATCACCTGCCGGGCGGTCAGGCCGCCCGCGATCTGCCCTGCCTCATCCCGCACCGCCACGGCCTGCGCGCCCTGCGCAAAGGCGGCGAAGGCGGATTCCAGCGTGGCCCCGGCCTCGATCACCGGGGCATCGGGCGGCGGGATCAGCCCCGCATCGGCAAAGGCCCCGCAGAGCAGGATGCGGCTGCGGTTCACATCGCGCACGAAGCGCGCGACATAGTCATCGGCGGGGGCGGCCAGGATTTCCGCCCCGGTTCCCACCTGCCGCAGGGTGCCATCCTTCAGGATGGCGATATGGTCGCCCAGAAGCAGCGCCTCGTCGAGATCATGGGTGATGAAGACGATGGTCTTGCCCAGCCGCGCCTGAAGTTCCTTCAGCTGCAACTGCATGTCATGCCGGATCAGCGGGTCGAGGGCCGAGAAGGCCTCATCCATCAGCAGCACCTCGGCATCGGTGGCCAAGGCCCGGGCCAGCCCGACGCGCTGCTGCATGCCGCCCGAAAGCTGGGCGGGATAGCTGTTCTCGAACCCGGCCAGCCCCACCAGCGCGATCTGTTCGCCCGCGCGGCGATGCGCCTCAAGCCGCGCCACGCCATCGAGGGCAAGGCCATAGGCCACATTCTCGATCACCGTGCGGTGCGGCAGCAGGGCAAAGCGCTGGAACACCATCGCCACCTTGCGGCGGCGGAAGGCCTGCAGCCGCGCGGCATCGAAGCCGAGGATATCCTCGCCATCGAACAGGATGCGCCCCCCCGTCGGTTCGATCAGGCGGTTGAAATGGCGGATCAGGGTGCTTTTGCCCGATCCCGACAGGCCCATGATGACGAAGGTTTCGCCCGCCCGGATATCCAGCGTGATGTCATGCAGGCCAAGGACATGGTCCGTCTCGTCCTTAAGGCGGGTCTTGTCCATGCCTGCATGGACCTTGGCCAGCGCGCCCCTGGGATCGCGGCCAAAGACCTTGGACACGGCTTCGACATGGATCTTCACCGGGCGCATCATTTCCCCTCGCGGTGCAGGTTGGCCTGGACGCGGCGGCCATAGCTTTGCGCGATGCGATCGAAGATGATCGCCAGCAGCACGATGCCCAGCCCCGCGATCAGGCCGCGCGACACTTCCAGCCGCTGGATGCCCTGCAGCACCTGATAGCCAAGGCCGCCCGCCCCGATCATCGAGGCGATCACCACCATGGACAGGGCCATCATCGTGGTCTGGTTGATGCCCGCCATGATGGTGGGCATGGCCAGCGGCACCTGCACCGACCAGAGTTGCTGGCGCGGCGAGGCGCCGAAGGCGCGCGAGGCTTCGACGATTTCGGGATCGACCTGGCGGATGCCAAGGTCTGTCAGCCGGATCACCGGCGGGATGGCGAAGACGATGGTGGCGAGCAGCGCCGGGATCTTGCCGGGGCCGAAGAGCATGACGAAGGGGATCAGGTAGACGAAGATCGGCATGGTCTGCATGATGTCGAGGACCGGCAGCATCCCGCCGCGCAGCCTGTCGGAGCGCGACATGGCGATGCCCAGCGGCATGCCGATCAGGACCGACAGCACCGTCGCGGCCAGCATCAGCGCGACCGTGGCCATCGCCTCGTTCCAGACACCCAGAAGGCCCAGCAGCACCAGCAGCAGCGCCACTGCGGCGACCGGCGGCCAGCGGCGGGCAGCCCCCCATGTGGCCGCGCAGAACAGCGCCACCACCACCCACCAGGGCAGGGTTTGCAGCCCCCGCTCCAGCCCCGTGATGCCGCGCAGCACGGGCATGAACAGAAGCTCCAGCGTTTCGCCCCAATTGGCGACGATGCTGTTGAAACCTGCGTCCAGCGCGCGGCCGAAGGCGCGCGTGTCCCACAGTTCGGGGAAGCCGGATGTCATGGGAATGGTCCTTGTCAGGCAGGCCGCCCCCCGGCATCGGGGGGCGACCGGCGATCATCATCAAAGCGAGGATTTCACCTTCTCGGCCACTTCGGCGGGCACCCAGGCACCCCAGATCGCATCGTATTCCTTCAGGAAATGCACGGCCACCTCTTCGGGGGTGGCGCCGTTGTCATCGCCCCAGGCCAGCACGGTGCTGATCTCGTCATTCGGGACCTGCATCTTCGACAGGAAATCGGCCACGGCGGGGGCCTGATCCTTCAGGTCCGACACGACGGCGACCGCCACCTCGCCCGCGGCCCAGCCGGTGACCTGCGGATCGGCGCAATTGGCATCGGTCAGGCAGGTGAACTTTTCCCGGTCGCTTTCGGGCATGCCGAGGCGGACCAGCTTGAACTTGCCCACCACATCCGACGGCCCCCAGTAATAGCCGACCCAAGGCGCGCCCTGCGCCACGGCCCGCGCGATGGAGGCCTTGAGGTTTTCGCCCGATCCCGGCGAGAACAGCTCGAACGAATCCTCAAGCTTCAGAGCCTTGTAATAGTTGGTGATGATTACCTCGCTCGCCCAGCCGGGGGGGCCGTTGTAAAGCCTGCCCTTGCCGGGGTTCTGGTTATCTTCGAAGATCTGCCAGTTGGCGGCCAGATCCTCGATGGATTTCAGCTGCGGGTTCTGTTCCAGCACGTAATCCGGCACCCAGAGCCCGTCCTGCCCGCCACCGGCGAAGATGTCAGAGGCCTTGTAGACATTGCCCTTGGCCTGCATCTCGTCCCATTGGGCCTGCACGGTGGACACCCAAAGCTCCGGCGCGACGGTGGGGGTGGAGCGGGTCAGCATCGAGGTGGCCGTGGGCACGGTATCGCCCGGCACAAGCTGCGCGTCGCAGCCATAGCCTGCTTCCATGATCTTTTGCGCGACATGGGCCAAGGTGGCGGCGGAAAGCCAGGTCATCTCGGCCACGGTGATGGTGCCGGCGCTGCCGCAATCCTGCGCGGCGGCGGGCTGGGCCTGCGCCATGCCCGCAAGGGCAAGGGCGGCAAGTGCGGCAAGGCGGGGGGTGGGAAGGCGGGGGGTCTGTGTCATCGTGAACCTCTCCTGACAGGGGGCGGGGTTCGGCCCCGGCCCGTTCTGGACAGCAGTCTCGGGCCGGGCGTCGCTTCAATCAAACGATAACGGATGAGATTGATTTCAGTTTTTCTTAACTGCCCGTCGCGAGGCCCAGGCGCCGGGCCAGATCGTCGTCGATCAGGGTTCCCTCTGCCTCGATCCTTGCCCGTGCGGCGATGCGGCGGCTGCCGGGCAGGCGCGCGCCGGGCTGGCCTTCGATGGCCCCGGCAAGGGCCGCGATGCGTTCGGCAAAGCCCGGGGCAAAGGCCGCCGGGTCGATGGCGATGAAGCATTGCCCGGTGCCGGGCGGCCCGCCCGCGGGGCCGGAAAAGGGGCTGGCGTCGCGGCTGGCCACCGCGCCCGACAGGGCGGAGGCCAGCACCTCGACCAATAGCCCCGCGCCAAAGCCCTTGGCCCCGCCCGCGGGCAGCATGGAGCCTTTCAGCGCGGCCTCGGGATCGGTGGTCGGGCGGCCCTGGTCATCCAGCGCCCAGCCCTCGGGGATCGCCTCGCCCCGGCGGGCGCGCAGCATCACCTCGGATTTCGCCACGACGCTGGCCGATTGATCCAGCACGAAACGCGCGCCGCCCGCGCCATCGGGAAGGGCCAGCGCAAGGGGGTTGGTGCCGATCACCGGCACCCGCCCCCCCGGGGGCGCGATGGAGGCGGGCGCATGGGTGAAGCAAAGCCCGATCAGCCCCGCCCCGGCGATGGCTTCGGCGTGATGGCCAAGGATGCCGCAATTGTAGGACCGGCGCAGCGTCAGCGCCGCGATCCCGCAGGTGCGGGCGGCGGCGATCAGGGCGGGCAGGCCCGCGTCGATGGCCGGATGGGCAAAGCCATGGGCCGCATCCACCACCACCGCCCCGGCGCGGGGCTGCGACAGGGCGGGACGGGCCTGCCCGTCCACCTTGCCGCAGGTCAGATGATCGGCATAGACCGGCAGATACATCAGCCCATGCGACCGCACGCCATCGCGTTCTGCCGCGCGGATCGACCGCGCCACCGGCCCCGCCTGCATGTCGGATGCCCCCGCCGCGCGCAGGCGGGCCAGCGCCAGCGCCTCTACCTCATCCAGTGTCATCCGCATCGGCCCGTCCCCTCTTTTCGCGATCAGGGGCAGGGTCACGATTGCGGGCTTCAGTTCAACACAGTACTTCTTGCGTGAACTTCAACGGGACTGAACCATGCTGCGACTCGAAGCCCTGCGCGCCTTTGTCGAGGTGGCCGATCACGGCAATATCAAGGATGCCTCGGACCGGCTGTTCCGCACGCCTTCGGCGCTGTCGATGACGCTGAAACAGATCGAAGAGCGGCTGGGCTGCCCCCTGTTCGAGACCGACCGCAAATCCAGCCTGACGGATATGGGGCGGTTCCTTTACGACCAGTCGGTGATCCTGCTGCGCGACTATGACCGCGCGATGGAGCGGATCGAGGCGCAGTCGAAGGCGCGCAGCGGGCGGTTGCGCATCGCCTCGGTCCCGTCGGTGGCGACGATGCTGCTGCCGGGCTTTCTGCAGGATTTCATCGCCACGCGGCCCGATCTGGACATTGATCTGGTGGATACCGACAGCACGGATGTGCGGCATCTGCTGGAGACGGGGCAGGTGGATCTGGGCATTGCCGGGCTGCCGCCCGATCTGCCGGGGCTGGCCAGCGATCCGATCTTCCGCGATCCCTTTCGCCTTGTCTGCCGCAGCGACAGCCGCCTTGCGACGCAGGCCCGGATGCCCGACTGGGCCGATCTGGAGGGCGAGGCGCTGATCCTGAACGAAGCCGCGCGCGGCCTTGCCTCGCCCGGGTTTCAGCGGCTGGCGCTGGGGGCGCGGTTTTCGGTGCGCAATGTCGCCTCGCTGCTGGCGATGGTGCAGGCGGGGATGGGGGTGACGCTGCTGCCCGCGCTGGCCACGGTGAACCTGCCCGCCAGCCTGACGGCGCGCGCGCTGGCCGATCCGGCCTGCATGCGCCGGGTCAGCATCCACTGGCGCATCGGGCGCATTCCCAGCCCGGTGGCGCAGCTTTTCCTGCGGCAGTTCGCGGCGGATGCGCGGTTGCAGGCCGGGCGGCTGGGGCTGGAGCCGATTGCCTGAGCGTGGGCCGCGCGGATCACTCGGCCGGTTCGCCGGGGGCGGGGGGCATCAGGAAATGCCCCGTGCCTTGCGCGAAAAGCCGGGCGCGGTTGTCCTGCCATGCCTCGACATGGACAGAGGCATAGCGGCGGCCCGAGCGGTTGACGCGGGCGCGGGCATAGGCATCGCGGGGCAGGCCCGTGCGCAGGTAATCCACCGTGAAATCAATGGTCTTGGGCAGGCGCAGGGGCATGCCCGCGATGGCGGCGGGGTCGATCTTGCCGGCCTCCATCTCTTCCCACAGGATCGACCATGACAATTCGATGATCGCCGCCACTTCCAGAAAGGCCGCCGTCACCCCGCCATGCAGGGCGGGCAGGGCCGGATTGCCGATCAGCTTTTCGTCAAAGGGCAGGATCGCCGTCAGCTCATCGCCGCGCCGGTCGAACTGGATGCCGAGATACTGGATATAGGGCACGCCCGACAGTAGCGCCCGCAGCGCGGCGTCGCGGCGCTGCTTGACCACCTGGACGGGTTCGGGTTTCGCACGGGTCATTTCGCCCCCTTGGGCCGGTCAAGCGTGAAGGCCCCCGTCGCCGCCGCCACGGGGCGGCTTTCATCCTCATCCGTCGCCGTGACGCGGACAAAGGCGACAGAGCGGGTCACGTGATAGCATTCGGCGCGGGCGGTGATCGTCTGGCCCGGGGTGGCGGCGCGGAAATAGTCGATCCGCAGGTCCAGCGTCGCGGTCGAGGCGGGCGCGGCCGGATGGCACATCACCGCCGCCCCGCTGGCCGTATCCATCAAGGCCGAGACCGCGCCCCCATGCAGCACGCCCGTCGCCGGATCGCCGACAAAGCGCAGGTCATAGGGCATGGTCATCACCACCCGCCCCGCACCCAGCGATTCAAGATGCATCCCCAGAGCGCGGGAATGGGGGATCGCCTCGATGAAGCGCCGCGCCAGTGCCGTGACATCCTGTGCCGTAACGTCGGTCATTGCCAAATCCCTTTCGCACCCATTAATCGCGCGGCCGCCGTGATGTGCAACCCCTGCCCCGCCGTCATGCGCCGATTGCGCGCTGCCTGCCGCGCGCCTATGCTGCCCCCGTCAGGAGAGTGCCGATGTCCGAAACCCGCCTCAGCTTCAAGGAGATGTGCGCGAAGTTCGACGTGACGCCGCGAACGCTGCGCTATTACGAATATATCGAACTCTTGCAGCCCGAAAAGGAAGGCCGCGCCCGGTTCTATGGCCCGCGCGAGGTGGCGCGGATGACACTGATCCTGCGCGGGCGGCGCTTCGGCTTTTCGCTGGAAGAGATCCGCCAATGGCTGCTGATCTATCGCCAGAAGGGCACGCGCAGCCAGCTTGAGGCCTGGCTGCAGATGGCCGACCGCCAGCTTGCCGCGCTGAATGGCCAGGTCGAGGAGTTGCAGCTTTCCATCGCCGACCTGCGCGCCCTGCGCGAAACGGCGGTCGAGGAGTTGTCGAAACTGCCCGAGGCGTGATCCCGCAAGCGAACTTCACGTCACCCGCGCCGTGACGCCACGTTACGTTTACGTTCACGTCAACTTGTCTGGTAAGCTTCGGGAAAGGCGTCAGAGTCATGCTGTGACCTGATGCAAGCTGCCAGACGAGTTGCCCCGATGACCACCAAGGAAGATCTGCTGACGATCCGCGACATGTGCGACACCTTCGAGGTGACGCCGCGCACGCTGCGGTTCTATGAGGCCAAGGAACTTCTGTCGCCGATCCGGCGCGGCACGGCGCGGTTCTACACCTATCGCGACCGCGCGCGGCTGAAGCTGATCCTGCGCGGCAAGCGGTTCGGCTTCTCGCTGGAGGATATCCGCCAGCTTCTCGACATGTATGACCGCGAGGGTCGCCAGCAGGAGGCGCAATTGCGCCGCACCTATGAGGTGGCGGCCGAACGGCTGGCGCAGATGGAGCGGCAGCGCGCCGAACTGGATGAGGCGATCGCGGATCTGAAGGAACAGATGGCCTGGGGTGAGGGCGTGCTTGCCGCCTTCCGCAAGGCCGCCGAATAGGAGGAGAGAAAGACGATGCCCAGCTATGCCGCCCCCGTGAAGGACATGCAGTTCGTGCTGCATGACGTGCTGAACATCACCGCATCCGACATTCCCGGCTATGCCGATCTGGATGCGGGCTTTACCGCCGCCGTTCTGGAAGAGGCGGGCAAGCTCGCCTCTGACGTGCTGGCCCCGCTGAACGCCGTGGGCGATCGCGAAGGCTGCCGGCTGGAGAATGGCGTGGTGCGCACGCCGAGCGGCTTCAAGGACGCCTTCGAGAAGCTGAAGGAAGGCGGCTGGACCGCGCTGGATTGCGACCCGGATTATGGCGGGCAGGGCCTGCCCTATGTGATGGGCACGGCGGTGGGCGAGATCTTCGTCGCGGCCAATATGGCGCTGAACATGTATCAGGGCCTGACGCATGGCGCCTATTCGGCGATCCATGCCCATGGCACGGAGGAGCAGAAGGCGACCTATCTGCCCAAGATGGTCTCCTGCCAGTGGACCGGCACCATGAACCTGACCGAGCCGCATTGCGGCACCGATCTGGGCCTGATGCGCACCAGGGCCGAACCGCAGGCGGATGGCAGCTATCGCATCACCGGGCAGAAGATCTTCATCTCGGCGGGCGAACATGACATGGCCGAGAACATCATCCACCTCGTTCTGGCCAAGGCGCCGGGGGGTGGCGAGGGGACGAAGGGCATCTCTCTCTTCATCGTGCCGAAGTTTCTGGTGAATGCCGACGGGTCTCTGGGGCAGCGCAACGCGCTGTCGGTCGGCAAGATCGAAGAGAAGATGGGCATCCATGGCAATGCCACCTGCGTGATGAACTATGACGGCGCGACCGGCTGGCTGCTGGGCGATCTGCACAAGGGCATGCGCGCCATGTTCACCATGATGAACGAGGCGCGGATCGGCGTGGGTGTGCAGGGCTATGCCGTGGCCGAGGCCGCCTATCAGAACGCGCTGGCCTATGCCAAGGACCGGCTTCAGGGCCGCGACGTGACGGGGGTGAAGAACCCCGAAGGCCCCGCCGATCCGCTGATCGTGCATCCCGATATCCGCCGCAACCTGATGGATCAGAAGAGTTTCGTCGAAGGCGCGCGGGCCTTCACCTTCTGGGGTGCCTCGCTGATTGACCGGGCGCATCGCAACGGCGATGCGGGGGCCGAGGGGCTGATTTCCCTGCTGACCCCGGTGATCAAGGGGTTCCAGACCGACAAGGGCTTTGACGTGGCCGTGGCGGCGCAGCAGGTTTATGGCGGGCATGGCTATATCGAGGAATGGGGGATGTCCCAATTCGCCCGCGATGCCAGGATCGCCATGATCTACGAAGGCGCCAACGGGATCCAGGCGCTGGATCTGGTGGCGCGCAAGCTGGCGGCGGATGGCGGCAAGCATGTGATGGCTTTCTTCGATCTGGTGAAAGGCTTCCTGAAGGAGAATGAAGGGGATGAGCGGCTGAAGGCCGGGTTCCTCGATCCGCTGAAAGGGGCATCGAAGGCGCTGCAGGGGGCGGGGATGTATTTCATGCAGAACGGCATGAAGAACCCCAATGCCGCGCTGTCGGGCAGCTATGATTTCATGCATCTGATGGGGCATGTCTGCCTTGGGCTGATGTGGGCGAAGATGGCCAAGGCCGCCCATGCCGCGCTGGATGCGGGCGCGGCGGACCGCGATTTCTACGAGGCCAAGATCGCCACGGGCCGCTATTACATGGCCCGCCAGCTGCCCGCCTGCGCGATGCATCTGGCGCGGATCGAAAGCGGGGCGGAGCCGGTGATGGCGCTGCGGGCGGAGGCGTTCTAAGGTTCGGGGGCTACGAATTTTCTGCGAAAATTCCGCCCCCGAGACAACCGACCACAGGAGGCCCTGATGCCAAAACGCTTTCGCCTGACCCGCCGCTTCCCGGTCGCCATGACCGAGGACGGCTATCGCAAGCTGAAGCGATTCGCGCAGGAGGCCGGGCTGGACGAGGGCGAGGCGCTGTCCTTCCTGTTCGAGAATTTCGACAGCGTGATGGACAGGGAGAACCTTACCCATCGCCTGCGCCTGTTCAATTCGGAACTGGACGACAGGAAGCGGTAGCGCGGGCAGAGAGGGAGGAAGAGGGTATTTGGGCCGAGACGAAGACAGGACCGCACGCCGCATCCTGTGCCTACGGCTTGGCTATCCTCGGGGCAGGATGCGGCGCTTCGTCCCGGGCGGTCATCGGCTCCCCAGCCTGTACCGCGCGGCAAGGATGACGGGCAAAGATGAAGGAAACGTTGCTTCGTCTTGGTCCAAATACCCTCGGGGTCCGGGGGTGAAGCCCCCGGGTGGTGGGGCTGGGAGGAACGGATGGGAATGAAGCTCTATTGTTTCGGCGAAAGCGGGAACGCCTACAAATGCGCGCTGTCGCTGACCCTGACCGGGACGGAATGGGAGCCGGTCTTCGTGGATTTCTTCGGGGGCGAGACGCGGGGGCCGGCCTTCCGCGCGATCAACCCGATGGGCGAGGTGCCGGTGCTGGTGGAGGGTGACACGACCCTTACCCAATCCGGCGTGATCCTTGACTACATCTCTTCCAAGACCGGCCAGCTTGGCGGGCGTTCGGCGGCGGAACGGCGCGAGGTGCTGCGCTGGCTGTTCTGGGACAATCACAAGCTGTCGACGCAGGTGGGAACCTGCCGGTTCCTGTCGAATTTCCTGCCCGCCGAAAAGCGGCCCGAAGGCGTGATCCCCTTCCTGCAGGGGCGGCTGAAGGCGGCCTATGGGGTGCTGGAGGCCCATCTGGAAGGGCGCGACTGGATCGTGGGCGATGGCCCCACCATCGCGGACCTGTCCTGTTGTTCCTATCTCTACTACCCCGAGCCCTTCGGCTTTTCCCGCGCGGACTGGCCCCGGATCGACCGCTGGCTTGCAGGCATCGCCGCCCTGCCCGGCTGGAAGCACCCCTATGACATGATGCCTGGCAATCCCTCGGATCGGGCATGAAGGAGACGACGATGACCGACGCCTATATCTATGATGCCATCCGTTCCCCCCGCGGCAAGGGCCGCCCCGACGGCGCGCTGCATGAGGTGACCTCGGTCACCCTTTCCGCCCGCATCCTCGATGCGCTGGCAGAGAGGAACGGCCTGACGGGCCATGCGGTGGAAGATGTCATCTGGGGCAATGTCACGCAGGTGGGCGAACAGGGGGGCTGCCTTGCCCGCTCTGCCGTGCTGGCCTCTGGCCTTGACCAATCCATACCCGGCCTTGCGATCAACCGCTTCTGCGCAAGCGGGATGGAGGCGGTGAACCTTGCCGCCAACCAGGTGAAGGGCGGCGCGGGGGCCGCCTATATCGCGGGTGGGGTAGAGATGATGGGCCGTGTGGCGATGGGCAGCGATGGCGCGGCGATTGCCGTTGATCCATCGCTGGCGATGAAGACCTATTTCGTGCCGCAGGGGATCAGCGCGGACATCATCGCCACCGAATACGGCTTTACCCGCGATCAGGCGGACGCGCTGGCGGTGGAATCGCAGCGCCGCGCGGCGGAAGCCTGGGCCGCAGGCCGCTTTGCCAATTCCGTCGTCCCGGTGAGGGATCAGAACGGCCTCACGATCCTTGCCCATGACGAATACATGCGACCGGGGACCGACATGCAGACCCTGGGCGCGCTGAAACCCAGCTTCAAGGAGATGGGCGAATCCATGCCCGGCTTCGACAAGCTGGCGCTGATGAAATACCCGCATCTGGAACGGATCGAGCATATCCATCACGCCGGCAACTCCTCTGGCATCGTGGATGGCGCGGCGGCGATCCTGATCGGCAATGCGGAATTCGGGCGCGCGCATGGGCTGAAGCCCCGCGCGCGGATCCGGGCCACGGCAAAGATCGGCACCGATCCCACCATCATGCTGACCGGCCCGGTGCCGGTGACGGAAAAGATCCTGAAGGACAGCGGCATGTCGATTTCCGACATCGACCTGTTCGAGGTGAACGAGGCCTTCGCCTCGGTCGTGCTGCGCTTCCTGCAGGCCTTCGAGGTGGACCCCGCGAAGGTGAACCCCAATGGCGGCTCCATCGCCATGGGCCATCCCCTTGGCGCGACGGGGGCGATCATCATCGGCACGCTGCTGGACGAGCTGGAGCGCACGGGCAAGGGCACGGGCCTTGCCACGCTCTGCATCGCGTCGGGCATGGGGGCGGCCACCATCATCGAGAGGGTGTGATGCCGAAGCTGGACCTTGCCTCTCTCCCGGTCCGGACCGGGTCGATCTATCCCGCGCCCTATGCCGAGAGGATGGCGGGGCGATCCTCGCTGCGGCTGGGCCAGGCGGGGGGGCTGACGCAGTTCGGGGTGAACCTCGTGACGCTGGAGCCGGGGGCGATGTCCTCGCTCCGGCATTGGCACATGGCGGAGGATGAATTCGTCATGGTGACAGAGGGCGAATGCGTGATGGTGACGGATGCGGGGGAAGAGGTGATGCGCGCGGGCGATTGCGCGGCCTTTCCGGCCAATGTGCCGGACGGGCATCATTTCATCAACCGCAGCGGCGCCCCGGCGCGGTTCCTTGTCGTGGGGACGAAGGCCCCGCGCGAAGTGGCGACCTATTCGGATGTGGATCTGAAGGTGGTGGTGGAAGACGGCAGCGCGACCTTCACCCGCAGGGACGGCACGCCCTACAGGCCGGAGGACGGGGCATGAGGCAAGACCCCCTCCCCGACCCTCCCCCGCAGGCGGGGGAGGGGGTATCCCCGGCATCCTGCTATCCCTTCTCCCTCCCCCGCGGGCGGGGGAGGGTCGGGGAGGGGGTGCGCTGATGCCGAGGCTTGCCCTGCCCGACTGGTTCGAAGAGAACCCGACCCATCCCATCCTGGGCCCCGGGCCCGGCCCCTATCGGGCGCGGCTTCTGTCCGATCCCGGCGGGATCACCCAGTTCGGTGCCTTCATCGAGGAATTGCCGCCCGGATCCCGTTCCGGCCATCGCCACTGGCACGAGGCCGAGGATGAGATGATCCTCATGCTGTCGGGCGAGGTGGTGCTGGTCGAAGAGACCGAAACCCCCCTGCGCGCGGGCGATGTGGCCTGCTGGCCCGCAGGCCATCCCGTGGGCCACCGCCTCGACAACCGCAGCGATGCCCCCGCCCGCTATCTCGTCATCGGCACGCGCCGCCAGACAGACCGCATCCATTACACAGACCATGACCTGATCACGGAAAAGGACGGCGCGGCGCGCCGCTACCTGCACCGCGACGGCACCTCTTACGGAGAGACCCCATGACCGATTTCACCTATGCCCTGGACGCGGACGGCGTTGCCACCATCACCTGGGATGTGAAGGCAAAGTCGATGAACGTGATGTCGACCGAAGCCTTCGCCCTTCTCGACAGCCTGATCGACAGGGCACTCGCCGACGCCGCCGTCAAAGGCGTCATCCTTACCTCGGGCAAGAAGGATTTCGCGGGCGGGATGGATCTGAACGTCATCGCCCGGATGCGGGCGGGCGGCGCGCAGGCGATCTTTGACGGCGTCATGCAGATGCACCACGTCCTGCGCAAGATCGAACGCGCGGGCATGGACCCCAAGACGAAGAAGGGCGGCAAGCCCATCGTCGCCGCCCTGCCCGGCACGGCGCTGGGGATCGGCTATGAACTCCCCCTCTCCTGCCACCGGATCATCGCCGCCGACAATCCCAAGGCCAAGATCGGCCTGCCCGAAATCATGGTCGGCATTTTCCCCGGTGCAGGCGGCACCACCCGCCTTGTGCGCAAGATGGGCGCGATGATGGCCGCGCCCTTCCTGCTGGAAGGCAAGCTCTCCGACCCGAAATCCGCCAAGGCCGCAGGGCTGGTGGATGAGGTGGTGGCCCCCGAAGACCTGCTCTCCCGCGCGAAGGAATGGGTGCTGTCGGCCAAGGATGCCGATCTGGTGAAGCCCTGGGATGACAAGGGCTACAAGATGCCCGGCGGTGCGCCCTATCATCCGGCGGGGTTCATGACCTTTGTCGGCGCCAATGCCATGGTGATGGGCAAGACCATGGGCGTCTATCCCGCCGCGCGGGCCCTCCTGGCCGCGGTCTATGAAGGGGCGCTGGTCCCCTTCGATACCGCATTGAAGATCGAGGCGCGGCATTTCACATCGGTGCTGATGAACCCGTCATCGACCGCGATGATCCGGTCCTTGTTCATCAACAAGGAGGCGCTGGAAAAGGGCGCGAACCGGCCCAAGGTCGATGATCAGACCGTGCGCAAGCTGGGCGTGATCGGCGCGGGCATGATGGGGGCGGGGATCGCCTATGTCAGCGCCAATGCCGGGATCGAGGTGGTGCTGATCGACGCCGCGCAAGAGGCCGCCGACAAGGGCAAGGCTTATTCCGAAGGCTTGCTCGACAAGGGCATCCAGCGCCGCAAGGTGACGCCCGAGAAAAAGGCCGAAGTGCTGGCCCGCATCCATGCCACCACCGATTACGCCGCGCTTCAGGGCTGCGACCTGATCGTGGAAGCCGTGTTCGAAGACCCGAAGGTGAAGGCCGAGGTGACGGCCCGCGTCGAGGCGGCGGTGGGCGAGGGTTGCGTCTTTGCCACCAACACCTCGACCCTGCCGATCTCTGGCCTTGCCAAGGCCAGCTCCCGCCCGGCCAATTTCATCGGCATCCATTTCTTCTCGCCGGTGGACAAGATGATGCTGGTGGAGATCATCCGCGGCAAGGAAACCGGCGATGTGGCGGTGGCCAAGGCGCTGGATTATGTGCGCCAGATCCGCAAGACGCCCATCGTGGTGAACGATGCGCGCTTCTTCTACGCCAATCGCTGCATCATCCCCTATATCAACGAAGGCATCCGCATGGTCGCCGAAGGGGTGGAGCCTGCGCTGGTGGAGAATGCCGCGAAACTGGTGGGCATGCCGCTGGGGCCGCTGCAACTGGTCGATGAAACCTCGATTGATCTGGGCGTGAAGATCGCCAAGGCCACGCGCGCCGCCATGGGCGATGCCTATCCCGATGGCGCGGTGGATGCGGTGCTGTTCCGGATGGCCGATCAGGGGCGCATGGGCAAGAAGGCCAATGCCGGCTTCTATGCCTATGATGCAAGCGGCAAGCGCGAGGGGCTGTGGGAGGGGTTGGCCACGGATTACCCCGTGGCCGACAGCCAGCCTGATCTGACCACGGTGCAGCATCGCCTGCTGATGGCCCAGGTGCTGGAGGCGGTGCGCGCGCTGGAAGAGGGCGTGCTGACCGATATCCGCGAAGGCGATGTCGGCGCGATCCTGGGCTGGGGCTTTGCGCCCTGGTCGGGCGGGCCCTTCGGCTGGCTGGATATCATCGGGGCGGCCCGGGCGGTGGAGATCTGCGACAGCCTTGTCGCCACGCAGGGGCCGCGCTTTGCCGCGCCTGCCCTGCTGCGCGACATGGCCGCGCAGGGGACGTCCTTCTACGGGCGGGCCTCGGGCGAAAAGGCGGCCTGACGGGCCAGATGGGCCGACGCCCGTTCGCCTTCGGCGATCAGGCCCGCCACCAGATGGCGGGCCTCTTTCAGGCCCAGCGTCATCATCCCGTCGCAGCGGAACAGATTGGCCGCCCGCGCGCCCAGCCCCGCGCAGCCCAGAAGCAGGCTCGGCCCGGCAAAGACGACCTGCGGGCCCTCGAATTGCAGATGCACGATTTCCACCTCGCGCGGGGCGCGGCGGGCGATGCCGTTCCAGCCCAGAAGGGAAAGGGCGGGCACCATGACAAAGGGCTCTCCATACAGGTCTTCGGCCAGTTCGCTTTCCAGCATCACCATCTGCGCGGGCAGAAGTTCCACCGGATGGGGATTGGCCATGGCCCCTTCGGGCAGCAGCACCGGCCAGAAGGCGGGCGGCACCCAGGCCACCTGCGCCGATCGCGTGACCCGGGCCACCGGCATTTCGCCCTGTTCGAAGGTCAGCACCGGATCGCCCGGCTCCAGATCGCCGACCTCGACCCAGCCATCGGACGTGGCGAGTTTCTGCGTGGCGGCCAGCCCATCCACCAGGATGGCCGGAACCCCCGCCCCGTCATGATGCGCAACAGATGAACCCACGGACCTGCCCTCTCGCAAGCAATGATACCGGGGCAGGATGACGGGGGGCTTTGTCGCCGAAAGGGCAAAAGCCGGGCATTCGCTTGATGGATTGTGTCGAAATCGCGAACGGTCAGCCCGGATCGAAGCCATAGCCGAAGCGCGCGACATCGCGGGCGCAGAGCCTGCCCAGCAGGGCGGCATCGGCATCGCTGTAATAGGGCCGCCAGTCGCGGGCGCGGGCGCTGTCATTGGCGCGCGGCAGGGGCGTCAGTCGAAAGCCCAGATGCGTCTCGAAGGGGATCAGGTCCTTGTCCAGATGTTCCAGCCGGGCGAAAAGGGTGGCGCGCTCCTGCCCCCGCGCATCGGTGACATGGGCCCCATAGGGCCAGGCGGCAAAGGCGGCCTGCGTGTCGGGATGGTTGAGAAAGGCGCTGAAGCCCTGCGCCTTGGCCAGGGCCACGGCGGGATGGGCAAAGGATTGCCCGCGCAGCCAGTGGTAATAGCTGACCATCCGGTCCCATGGGTTGCGCACGAGGGTCAGGATGAAAAGGGCATCAAGATCATCCGGCGAAAGCAGCCCGTCGAGATCGGCCAGGGTGGAATGTTTCCAGAGCCGCCCCTTCGCGGGCAGCCCCTTCAGCCGCCCCCGCCGCGCGCGGGCCTTGGGCGTGTCGCCGATCAGGATGTCGTCCTTCATGGCCCGCGCCTCCAGCGCCAGCGTCAGCGCCGTGCCCCCGGTCTTGGGGATATGAAGGAAGAGGTAGCCCCGCCCGCGCGACAGGATCACGGCTGCCCCCCGCGCAGGCGGAATTTGCACACAAATTCCGCGCCGGAAAATGTGTGCATTTTCCGTTGCGATTTCTGTGTGCAGAAATCGCCCCCCACCATCAGTTCACCCGGTTGGGAAGGTCGCGCCCCTCCAGATGGGCGATCAGGTTCCCGACCGCCATCATCCCCATGTTCTCGCGCACCTCCAGCGCCGCCGTCCCCAGATGGGGCAGGAGCGTGACATTCTCCATCGCCATCAGCGCGGGCGGAACCTGCGGTTCGAATTCATAGACATCGAGCCCCGCCCCCGCGATGCGGCCCCCGGACAGGGCCGCGATCAGCGCGGCCTCGTCCACCACATCGCCGCGCGCGATGTTGATGAAGATGCCCGAGGGTTTCATCGCGGCAAAGGCCGCCGCATCGATCAGGTGATGGGTGGCCTTGCCACCCGGCACGGCGACGACGACGAAATCCTGTGCCATCGCTTCAGCCATCGCCACCTGCCGCGCGGGAACGCCTGCATCCGCCACCGGGGATCGGTTGTGGAACACCACCTCCATCCCGAAGCCCGCCTGACAGCGCCGGGCGATGGCCTTGCCGATGCGGCCCATGCCGATGATCCCCACCGATTTGCCGCTGACATGGGTGCCCAGCATCTGCGTCGGCCCCCAGCCGACCCATTGGCCGGCGCGCAGGATACGCTCCCCCTCGCCCAGCCGCCGCGCCGTCATCAGGATCAGCGACAGCGCGATATCCGCCGTGGCATCCGTCACCGCGCCGGGCGTGTTGCTGACGGCCACGCCTGCGGCCCGGGCGGCCTCGACGTCGATATGGTTGTAGCCCACCCCGAAATTGGCAAGCAGGCGGCAGCGGGGCGCAGGCACATCGGCAAAGACATCCGCCTGGAAACGATCCCCCAGCGTGGGCATGACCACGTCATAGTCGCGCAGCGCAGCGCGCAGTTCATCGGCTGTCAGCACCCGCGCCTCTTCCTCGCGCGAGGTGACGTCGAAGCGCGCCTCTGCGGCGGCCAGCACCCGCGCGGGCATCCGGCGCGTGATCAGAAGCTTCATCAGAACATCCTCCCCCCAAGCGGCACATCCTGATCCGGGGCCAGAAGGACAACCTCCCCCTCGGCATCCGGAACGCCCAGCACCAGCACCTCGGACATGACCTTGCCGATCTGGCGGGGCGGGAAATTCACCACCCCCATCACCAGACGGCCCAGCAGCCCCTCTGGGGTATAGTTCCGCGTCAGCTGGGCGGAAGAGCGTTTCTCGCCAATCTCCGGCCCGAAATCGACCCAGAGCTTGATCGCGGGCTTGCGCGCCTCGGGATAGGGTTCGGCCCGCACCACGCGGCCCACGCGGATATCGACCTTCTGGAAGTCGTCATAGGTGATCGTCACTTGCCCAGCTCCCGCCCGCGATCCGCCGCGGCCTTCACCGCGCGCGCCATCAGCCCCGGCAGTTCCGGCATCAGCACGGCCAGCGCCGCCGCCGTCGTGCCGCCGGGCGAGGTGACGTTGACGCGCAGCTGCGCCGCGCTCTCTGCCGAGCGATGCGCCAGTTCCCCCGCGCCGCAGACCGTGGCACGGGCCAGTTGCATCGCCACCTCGGGCGACAGCCCCTCGGCCTCGCCCGCTGCTGCCAGCGCCTCGATCAGGTGGAAGACATAGGCGGGGCCCGACCCCGACACCGCCGTCACGGCATCAATCTGATGCTCGCCGTCCAGGATCACCGTCTCGCCCACCGCCGCCATCAGGGCGACGGCCAGCGCCATGCCCTCATCGCCCACATGGCCATTGCGGCAGAGCGCGGTGATACCCCGGTTCACCATGGCGGGCGTGTTGGGCATGGTGCGCACGATGGGGGTGCGGTCACCCAGGGCCGCCTCGAAGGCGGCGATGGTGGTGCCCGCCGCGATGGAGACGAAAAGCGTCGCCCCGTTGCCCAGCGCCTGCAGGGCAGGCAATGCCGCGCCCATCATCTGCGGCTTCACGGCCAGCAGGGCCACGGCGGGCGCAGGGGGAACCCCTTCGTTCAGATGCACAGAGGATGCCTTCAGCCAATCCGAAGGGTTCGGCTCGATCACCCAGACCGACCGCGCAGGCACGCCCGCGCCCAGCCAGCCCGTCAGCAGGGCCGTTCCCATCTTGCCACATCCCAGAAGAACCAGCCCGTCCCGAGCCACGCGTTCCAGCGCCATCATCTCTCCCCGCTTCAACCGGGGGGCAGGTTAGGCGCGACCGTAAGCCTCGGCAATGGCGACATTCATCGCCTCGGCCGGGGCCTTGCCCCCCCAAGAGACAAGCTGGAAGGCCGGATAGAAGCGTTCCGCCGCCGCAACCGCCGCCGCGATCAGGCGGTCGATCTGATCGGCGGTCACATATTGCCCGCCCGACAGCAAGAGGCCATAGCGCCAGACCATCAGCTTCTGCTCTTCCCACCAGGTGAAGGCGCCGGTCCAGACCATGTCGTTGCAGCGGTTCAGCACATCGTAAAGCGCGCCGATGCGGCCTTCTGGCGGCTCCATCTCGAATGTGCAGATCAGGCGGAGCGTTTCGTCCTGCGCCGACCAGGCCAGCGTCAGGCTGTAGGTGCGCCACTGCCCTTCGACCGCCATGGCGATCTGGTCATCGGTGACGCGGTCGAATTCCCAGTCATGCCATTCGGCCAGGGTTTCGACGATGTCGATCGGGTGCTGGTCGTCCGAGGAAAGGAAATCTTCTACAAGCGACATGCCCTGCCCCACCATGAAGCTTCTGCAGATTGGTCATCCACTAGAAGCTGCGCATCAGGCAAATCACTGCGTCTGCCTCTCTGCACCCATACTAAATATGGTGTTACAGAAGGGGAACCCTGTAAAGTGATTTCTGGCCAAATCTTCTGTGGACAAAAGCCGCCCCTTTCCCGCCCGCCTGCGCCGGGCTAGGCTGGCGGAATGCAGACAGCGATCACCGGCCGCTGCCTTTGCGGCAGCATCACCTATCGCGCGGGCGAACCGGCCCTGTGGCAGATGCATTGCCATTGCGACAGTTGCCGCCGCGCGACGGGATCGGCCTTCGCCTCGTTCCTTGGGGTGAGCGAGGCGGCCTTTGCCTGGCTTTCGGGCAAGCCTGCGATCTACCGCTCCTCGCCGGGGGTGGAGCGGGTCTTCTGCCCCGCCTGCGGCACGCCGCTGGCCTATCGGGCCGACCGGTTTCCGGGCGAGATCCACCTGCATGCGGGCACGCTGGACGATCCTGCCGCCTTCCACCCCGAGGCGCATGTCCATATGGCCGAAGCGGTGGCCTGGGCCGATATCCATGACGGCCTGCCCCGCCATGACCGCACATCCGAAGGCTGACCGGGCCGGGCCTGCGCCCCTGCCCCCTTGCACTCGCCCCCCGCCCGCTTAGGTTGCCTGCCAGACCGCGTGGAAAGGCCCCATCGACATGCTTACCCTTCTCGGCATTCCCGGCGCGCTGCGCCAGGCTTCCACCAACCGCCTGCTCTTGGCCGAGGCGCGCCGTGCCTTTGGCGAGGCAGTGCAGACCGAGGCCGATCTGCGCCTGCCGCTGTTCGACGAGGATCTGGAGATCGCCGAGGGCTTCCCCCCCGGTGTTCTGGCGCTGCATGGCCAGATCAGGGCCGCCGATGCCATCGTGATTTCCACCCCGGAATACAACAAGGCCCTGCCCGGCGTGCTGAAGAACGCGCTCGACTGGGTGTCGCGCGTGCCGGGGGCGGCCTGGCGCGAGAAGCCGGTGGCGATCCTGTCGGCCGCCGATGGCCGCGCCGGGGGAGAAAGGTCGCAATATTCGCTGCGGCTGTGCCTGACGCCGTTCCGGCCCCGGCTGATCACCGGCCCCGAAGTGCTGATCGCCCAGTCCCGCAGCGCCTTTGATGCCGAGGGCCGCCTGATGGACGAACGCAGCCGCAAGGGCCTGGCCGAGTTGATGCAGATCCTGCGCCACGAGGCAGAGGCCGAAGCCGCAAGGCGCGGCTGATCATTCGGCGGCGGGGCGGTCGCGCTGGCGGTCCAGCTCGTCCAGCACATCGAGGAATTGGCCGGTCGAGACGGGTTTCGTCAGCACGCGATCGGTGCCCGCCTCTTCGAAGCGGGTGCGTTCATCGCCGATGGCGGCGGCCGTCATGCCGATGATCGGGCAATCCGCCCCCTTGGCGCGCAGCGCGGCGGTCAGGTCATCCCCGCCCATTTCGGGCATGAAGAGATCGGTCAGCACGACATCGGGGCGCTCGGCCTCGTATCGCGCCAGCGCCTCGATGCCGGTGCGCGCCCAATCCACCGCGCCGAAGACGCGTTTCAGCCGGGCCACCAGCAATTCGCCGATCAGGTCGCTGTCCTCGACCAGAAGCACGCGATGGCTGCGCCAGTCGCGGGCCGGGCGGGCGGCGGCGGGTTCCGCCGCAGGTCCGGGCAGGGCCACGGGTTCGGCCGCCAGCATCGGCAGGCGCAGCAGGAAGACCGATCCGCCCGCAGGCCCCGGCTGATGGCCCACCGTGCCGCCCAGCAGTTCGATCGAGGATTTGGTGACATAAAGCCCAAGGCCCGACCCATCCACCTGCGTGCTGCGCGGCCCCTCGCCCCGGCGGAAGGGGCTGAAGAGATCGGCCCGCAGCGCGGGCGGCACGCCCTGCCCGTCATCGGCGATCTGCCACAGGCCAAAGCGCTGTTCCGCCCCGTCCTCTTCGGCATAGGACAGGGTGATCCGCTGGCAGCCGGAATGCAGGATGGCATTCTTCACCAGGTTCGACAGCGCCTGCATCAGCCGCACCCGATCCGACCGGCGCGGCAGCGCCGCCTCGGGGGAAAGGTTCAGGTCGATCTCGATCCCCTTCGCCTCGGCCATCAGAAGGAAGGTGTTGCGCACCGTTTCCGCCAGATCCTTGGGCAGGAACGAGGTCAGGGTAACGGGCAGGTTTTCCTGCGGGCGGACGGCCTGGCGCATGTCGGCCAGAACCGACAGCAACTGTTCGCTGACCGCGCGCAGGCGGGGGCCCATCTCGGCCCATTTCGCGCCGCCCTCCAGTTCCTCGATCAGCATCGAGATGACCGAGGCCGGCGTCCGCAACTCATGCGACACGATCGAGAACATCCGCGTCTGCCGGTCCTGCTGATCGGACAGGCGCGACAGGGCCTGGCCCAGCGCCTCTTCCCTTGCGTGATCTGCCGTCAGGTCGATCACGGCGCCATAGGCCAGAACCCGCCCCCCGGCGCGCGATTCGTACCAGGCATGCACCGTCAGGTATTTTCGCGCGCCCTCTTCCTGCCAGTCGGGGCCTTCGCCCAGAAGGAAGGACAGCGTCCGCGTCGTCAGCATCCGTTCGGCCAGCGCCACCTCGATCCCGGCGCGGTCGGCGGGGGGGACGCGCTGCAGGATCGTCGCGATCGCAAAGCGCGGCGCGGTGCCCAGGATGCCCGCCGCCACGTCATCGACCCGCACCTCGCCGGTCTGGGTATCCAGCACGAAATAGCCGATATTGGCCAGCGACTGCACCCGCATCAGGCGCGAGATGGTCTGCCGCGTCTCGCGGGCGCGCATGGTGGCCTGATGGCGCTGCAGCAGCAGCAGGTAAAGCAGCGCCAGCAGCAGGATCGACACCAGTTCCAGGCGCAGCACCTCGGGCGAGGAGATGGGGAACTGCACCAGGAATTCGCCGGTGATGGCGACATAGGCGATCACGCCGATCACATTGGTCAGGATCGCGGCATAGACCGGGGCCAGCAGCACCACCGCCAGCGCCAGAAGTTCCACATCCAGCGTCGGATGCAGCCAGATATCATTGTGGCGCAGCACCCCCAGCAGCAGAAAGGCGGGCAGCACGGCGAAGGCCACGGTCAGGTTGCGCCGGTTGGGCCGGTCCAGCATCACCAGCGTCAGCACCGCGCCGCAAAGCGCGATGCGCGCCACGCGGAACAGGCCCGCCCCCGCCGCGTCAAGCCCGCCGGTCGCGCCGGGGATCCAGGCCGGATCGTAAAGCAGCGCCGTCACCGCGATGACCATGCCCCCACCCAAGAGCAGATAGGCCAGCGTCATGGTCAGCGACAGCGCCGCGTCGCGATAGCGCAGGCGATGCGCGCAAAGCGCGATGGCCAGCCGCCCGGCCAGCCCCGCCAGCACCGCAGGCACCGCATTCAGCGCCATCGCCGCCAGCAGGAAGCCCGGCACCGGCACCCCTTCGGGCAGATAGGCGGGCTCCAGCCACCAGCGCAGCAGGAAGGCCAGTGCAAAGCACAGCGCATAGGTGCCCAGCGGCACAAGGATCATCCGCAGCGGAAAGACCGCCATGCCCATCAGGATGGGAAAGACCGTCTCGCTGGGCAGAAGATCGACCGTCGATCCATTGTCGACGGCCCGTATCTCGGCCAGCACCAGAAAGACGCTCAGCCCCAGCATGGCCAGCACGAAGACGATCACCCCGCGCAGCGGGGCCTGGGTCAGGGACTGTTCGAAAAAGGCCAGGCGCGGCTCGGCCAGCGCGGCAAACAGCCCTTCCGGGCCGTTACGTTTCTGTGTCCTTCCGCCCAGCATCTGGCCCGGTTGCCTGCCTGTCTTGCTGAAAAGCCTGTCGTTTCCAATACCCCGACCACTGATCTCAGGAAATGCATTCAAAAGAATGCCTGACATCCCTTTCCCGACGGATCGCGGCCGCTCTGTGGCATGGGTGCCGCAGGGCGCGGCAGGGCCGGGCGGCGGGATGGCGCAACCGCAGCGGCGGGGGGGGCGCCGGGATCCGGTTGCGCATCATTTCGCAGGCGCAGCATGGGCCTGATCCCAAAATTTGTGCAACTCGCGCGCCACGCTTCGGCAAATTAACGCTTCCCGCTTCACAGCCGGTTGAACGCGCCTTGCAGTTGTCCTTCACTCGCCCCTATATGCCGCGCTGAGTCGCGCCGAGCATGGCGCGGGAAAAAACCGTTGGGTTCTATACCTCTATGACGATCGCAGGCCCCAAGACATCCAGGCTGTCGCGCCGGGAACTTCTCTCCGTGGCGGGCGCGGTCCTGCCGGTTTCGCTGCTGGCCCTGCCGGTTGCCGGCTTTGCCCAGGAAACGGTCACCGCCCCCGAAACCCCGGCCCAGCCGGTTGCGGCGGCGCAGCAATTCTCGTTCGACATCCTGACCGAAGAGATGCGCCTGCTGGCCCAGCAACCGCATGTCACCGCCCCCGCCCCCGAAGGCTTTCTGGGCGAGCTGAACTATGACGATTACCGCCTGATCCGCTTTCGCGACGACAGCGCCCGCTGGACCGGCGAAAAGACCCGTTTCCGCCTGGCCGCGTTCCATATGGGCTGGCTGTTCCCCGAACCCGTCCGCCTGTTCGAAGTGGCCGGCGGCACGGCGACGGAGATGCTCTTTTCCACCGACGATTTCGAATATCTGAACGATCTGGCCACCCGCGTGCCCGAACATGCCGAATTGCCGGGCGTGGCGGGGTTCCGGCTGAACCATCCGCTGAACCGCCCCGACAAATGGGATGAACTGGTGGCCTTCGTCGGCGCATCATATTTCCGGGCGCTGGGGCGCGGATCGGCCTATGGCCTTTCGGCGCGCGGCCTTGCGCTGAACACCGCCACCGCCCAGGGCGAGGAATTCCCCCGCTTCTCGCGCTTCTACATGGAACGCGATCCGGCGGGCGGCGACAGCATCACCGTGCATGCCACGCTGGAAAGCGCCAGCGTGACGGGGGCCTACCGCTTTGTCATCACCCCGGGCAGCGAGACGCTGATGGATGTGACCGCGCGCCTGTTCTTCCGGCAGGACGTGGCCGAGCTGGGCGTGGCCCCGCTGACCTCGATGTTCCTGTTTTCGGAAAAGAACCGCGCCGAATTCGATGACTACCGCCCCAATGTGCATGACAGCGACGGCCTGCGCATCCTGCGCGCCGATGGCGATATCATCTGGCGGCCGCTGAACAACCCGCCGCGCCTGACCGGCAGCTATTTCACCGAAACCGCGCCGCGCCGCTTCGGCCTGCACCAGCGCGACCGGGCCTTCGACAGCTATCAGGATACCGGCGCGCGCTATGAGCGCCGCCCCTCGCTGGATGTGGAGCCGCTGGGCGACTGGGGCCGGGGCAATGTGCGCCTGGTCGAGATCCCCTCGGATCTTGAGGCGAACGACAATATCGTCGCCTATTGGGTGCCAGAGGCGCCGGTGAAGGCGGGCGATGCTCGGGAATTCGCCTATCGGCTGCATTGGGGCGACCTTGCGCATGACACGGACGAACCGCTGGCCTATGTGTTCGAGACCCGTTCGGGACATGGCGGCTTTGCCGGGGTCGAGGCGCAGCAGGGCACGCGCAAGTTCGTCGTGGATTTCCGGGGTGGGCTGATCGGCCCGCTGGATGGCGAAACCGAAATCGAACCCGTGGTCACCATCGCCAATGGCGAGTTGACGGGGTCCGTGCTGGAAAAGATCGCAGGCACCGATATCTGGCGGCTGGTGATCGACATTTCGGCCGAAGACGAAGCCGTGGTCGAACTTTCGGCGCATCTCGCCGGGTTTGACCGCAGACTGACGGAAACCTGGCTCTATCAGTGGATCAACGCGAAATGATGGATCTCGCGCAGCCGGACCAATTCGATCTCGACCGCCTGGCCGAGGATCTGGGCAGATTGCCCGATGCGCCGCTGGCCATGCCCCTGCAGCAGCTTGAATCCGCGCCCGGGCAGGGCGGGCTTCTGGCGCTGCTGCGCCCCCGTGCCGCGCGGCTGCGGAAAGCCGGGCACTGATGCCATGGGGGGCCCCTTCGCCCCTGGCAACCGGGTGTATGTGACGCGCACCCTCGCCCTTGCGGCGGCCCTTCTTGCGGCGGCGCTGGCCTTTGTCGTCTTCCTGCAATTCGGCGCGTCGGACGGGTTCGATGCCTTTGATCCGCTGCGCGCGGGGCTGATCTTCGCCTCGACCTTCTGGCTGGCCTGGGGGGCCTTCACCGCGCTTGCCGGGCTGACCACGAAGCCCCCCGCCGTGCCGCGCGATCCGGGGCCCATCCGCGCCATGACGGCGGTGCTGGTGCCGGTCTATAACGAAGACCCGGTCGCCACCTTCGCCCGGATCGCCGCGATGGATGCCTCGCTGCGCGCCACGGGCTTTGGCGACCGCTTCCATTTCGCCATCCTGTCCGACACCCGCAATGACGAGGTGGCGGCGCGCGAACGCATCTGGTTCCTGCGCCTGCTGGCCGACACACATGGCGAGGGGCGCATCTTCTATCGCCGCCGCACGAACAACAAAGGCCGCAAGGCCGGCAATATCGAGGATTTCATCAAGCGCGCAGGGGCGGCCTATACCTATGCCATCATCCTGGACGCCGACAGCCTGATGGAAGGCGCGACCATGGTGGAAATGGTCCGCCGGATGGAGGCCGC
The DNA here is from genome assembly GCF_011059185.1 of Paragemmobacter kunshanensis. Classification (GTDB taxonomy): domain Bacteria; phylum Pseudomonadota; class Alphaproteobacteria; order Rhodobacterales; family Rhodobacteraceae; genus Paragemmobacter; species Paragemmobacter kunshanensis. The sequence goes on along the minus strand of NZ_JAALFE010000016.1, from coordinate 7,780 downwards.
GCCGGAGCTGGGCCTGCTGCAGACCCTGCCCAAGGTGATCCGCGCCCGGTCGCGCTTTGGCCGGATCATGCAATTCGCGGGCGGCTTCTATTCCCCCGTCTTCGCGCGGGGCCTTGCCATGATGCAGGGGCGCACCGGCCCCTTCTGGGGCCATAACGCCATCACCCGCGTCCGCGCCTTTGCCGAAAGCTGCGGCCTGCCGGAACTGTCCGGCCCGCCGCCCTTTGGCGGCCATATCCTGAGCCATGACTATGTCGAAGCCGCGCTTCTGGCCCGCGCGGGCTGGACGGTGCGGGTGGATGACGATCTGCAGGGCAGCTATGAGGAAGCCCCCGAGAACATCATCGACCATGCCAAGCGCGACCGCCGCTGGTGCCAGGGCAACCTGCAGCATGCGCGCCTGATCCTCGCCCCCGGCCTGAAAGGCTGGAGCCGCTTCGTCTTTCTGCAGGGCATCCTTGCCTATATCTCGCCCGTCTTCTGGCTGGCTTTCCTTGCCGCCTCGATCGCGGCCCCGCTCTTTGCCCCGCCGATCGACTATTTCCCCATCGAATACTGGCCCTTCCCGGTGATCCCGGTCAGCCAGGTTTCCAAGGCGCTTGGCCTTGCCATCGGGATCGGCGGGCTTTTGTTCCTGCCGAAACTGCTGATCCTGGCCGATGCCGCCCTGCGCGGCCGCGCGCGCGGCTTTGGCGGCGGCTTCCGGGCACTGCAATCAACCATGGCAGAGCTTGTCTTCTCCTCGATCACCGCGCCGATTTTCCTGATGTTCCAGACCCGCTCGGTGCTGCAGGTGCTGCGCGGGGCCGATGGCGGCTGGCCCGCGCAGACGCGTGGCGACGGCACGCTGTCCTTTCGCGATGCCTGGGCGGCCTCGCACTGGATCGTCACCAGTGGCGGCACCGTGCTGGCCTTCGCGCAATGGCTGTCGCCGCAGCTTGTGCCCTGGCTGATGCCGGTGGCGCTGCCCATGGTGCTGGCCCCGGTGATCATCGCGCTGTCCTCGCGGCCCAGCCGGGGCGGGCTGTTCCTGACCCCGACCGAGGCCAGCCCCGCCCCCGTCATGGGGCTGCACGATGCCGTCCTGCGGCGGTGGGAGGGCGAGACAGCCCCCTTCGACGCCGCCGCCTGACCTGCGGCGCGGGCGGCCTTCTGCCGCCTCCGCGCCGCCAGCCCCGGGCGGGCCTTGCGCAAGCGACGCCAAGCAGGCAATAGCCGCGCCAGCCCAGCCCCCAGCCCGGACCTCCCGGCCAATCGGTGACCCATGCCCGCCCCAAGCCCAGCCCCGGCTGCCCCCCTGAAAACCCGCGACCCGCGGCTTGACGTGTTCCGTGGCCTCTGCCTCGTGATGATCTTCATCAACCATGTTCCGGGCAACATCTATGAAGGGGCGACCAGCCGGAATTTCGGCTTTTCGGATGCCGCCGAGGGCTTTGTGCTGATGTCGGGCATTGCGGCGGGCCTCGCCTATTCCGCCGATTTCCGCGAGGCGTCGATGCGGCTCTGGACCGGGCTCGCCCGTGTGTGGCGGCGGGTCTGGACGCTGTATCTGGTTCATATCCTGGCCACCTTCGCCGCATTGGCGGCGGCGGCGGCCGTGGCGCTGTGGCTGGGCAATGCGGAATCGCTGTTCGAGAACCAGATGAAATGGGTCTGGCTGGATCCCTTGCGCACGCTGATCGGGCTGGTGATCCTGACCCATCAGTTCGGCTATGTGAACATCCTGCCGCTTTACCTTGTGCTGCTGGCCTTTGCGCCGATCCTGCTGTTCCTCGCCTGGCGCTGGCCGCTCTGGCTGCTGGCGGGGTCGGTCGCGCTCTGGCTGGTGGCGGGGATCTGGCGGCTGGGGCCGCCGAACTATCCCACCTCGGGGGTGTGGTTCTTCAACCCGCTGACCTGGCAGGTGATCTTCGTCACCGGCCTTGTCACCGGCGTCGCGCTGAAAGAGGGGCGCCGCCTTGTGCCGGTGCGGCGCTGGCTGCAGGTGGCGACCGGGCTCTTCCTGCTTTATGCGGCGCTGTCGGTGCAGATCCCCGCCGTGTCGAAACTGACGGGCAACAGCCTGTGGCTGCTGCGCGAAACCTTCAACCTGCCCTGGAACCTGACGGCCTTCGACAAGACCTATGTCACCGGCCCGCGCCTGCTGCATATCCTGGCGCTGGCCTATTTCCTGTCCTCCTTCCCGGCGGTGCGGCGGGCCTGCGCCCATCCCCTCGCCGCGCCCTTCGAACTGCTGGGGCGTCAGGCGCTGCCCGTCTTCGCGCTGGGATCGGTGCTTTGCATCGGGCTGCAGGGGGTAAAGCATGTGACGGGCGAGGATATCCTCGCCGACAGCCTGATCCTTGCCGGCGGGCTGGCCGCGCAATTCGCGCTGGCCGCCGCGCGGCAATACTGGCCGAAGCCCCCGAAGATCAGCTGAAGCTGGCCGGATCCGGCCCCGTCCTTTCGCCCGTCTCCAGCGTGGCGAAGGCGGCCATCTCGGCCTCGGTCAGCGAGAAATCGAGGATATCCAGATTCTCGGCCAGCCCCGCCGCCCGGGTGGAGCGCGGGATCACCGCGCAGCCCAGTTCAAGATGCCAGCGCAGGATCACCTGCGCCGGGCTGCGGCCCAGCCGGGCCGCCGCCGCCTGCACCGGGCCCGCGTCGAAGGAACGCCCCTGCCCCAGCGGCGTCCAGCTTTGCGTGACGATGCCGTGGCGCGCATGGAAGGCGCGCAGTTCGGCCTGCTGCAGGCGGGGATGCAGTTCGATCTGGTTCAGCACCGGCACGACGCCGGTTTCGCCGATGATCCGCTCCAGATCCGGCACGCGGAAATTCGACACCCCGATCGAGGCGACCTTCCCCTCATCCCGCAGCGCGATCAGCGTCTTCCAGGTGTCAAGGAACCTGCCCTCTGCCGGGCAGGGCCAGTGGATCAGCATCAGATCGACCTGCGCCACCCCGATCCGGGCCAGGCTTTCCGCAACCGCGCGGCGCGTCTCGTCGGTGCCCTGCCTGTCATTCCAGACCTTGGTGGTGACAAAGACCTTCTCGCGCGGCAGGCCCATCCGGCGCAGGCCTTCGCCCAGACCCTCTTCATTGCCATAGATCGCCGCCCCGTCGATCAGCCGATAGCCCGCCGCCACCCCATCGACCACCACCCGCGCGGTCTGATCCGCCGGCACCTGCCACAGGCCAAAGCCGATCTGCGGCAGGCTGCGCCCATCGTTCAGGGAAAGCATCGGCGTGGTCATGTCGTATCTCCTTGCGGCATTGTCCGGCAGACAAGATATCGCGCGGCGCGGGATGTCCACCCGCCGCTGCAGGCAGGGCAGGCCCCTGCCACGGAAAGCGCGGTCCGGATCAGGCGGTTCCGGTCACTTGGGGGGGGACGGTGGTGGCGAGGGGGGGACTCGAACCCCCGACCCTGCGATTATGAGGCAGAGCCTGACCTTTGATTTTGCTGGCCTGTCCCTGTAAACGGGGCAATTCTCAGGGTGAATGATTTCAATGGGTTGCGAGGTGACTGTAAACCGTTTGGCGCATCTAAATGAGTATAATGATACACACTTTCAGTTGACGCGCCTTCAAGTGATGTGTATAAGGATACACATGAAAGGAGGGGCGATGGAGCTTGAAACGAATTCCCGGAAGCTCCTGAAGATACTCAAAGACGCAGGTTTCGAGGAGATCTCCAAGAAAGGATCACACCTCAAGCTTCGGAAGGGCGACAGGACTGTCATCCTACCCCACCCGAAGAAAGACCTGCCGATGGGGACAGTCAGAAGCATCTACGAACAGGCGGGGCTGCTATAGCCCCGCCCACAGCCCAGTCAGTCAGTTCAACCAATCCAGTCCATCGCCCCTTCGGGCATCCAATCAAACGGAACTCGACATGAAATACTTCACCGCCATTGTGCACCAGGATGGTGACAGCGCCTTCGGCCTGACCTTCCCGGATCTTCCGGGATGCTTCGCCGCGGCCGACAGCTGGGACGGCATTCCAGCGGCGGCAGCCGAAGCCTTGGATCTTTGGTTCGAGGATATGCCGGACGTCGACCCCGCGCCGCTCGACATGGTCAGGAAGCGCGCAGACGTCGCTGCCGCGCTGGCTTCGGGTGCATCTCTAATGCACGTCCCTTATATCGCCGCAGGTTCAGTGGTGGAGCGGGTCAACATCACCATGGAGCGCGAGCTGCTGCGCGCGATCGACCAGACCGCAAAGGCACGCGGGATGAACCGGTCATCGTTCTTGGCCGTGGCCGCGAGACATGCACTGGTGGGCGATTAACGGCGCTCATCCTCCGGCAGCGCTGCCGGCACCTCGATGCCATGCAGCTCCAGCCACTCGCGGATCTCGCCCCACAGATCCTGCGGGCCGAACTGGCGATAGCCCATGATGTTCTCCAGGCGACGGCGGAGGTCGGGCGGGATGGTCTGTGGCCAGTGGGGCATGCTTGAACGATTCGAAGCTGATGTTCTACATGCGTTCTGCACCGGCAGCTTGGCTGACGGCCAGCATTTTTTTCGTCCGCGGTGCGCCGAAGAACCGAAATGTACGAATCAGCGGTCATGGGATTGGACAACCGTGAACGCCGATCCGTAACCCACCGAAAACGCTGGCAACCCAGAGGACTTCCACAACTCCATCCCAGGGTTTATCCCTGAGTTCCAAACACTTGCGCCCTGTTGCAGGAAAACCGTCAAGCGAAAAATCGCCCGCGCCACCCCAAAAATGGCGTTGAACCGAGGTGCGGCTTACGACAGTTTGACGATGTGAGCCATTCGGCCACAACATGAAGTGGTCCGAGGAAGGGCTTGCAAACCAACCTCGGACCTTGGTTGAAACTCGGTTGTCCTGATTTCTCCCAGTGCTCCATCATCTCACAACACCTGTCGGATGAGGTCAAGAAGAGACATCAAGGGCGACCTCTGCTCAGAAGGAAAAATTGAGCATGTCTGCTGCAGTCACCTTGTACGGCCTCAACGGCCGTCAATACACTTTCGAACTCTACCCTTTACATGGCACGGTCTTTGTCCGTGCCTCTGGCGTGTATGTGGTTATTCGCAGCGGCGCCTTTGGCCTGCTGCAGCCTCTTTATGTTGGGGAGACGGACGACTTCTATCAGCGGCTGATCACAAACCGGATGAGCCACGAAGGTCTCGGTCGAGCAATCATGCACGGAGCAACACACATCGCTGCGCTGCGTGTCGCCGACAGGCCGACGCGTCTCGCTATCGAGACAGACCTTCGTCACAGCCTGAAACCGCCATGCAATGAACTTGGTCTTCGCCGTGAAGCCCTTGATGGCCTTGTCAGCGACCAGCTCCTTCAGCGCGGCATGCCGCCGGCCACCGGCCAGCACGGCGTATTTGCCGCCGAACTTCTGGACCAGGATCGGCTGCAAGAGGCCCAGAACGGCGATGCTGGCCTTCAGATGCGCGATGTTTTCGGGGTCATAGGTTTCCGGCGCGTTGCTGCGCACATTGGCGGGATGCGGGACCAGATCGCCGATAGCGACGGTAAGGGGAGCAAAGCTTATGGTCATGGGATATCCTTCCAGGAGGGTGAGGTGTGGCCCGCGCGCTCACGCGCGTGACCAATCCCCGGCTTCAGGGATCACCACGACAAAAGGCCCACTTTCCCTTTGAGGGGTCAGCGGGCCTTCATCGTCTCAGATGTCAGGGTGAGGAGTCCCCTGCCCTACCAGTCGCGCGCCAGCATGATGGTCAGCACGCGCATGGTGGTGGCAGGATTGTCCGGGGTCTCAGCCCAATAGCGGAAGTCCGAGTCTGCTTCATAGAGATCGATCTTCCAGAACACGGTCTCTCCCCGGATCTCGACCGCCCCGAAATCGTGCCAGCCCTCGGGATCATTCTCAGGCTCGAACGTGGCAAACTCACCCGTTGCCTTGACCGCCTCGGCCATGAAGCCATCGCCGGCCTCCATAAGCGAGCGGGTGACATGCATGCGGCCCTGGATGGGTTGCGCGGGCGGCACTCCAAGGCATGCGAGCTTGCGAAACGCGTCGTTCTGCGCCGCGATCACGGTCGGATCCGGGCATTCTGTCTGGGGCTGTGCAGTGATGGTCATAGGGCTCTCCTTTGAGAAGTTGAAACACCCTTCCCAAAGCCTGCTTTTTCTTTTCTGCTTGGCGGAAGGGCCGAAGCAGAAGGTGCCCTACCCGAACAGCCCCTTGGGTCTGTAATTCGGGTTAGGGATGGTTTCGACCCAGCCACCCTGTTCCTTGATGCTCTCGAGCGCTGCCGAGAGCGGATAAGCGCCCTCGGCAGCGCTCCACCAATAGGCACCGCGCTTGAAGGTGATGATCTTGCGGCGGCCGTCGTTGAAGCAGGCCACCCGCAGCGTTTTGGGTTCCTTACGTGACATGGGTGTCTCCGTTCTCCGTGCGGTCAGGCGGCCTCGGCACTGCGACCTGCCCTGCCCACCTCCGATCTGGCGATCAGATAATCACAGGCGCGCTGCGCGTCAGCGGCGTGCTTGAAGATCGCGCCCTTGTCCGACCGAAGAACGCGCAACCAGTTGTGGAGATAGGCGGCATTCATCTCGAGCGTATGCGCGGTGAAGCCGAGCGTCTGACCCAGGAACACCGAGGTCAATTCCGCGACGATCTCCTCGCGCGCATAGGACGTGTTGCCAAACTTCGAGAACCCGAAATCACGGTTCAGTCGATGGGGGGCTTTCGTGGCATGGGCGAGCTCATGGGCCCAGACCCCGTAGAAATTGCGCGGGTCCTGGAACCGCGTGATGGATGGCATGTAGACCTTGTCCACGGGGGGCAAATAATACGCCTCCGTGCCCGTGAAGACCGTCGTGATGTCGATGGCGTCGAAAAACGCCTGCATGTGCGGGATAGGCTCGGACGGCGGGTGCTCGGGCACGGGCTCCGGGTCAGGGAAGAAGCTGTCGGGCAAGCCCTCGATCTGGCAGGCATTGAACACGCGGTAGGATTTCTGGAAGCGGAAGATACGGGCTTCCTCGGAGTGATCATCCCCGTCGCTGTGATCATGATCATCGCCGGCATCTCTCCGGCTTTGACCGTAGTAAACGACGACAGAGGACTTTTCGCCCTTGCGAACCTTTGCATCCAAGGCATTGGCTTGCAGCAACGTCATCCAGAAGGGAGAGCTGTGGCCCGCCATCACGGTCCGCATCGTTAGCAGAAAGTTGTTCACTCCCTGGTAGGGTTCGCCGCCCACGCGCAGGGGGCGAGAACTGCCACCTGCAGTCCAGGGCTTGCGCCACGGCAGGACGCCGCGCTCGATGATACGGATGATTTCGTTTGTGATGACCTCGGAGGCATCGAATTTGGGCGTGCGGGATCGGGCCATGGCTGGCCTCCTTTCGAGTTTTGGTGAGAGGGAGTGGTGACTAGGTTGACCGACAGGGGCGCGGATCGTTGGCGACCCTGGCACCGAGGGCTTCGATCATGTCGATGTAGGTGGTCAGCGACACGGACTTGCCGGGACCCGAAGAGTCAGGGTCGACCGATCCGTCCCGCGCCACCCGCGGCAGGTTCGCGAAGGCGATGACATCGGTGACGGGTCGGATATCGATGAACGGCGTGCCACGTGCGACCGCAAGAGCGGCCAAGGGAAAGCGCTCGATGGGCGCGAAGGTCGACACGGTGGTCCAACCAAGATGGATGAATGTTCCACCCTCTCCGCAAATCACATGCGCGTGTGGCAATGCTGCAGCTTGCCTGAGATAGCCAAGATCACGCAGGACGGTCTCGCGCTCGAGCCGTTGTGCCTGCCCCGTCTGGCCAATTCGGCGTAG
>NZ_JAALFE010000015.1 GCF_011059185.1 Paragemmobacter kunshanensis | reverse complement strand
GCCGTCAACGCCATGATTTATATGCGAAATATCACGATTACGACAGCGAAATCAGCGACTTACTTGGAGAATGTGGGATCAACCTGTTCATCCACGTGGAGTTCATCAACCACGAAGCAAGCCCCGGCCTGAAGCGCGGCGGCACGCTGACCGTGGTGCGCCCGGAAGTGGAACTGGAAGTGATGGCCGGGGATATCCCCGATCACATCACCGTGGACCTGACGGGCAAGGTGATCGGCGACGTCATCCACATCAATGACGTGGACCTGCCGAAGGGCGTGAAGCCGACGATCGCGCGGAACTTCGTGATCGCGAATATCGCCGCTCCGTCGGGGCTTGCCGCTTCGGAGTGATCCTGCAGGATCGTGAAAACGGGGGCGCGTTGGGGAAACCTGCCGCGCCCTTTTTCGTTCAGGCCGGTGGATCGCCTGCAAGGGCGAGGTGATGGGCAAGGCGGGGATCGGCGATGGCATCGCGGCCGGAGCGGGCGGCGAGGCGGCGGACGTAATCGGCGCAGCAGAGATGGTGCAGGCGGTGGACATCGGGAAGGGCCATCGCCTGGGCGTGGATCCGGTCGAATTCCGCCGCATGGCGCAGGGCGCTGCGGTCTTCGACCGCGTTCTGTTCGGCCTTGTCGTAATAGGCGTCGGTATAGCGATCCTTGCCTGCGACGGGCGACAGGGTGCCGCGCTTTAGCGAGAAACTCTCGGCCGAGCGCAGCATGTAGTGGTTGACCTGCGCCACCTCCCAGCCGCGCAGCGCCTCGGGCAGGATGCGGAGGCTGTCTTCCTCGGGGCGCCAGCCCGGCACCTCGATCCCGGCGGGGTTGACCCAGATCATCCCGTCGCTGCCCCATTGCGCGAGGCGGCGGGGGCGCAGGCGTTTGGGGGAATGTTCGCCCAATCGGGCGAACCAGTCGGGGCGGCGGTGGATGGATTTCAGCCAGCCCCCGAGCCGCCCCCCCGCCACGCCCGCGCGCAGGCATTGGCGGTGGGTGAGGCCGTCTTCCCAGTGCTGGCGGCCCGACGTGCCGAAGATGCGCCAGGGGATCGACATGCCGAGGAAGGGGCGCCCCGGTGCCGCGAGAAGATCGGGCAGCCGCCCCCCGCCGGGATGAACGACAAGGAACTCGTCCACGTCGGCGACCATCAGCCAGTCCGAATTGTTCACCTGTTCCAATGACTTGGCGGCGGCAAGCTTGCGGCCGGTGATGTGTTTTCCATCGGGCACCTCATGCACGAGATGGGTGATCCAGCCGGCTTGTGCCAGGGCATCGAGCAGGCGGGGCGAGTGATCGGTGCAGCCATTGCTGACCACGACGATGTCGGTGAAGCCGATCAGGCGTTGCCAGGAGACCCATTCCACCAGAAAGGGCCCTTCATCCTTGACCGAACAGACCACCGTATACCGCACCTTTGCCCCCTCTTTTCCGGGGGTTACGGTCGGGCAGGGGCGGGGTGGCGTCAAGCCCCTGAAAGGATTGGCAGGCGGGCTTGGGCTTGCGCGGGGCGTGGGGCTGGGGCAATGGTCTTGGGGGACTGCGGGCAGCGGGGAGACGGGCGTGAAACTCTTTGTGGGGCTGGGCAATCCGGGCGCGAAATATGCGGGGAACCGGCACAATATCGGGTTCATGGCGCTGGACCGGATCGCGGCGGATCATGGCTTTGGCCCCTGGAAGGCGGCGTTCAAGGGGCAGGTGGCCGAGGGGCGGCTGGGGGCGGAGAAGGTGCTGCTGGTCAAGCCGCAGACCTTCATGAACCTGTCGGGCGAAAGCGTGCGGGCGGCGATGGTGTTCTACAAGCTAACGCCCGAGGATATAACGGTTTTCCATGACGAACTGGACCTTGCCCCGGGCAAGGCGCGCGTCAAGGCCGGGGGGGGGCATGCGGGGCATAATGGCCTTCGGTCGATCCATCAGCATCTGGGGACGGATGGCTATGGGCGGGTCCGGCTGGGCATCGGGCATCCGGGCCACAAGGATGCGGTGGCGGCCTATGTCCTGAACGATTTCGCAAAGGCGGACAGGGATTGGCTGGATGATCTGCTGCGCGGAATTTCGGATGGCGCGGCGGCCTTGGCCGAGGGGGACGGGGCGCGGTTCATGAATGCGGTGGCGCTGCGGACAGCGCCGCCCCGGTCATCGGACAGGGCGGAAGGCAAGAATGGCGTGCCGCGCCCGGTGCAGAGCCCGGTGCAGACGGCTGTGCATACCGACGCGCAGACCGAGGGAAAGAAAGCCCCGCCCGAAGCCGCCCCCGAAGCGGCCCCCGAAGCCGCGCCCGACACGCGCAGCCCGATGCAGAAACTGCTGGACAAGTTCAGGTGACGGAGGCGGGCGTCCGGGCGGCCTTTCGGTCGCAGGCGCGGGCCTGCGGGCGGCTGGGATCGCCGCTGATGGAGCGGCTGATGGCGGGGTTGGCCGAGGGGTTGATGCCGGGATCGGCGGTGGCGGATCGCATCCTGGGCTGGCAGGGCGAGCCGGGGCCTGCCGGGGATGCGGTTCCCTTGCGGCTGGCCGGGGGATTGCATGCGCTGATCCTGGACGGTGCGGATGCGGGGTTGGCGGCGGCCTATGCCGGGGGCGATCCGGTGGCGGCGGCGCTGGCGGCACTGGGGCGGCATGAGGCGCATCTGCTGCGCTGGCTGGACCAGCCGCCCCAGACGAACGAGGTGCGGCGGTCGGCCCCGCTGTGCGCGGCGGGCCATGTGATCGCGGCGCGGTTCGGCCTGCCGCTGGCGCTGTCGGAACTGGGCTGTTCGGGCGGGTTGAACCTGATGTGGGATCGCTGCCGCCTGTCCCTGCCGGGGGAGGTGCGGGGGGAGGGGCTGATCCTTCTGATGCCGGAATGGGAGGGGGCGCTGCCGCCGCCCGCGCCCTTTGCCATTGCAGAGCGGCGGGGGGTGGACATCAACCCGCTGGACCCCGCGCGCGACAGGCTGCGGCTTTTGGCCTATCTCTGGCCGGATCAGCCGGACCGGCTGCTTCGGACAGAGGCCGCGCTGGCCGAGGCTGTGCGGCTGCGCCCGGTGCTGGAACGCGGCGATGCGGCGGACTGGCTGGAGCGGCGGCTGGAGGTGCCGATGCCGGGGCGGGTGCATGTGGTGTTCCATACCGTCGCCTGGCAGTATTTCCCGCCCGGGACGCAGGCGCGCTGCGATGCGGCGCTGAAGGCCGCGGGGGCGCGGGCGACGGAGGCGGCGCCGCTGGCCCATCTGGCGATGGAGGCGGATGGCCGCCCCGATGGGGCGGCGCTGACCCTGCGGCTTTGGCCGGGCGGCGAGAGGCGGGCGCTGGGGCGGGCCTGTTTTCATGGGCGCTGGCTGCGCTGGGGTGCCGTGGCGTGACGTCACGATGCGATTGGCAAGCGTGCATTGGCGTGGCAGACCTGCGGAAAACGGGGGGATGTGATGCGCAGGTTGGGCCGGGTGGTGGCAGTCGTGCTGGTGCTGGTTGCGGCGCTGGCGCTGTGGAAACGGGATGAGATTTCGCGGCTGATGGCGGTGAACAGCCTGTTCGCCGAGGATCGCATCGTCGGGAATTTCAGCCATATGGACCGGCTTTTCCTGACACGGGCGCTGTCGCGCGGGGAGGGGCCTGTCAGCCCCCTGCCCAAGGGGCCCGAGGCGGTGTTGCCGCCCGAGGTGGCGGAGTGGATCGTCGCGCGCAATGTGACGGCGCTGGTCGTGCTGAAGGACGGGCAGATCGTCCACGAAAGCTATCACCTTGGGACTGGCCCCGAGGATCTGCGGATTTCCTGGAGCGTGGCGAAGAGCTTTCTTTCGGCGCTGTTCGGGATCGTTCTGGCCGAGGGCCATATCGACAGCCTTGACGATCCGGTGGTGAAATATGCGCCGGAACTGGCGGGGTCGGCCTATGACGGGGCGACGGTGCGGCACATCCTGACGATGTCGTCGGGGGTGGCCTTCAACGAGGACTATCTGGACTTCTGGTCGGATATCAACCGCATGGGGCGGGTGCTGGCGCTGGGCCAATCCATGGACGGCTTTGCCGCCGGGTTGACGGAGCGGGCGGCGGAGCCGGGCAGCCGGTGGCATTACGTGTCGATCGACACACATGTGCTGGGCATGATCATCCGGGGGGCGACGGGCGAGGATATTCCCGAATTGCTGGAGCGGCATATCCTTGGCCCGCTGGGGATGGAGGTGGCGCCCTATTACCTGACGGATGGCTATGGCGTGAGCTTTGTCCTGGGCGGGTTGAACGTGACCACGCGGGATTATGCGCGCTTTGGCCAGATGATCGCGCAGGGCGGGATCTGGCAGGGCCGCCAGATCGTGCCGCGCGATTGGGTGGAAGCCTCGACTGTGCCGACGGCCCCGGGCGGGGCGGGATATGGCTATCAGTGGTGGATCGCCGAGGGCGCGGGGCCGGGTGAGGTGAACGCGCAAGGCATCTATGGGCAGTATATCTGGATCGACCGGGCGCGGAACATCGTGATCGCGGTGAATGCCGCGGATCGCGGCTTCGAAGAGCCGGGCGTGGCCGCGGGCAATATCGCGCTGTTCCGCCGGATTGCGGAGGGGCTGTAGGATCAGACCTTCGAGGCGTCCTCGTCGCGGCCGGTGTCGCCCCGGTTCAGCAGGCCCGCAAGGGCGCGGCTGAGCGTCTGGGTGACAGAGGGGCGGGGGAGGGCGGCGAAGGGCAGGGGGCGGCAGATCTCCATCGCGGCGATGCCGACGCGGGCGGTCAGCGCGCCGTTGACCACGCCTTCGCCGAAGCGGCGCGAGAGTTTCGACAGCACGCCGCCGCCCGCGACGGAGCCGATCAGATCATCGGTCAGCGCCACGGCCCCGGTGGCGACAAGATGCCCGAAGACCCGGCGCAGGAGGCGCATGGAACCCAGCGTTCCTGCCCGCCCGCCATAGATTTCGGCGATGCGGCGGATCATGCGGAGATTGGCGAACAGCGCCATGGCCACATCGGCGAGTGCAAGGGGAACGAGGGCGGTGACGGTGGCGACCTGCCTTGCGGCGGCCTCCACCTCGGCCCGGGCGGCGGTGTCGAGGGGGGCCATCAGTTCCCCTTCGGCCAGGCGAAGGAGGGCATCGGCATCCAGCACCTCGCCCTGGCGTTCCTTCAGCCGCGAGAGCGACCAGGCCATGTCGCCGCGCCGGGCATAGAGCGCGGCGAGGTCGGCGGTCACGCGGCGGGCGTCAGGCAGGGTTGCGCTTTCGGCGGCGCGCTGGCGCAGGCCATCGAGTTGGGCGAGGCGGGCGAAGGTCGCGGCCTCGCGCAGGGCGAGGAGGGCCGCGGCCAGGGTGGCCAGCCCGACAAGGGTAAGCGCGATGGTGCCGAGAAGGGTGTTCGCGGTGAGCAGGCCGGTGACGAAATCCCAGGCAGCGACGGAGAGGATGAAGGAAAACAGCGCCCCGAAGGCCCAGATCGCAAAGCGCCCGAGGGCCGAGCGTGGCCGCCGCGCGCCAAGGCGCAGCGCGGCCTGCATGGCGCGGCCATCGGGCAGAAGGTCAGGAACCGGCGGGGCAAGCGCCGGATCGGCGCGGGTCTCCAGTTCCAGGATGAAGGGTTTGTCGGCGGTCAAAGCCTGTCTCCGATCAGGAATTCGAGGGCGCGGTCCAGCCGGATGTGGGGCGGGCCTTCGCCCGGTCTGCGCGACATGCGCAGGGGCGGCTCAAAGGTCATCAGGCCGTATTCGGCGTCAAGCCAGCTTTCCGCCCCCTGACGGGCGGGCGACAGCAGGCGGGCGGGATCGTCGGGAAGGCGGCCGGGATACATCGCCACCTCGCGCCCGTCGCGCAGGCGGCCGCGCACGCAATCGAGCGGGCGGCCATCGCGGGTGATCGTCTCTTCCACCGTGGCGCGGAAGCCCGAAAGCGACATGGCCCCGGTCAGGGCACCGGCGAATTCGGCGCGATCCTTCGCCTCGCGCAGCATGGCCTGCATGATGGCGGTCAGGGCGGGGTGCTGGCTGTGATGCAGGTGATCGGCCTTGGTGGCGGCAAGCAGGATGCGTTCGACCCGCCTGCCGCCGAGAAGCGCGGTCAGCCAGCCGTTCCGGCCGGGGCGGAAGGCGGCCATGACATCGGCCATGATGCGGCGCAGGTCTTCCAGCGCCTGCGGCCCCTGATGGATGGCCCCCAGCACATCGGCCAGCACGATCTGCCGGTCGATCCGGGCGAAATGGTCGTGGAAGAAGGGGCGCACGACCTTTGCCTTGTAGGCATCGAAGCGGCGTTCCATTTCCACCCAGAGACTGCCGCGCGCGGTGCTGGCGGGGCGCGGCAAGGGGGCGAAGGTCAGGACGGGCGAGCCTGCCAGATCGCCGGGCAGCAGGAAGCGGCCGGGGGTGCAGTCGGCCCAGCCGCTTTGGCGCGCATCGCCGAGATAGCGGGTGAAGAGGGCGGCAAGGTCCTGCGCGCGGGCTTCGACAAGGGGAAGAGCGCCGTCCTCGGCCCGGGCGGTGGCGAGGAAGGCCGCCGCCTCGGGGCGGCGGGCCATGCGCGACAGCAGGGCATCGGACCAATCGGCATAGGTTTGATCCAGAAGCGCCAGATCCATCAGCCATTCGCCGGGATAATCGACGATGTCGAGATGCAGGATGCGCGGCCCTGTCAGGCCCGCGATCCAGCCATCCGGGCGCAGGCGGAAGGAGAGCCGCAGTTCCGAAACCGCGCGGGTGCTGTCGGGCCAGCGCGGGCTGTCACCCGTCAGGGCTGCGAGATGGCCTTCGTAATCGAAGCGCGGCAGGGTCATGTCGGGCTGGGGTTGCAGCCAGACGGAGTCGATCCGACCGGCGCTATGGGCGGAAAGCTGCGGCATGCGCCCGCGATCCAGCAGGTTGGCGACAAGGCCCGTGATGAAGACCGTCTTGCCCGCACGGCTGAGCCCGGTGACACCCAGCCGGATGACGGGTTCGAAAAGCGCTTCGGACAGGCCCGAGGTCGCGCTTTCGATGCCGCGCGACAGACCGCTGGTGATGGATGACAGGACCAAGACATTCCCCTTGCTTGCCCCCAACATAGGCATCGCAGGCGGCCTTGTGTAGCGGCGGCGATGGCCCGGGTGGACAAGCCCGCCCGGCATGGGCTAACCCCGCAGCATGCCACGCTTCGCGCTTCTGATCGAATATGACGGCCTGCCCTTTCACGGCTGGCAGCGGCAGGCCGGGGGGCAGCCCTCGGTTCAGGCCGCCATCGAGGCGGCGCTGGGCCGGCTGGAACCGGGGCCCCATACCATCGCGGCGGCGGGGCGGACGGATGCGGGCGTGCATGCGACGGGGCAGGTGGCGCATTGCGACATGGCGCGCGACTGGGATCCCTTCCGGCTGTCCGAGGCGCTGAACTTCCACCTCAAGCCCGCGCCTGTGGCCATTCTGCGCGCTGTCCGGGTCGCGGACGATTTCCACGCGCGGTTCAGCGCGACAGAGCGGCGCTATCTGTTCCGCCTTCAGGCCCGGCGGGCGCCGGTCACGCATGACAGGGGGCGGGTGTGGCAGATCCTGAACCCGCTGGATGTGGCGGCCATGCGCGAAGGGGCGGCCCATCTGATCGGGTCGCATGATTTCACGACCTTCCGGTCGACGCTGTGCCAGGCGAAAAGCCCGGTCAAGACGCTGGACGAGATCTCCATTGCCACGGCCCCGGTTCCGGGCGGGACGGAATACCGTTTCTCCCTGCGGGCGCGGAGCTTCCTGCACAATCAGGTGCGATCCATCATCGGCACTTTGGAGCGGGTGGGGGCCGGGGGCTGGGATCCGGCGGATGTGAAGGCGGCGCTGGAGGCGCGGGATCGCGCGGCCTGCGGCCCGGTCTGCCCGCCGCAGGGGCTTTACCTGACCGGGGTCGGTTATCCGGTGGATCCCTTCGCCGCCTGACAGGGCGCCCCCTTCATCTTGGCCCAAATACCCCGGGGGTTTGGGGGCAGGGCCCCCATCAGCCGAGCCGGAGCGCGCAGGCGCGCAGGCGAGAGGAAAGGCATGCGCGGCAGCGCGCCTTCTGATCAGCCTTGGTCAAGGGCGGCGAGGTCGGGCAGGAAGCGGACCGGCAGCTTGGCAAGGCCCTGATGTTCCAATGCCTGGCGCACGGGCGGGCGCGCGCCGATCACGATCAGCACGCCATCGCGCCGCGCCATGCGGCGGGCGAGCAGGAGGAAGGAGCGCGCGCCCGAGGAATCGATCATCGGCACGTCGGTCAGATCGACCACGAATTCGCGCGGCCGGTCGGCGATGCGTTCGAGGATGGAGCCGAGCCGCGCCGCCGCGCCAAAGAACCATGGCCCGCGCAGGCGGATGACCACGCGATCCCCATCCGCCGAGGGCAGGGGGGCGCTGTCGTGATCGGCCACTTCGGCGGCTTCGGACATGCGGGCGATGAAGACGAGGCCGCCGAGGGCAAAGCCGATGACGATGCCTTCGGTCAGGTCGCGGAACACCACGAGCAGGAAGGTTACGAGCAGGACCATGGCATCGGCGCGGCTGGAGCGGAGGAGGTGGAGGAACTCTTCCTTCTCGGCCATGTTCCAGGCGACGATGGCCAGCACCCCGGCAAGCGCGGCAAGGGGGATATAGGCTGCCAGCGGGGCGGCGACCATCATGAAGCCCAGGACGAACAGCGCGTGCAGCATGCCCGAGACGGGGCCGCGCGAACCGGCGCGGACATTGGTGGCGGTGCGGGCGATGGTGCCGGTGACACAGAAGCCGCCAAAGAGGGCCGAGCCCATATTGGCCGCGCCCTGGGCCACCAGTTCGGCATTGCTGCGGTGGCGGGCCCCGCTCATGCCGTCGGCGACGACGGCCGAGAGCAGGGATTCGATGGCCCCGAGCAGGGTGAAGCTGATGGCCCAGGGCAGCGCGGCAAGGATCGCGGGCGGCGAAAGATCGGGCAGCATGGGGGCGGGCGGGACGCGCGGCAGGTCGCCGAATTTCGATCCGATGGTTTCGACCGGGACATTCAGCAGCGCCACTGCCGCCGAGGCGAGGATCACCGCGATCAGCATGCCGGGCGCGCCGGGACGCCAGCGCTTCAGCCCCTGGATGACGGCGATCACGCCCGCGGCGACGATCAGGGCCTGCGGGGTGAAGGTGGCGCGGGCGGCCCAGAGGGATTCGACCTTCTCGATGATCTCGCCCGGTTCGGGGCCCGAAAGGGTAAGGCCGAAGAGATCGCGGATCTGGCTGGCGAAGATGATGACGGCAATGCCTGCCGTGAAGCCCACGGTGACGGGATAGGGGATGAAGCGGATATAGGTGCCCAGGCGGAGCGCCCCGGCGGCGATGAGGAGGAGGCCCGAAAGGAAGGTGGCAAGGATCAGCCCCTGCACGCCGATGGCCATGACGCAGGCCGAGACCAGCACGATGAAGGCCCCGGCCGGCCCGCCGATCTGGAAGCGCGATCCGCCAAGGGCCGAGACGAGGAAGCCGCCGATGATGGTGGTGTAGAGGCCGCGCTCGGGGCCGACGCCGCTGGCGATGGCGATGGCCATGGAGAGCGGCAGGGCCACGATGGCCACGGTCAGGCCGGCAAGGGCATCGGCGCGCAGATCCCTTGCGCCATATCCTTCGCGAAGGACTGTCAGGATCTTGGGAAGGAATTCGGCCTCTTTGGCGGGATGGGTTGTGTCTGACATGATCCGGGTGGTAGCCATTGGCCTGAGCCAGCAGCAAACGCCCGCCACACCCTTCTGTCAATTGCTGGAACGCCTGGAATGACCAAACGAACCGACCCGGTGGCCGCCGCGGATGAGGCGGCAAGGCGGCAGGCCCGCGACCTTTTGGCCGGGGCGGGATTTGCCGCTTTGTCCTGGCGCGACCCCGAGGATGGCACGCCGGGGATCAGCCGGATCGCCTTTGGCCTGGCGCCGGATCGCGGGATGGTCACGCTGGTTTCGGCGCTGGCCCCGCATTTCGCGGCGCTGCAGGCCCACCCGGATTGTGCGATCATGGTCGGCGAAGTGGGGGACAAGGCCGATCCCCTGACCCATCCGCGCCTTATGATAAAGGCGCGCGCCGCCTTCGTGCCGCTGGATGATCCCGAACGGGCAGACCTGCGCGCGCATTGGTTGCGGCATCACCCGAAGGCGAAGCTTTATGTCGATTTCGCGGATTTCGCCTTCGTGCGGTTCATCCCGCGTTCGGCCTTGCTGAACGCGGGATTTGCGCGGGCCTATCGGATGACGCCGGAGGATCTGGCCTGAGGTTCAGGTCGGGTTGTCGCCGCGGATCGTGATCAGGATGCGACCCTTCACCGCAGAGGGCCAGCGGACCAGCACGTTGGTCCTGTCGGTGCCGGATTCCGGCACGACATTGGGAAAGGCGAACTGCGCCTGATTGGAGGAATTGGTGATCGCCCCTTCGGCGACCAGCGCCGTCACGTTGCGGGCGCGCGCGCCGAAGGGCATGAAGGGGCCTGCCTGCACCGTCCAGGTATCGGCGTTGCTGGTCTGGTCATGCTGCAGGATGACCGGGCTTGTGGTGATCTGGGAAATGCCGTGGAAGGCGTTCTGGCTGAAGTCGATGACGCGGTAGCGGCCCGTGTCGAGGGTGGCGAAGGTGTCGTCCACCCTTTCGACCCGGTCGATATTGCCGTTGAGCGTGCGGAAGACATTGCCGATGACGGACAGGCCATGGATGTAATGGCCCGGCCCGCGCGGCGTGATCACCAGCCAGCGGAAATGCGCGGCGACGTCGTTCACGGTGAAGATGTTGCCGGTGATGGTGAGGCCGCCGAAGGAGAAGCCGCTGCTGAAGGCGGGCTGGGCGTCATGTTCGTTCGACCATTCGATGAAGCTGTTGTCGATGTAATTGCCGGTGAACAGTGTCTTCACATTGGGCGAGGTCAGCACGACGCCGGCCCGTCTGGTGCCATCGGTCGCATCATCGCCCTGGAAGAAGTGGTTGCCCACAAAGAGATGCCCGGTACCCCCCATGACGGCGAAGGTCGCGAAACGGACGATGCGGTTGCCACGGATCTTGGAGTCGTTGGCGTTGACGTTCAGCGCGATCGTGGTGCGGTCCTGCGCGGGAATGTCGAGTTCGTTCGACTGGAACTGGCAGGTATCGACCATCAGGCCCTGACAGCCCGAACCGATGGAGGTGATGCCCCTGTCGCGCGGGCGGTTGAAGACGCAATTGTCGACCCGGAGCGCGAGCCCGACCTTGGGCAGCATCAGCCCGCTTGCGATGCCGCCGCAATCGAATTCGATTTCGCGGAATTCGATCCGGCTGAGGTTTTCGAAACCGCTGAGATCAATCAGGTAGCGGTAGCGCTGGAAGGTGAAGGTGCGCGTCCCCGCCGCCCCGAACAGGGGCTGGCTGAGTTCAAGGGTGCCCGCCGAGACATTGACGGAGCGGACATAGACCTCGCGTCCGACGCCGGTGCCGCTGATGCGTGCGCCTGCGGGGATGTTGGCGATGTTGGCGACGGCTGTCAGACGGTCTGGCTGGGAGACGGAATAGGTGGCGACGGAGGTGACGCTGGTCGGCGTCCAGGCGGCGTTGGCCACCGCCTCGAGCTGGCCGTTGCGGAGGATGCGGCGCTGGTGGAAGCTGTTCAGCCCGGCAAGGGCCTGCACGTCGATCGGGGCGGACAGGGCGACGCGGCGGCCGGACAGATCGAATTCCACGTGATCGGTGAAATAGAAAAGCGCCTGAAGCGCCTTCTGGAACCCTGCCGCCTCGCCCCCGAAAGCCGCCGCATAGGTATCGAGATCGAAGTTGCGGGTGCAGGCAAGGCGGATGTTCTGCGGCATGGTGACCGTGCCTTCGAAGCGGACATCGCTTTCGAAGGTGACGTTGCCCGCAAGCCGGTAGGTGCCCTGCGAGACGAGGACGGAGCGCTGGCCCGCCGCGGCATCGGCGGCCTCGAAGGCGGCGGTGTCGTCGGTGATCCCGTCGCCCTTGGCGCCGTAGTCGCGCACATCGACCCATGTCATCATGTTGCGGTGGAAAACGTCGGTCGCATCCTCGATCCGGATGTCGTCGATCCGCAGGACGCCGCCGGTGGCCCCGATCAGATCGAGGCCGAGATGGGCATAGGCCGGGCTGGGGCCCCAGACCATGTCGACCCCGCCGCGATTGCCCGATCCGATGATCGCGCTGACGGTGACGACCTGCCCGTATTGCGACAGGGCGACCGGGGCCGAGATCTGCACCGCCGCGGCCACGTTGGAGCCGTTGGCCGCCGCGGCAAAGCCCGCGATCCGGACCGAGGGGAAGGCGCCCGACAGGCATTTCACGCGCGCCGTGACGCGCAGATACATTCCGGGCCGGAACGGGATCTGCTGGAAGCAGCGCAGCTTCAGCGTCGCGGTTGTCTTCTGCACCTCGAGGCAGCCGCCGAAATCCTGATCGGCAGGCACGAAGGCCGCGTTGGGCTGACCCGCCCAGGAGCCCTGGCCGGGCAGGCCATCTTCGCGCGACCACAGGTTGAGGCCCGCTTCAAAGGCCGGCGGCATCAGGACCAGGCCATCCGTCACTGCTTTGTTCATCTTTTCCCTCGTCGAAGATGCGATCGGGAAAAGGGTGGCGATGAAGGGTTAACGGCCTGTCATGTCACCGTGCGGGCAATGTCAGGCCCCGACGCCGGGTTCCGGCAGAAGCTGCACGGCATTGATCTGCCAGCCGGACTCGGTCTCGATCATCTGGTAGTCGAGGATGTGGCTGCGCCCGGCCTGATCGGTGATCATCACCTTCTGCCAGAGGCGGCCCGCCACGTCGCGCTGTTCCAGCATGCGGACAGAACCGGGGCGGTGGACCATGGGATAGCCGTTCCGGACCATCATCCCGAAGTTTTCGGGCGACATGAAGATCGACTTGATCGTGGGTGAGGCGAAGGTGAAGGCGGTGGCGAAATCATCGGCCTTGAACGCCTCGATCTGGTCGAGGATCGTCTGCTGGACCGGGTCCTGCTGGGCCGCGAGCGGCGAGGCCAGCAGAAGGGCGGTGAGAAATCCGAAGGCAAGTCGGCGCATGTCGGCCCCCTGGTTCAAGCGTCCCCGATGGAAGGGTAGCTTGAAGGCAGGGGCCGTCAATGCTTGCGCAAGGGGGCCTTAGGACAGCAGTTCCCCGGAAAGGCCACGGTCGATGAGGGCGATGGAGTCCTGCACGCCGTAAAGCGCGACGAAGCCGCCGAAGCGCGGCCCCTCGCTGGCACCGAGCAGCACTTCGTAAAGCGCCTTGAACCAGTCGCGCAGGGGTTCGAAGCCGTGATCCTTGCCCACCGCGAAGACCATGCTTTGCAGGGCGTCGGCATCTGCCCCACCCTCCCATGCGGCCAGGCGGGCGCGCAGATCCTCGATCGCGGCGCGTTCCCGGGCGTCGGGCGCGCGGAACTGCCGGGAAGGGGCGATGCGATCGTTGAAGTAGCGCACGGCAAAGCCTGCGGCGGCGTCCAGATCGGGATGGGTTTCGGGCGAGGCTTCGGGCGCATAGGCGCGGATATAGCCCCAGAGCCCCTTGGCATCCTTGGCCCCGGCGACGCTGGCAAGGTTGAGAAGCATGGAGAAGGGAACGACCATCCGGGATTCGGGCGGGTTGCCGCCATGGATGTGCCAGACGGGGTTGTTCACCTGCCCGTCGGTATCCTGGTCCGGATAGGCGCGGAGTTGCTGATGGTATTCATCCACCGCGCGCGGGATGACGTCGAAATGCATCCGCTTCGCCGTCTTGGGTTTCTGATACATGAAGTAGGACAGGCTTTCCGTCGCGGCATAGCTGAGCCATTCGTCGATGGTCAGTCCGTTGCCCTTGGACTTGGAAATCTTTTGCCCCTGATCATCGAGGAACAGCTCATAGGTCATGTGGTTGGGCTTGCGCCCGCCCAGCACCTCGCAGATGCCATCATAGATCGGCGTGTTGGTGGAGTGGTCCTTGCCATACATCTCGAAGTCGACATCGAGCGCAGCCCAGCGGGCGCCGAAATCGGGCTTCCATTGCAGCTTCACATTGCCGCCGGTGACGGGCAGCGTCCATTCGCGGCCATCTTCATCATCGAAGGTGATCTCGGCACGCGCGGCGTCGACGTTCTTCATCGGGACATAGAGGACACGGCCGGTTTCCGGATGGATCGGCAGGAAGCAGGAATAGGTCTGCTGGCGTTCCTCGCGCAGGCTGGCCAGCATGATCTTCATGATCGCGTCATAGCGTTCGGTGGCCAGACGCAGCGTATCGTCGAAGCGGCCCGAGCGGTAGAAATCGGTGGCCGAGATGAATTCGTATTGAAAGCCGAAGGTATCGAGGAACCGGCGCAGCATGGCGTTGTTGTGATGGCCGAAGCTGTCATATTCGCCGTAAGGGTCCGGCACGCTGGTCAGCGGCTTTTGCATGTGCTGGCGCAGCATGTCCTGCTGGGGGACATTCTCGGGAACCTTGCGCATCCCGTCGAGATCGTCGGAAAAGCAGATCAGCCGGGTGGGGATGTCGCTGATCACCTCAAACGCGCGGCGGATCATCGTTGTCCGGGCCACTTCGCCGAAGGTGCCGATATGGGGCAGGCCCGAGGGGCCATAGCCCGTTTCGAAAAGGACATGGCCCTTTTCGGGGGCCTTCTTCTCGTAGCGTTTGAGGATGGCGCGGGCCTCTTCGAAGGGCCAGGCTTTCGATTTCATCGCCGCGTCGCGCAGGGAAGACATTGCTTCACATCCTCTGGTGGTCGCCTGGGAGCCCCATGCCCCCGGAAACCCCCGTCCTCTATTGCCGCCCCTGCATCACGTCAATAATGTCCGCTCAGAAAGGGCGCGGAACATCTGTTGCCTGCAAGGGATTCGCCCAAGGAATTCGCCATGTCTGAAACCTCTCCCATGTCTCCGCAGGATGCGCTTGTTGCCGTCATGGTTGCCTGTTCCGCGTCGGACCAGAACATGCGGACGGCCGAGTTGGTGGCCATACAGCGTATGGTCAACCATATGCCGGTCTTTGCCGATTACGATCAGGACAGGATCCGGCGCATCAGCCAGATCGTCTTTGACCTGTTCGAGGAAGAGGACGGGCTGGATGCGCTGTTCGGGCTGATCCGCGAGGCGCTGCCCGAGCGGCTGAATGAAACCGCCTATGCGCTGGCCTGCGACGTGGTGACGGCGGACGGGAAGCATAACGAAGTGGAGCTTCGGATGCTGGAAGAGGTGCGGGAAGAGCTGAAGGTGGATCGCCTGCACGCCGCCGCCATCGAATGGGGCGCGCGGGTGCGGCATCTGAAGCCCTGAGGCGGGTCAGGCGTAGAGGCCCGCCCAGCGCGCGATAAGCTGCCCCTGCAGGCGCCGGGCGCGTTTTGTCCAGGACTTGCCGCCTTCGGGCTGTTCGCGCTGGGCCATCGGGATGCGGTCGCGGCGATCCGGGTCGGCGCAGAAGATGGCGAAGGCGAGGTCGCGGCCCGAGGGTGGCTGCACATAGCCCACCAGAGCCGAGACGAAATTCAGCGTGCCGGTCTTGCCTATCACGGTGACGGGGCTTTCGATCGCGCCGCCGTCACCGTCGCGCATGCCGAGATCGCGCAGCACGGGTTTCAGCGCCCGCCCCGCCGGCGTGGCCTGCGCCGCGACAAGGGCCTGCACCATCTGTTCCGCACTGATGCGGCTTTCGGCGCCAAGGCCCGAATGATCGACGAAGCGCCCGGTCGCGCCCAGCCGTGACTTTGCCCAATCCGACATGGCCCCGCCCGAAGCCCGCAACCCGCCCGCACCGGAGGCGGAGAGGCCCACCACCTCGGCCGTGAGGTTGGTGGACCAGCGCAGCATCCGGCGCAGCACATCGGAGAGGGGATCACCCGTCCATTCCGCGAGGATCTGCGCGCCCTGCGGCAGGCGGGCCGTGCGTTTCGCATCGGGCAGGTTGATCCCCTGCGCGCGGGCGAGGACCTGGAACACCTCGGCGACATAGGCACCCGGGTTGCGGACGGGCAGCCAGCGGCTGCCGCCCTTGCCGAGGGCCTTGCTGGCCACGGTCCATTCTTCGGCCCCGGATCTTTCACGATAGGTGAAGAGGGGGGATTCGCGGCGGACGACCTCCATCCTTGCGAGGCGGACCGGGGGGGCAAAGCGTTCGCCGCGCGCATCCATCGCGACGCCATAGCCGCCCTTTGCCTGTTTCCACTCGAAATGGACGCGGTTGTAGTTGAGGTTCAGGCCCGAAATCGCGGGGTTGTAGCCGACGTGATCGGGCTGGTCGTCGGAGATGCGGGAAATGGCAGGAAGCGCGCCGTCGTGGAAGAGGAAGGCCCCGCGCACCTGCCGGATACCGGTGGCGGCCAGGCGCGCGGCGAGATCGCCGAGTTTGTCGGTATCGAGTTCCGGGTCGCCGGAGCCTGCGAGGATCAGATCCCCTTCGAGCGTGCCGCCGCGCAGCGGGCCTGTCGCAAGGATGCGGGTGGTGAAGCGGTGGCCGGGGCCAAGCCGTTCCAGCGCGAAGAGCGCGGTGATGGCCTTGGCCGTGCTGGCGGGGGGCAGGGCATCGCGGGGATTGGCGGATTCGAGGATCTTTCCGCTGCGGGCGTCGGCCACGACATAGCCGATGGTCCCCCCAAGCTTTGCCCCGGCGATGAGGTCGCGCGCATCGGCTGCCGCGCGGGCGGGCAGGGCATCCGCCATGGGGCGGGCGAGGGGGCGCGGGCTGAGGGCGAGACCTTCGGCAAGGGCCGGTGCGGCAAGACCTGCCAGCACGCCACCAAGAACAAACCGCCGCGAAACCATCCGACCCCTCCCGCAAGGACGGTTGAGCCTAGCCAAGACTATGGGTTCGCGGCAAGTGCGCTTGCGTCGCTGGTCAGCGCCGCCATGCGCCGCTGGCGCGGATCGCGGTCGAGGAAGAGCCGTCCATCGGCAGGTTGACGAAGCACCAGGCCGGGGCGCGCTTGCGGCGCAGGATCTTGCCCCGGTCCACCAGATCGCCGCCATAGATACGGGCGGCCTTGGACATGCGCCCGCGCACGCCCCAGCCGGGGCGGGCGAGAACCCCCACGGGAACCATGTGCAGGATGTCTTCCCAGCGTTCCCAGCGGTGGAACTGGCCCAGATTGTCGGCCCCCATCAGCCAGACGAAGCGGACGCCGGGATAGATCGCCTGCAGCCGTTCCAGTGTTTCGGCGGTGAAGCGGGTGCCGAGGCGGGTTTCGAGATCTGTCACCGCGACGCGGGGATCGCGCATGAGGGCGCGCGCGCGCGCCATGCGGTCGGACAGCGGGGCGGGGCCCCTGGCCTTGAGCGGATTGCCCGGCGAAACCAGCCACCAGACCCGATCCAGACCCATCCGCTTGAGCGCCTCGCGCGTGATGTGGACATGGCCGCGATGGGCCGGATCGAAGCTTCCGCCCAGCAGCCCGATCACCATTCCCTTCCGCGCCAACGGAAATCCTGCCCGCAAGACGCCCTCCACTGCATTTCCGGGCGGAAGCCCAAGCACCCTGCGTTGCCACTGTCCAGCATTATCGCTACATGTCGCCGCAACATTCCCAAGGATTCACGCAGGAGCGGCAAGATGGCCTCGTATCAATACGTCTATCACATGGATGGCGTTTCAAAGACCTATCCGGGCGGAAAGAAGGTGTTCGAGAACATCCGCCTGAATTTCCTGCCCGGCGTGAAGATCGGCGTCGTCGGCGTGAACGGTGCGGGGAAATCCACGCTGCTGCGCGTGATGGCCGGATGGGACAAGGATTTTCAGGGCGAGGCCTGGGCGGCAAAGGGCGCGAAGGTGGGATATCTGCCGCAGGAGCCGCAGCTTGATCCGAACCTGACCGTGCGCGAGAACGTGAAGCTGGGGGTGGCGGAGAAGCAGGCGAAGCTGGACCGCTACAACGAACTGGCCATGAACTATTCGGACGAGACGGCCGAGGAGATGGCACAGCTTCAGGACCAGATCGACGCCGAGAACCTGTGGGATCTGGACAGCCAGATCGACGTCGCGATGGAGGCGCTGCGCTGCCCGCCGGATGATGCGAATGTCGAAACCCTGTCGGGGGGCGAGCGCCGCCGGGTGGCGCTGTGCAAACTGCTGCTTGAAGCGCCGGACATGCTGCTCTTGGACGAACCCACGAACCACCTTGATGCCGAAACCATCGCCTGGCTGCAAAAGCACCTGATCGAATACAAGGGCACGATCCTGACGGTCACCCACGACCGTTATTTCCTGGATGACATCACGACCTGGATCCTGGAACTGGAACGCGGGCGTGGACTGCCGCATGAGGGCAACTATTCCTCCTGGCTGGATGCCAAGGCCAAGCGGCTGGCGCAGGAAGCGCGCGAGGACAAGGCCAAGCAGAAGGTTCTGGAAAAGGAACTGGAATGGATCCGCGCCGGGGCGAAGGCACGGCAGGCCAAATCCAAGGCGCGTATCCAGGCCTATGAGAAGATGGCCGATGAATCGGTCAAGGAACTGGTTGGCCGCGCGCAGATCATCATCCCGCATGGGCCGCGCCTTGGTTCCAAGGTCATCGAGTTCGAGAATGTGTCCAAGGCGCTGGGTGACAAGCAGCTGATCGAGAACCTGAGCTTCTCGCTGCCGCCGGGCGGCATCATTGGCGTGATCGGGCCGAACGGCGCGGGCAAGTCCACGCTGATGAAGATGATCACCGGGCAGGAAAAGCCCGACAGCGGCACGATCACCCTGGGTGATACGGTGCAGCTTTCCTATGTGGACCAGTCGCGCGATGCGCTGGACCCCAACAAGAACGTCTGGGAAGAAATCACGGACGCGCTGGACATCGTCCAGCTGGGCGATGCCGAAGTGAACAGCCGGGCCTATTGTTCGTCGTTCAACTTCAAGGGTTCCGACCAGCAGAAGAAGGTGGGCATCCTGTCGGGCGGGGAACGCAACCGCGTCCACATGGCGAAACTGCTGAAATCGGGCGGCAACGTGCTGCTGCTGGACGAACCGACCAACGATCTGGACGTGGAAACCCTGCAGGCGCTGGAAGCGGCGATCGAGGAATTCGCGGGCTGCGCGGTGATCATCTCGCACGACCGGTTCTTCCTTGACCGGCTTTGCACCCATATCCTTGCCTTTGAAGGCGATGCGCATGTGGAGTTCTTTGAAGGCAACTTCGATGCCTATGAACAGGACAAGATCCGCCGCCTTGGCCCGGATTCCGTGGAACCAAAGCGCGTGAAATACAAGAAGTTCACGCGATAGGCCCGGTCGGGCCGGGATTGCCCCGGCCCGCTATCCCTGCGGGGTGGTGACCTTGCGCTGCTGGGCGCGGTCCTTGCCGAGGCGGTGTTCGCGCCAGATGATCAGGATGCCTGCAAGGATGATCAGGGCGGCCCCGATGAGCATGGTGCGTGTCGGCATTTCGGAGAAGACGAACCAGCCGATGGCCAAGGCGAAGATCATCGAGGCATAGTCGAAGGGGGCGACCAGCGAGGCATCGGCTTCGCGGTAGCTGGAGGTCAGCAGGATCTGGCCGACACCGCCGAGCAGGCCGCAGCCGACAAGAAGGCCCCATTCCGCCGGGCTTGGCCAGACCCATCCGAAGGGCAGCGTGGCAAGGGACAGGACCGTCGCCGTCAGCGAGAAGTAGAAGACGATGGCCGGTGTCTTTTCGGTGTGGACGAGTTTGCGGACGAAGACCTGCGCGAGGGCCGCGAAGACCGCGCCGCCCAGCACGAGCATGGCACCGAAAGCCTCGGCATGGCTGGCGGGGCCGTCGAGGACTGTCAGCCGCGGTGACAGGACGATCAGCACGCCCATCAGCCCAAGCGCGACGCAGGACAGGCGGAAGAGGCGGACATCCTCGCCCAGGAACATCGCGGCGAAGATCACCGTCAGAAGGGGCGCGGCATAGCCGATGGCGGTAACCTCGGGCAGGGGAAGGTAGCCCAGGCCCGCAAAGCCCAGGCCCATGGCGCAGGTGCCCGCGAAACCGCGCCAGACATGGCCGATGGGGCTGGCGGCGCGCAGGCCGGTGGAAAGCTCGTGCCGCCAGATCAGCCAGACCACGATCACCGGGATGGCAAAGGCGGAACGGAAGAAGACGGCCTGGCCGGCCGGGACGTGATCTGCCGTTGCCTTGATCATCGAAGCCATGACGATGAAGACAAGGACGGATCCGAGTTTCAGGGCAATGCCGCGAAGCGGGCGCATCGGAACCTCTGTGCGTTGTGCCAGTTGGACCATCCTTTCCCGGGCAGTGCAAGGGGACTGGACCCGGATCGTCGGTTCGGCTTTGCTGGGGGAAAGGAGTAACCGACATGGCGATGATCCCCCCGAAGGCCGCACTGGCAGACCGAATTGCCCAGGGGCGCGGCGTGGAACCGGCGGATCTTGTTCTGAAGGGTGGTTCCGTCCTTGATCTGGTGACGGGCGACATCGTCCAGACCGATGTGGCGATCTGCGGGGATACGATTGTCGGCGTTTTCGGAGAATATGAGGGCAAGAAGATTGTCGATGTATCGGGATCGGTTCTGGTGCCCGGTTTCATCGACACGCATCTGCATATCGAATCCTCGCTTGTGACGCCCTTCGAATTTGATCGCTGCGTGACGCCGCGGGGGGTGACGACGGCTATCTGCGATCCGCACGAGATCGCCAATGTCTGCGGGATGGAGGGGATCGAATACTTCCTCGATGCGTCGGCGCGGACGCTGATGGATATCCGGGTGCAGCTTTCCTCATGCGTGCCGTCGACGCATATGGAAACGGCGGGGGCGCGGCTGGAGGCGGCGGACCTGATCCCGCTGCGCGATCATCCCAGGGTGGTCGGTCTGGCGGAGTTCATGAACTTTCCCGGCGTGCTTTCGCAGGATGAAGGATGCATGGCCAAGCTTTCGGCATGGCAGGGGCGCCATGTCGACGGGCATGCCCCGTTGCTGAGGGGCAAGGATCTGAACGGCTACATTTCCGCAGGCATCCGCACGGAACATGAGGCCACATCTGCGGAGGAAGCGCTGGAAAAGCTGCGCAAGGGAATGCGCGTGCTGATCCGGGAGGGTTCCGTCAGCAAGGATCTGGTGGCGCTGGCCCCGCTGCTGACAGAGCGGCATTCGCCCTATCTCTGCTTTTGCACAGATGACCGCAATCCGCTGGACATCGCAGAGCATGGGCATCTGGATCACATGATCCGCACGGCCATCGCGATGGGGGCAGAGCCGCTGGCCGTCTACCGCGCGGCCAGTCTTTCGGCGGCGGAGGCCTTCGGGTTGAAGGACCGTGGGCTGATCGCGCCGGGCAAGCGGGCGGATATCGTCGTGCTTGACGGTCTGGCCTCATGCCGGGCGGTCCGGGTCTTTGCGGGAGGTGTGGAGGCCACGCCCGAGGCCTTTGCCGGGCGGGCCCTGATCCCGCCAGTGGCGCGGCATTCGGTCAAGGCCCCCAGGATCGAGCCCGCGCATTTCCGCTGTGGCGGAAACCGGGTGGAAACGCCGGTGATCGGGATCCTGACCGGCAAGATCATCACCGAACATTTGACCTTCGATATCGAACCGCAGGACGGGGACAAGCGCCCTGATCTGGAGCGCGACCTGATCCGCATCGCCGTGATCGAGCGTCATGGCAAGAACGGGAACCGGGCCACGGGCTTTGTGAAGGGGTTCGGCCTGAAGCGCGGCGCGATCGCCTCGACCGTCTGCCATGATCACCACAATATCGCCGTCGTCGGGGCGGATTACGCCGATATGGCACTGGCGGCCAACCGGTTGAGCGAGATCGAGGGCGGTTTCGTGGTGGTCGAGGGGGGCAGGGTTCTGGCGGAACTTCCCTTGCCGATGGCAGGCTTGATGAGCCTGCAACCCTTCGAGACGGTGCGGGATGATCTTGTCGGCCTGCGGGCGGCGGCAAGATCGCTGGGCGTGGTGCTTGAGGAGCCATTCTTGCAACTTGCTTTCCTGGCCCTGCCCGTCATACCGAGGCTGAAGATCACCGATCACGGGATGGTGGATGTGGATCGCTTTGAAGTGATGCCATAGCCAGAGGGATCGGCTGTTACGTGGTTGCAGTTTTGAACCGGCTGTCCGACCTTGAAAAGGACCGGGGCTGACAGGGAGAAGGCCGCCCGATGGGCAGGGGACGAAAGATCGCAAAGCGCTTTGCCGGGATCGAAGCTGCGCAGCCTGAAGGGAAGAAGCGGTTCTCGCAGATCCTTGATGCAATCGGCGCGGATGAACGGAGAGAGCGCGTTTCGGTCTCTGACCTCATGCGGGCGATGGATGCGCGGGCCGTCGCGGCGCTGATCCTGCTGTTTGCGCTGCCCAATGTCGTGCCGACGCCGCCCGGCACGTCATCCATCCTTGGGCTGCCGCTGCTTTACCTGACGGCCCAGATGATGCTGGGCAAGCTGCCATGGCTGCCTGCCATCATCGCGGACAGGTCGATGACACGGTCTGACTTCAATTCCTTTGTCGGCCGCGTGACACCGCTTCTGGCGCGGGCGGAACGCCTTCTGAAGCCGCGTCTGCTGTTCGTGACTTCGGCGACGGGCGAGCGGATCATCGGCGGAATCTGCCTGACGCTGGCCATCGTGCTGGCCCTGCCCATACCGCTGGGAAACATGCTGCCGGCCTTTGCGATCTCGCTGATGGCGCTTGGGGTGCTGGAGCGAGACGGCCTTTGGGTGATCATCGGGGTTCTGGTCGGGGTTTTTTCGTTGGTCATCGTTTCGGGTGTCGTCTGGGCGCTGGCAAAGGCGCTGATCTTCGTGATCGTCAACGCCTTCTGAGCCAATGCCGCGGCGCAGTCAGCCCTGGGGCGGAAACTGGCAGCGGATCACGTGGCCGGGCTGATCCTTGAGAGGCTGGAAGGACAGGGTCGCCCCGAACAGGCGCGCGATTTCACCGACGACGGCAAGACCCAGGCCATGGACCCCAAGCGCGGGATCGGCGCGCAGGTCCTTTCGCCCGAGAAGTGCGGGGATGGCATCCGGCGGCAGGCCGGGGCCGCTGTCTTCGACTTCGAGGGCCGGACCATCGGGCGTTGTCAGGGCGCGCACGGTGATCTTGGCCCGGGGTCCGGCATAGCGGATTGCGTTGTCGAGGAGATTGGTCAGCAGTTCGGCGCAGAGAACGGCATCGGCCCGGACAGGCAGATGACCCACCCCTTCGAAGCCAAGGTCGTGGCCAAAGCGATCCGCTTCGGGAATTGCATCGGCGGTGGTGCTGCGGGCAATCGCGGCGATGTCAATCTCCGGCAGCGCAAGCTTTGCTGCTGCGGCGTCGATCCGGGCCAGCATCAGGAGTTGGGCCAGAACCCGTTCGGCGCGGACAAGCGCGACATCGGCCTTGGCGATGCCTTCGCGGGTTTCCGCCCCGGAGTTCCGCGCGATGAGGGCAAGTTGTGCGCGCACCGTGGCAAGGGGCGTGCGCAACTGGTGGCCTGCATTCCCGGTGAAATTCCGCAGGGCGGCGACGGCATCGTCAAGCCGTTGCATGAAGCGGTTCATGGCGTCGATCAGGCCTGCCACCTCATGCGGGATATCGGCGCGCAAGGGGCTGAGATCATCCGGGGCGCGGTGCGACAGGGTCCGGGCGACCCGGTCCAGCGGTCTGAGCGCGATGGTCACGGTGATCCAGACGATCAGGGCGGCACCCGCAGCAAGGCCTGCGAGCCGCAGTGCCGAGCGGATCAGGATGGATTGCGCGAGCGCGTCCCTTGCCCGGGTGGATTCCGCGACGGTCACCGAAAAGGGCAGGAGACCATCGCCCGTGGATACCTGACTGTAGAAGGTGGCGATGCGGATGGGTGTCTCTCCGAACCGGCCGTCAATGAATGACAGCTTCGCTTCGGCATTCTCGGCGGCGATGGCCAGAGTCTCGTAGCCGGTCAGAAAGCCATCCGGGCCGTCGACGCGGTAGAAGACCTGATCCTCGGCGGCGGAGGCCAGCATGTCGAGCGCGGAATAGGGAATGTCCACCTCGATCTCGCCGGACAGATCCACGCTGGCCCGTTCTGCGATGGCAAGGGCGGAGCCTGCGAGGACGCGGTCGGATACCCCCTGGGCGGTACGTCTTGCCTCGCGCCAGGTATCGGCGAGGGCGATCAGGCCAAGAAGGGCCGTTGACAGGAAGAGCCAGCCAAGAAGCCTGCGGCGCAGGGACCAGTTGCCGGTTGTGGCCAGGGCATCGGTCATCCGCCCGGGGCCTTGTCTATGTAGTATCCGATCCCGCGGGCGGTTCTCAATGTCACGCCATGCGGGGCGAGTCGCCGACGCAGGCGCGAGACATATTGTTCGATCGCGTTGTCCGACAGCGAATCATCCAGAGAGGTAAGGGATTGCACGATGGTTTCCTTGCTGACGACCTTGCCGACGCGGGTGAACAGCAGTTCGAGCAGCGCAAGTTCGCGGGCGGGAAGATCAAGGGCGCCCGCGCTGGTGAAGCAGCGGCGGGAGACCAGGTCCAAGGTGACATCGCCAACCGTCAGTGCGGCAGCGCGCAGGCCGGCCTGGCGGCGCAGGAGCGAGCGGACCCGCGCCTCGAGTTCGGCGACATCGAATGGTTTGGTCAGATAGTCATCTGCCCCGAGATTGAGCCCGCGGACGCGGTCTTCGGGGGTTCCCCGGGCGGTCAGGATCATCACGGCGGCATCATCCGATCTGGCACGCATGGCGCGCAGGACGGCGAGGCCGTCCATTTCGGGAAGATTGAGGTCGAGGATCACCAGATCGAACCTTTCGGCGGTTCCCAGCGCCTCGGCCGAGGGGCCGTCATGGACCGTGTCTACGGCATAGCCTGACTGCACCAGAAGCGCGGTCAGCGCTTCGGCCAGGGGCAGGTCGTCCTCGACAAGCATGATGCGCATCTGTCCTCCGGCCGACAGCCTAGGCTGGAACTGCGGCGTTGTGAACGGGGCGACCATCGGGCAAGCTGAAGGCATGTTCTGGCGCGGAGTGTTTCTGGCAGGTCTTGTCGGCGCGGCATCGCCCGCGGGGGCGGAGCTTTTCCTGTTTGATCCACCATCCGGCAGGACCGCACGGGAATTGACCGTCTATTCGACGCTGGACGAGGGGTTGGCGGCCCCCTTGATCCGTGCCTTTCAGGAGGAAAACCCCGATGTCGCCGTCCGCTACGAGGATCTGCTGACCGGTGTGATCCGCGACAGGGTGCGGGCCGAGACCGATGGGCAGGGCGAAACGGCGGATTTCGTCTTCTCGTCCGGCATGGACCTGCAGATGAGCCTTGCGAATGACGGCTATGCGCGGCCAGTCCTTTCGGTGCGGTCGCGTGACTGGCCGGATTGGGCGCAATGGCAGAACAAGGCCTATGCGCTGACATTCGAACCGGCGGTTCTGGTCTATCACCGCCCCAGTTTCCCCGATGGCCCGCCGCAATCGAGGCTTGCCCTGATGGACTGGCTTTCGCAGGCCCCGCGGGGGGCGACGGGGCTGATCGGGACCTATGACATCACCCGGTCGGCGCTGGGCTATCTTTTCCTTGCGCGCGACGAGGAGCGTTTTGCCGATGTCTGGGACATGATCCGTGCCATGGCGGCAGGCGGGCTGGAGGTCTTTCCGACCAGCCAGGACATCATCGAACGGGTAGCGGATGGTCGTCTGAAGCTGGGCTACAACATCCTCGGATCCTATGCCGCCGATCAGGCGAGGCTGCAGCCGGAGCTTGGTCTTGTGCTTCTGAGGGATTACACGGTGGTCGTTTCGCGCGTGGCGCTGGTGCCGCGCGCCGCGCGCAATCCTGACCTGGGGGAGGCCTTTCTGGGTTTCCTGATGAGCCGCGAAGGGCAGGAAGTCCTGTCGCGCAAGTTGCGGCTGCCTGCCGTTTCCCTAGAGGTTTCCGATGCCAACAGCGCGCGCATGATGCAGGCCGTGCTGGGAGAACAGTTGCAACCGGTGGGCGTCAGCCCCGGCCTGCTGGTGTATCTGGACCAGGCAAAGCGAAAGCGGCTTTTGCGGCGGTGGGACAGCGCGATCCGGGAAGGAACGCTTGTCGGCGGCATGTCAGGTAGATGACAGGTTGTTGTGTTCATCTTTCCACCGGTCGGCACGAGGAGGTGCCACCCGGATGACATCAACCCGGCAGAGGCCGGGACAGGGAGGAGAAGACAAGATGAGACACGCCCTTATCGGTGCGTTCCTGGCTGCTGCGGCCGCGGTGCCGGGCTTTGCCAATGACTATACGATCATGGCTCCGGCCAGCCCGGGCGGCGGCTGGGATTCCACGGCGCGCACGATGCAGGAAGTCATGCAGGCCGAAGGCATTTCCGGTTCTGTTCAGGTGACGAACGTCCCCGGAGCGGGCGGGACTGTCGGCTTGGCGCAATTCGTCGCCTCGTCTTCGGGGGATCCGTCGCAGCTGATCGTCGGGGGCTATGTGATGGTGGGCGCGATCCTGACCAATGCCTCGCCCGTGTCGCTGGCCGATGTCACGCCCGTTGCGCGGCTTACCGGCGAGGCTGTCGCGATCGTGGTTCCGGCGGAATCGCCGATCCAGGACATCAAGGGGCTGGTTGACGCAATGGTGGCTGATCCCGGTGCTGTCAGCTGGGCCGGGGGGTCGGCTGGTGGTGTGGACCACATCACGGTGGGGCTGCTTGCAAAGGCCGCGGGCATTGATCCGACCAAGATCAACTATGTCGCCTTCTCGGGCGGCGGCGAGGCGACCGCGGCGATCCTGGGCAACCAGGTGACGGCCGGGATTTCGGGGCTGGGCGAGTTCCTGCCGCAGGTCGAGGCCGGCACGATGCGCCTTCTGGCAGTCTCTTCGGACGCCCGGCTTGACGGCGTGGATGCGCCGACCCTTTCGGAAGCCGGCTATGATGTCGTGGTGCAGAACTGGCGCATGGTTGCTGCCGCGCCCGGCCTGAGCGACGAGCAGAAGGCGCAGGTTCTGGCCGATATCGACAAGCTGGCGAAATCCGCTGGCTGGCAGAAGGCGCTGGCCGACAAGGGCTGGGCCGATACCTATCTGGCCGGGGCGGATTTCGAGGCGCAGCTTGCCAAGGAGATCGAGTCGACATCGGCCATCCTCAAGGACATCGGTCTGGTGCAATGACACCGCAAGACACCATGGAGCGCCGCCCGGATCGGGCGGCGGTTGCCATCGCAGTCTTTCTGATCGGGCTGGGCATCCTGCTGATCTGGGACGGGTCGCGCATTCCGTCGAAGGCGGGTTATTCGGGTGTCGGTGCGGGTGATGTGCCGCGGTTGATCGGGGCCGTGCTGGTCTTTCTTGGCCTTGCGACCGGGGTTCAGGGCTGGCGCAATCCGGGGCCACGCAGGCCCCGGCAGCAACCGGTGCCCCTGCTTTGGCTTCTGGGCGGCATGATCGTCATGGTGGCAAGCATTCACAGCGTCGGTTTCGTGATCGGCTCCACCATCCTGTTCACCTGTGCCGCCGCAGCCTTCGGGGAGCGACGTTTTGTCCGGGCCATCCTTTCCGGGATCGGGCTGGGCCTGTTCATCTATCTGGTCTTCGATGTCCTGCTGCAGTTGAACCTGCCGGCAGGGCCGATTGAAATGCTGATCTTCGGGCGCTGAGATGGATACTTTCGCATTTCTTCTGCAAGGGCTGGCGACGGCCTTTGAACCGATGATGCTGCTTTATGCGCTGATCGGGGTGACGCTGGGAACGGCGGTCGGCGTGCTGCCCGGGATCGGGCCTGCGCTGACGGTGGCCCTTCTTCTGCCGGTGACCTATGGGCTGGATGCCGCGGGGTCGCTGATCATGTTTGCGGGCATCTATTATGGCGGCATGTATGGCGGATCGACGACGTCGATCCTGTTGAACACGCCCGGCGAAAGTGCATCCGTCATCACGGCGCTGGAGGGCAACAAGATGGCCCGGGCCGGGCGGGGCGGGCCTGCGCTGGCGACAGCGGCCATCGGGTCTTTCGTGGCGGGGCTGATTGCAACGCTGATGCTGGCCTTTCTGGCGCCGCATGTCGTGAAGCTGGCGCTGGTCTTCGGGCCGCGAGAATATTTCGCCCTGATGGTGCTTGCCTTTGTCACGGTGTCAGCCGCCTTCGGAGAAAGCGCGCTGCGGGGGCTTGTGTCGCTGTTCATCGGCCTTGCGCTGGCGATGGTGGGCATCGACCAGTTGACGGGACAGACGCGCCTTGCCTTTGGCGTGCCGCAGCTTCTGGATGGCATCGAGGTCACGACGCTGGCCGTGGCTATGTTCGCGCTGGGCGAGGCGTTGTTTGTCGCGGCGCAGGGGCCGGACGGGGGGCCGGGGATCCTCGCGATCAAGGGCCGGGTCAGGATGACGGTGCAGGATTGGGCGCGGTCGTGGAAAGCCTGGCTGCGCGGCACGGCGATCGGATTTCCCATCGGGTCGATGCCTGCGGGCGGTGCGGATATCGCTTCGTTCCTGTCCTATGCAGCGGAACGCAATCTGACCAAGCATCCGGAGGAGTTCGGGAAGGGCGCTATCGAGGGCGTCGCCGGGCCCGAGGCCGCGAACAACGCGGCGGCCGCGGGGACGCTGGTGCCCCTGCTGACGCTGGGCCTGCCGACGACGGCGACGGCGGCCATCATGCTGGCCGGTTTCCAGCAATTCGGATTGCAGCCGGGGCCGCTGCTGTTCGCCTCGGCGCCGCAGCTTGTCTGGGGGCTGATCGCGAGCCTTCTGGTGGCGAATGTGATGCTGCTTGTGCTGAACCTGCCGCTGATCCGGTTCTGGATCCTGCTGTTGCGCATCCCGCAGCCCTGGCTTTACGGCGGCATCCTTGTCTTTGCGACGCTGGGAACGCTGGGGGTGAACCCGTCGCCGGTGGAACTGGCGATGCTGGTGATCTTCGGAACGATGGGCTACCTGATGCGGCTGTTCAATTATCCGATCGCGCCGGTCGTGGTGGGGCTGATCCTGGGGCCCATGGCGGAGCAGCAACTGCGCCGCGCGCTGTCGATCTCGCAGGGGGATTGGACCACGCTTGTGCAATCGCCCATCGCGGCCGTGCTGCTGCTGCTGGCCGCCGTTGCGCTGATCGTGCCGATGATCCTGCGCGCCCGGGGGCGTGGGGATGCCCTGTCGCAGATCGGCGCGGCAGAGGACTGATCGTTCAGGCCAAGTGCCCGGGTC
Organism: Paragemmobacter kunshanensis; assembly: GCF_011059185.1. Taxonomy (GTDB): domain Bacteria; phylum Pseudomonadota; class Alphaproteobacteria; order Rhodobacterales; family Rhodobacteraceae; genus Paragemmobacter; species Paragemmobacter kunshanensis. The sequence goes on along the minus strand of NZ_JAALFE010000015.1, from coordinate 94,386 downwards.
GGGGGCAGGGCCGCACGATTTGTGAATGCCGGACCGCAAGAGGGCGGCCCCCTGCCAGATCGGGCAGGGGGCCGCTTTCCTTTGCAGGGGCGGCATCCGGAGGAAGCGCTGGGCCTGTCTTCTGCGCGCCATCGGGTTGAAGGATTGTGGTCCATAATGGCGACAGTCTGGCCGTTCCGCCCCGACCGTCGCCGCCGAAATTCCTGATTGTTGTCGTAGAATGGCCTTGCCTTCTGTCTAGGCCATCGGTGAGAACCGCAGCGATAGCCGCACTGCAGCATCGTGCGTCTTGTGTACCTTTCGTGTGTGACAAGCACTTGTTTGTGCGCGTGAGAGGAATGTGGAATGCAGGACGGGCAATCGGGCGGAGTCCGGATCGGGGTGGTCGGGCTTGGAAAGATGGGATTGTCCCATTTTGCCATGGTAAACGCCCATCCTCTGGCACGGACAGTGGCCTGCGATGGTGCTGGGTTCATGGTGGATGTGCTTTCCAGGAACATCGCGACGCCGATCTACAAGGATTTCGACCGGATGCTGGCGGAAGAGCCGCTGGATGCCGTGGTGATCGCCACGCCGTCGCGGCTGCATGCGCCCATGGTGACGGCGGCGCTGGAAAAGGGGCTGCATGTCTTTTGCGAAAAGCCCTTCTGCCTGAACTGGCAGGACAGCGAGCGGTTGACGGATCTGGCCTCATCCAAGGGCAGGGTCGCGCAAGTGGGATACCATTACCGCTATGTCGGCGCGTTCCGCGAGATGAAGCGGATTCTCGATACGGGCGCCTTGGGAACGGTCACGCATGTGACGGCCGAGGCCTATGGGCCGGTCGTCCTGCGGCCGAAGCGCGGGACATGGCGCACCCAGAGGGAAGAGGGCGGCGGTTGCCTTTACGACTATGCCGCGCATCCGCTGAACCTGCTGAACTGGTTCTTCGGCACGCCGGATCAGGTGACGGGCTCGGTCCTGGGGCATGTCTTTTCGGAAGGGACCGATGATCAGGTCTTTTCGACGCTGAGATGGAATGAAGGGCCGACGGCGCAGCTTTCGGTCAACTGGTCGGACGAGAGCCATCGCAAGATGTCGACCAAGGTGTCGATGATCGGCACGAATGGCCGCCTCTATGCCGACCGGCAGGAATGCCAGCTTTACCTGCGCGAGCCGCATCCGGCGCTGGCGGGATATGGCAAGGGCTGGACGGTGAAATACACCACCGAGCTGACCGACGAGGTGGGATTCTACCTTCGCGGCGAGGAGTATTCCGCGCAACTGGCCGAATTCATCGAAAGCGTCCATGCGGGCAAGGGCCGGGCGGCGGAGAATGACTTTGCCTCGGCCACGCAGACGGATCGCACGCTGGCGATGATCATCGACAATGCAGAGACAGGCCAGCCGGTCGGCACGGCCCAGGCGCGCGCGGTGGAGGCCCCGAAGAAGCGGGGCTGGTTCGGGCGCGCATAGGGAAGATGGAACAGATGGACAGGCTTCTATTCGGCGACAACCAGTTCTTCGGCGTGAACCACATGTCCGAGGAGAAGGCGCGCGCCCAGGCCATGCGCTTTCAGAAGACCGATGCGATCATGGAAGTGCTGGATACGGCCTATGATGCGGGCATCCGCACCTTCATGTGCACGACCCATGACCGGATCGCGGAAGTGGCGGATCGCGTGCGCGCCAATCCGGCCCGCTATGCCGACTTCACCTTCTATCCCTGCATGCCCTATGCGCACAAATACGCCAATGCCGTCACCGAACATGGCATGGTCGGGGCGCTGCGGCAGTTCATGCCTTCGGATGGCCTCTTGTCGACGGCGCTTGCCGGGGGCAAGGCGCTGGCCACCAAGGAGGTGGACGGTATCGCCAAGGTGCTGATCGACATGGAGATGAAGATGTTCCAGGGCACGAAGGCCCCGGTGATCTTTATCCAGAACGTCTTTACCGACCTGCTGCTGGGCATGGGTTTTTCGCGGGCCTTCCGGATCTTTCACGACCATGTCCGCGAGAAATACGGCGCGGAGCCGGCCTATATCACCATGAACATGCCCATGCTTCTTGAGATGCTGGAGAAGGAAGGGATCGAAAGGCCGATCATCTGTTCGAACATCAACAAGATCGGTTTCCGGATGTCGGGCGGGTTCGATGCCTATCTGGATGCGCTGAAATCGGGGCGCGTGCGGGCGATCGCGATGTCGGTCTATGCCAGCGGTGCCATTCCGGCGGATGAGGCGATCCACTGGATCAGCGAATTGCCGGGGGTGGAGTCCATCGTCTTCGGCGCTTCTTCCGCCGGGAACATCCGGGGGACCAAGGCGTTGGTGGACAGATACATGGGGCAGGTGGCGTGATGGCGGACGGATCCTCGGTCGAGAATGCGGCGGCGGCGCGGAAGGCCGCCTATCCGGTGGTGCCGATCCTCAATGCCTGGGTCCATGACGTGAGCATGGATGACATCGTGGAGAATTTCCGCGAAGGCGTGATGCTGACCCTGCATGTCGACATGATCATGAAGCTGCAGCAGGATCGCGAGTTCCATGCGCTGCTTGACCAGTTCGACGTGATCACCTGCGACAGCCAGATCATGTATTTCTCGACCAAGCTGTTGGGAACGCCAGTGCGGGAACGGGTGTCGGGTTCGGATTACTTTCCGAAGTTCTACATGCGCTACAAGGATGATCCTTCGGTGACGGTCTTCCTGCTGGGCGGCAAGCCGGGCATCGCGGATCTGGCGGCGCAGAATGTGAATGCCAAGGTCGGGCGCGAGATGATCATCGGGACCTATGCCCCGGCCTTCGACTTCGAGGCGCGCCCGGGTGAGGTGGACCGGATGATCGACGCGGTCAATGCCTCCGGCGCCACGGTCTGCCTTGTCGGGCTGGGCGGTGGACGGCAGGAAAAATGGATCATGAAATACCGCGACCGGATGCCCGGTGTGCGGCTGTGGCTGCCCCTGGGTGGCACGATCGACTATGAAAGCGGCAGCTTTCCGAGGCCGCCGTCATGGATCACCGAGGCGGGTTTCGAATGGCTCTATCGCCTGATCCGTGAGCCGCGCGCGCGGTTTCACCGCTATGTCATCCATGAGCCGCCCTTTGTCTGGGCGGTGCTGAAGCAGAAACTGGGCATCTATCGCAACCCCTTTGACAAGGGGTAGCGCCCGCGCCCTGCGGGCGGATGCGGGGCGCATGGGCCCCGGGATCGGCTTAGTCCAGTGCCTGTTCCGTACCATCGCCAAAGCGGATGGTTTCGACGGCAAATAGGTACGTCGCCCCCGAAGGCCCCGTCACCAGATGGCCCGGCCCGCTGGCCGACACGGTGTATTCCCCGGGCTGTCCGGGGAATATCGCGATATCCTGACCGGAGCCGCCATTGATCCCGTCGGACCCCGGGCCTGCGAGGAAGGTGTCATCCCCGCCCAGCCCGACCAGATAGTCTTCCTCGACGGTCCCCGAAATTGTATCCGCCCCTTCCGATCCGAAACGGATGACGCCCTGCAAATACTGTGGCCCCCCGCCTTCGCCCCACCATGATCCGCCCTGCGCGGCGCGGTCCATGATGAAAGAGGCGCGCGGGTTCTGGTCGTCGGGGAATGCCAGCATGCCCCAGGATCCCCAGCGCGTCGGCATGGAGACATCATTGAACTGCATGAAGGGGCCCTGTCCGATCTCGCGCCAGCCATCCCAGATCTGGCTGTAGAGCGCGCCCATTTCCGGGCTGCGGACGAATTCCCCCAGATGGCGGGCGATGTCGTTGGCCTCTTCTTCGGAGATGCCATCGACGAAGAAGGTATGATGAACGTGCTGCCCGCCTTCATAGAGAACGAGGCGCTGGCCATAGTCATCGGCCAGTGCCCGTTGATTGCCCAGTCCTTCGAGAACCGCGGGGATCGAATCCTCGATCGCGCCGGGGATGGCGATCTTTTCGAAGAGCCAGGAAAAGGTCCTGTCGCCCGAGCTTTCGAAGCGCGAGATCATTTCGGCGCGAAGTGCCTCATCCGTAATGAGGGAGACGCCGAAATAGGTGGTGGCGGCGAGTTCCTCGAACACCTCATGCGGGGCGACATAGGCGTCGGGTTCGCGCCGTTCCCATTCAGGGGCGGTCAGTTGCAGTTCCGACAGCCAGACATGGCCGATCTGCGTGCCCAGCACATTGATCAGTCGATCCGCATCCGTGCCCGAAAAGACATCCTGCCAGATCAGGGCGACCTCGGTCGCGCGTTTGCTGTGATAGGCGAAGATCGCCTCCCAGTCATCGCTTACCTCTTCGCCCCAGGCGGCGATGGCCTGTTCGCGCAGCCAGTGAAACTGCTGGAAGGCCGCGTTCCAGAGTTCATTGGAATATTCCACATGCGCCTTGAGCCGGGGATCGAGATTGTCACGCACATAGGTTGCAAAGGCACGGACATAGTCCGGATCGGCCTGGTGCGGCATGGTGAACCAGGGATCCGTGCCGGTTTCATTCGCGAGCCGCACCATCAGTTCGACGGGCGCACCGGAATCCGTCCAGGTGGCGCCCTGCAGAGTGGGGCGATCCGCCCAGCTGCGCGCGGCCGAGTCCGTGGTGCGCATCCAGTCCATGAAGCGCAATTCGCGGGCATCCGCGACCAGAGACAGCCATTTCGGATCGAACACGGCCCCTGCTTCGGCCAGCGCGACATTCTCGGCCTTGATGACGGAAAGGCTGCGGAAGGGATCGTTCGGGTCGATCCCCGTGATATCGAGCCAGAAGCCCGTGCCCGTCGGGTTTTCGAAGACGATCCGGCCGGGGACGGCGCTGATCGTGCGGGCCGCCCCGCCGAGGGCGAGCTTGGCCGTGCCGGCATAGGTAAGGATGTAGGTGCCGGTGCGGCCCTCCTTGCCGAATTCCTCGCTCCAGCCCCAGATGGTGCGGATGCCGCTATGGCCGGGGGGAACGTGCTTCGGATAGCCGTTGGCATCGAGATGGCCACCGGCCCGCAGCGCGGCATGATCAAGGCTTTCCCAGGTGTCGCCCTTGAACGCGAAGAAGGGCCGCATCGATCGGGCAAGATCGAGGAGCTGGGCGCCTGTATCCCAGTCTGACAGCCCCGCGAGGCCATAGGCCACGGCGGGATCGTCGACACCGAACGCGTCCTGGGCCAGCGTGGGCAGGACTGCCGTTTGCGACATGAACGCCAGGGCAACCGCCTTTCCCAGGGTCCGTGCGGGTTGGGTGCCGAAGATCATGACGCTACCTCTTTTCCGCCCCTGGGGGCCGGTTCAATGGCCTGAAGCCTAGCGCATTCCCCGGGGCGGGTCGATTGGACCAACTTCCGAGAAGGGTCGGACCAAAGCACGAAGCGTTGCGCGCCGGATCCGGCCTCGGGTCGCCGCAAGCCTGGGGGCGGGTGGAAATGGTGACTGTGACAGGCGGGTTTTGGCTGAAATCACGACTTGTTTCGCAATGGGCGGGTTTTCGCGCGAATCAATTTTCACCTGCAGAATAACCATCGGTTTCGGCTGTTTTGGGCCGCTCAACCCAAGGGTGAATTCCATCGGAAGGCGCGTCAAACTTCTGCCGCAGTTTCGACCAAGTTCGGGAACACAAATTTCGAAACTGTCGCCAATCTGGCAACAGTATCCCTGTAAGTCGTTGAATTGAAAGCGTTCCGAATGGGTAATCGCGGCGAAACTAAGGCCGAAAGGCGGCAGGATACAAACTTTCGTTTAGACCGCCGCCCAAATTAAGATAGGTTAACAAGTGGGGGCATTGGAACGCGGTCGAAACAAACGACCCGACTCTGCAAGTAGGAATGACATGCTGCATCTTCTTTCAATCGACGACCAGACGACCGAGCTGCCCGGTCAGGTCGCGAACCTGCGCTCTGCCGCGCAGCAACGGGTGAAGCGCCTCACATAAGCGCTTCATCGTCAGGGCGTCGGAGGATGATCCGACACCCTGCATCTGAAACGACCGAGGCCGGATCCCGAGATCCGGACCGACGGTTCGCAAGGTTCGTTGCTGGAGGCATTCAAGATGAGCGTACGCGTTCACGATACTGTAAGAGATTTCGATCAGCCCACCGTGGCAACCCGTGCGACCGTAGCCAAGCCAAAGCGGATTGGCCTGTATCGTGGCATTGGCAAGCGGGTGCTTGATATTTCCCTGGTGGTCTTGGCGCTGCCGATCATCCTTCCGCTGGTTGTCGTCCTGGCGCTTCTGGTTGCGCTGGACGGGCATTCACCGTTCTACCGGCAGGAGCGCATCGGTCGTGGCGGGCGAATCTTCGGCCTGTGGAAGCTTCGGACGATGGTTCCGGATGCAAAGGCGCATCTGGAGCAGTATCTGGCCGGAAATGAAGAGGCACGCCGGGAATGGGATGCCTATCAGAAGCTGAGCAATGATCCCCGGATCACGCCCATTGGCCATTTCCTGCGCAAGAGTTCGATCGACGAGATCCCGCAGCTTTGGAACGTGCTGAAAGGCGACATGAGCCTGGTTGGGCCGCGCCCGATGATGCCTGAGCAGCGGTCGCTTTACATCGGCAATGCCTATTACACCCTGCGCCCGGGTCTGACGGGGCTGTGGCAGGTGTCGGATCGGAACGCATCTACCTTTGCGCAACGCGCCGATTTCGACGCAACCTACGAGGCGAAGCTGTCGCTGGGCATGGATGTACGGCTGATCATTGCGACCGTGGGCGTGGTTCTGCGCGGAACCGGTCAGTAAGCAGCCCTTCGGGCGGCCCTTGTCGGGCCGAGCGGTTCAGGGACAGTGCAGGGAAATCCAGGAGGTGCCGGAGGTCAGTGGCGCGCGCGAAGGGGAAAGGCGACAAGACCGGCGTGACGCAGGGTCGGACGTTCCTGACGCGTGCCTCCGCCGATACCCACGAAGGCACCTGCCAGAAGCAAGGCAATCATGCCGGCAAGGGAGTAGATGCCAAGGACGGCCCAGAACGGCATGGACATCGCCACGGCCATACCCGCTGCAACACCACCCGATGCCATGGCAAAGATCAACATTCCGGCCAGCATTGTCGCGTTCCCCTGCACCACAGCCCCTGGGCACCAATGAAGCTAACTGTCACGTCGATTCGTGGCAAAAATAGGGCGATAGGGTGCAAGCAAACAGGCAAGATTCGGCCAAGCTTTCGCAACGCCATGGAAAGGCGAGGGATTTCTGGATCTGGACGGATGAAGGCGGTCGTCTTTCATGCGCCTTGGCCCGATGTTCGGATCCTTGGCGAGGGACGATGGCGGGTTTCCGCCGCATCGGGCGCGCGCATGTCATGAGATGCCGAACCCGATCCGAGGCGCGGTCGCGCCGTTGATCATCGTGTCACTATGTCTTTGCGCTGCCACCGGAGCGACGACGTGACGCCGCAATCTTAACTATTGTTAGTGAACTGGACCCATCAGGAGGGTAATCCTGCTCTAAAAGAAGTGTTAACAAACGTTGAAGCCGAATGGTCTGGGATGATTCGACGCACAGGGTGGGTAAGGGAATGCGGGCAGCGGGCCGCACAAACCCTTCAACGCGGCGCAGCATGCCCGGACTGACGCGATCAACCTCGATGAACAGCGTGCTGCCTTTGCCTGAGAACGTGACGGTCTCTCTCTTTCGGAAGTCAACCATGGCCGGATCGGCATGGATGGTTCTGGCGCGTCCGTTGGCCCGGCGCGCGGACGGGTCATGAGGAGAGTGCAGATGTGGAACGTCATTCCCGGCCTGAGCCGATTTGTCGGGCGCGGTTGGGGCGGGCAGGGGGCTGCCGGGCAGGATGACCGTGTGCCACGGTCCGAACCCCCCGTGCCACGCACGCCGACACCGGATGAGATTCCCCCGCTTCCCAGCGTTGCCGGACGGCGCAAGCCGCGCGGCAAGATCGCGGAAAGCGCGCCCCCGGCCCCTGTACCGGTTCTTGAGGCGCTGGATATCTATACCGAACATTTCGGCCTGACGGCGCAGCCGTTTTCGATCACGCCCGACCCGGACTTCCTGTTCTGGTCAGCCGCGCACAAGCGCGCCTATGCGATGCTGGAATACGGGGTAATGACCCATGCGCCGATCACCCTGATCACCGGCGAGGTCGGGGCAGGCAAGACGACCCTGCTGCAGCACATGCTTCGGTCGCTGGTGCCAGAGGTGAAGGTCGGGCTGATTTCCAATCCGCATGGATCGCGGGCCGAGTTGATCCGCTGGGTTCTGATGGCCCTCGATCAGCCGGCGCGGCCGGAGGAAACCTATGTCGACCTGTTCTCTCGCTTCCAGGCCTATGTGATTGATGAATATGCGCAAGGTCATCGGGTGATCCTGATCTTCGACGAGGCGCAGAACCTTGATCGGGAAGCGCTCGAGGAATTGCGCATGTACACCAACATCAATACGGGCCGCGATGTCCTGCTGCAGCTTGTACTGGTGGGGCAGCCCGAATTGCGCGACATGATTTCCCGGCGTGACATGCGCCAGTTTGCGCAGCGCGTCGGTGCCCTGTTCCACCTTCCCGCGATGGACCTGCCGACGGTCAAGAACTATGTCGCGCATCGTCTGAAGGTGGCCGGCCGCGAGAGGCGCCTGTTCACGGCTGACGCGATCCAGCTGATCCATGAAAAGACGGGCGGCGTGCCGAGGCTGGTGAACCGGCTTTGCGATCTGTCCCTGGTCTATGCCTTTACCGCCGGGCGCAAGCAGGTTGACCGGGGCATCGTCTCTGAAGTTCTGAACGACGGATCATTCATTCCCATGACCGATGCCAGTGATCCGAAGGGTGACGCATGAACATGACTTTCGACTATCGCTTCTACCTTTCGTTGCTGCGTCGGCGGCTGCACTACGCGCTTGCCATCCTTGCCCTGTCGACGGTTGCCGGGATCGTGCTGGCCTATACCTTGCCCCCGGTCTATCGGGCCGAGGCGCGGCTTCTGGTCGAGAACCCGCAGATCCCTGATGAACTGGCGGCATCAACCGTCAGCTCCACCGCGACAGAGATCCTGCTGGCCATCCAGCAACGCATCCTGACCCATTCCAACCTGTTGGACCTGTCGCGCAAGTTCGGCATCCATGCCGAAGCGACGGGCATGCCGGAAGACGCCATCGTGGCGGACATGCGCAACCGGATCACCATGGCGCTGCCGGGAATGGAGTTGCGCACGGGGGTTGTGACCGTTTCCTTCGGGGCGCCGACGCCGGGCGAATCCGCTGCCGTGACGAATGAGATCGTGGAGCAGATCCTGCGGCAGAACGTGGAGCTGCGGACGGGGGCATCGGGCGGGACGCTGGATTTCTTCCAGCAGGAGGTAAAGCGCCTGAGCCAGGAGATCGGCGCGCAGAATGCGCGCATCCTGGAGTTCGAGCAGGCAAACCGAAATGCCCTGCCGGAAAGCCTGGAGTTCCGCCGCAGCCGCCAATCGGCCCAGCAAGAGCGTCTGCTGCAGGTGGAACGCGAGTTGGCCGGATTGCGCGACCGGCGTCAGCGCCTTGCGGATCTCTATGAACAGACCGGGCGCCTTGGGCCGACCCTTGACGGGCTGAGCCCGGAGCAGGTCCGGCTGGAAGAACTGCGGCAGGAACTGGCTTCGGCCCTGGTGATCTACTCCCCGGATAATCCCCGCGTTCGCGCCCTGCAGACACAGGTGGCCGCCCTTGAACAGGCGGTCCGGCAGCAGATCGGTGGCGGAACCGGGACGGGCACGCTGAGTGCCTTCGATCTGCAGATTGCGGATATCGACGGTCAGATCGACTTTCTGGCAGAGCAGAAGTCGCTGCTGGAAAGGGAGTTGGAGGATCTTGCGGTTTCCATCGAGGCGACCCCGGCGAATGCCATCGCCCTGGGCGAATTGCAAAGCGATTTCGAGAACCTGCGCGTTCAGTATGATCAGGCCGTCCAGAGCCTTGCCGATGCCCGCATGGGCGACAGGATCGAGGTGACCGCACGGGGCCAACGCATCATCGTCGTCGATCCGGCCATTCCGCCTTCGGAGCCGGCTGCGCCGAACCGGAACCTGATCCTGCTGGGGGGCTTTGCCGTCGGCCTTGTCGGGATCATGGCGATGCTGTTCCTGACCGATCTGCTGAATCGCACTGTCCGGCGGCCCGCCGAGTTGGTGACGGCGCTGGGCATCACGCCATTCGGCACCATTCCCTACATCACCACCCGCGAGGAAGAGCGCAGACAACGCGCGCTGACGAGGAGAACGATGATCATCGCCGGGGTCTTGCTGCCGGTGCTGATCGGCGTTGCCATCTATCTGATGATGCCATCGGCCACCCAGACGACCAGCGTCGAAGGGGCCGCCCCGTCATCTGCCGCCGAAGCCCCGGCCGAGAATTGAGGTAACTGACCATGGAGCGTATCCAGACCGCAATCGCCAAGGGACGTGCCGCGCGCCAGCAACTGGCGACGATCCAGCCTGCCAAACTGCCCGTTGCCAAGGATGACGGTCGTGTCACGGCGGCCTGGGCAACATTGGGCGAGGCGCCGTTCAACCGCCAGGTCTTTGAAGAGGCGCGCATCGTCGCGCATGTGCCCGGCCCGGCCGCCACGGCCTTTGACCTGGTCCGCACGAACATGATGCGCCACCTGCGCGAAAACTCATGGACAAGGGTTGCCATCACCTCGCCCAGCGGTGGGTGCGGCAAGTCGACGACCTGCCTGAACCTTGCCTTCAGCCTGGCGCGGCAGACAGAACTCAGGATCGTGGTGCTGGATCTGGACCTGCGCCGTCCCAACATCATGCGGGCGCTGGGTCTGAACCGCGCGCCCCATCTGCCGGATGTCCTTTCCGGAGAAGAGCCGCCGGAACATGGGCTGGTGCGGATCGGCGCGAATCTGGCATTCGGGGTCAATACGAAGGCGGTCGCGAATTCGGCAGAGATCCTGTCTTCGACGCAGACGGGCGCGGCCATTGACGCCATCGAGGAGCGCTATCGTCCGGATGTGATGCTTTTCGACATGCCGCCGGTTCTGGTGACCGATGACACGCTTTCCTTCCTCGATCAGGTCGATTGCGCGCTGATGGTTGCTGCCAGCGAGCAAAGCACCGTGGCCGAGATCGACAGGGCGGGCAAGGAACTGGCCGATCACACGGCGGTTCTGGGCGTCGTGCTGAACAAGTGCCGCTACATGGACGAAGGCGAGGGCTACGGCTACGACTACAGCCCGCGTTGATCAGGGGCGCCGTCACCGGGCATGCGACGATACCTCAGCTGCGGGCGGCAACACGTTTCAGATGGGCCATCCTGCCCGTGAACTCGGTCTGGAAGTCATGCGCGCGGGCAAAAGCTGCTGCCGCCACGGCCGCTTGGGCGATGTCCTGACGGGGCAGGGTCGCGATGCGATCGGCCAAGGCGCCGATATCGGCTACGGGAACATGCCAACCGCCCCTGCTTGCCTCGCAGAGGGGTTGCCACATCTCGTTCGCGTAGCCGACGATCGGCAGACCGCAGCCCATGCTTTCGATATAGGTGCAGGATGGATCGCCCTGGCGGTGACAGCTGAGGAAGATGTCCGGGATCTGGCGCTGCCAGGGCACCAGTTCGCTTGCGAAATCGACATTGCCATGCAGGCGGACATGATCCGAAAGCCCCAGCGCCGAGATCTGCTCGCGCATGGTTGCGGACAGGATGCCGTCTCCGAAAATGTCCAGTTCGAATGCGAAACCTCGGCCATGAAGACGTTTTGCAAGGGGAACAAGATCCTGCGTGCCCTTCATCGGATCGAGGCGGCCTGAATAGACGATCCGAAGAGGCTTTCCCTGTGCGAGACGCTCCAGCCTGCCGTTCAATTCCGTATCGGTGACGAACCGGTCCGGCGTCATCCGATTGTCGAGATAGAGATGCATGTCCGACGTCAGATGGGCATAGGCCCGGGCGCAGGGATAGCCGTTGGATTGAATGGCCGCCGCCGCCTGAAAGGCACGCTTGCGCCGCCGCTCCTGCTGTTCCAGCCAGAGGCGGCGGCGAAGCCTGCGCAGGGGATTGCGCGCTGTTTCGAGGGCAAGAATGTCGAGGCGCGTCCGATGCGAGTATTCGACGGTATAGACCACGGGGGTCCGGCCCTGCGCGGCAATCATGAGAGTTTCGTGCATGTCGGCAGATGCAAAGACAAGATCATGATCCCTGCCCGCATCAATCGGCAAGTCCGCGCCCGGGGAGAGGGTCACAAGTCCCCAGGGTAGATCAGAGCGCCTCATCTCAACCGGAAAGGCGATCCGCTCGGCACCTTCCCAGAGGATGCAGTCCATCCGCCCGTTCCATTCGGCCGCCTGGGCTGCCATGCCTTCGGCGAACTTCACGTCAAGCAGAACGACATCACCGCGAACAATGACGGGTGCCGGGGCAATCATCAGGAGGCTGGGCATCATGGGTCTTTCAGTTTGCAGCAGCTCGCGCCACATGCGTTTACCTGAATGAACGATGGGGGAATAGCCAGGTTTTGATTGGGGAAGGCCCGCCCCGTTCTTGCCTGTCAGATGCCCGGGAGTGCGCCTCCTGCGCCACATATTTACCAAGGTTATCGTGTTCAGAGGCCTGGCCCTCTGCCGTTCCTGCGGTGAGGAATGCTAACACAAGTTAAATTCGTCCTGGCCGCTCTGGTCGGCGGGAGATGGAGCCTGACGTGCTGGATGCGACAGACCGTGCTTTGGACAGCACCACCCACCTGCGGGATCTGAAGGTTGCCTATCTGGTCAACCAGTATCCCAAGGTAAGCCATACCTTCATCCGCCGGGAAATTCTGGCCCTGGAGCGGATGGGGGTGACGGTTAGGCGTTTCGCCATCCGGGGTTGGGATGCCGAGGTTGTGGATCCTCTGGATCAGGAAGAGCGCACCAAGACCCGTTTCGTGCTGAAGGACGGGCTCGGCGGGTTGGCAAAGGCTGTCTTGCGGACATTTCTTCGACAGCCGGGCGCCGCCTTCCGGGCGCTGAAGGCCGCACTTGCGATGTCGCGCCGATCTGTCCGCCCGTGGCCCTATCATGTGATCTGGTTCGCGCATGCCTGCCAGTTGCGCCTGTGGCTGGAGGCAGAGGGGGTAACCCATCTGCATGCGCATTTCGGAACCAACTCTGCCGATGTGGCCCATCTTCTGCATCTGCTGGGAGGGCCGGGATACAGCTTTACCGTGCATGGCGCGGATGAATCCGACAACGCGCGCGCGCTCTCGTTTCCGCGCAAGACGGCGGCGGCGCGTTTCGTGGTTACGGTCAGCAGCTATACGCGCGCCCAGTTGATGCGTGTTCTGCCGGCTGCCGACTGGCCGAAGCTGAAGGTGGTTCACTGTGGCCTGGACGAGGGGTTCTTCGCAAAAGAGCCCGCCCCGTTCCCTGCAAGCCCCGTATTGCTTTGCATCGGGCGGCTTTGTGCCGAGAAGGGCCACCTGACGCTGCTCGATGCCTTTGCCCGACTGGGCCGCCCCGATGTCAGGCTGGTCTTTGCCGGGGACGGCGAATTCCGCGATCTGATCGACACGCGGATCCGGGCGCTTGGTCTGGGCGCGCAGGTGCATGTGACGGGCTGGATCGGCAGCGACGAAGTCCGCCGGCTGATCACCGAGGCGACAGTGGTCGTGCAGCCCAGCCTGATGGAAGGGCTGCCCGTCGTGCTGATGGAGGCAATGGCCCAGGGGCGGCCCGTCATTTCGACATTCGTGGCCGGGATACCGGAACTGGTCGAAGCGGGCCGGACGGGCTGGCTGGTGCCGACCGGAGATGTCGAGAGCCTGTCGAAGGCGCTTGTCGAGGCCCTCGATTGCCCGGTGGAAAAGCTTGCCGCCATGGGCCGGGCGGGCATGGTGCGCGCGCGGGAGCGGCATCATGTCGATACCGAGGCCGCGCGACTTGCCGCCCTGTTCGTGGGGGGAGGGGCGCCTTGAGCGGCCTGAAGCAGGCGGCAAGGGCCGTTCTTGCGTTTGGTCCGGTGCGCCGGGTCATCCAGAGGCGTGCGCTGTCGGGCGATCCCTTGACCGTCCTTTGCTACCATACGATCGGCCCGGACAGGGGCGGACCGGATGCATGGACCGTGCTTCGTGCGACGGATCTTCAGGCCCATCTGGAGATGATTGCCGAAGACTATGATATCGTGCCGCTGGCGACGGCGGTTCACGATCAGCCTGGGCGACCGGGCAGCAGGCGCCCGCGTGTCGTTCTGACCTTTGATGATGGCGAGGCCGGGCTGTTTCGCCATCTGTTGCCCATGCTGGATGACCTGCGTGTTCCGGTCACCGTATATGTGGCCACTGCCCAGATCGAAACCGGGCGGGCCTACTGGTTTGACCGGATCATGGGCGCATTGGGCGAGGGTGCGCGAAGCGTGGATGTCAAGGGCCTGGGGCACTGGGATATTCCGGCCCGGCCCGGCAACACGCGCTGGGCCGTCTTGGGCGATCTGCTAGAGGCGATGAAGCGCGTGGATCCCGCAACGCGTGAAGAGATGGCGGATGCCATCCTGTCCGTGCATCCCTTGCCGGATGGGCGCGCACCGATGGGGCCCATGACCCTGACGGAGTTGCAGGCCCTTGCGGCGAGTCCCTGGGTGATGATCGGGGCGCATAGCCATTGTCACAATCTGCTGGACCAGATCCCCGTTGCAGAGGCGCGCGCCAGCATGGCGCGATCCGCCGAATTGCTGCGCGAATGGACGGGGCAGGAGATCGCGCATTTTGCCTGGCCAAATGGCAATCATTCCGCCGCCTTGCGGGATGCGGCACGCGAGATCGGGTTTGAAACGGCTGTGGCGCTGGATGGCGGCCTCTGGCGGGCGGGGGATGACCGATTTGCCATCCCGCGGGTCGGCGTCGGACGGCATGACGATGCCGCGCGCCTGCGGTTGCGGATGATGGGCTTCTGAAGGGAAAAGAGAATGGCAAGATACCTCATCACGGGTGGATGCGGCTTTGTCGGATCGCACCTTGCGGACGCCCTGCTGCTGCGTGGCGATGACGTGGTCGTGCTGGATAACATGTCGACCGGAAAGCGGGGCAATCTTGATGCGTCGGTCCGCGTCGTCGAGGGGGATGTCTCTGATCCGGATGCGGTATCCGGCGCGATCAAGGGATGCGTCGGGGTGTTCCATCTGGCCGGGATCGCATCGGTTGCCTATTGCAACGAACATTGGCGAGAGGGGCATCTGACCAATCAGACCGGATCCGTGACGGTTTTCGAGGCAGCCGCGCGGGCCGGACATATCCCCGTCGTCTATACGTCATCGGCGGCGGTCTATGGTGATGCGGGCGCGGGTCCGATTGCGGAAACACGGCCGACACGTCCGATGACAGCCTATGGGGCGGACAAGCTTGGATCGGAGCTGCACGGAAGCATCGCGCATGGGGTGCATGGGCTTTCGACGGTGGGCTTCCGGCCGTTCAACATCTACGGGCCGCGGCAAGACCCTTCCTCGGCCTATTCGGGGGTGATTTCGATCTTCAATGATCGCATTGGCCGCGGCCTGCCAGTGACGGTCTTCGGGGACGGGATGCAGACAAGGGACTTTGTCTTTGTTGCGGATGTCGTGTCCTTTCTCCTGGCCGGAATGGCCCATGCGGATGCGGCTGCGGGGCAGGTGTTCAACATCTGCACGGGACGGACGACCACCCTTCTGGACCTGATCGGAATTTTGGGCCGCCTGCACGGGATCACGCCGGAGGTTCGGCATGGCGAGGCACGTGTCGGCGATATCCGCGATTCACTCGGCGATCCCGCGCGGGCAGCATCCCTGCTGGGCGCAAGCGCGCATGTCCCGCTTGAGAAGGGCTTGTCCATCCTGCTGGGGCGGGACTGAGCGCCTTCAGGTCGGGGGAACGCCGGTCCTGTTGTAGCTGGTCGCGATCTCCCAGGCGATCTGCTTGAAATAGCGTGCCTGGGCAGCGCTGAGGCGATCGTCCGGTACGGCAAGGCGATCAGGCAGTTCGCGTGGATTGCGTTGATAGATCACGGCATAGACCAGCGTGGTGATGGCATACTGGCCGATATGGTTGAGGTGGATGTCATCCGCGAAGATTTCCCCAATCGAGGAAAGCCCGGGTGCCTTGCCTGCTTCGATGTCATCATAAATCCGCATGAGCATCCGATGACCGGGGATCATGTAGATGGGCGGCATGCCCTCGGGCCGGTTGGAATTGGCGTGATCCTGAATGCGTTCCCAGCGGGCGCCGTCGATATCCAGGCGTTCACGAAAGGGAATGTCCGCCTCCTGATCATATTCGGGCGGTGTTCCGGAATGCTGCCACCAGATCCATGACGTGTAGAGCATCACCTCGGCACCCTTGCCGCCATTGCCCTCTTTCCAGGCATGGTCGACCCAGCGGTCGATCCAGTCCAGCGTATCGGCCTTGAAGTAATCCTCCCGGACCTGCAGGGGCACGCTTTCGGTGATCACCAGAAGTTCGAACTCGTCGATGTTCTGTCGGGCGTCCGGATAGGCCGTCGGGTTGTTCCAGCGCCAATGCATCGGCGCCCCGGGAATGGCGGAATTGAAGATGGTATCATGGGGCCGTGATCCGCGCTGCGTTTCGGTGGCAAGGATGAGCCGTCCTGGCCAGGGATTGGCCATATAGGTATCCGACAAGCTGTGGCCGCTATGGATCTGCCTGACCGTCAGGGGACTTGCTTCACGAGGCGGAAGTGGTTCCTGCGCCAGGGCCGGACCGGACGACAGGGCAAGGACACTGAACAGCGCGGCGGCAATTCCACCGTACAGACGGGATGTCATCAGGCAATTCTCCGAAATACAATTGCACAAGCGGCCAATTCGGGAACTTAACTCTTGTTGCGCGCCCGGTCGGTGACCATCTTAACTAAGGTTTATATCCCGACCGTGAACGTCAACCCCCCGGACCAGGGATGGGACGCATTTATCGCTGGTGCAGGGACAGCATGGATACGGGCTTTGTTTCTGCATTCGGATGGTTGAATGGAACTGACTGCGCAGACTGAAGGGCGGGTAAGGCAAGCCCTGAGAGAGCATGATCCGCTTTCAGTTGCGCGCTACATGGCGACCCTTCAACTGGGCGGACCGGAGCCGCCTGGCACAGAGAAGATCAATGCCCTTGCGCGGTCGATGGGGTGGATCGAGCCTGCTGGACAAAGGCTGACGTCCGAGGGATGGGCTGCAGCGGATTCCTTTCGGGAATACATGTTCTGGCGCGAGCGGGACCGCGAACTGCCGTTCGCCAAGGCCGCGCCGGATATCGTTTCGCAGTTGCTCAGCGGGCGGTCGGTCCTGGAGATCGGCAGTGGCAGCGGGATAAACCTGATGTCCCTGGCGCGGTTGGGAACTGCGGCCATCGGGATTGAACCGATCGAAGCCTATCGTCAGATGGGGGCCATCTTCGCCGAGGTTGAAGGATTGGAGTCCATCCGCGCCGTAGCCGGAGCGGCAGAGCGCATCCCGTTCGAAAGTGACAAGTTCGACACGGTTCTTTGCGTGTCCTCACATCAGTATTTCGACATCCAGCCCGCCCTGCAGGAGATCTACCGCGTTCTCAGGCCCGGAGGCGAGGTGCTTCTCATATCCGGGTCGTGGAGCAGGTTTCTTTTCGGGCAGGCGCACAGCCTGATGGGCGGCGCCGGATCGGCCAAGGGCTATGTCATTACCATCGTGAACACCGCCGCCTACATGCTGCTGGGACGCCGTCTGATCTTTCGGCGCAAGAAGGTTTCGACGTCCTATCCCGTCTATCCGTCACGCCGCGCGATGCGGAGTCTGTTGCAGAAGGCCGGGTTTGATCTGGCCGTTCCGCCGCAGCCGCTTGACGGAGAAGTGTTCTTTCGTGCGCGCAAACCGGTTCGGAGCTAGCGGCCGCGCGTCCATTCGCCTGTCTTGCGGCGCAGGCGGACCGCCACATGGACGGAAAGATAGACCGCAAGTCCCAAGGGATCCGTCATGGCAAGGCGCGCGAGGATCGCCCTGGTGATCGGTGCCTTCGCTTCGTTCTTCAGCAGGCCCGGATAGAGGCGCGCGATTTCCGCCACGCCGGCATCCTGCCTGCGCCTGACCCGGACGAGGTTGCCGAAACCCTCGACCATCGGCCAGTGATACCTTGCGCTGACCTCGATACGCTCGGCCGGGAGGAAATTCAGGCGGGCGAAGGTATCGTCCGAGATGATGCGCGGCCAGGCATCCCAGCGCGCGCGCCCCGCCCGGTTCATGGCAAAGAAGCCGGCGCCGACGGCCCCGCCCTGAACGAATGGCAGGCGCACCCAGATACGGGCGTAGATGCGCGTGATCGCCGTTGCGGCCTTCGCGACATGCAGCGTGCCTGTCGCGTAAAGGGGAACTTCATGGTCAAGAACGCCCACGATCTCTGCCAGAAGGGTGGGGTCGCATGTCACATCGGCGTCCAGATAGGCAATGACCCGGCCTTCTGCGGCGGCTTCTGCGGCGGCGAGGGCCCCAAGCTTGCCGCCTTCGGCAAGGTTCAGCACCTTGAGGCGATGTCCAAGATCGGCAAAGGATCGGGCAAAGCCGAGGGCCTTCTCGACGGTGGCATCCGTGCAGGCATTCGCCGCGACGATGACTTCAAATCCGCCTGCCATGGGAAACACCTGGGCCAGCAGCGATTGAAGACAGGTGCCGATATAGGCTTCCTCGTTGCGCGCTGCGATCAGGATGCTGATCGCAGGCGGGGCTGTCTGGTCCATCATTCATCCGCCCTCTGACGGCCGGCAATGGCGCCCCCGGTCCGGGCCTGATCGGCGCTTTTGGGGAAGACAGGCCTTTTCACTTGTACTCCATCAATCCGGCGGGTCGGTGGATCAAGCGCCGCATCCAGTATTCTGCCACACCTATCGCTTCGGGGATCTTGCCCAGAGTCAGAAAGAAGGCCCGCGTCATACCGAAGCGCGGCGAAAGCCGGATGACCTGCAGGGGCCATGCAAGCAGAAGAAACAGCGAGTACGGGGTCAACACTGTTCCCGCGACCGCGATCAGCGGCAAAAGCCCGCCCCACACAATCGCACGCCGGGTTTCGGCCATGAAGTGGCGTTCAGGCGGGGCGCCATGCAGGGCTGCCCCTTCGGCGAAGGCGTGACCGCCGCGCCGCATCCTTTTCCACCACTGCGCGAAACGCGTCATTGCGGCGTCATGCCTTGTCATCTCTGCATCAAGGCGCCAGATCTCCCATCCGGCAGCCCGGAGGCGAACGCAGAGTTCCGGTTCTTCACCGGCAATCAGGCCCGGATTGAACCCGCCGACCGCTGCAAAGGCCGCGCTGCGCATCATCACGTCGCCGCCGCAGGCAAGCGCCTTGCCGACGGGCGTGTTCCATTCCTCATCGCAAAGGCGGTTCCAGACGGAGGCTTCGGGAAACTTCTCCCGACGGCGACCACAGACCGCGCCGACCTGCGGGTTGACGTCAAGGAAGGAGGCGGCGGTTTCGATCCAGCCGGGCGCAAGGGCGCAATCGCCATCAATGAACTGCACATAATCCGGGCGATGGTCGGCAAGGGCGGCGAATCCTGTGTTCCTTGCGCGGGCGGCCGTGAAGGGCCTGGTCATGTCGAGTTCGATGACAATCGCCCCGGCTGCCTGTGCCGCTGCCACGGATCCGTCTGTCGAGCCGGAGTCCACATAGATGACGGGTGCAACTTCGGCCGGGATCGCGGCAAGCGCATCCAGCAGGCGGCGTCCTTCGTTTCGACCGATCAGCACGGCCGCGATGCGCGGCGGCGGGTTGGGGATCTTGATCGGATCGGCCTGCGACATCGGCAGACTCAGGATCTGTCCGTCCGGGCGGTGCCGCTCACAAGCGGCACCAGCACGAAACGGCGAAAGTCGGCAGCGAAGTTGCGGGGATTTTGGGACGGTTTTCCGCGAAGGCGGCTGAGCAGGTTCCCGATGATCGTTCCCGACCAACGGGCCAGCCAGATCCGGATCGCGCCCGCGCGACCATGCTGCTTTACATAGTAGTGTCGCCAACTGTCGAACCAGTAGGCAGGCATCGGGGGGCGATCGAGGTTGGCCGTGCTTACGCCTGTCGAGGCCCCGGCAACGTGAATGATCTTTGCGTCAGCCAGATGCCAGACCTGCCATCCACGCTTCTTGAGCCGATGCATCAGATCGACTTCCTCGAAATAGAGAAAGTAATCCGGATCGAAGAAACCGATCTCTCGGACAGCATCCAGCCTGACCATCATGGAAGCACCCGAGACCCAGTCCACCTCGCGGGTTTCCATGCCGGGGGGAAAGGCGACGAGGTGTTCCTTGCACAGGCGCGTGACCGGGCCGAAGCTGACGCTGGCTTCGAATTCGGATATCGCGCCCGGGAAACGGAAGGCGCAGACCACCGGTTCGAGTGTCGTTTCGTGCAGGATGCTGCTGCCGACGACGGCAGCCTTCGGATGCGCATCAAGGAAGGCGGCGAGTTCTGCCACGGCATTGGTGACAAGGCGCGCATCGGGGTTGAGGAGGTAGACCTTGTCAGGCGGGTTCTGGCGTTCGGCAAGTTTTCGCAGAACCACATTGTTGCCCCGTCCGAAGCCGTGGTTTTCGGATTCCAGGTGAAGGAAGACGGTATCCGGCCAGCGCTTCGCCGTTTCCATGAAGATGGCGGCATCGTTGCCCGGCGAAGCGTTGTCGACAAGGTGGATTTCGACGCCAAGTCCGTCTGCCGCGCGATCCAGCACACTGTCGACAGCGGCGATGGCCATGTCTGCCGTGCCGTAGTTCACGATGACAACGGCAATGTCCGTGCGCATCGAAAAAATTCCTTTCACAAAATCCGCCCGAAGATTGCCGGGCCGCAGGCACAAGCCAATCCGGCAAGGGAACTGCCGGGAATCGCTGGCGCAGATGACGTCGGCATCAGGAAATTTGCAAATGTTAAGATGAATCCGGGCCCCTCATGTTGCGGATGCAGCAACATGATCCCTTTCTGGCCTTCACCGTTTCCAGACAATGCATGGCTGCACCGATGGAGCGAGCAGGGTGGACGGGGGCCAGCCTTTGATGCGATGATGGAAATGTTCGTTAAAATTGCCAGATGGCAGGTCGACCAGCCCGATGCCCAATGCCTTTGCCTTTGCCGTCCTGTTCAGTTGGCCGGTGGTCGTCTACCTGCTGTTTCGCAGGCTGCCGTTCCACGAGGCGATCATCTGGTCGATCCTTGGGGGCTATCTGCTTCTGCCGACACGCGCAGGATTTGACCTTCCGGCGGTTCCTCCCATCGACAAGCAGAGCCTGACATCTCTCAGTGTCGTGCTGATGGTCGTTCTTGGGGTGGGAGCCGCGGCGACGGGAAGGGCACGGTTCAATGGCGTTGCCGATGCCCTTGGCCTGAAGATGCCAATTCCAATCGCCGTGCTGATGCTGGTGATGCTGACATCGCCTTTCATCACGGTCTTCACCAACCCCGAAGTCCTGCAATACGGGCCGCTGATCCTGCCGGCGCTGCGGCCCTATGATGCCATCTCGATCATCGGGGGGTTCGTCTTCGGCCTGCTGCCCTTCCTGCTAGCACAAAGGCACTTTGCAACGGTGGAAAGTCATGTGGTGCTGCTCAAGGCACTGGTGCTGGCCATGCTCATCTATTCCCTTCCGACGCTGTTCGAGATCAGGATGAGCCCGCAGTTGAATGTGACCTTCTACGGATTCTTCCCGCACCAGTTCCTGCAGCACATGCGCGATGGCGGCTTTCGTCCCGTTGTCTTCCTTCTGCACGGGCTCTGGCTTGCAATCATCTTTGCCATGGCCGTGACGGCGGCGCTCGCCCTGTGGAAGCACCGGTTGTTCGAGGGCAAGCGCGCCGGTCACTGGATCTTTGCCGCGCTTTATCTTCTCATTGTGCTGGCGCTTTCCAACAGCCTTGGCGCCCTGGTCATTGCGGTCATGATCATTCCGGTGGCGGTTCTGCTGGGGACGCGGGGACAGGTGCTGGTCGCGGCAGTTCTCGCGGGGGCCGTGCTTGTGTATCCGATCCTGCGGGGCGCACAGATCGTGCCGGTGGATGACATCCTGTCACTTGCGGAATCGGTCAGCGCAGAGCGGGCCGCCTCGCTGGAATTCCGGTTGCGAAACGAGGATGCGCTTTCCGAACGTGCCGCCGAGAAGCCCTGGGGTGGCTGGGGGTCGTGGGGGCGCAATCTCATCTTCGATCCGGAGACCGGCCAGGACCAGAGCATTGTCGATGGCGCATGGATCCTTCTGATCGGGACTTATGGTTGGCTGGGCTATCTGGCGCAGTTCGGCTTGATGACCTTGCCCATCCTCCTGATCGCGCTTGGCAGAAGAAAGGTGCCGATCGCACCGGCGACGGCGGGCCTTGCGCTGGTGATGGTCGTCAATCTTGTCGATCTGATCCCGAATGCGACGATGGGCCCTGTCACCTGGCTGATCAGTGGTGCCTTGGCGGGTTTCTACGCGCGCCGCGACGTGCCAGACGCTGACGTATCAGCCCAGACCGGCCAGTCGCGACCCAAGAGAAACTGGGGCATGGTCTCTGATCGCGGGACACCAGCGATGGACCCGCCCAGGCCTGCCGCTGGTGATCCGGGCGGCTGGATGCAGAAGAGCGGGCGAAAGGGCCGAAGCAAGCGGCAGGCCGGGTAGAACCGGCCAGGCCCGAAAAGGGGACATCACTCCCCGACGGCCATGTTCCGGAAGGTTTCGTTGCCGGAGACCAGTTCGTAATAGGTGCCCTGGGCGGCGATGCGGCCTTTTTCCATCAGGAAGATCTGGTCGCAGTCCTTTACCGTGGTCAGGCGATGCGCGATCAGGATGATGGTCGTATCCGCCCGGATGTTCTGCACGGCCTCCATCACCACCCGTTCGGTGATGTTGTCGAGGGCGCTTGTCGCTTCGTCCATGATCAGCAGAGACGGCTTGCGGTACAGGGCGCGGGCGATGCCGATGCGCTGTCGCTGGCCGCCGGAAAGACGGACGCCACGCTCGCCGACCATGGTTGCATAACCCTGGGGCAGTTCGGCGATCACGAAATCATGCAAGGCCGCAGCGCGGGCTGCATGTTCGACGGCCGACATGTCGATCTGGTCTTTTGGAATGCCGAAAGCGATGTTCGCCGCAATCGTATCGTCGGTCAGGTAGATGGACTGTGGCACATAGCCGATGCTCTTTTGCCAGAGCACCATGTTCTCGTCCGTCAGCTTGATGCCATCGGCGCGGATTTCGCCTGAATCGGGCGACAGAAGCCCGAGGATCAGGTCGACAAGCGTGGTCTTTCCCGCCCCGGTTCCGCCGACAAGGCCGACTGTCGTTCGCGCCGGAATATTCATGTCCAACCTGTCCAGCGCGGTTCTTTCTGCCTTGGCATAGCGGAAAGAGACTTTTGACAGTTCCAGCCCTTGATCCAGTTTCAGCGCAGGCGCATCGGCCCCTGCCTGGCGATCAAAGCGGGGGGCGGCGACGTAGTCGGCAACGATCGCGTCGAGAACTGCCTTCCCGCCCCTGATCGTGGCAAGGCCATGGTATATCTGCTGCAATGCAGGAAGCAGCCGCATGACGGAAAAGGCAAAGATGCCCAGCGTCGGGACGATCCCGGCGATATCGCCATCATTGCGCACAAGCAGGACAAGCACGAGGCCAAGCAAGGAACCGAAGGTAATCGACTCGAGGAGGAAGCGGGGAAGCTCTGACATGATCCCGACCCGCATCAGAGCCCGGGCGCAACTGTTGGCGGCCTTTTCGAACTGGGTCGTATAGCTGTTCTCAAGCCCCATCAGCTTGACATCCTTGATCCCGCCCGTCGCCTCCTGTGCGATGCGAAAACGCTGGGCGAGCGCGGCGAGCATTTCTTCCCCGCTGCGATGCAGCTTGCCGCGCAGACGCAGGTAGATCAGGGCATAGCTGCCACCGAGGACCGTCCCGGACAGCAGGGTGACCGCGGGGTCGACAATGAGAAGAAAGCTCATCGTGCCAATGACAAGGAAAGTATTGGCTGTAAGGCGCAGCAGAGGCGTGAGGACGCGGGAGACCAGGCCATCGACTTCGGTCAGGACATTCTTGCCGATCTCGGCGCTGTTGCGATCCAGGAACCATGCATAGGGCTGGGAAAGATAGGCGCCCAGAAGCCGGCGCGAAATCGCGGCCCCGCGACGGAAGGAATAGGTCAGGATGGCATAGGTGCCCGCCGCCTTGATCATGAGGCCGCCGACAACGATTCCCGTCACGATCAGCGCAAGGGTAAGCTGGAACTGGAAATCGCTTTCAAAACCGAACCAGGCATGGATCGCGGACAGGGTGCGATTCTGGTCAACCACTCCGGGATCGGCCAGCACCTGCAAAAGCAGCAGAACCGAGGAAACGCCGGCAACCTCGACCAAGGCGACACAGATAAGGACCAGCGTCAGCAGCCAGAAACGCTTTCGTTCCCTCTCCGTGAGAAGCAGGAAGACTTTGCGGAAGACGTCGATCACTCGGGGCACTCCATGCCAATCGCATTCAACTTGATTAACCATTTTGGCAAAGGAAAGGCCACAGTGGCGCTTCGCCGTGGCATGACCTGTGCGTGATCCAGAGGTTGTGCCTGCCTTCGTTGCGCGGGCCGCCGAAACCGGGCGACCTTTGGGCCGAACTGGCATGTCTGGCGTCATATCGCGTGGTTTGGCCGAAACCGTGCTTGAAAATGAAGCTTTTTCGCCACCGCATCGACCAAGGGGCCGGATGTGGCGCGCGTGAGTTAATAATTGTTATCACAAGGCCGTGTGCGTGCTAAAGGCGGGCGGTCAAATGTGGTTTCGGAGCGGCAGGTGTAATGAAGAATGACGACACGGCGGTCCGGCCAAGGGCGGAACCTGCAGTCGGTGGGGATGTGGGTGCCCCGGTTCTGGTTGTCGATCTTGATGGAACCCTGAGCCGCACGGACACGCTGCACGAAAGCCTGGTCAATCTGGTCACCAGAAGGCCCGCACATATCCCGGGCGTCATTGCAGCCTTGCTTCAGGGCAAGGCAGCCTTCAAGCGCAAGGTTGCGCAGCTTCATGTCACGCCGGGGCAGGGGCTTTCCTATGATCCGACCGTGCTGGAGATCTTGCAGGATGCCCGCCAGGAAGGCCGCCGGACGGCACTTGTATCGGCATCCGAACAGAGACAGGTAGACGCCGTCGCAGACCATCTGGGGCTGTTCGACGACGCATATGGAACCGGAGAGGCGTCAGGGGGGCGCAATCTTGGCGGGGAGGCCAAGGCAGAGTTTCTGGTTCGGCGCTATGGTCAGAAGGGCTTTGACTATGTCGGCGACGCCCGGACGGATCTGTCCGTCTGGTCGGCCGCCCGCATCGCGGTGACGCTGGGCGCGG
This sequence comes from Paragemmobacter kunshanensis, assembly GCF_011059185.1. Lineage (GTDB taxonomy): Bacteria > Pseudomonadota > Alphaproteobacteria > Rhodobacterales > Rhodobacteraceae > Paragemmobacter > Paragemmobacter kunshanensis. Next base: position 69,193 of record NZ_JAALFE010000015.1, on the reverse strand, counting down.
GAGGCGCCTTGCGGCAGGCGGCAGAGGCGGCCAATCCGAACGTTCTGCATCTTTCGCCGTCGAATGGCCTGGACCGGATGCGCGCGTTGATGAAGGCCCTGCGACCGCATCAATGGTCGAAGAATGTGCTGATCTTCCTGCCCATGCTGGCAGCCCATGATGTAACAGCCCTGCCCGCGGCCCTTGCAGCCTTTGTGGCATTCTGCCTGACGGCTTCGAGTGTCTATCTGATCAATGATCTTGTGGATCTTCAGGCGGATCGGACGCATCCCCGCAAGCGGGCGCGGCCTTTCGCTTCGGGTGCCTTGCCGATTTCCCTTGGCGTGGTGCTGGCCCCTGTTCTTGTCGTGCTGGCGGTGCTGATCGCGCTGATCTGGACGCCACCCGTGTTTCTGGCGAGTCTGCTTGCCTATTACCTTGTCACCTTCGCCTATTCCTTCTGGTTGAAGCGGAAGGCACTGGTGGATGTGCTGACACTGGCCGGTCTTTACACCGCGCGGATTGTCGCCGGGGCAGCGGCATCCGGCGTCGGGCTTTCGCCATGGATGCTCGGGTTTTCGATGTTCCTGTTCCTGGCCCTGGCTGCCGTGAAGCGTCAGGCCGAACTTGTGCAGCAGGCCCCCGGAACAAAACCAGCGGCACGGGGCTACGAAGCCGGAGACCTGCCCTTGCTGCGCGAGATCGCTCTGGTTTCGGGCTTTTCCGCGGTTGTGGTGTTTGCCTTGTATATCAGCAGCGAGGATGTTCTCCGGCTTTACAGCATGCCCGAGATGCTCTGGCTGATCTGTCCGCTGTTGCTGTACTGGATCGGACGAATGGTCCTGATGACGCACCGCGGCTGGATGGCGGATGATCCGATCGTGTTTGCCGCCCGCGACTGGCCAAGCTGGCTGGTTGTCCTGCTGAGCGTGGGGATCGTGATCGGTGCAGGGGTCTGGTCATGAGGGTTCAGGTCCAGCTCCAACAGCCAAGCCTGCCGATTGGGGCGCAGTTTCCCGTCGATGGTTCGGATTGGGCCATGCGGCCGTCATTTAGAAACCATGATTAACGGGCTTTTTGCCGTTCACGTTCTGCGACCTTCTGTGGGGTTCCATGTCTGACCGTTCTCTCATGTCCTTCATCTATGCTGGCCTGATCCTGGGGCTGGTCTATCGACTGTTTCCCATCGTGGCGGGGCAGCCCTATCTTTCCCAGTTCTTCATGACCGAAGATGGCTATCTGATGCTGACCGTGGCCCGGAACATGGCCATCGGTCTGGGCATGTCGGTTTCCGATGGCACGATCCCCACAAACGGGGTGCAGCCCTTGGCGACCTTTCTCTTCGCCGTTCCCTATTGGCTGACCGGGGGCGACAAGGTGCAAAGTCTTGTGGGCATCCACCTTATCGCTGCATCGGCCGCCGTCGGGGGGGTCTTCGTCGTAAGGGCCCTTGCTGCCCGCGTGCTGGCGCCGCGCGACGATGATCCGGTCTGGCCATGGCTTGTTGCGCTGCTGTGGTTCGTCGGGCCGCTGTTGCTGGACCACACGATGAACGCGCTTGAAACCGGCATCTATACCTTCGTCGCCGTTCTGGCGCTTCTGAAGTTTGCGCAGGTTCTGGAAAAAGGTGCCACTGTCTCGATGCGGGATTGCCTGGCACTGGGCGCCTTGTCAGGGATCACGTTCCTTGCGCGCAACGATGGCGCGTTCCTCGTGACGGCGATCTTTGCCGTCTGGGCCCTGGACAGCCTGTTCCGGCAGGGTATTGGCATTGCACGCACCGTGGGACGACTGGTCCCCCCCGGTGTGCTGAGCCTTCTGATCGCCGCGCCCTGGCTGATCAACAACAAGGTGAACTTCGGCTCCATCGTGCCGATCAGTGGCTGGTCGCAGGCCTTTGGCGCGACCTTCGGGCAGAACCTGCACCTGATACCGATCAAGCTTTTCGAACACATGTTCCCGATGCTGCCGGTTCCCACCAGCATGGAGAATTCGCCCTTCGTGATCTGGGGATGTGCGGCCGTGGTGCTTGGCGTAATGGGATGGTTTCTTCGGGCCGTCTGGATCAAGGGTGGCACGATCCGGCTTGTGGTGATCGCCTATGTCCTGCATGGAATAGCCCTGTCGGCCTATTACGGCCTGAACTTCGGCGCCCCGCATTTCGTAAGCCGCTATCTTTCCGTTCTTGCCCCGCTTCTGATCATTGCCGCGCTCTGGTGCGGGATGGACCTGTTCCGTGCGGTGACGGGTGAGCGGTGGCGCACGGTCCTTCGGCTTGCCTCTGTAGCGGCGGTGGTGCTGTCCGTGGCGCTTCTGGGACGGCCTTTCCTTCCCGGGGCCAATGGGCAGGGGCATTTCCAGGTTGTCGACTGGATCGAGGCCAACGTGCCCTCCGATGTCTGGGTCGGGGCGGTTCAGACCGGAACGCTGGGCTATTGGCATGACCGCACGATCAACCTGGACGGAAAGGTCAATCCCGAAGCCCTCGCTGCCTTGCAGACAGAGGGTGACATCCTCAACTACGTTTCGAAAAGCCAGATCATCTATCTGGCGGATTGGCACGGGATTGCCCGCTGGGTGGAGAAGAACGATTTCGACCAGGTCTTCGAGGTTGTAACGCATCAACCGGAGATCAATCTTGCGGTCCTCAAGCGGCGCGGTGCGCCCTGAGACGGCAGATTGCGGCAGGGGATGCCCTGCCGCCTTGTCAGGGTGCGAGGCCGGTAAGCGGGGTGGAGCGCGCCACCTGCCAGGCGATCTGTTGCATCAGGCGGGCTGTTTCCGGCGCAGGCGCATCAGCGGCCGTGCCATCGGCCCGCTTCAATTCATGCGGCAATCCTTCCGGTGAACTTCCGTAAAGGACAGCGTAGTGGACCAGGGCGATGAAGTAGTTGCCCAGATCATTCAGGTGGATCTGGTCCGAAAAGAGATCGCGCCGGTCGGTCACATTGCCCACGCCTCCCTCGGCTTCGATGGTGCGGACCAGCGCCGCCAAGGCCTGGCCCGCCGGGATCAGTTGAATCCGGCTGCCCTCGGGCAGGTGCAAGAGCGCCGGACGCAGGATGCCTGCTTCCCAATAGCGCGCGAGATCCGCATCGATCCGCTCCAGCCAGCCTTCAGGATCATCGAGCGGATGCCAGGTTTCATACAGGTAGATTCTTGCATCCGGCCTTGCGGCAAGGGCGGATTCTGCGAACTGGGCGAGATACCTTGCGCTGTCGAAATAGCGCAGGGCATCGCGGATCTCGACCATCTCGGTCAGGACGATCGCATCGTAATCGCCGCTGTTCACCGCCTCGCGGGCATCGCGATAGCGGGGATGGGCATTCTCGGCCTCGAATCCGTTCACGGGGCTGTCGCCCCAGTGCGATTGCAGTTGCGCGCCCCAGCCAAGCTGACTTTCGTACCGATGCCCTTCTCCGGCAAGTTGCGCCAGCATCGCGGGCATGTCGCGGTTTACCAGGCTGTGCCCGATATGGAAGACCGACAGGGGGCGGTCGATGACGGGAAGCGGGCTGGCATAGAGGGATGCCATCTTCGCATCGTCAAGGCCGGCAAGGACAGGGATGGGCGCGGGCGATCCCATACGCCACCACAAGGCGCCCGCCACGGTTGCAAGCAGCGCCGCACCGGCGACAAGAAGGGCGGGGTTCTTCATAGCGCGACCCCGGTCAGTATCATCCCTTCGACGCGGCGCAGACGGCCGTGGAACTCGTGCCCGGCATAAAAGTGCCCCAGCGACCGTTCGAGACGCGCGATGAACCTGTCCCCGTTCAGCCTGACTGTCATTGCATCGAAACCGATCACCTTGCGGGTCAAGGGATACACCGCCTTGTAGGCGGCTTCCTTGGCCGAGAATATCTGAAGGACGAACCAGCCCCGCGCATCGATCGGCAAAAGGTCTAGTTCATCTTTATTGCAGATAAGGGGCCAGAGGTCCGATTCAAGCCCCGCCTCCGCCTCGATATCAAGGCCGAGAGATGCGCCATGCCGGACGGCGGCAACCGCGTATCCCGCTGAATGCGCAATGCTGCCGGAGATGCCGGTCGGCCATATGGGAAGGCGGTCAGGCGCGGCGGGGATCGCCGTCGCGCCATGCCCGAGTTGGGCCAGAGCCAGCCTCGCGGCGGTCCGGCCTGTGGTGAATTCAGCCCGGCGAGAGGGCACGGCACCGGCGATCGCCCCGGCCTCGGATCCGTGAAGGGCCGGATATGTATCCGCAACCGGCAGGGCGGCCACGGCCACGCCCTGCGGAAAAAGCTCCGTCAGGGCGGCAATGAGTGCCTGTGCCTTCGGGGATATTTCCACCCCTAGCCTTGTGCCTTTTCGCGGGCTTCGCGCATGGCTTTCCGGCGTGCCATGGCGTCGCTTCGATCCGGGGTCGCCGTCGCCGGGGATGCCCCGATGGTCTCGAGCCGTCCTGCGGGTTCAACCGCCTGGACCGGCGCGCTTGCCTGACCAAGATGCGCCGCCAGCGAGGACAGGACCGGAAAGCGGAAGATATCCGTGATTGCCAGCCGCGAAGAGTTCAGCCGCACCTTGAGTTCGCGATGTGCCTGCACCGCCAGCAGGGAGTGGCCGCCCAGACTGAAGAAATTGTCGGATCGACCGACCGAGGGAATCCCCAGAACCTTTGCCCAGACTTCCGCGATGGCCGCTTCGACACTGTCGCCCGGAGACAGCGCCGTTTCTGGCGGCGGGGCTGCAGGCCGGTGCAGGGCAGGGGCAGGCAGGGCCTTTCGATCAACCTTGCGGTTCGGCGTAAGCGGGAAGGCATCCAGCGCGACGACATGTGCGGGAACCATCACGTCTGGCAGGCTTTCCGCAAGCCTTGCACGAAGGGCGGCTTCATCCACCGGTCCATCATGCGTGACATAGGCAACTAGGCGCACGTCCCCCGGAACATCTTCGCGGGGGATCACGACGGCCTGGCGGATGCCGGGCGCCGCATCAAGCGCGGCTTCGATTTCGCCAAGTTCGATGCGATGACCGCGGATCTTCACCTGATGATCCGCCCGTCCGAGGAAATCGAGCCGTCCATCCGGCCGCCGCCGCACGAGATCTCCGGTGCGATACATCTTCCCGCGGCCTGCGAAGGGATCGGGGCGGAAGCGTTCTTCGGTAAGGTCATCACGCTTGAAGTAACCGGCGGCGACGCCTTCACCGCCGATCCACAGTTCCCCTTCCGAACCCTCCGGCACGGGGTTGGCCTCCTGGTCCAGAACATACAGCGCCGTATTGGCGATGGGTTGCCCGATATTGACCGTCCCTTCCGCGCCGCTTGTGCTTTCCACCGACGACCAGATGGTGGTTTCGGTCGGGCCGTACATGTTCAGCACAGGTCCGTCGATCAATCGGGAGAGATCCGTTGCCAGCCGGCCGGGCAGGGCCTCGCCGCCGACGAGCAGGCGTCTGAGCCCCTGCAGGGCCGAGCGCGCGCCGTCATCTTCGGACAGCATGCGCGCCATCGAGGGCGTGCATTGCATATGCGTCACCCGATGCGTGCGGATCAGCCCGGCCAGCGACCCGTCGGACGCGGCGGATCCATTGGCGCGCTGCAGGACCTCGGCCAGCGGGATCAGCCCTTCCAGGACCTTGGCGGAAGGAATGCCATAGTCGATCAGACAGGCGACCTCGTCCACGTCGATCGCCTTCACCTCTTCGACGCGGGTCACGCAATCCTCGACCGTTCCAAACAGACCGGACTCCTCGAAATAGCGCTGGAAGGCGAAGTCGAGGATCGCTTCCAACTCCTCGGCATCCAGGGAGCCAAGGTCGATTTCCATCGGATTGGCGATGCCTTGCGGTTTCTTGAAGGCCGGAAAGGCCCAGGCGTATTGCTTGATCAGCGTGGCCGCGCTGCGCAGGTAATCCTTCATCGGGCCGCGCGCCGTTTCCCGAGCGGCTTCCCGATCTGCCGCGATATAGGTGTGCAGCATCAGCGTTACCTTGAACGCCGAAGGATCGTGGCCCGCCTCTGCCAGGGCCGCACGGTAGATCTTCACCTTGTCGCCCACCTCGGCGATCGACTGTCCCAGAAGGTGGGTCAGCACATTCGCGCCCAGGCGCCCGGCATCGCGCCAGGTTTCCGGGTTGCCTGCGGTGGTTACCCAGACCGGCAGGTCAGGGGAAACCGGGCGCGGCTGGGTGACGACGGCAAAGGGGCTGCCATCCTTGCGCGGGAATTCCACCGCTTCGCCCTTCCAAAGGCGGCGCAGGGTGGTGATCGAGTCGAGCATGGCCTGCCGGTTCGCGGGAGGGGTATTCTCGGGGCGCAGGACGAAATCGTCCGGCTGCCAGCCGGAGGCGATGGCAAGGCCCGCCCTGCCATTGGTCAGGTTGTCGATGATGGCCCATTCCTCGGCGATCCGGGCGGGGTGATGCAGGGGGGCCACGCAGCTGCCCGCGCGCACACCGATGTTCCGCGTCACCGCCGCGACTGCGGCCCCGGTGACAGAGGGGTTCGGATAGGGGCCGCCAAAGGCGTGGAAGTGGCGCTCTGGCGTCCAGACGGCACAGAAGCCGTGGCTGTCGGCGAATTTCGCGCCTTCCAGCAGGAGTTCGTATTTCTTGGGGCCCGACCCACCGTCATTGCCCCAGTAATACAGGCTGAATTCCATCCCGCGATCCGAGACTTCCACCGCCGGCCCGCCCGAAGGGCTGAGCCTTGCGGCATCATCCGCAACAACGACGGTGAAGCCGCGGGTCAATGTCCAGAACAGTTCCAGCACGGAGATATCGAAGGACATCGACGTTACGGCAAGCCATGTCCCGGGCTCGCTTCCCACGGCGTCATCCATTCCCGCAAAGAAATTGATCACGTTGCGATGGGTCACCATCACGCCCTTGGGGCGCCCGGTGGAGCCTGAAGTATAGATGACATAGGCCAGATCCTCGGCCAGCGGCCCCTCGGATGGCGGGATTTCGGGCGCGACCGACAAGCGGGTATCGGTGTCGAGGATCAGTCGCGCCGGGCCTTCGGGAAGGGCTGGGGCGACCGAGGATTCCGTCACGATCACGGGCGCGCCGGAATCTTCGGCGTAAAGGGCGAGGCGATCGGCAGGATAGGCCGGATCCATTGGCACATAGGCACCGCCAGCCATCTGGATGCCCAGCGCGGCGGCGATCATGTCCGCGCCACGGTGGCAGGCCAGGCCGACAAGCGTGCCCCGTTTCACGCCCATGCCACGCAGAAGATGTGCGATGCGCGCAGCGCGGGAGACAAGCTCGGCATAGGTCAGTCTGGTGCCGCCTGCGATCACGGCCACATGGGCCGGACGGCGCGCCGCTTCGGCCAGGACGGCGGCGGTGATCGTCAGGTTGCGATCATAGTCCTTGGCGGTTGCAGCGAGGGCGCCTGACAAGGCGGCCAGTTCTTCCGGTGCAAGGGCGGACATCGCCGCAAGCTCGCCATCGGGCGCAGCGGCAATGGCGGCAGAAAGCCGCGTCACCCGTTGCGCAATCGTCCCGGCCTGCGCGGCATCCATCCGGGACGCATCATGCCAGAGGGTTGCACCCTTGGGGCCGAAGGACAGGGTCAGTGCCGTGCCTTCCACAGGCGCATCCATCGACGAAAGGCCAACCGGGAAGGGGGCGAGCGTCCCGATGCCAGGCTCGCGCAGGGCGAGATCGGCGGCGAGTCCCCCTGCCTTCAGTGCCGCGTCAATGGCCCGCGTGGCGGCGGCCTCGGCCGCGCCTGCAGCGCCGCTGGCGACCAGTCGCAAGGGATACCATGGCAGAACATAGCCGGGTGCAGGCGACGGCCCGGCGGAAGCGACGAGATCGCCCCCGGTCCTGCCTGCTGCGCGCAAGAGGGCAAGGGACGCGCGCGCGACACTCGCCCCGGCGAGATCAAGCGGGACGGCATGCCAGTCTGCGGCCGCACCCGGTGCAGAGCCAAGGTCCAGCGGATCGCTGCGCAAGAGCAGGCTGCGGGCATGCTGTTCGGCCTCTGCAATCGGGCGCAGAATGGCGGTCAGGCGCTGCGCTGCCTCGTCCGTGGGCGAATCGATCCGCGACACCCTCAGGGTTCGCGGGCAGACAGGCGCGCCGCCCATGTCGCACAGCCCGAAAAGGCGCACAGCGCCGCTTGCACAGGCCACGACAAGACCGGCCTCGGTCGCCTCCAGAACATCGCCGGGCTGGCCTGCGCCGGTTTCGACTTCGCCCGAACCGATTGCCAGCACCCTTCCCGAAACCTCGATCTTCGGAACGGCAAGCGGATTGCGGTATCCGCCATGGTCAAGCGCGCGCAGCATGCGGATTACGGCCTCTGCCGGCTGGTTGAAATCCAGTCGCGCCGCAGCGGCGGGGCGATCCGCCCGATAGAAGACCCGACGCTGCCCCGCGGCCTGCGGCTGGCGGGGATGACCACCGGCTTCCAGCGCGGCCATGACTTCGGGAAAGCTTTCCACCGCGGCCGCAAAGCAGCGCGCATTCACCGTGAAGGCCGTATCGTCCGGGGCAAGGTCGAACATTCGGGTTGCAAGCACCTCGCCCTCGTCAATGCCGGCGGTCATCAGGTGCCAGGTGATGCCATGCTGCGTCTCTCCGGCAAGCATCGCCCAGACAGGCGCATTCAGCCCGGCATATCCCGGCAGCGGGCCGTCATGGAAATTGACGCCCCCTTGGCGGGCGCAGGCCAGAACCTCGGGCGCAACGAGCGACAGATTGGCAACCGACAGCACCCAGTCCACCGCCAGCCCGGCGACACGTCCTGCCAGCCCTGCCCCAGGCGCAATCACCCGGATGCCATGCCCGGTCGCCCATTCGGCGACCTTCGGCTCTCGGGTGATCACCGCGCTGATGGTGTGACCCCGGTCTTGCCAGGAGTTCCCGCATTCGGCGGTGAGGCTTTCATTCCCGATGAGAAGAGCGGAAAGGGGCATCTGGTCTTGTCCTGTCATTCAGCAGCAAGCTTGCGTTGGTCGTCGGATCCGGCAGTCTGGCCGCTTTCGGCCTGGGCGAGGGCTGCGCGAAGCCGTGCGGCAAGCACCCTTACATTCGGCTCCAGAACCATGGAATCATGGTCGCCGGGGACTTCGATCACGTCGATCCGGGGGGCGAAGGCTGTCCACTGGTTGTCGGCGAAGACATAGTCGCGTTCCCGGTTCACCCAGTTCCCGCCCGTCACCTTCCAGTGACGATCAAGGGGCGGGCGGTAAAGAACCACATTGCCTTCGGGCCATGGCTCAAGCTGATAGACACCGATCGCGCGTCGGAATGCGGCCTCGATGGCCGCATTGTGGAAAGAGGGCACCGTGGGATCAGGCTCGCCCGCGGCACGCGCCTTCTTGGAGCGTTCCCACTCGATCCGGCGGCGCGCCCATTCGGCGATGAAGCGCGGGCCGCCTTCGCGCAGCTCGGCCAGCTTGATCAGCGCCCTGTCCGCACGGCTGAGAGGTGGCGGCACCGGCATCGGCGTGTCGAGAAGGACGACCAGCGCGACTTCTTCGCCTGCGGCACGCAACTGCCGCCCCATTTCCCATGCCGTCAGGCCACCGCCCGAGAAGCCACCCAGAAGATAGGGGCCGTGCGGCTGGATCTGGCGCAGTTCGGCGATGCAATCGGTGGCCGCCTCGACCAATGTGTCATGGGGGGCCGCATCACCAAAGAGGCCGCGGGCCTGCAGGCCGTAGAAGGGACGCTCTGCCCCGACAAGATGGGCGAGATGGCGCAGGTTCAGCACGTTTCCGAACATCCCGGCGACCAGGAAGAAGGGCGTCTTCTTGCCACCCTCGCCGCCATGCATGGCGACAAGATGCGTGAACTTCGGCCCGGCGGGATTGGCTTTCGCCGTCGGATCTGCGGCTTTCTCATCCTCGGGTCCGATGCGTTCGGCGATCAGGGCCGCACAGCGGGCGATCGTCGGGGCCTCGAACAGGATCGAGATCGGGAATTCCAGCTTCCACTGCCTGCGGATCATCGCGAACAGGCGCACGGCAATCAGGGAATGGCCGCCAAGGGCAAAGAAATCGTCCTCGACCCCGACTTCTCCAACCCCAAGAAGATCGGACCAGAAACCGACGAGCGTGCGTTCGACTTCGGTCCGGGGGGCGACATAGGCGGTCTCAAGTTCCGGCCTTGCAAAGCCGGGCCCTTCGGATTCGGCCGGGCGTTCGGCCTGATCTGCCTGCTGCACAAGGGCCGCCAGATCCAGGGAAGACACAAGCACCTGCGGTTGACCGACGGTCAGAGCCCGAAGGAAGGCTTCGGCCCCTTCCGCAGGACGGATGCCATCTTCGAGCGCCTGAAGCAGCCGCAGTTCAGCGGGCGATTGCGCGCGTGGGCCATCCCCATCGGCGATCACTTCGGCAGGTGTCGGGGCTGCCGGGCGGGCAAGAACCTGTTCTGCGGCCACCGAACGGAAGGTGATCCCTTCGACTTCGACAAGGATACGGCCTGAAGGATCGGTCAGCGTCACGTCAAAGCTGGCGGTATCCTGCCCGGGTTGGCCCTTGAGGCGCGCCCAGCTGCGGATCTCGGCGGGCAAGGGTGCCAGAACCGTTACCGTTCCCGATGTGACCGGAACCCAGATCTCGCCTTCGGGGGCGTCGGGCAGCATGGCAAGCCCCCAGCCCGTGCCAATGTCATAAAGTGCAGGATGCAAGGCGCAGGTTGCCGTGTCTGCCGTGGCATGGGTGGGCAGGGACAGGGTTGCGAGTCCCTCTCCTTCGCCAAGGGCGGTGCTGCGGAGGACCTGCCACCGCGGACCAAAGGCAAGCCGGTCTTCCTGCGCGCTGGGCAGGGCGACGCCATCGCGTGCCAGCTGCCGGTTCGGACAGCGCAGGAGGATGGCCGCCAGATCAAGACTGTCCGCGCGGGTTGCAGCGGGGGCGATCTCGGCTTCGACGGCAAGGGCCCAGCCTGCGGTTTCGCGCGTCCGTGCCTCAAGCCGGTGTTGTCCGCCTTTTTCGCGCAGTAGTGTGACGCGCAGATCGCGGGGGGCGTCTGCCTCGAGCCGGATGGGGCGGAAGACGGTCAGTCCCGTCAGGGTGAAGGCGGTGCCCTCTTCCATGGAAGAGAGTGCCTCTGCCACGATTTCAGGCCAGGCTGCCCCCGGCAGGATGGCCGTTCCATCCTTCAGGCGGTGATCATCCATCACCCATTGGGCAGTGGAGAGGCTTGTCGAGAAACGCGCGCCTTCCGGCGTGCGGGCCATGCGTTCCAGGATCGGCAGCCCGGGCAAGGGGGACTCGGCGGCAGCTTCGCCCTGCCGCCGCGCGGCGGCGTCGGCAGCCATGCCGATGCTGGACCAGATGCCCCAGTCGATCGCGGTCACCCTGGTCTTGCCGCCGCTGCGCGATTTGGCAAAGGCGTTCAGATATTCGTTCGCGGCCACGTAATCGGATTGCCCTGCCGGTGCGATCACGGTGGAGGTCGAGGAAAACAGCACGAGATGCGCGATGCTGCCATCCGGGAAGAGATTGTCCAGCAGCTTGGTGCCGTGGACCTTTGGCGAAAGCACCGCCTCGGCCGCACCTGCATCCTTGCCCAGAAGCGGCGCATCATCGACGGTGCCAGCGGCGTGGATCACGCCATGGATCTGGCCGAACCGCGCGCGGATCTGATCAAGGGCGCTGCGCATGTCTTCGGGATTGCAGACATCCGCCGCGAAGGGGGCGACCTCGCCCAGTCGTTGCAGCCGTGACAGGACGCCCGCGCGCAGGCTTTCGGGCGCGGGAAGCGACCGGCCGATCAGCGCGATCTTTGCCTTTCTTTCGCGCAGGAGGCGTTCGGCAATCGTGACGCCGATGCCACCGAAGCCGCCGGTGACAACCCAGACGGATCCTTCCGGGATCTCTGCCGGATCGGGCAGCGCGTCACGAGTCAGGCGCGTTTCATATCGGCGCGATCCGCGCAAGGCGGCCACGCTGTTGCCTGGCGTGGCCAGCATTTCCTCAAGCACGAAGGAGATCGTTTCCGCAGGGATGCCGCGCTTGTCCTTCGGCATGCCGACATCAAGCAGCGTCGCCGTAAGCCCCGGGAATTCGCGCGGCATGACGCGGGTCGGGCCGGCGATGGTGGCCTTTTCCGGATAGGGCAGGGCCTCGTTGCGCACCTGCATCGCGCCAGACGTGAAGACGGACAGGTGCGGCAGCGGTTTCAGCCCGGCCTCGCCCATCGCCTGACCCAGGAAGAACAGGCTCCAGAAGCCCTGTTCAAGGTTCCTGTGGAAGAAGCTGGAGCCGGGACGGAACGTCTCGGCATCGGTGACCAGCCAGAAATGCGCGATCCGGTCCGGCACAAGTTCGCGCATCGCCAGATCGGCCAGCAGCGCATCATAGCCTTCTCGCCCATGCTCGGGCGCCAGGGTATAGGTGCCTTCGCCGGTGCGGGAAAACGCGTCTCCTGCATGCACCGTGATGACACGATGCCCCGCAGACCGCAGCCGCTGCACGGCCCCGCGCGCCAGACCCGCGTCATCGGCAAAGACAAGCCATGTGAGCGCGGGACCAAGATCGGTTTCCACGTCCACAAGGCAGTTGGACGGAGCCGCGCGCCAGGCAAGGCGATAGCCGAAATCGGCCACGCTGGAATGGCGGGCAGGCAGGACATCGGCCACTTCGATCGTGGTCTGCTGGCTGGGTTCCACGAAATAGCGCGCGCGCTGGAACGGATAGGTGGGTAGCGGCACCCGACGGCGGCGGGCCTCCCCCCAGATCTGCGACCAGTCGGGATTTGCCCCGCAGGCCCAGAGGCGACCGAGCGTCGCGATGAAATGCCGATCATCCGATGTCTTGTCATCCGGATGCCGCAGGCTGGACGGAACGGGTTGCCCCCCCATCACGCCATTTGCCTGCGCCAGCGTCGAGAGCGCCCGGCCGGGGCCCACCTCGAGGTAGACGCGATCCGCGGTCTTCCGCAGCGTCGCGATCCCGGCGGCAAAGCGCACCGTGCCGCGCAGATGGGCGACCCAGTAATCAGGGCTGGTTGCCTCGGCCGGGGTAAGCGGTTCGCCCGTGCGGTTGGAGATGATCGGAATGCGCGGGGCTGAAAGCGTCATGCCAGCAAGATGCGCGCGGAAATCCGCAAGGATCGGCTCCAGCATCTTGCTGTGCGCGGCGATGTCGATGGCGATGCGCGTGGTGTCGATCCCGTCGGCCTTGAGGCGTTCGGCCAGCGATTGCAGACCGGCATCCGGACCGGACACCACGGTAAGTTCGGGCGCATTGACCGATGCAATGTCGAGAGCGCCAAGATAGGGGGCAAGGGCCGCTTCGGAAAGCGGCACCGAAAGCATGCCGCCCGCGGGAACGGTATCGAACAGCTTGCCGCGCAGATGGACGAGGCCGATCACGCCTTCCAGCGTCATCACGCCAGCAATGCAGGCCGCGGCATTCTCGCCCATGGAATGGCCGATCAGGGCAGCCGGGCGAACGCCCCAGCTTTCCCAAAGCCGGGCCAGCGCGATTTCCACGATCAGGATCAGCGGCAGTTGCAGGGAGGGACGGCGCAACCGCTCGGCTGCGGCAGACTCGGCCCCGGGTTCCGGCAGCCAGAGGGCGCGGATATCCTCGGTCGTCAGACCGGCGAGGATGTCGAGCCCCTTGTCCATCCATTCTGCGAAGACCGGCTCGGTTTCATAAAGATCGCGCGCCATGTTGGGGTATTGCGCGCCGCCGCCGGGGAACATGAAGACAACGTCGGGATGATCCCCCACGCGGCGCTGCGTGAAGACGCGGCGCGGATCTGCGGCTTCGAGCATCGCAGCCGCTTCGGCGTGATCTGCGGCGACGATGACCCGGCGATGTTCGAAAGCGCGGCGACCTTCCTTCAGGGTGTAGGCAATATCGGCCAATGGCTGTTCCGGATGCGCGCGCAGATGGGCGGCCAGCCGCTGCGAGGCCTCGTTCAGGGCTGTCTGCGTTCGGGCGGACAGGGTCAGGAGTTGGAAGGGCCAGTCGCTTTGTTCGGAGGCGGAAACCTCTGGCGCCTCTTCGAGGATCACATGGGCATTCGTGCCGCCGACCCCGAGCGAGTTGATCCCGGCCCGACGCGGCCCCTTGCGGCGCGGCCAGTCGGAAAGGCGGTCATTCACGCGGAAGGGGCTGTTGTCGAAATCAATGGCCGGATTGGGTTTTTCGAAGTTCAGGCTGGGCGGCAACTGGCGGTGATGCAGCGACAGGGTGGCCTTGATCAGACTGGCGACGCCCGCGGCGGTGTCCAGATGGCCGATATTCGTCTTGACGCTGCCGATACGCGCAAAGCCGGTCTCGGCGGTGGTGCGGCGGAAGGCTTCGGTCAGGGCTGCGACTTCGATCGGGTCGCCCAGATAGGTGCCGGTCCCGTGGCATTCGATGTAATCCACCGTGTCGGCGGTCACGCCGCTGATCTGCAATGCCTCGGCGATGCAGGCTGCCTGCCCCTCGACCGAGGGGGCAAGGTAGCCCGCCTTGGCGGCCCCGTCATTGTTGACGGCGCTTCCCCGGATGACAGCCCAGATGTGATCGCCATCGGCAATCGCGTCTTCCAGACGGCGCAGTACGACGGTGCCCGCGCCGGATCCGAAGACCGTTCCCTGACCGCGATGATCGAAGGCATGGCACATTCCGTCGGGCGAAAGGACTTCGCCCTCCTTGTAGATGTAGCCGCGGTTCTGCGGCAGTTCGATCGTCACGCCGCCGGCAAGGGCCATGTCGCATTCGCCGTTCAGCAGGGCCTGGGTGGCGTAATGGACAGCGACGAGAGAGGTTGAACACGCCGTCTGAAGCGACAGCGACGGTCCCTTCAGATCGAAAATGTGGCTGACGCGGGTAGAAAGGAAGTCCTTGTCATTGCCCGTATGGCGCAACAGGAACATCCCGGTGCTTTCAACCAGAGACCGGTTCGAACACAGGTTGAAATAGAAATAGCTGCCCATCCCGCAGCCGGCAAAGACACCGATGCGCCCCTTGAAGGATTCAGGCGGATGGCCGGCCGTTTCCAGCGCCTCCCAGGCGGTTTCGAGGAAATGGCGGTGCTGAGGATCAAGGATCGCGGCTTCCTTCGGGGAAAAGCCAAAGAACTCGGCGTCGAAACGATCAAAACCTTCGAGCGGTGCTGCGAAAGGCACATAGGCGGGGTTCTTCAGCATGGCCGGGCTTTCGCCGGCGGCGATCAACTCTTCCTCCGACAGGCGGCGGACGGCAGAGCGCCCTTCGCGCAGGTTTTCCCAATAGCGACCGATGTCCGGTGCGCCCGGAAGATGCGCCGCCATCCCGACGATGGCGATGTGGGTTTCACCCGTATCCATATGAACCTTCTGATCGTTCCCAAATGCCTGCAGGGGGCGGCAGGCATCACATTGAAGACTGGGTAAACGGAGAAAACTGATACGACACGGTACTTGCCCGACGGGCGGTGGAAATGCCGATACTCTATGGCGGAATGATGACCGCCTTCCGTCAGGAAAAAGAGCGCGGAACTGGTGTTGCCCCACTCCGCGAGAGCAAGTCCGGTTGTGAGTTTACGTCGCGAAGGTAGCCCTCAGCAAGGCAGGACAGGTGCATTTCGGGGGCACAATTGCCGCATTGCGGCATGATGCGCCACAAGTCCGGCCAAGGCTGCGGGCTGGTCCGAGCCCTCGGTCGCGCGGAAATGCGGCTTTGGGGGCGCAGTGCATCGGACTTTGGCCCCTGTGCGGTTAGAAAGTGTTAAAAAAAACTTTTGCCCGGGCTTCGGAAGGGCTATTGCCTGATCTAGGATCCGGCAGGTTGCCAATTGCCCGGAGCGGGACGATCCAAGCAAGTCGCGCCCGGAAGTAGGGAAGGGAAGCAAGATGAAGATTCTGCAGACGTTGATGGCGGTCCTGATGATGCCGCTTCTTGCATCTCAGGCTGTTGCACAAGATTACCGTCTTCAGCGCGGGGACAGCATCCAGATCGAGGTTCTGGAGGACGGCAGCCTTACGAGGCAGGCGCTGATCCTTCCGGACGGGCAGATCTCGATCCCGCAGATCGGCTCTGTCCGCGCTGCAGGTCGCACGCTGCAGCAAGTGCAGGAAGATGTGGCAGCCCGGCTGTCGCCCAGCTTTGCCACGCCGCCCACGGTCTATGTGTCGCTGGCCTCGCTGGCCGAGCGCATTGACCGTCCGGAGCGGACCATCGACATCTTCATCCTTGGTGCGGCAAACACGCCCGGCCGGGTAGAGGTTCCGCCGGGGTCGACCTTGCTGCAGGGGCTGTCGGCGGCCGGTGGCCTGTCGCCCTTCGCGGCCGAAAAGCGGATCCAGCTGCGCCGCGTGGACAAGGCGGGGAACGAGAAGATCTATCCCGTCGACTATGATGCGATCGAACGGGGTGCTTCGAACTTCGGTTCGACCCGGCTTGTCGATGGCGATGTGATCGTCGTTCCGCAACGCCGCCTGTTCGAGTAATCGGGGCCATGCAGGCAAGGACATCCCTTCGCGGCGCGTTTCTGCTTTCAACGGCCTGCCTTCTGGCAGGCCCGCTGCATGCGCAGGATGCCGGTGGCGTGCGGTTCACCTTTGATGTGGAACAGCGCTTTGAATACGGGCGGAACGTGGATCTTGCGGTGCCTGCCGACGGGTCCAGCGCCATTTCGGCGACGACGCTGACCTTCGGCATCCTGAGCGAGACGCCTTTGGACCGTTTCGCCTTTACCGCTTCCGGCGCGCTGGTGATCGAGAATTCCCCCTCCACGACGGGAACGGAGGTCGAGTTCGACCGCCCCGAAGTGACAGTGGCCTATACCCGCGAAATCCCCGATGCCCTGTTTGGCGTGACGGGCCGGTATCTGCGTGGCGATGTCGCGGACCTGACAGATGATCTGGCCGATGCCGATGCCGTGGGGACGCAGATCGACTATGGTGCGACAATCACCTACGAGGCGCTGCGGACATCGCCCGTCAGCATCTTCGTGGTGGGGACCTATGATGCGACCGAGTATGAAAACACGGTCGATCCCGGCTTGATCGGAAGCGATACGCTTGGCCTGACCCTTGGTTCGCGCCTGCGCTTTTCCGAAGTGCTGACCGGCACGCTGAGCCTGGGCAGCACGCGTGAGGTGGAAGATAGCGGCGTCGTGACGGACACCACGACCACGACAGCCGGGCTGGATTTCCTGTTGCCAACCGGCACCGCTTCGGCCGTGCTGACCTTCGACACCGGCGATACCGAAGACAGGACGACGCTTGAGCTTTCGCGCAGCTACGATTTCCCCAGCGCCGTTCTGGTGGCCCGGATCGGGGCAACCAATTCGGATCTGGGCGGAACCGATGTGATCGGTGGACTGGACCTGACGCAGGAGCTTCCTGACGGAGAAGTAACCCTGTCCGTCGCGCGGGCGGTCTCATACGACGCTGCCGCCGCCGAGACGACCGTCGACACGTCGCTTGCCCTCGCCTGGGAGCGGAGCATCAATGCGCAGTCTTCCATGCTTCTGGATTTCAGCTGGGAAGTGAGCGACGCGCCATCGGAGCGGGTCGAAGAGACCGAAGTCGGGGCAACCTACAGCCGTCTTGTGGCCGAGCGGGCGACCCTGGACGTTGGCCTGCGCTATCGGACGCGGGATGATGCCGGCGGGCGGGCGACATCGCCCCTGGTCTTCCTTGCCTTGGGGCAGAGTTTCTGAGCCTGCGGGGGCCCTGTGAGGGCCCCCAGCCAACCACGCGCAAGCCCATGGTCTTCCACATGTCGCTGAAGGCTGATCAAGCCCCCAAGGGCCACGGCCAGCACGTCGCGCAACTCCTGATCTGACGGAATTTTCCTGCGGCTACCTGGCTGACGGACAGGTGAAACGCTGCAGCTCAGCAGGCCTGCGCGGCCAGGGTGTGCAGCGCCCGGAAGGCGCCATCTGGCCATGATCGCCAGAGATTCACATCAAGGGATGAATTGGTGGAGCCAGGGAGGATCGAACTCCCGACCTCTTGAATGCCATTCAAGCGCTCTCCCATCTGAGCTATGGCCCCACCGGAGGTCTGAAGCGTTACCGCTTCAATGAGGGCTGTCTAGTGGAGGGCGCGGTGGGGTGCAAGGGGAAAATCGCACCTTTTTCCGCGCCCTTACAGCCAGTGTTCAGACTTCTTCCTCGTCGCTGGCGACATCGGCCAGATCGTCGAGGGAGACGTTGTCATCCGCGTCGTCTTCGAGCAGATCATCGTCCAGTTCCGCATCGTCGGACACGCCGGCTTCCAGCAGATCATCATCCGCTTCCAGATCATCGACGAGAACGTCATCGTCCTTTTCCGGCACGGCACGGCTGATCACCGCTGCCGCCATCTTGCGGCGCGCGGATTCGATATCGACCACTTCGCCGGTATAGGGCGAAACGATGGGCGTGCGGTTCAGGTCATAGAAACGCTTGCCGGTCGTCGGGCAAATGCGCTTCGTGCCCCATTCAGGATTGGGCATTGTCGTCCCCTTGTTCAGGCTGGTCGTTGGTCGGATGGTAGGTCCGGAGTCGAGGTCGCTTGCCACAAGGCAAGGCGGGTGTCAAAGGCTTTTGCAGCGTTGCGCGCAAGGGGCAAGTGGTTATCCTGCACGCAACAAGCAAGAGGTGGCGAATGCCTGTCCTTCCCGGGGCCCCCCCGGTCGAGATCCGGTTGAAGCGGTCTGCGCAGGCGCGAAGGTTTTCCTTGCGCGTGTCGCGGCTTGACGGTCGGGTGACGCTGTCGCTGCCCCTGCGGGCGCGGGAGTCGGAAGCCATGGCCTTTGCCCGTTCGCAAGAAGGGTGGATCCGGTCTGCCCTGGCCGAGATTCCGCTGCGCGAGGGGGTCGGGATCGGGTCTGTGGTGCCGGTCGAAGGGCAGTTCCTGCGACTGGAAAGCGCGGCGGGGCGGACGGTGCGCCGCGAAGGCGATTCGCTTCTGGTGCCTGGCGATCCCGGGCAGATCGGGGCGCGGACCGGGGCCTTTCTGCGCGCCCTGGCGCGGGAAAGGCTGGTGGCCGCTTCGGACCGTTACGCCGCCCTGATCGGACGCCGGGTCGAGCGCGTCACCCTGCGCGACACGCGTTCCCGCTGGGGATCCTGTGCGCAGGACGGGGCGCTGATGTATTCGTGGCGGCTTGTCATGGCGCCCCCGACAGTGCTGGATTACGTGGCTGCCCATGAAGTGGCGCATATGGTGGAAATGAACCATTCCGCCGATTTCTGGGCGGTGGTCGAAAGGCTTTGCCCCGGCTGGCAGGAGCAGCGGAAATGGCTGCATTCCTCTGGCCAGGCGCTGCACCAGTATCGTTTCGGGGATTGATTTCTTCGGCCTGCCGATGCTTGGCTGCATCCATGCCGATAACCCCGCGTCAGACCGATCCGAACGCCGCCGCACATGAGCGGCTTTACCGCACCCTGCGACAGCAGGTGATGCATGGCGAACTGCCTCCGGGGCAGGCGATGACCCTGCGCGGGCTTGGCAAGCAGTTCGGCGTCAGCATGACGCCCGCCCGGGAAGCGGTGCGGCGCCTTGTGGCGGAGGGCGCGCTGACGTTGTCTTCGTCGGGGCGGATCTCGACGCCCGAACTGACACCCGAAAGGATCGAGGAACTTGCCGCGATCCGGGCGCTGCTGGAGCCGGAAATGGCCGCGCGCGCCTTGCCGCGCGCGCATTTCGCGCTGATCGAGCGTTTGGCCGCGATCAATGCCCTGAACGCAGAGGCCGTGGTGAAGCAGGATGCCGTGGCCTATGTGCGCACCAATCTGGAGTTTCACCGGACGCTTTACCTGCGGGCGCAGGCCCCGGCGATGCTGGCGATCTGCGAAACCGTCTGGCTGCAGCTTGGGCCCACGATGCGTGCCCTCTATTCCCGGCTGCGCCGGAAGGAGCCGCCGCAGCATCACCGCATGATCCTTGCCGCGCTGAAGGCGGGGGACGAACCGGGGTTGCGGCTGGCGGTTCGAACGGATGTGACGCAAGGGCTGCGGCATCTGGCAGGATGATCTGAACATGCGCTTTCCCCCGCTTCTGCTGCTGATGGCGGCTGTCACCATCGTGGGATCCAATTCGCTGGCCCTGTCGCCCATCGCGCTGGAGATCGGGCGCGGTTTCGGTGGGGCACAGGCGCAGGAGGTGCTTGTCGCCGCATCCCTTTTCGGGGCGGGAACGGCGGGCGCGGCGGTGGGGATTGCGCCTTTCGCGGACCGGATCGGCCTGTCGCGGGCATTGGCAATCGCCCTTTGCGTGCTTGTCCTGGGGATGGCGGGAACGGCTGCCGCGCCGACATTGCATGTCGTCTGGATGGCGCAGGCCGTGGCGGGGCTGGGCTCGGGTGTGGCGCTGCCCGCGACCTATGGGCTGGCGGCCGAGATCGCGCCGAAGGGACGCGAAAGCACCTTTCTGGGCCGGGTCCTGATGGGGTGGACCCTGTCGCTGGTCTTTGGCGCCTCGGCCGCTGCGCTGATCGCCGATGTCGCGGGGTGGCGGGCCGTGCATGGGGTTCTGGCCGGGCTGGGGCTGCTGGTGCTGCTGGCGCTGGCTGTGTCGCCGCGGATGGGAGAGGTGCGGGCCGCGCAAGGGGCCAGTCCCTGGGCGGGCCTGCGCGTTCCGGGGATCGGGTCGGCGCTGGCTGTGGCGGGGGGCTATATGGCGGCGTTCTATGGGCTTTATGCCTATGTCGCACCGCATCTGCAGGCAGGGCTTGGTTGGGCTGTCTGGATGGTCGGGACGGTGCCGCTGGTCTATGGGATCGGGTTCGGGCTGGCCTCGCTGGGCGATCCGTGGATCGACCGGTTCGGGGCGCGGCGGGTGGCCCCCTGGGTCTATGGCGTTCTGGTCTTGCAATACCTGGTGCTGGCCACGGTCGCCGGGCAGGGCTGGGCGCTGGTGGCGGGGTGCCTGAGCTGGGGGATGATCAACCATCTGGGGCTGAACCTGATCGTGGGGCGGCTGGCGGGCCTTGATCCGGCGCGGCGGGGGGCGGTTCTGGGGTTGAATTCCGGGGTGACCTATCTTGCGATGTTCGTCGCGACGCCGCTCTTCGGCTGGGTGGAGGCGGGATGGGGGTTTTCCGCATGTGCGGTGCTGGCGGCCGCCTGTGTGCTGCCTGCCCTGGGGGATGCGCTGCGGCAGAGGTAAGGGCGGGGGGACAGGCGTCCCCCCGCACCCCCCTTGGCGCATGTTCCGGGCCTTGCCGTGGATTGCTGGCCGGGATTTGGGTATTCGGGCCGAGACGAAGGGGCCTGACCCTGTGGTTCCGGTCAGGCGTGGATGGCGCCGTCGCCGCAGGCAAGGGCCGCCTCGCGCACCGCTTCGCTATAGGTGGGGTGGGCGTGGCAGGTTAGCGCAAGATCTTGAGCGGAGGCGCCGAATTCCATGGCGACGCAGATTTCGTGGATCAGGTCGCCTGCCGCGGGGCCGATGATATGCGCGCCGAGGATGCGGTCGGTTGCCTTGTCGGCCAGGAGCTTGACGAAGCCTTCGCCCTGGAACACGGCCTTGGCGCGGCCGTTGCCCATGAAGGAGAACTTGCCGACCTTGTAGGCGCGGCCTTCCTCTTTCAGTTGCTCTTCGGTCTTGCCGACGCTGGCGACTTCGGGCGTGGTATAGATCACGCCGGGGATGACGCCGTAATTCACGTGGCCCGCCTTGCCGGCGAGGATTTCGGCCAGGGCCATCCCCTCATCCTCGGCCTTGTGGGCGAGCATGGGGCCCGTGATGGCATCGCCGATGGCATAGAGGCCCTTGATATTGGTGGAGAAATGCGCGTCGGTCTTGACCTGGCCGCGGGGCAGCATCTCGACCCCCAGCGCCTCCAGCCCCAGACCGGCGGTATAGGGGCGGCGGCCGGTGGCCACGAGGACGGTGTCGGCGTCGAGCGTGGCGTCGCTGTCATCCTTGCGGAGCTTGTAGCGGACCTTGGCGCCCTTCTTCGAGACGTCCACGCCCTGCACAGCCGCGCCGAGGATGAACTTGAGCCCTTGTTTCTGCAGGATGCGCTGGAAGGATTTGGCCACTTCGGCATCCATCCCGGGGGTGATGGCGTCGAGATATTCGACAACCGTCACCTCGGCCCCGAGGCGGGCATAGACGCTGCCCATTTCAAGGCCGATCACGCCTGCACCGATCACCACAAGCTTGCCGGGGACCTTTTCCAATGTCAGGGCGCCGGTGGAGGTGACGACGGTTTTCTCGTCAATGGTGACGCCGTTCAGCGGGGAGGATTCGGAACCCGTTGCAATCACGATGTTTTTCGCGCTGTGAACCTCGTCGCCCACCTTGACCTGGCCCGGGGCGGGGATGCTGCCCCAGCCTTTGAGCCATGTCACCTTGTTCTTCTTGAACAGGAATTCGATGCCCTTGGTGTTCTGGCCGATCACATCGTCCTTGTAGCCCAGCATGCGCGCCCAATCGACCGTGGGTTTCGCGCCCATCAGGCCCATTTTTTCAAAGTTTTCATGGGCTTCGTGCAGGTGGTGGGTGGCATTCAGCAGCGCCTTCGACGGGATGCAGCCCACGTTCAGGCAGGTGCCGCCCAGCGTTTCGCGCCCTTCGACCACGGCGGTCTTCAGGCCGAGTTGCGCGCAGCGGATGGCGCAGACATAGCCGCCGGGGCCACCGCCGATGATGATGACGTCAAACTCAGCCATGGGTCGTTTCCTTCTGTTCGGGGCCATTTGCAGCGTGCAGCGGTTGGTGCAGCGTGCGGTGCAGACGGCTGTGCATACCTGTCATGTCAGATCAGCGCGGCCAGCATGAGGCCGAGCGTGGCGAACCAGCCCACCGCCCAGATGGCGGAGCGCCAGGGGCGCCAGCCCCAGGCATAGGCCGGGATATAGAGGAGGCGGGCCACGAGATAGGCCCAGGCGCAGGTGGCGGTGGCAGCGCTGGACTGGCCCGAAAGGGTGACGACCACGACCGCGAGGGTAAAGAGGATCAGCCCTTCGAAATGGTTGTTCATGGCGCGTTGCAGGCGGCCCGTCAGGGTGGAGAAGGGCCGTTCCGGCGCGCGGTCGCGGGGGCCGGAGGTGTAGCGGGTGCCAAGCTCCATATTGGCGGGGACCGCGAAGAGGATGAACTGCACCATTTGCAGCAGGCCTGCGAGGGTGAGGGCGGTGAGTTCGGGGGTCATGGGATCGGGTTCCTTGCGGCGGCGTAAGGCGGGGTTAACCCCGCCCTACGATGGCGCGGTAGGGCGGGGTTCACCCCGCCGCTCCTCACAGGTCCATCAGCAGGCGGCGCGGGTCTTCCAGCGCCTCTTTCACGCGGACGAGGAAGGTCACCGCGCCCTTGCCGTCCACGATCCGGTGGTCGTAGGAGAGGGCGAGATACATCATCGGGCGGATGACGATCTGGCCGTTCACGACCACGGGGCGGTCCTGGATCTTGTGCATGCCGAGGATGCCCGATTGCGGCGGGTTCAGGATCGGCGAGGACATGAGCGAGCCGTAGACGCCGCCGTTCGAGATGGTGAAGGAGCCGCCCTGCATCTCGGCCATGCTGAGCTTGCCGTCGCGGGCGCGGATGCCCAGTTCGGCGATCTTCTTTTCGATCTGGGCAAAGCCCATCTGATCGGCGTCGCGCACCACCGGGACGACGAGGCCGGAGGGCGTGCCGACAGCCACGCCCATATGGACATAGTTCTTGTAGACGACGTCGGTGCCGTCGATTTCGGCGTTGACCTCGGGCACTTCCTTCAGGGCATGGGTGCAGGCCTTCACGAAGAAGGACATGAAGCCCATCTTGACGCCGTGCTTCTTCTCGAACGCGTCCTTGTAGGTGTTGCGGAGTTCCATGATGCCGGACATGTCGACCTCGTTATAGGTCGTGAGCATCGCGGCGGTGTTCTGCGCGTCTTTCAGGCGGCGGGCGATGGTCTGGCGGAGGCGGGTCATCTTGACCCGCTCTTCCCGGGCGGCATCGTCGGCGGGGACGGGGGCGCGGGGGATGGCGGCGGGCGCAGGCGCGGGGGCCGCTGCTGCGGCGGCGGCGCCTGCGGCACCTGCCACGGCGCGGGCGACATCGTCCTTCATCACGCGGCCATCACGGCCGGTGGCCTGCACCTGATCACGCGACAGGCCGGCCTCGGCCAGCGCCTTCTTGGCGGCGGGGGCATCTTCCACATCCTTGGCCGCAGGCGCGGGCGCGGGGGCGGCTGCGGCGGGCGCGGCTTCGGCCTTGGGGGCGGGCGCGGCAGCGGCGCCGCCTTCGGTCATGATGGCGAGGCGGGCATTGGCGGCCACGGTCGCGCCTTCGGGGGCGATGATTTCGGCCAGCACGCCCGAGACGGGGGCGGGCACTTCGACCGAGACCTTGTCGGTTTCAAGTTCGCAGAGCATCTCGTCCTGTTTCACGAAGTCGCCGGGCTTCTTGAACCAGGTCGACACCGTGGCCTCGGACACGCTTTCCCCGAGGGCGGGCACCATAACATCGGTCATCTTCTTCCTCCGCGCCGCCTCTGGCGGCTTGCTGATCTGGGTGGCCCGCGCCCGATCTGGCGCGGGCGCGATAGGTTCAGGCGGTTGTGCCAAGGGCTTCGTTCACCAGCGCGTCCTGTTCGGCCTTGTGCCGCGAGGCGAGGCCGGTTGCGGGCGAGGCCGAAGCGGCGCGCCCGGCATAGGCGGCGCGCTTGTTCCTTGCGCCGATGCGGGTGAGCACCCATTCGAGATTGGGTTCGACGAAGGTCCAGGCCCCCTGGTTCTTGGGTTCTTCCTGACACCAGATGATTTCCGCGCCCTTGAAGCGTTCCAGTTCCTTGACCATGGACATGGCCGGGAAGGGGTAGAACTGTTCGAGGCGCAGCAGGTAGACATCGTCAAGGCCCCGCTTGTCGCGTTCCGCCAGCAGGTCGTAATAGACCTTGCCCGAGCAGATCACGACGCGCTTGATCTTGGCATCCGCCTTCAGCTTCAGGTCCGAATGGCCCTTTTGCGCATCGTCCCAGAGGACGCGGTGGAAGGTGGAGCCGGTGGTGAAATCATCGGCATCCGAGATGCACATCGGATGGCGCAGGAGCGATTTCGGCGTCATCAGCACCAGCGGCTTGCGGAAGCTGCGGTGGATCTGGCGGCGCAGGATGTGGAAATAGTTCGCCGGGGTAGAGCAGTTGGCGACGATCCAGTTATCCTCGGCCGAAAGCTGCAGGAAGCGTTCGAGGCGGGCGGAGGAATGTTCCGGACCCTGGCCTTCGAAGCCGTGGGGCAGCAGCATCACAAGGCCCGACATCCGCAGCCATTTGCGTTCGCCCGAGTTGATGAACTGGTCGAACATGATCTGCGCGCCGTTGGCGAAATCGCCGAACTGCGCCTCCCACATCACGAGGGCATTGGGTTCGGCCAGCGAGTAGCCGTATTCGAAGCCCAAGACCGCATATTCCGAGAGCATCGAGTCGATGACTTCATACCGGGCCTGACCCGCGCGGATGTGGTTCAGGGGATAGTGGCGTTCCTCGGTCGACTGGTCGATGAAGGCGGAGTGGCGCTGCGAGAAGGTGCCGCGCGTGCAGTCCTGCCCGGCCAGACGGACGGGGAAGCCTTCTGTCGCAAGCGAACCGAAGGCCAGCGCCTCGGCCGTGGCCCAGTCAAATCCCTTGCCGGTTTCGAACATCTTCGACTTGGCCTCCAGTTGGCGGGCCACGGTCTTGTGGATGTCGAAGCCTTCGGGGATGCGCGTCAGGGCCGCGCCGATTTCCTTCATGGTTTCGGGTTTGATCGCGGTCTGGCCGGCCTGGTATTCCTCTTTCTCGCGATCGAGGCCGGACCAGCGGCCATCCAGCCAGTCGGCCTTGTTCGGCTTGAAGTTCTTGCCGATCTCGAACTCTTCGTTGAGCTTGGCCTGGAAGGCGGCCTTCATATCCTCGATCTCGCCTTCCGGGATGAGGCCGTCCTTCACGAGGCGTTCGGTGTAAAGCTGAAGCGTCGTCTTCTGCTTCTTGATGCGGGTATACATCGCCGGGTTGGTGAACATCGGCTCGTCGCCTTCGTTATGGCCGAAGCGGCGATAGCAGAAGATGTCCAGCACCACGTCCTTGTGGAACTTCTGGCGGAATTCGGTGGCCACGCGGGCGGCGTGGACCACGGCCTCGGGGTCGTCGCCGTTGACGTGGAAGATGGGGGCCTCGACCATCAGCGCGATATCCGTCGGATAGGGCGACGAGCGCGAGAAGTGGGGCGCGGTGGTGAAGCCGATCTGGTTGTTCACCACGATATGCATGGTGCCGCCGGTGCGGTGGCCGCGCAGGCCCGACAGGCCGAAGCATTCGGCCACCACGCCCTGGCCCGCGAAGGCCGCGTCGCCGTGCAGCAGGATCGGCAGGACGGAGGAGCGGGTGGTCTGGTCGCCCAGTTGATCCTGCTTCGCGCGGACCTTGCCGAGGACGACGGGGTTCACCGCCTCAAGGTGCGAGGGGTTGGCGGTCAGCGACAGGTGGACGGTGTTGCCGTCGAAGGTGCGGTCGGAGGAGGCGCCGAGATGGTATTTCACGTCACCCGATCCATCCACATCCTCGGGCTTGTAGGAGCCACCCTGGAATTCGTGGAAGATGGCGCGATAGGGTTTGGCCAGGACATTGGCCAGCACCGACAGGCGGCCCCGGTGGGGCATGCCGATGACGATTTCCTTCACGCCGAGCGCGCCGCCCCGCTTGATGATCTGTTCCATCGCGGGGATGAGCGCCTCGCCCCCGTCAAGACCGAAGCGTTTGGTGCCCATGTATTTGACATGGAGGAATTTTTCGAAACCTTCCGCCTCGACCAGCTTGTTCAGGATGGCGCGGCGGCCTTCACGCGTGAAGGCGATTTCCTTGCCGTAGCCTTCGATCCGCTCCTTCAGCCAGCTGGCCTGTTCGGGATCGGAGATGTGCATGTATTGCAGGGCGAAAGTGCCGCAATAGGTGCGCTTCACGATGTCGATGATCTGCCGCATGGAGGCGGTTTCCAGACCCAGCACCTTGTCGATGAAGATTGGCCGGTCCATGTCGGCCTCGGTGAAGCCGTAGGAGGCGGGGTCAAGCTCGGGGTGGGGCGTCGTTTCGCGCATCCCCAGCGGATCGAGATCGGCCACCAGATGGCCCCGGATGCGATAGGCGCGGATGATCATCAGGGCGCGGATGCTGTCCAGCACGGCGCGTTGAAGCTGCGCGTCGGAGAGGGAGACGCCCTTTTCGGCGGCCTTGTCGGAGATCTTGGCAGCGGCGGCGCGGGCCTCTTTCACCGGGGCGGCGGGCCATTCGCCGGTCATGGCGGCGGTCAGGTCATCGGCGGGGGCGGGCGGCCAGTCGGCGCGCGCCCAGGAGGGGCCTGCGGCCTGACGCTTGGCGTCCATCTCGCTGTCGCCGAGGGCGCGGAAGAATTCGGCCCATTGCGCATCGACCGTGTTCGGATCGGCGGCGTAGCGGGCCTGAAGCTGGTCGATATATTCGGCGTTGTGGCCTTGCAGGAAGCTGGAGGCGTGGAACTGGTCGTTCGGCGAATGCTCGGTCATTAACTTTCGTCTCCCCTTCATGGGAAAGGCGGCAGGACGTCTCCTGCCGCCGGGATGGGATCTTCTATTCCGTCTGTCCGAATACGGCGCGGGTGAGCGCCGCATTAGGCTGTGCCTGGTTCAGCGAGGCCCAGGCCGCGAGGGCGAGAATGCCGAAGAGGGCCATGAAAGAGGCGATGACTGTTTTGGTGCGTGCATCCATCATCCCGGTCTCCATGGCCCGGCCTGTCATTTGCCCAGCGACTTCATCACCGCCTCGCCCAGCGTCGCGGGGCTGTCGGCCACCACGATGCCTGCGGAGCGCATCGCCTCGATCTTCGATTCCGCGTCGCCCTTGCCCCCTGCAACGATCGCGCCAGCATGGCCCATGCGGCGGCCGGGGGGCGCGGTGCGGCCCGCGATGAAGCCCGCGCAGGGCTTGGCGCGGCCGCGCTTCGCCTCATCCTTCAGGAACTGCGCGGCTTCTTCTTCGGCGCTGCCGCCGATTTCGCCGATCATGATGATCGACTGGGTTTCCGGGTCGGCGAGGAACATTTCCAGCACGTCGATATGTTCGGTGCCCTTGATCGGGTCGCCGCCGATGCCCACGGCGGAAGATTGGCCGAGGCCGAGATCGGAGGTCTGCTTGACCGCCTCATAGGTGAGGGTGCCGGAGCGGGAGACCACGCCGACGGAGCCGCGCTTGTGGATATGGCCGGGCATGATGCCGATCTTGCAGGCATCGGGCGTGATGACGCCGGGGCAGTTCGGCCCGATCAGGCGGGATTTCGACCCTTCCAGCGCGCGCTTGACCTTCATCATGTCCAGCACCGGGATGCCTTCGGTGATGCAGACGATCAGTTCCATCTCGGCGTCGATGGCCTCGAGGATCGAATCCGCAGCGAAGGGCGGGGGGACATAGATCACGGATGCATTGGCTTGGGTCATGGCCCTGGCTTCATGCACGGAATCGAATACCGGAAGGTTAAGGTGCGTCGTGCCACCTTTGCCGGGGGTCACGCCGCCGACCATCTTGGTCCCGTAGGCGATGGCCTGTTCGGAGTGGAAAGTGCCCTGGCTGCCGGTGAAGCCCTGGCAGATGACGCGGGTGTTTTCGTTGACGAGAACGGCCATTGGATTACCCCTTCACCGCTTTGACGATCTTCTGGGCGGCGTCCGACAGGTTGTCGGCGGCGATCACGTTGAGACCGGATTTGTTGATGATGTCCTTGCCGAGTTCGACATTGGTGCCCTCAAGCCGGACGACCAGCGGCACCTTGAGACCCACTTCCTTGACCGCCGCGATCACGCCTTCGGCGATGATGTCGCAGCGCATGATGCCGCCGAAGATGTTGACGAGGATGCCTTTGACGTTGGGATCGGAGGTGATGATCTTGAAGGCCTCGGTCACCTTTTCCTTCGTCGCGCCGCCGCCCACATCAAGGAAGTTGGCGGGTTCAGCACCGTAGAGCTTGATGATGTCCATCGTGGCCATGGCAAGGCCCGCGCCGTTGACCATGCAGCCGATTTCACCGTCCAGCGCGATGTAGTTCAGGTCGAACTTGGAGGCGGCGAGTTCCTTGGGATCTTCCTCCGTCTCGTCCCGCAGGGCGGCGATGTCGGCGTGGCGGTAGAGGGCGTTCGAGTCAAAGCCCATCTTGGCGTCAAGGCATTTCAGGTTGCCGTCGGTCATCACCACGAGGGGGTTGATCTCCAGCATCTCCATGTCTTTCTCGATGAAGAGCCGGTAGAGGTTCTTCACCATGGCGACGCATTGCTTGACCTGCTGGCCTTCGAGTTTCAGGGCAAAGGCGACGCGGCGGCCGTGGAAATCCGACAGGCCCGTGGCGGGATCGACCGAGAAGGAGACGATCTTTTCGGGCGTGTCATGGGCCACATCCTCGATCGACATGCCGCCTTCGGTGGAGGCGACGAAGGAGATGCGCGAGGTCTGCCGGTCGATCAGGATGGCGAGGTAAAGCTCGCGCGCGATGTCGGAGCCGTCTTCGATATAGATGCGGTTGACCTGCTTGCCTGCCGGGCCGGTCTGGATGGTGACGAGGGTGCGGCCCAGCATCTGGCGGGCGAACTGGTTGGCCTCTTCGACCGAGCGGGCAAGGCGGACGCCGCCCTTTTCGCCGGCTTCGGGTTCCTTGAAATGGCCCTTGCCGCGACCGCCGGCATGGATCTGGGCCTTGACCACCCAGAGCGGGCCATCAAGTTCGCCGGCCGCTGTCTTGGCCTCTTCGGCCTTCAGCACCACGCGGCCATCGGATACCGGGACGCCGTAGGAGCGCAGCAGCGCCTTGGCCTGATATTCGTGGATGTTCATCGCAACCGTCCCATCATTGTGGTTTTGGGGCCTATTGCCATGGAAATGGGCAGCGTTGAAACGGTATTCTACGGTATACCGGAGTTTCGGGGCAAAAATCGACATTTTGTGATCACACGCCGAAAACGTGTGATCACAAGTTGTAATCTGTTAGCGATAAAGGCTGATTCGTCGGGCGACCCCGCCCCGGGCCTGACCCCGGGCCTGACCCGGGGCCTTGTGCCAGCCGGTCTTCCCGGAGGTCCCGGGTCAGGCCCGGGACGGGGTTTCAGAGGGGCTGGGCGGTGAACAGGATCTGGCCGCGGGGCAGGCGGTGGGGCTGGGCGGTGGCGGGGAAGCCTGCGGTTTCGGCGATGGTCAGCGCCTGGGTTTCGGTCATGTGCCAGGGGAAGCGGTCGGGATGGGTGACGACGCCATCCTTCTGGCGATGGGGGCCGGTATGGCCTTCGGGGCAGAGGAAGAGGGTGAAGAAAACGTGGCGGAGGTGGGGGAAGCGGGGGCGGAGGTTGGTTAAGGCATCGTGAAGGCTGCGGGCGGGCAGGTGGGTGAAGACGGCGAAGGCGAGGGCGGCGGTGATGCTGTCGGGGATCTGCGGATAGGCGAAGGTTGCGTCTTCGATCAGGTGGTCTTGCGGGAGGCGTTTGCGGGTAGCCTCGTCCAGTTCGGTTTCCCAACCCTTAAGCATCAGGGCGCGGGAGGCGTCGGTGGCCCAGTATTCCGTGACCATCGGGGCGAGGTGGCGGCCCAGGCGCAGCGCGCCTGCGCCGATATCCAGCAGGTGGTCGGTTTCGGAAAGGCCGTGCTGCGCCAGCAGGGGCAGCACGATCCGCGGTGTTTCATCCCAGCGGCCGCCGACGATATCGCGGTGGCGGCCCTTGCGCAGGGCGTCGTCGTAGAAGCCGGGGGCGGCATAGGGGGAAGGATGGGTCACTGGACCGCGCGGCGGAGGATGGCGAGCATCAGGTCGCTGGCGCGTTCCATGTCCTGTACGGATACCCATTCCAGCGGCCCGTGGATTTCCTGCATGCCGGTGAAGAGATTGGGGCAGGGGACGCCCATTTCCGTGAGGCGCGAGCCGTCGGTGCCGCCGCGGATGGGGACGGAGACGGGGGCGAGCCCGATGTCGCGGCAGGCGGCTTGCGCCAGTTCGACGGGGCGCATGTCCTTTTCCAGCCAGTAGCGCATGTTGCGGTATTGGGGGGTGATGGTGCAGGTGATGGTGGCGCGGGGTTCGGTTGCCTGCACCGCGTCGCAGACGGCGCGGAGGATTTTTCCCTTTTCCTCAAGCCCTTCGCGTTCGAAATCGCGCAGGATGAAGCGGAGTGTCATGGCGGAGGAGCCGCCTGTCATGTCGGTCGCGTGGATGAAGCCGTCGCGGTGATCGGTGAGTTCGGGCAGCATCGTATGCTGCGGCAGCGCCGCGATGATCTTGGACGCGAGGTGGATGGCGTTGACCATCTTGCCCTTGGCGAGGCCGGGGTGGATCGAGACGCCTTCGATGCGGATTTCGGCACCGTCGGCGGAGAAGGTTTCATACTCGATCTCGCCTGCTTCGCCGCCGTCGAAGGTATAGGCCCAGTCGACGTTGAGGTCCTTGGGGAGGCGTCTGTCGACGCCGCGGCCGATTTCTTCGTCCGGGGTGAAGGCGAGGCGGATGGGGCCGTGGGGGATGCTGGGGTCGTTCAGGAGGGTTTGCGCGGTATGCAGGATGATGGCGATGCCGGCCTTGTCATCGGCGCCCAGAAGCGTGGTGCCGGAGGCGGTGACGATGTCGTGGCCCAGCTTTTTCAACAGGTTAGGCGAGGTTTCGGGGGTGAGCGTCAGGGCCGGGTTGTCGGGATAGGTGATCGCGCCGCCGTTGTAGCCGGGGATCAGGCGGGGTTTGACGCCGGTGGCGTTGAACTGGGGGGCGGTGTCCATATGGGCGAGGAAGCCGATGGTCGGCCCCGGCGCGGTGGCGGGGATGGTGGCAAGGACGGTGCCGTAATCGGTGAGGGTGATGTCGGATGCGCCAATGGTTTCAAGCTCTTGCACCAGCATGCGGGCGAGGGTCAGCTGGATCGCGGTTGACGGCTGGCTGGGGCTGTCGGCATCGGATTGGGTGTCGACGGCGCAGTAGCGCATCAGGCGGGCGGCGAGGTCTTCGGTGCGTGTGGTCATGCGGTATGTCCCCTTTGCCGGGATGGGACCGTGGGGCGCGCGGCTTGTCAATGGCGGGCGGATTGTTGTGCAATTCCGGGGGATTGCGGATTTGAGGCGTTCAGCGGCGCAGTGCAGCAGCGCAGTGCAGACGGCTGTGCATACAAATCCCGAGAGGGCGGGGCGCGGGTTCGTGGTTAAGGGTGCGCCGACGCACAGAGGATGACCCCGCCCCGGACGTGATCCGGGGCCTTCGGGCGGGGGGCAGGGTGCTGTAGGGCGGGGTTCACCCCGCCGCCCCCGGTCAGTTCAGCCAGATGGACATCAGCATCGCCTCGCCGCCCATCATGGCTTCGAAGGCGCGCCAGCTTTCGGCGCTGACGGTTGCGCCCTGTTCCAGATAGGGCAGGGCACCGGACCCTTGGATCCAGTCCTTCACGTCGATCGGGGCCGGGTTGGTGAACATGCGGGCGAGGTTGACGCCGCCGCCATCGCCGAGGCGCCAGTAGGGGATGAGTTTCTCGCCCTTGAGCAGCGCCTCGCCATCGGCCAGCACGGCGAGCCATGTGGGGCCGGTTTCCGGCGGCAGCGTCAGGCCAAGCGCAGAGGTCTGGCGCGCATTGGGGAGCCATTCGGCATCGTTGTCGGATTCGGCTTCCACCGCGGTCCAGAAGGCGCGGTTCTCTGCGATCACGGAGAGGAAATGGTTCTGCGCCTGTGTCAGGCGGGCAGCATCGGGCTGCTGGTCCAGCGCATCGAGCATGACCCAGAGCGCATCGACCCAGGGGCGGATGACGAAGATCTCTTCGGCATAGGGGGGCGAGATGGCCTCCATCGCGTCGCGGGCGGCTGCGGCACGGGTGAGGGCATCGGTCGGATCATAGGCGAGGATCGTCTTGGCTGCGCCTTCGAGCAGGTGGGTATAGGCGGAGAGCCATGCGGCATCGGCGCGGTCGAAGCGGATCGTCGGGGCGGGGGCAGCGGGGTCGCGGTCGAACCAGCGCCAGCCCATCAGGGTGGGGCCGAGGAGTTGCATCAGGTCTTCATCCGGCGTGCGGGTGCCATCGGCGTTCACGTCGAACCAGAGGTCGGCGAGGCGGATTTCGACGGAGAATTCGGGGCCGGTGGCGAGGCCGTGCAAGGGCGCGCGGGCGGCTTCCATGTCCTGCGCGGCCTGCGCGAAGAGGCCGGCCACATCGCCGGGGGTGGAGGCGGCCGTGGGCGAGACGCCCTGTTCGAGCCGCAGCAGGGGGATCATGCCCGAGGGATCGTCAAGGCCGGTGCGCCAGCGGGTCTGATAGGTGGTCTCTACCGCGCGCAGGAAGCGGAGGCCACCCAGGGCGAAGCGGTCGGACTCGGTGGGCGCGGCGAGGGTTTCGAGGCGCGCGACAGTCGCGGCGAGGCCGGAGGTGGCAACTTCGGCCGAGAGGTCCTGCGCCGTGGCGGGCAGGGGGGCGAGGGAAAGGGCGGTCAGGAAAAGGGCTTTGGGGGAAAGGGAAAGGGGCATGGGTGCCTCCGGTCAGGTCAATCCTTGGACTTGCGCGCCTCGGCTGCGGCCTTCATGCGGGCCAGCAGTTCGGCCTTTTTCTTCGCCGCTGCATCATCGCCCTTGGGCGCGCCGCGGCGGGGTTGGTCGAGCGGGTGGTGGCTGTCCTTGGCCATCTTGGGGTTGCCGTTCTTGCCGTAGTCCATCGTCGGGGCCTTTCAGGGAAAGAAGAAGGGGCGTCCCGTGGCGGGACGCCCCTGCTGGTTAACACGGGTTTGGCGATCAGGCCAGCGACGGGTCAATGCCCTTGCAGGCGGCGACGAGGCCCTTCACGGCGTCGATGGACTTGTCCATCATCGCCTGTTCGGCGGCGTTCAGCTTGATGTCCACGACGCGTTCGATCCCGCCCGCGCCGATGATGGTGGGAACGCCCACATACATGCCGTCAAGCCCATAGGCGCCCTTCACATAGGCCGCGCAGGGCAGGAGGCGCTTTTGATCCTTGAGGAAGGCTTCGGCCATTTCGATGGCCGATGTGGCCGGGGCGTAGAAGGCGGAGCCGGTTTTCAGGAGGCCCACGATTTCCGCCCCGCCGTCACGGGTGCGCTGGACGATGGCGTCGAGACGTTCCTGCGTGGTCCAGCCCATCTGGACCAGATCGGGAAGCGGGATGCCTGCGACGGTGGAGTAGCGGGTCAGCGGGACCATCGTGTCGCCGTGGCCGCCGAGGACGAAGGCCGTCACGTCGCGCATGGAGACGTTGAACTCGACGGAGAGGAAGTGGCGGAAGCGCGCGGAGTCCAGCACGCCGGCCATGCCCACCACCATGTTGTGGGGCAGGCCGGAGAACTCGCGCAGCGCCCAGACCATCGCATCAAGCGGGTTGGTGATGCAGATGACGAAGGCCTTCGGGGCATGGGCCTTGATGCCTTCGCCGACCGACTTCATCACCTTGAGGTTGATGCCCAGAAGATCGTCGCGCGACATGCCGGGCTTGCGCGGCACGCCAGCGGTGACGATGCAGACATCGGCGCCCGCGATATCGGCATAGTCATTGGTGCCCTTCATCACGGCATCGAAGCCTTCCGACGGGCCGGACTGCGCGATGTCCAGCGACTTGCCCTGCGGGGTGCCTTCGGCGATGTCGAAAAGCACCACATCGCCGAGTTCCTTGATGGCGGCGAGATGGGCGAGCGTGCCGCCGATCTGGCCGGCGCCGATGAGGGCGATCTTGGGTCGTGCCATGGTCCGGATCCTCCGTCTGAGATGAGTCGGGTGGTTTGCTACGCCCCAAAGCGCCGTCTGGCAAGCGTTGTGAACCGGGTATTGTATACAATGGCATGCGGCAAATGCGGCAGGGAGCGGTGGTGGCGGGGCATTGTTTGCGCTAAAGGCGGCGTGGGGCAGAGGGGGCGGCGATGGACGGGCTGGCATTCTGGGCGGCGGCGGTGGCGGCGGCGGTCGTTGTGGGCGCGGGCAAGGGCGGGATCCCGGTGGTGGGGATGCTGGGCGTGCCGGTGCTGGCGCTGGCGATCAACCCGGTGACGGCGGCGGGCCTGCTGCTGCCGGTCTATGTGGTGTCGGACATGTTCGGGCTGTGGGCCTATCGGCGGGATTACGACGGCCGGGTGCTGGCGATCCTGCTGCCGGGGGCGGTGGCGGGGATCGCGCTGGGCTGGGCCACGGCGAGCCTGGTGTCCGAGGCGGTGGTGACGGCGATGATCGGGCTGATCGGGCTGGTCTTCGCGCTGAACCTGATCCTGCGACCCAGGCCGGATGCCGCGCCGAAGCGGGCCGAGGTTGCGCCGGGCCTGTTCTGGGGGGCGGTGACGGGGTTCACCAGTTTCGTGAGCCATTCGGGCGCGCCGCCCTATCAGGTGTATACGCTGCCCCTGAAGATGACGAAGACGGTCTTTGCGGGGACGTCCACCATCGCCTTTGCGGTGATCAATGCGGTGAAGCTGATCCCCTATTGGGCGCTGGGCCAGTTTTCGCCCGAGAACCTGCATGTGGCGGTGCTGCTGATGCCGGTGGCGGCGGCTGCGGTCTTTGCCGGGGTGCGGCTGGTGCGGGTGCTGCCCGAGGCGCTGTTCTTCAAGGCGGTGACCTGGGCGCTGCTGGCGATATCGCTGAAGCTGATCTGGGACGGGCTGGGAGGGGTGACGTGAGGGCGTTTGCTGCGATGCGGCATTTTTGGGCTTGCCGAAACTTTTGAAATCGTGCCTTTGGGCGAAAGAATCTTTCGCGAGGACGACTCAGATGACGCGACCTTTCCGTTCGGTGCTGTATATCCCGGGTTCGAAGGCGCGGGCGCTGGAGAAGGCGCGCGAGCTGGCGGCGGATGCGATCATCTTCGATCTGGAGGATGCCGTCGCCCCGGATGAGAAGGCGGCGGCGCGCGAGACGCTGGCGCGGTTCCTGGAGGAAGTGGATTACGCGCCGCGCTACCGGATCGTGCGGATCAACGGGTTCGACACGGAATGGGGGCGGGCGGATGCGGCGGCCTTTGCCGGGCATGCGGGCGCGGATGCGGTGCTGGTGCCCAAGGTGAACGGGCCGGCCGATCTGGATGCCGTGGCGGCGGTGGCGGGGGCAAAGCCGCTTTGGGCGATGATGGAGACGGCGGCGGGGATGCTGAATGCGGCGGCGATTGCCGGGCATGGGCGGCTGGAGGGGATGGTCATGGGGACCAACGATCTGGCCAAGGAACTGGGCTGCCGGTTCCGGGCGGATCGCCTGCCGTTGCAGGCGGGGCTGGGGCTGTGCCTGCTGGCGGCGCGGGCCCATGGCCGTGTGATCGTGGACGGGGTCTATAACGCCTTCAAGGACGAGGCGGGGCTGGCCGCGGAATGCGCACAGGGGCGCGACATGGGATTTGACGGCAAGACGCTGATCCATCCGGCGCAGCTGGAGATCTGC
The DNA here is from genome assembly GCF_011059185.1 of Paragemmobacter kunshanensis. GTDB lineage: Bacteria > Pseudomonadota > Alphaproteobacteria > Rhodobacterales > Rhodobacteraceae > Paragemmobacter > Paragemmobacter kunshanensis. The sequence continues at coordinate 33,007 of NZ_JAALFE010000015.1, read as the reverse complement.
AACGCGGCCTTTGCGCCGAGCGCGGAAGAGGTCGATCTGGCGCGGCGGCAGATCGCGGCCTTCAACGCGGCGCAGGCCGAGGGGCAGGGCGTGGCGGTGCTGGACGGGCGGATCGTGGAGAACCTGCATGTGGTGACGGCGCAGGCGGTGCTGGCCAAGGCCGCGGCGATTGACGCACAGCGAATTGCGGTCGGGGCCGATTGAGGGCAGGCTGCGCGGCGTCAATTGCCGGGAGGTGTGAGCGATGACCCTGTTGATCCTTGGTTTGGCGCTGTGGTGGGCGGCGCATCTGTTCAAGCGCGTGGCGCCGGAGGCGCGGGCGCGGATGGGCAATGCCGGGAAGGGCGTCGCGGCGGTGGCGATCCTTGCCTCGGTCGTGCTGATGTATTTCGGCTATGGCGCGGCGAAGGAGACGGCGGATGTCTGGTGGGGGCGCAACCCCGCGCTGGTGGGGATCAACAACCTGCTGATGGTCTTTGCCGTCTATCTTTATGCGGTGTCCGGCACGCGGGCCGCGCTGGCGCGGCGCATCCGGCATCCGCAATTGACGGCGGTGAAGGTCTGGGCGCTGGCGCATCTGCTGGTGAATGGCGATCTGCCGTCGGTCGTGCTGTTCGGCGGGCTGCTGGCCTGGGCCGTGGTTTCGGTGATCGTGATCAACCGGGCGCAAAGGGATTGGGTGCCGCCTGTGGCGAAGCCCGGGGCAGAGGTGAAGGCCATCCTGGGGACGGTGATCGTGACGGTCGTGATCATGCTGATCCACAACTGGCTGGGCTATCAGCCCTGGGGCTGATCGGGGGAGGCGGGCATGAAGCTTTATCGGTTCCTGTCGGAGGATGACACCTCGGCCTTCTGTCACAAGGTGACGGCGGCGTTGAACAAGGGGTGGGAACTGCATGGTTCCCCCAGCTATGCCTTCGACGCCGCGCGCGGTGTGATGCGCTGCGGGCAGGCGGTGGTGAAGGAAGTGCCGGGCGACTATAGCCCGGAGGTGAAACTGGGCGAGCAATAGGGGTGGCCTTCGGGCCACTTGCAGGAGAGACGGCGATGAAGACCAATCCGGGGCGGTTCTTCGAGGATTACCGCTTGGGCGAGACGATCACCCATGCCGTGCCGCGCACGGTTTCGGGCGGGGAGCGGGCGCTGTACCATGCGCTTTATCCGGCGCGCGGGGCGCTTTATTCATCGGATGAATTCGCGCGGGGCTGCGGGTTGCCTGCCGCGCCGGTGGATGACCTGATCGCCTTCCATGTGGTCTTTGGAAAGACCGTTCCCGATATCAGCCTGAACGCGGTGGCCAATCTGGGCTATGCCGAGGGGCGCTGGCTGGCCCCGGTCTGGCCCGGCGATACGCTGCGGTCGGAATCGACCGTGATCGGGCTGAAGGAGAATTCCAACGGCAAGTCGGGTGTCGTCTATGTGCGGACGAGGGGCATCAACCAGCGGGGCGAGGCGGTGCTGGACTATGTCCGCTGGGTGATGGTGAAGAAGGCGCGTCTGGACGCGCCCGCGCCCGAGGCGGTGGTGCCGGTGCTGTCGCCGGTGGTCGCGCCCGAGGCGCTGGTGGTGCCGGATGGCCTCGACTTTTCGCGCTATGATTTCGCGCTGGCGGGAGAGCGGCATCGCTGGGGGGATTACACGGTCGGCGAGAGGATCGACCATGTGGATGGGGTGACGGTGGAGGAAGCCGATCACCTGCTGGCGACGCGGCTGTGGCAGAACACCAGCAAGGTGCATTTCGACGTGACCCAGCGCGCGGATGGGCGGCGGTTGATCTATGGGGGCCATGTGATTTCGCTGGCGCGGGCGTTGAGTTTCAACGGGCTGGCCAATGCGCAGATGATCGTGGCGCTGAATGCGGGGGCGCATGCGAACCCCTGCTTTGCCGGGGATACGGTGCGGGCGTGGTCGGAAGTGCTGGACAAGGCCGAGACGGGGGCGCCCGGTGTGGGGGCCTTGCGGTTGCGGCTGGTGGCGGTGAAGGACGGGGCCGCGCCTTTCGCCCTGAAGGGCGAGGACGGGAAATACCTGCCCGAGGTTCTGCTGGATCTGGATTGCTGGGCGCTGGTGCCGATGTGATTTGTGATCACAAGATCGGGCTTGATCGGCGGATTTCTTTCGGCATGATATGGGCCATGTCGCGTGTGATCGGTGCCCTGCTTGTTTTCCTTTCGCTGGCCTTCGGGGCGGCGGCAGAGGGTCTTGGCTACAAGGGTCCGGCGGAGGGCGGGGCAGGCGAAGCGCTGGCCGGTGAGGAACTGGAGCTGACCGATGCGGAATGGCATGTCCGCGACGTGATGCTGGCGATCTTTTACCACGAACTGGGCCATGCGCTGATCGACGTGATGCAGTTGCCGGTTCTGGGGCTGGAAGAAGACGCGGCGGATGTGCTGTCGGTGGTGATGATCGACCGCATCTGGGATGCCGAATCCTCGGAAGCGAAGGTGGCAGCGGCGGCGAGTTTCTGGGCGGCGAGCGCGGTGGAATCGGCGCAGGCGGGCTATGAGCCCGCCTTCTGGGGCGTGCATTCGCCGGATGAGCGGCGCTATTTCACCTATCTTTGCCTGTATTACGGCGGCGCACCGGACGAGCGCGAGGCGCTGGCGATTGATTTCGGCCTGCCCGAGGATCGCGCCGCGACCTGCCCGGACGAATTCGATCTGGCCGCTGCCTCTTGGGGCGTGTTCCTGGATGAGCTGGAGGCGGCGGGGCCGGGGGAAAGCCTGGTCTGGCAGGGCGAGGCCGCGCCCGGGGATTTCGTTTCGGCGGCGATCCTGGAAGAGGTGGACTATCTGAATTCGATCTGGACCCTGCCGGAACCGGTGGGCGTGCAGGTGGCCGCCTGCGAAGAGGCGAATGCCTTCTATGACCCGGAGGCGAAGATGATCACCATGTGCAGCGAGATGGCGGCCTATATCGAATCCACCTATCCGGCTGAGTGACGGAAGCGTGATCACAAATTTTCCGGGCGTGATCACAAAGCGAAGTTTTTAGTCATTTTAGCGCCAACATGCTGCGCCTGCGGCATCGTAGAGCGTGACTTGCCGCTAAAATCCGCTATTCAAACACGTCATAAGCCAAGAACGCGCGCCCGCCGGTCCGACTGGACGGGCAAGCCAGCGACGAAGGGAACCGAGATGGCTGATGTGAAGCGGGTCGAACGGCCCCTTTCTCCGCACTTGCAGATTTATCGGTGGCAGTTGCCCATGCTGACGTCGATCCTGACGCGGATCACGGGGAACGGGCTGATCGTGGGGACGATGCTGGCGGTGTGGTGGCTGCTGTCGGCGGCGGTGTCGCCCGAATATTTCGCGGTGGCGGATGCGGTGGCGACGAGCTGGTTCGGCGATCTGGTCTTCACGCTGTCGGCCTGGGCGCTGTGGTATCACTATCTGGCTGGCATCCGGCACCTGATTTACGATGCGGGCCGCGGGCTGGACATCCCGACGGCGGAAAAGCTGGGCTGGGCCTGCATCATCGGATCGGTCGTGCTGACCGTCCTTACCATCGTCATCGTGTAAGGGGGGGGCGGAGGATGCGTTATCTGACCGACCGCAAGCGCGCCGTGGGCAAGGGCGCGGGGCATAGCGGGACCGAGCATCACTGGTACATGCAGGTGAGCGCGGTGGCGCTGGCCTTCCTGCTGCCCGTCTGGGTTTACATCTTCGGCAGCGCCCTGGGGCAGGGGCATGAGGCGGTGATGGCCACATTCGCGCGGCCATTTCCGGCGATCGTGACGGGGCTGGTGCTGTTCGTGTCGATGCGCCACTTCGCCAAGGGCGCGCAGATGATGATCGAGGATTATGCGCGGGGGCATACGAAGAAGGCCCTCGTGATCGCGGCGATTTCGCTTTCCTACGTGGTGATGGCGACGGGGTTCTATGCCCTTGTCCGCATCGCGCTTTGAGAACTGGGGCTGAGATGACGGCTTATCCGTATGAAGTGCATGACTATGACGTGGTCGTGGTGGGGGCGGGCGGCGCGGGTCTGCGCGCGACGCTGGGCATGGCGGAGCAGGGGCTGCGCACGGCCTGCGTGACGAAGGTTTTCCCGACGCGGAGCCATACGGTGGCGGCGCAGGGCGGCATTGCCGCCAGCCTTGGGAATATGGGGCCGGATTCGTGGCAGTGGCACATGTATGACACCGTGAAGGGGTCGGACTGGCTGGGCGACACGGATGCGATGGAGTATCTGGCGCGCGAGGCCCCGAAGGCGGTCTATGAGCTGGAGCATTACGGGGTGCCGTTTTCCCGGACGGAAGAGGGCAAGATCTATCAGCGCCCCTTTGGCGGGCATACGACGGAGTTCGGCGAGGGGCCGCCTGTGCAGCGCACCTGTGCGGCGGCGGACCGGACGGGGCATGCGATCCTGCACACACTTTATGGTCAGAGCCTGAAGAACAACGCGGAATTCTTCATCGAATATTTCGCGCTGGACCTGATCATCACGGATGGGGCCTGCACGGGCGTCGTGGCGTGGAAGCTGGATGATGGCACGATCCATGTCTTCAACGCGAAGATGGTGGTGCTGGCGACGGGCGGTTACGGGCGGGCCTATTTCAGCGCGACCTCTGCCCATACCTGCACCGGGGATGGCGGCGGGATGGTGGCGCGGGCTGGCCTGCCGCTGCAGGATATGGAATTCGTGCAGTTCCATCCGACCGGCATCTATGGCTCCGGCTGCCTGATTACCGAAGGCGCGCGGGGCGAGGGTGGCTATCTGACCAACGCCAATGGCGAGCGGTTCATGGAGCGCTATGCGCCGCATTACAAGGATCTGGCGCCGCGCGATTATGTCAGCCGCTGCATGACGCTGGAAATCCGCGAGGGGCGTGGGGTTGGTGCCAATGGCGACCATATCCATTTGCACCTGAACCACCTGCCGAAAGAGACGCTGGAGCTGCGGCTGCCGGGGATTTCGGAATCGGCGCGCATCTTTGCGGGCGTGGACCTGACGAAGGAGCCGATCCCGGTCCTGCCCACCGTGCATTACAACATGGGCGGGATTCCCACGAATTATTGGGGCGAGGTGTTGAACCCCACCGCCGATAACCCCGATGCGGTCTTCCCCGGTCTGATGGCCGTGGGCGAGGCGGGCTGTGCCTCGGTGCATGGGGCGAACCGGCTGGGGTCGAACAGTCTGATCGACCTTGTGGTGTTCGGGCGGGCTGCGGCGATCCGGGCGGGGCAGATCGTGGATCCGAAGGCCCCCGTCGCGCCGGTGAACCGGACGGAAGTGGACAAGGCGCTGACGCGGTTCGATGCGATGCGGCATGCCAATGGCGCGGTGCCGACGGCGGAGCTGCGGTTGGAGATGCAGAAGACCATGCAGTCCGACGCTGCCGTGTTCCGGGCCGAGGCGACGCTGGCCGAGGGCGAGCGGAAGATGACGGCGATTGCCGGGAAGATGGGCGATCTGAAGGTCACGGATCGGTCGTTGGTCTGGAACTCCGACCTTATGGAGACGCTGGAACTGGCGAACCTGATGCCGAATGCGCTGGCCACGATCTATGGCGCGCATGCGCGGACGGAGAGCCGGGGGGCGCATGCCCATGAGGATTACCCGAACCGCGACGATGCCAACTGGCGCAAGCATTCGCTGGCATGGGTCGAGGGGAACAAGGTCACGCTGGGCTATCGCGGCGTGCATGTGGACCCGCTGACCACGGAAGCGGAAGGCGGGATCAGCCTGAAGAAGATCGCGCCTGCGGAGCGGAAGTTCTGATGGGGAACGGGCTTGCATCGGCGGGGATGCGCCGCCCCGGTCGCGCCATGGCGCGGCGGGGCTGCGCGGCACTGCCGGGGCGTGGCAGGATGCAGGCATCGTCTGCAACCGGAGTTTTCCCCATGCGCGCCGCCCTGATGCTTGCCCTTGTGCCCCTGACCCTTGCCGCCTGTTCGCCGCAGGATATGGCCGACAAGATCGGCCGCCGCACGGCGGAAACCGTGGTGCGGCCCATTGTGGACAACCGCCTGACCGGGCCACAGGCCGATGCGGCGACGCGCTGCGTGGTGCAGAATGCCAGCGCCGCCGAGGTGCAGAGCCTTGCGCGGGATGTGGGTGTCTATGCAGGCACCTCGACCGAGGCTGTGGTCTGGGCGATCGTGGCGCGGAGCGAGACGCAATCCTGCCTCGCCGCCGCTGGCGTGGCGCTGGGGGCATGATGCGGGGGCTGTGGCTGATCCCGGTGGCGATGCTGGCGGCCTGCGGGCCGATCCCGGTGGACCGGGCGGAGCAGCAATGCCTTGACCGGGCGCGTCTGGCGGCAAAGCCGCGCGGGATGGTCAGCGTCGGGGCGACATCGAGTGGCGATGCGAAGGCGGGGCTGAAGCTGCAGATCTCGTCCGATTACATCATGGGGCGCGATCCTTCGGCGGTCTTCGACGCCTGTGTCTATCAGAAATCGGGCGAGCCGCCGACGCGGCCGCTTTATTCGTTCCCGGAATGGAGGGGATAGGAAATGGTTCAGTTCACGCTTCCCAAGAACAGCAAGGTCCGCACCGGCAAGACATGGCCGAAGCCTGCGGGGAAGAATGTGCGGAAGTTCCAGATCTATCGCTGGAACCCCGATGACGGGGAAAATCCGCGGGTGGATACCTATTTCGTGGATATGGATACCTGCGGGCCGATGGTTCTGGACGCGCTGATCAAGATCAAGAACGAGATCGACCCGACGCTGACCTTCCGCCGGTCCTGCCGCGAGGGGATCTGTGGGTCTTGCGCGATGAACATCGACGGGATCAATACGCTGGCCTGCATCTATGGGCTGGATGAGGTGAAGGGGGATGTGAAGATCTATCCCCTGCCGCATATGCCGGTGATCAAGGACCTGATCCCGGACCTGACGCATTTCTACGCCCAGCATGCGTCCATCATGCCCTGGCTGGAGACGAAGACGAACCGCCCGGCCAAGGAGTGGCGGCAGTCGATCGAGGATCGGAAGAAGCTGGACGGGCTTTATGAATGCGTGATGTGCGCGTCCTGCAGCACGTCCTGCCCGAGCTACTGGTGGAACAGCGACAAGTATCTGGGGCCTGCGGCGCTGCTGCATGCCTATCGCTGGATCATCGACAGCCGCGACGAGGCGACGCCGGAGCGGCTGGACCAGCTTGAGGATCCGTTCAAGCTGTATCGTTGCCACACGATCATGAACTGCGCCAAGACCTGCCCCAAGGGGCTGAACCCCGCCAAGGCGATTGCCGAGATCAAGAAGATGATGGTGGAGCGGGTGGTCTGATCCGCCCCTTGCACCCTGCCCTGGAAGGCCCGGACCCGGCGTCCGGGCTTTTTGCGTTGCAGCGGGGGGACGGTCGTCCCCCCGCACCCCCCTGTCCTTGCAGAGATGGGGCGCGGGGGGAGGGTTCGGGATTGGGCGCGCGCGCGCGCGCCCGGGCCTTTTGCCTTACCGCCCGACGCCCACATAGGTTTCGAAACCCGCCGCCAGCACGTCTTCGCGGTTGTAGATGTTGCGCAGGTCGGCCATGCGGGGGGTGTTCATCTTGCGCGCGAGTTTCGCCAGATCGAGCGCGCGGAATTCGTTCCATTCCGTCAGGATCACCAGCACATCGGCGGCCTGCGCGGCGTGATAGGCGTTTTCCACCCAGCGGACATGGGGGAGCAGCGCCTCGCCCTCGTGCTGGCCCTGGGGATCCATGACGCGGACCTTGGCCCCGGCCCCCACCAGCGCGGGCACGATGGTGAGCGAGGGCGCATCGCGCATGTCATCGGTATTGGGCTTGAAGGTGACGCCGAGGATGCCCACCGTCTTGCCGTTGATGCTGCCATCGAGAAGGTCGACGATCTTGTCGAGCATGCGCTGCTTGACCTGATCGTTCACCTTGATGACGGTTTCCACGATCTGCATGGGCACGGCATGTTCCTGCCCGATGCGGGCGAGCGCCTTGGTATCCTTGGGAAAGCACGATCCGCCATAGCCGGGGCCTGCATGGAGGAACTTGTTGCCGATCCGGCCATCGAGGCCGATGCCCTTTGAGACGGACTTGATATCCGCCCCCACGCGTTCGCAGAGTGCTGCGATTTCGTTGATGAAGGTGATCTTGGTCGCGAGGAAGGCGTTGGCGGCGTATTTGATCATCTCGGCTGACTCGAGGTCGGTGAAGACGATGGGAAAGTCGCGCAGGAAGAGCGGGCGGTAGATATCGGACATGACCTTCTTGGCGCGGTCATTCTCGATCCCCACCACCACGCGGTCGGGGCGCATGAAATCGTCGATGGCCGCGCCTTCGCGCAGGAATTCGGGGTTGGAGGCGATGTCGAAATCGGCATCGGGGCTGGAGGCGCGGACGGCCTCGGCCACCTTGCGGTTGGTGCCGACGGGGACGGTGGATTTGGTGACGATGACGGCATGGCCGGTGAGGGCGCGGCCGATTTCCTCGGCCGCGGCCATGACATAGCGCAGGTCGGCATGGCCGTCGCCGCGGCGCGTGGGCGTGCCCACGGCGATGAAGACGGCATCGGCCCCGGCCACCGCCTCGGCCAGATCGAGGGAGAAGGAGAGGCGGCCTGCGGCCACGTTCTTGGCCATCAGGTCCTGCAGGCCGGGTTCGAAGATCGGGATCTCGCCCGCGCGGAGGCGGTCGATCTTGGCGGGATCCTTGTCGACGCAGATCACGTCATGGCCGAAATCCGAGAAACACACCCCCGAGACGAGGCCGACATAGCCTGTCCCGATCATCGCAATCTTCATGACTCTTCACCCGTTGGCCGAACATCGGTCGCTGCTGCCTGTTTAGGGCAGGGCGATTCGCCCTGTCAAACGCCGCGGGTGATGCGGGTTGCCCCTGCCCCCTTGGGGGCAGGGGCGGGTGCGGGGGGTGTCAGGCCATGCGAAGCCAGATCGCGGGGACGTTGCCCCCCACGATTTCCGCGGCGGTGTAGCCCCAGGTGACCGGGCCGCCATCGGCGAAATCCACGAAGCGGCGCAGCGCCTTGCGCGCGGTGGTGGCTGGCAGGGTGCCGCCGTTCAGGTCGGGCGAGGCGGAACCGGGCCAGGCCGAGACCGTGGCATTGGCGGAATGGTGCAGGCCGAGCCAGACCGTCACCCCCTGCGGCAGCGTGAGGGTGAGGGCGGCGGTCTTTGCGCCCGTATCGGACAGGTCGATGAGGCCCGTCTGATGCAGCCGCGCCGCGGGCCGGCCCTGGGCATCGGCGGAATAGACCAGCAGGCGGGCCTGCGCGCCCGGCTGCGCCGTGGTGCAGTTGAGGAGGAGGGCATCGACGCCCAGATCGGCGCGCGGCAGGAAGGGAAAGATGTCGATCCGGTTCGCGGCACCCGCGACATTGACCGTGGCCGCCCCGCCCGTGCCGACGGTGGATTGCACCAGTTCGCCCGCGGGCGGGACCAGGCAGGGCACGCATTGCTGGCCGTCAAGGATCACGCTGCGCCCGCCCAGCCGGGCGCGCAGATGCGCGTCAGATCCGTGATGCCAGATCGTGCCATTGCCCGGGCTGGCCGGATCGGCGGCCAGGGGCGACAGGATGGCCGGGGCGGGAAAGCTGGTCTGGCCCGTGGCGGGATCGACGGAAAGCGCGGTGGTGAAGGTGGTGCCATTGGCGCTGACGCGGATGGCGAAGGCATCCGAGCCGGCAAGGCCCATCTCGGCGCGGCCGGAGAAGGCGGTCTGGAACAGCAGGCTGGCCGTCTGGGCCGGAGCGGCCTTGTTGATCTTGAGCTGATGACCCTGGCCCGCGTGATTGAAGAGCGTGGCGGGGGAGGCGACGGCAAGCCGGTTCACCGTATCCGCCGTGGCCGAAATGCCGAGCCGGGGCAGGGTTTCGGGCGTCTGGGCGGGCGCGACCCAGCCGGTGCCGTTGAAGGCAAGGGCGGTGTTTTCGGCCACGACCCAGAGTTGCCAGCCCGGACGCGGGGCGAGGAAGACCCAAGTCCCATCCCAGAAGGCGGCGATCCGGCCCTCTTGCCCTTGCCAGGCCCCGCTGGCGGGGGCGGCGACGAGGTGCCGGTCGCCTTCGGCGGGAAGCGGCGGGGGGGTAGTGCGGCTGCGATCCGCCACGGCAAGCTGCGTCAGCAGGTCGAGGAGGCGCAGCGCCTCGTTATGGGTGACGTGCTTCTGGGCCTGTGCGGGCTGAAGCAGGGGAAGGGAGAGGAGGGGGGTATCGTCCGGCATCGTGCAACCTTTGGCCATGGGTGATCACAGGGCAGGCTGGGGCGAAGGGATGAAGGCGGGGGAAACGCGCCGCACGGTGGCCGGGGCGGGGGGGCGCGCGGAAAAAGCGCGGGCGGGCCTTACCATCCGGGCCGCGCTTGGCTAGCATCCGGGCGGAAGATTGTGCGGGAGTGACGGGACGTGCCGGAACATGTGTTGGTGACGGGTGGGGCAGGGTATATCGGGGCGCATGCCTGCAAGGCGTTGGCACGGGCGGGCTATGTGCCGGTCTGTTTCGACAATCTCAGCACCGGTTGGGAAGCGGCGGTGAAGTTCGGGCCGCTGGAGCGGGGCGATCTGATGGACGCGGCCGCGATCAGGGCGGCGCTTGCGCGCTGGAAGCCGGTGGCGGTGATGCATTTTGCGGCGCTGTCGCTGGTGGGGGACTCCATGACCGATCCCGGGCGATACTGGCGGGTGAATGTGGGCGGCGCGCTGAACCTGATCGAGGCCTGTCTGGCGGAAGGGGTGGGGCGGTTCGTCTTTTCCTCCACCTGCGCGACCTATGGCGATCAGGATGGTGTCGTGCTGGACGAGGAGACGCCGCAGCGCCCGATCAATGCCTATGGCGCGTCGAAACTGGCGATCGAGCAGATGCTGGGGAATTTCGGGGCGAGCCATGGGCTGCAATCGGTGATCTTCCGCTATTTCAACGTGGCGGGGGCGGACCCGGAGGGCGAGGTGGGGGAAAGGCATGAGCCGGAGACGCATCTGATCCCCCTGATGCTGGATGCGGTGGAGGGCAAGCGCGCGGCGCTGACGGTGTTCGGGTCGGATTATGCGACGGCGGATGGCACCTGCCTGCGGGATTACGTGCATGTGACGGATCTGGCCGAGGCCCATGTGCGGGGATTGCGCTGGTTGCAGGACGGGCGGGGGAGCCGGGTCTTCTGCCTTGGGACGGGGACGGGCTATTCGGTGCGCGAGGTGATCGACCATGCGCGGGTGGTGACGAACCGCGCCGTGCCCATTGTCGAGGGCGCGCGGCGCGCGGGCGATGCGGCGGCGCTGGTCTGCGGATCGGCGCGGGCGCGCGAGGAGTTGGGCTGGGCGCCGGAGCGGGGACTGGACGCGATGATCCGCGATGCCTGGCGCTGGTCGCAGGGACGGGGTTTCTGAGAGGCGACCCCCTCCCCGACCCTCCCCCTGAAGAAGGGGGAGGGAGAGGGTGGTCCTGCAGGTGGCGAGCGTCGGGGTGCTGCCCCGGACCCCGGGGTATTTGGGCCGGGACGAAGGGGCGGGTCAGGCTGCGGAGCGCAGGGCGGCGGTGAGGTCTTGCGCGGTGAGCGGGACGGGGTTGCCCTTCATCGAGGAGGAGACGAGGGCGGCCTGGGCCGTTTCTTCGTGGAGTGAGGCAGGGAGACCCTGGGCGGTGAGGCCGGGCAGGCCGGAGGCGCGCGCCCAGCGGGCGAGGGTTTCGGGGGCGGTGTCCGGCGTGCCGCCGAAGGTTTGCGCGATGTGGTGGAAGACGGTGTCGAGGCGGCGGGCGGTTTCGCCCGTGGCCTGCGCGCGGTTGAGGCGGAGGATGGGGGCGAGGAGCGCGCCGCAGATCGCGCCATGGGGGGCGGGGGTGAGGCCGCCGATGACGCCGGCGAGGCCGTGGACGGCGCCGAGGCCTGCATTGGCGAGCGCGATGCCGCCCGTCAGGGAGGTGTGGGCGAGGGCGTCGCGGGCGTCGGGGTCTTCCGCTTCCATCAGGCGTTTGAGGGCCGCGAGGCCCCGCGGGATGGCGGGGGCGGTGAGGGCGTCGGTGAAGGGGGTGGCCTTGGACGAGACGTAGGGTTCGATGACCTGCGTGATGGCGTCGAGGCCGGAGGCGAGGGTGGTGGCGCGGGGGGTGTGGTCGGTCAGCGCCGGGTCGACGATGGCGAGGCGGGCGAGCATGCGGTCGTCGCGGAGGCTGACCTTGCGGCCGTGATCGGGGAGGCCGATGACGGCGTTCTTGGTCGCCTCGGCCCCTGTGCCTGCGGTGGTGGGGATGGCGATGAAGGGGAGGGGCGGGGCGGCGAGGGGGAGGCCTTTGCCCACGAGTTCCAGATGGTCGAGCGGGTGGGTGGAGGCGGGGATGAGGGCGGCGAGCGCCTTGCCGAGGTCGAGCGCCGCGCCGCCGCCGAGGGACGCGACCCAGAGGGGCGCGAAGGGGCGGGACCGGGCGAGGGCTGCGTCCAGCATCGGCAGGGTGGGTTCTGACGGGCAGGGGAGGGCGAGGGTTTCGATGCCTGCGGCGTGGAGGGCGTCGAGGAGCCATTGCGCGCGGGCGGCAGAGGCGCCGTGGATGATCAGGCCGCGCGGGCCGAAGGGGGCGAGGAGGGTGGGGGCCTTCTGCGCCTCGCCCCGGCCGAAGAGGATGCGCTGGGGCATGGCGATGGCGAAGGGGGGCATGGGGGGCTCCGGTTTCATTCTGGTGTGGACCCCCTCCCCGACCCTCCCCCAAAGGTGGGGGAGGGGGAAGGTGGCGGCGGGGTGGGCTGACTTCTCCCTCCCCCGCGGGCGGGGGAGGGTCGGGGAGGGGGTCAGACGGTCATGGTGGCGGCGACGGCGCGGCCCCAGCGGGCGTATTTCGCGTTGCGGGTGCGGTCGTCCATCGCCGGGGTGAAGCGGCGTTCCAGCGCCCATGATGTCTGGAATTCGTCGGGGGCGGGGCAGAGACCTGCCTTGAGGCCTGCGAGATAGGCGGCACCCAGCGCGGTGGTTTCCGTCACCACGGGGCGATCGACGGGCGCGCCGAGGATGTCGGAGAGGAATTGCATGGCCCAGTCCGACGCGGTCATCCCGCCGTCCACGCGCAGGATGCCGTCGGCGGCGGCGCCCCAGTCGGAGCGCATCGCCTCCAAGAGGTCGCGGGTCTGGTAGCCGACGCTTTCGAGGGCGGCCTTGGCGAGTTCGGCGGGGCCGGAATTGCGGGTCAGGCCATAAACCGCGCCGCGGCAGTCGGGGCGCCAATAGGGCGCGCCGAGGCCCGTGAAGGCGGGGACGAGGACGACGTCCTGCGACGGATCGGCAGAGGCGGCGAGGGGTTGGGTCTCCTTCGCCTCGCGGATGATCTTGAGCCCGTCGCGGAGCCATTGGACCACGGCCCCCGCGATGAAGATGGAGCCTTCGAGGGCATAGGTGGTGCGCCCGTCGAGCCGGTAGGCGATGGTGGTGAGCAGGCGGTTCTTCGACGGGACCATGTCGGCGCCGGTGTTCAGGAGCGCGAAGCAGCCCGTGCCGTAGGTGGATTTCATCATGCCGGGGGCAAAGCAGGCCTGTCCGACGGTGGCGGCCTGCTGGTCGCCCGCGACGCCGAGGATGGGGATGGCGCGACCGAAGAGGTCGGGGCGGGTGGTGCCGTAATCGGCGGCGCAGTCCTTCACCTCGGGCAGCAGCGACATGGGGATGTCGAGCAGCGCGCAGATGTCGGCGTCCCATTCGCCGCGCGCGATGTTGTAGATCAGCGTGCGGGCGGCGTTGGTGGCGTCGGTGGCGTGGACCTTGCCGCCCGTGAGTTTCCAGATGAGGAAGGTGTCCACGGTGCCGAAGGCCAGTTCGCCCTTGGCCGCGCGGGCGCGGGCGCCGGGGACGTGATCCAGCAGCCACTTGATCTTGGTGCCGGAGAAATAGGGGTCGAGCAGCAGGCCCGTGCGGGCGGTGATCATGGCTTCATGGCCCGCCGCCTTGAGCGCGGCGCAGGTGTCGGCGGTGCGGCGGTCCTGCCAGACGATGGCGCGGTGGATGGGCTCGCCGGTGGCGCGGTCCCAGATCAGGGTCGTTTCGCGCTGGTTGGTGATGCCGATGGCGGCGATGCTGTCGGCACCTATCCCTGCCTTTTCGATGGCGGCGCGGGCGGTGCCTGCGACGGTGGACCAGAGGTCCGACGGGTCATGTTCCACCCAGCCGGAGGCGGGGTAGTGCTGGGGGAATTCCTCTTGTGCGACTGCGCGGACCTTGAGGCCCGCGTCGAAGATGATGGCGCGGGAGGAGGTGGTGCCTTGGTCGATGGCGAGGATATGGGTCATGGGTTGTCCCCCTTGGTCCGTTTCTTCTTGCTGGCGGAGACACTCGCCCATGCGCAGGGAGCGGCGCAAGCGGGACGCGCGGTCCGCGGGGGAGTGGCTCGGCCAGAAAGAAGGGGCGGGCGTCCTTGGGGACGCCCGCCTTGATGGATCAGCCCTGCTGCCAGGACTTGATCAGCTCGTCATAGGAGATCGTTTCGCCTGCGGGCTTTTCGTTCTCCAGCTTGCCGACGGGCGAACCGGGTTCGTCGATCCAGACCTGCGGATCCTGCGGTTCGTTCATCTTCGGGCCGATGTCGCCCTGCACGCCGGCACGTTCCAGACGCTCCAGCACCTTTTCCTGCTCTTCGCAGAGGGCATCGAGCGCTTCCTGCGGGGTCTTGGCCCCCGACATGGCGTCGCCGATGTTCTGCCACCACAGCTGCGCCAGCTTCGGATAGTCCGGCACGTTGGTGCCGGTGGGCGACCACTGGACGCGGGCGGGCGAGCGGTAGAATTCCACCAGACCGCCGAGTTGCGGCGCGCGGTCGGTGAAGGACTGGTGCTGGATCGTGGATTCACGGATGAAGGTGAGGCCCACATGGGACTTCTTCACATCCACGGTCTTGGAGGTGACGAACTGCGCATAGAGCCATGCGGCCTGTGCGCGGTCGACGGGGGTGGACTTCATCAGCGTCCAGGAGCCGGCGTCCTGATAGCCGACCTTCATGCCCTCCTGCCAGTAGGCGCCATGCGGCGAGGGGGCCATGCGCCATTTCGGCGTGCCATCCTCGTTCATCACGGGGCCGGGCTTGACCATGTCGGCGGTGAAGGCAGTGTACCAGAACATCTGCTGGGCGATGTTGCCCTGTGCCGGGACGGGGCCTGCCTCGCCGAAGGTCATGCCCTGTGCTTCGGGCGGGGAGAAGCGCTGCAGCCAGTCGATGGCCTTGGTCACGGCATAGACGGCGGCGGCGTCGTTCGTGGCACCGCCACGGGCAACGCAGGAGCCGACGGGCTGCGAGTTCTCGTTCACGCGGATGCCCCATTCATCGACCGGAAGGCCGTTGGGTTCACCCACGTCGCCCATGCCGGCCATGGACATCCAGGCATCGGTGTAGCGCCAGCCCAGCGACGGGTCCTTCTTGCCGTAGTCCATGTTGCCATAGACGCCGGTGGCCGGGCCGCCCGCATAGGACATGTCGCGGCCGGTGAAGAATTCCGCGATATCCTCATAAGCCGACCAGTTCAGCGGGACGCCGAGATCGTAGCCATACTTGGCCTTGAAGTCGTCCTTGGTCTTCTGGTCGTTGAACCAGTCGTAGCGGAACCAGTAGAGGTTGGCGAATTGCTGGTCGGGCAGCTGGTAGACCTTGCCATCCGGGCCGGTGGTGAATTTCAGGCCGATGAAATCGGCCATGTCGATATTCGGGTTGGTGACGGCGGCACCTTCGCCGGCCATCCAGTCGGTCAGGTTGCGGGCCTGCTGGTAGCGCCAGTGGGTGCCGATCAGATCCGAGTCGTTGATATAGGCGTCATAGATGTTCTCGCCCGACTGCATCTGCGTCTGCAGCTTTTCCACCACATCGCCTTCGCCGATCAGGTCATGGGTGACCTTGATGCCGGTGATGGCGGTGAAGGCCGGGGCGAGGACCTTGGCTTCGTATTCATGGGTGGTGATGGTTTCCGACACCACCTTGATCTCCATCCCGGCGAAGGGGGCGGCGGCGTCGATGAACCACTGCATCTCGGCCTCTTGATCGGCGCGGGAGAGGGTGGAGAGATCGCCGATCTCCGCGTCGAGGAAGGCCTTGGCGGCCTCCATGTCGGCCCAGGCCGGGGCCGAGCCGAAGGCGATCAGCGCAAGCGCCATCGCGGTTGCTGTCTGTCTGAGTCTCATGCGTTTTCCTCCCAGAATGTGAGACGTCCTGTCTTCGTTCTGCCGGGGGAGAGGGGTCGCATCCGCCCCCCCCGGCGCTGTCATGCCTTGGATCAGACCCAGCGGAAGACCGCTGCGGCATAGATCAGGCAACCGATCAGCGCGCCCCAGAGGGGAGCGCCGAAGAAGAAGAGCCAGCCCACGCAGAGGAAGGCCGAGCCCAAGAGCGAGATGAAGAGCCGGTCGCCGCGCGTGGTTTCGATGCGAAGGACGCCGCGGCGCGGGGTTTCGGGAAAGCGGATCGCGAGTAGGGTGAAGAGGATCAGCAGGCAGGCGATCACGAAGAAGAAGAGGGCGACGGGGAAGGTCCAGGCCATCCAGCCGCCGGGGATGAGGGGGGCGAACCAGTCGATCCCGTCTTCCGTGCGGGGGACGGAGGCGATGAGCGCCGCGAGGATGGCGGCGAGGATGCCGCCCGTGACGAGGTAGATGGTGGTCCAGCGAGAGGCGGTCATGAATTCACCTTTTTTTTTACGCCTGCTTCCGCTTTGGCTTTTTCCCACTCTTCCTTAAGCAGGTCCCTTACTGCTCGCATGAAGGCCTTCTCTATTGATCGATACTCCGACTTCCTCTCGGCTGACGCTCTGAGTTCTTCAGAGAGCCTCATTATCTGCGCCTCTTTGCTACCATCAGGGTTCAGGTGCAGTTCAAGGCGTGCAATCAATCGATCGGCTGCTTCGATCTCTCCCGCCGTCGCTTCAAAATCTTGGCGGTTTAGTGCGGCAAGTTTCGTGGTTAACTCAACCGCAACTTCACGCAGTTCATCCAACCAAACGATTCTTTCCTTTGTGATCGCCTCTACAGCAATCGACCTGTAGGCAGCTCGGTTAGAAATAATTGCAGCGACAATACTGCTGCTCAAGATTGAAGCTATGGCGATCCCAACCCCCTCTGTGAGCCAATCCATGATCACACCCTTCCCAGGGCGAAGCCCTTGGCGATGTAGTTGCGGACGAAGTAGATCACGAGCGCGCCGGGGATGATGGTCAGCACCCCCGCGGCGGCCAACACGCCCCAGTCCATGCCCGAGGCGCTGACGGTGCGGGTCATGGTGGCGGCGATGGGTTTGGCGTTGACGGAGGTCAGCGTGCGCGAGAGCAGCAGTTCCACCCAGGAGAACATGAAGCAGAAGAAGGCCGCGACGCCGATGCCGCTTGCGATCAGGGGGGTGAAGATCTTGAGGAAGAAATGCCCGAAGGAATAGCCGTCGATATAGGCGGTCTCATCAATTTCCTTCGGAACCCCGCGCATGAAGCCTTCGAGGATCCAGACGGCGAGCGGCACGTTGAAGAGGCAGTGTGCCAGTGCCACGGCGATGTGGGTGTCGAAAAGGCCGACCGAGGAGTAGAGCTGGAAGAAGGGCAGGGCGAAGACGGCCGGAGGGGCCATGCGGTTCGTCAGCAGCCAGAAGAAGAGGTGCTTGTCGCCCATGAAGCTGTAGCGCGAGAAGGCGTAGGCGGCGGGCAGGGCCACGGTGATGGAGATCACCGTGTTCATCACCACATAGATGATCGAGTTCACATAGCCCATGTACCAGGACGGATCGGTGAGGATCACCGCGTAGTTGCGGAAGGTCAGGTCATTGGGGAAGAGGGTGAAGGTCGAGGTGATCTCGGTATTGGTTTTCAGGCTCATGTTCACGAGCCAGTAGATCGGGATCAGCAGGAACAAGAGGTAGAGCGTCATCACAAGGGCGGAGCCGCGCAGGCGCATGTTACTTGCCCTCCTCTTTGTCGAGATTGGTCATCACGGTGTAGAAGACCCAGGACACCAGCAGGATCACGAGGAAATACATGATCGAGAAGGCGGCGGCGGGGCCGAGGTCGAACTGGCCGATCGCCATCTTCACGAGGTCGATGGACAGGAAAGTGGTGGAATTGCCCGGCCCGCCGCCGGTGACGACGAAGGGTTCGGTATAGATCATGAAGCTGTCCATGAAGCGCAGAAGGACCGCGATCAGCAGGACACCCGCCATCTTGGGCAGTTCGATGTAGCGGAAGACGGCCCAGCGGCTGGCCTGATCCACGCGGGCGGCCTGATAATAGGCGTTGGGGATGGATTGCAGGCCTGCGTAGCACAGAAGCGCAACGAGGCTGGTCCAGTGCCAGACATCCATGACGATGACGGTGATCCAGGCGTCAAGCGGATCGTTGGTGTAGTTGTAGTCGATGCCCAGTTCCGCGAGGTAATGGCCCAGGAGGCCGATATCGACGCGGCCGAAGATCTGCCAGATGGTGCCGACGACGTTGAAGGGAATGAGCAACGGCAGCGCCATGAGGACGAGGCAGACCGAGGCCCAGAAGCCCTTTTTCGGCATGTTGAGCGCGATGTAGATGCCCAGAGGCACCTCGATCGCGAGGATGATGGCGGAGAAGAGGATCTGGCGGCCAAGCGCTTCGTGCAGGCGGTCGGAGGTGACCATTTCCTCGAACCATTCCAGCCCGGCCCAGAAGAACTGATTGTCGCCGAAGGTGTCGTTGACCGAGTAGTTGACGACCGTCATCAGCGGGATGATGGCCGAGAAGGCGACGATCACGAGGACCGGAAGGACAAGGAACCACGCCTTGTTGTTCTGGGTCTTGTCCATCAGACGGCCCCCCCGATCGGTGCGACGCGCCAGTCGTCGGCATAGACGTTGATGCGGTCCGGCGTGAAGCGGACATGGGTCAGGGACGCGCCGACGGCCATGCCTTCGGGCGCGATCACGTTGACCGTGCTGCCCGCGACATCGCCCCGGATGATGCGGTGGCGGCCCACATCCTCGACCCGTTTGATGGTGATGGGCAGGCCGTCACCTTCGGTCAGGACGCAGTATTCGGGGCGGATTCCGATCTGGGTGCGACCCGAAATTGGCCCGTAGGCCGCACCCAGCGGGACGGCGGCGCCTTGCAGCTGCGCGGTGCCGCCCCGTATTTCGGCGGGCAGAAGGTTCATGCCCGGCGAGCCGATGAAATAGCCCACGAAGGTATGGGCGGGGGTTTCGAAGAGTTCTTCGGGCGTGCCCATCTGCACGACGCGGCCGTCATACATGACGACGACCTTGTCGGCGAATGTCAGCGCCTCGGTCTGGTCATGGGTGACGTAGATCATCGTATGGCCGAATTCGCGGTGCAGCTGTTTCAGCTGCGTGCGGAGTTCCCATTTCATGTGGGGGTCGATGACGGTCAGCGGTTCGTCGAAGAGGATCGCGTTGACGTCTTCGCGCACCATGCCGCGACCGAGGGAGATCTTCTGTTTGGCGTCGGCGGTGAGGCCGCGCGCCTTGCGGTCGAGGATGTGGTCCATGCCGATCATGGCGGCGATCTGGGTGACGCGGGCCTTGATGTAGGCGGCGTCCATGCCCCGGTTGCGCAGCGGGAAGGCGAGGTTTTCGCGCACGGTCATGGTGTCGTAGACGACCGGGAACTGGAAGACCTGCGCGATGTTCCTTTCCGCCGTTTCGGCGTCGGTCACGTCGCGGTCGCCGAAGAGGACGCGGCCTTGGCTTGGGCGCAGGAGGCCGGAGATGATGTTGAGGAGCGTGGTCTTGCCACAGCCGGAGGAGCCGAGCAGCGCATAGGCGCCGCCGTCGTCCCAGACGTGGTCCATCTCCTTCAGCGCGAAGTCCTGTTCGCCGCGCGGGTTGGCGTGGTAGCTGTGGGCGAGGTTCTTGAGGGTGATCTGGGACATGGGATCAGGCCGCCGCCGCATAGGCCGCGGGCGCGGCAAGGCGTCCTTCGGCGTCGAAGATGTAGACATGGGTGGGGTCGAGCCAGACGCTGACCTCGGACCCCGGTGCCAGGTCGTGGACCCCGTGGACGAGGCCGACCCAGCGGTCGGTGCCATGCGTCAGGTGGAGGAAGGTCTCGGAGCCCGTGATTTCCGTGACGCCGAGGGTGCAGCGGAATTCCACGGCCTGCCCGGAATGGGTGTTCAGGTGCAGGTGGTTGGCGCGGAAGCCTGCGGTGTAGCGGCCATCCGGCAGTGACGCGAAGGCGCCGTCTGCGGGGGCGTTGGCGTTGCCGCCGAAGTTGATGCGGTGGCCTTGCTTGAAGCAGGAGACGAAGTTCATCGGCGGATCGGAGAACACGCGCGCGGTCGTGGCGTCGGCGGGTTGGCGGTAGACGGTGGGGGTGGGGCCGAATTGGGTGACGCGGCCTTCCCACAGCGTGGCGGTGTTGCCGCCGAGGAGGAGGGCTTCCTCCGGTTCGGTGGTGGCGTAGACGAAGATCGCGCCGGATTCTTCGAAGATGCGGGGGATTTCGGCGCGGAGTTCTTCGCGGAGCTTGTAGTCGAGGTTTGCCAGCGGTTCGTCGAGCAGGACGAGGCCCGCGCCCTTGACCAGCGCGCGGGCGAGTGCGCAGCGTTGTTGCTGGCCGCCGGAAAGTTCCAGCGGTTTGCGGTCGAGCATGGGGGTGAGTTTCAGCATTTCCGCCGTTTCGCGGACGGCGCGGTCGATCGCGGCGCGGTCCTTGCCCATCAGGCGCATGGGCGAGGCGATGTTTTCATAGACGGTCAGGCCGGGGTAGTTGATGAACTGCTGATAGACCATCGCGACCTTGCGGTCCTGCACGCGGACGCCCGTCACGTCGGTGCCGTGCCAGAGGATGCGGCCCGTGGTGGGGGCATCCAGCCCCGCCATCAGGCGCATCAGCGAGGTCTTGCCCGACAGCGTGGGGCCGAGGAGGACGTTCATCGTCCCCTTTTCCAGCGTCAGCGTCGTGGGGGCGATATGCACCTGCCCCTTCA
The DNA here is from genome assembly GCF_011059185.1 of Paragemmobacter kunshanensis. Taxonomy (GTDB): domain Bacteria; phylum Pseudomonadota; class Alphaproteobacteria; order Rhodobacterales; family Rhodobacteraceae; genus Paragemmobacter; species Paragemmobacter kunshanensis. The sequence goes on along the minus strand of NZ_JAALFE010000015.1, from coordinate 12,182 downwards.
CGACACGGCTGACGGCTTGTAGTTCAAGCGCCATAGGTCCCCCTCATTCCGCCGCGGGGCTGACCGCCCCGTGGGTTGCGGCGCCTGACATGTAAGCGTCAAGCGCAGCGATCTGGTCCTTCGACAGGCGAAGGCCGAGTTTGGTGCGCCGCCAGACGATGTCTGCGGCGGCGCGGGCGAATTCGTGCTGCATGAGCCAGCGCACCTCGGCCTCGGTCAGGGTGGCGCCGAAGTCGCGGCCGAGGTCGGCGGCGGTTTGCGCGTTGCCGAGCAGGGTTTCCGCTTCGGACCCGTAGGCGCGGATCAGGCGGGCGGCCCAGTAATCGGTCAGGAAGGGGAAGCGCGATTTCAGCGCGGCGGTCAGGGCGGGGACGGCGTCATGGGCGAAATCGCCACCCGGCAGGGCGACGCGGGCGGTCCAGGGGCCGGTGGCCTGCGGGAAGAAGGGTTGGAGTTTCTCCAGCGCGGATTCGGCGAGGCGGCGGTAGGTCGTGATCTTGCCGCCGAAGACGTTCAGAAGCGGTGCGCCGTTGCCGTCGAGCGAGAGGACATAGTCGCGGGTCGCCGCCGTCGCGGATTTCGCGCCGTCGTTGTAGAGGGGACGGACGCCGGAATAAGTCCAGACCACGTCCTTCACGGTGACGGGCTTGGCGAAGTATTGCGAGGCGAATTTCAGCAGGTAATCGCGTTCCTCATCCGTGCAGGTGGCGTCTTTCGGGGCGGCCTTGTGGTCCTTGTCGGTGGTGCCGATCAGGGTGAAGTCCTGCTCATACGGGATGGCGAAGATGATGCGGCCATCGGTGCCCTGGAAGAAATAGCAGCGGTCGTGGTCGTAGAGTTTCTTCGTGACGATATGCGAGCCGCGCACGAGGCGGACGCCTTCGGAGGAATTGATGCGGGCGACGTTGCGGATCACGTCTTCGACCCAGGGGCCGCCTGCATTCACCAGCGCGCGGGCGTGGTGGGTGCGGCTGCCTTCGGGGCCTTCGGTCACGATTTCCCACAGATCGCCTGCCCGTGTGGCCGAGGTGACGCGGGTGCGGGTCAGCACCGTCGCGCCGCGCTGGGCGGCGTCGCGGGCGTTGAGGGAGACGAGCTTGGAATCCTCCACCCAGCAGTCGGAATATTCATAGGCGTGGTGGAAGCGGGATTGCAGCGGCTTGCCCGCCGGATCGCGCGTCAGGTCCAGCGTGCGGGTGGCGGGCAGGATCTTGCGGCCGCCCAGCGTGTCATAGAGGAACAGGCCAAGGCGGATGAGCCATGCGGGGCGGCGGCCCTTCATCCACGGCATGATGCGCGAGAGGAGGCGGCCCGTGGGCGTGTCGCCTTCGAAGCGCATGTCGGGGTGGTAGGGCAGGACGAAGCGCATGGGCCACGAGATGTGGGGCATGGCGACGAGGAGGGTTTCGCGTTCCTCCAGCGCTTCGCGGACGAGGCGGAATTCGAAATATTCGAGATAGCGCAACCCGCCGTGGAAGAGCTTGGTCGAAGCGGAGGAGGTGGCGGAGGCAAGATCGTTCTGTTCGGCCAGCACGACCGAGAGGCCGCGCCCCGTGGCGTCGCGCGCAATGCCGCAGCCGTTGATGCCGCCGCCGATGATGAAGAGGTCAGCCGTTTCAGGCCGTTGCCCTGTGGTCACGCCAGTCTCCTCCCTAGCGGTTGAGAGGGTGTTACGAATCTTACTCATAGGTCAATCCACTTTTTTCGCTTTTGCGCGATTTTATAGAAAGCGAACATTGGCGCGCAAGTGACCTTGCGTAAAGTGCTGATTATCAAGGGATTGCCGCTAAAGCGCGCATTTTCGCGCTGCGCTGCGGCAAGGTTTCTGCCTGCGCGCGCAGAGAATTTTCCGGCTTGATCGGGTCGCGCGGGATAACGAAACTGCGCGGTTATCCGGCGAAGGAAAAGGAACGCGCGATGGCGCTGAGCTTTCGGCAGAGCGAGATTCTGGAACTGGCGCGCGCCGAGGGGCGGGTGGTGGTGGAGGATCTGGCGCAGCGCTTCGATGTGACGCTGCAGACAATCCGGCGGGATCTTTCGGAACTGGCCGATATGGGGCATCTGGACCGCGTGCATGGCGGCGCGGTGCCGAAGACCGGGGTGGCCAATCTGGGCTATGAGCAGCGGCGGCGGATGAACGAGGGGGCGAAGGCCGCCATTGCGCGCGCCTGCGCGGCGGCGATCCCCGAGAATTGCAGCCTGATCATGAACCTTGGCACCACGACCGAGGCGGTGGCGCAGGAATTGCTGGCGCATCGCAACATCACGGTCGTGACGAACAACATGAACGTGGCCAATACGCTGGCCGCCAATCCGGGTTGCGAGATCATGGTGGCGGGCGGCGCGCTGCGCCGGTCGGATGGCGGGCTGGTGGGGGAGCTGACGACGCAGTTCTTCGAACAGTTCAAGGTGGATTATGCGGTGATCGGGGCCTCGGCGCTGGATCGGGACGGGGATCTGCTGGATTTCGACCTGGCCGAGGTGCGGGTGTCGAAGGCGATCATCCGGCAGGCGCGGAAGGTGTTTCTGGTCTGCGATCATTCCAAGCTGGATCGGAGCGCGCCGGCGCGGCTTGCCTCGCTGGCCGAGGTGACGGTGCTGTTCACCGACCGGCCCCTGCCCGCGGACCTGGAGCGGAAATGCCTGGAATGGGGCACGGAGGTGGTTGTCGCCCCGGCCTGAGCGGGCCTCAGGGCGCAGGGATGGGCGTCATCTGCGGCTGGGCGCGTGCATCGGCCGCGGGGAAGAAGCGGGCAAGGCGCTGGTCGAGTTCGCGGGCCATGTCCTGAAGGCGGCGGTCCGCCGTTTCGACGGGTTCGCCCTTGGGGATGGCGGTGACCAGACGGATCAGCCCCCCATCCTTGCGCCCGTGGCGGATGCTGTCCCAGAAGAGCCAGAGCTTCGAGCCGAAATCCCAGGCGATCTGGCGGCCGTTCTGGACGAAGTAGTAATAGACGAGAAGCCGTTGTTCGCCGTTCTGGACGATGGCGCGGTTGATCGGGAAGGGCTTGTCGAGGCCAAGTTCGGCGCCGATGTCGCGCCTGTCGAAGGCGGCGAATTCCCAGCCGGCATTGGGAAGGCAGACCTCGGGCGAATGCGCGCCGCTGAGGGTCTGGTCGCGGAACCATGCGGCAAAGAGTTCGACCTGCTCGCTGCGGGAATTGGTGAAATTGGCAAGGACATAGTCCTGCGCGCCCAGGGCGCGGGCTACCTCGGGATCGAGGGCCAGCCGTCTGCCGCCCACCCAATCGCCGATCTGATCGGGGAAGGAGGCGAATTCGGCACGCGGGGGTTCGACGCTGCGCACGGTGGGGAAGACCTGCCAGAGCGCCGCCGCGCCGAAGGTGAGGATGGCGAAGGCTGCGAAGGCGCGGCTGGGTTCGATCAGGGCGATGCGGCGGGCCTGCGGCATGAGGCCCGAGAAATCCAGATCCAGCGCATCGACCAGCGTGATCCGGTCCCGGCGGAACATCAGAAGCAGCCGGGCCAGGCCGAAGAGCATGATGATGGACAGAAGGAAGATGACCCAGCCTTCGAAGAAATGCGAGAAGCCCTCCAGATGCTCGGCCCCCTGATACTGCACGATCATGCCTGCGATGGCGATGCGGGCCGAATTCATCAGCACCGCGATGGGGGCGGCGGAGAGCAGCATGATCCCCTTGGTCAGGAGCGAACCCTGGAAGAGGATCGCGAAGATGTAGGAGAAGCTGAGGATGGGGAAGAGATAGCGCAGGCCGGAACAGGCCTCGGCCACGTGGAGTTTCAGCACGCCCAGATCAATGATGTAGCCGTCAAGGAAGACCGGGACATCGGCCAGCCGGAGCAGCCAGACGCCCAGTTCGGCCGAGATGAGCTGCAGCGTGATCGAGATCTTGTAATAGATCGTGCCGGGCAGCGGCAGCATGAAGCAGAGATGCAGGATCGGCGGCCAGAATCGGCGGCCCTGGTCCCAGCCGAAGCAGACAAGCAGGATTGCGCCGAACCAGACGATCAGGGCGATGGCGGTGACCATGGGGGTGTCGACCATCTGGCCCAGAAGGCCGAAGGTGACCGACAGGACCAGAAGCACAAGACCGGGCCAGCGGTTGACGGGGCCATGCAGGACCGGCTCGGTCTTCAGCTGGCGCAGGAAAAGCAGGCCGGAGAGGACGGGGATCAGCGGACCATGGCTGTAATCGGGGGTCTGCCAGACGGTCAGCAGAAGGGCGATGCCGGGCCAGAACAGCAGCGCCGCCCCAACCAGCGCCAGCGCAAGCCAGGCAAGGCCCGCCCAGTTCAGGGGCAGGCGGGTCGTCGGGGCAGAGGTGATCTGGCGGCTGTGCATCCGGCGGGCATTCTTCGTTAGTCTGTGTTAAATTTACGATACTACATGCGACAACCGCGCCGTTGTAAATAGGTGGGGGGGAATCGTCGTGACCGCAGTCAAGATCAAGAAGAGGTATGTTCGCGGATGGGAACGATCCTTGACATCTACACGGGCTATTTCGGGCTGAAGGCCCGGCCCTTTGCCATAGCCCCGGATCCCGGGCTTCTGTTCTGGTCGTCGAGCCATCGGCGGGCCTATTCCCTGATGGAATATTCCATCGTGACCAAGGCGCCCATCACGCTGGTGACGGGCGAGGTGGGCACCGGCAAGACCCTGCTGATCCAGCACATGTTGCGCAGCGTGGGGGATGACGTGGTCTTTGGCGTGGTGTCGCAGGTGCGGGGCGCGGCCGAGGATGTGCTGCCCTGGGTGCTGCTGGCGCTGGGCGAACAGGCGGCCCCGACCGATACGATGGTAGAGCTTTTCGCCCGCTTCGAGGCGCGGCTGATCCGGGAATATGCCGCCGGGCGGCGGGTGGTTCTGGTCTTTGACGAGGCGCAGAACCTGTCGGACAATGCGCTGGAGCAGATCCGCACGCTGACCAACATGAATACCGGCACGGATGAACTGCTGCAGGTCTTCCTCGTGGGGCTGTCGGGCCTGCGCGACCGGATCGTCGCGCCGGAACTGCAGCCGCTGGCGCATCGGATCGGGGCGGCGTCGCATCTGCCGGTGATGGATGTGGAGACGACGGGCGACTATATCCGCCACCGTCTGCAGGCCGTGGGGGGGGATGTCGACCTGTTCTCGGACGAGGCGGTGGAACTGATCCATGAACGCACGACGGGCATCGCGCGGCAGGTGAACCAGCTTTGCGATTTCGCGATGGTCTATGCCTTCAGCAAGGGCAATGACCGGATCGACCGGATGACCGTGCAGCAGGTGATCAAGGACGGCGTGTTCTTTGGCGGGCAGGTGGTGCTGCCGCCGGCGGCGGAGCCGGTGGTACCGGTGACGCGGATGCGGACCGCATCGAAGGACTGAGGCGGATGGAAGGCGCGGGCGGTCGATTGCCGGGGGCGGCCGGGGGCTGTGGACCGGGAACATGAACATCCTGATCACCGTGAATGCGGCCTGGAATGTCTGGCATTTCCGGCGGCCGCTGGTCGAGGCGCTGCTGGCCGACGGGCATGGCGTGACGGTGCTGGCCCCGCCAGATGACAGCGTCGCCGCGCTGGAGGCGGCGGGCTGCCGGTTCCTGCCGCTGGAGATGAGCGTGAAGGGCCTGAACCCGCTGGCCGATCTGGGCCTGATGCGCCGGTTCCAGGCGATCTTCCGGCGCGAGCGGCCCGATGCCGTGCTGGGTTTCACGATCAAGAACAACATCTTCGGGGCCATCGCCGCGCGGCGGGCGGGGGTGGCGTTCCTGCCCAATGTCACCGGGCTGGGCACGGCCTTCCTGTCGGGGGGGATGCTGAAGCTGGTGGCCGAGGGGCTGTATCGCCGGGCCTTTGCGGGGCTGCCGGTCGTGTTCTTCCAGAACGAGGATGACCGGGCGCTGTTCCTGGATCGGGGGCTGGTCGCGCCGGGGCAGGACCGGGTGCTGCCGGGATCGGGGATCAACCTGGATCATTTCCGCCCGATGCCGGGCGGGACCGGGGCGCAAGAGGCGGCGCCGGTCTTTCTGATGATCGCGCGCCTGCTGCGCGACAAGGGCGTGCTGGAATATGTCGAGGCGGCGCGGCGCATCCGGGCCGAGCGGCCCGAGGCGCGGTTTCAGCTGATCGGCGCGGCGGGGGCGGACAACCGCACGGCCATCGGGCCGGCGGATGTGGCGGCCTGGCAGCGCGCGGGCGTGATCGACTATCTGGGCACGCAGGAGGATGTGCGGCCCTTTCTGCGGGCGGCAAGCTGTGTCGTGCTGCCCTCTTACCGCGAGGGCGCGCCGCGCACGCTGATCGAGGCATCGGCCATGGGGCGGCCGGTGATCGCCACCGACGTGCCGGGCTGCCGCGCGGTGGTGGAGGATGGGGTGACGGGCCTCTTCTGCGCGCCGCGCGATGCGGAAAGCCTGGCTGCGGCGATGCGGCGCTTTCTGGCGCTGCCACGGGCGGCGCAGGAGGGGATGGGGCAGGCGGCGCGTGCCAAGATGGAGCGCGAATTCGACGAGGCCATCGTCGTGGCCGCCTATCGGCAGGCGCTGGCCGGGCTGCCGGGGCGATGAACGGCGCGTTCTTTGTGCTGAGCGAGGTGGCGGGGGCGCTTTTGCGGGTGGAGCTTTGGGGCTTTGCCCTGCTGGTGCTGGCCTGGCTTGCGCTGCGGCGGGGACGGCTGGCGCAGGCGCGGCACCTGCTGGCGGGGCTGATCGTCGGGGCGCTGGTGGTGGCGGTGCTGCCGCTGGGATCCTGGCTGCTGGCCCCGCTGGAGGCGCGCTTTCCCGCCGCGCCTGCTTTGGAGCGGGTGGACGGCATTCTGGTGCCCGGCGGGGCCGAGGACATGGCGGCGACGGACCGCTGGGGCGGGGCGCAACTGGGCGAGGCGGGTGAGCGGCTGGCGGCGGCGGCGATGCTGGCGCGACGCTTTCCCGAGGCGCGGGTGGTGCTTCTGGGATCGGGCGGGCGGCTGCGCGACGGGGCGGGGCGGTCCGGCCCGGCCGAGGCCGAGGTGGCCGCGCGGTTCCTGGCCGCGCAGGGCATCGCGCCGGGGCGGCTTCTGGCCGAGACGGGATCGCGCAACACGGCCGAGAATGCCCGGCTGGGCCTGGCTTTGGCCGACCCGCGCCCGGAGGAGACCTGGATTCTGGTCACCAGCGCCTTTCACATGCCGCGCGCGCTGCCGCGCTTTGGCGCGGAGGGCTGGCCGGGCCTGGTGGCCTGGCCCGTGGATTTCCGCAGCACGGGGCTTGCCGACGGGATCGGCTGGGAGCCGCTGCGCAATCTTGCGCTGCTGAACCTGGCGATCCGGGAATGGGTGGCGCTGGCCGCCTATCGGCTGGCCGCGCCCTGAAGCACCGCCCGCAACTGCGCCTTTCCCGCCATGCGGCGGCGGCTTGCCGCGATGCCGGGCGGCTGGCCGATAGACTCATGCCCCGGTCGCCGTTAAGAGGCTGAGCAAGAATTAATTCATGTTAATTACTCGGTCGCCCCGGATGGGGCGGGCCGGAGGGACGGCGGGACAGGCATGGCGGATGCGGCGGCGGGCAAGCGGGTCTTGATCACGGGGACGGCCGGGTTCATCGGCTTTCATCTGGCGCGGCTTCTGCTGGCCGAGGGCTTTCGCGTCCATGGCTATGACGGGATGACGGACTACTATGACGTCGCGCTGAAGCAGCGCCGCCATGCGATGCTGTTGCAGCATCCGCAGTTTTCGGCGGATGAGGCCCTGCTGGAGGATCAGGCGCGTTTCGATGCGGTGGCCGATGCCTTTCGCCCCGAGGTGATCATCCACCTCGCCGCCCAGGCGGGGGTGCGCTACAGCCTTGAGAATCCGCGCGCCTATCTGGATGCCAATGTCATCGGCACCTTCAACGTGATGGAGGCCGCGCGGCGGCTGCAGGTGGGGCATCTGCTGATGGCCTCCACCTCATCCGTCTATGGCGCGAATGAGGAGATGCCGTTTTCGGAGACCGAGAAGGCCGATACCCAGCTGACGATCTATGCCGCGACGAAGAAGGCCACGGAAAGCATGGGCCATGCCTATGCCCATCTGTGGACCCTGCCCACGACGATGTTCCGCTTCTTCACCGTCTATGGCCCCTGGGGGCGGCCTGATCTGGCATTGTTCAAATTCGTGGATGCGATCCTCGAGGACCGGCCCATCGACATCTACAACCATGGCGAGATGTATCGCGATTTCACCTATGTCGATGATCTGGTGCGCGCGATCCGGCTGCTGATCGACGCCGTGCCGGAGCGCCCCGCAGCGGGCGATGCGGTGGCCGAGGGCGACAGTCTTTCCCCCGTTGCCCCCTTCCGCATCGTCAATATCGGCAATTCCGAGAAGGTGCGGCTGCTGGATTTCATCGAGGCGATCGAGGATTGCCTCGGCCGGAAGGCGCGGCGGAATTACATGCCGATGCAGATGGGCGACGTGCCCGCGACCTGGGCGGATGCGGGCCTGCTGCAACGCCTGACGGGCTATCGCCCCCGGACCGATTTCCGCGACGGCATCGGGCGTTTCGTGGACTGGTTCCGCGACTATTACGGGAAATGAGGGGATGAAGGTCTTTATCGCCGCCATACCGCGACTGGCAGAGCGACATCGCTATGTCATTGCCCATGTCGCCCGCATATCGAGACTGCCGAGCGAGGTCATCGGCGTGGATGGCACGCGGCTGAACCGCGATGATCCGGGCGGGGACGGGCGGCATGAGAAGGCCTATCCCTCGCCGCAGATCGGCTGCGCCTTGTCGCATGTGGCGGCCTGTCGGCGGATCGTGGAGGAAGGGCTGCCCTGGGCTGTGGTGGTGGAGGATGACATCGTCCTGCCGCCGGATTTCGATGCGATCGTGGCCGAGATCGGCGGCAAGCTGCGGCTGGGCGAGGTCATCTCGCTTTACAACCCGGTGATGGTGAAGACCGCGTTTTCGCGCCATGAGGCCCTGACGAGCAGGCGCGGGCTGGATCTGCTGGTGCCCTTCGACATGGCGGATGTGCGGACGGCGGCGGCCTATGTCATCGAACGGGCCGCGGCGGCCGGGATCGCGGCGGGCAACATGCCGGTGCGGTATCTGGCCGATGATTTTCGCGGTTTCCATGACGAGGGCATGATCAACCATGTCAGAATCCTGCATCCGACCCCCTGTTCGGTGCGGCCTTTCCCATCCTCGCTTGAACATTTCCGCGCAAGGACGCTGAAGCGGCGCATCACCGATGCCGCGAACCGGATCCCGCTTGTCTCCAGCATCGTGGCGGTGCGGCGCTGGCTGCTGCGGCAGATCCACAGCCGCAACATCATCGTCTCGGACGCGCCCTCGCCGCTCTTGGCCGCGAACCCGAGATTTCCCGCAGGGGGGCACCCGCATGGATGATCAGGCGACCCTTGCCGTGATCGGGCTGGGCTATGTCGGGCTGCCGCTGGCGGTGGAGTTCGGCAAGAAGCGGGCGGTGATCGGCTTTGACATCAACCCCGCCCGCATCGCGGCGCTGGCCGCCGGGCAGGACCACACGCGCGAGGTGGAGGCGGCGGAACTGGCTGAGGCGCGGCACCTGACGCTGAGCGCGGATCCTGCGGCGCTGCGGGCGGCGCGGATCTTCATCGTGACCGTGCCCACGCCCATCGACAGCCACAAGCGGCCTGATCTGGGGCCGCTCCTCCGGGCGTCGGAAACCGTGGGGCGGGCGCTGAAGCCGGGTGATCTGGTGATCTATGAATCCACCGTCTATCCGGGCGCCACGGAAGAGGATTGCGTGCCTGTGCTGGAACGCGCCTCGGGCCTGCGCTTCAACCGCGATTTCCACTGCGGCTATAGCCCCGAGCGGATCAATCCGGGCGACCGGGCGCATCGGCTGACCACGATCCGCAAGGTGACATCGGGATCGACGCCCGAGGCGGCGGCGGCGGTGGATGCGCTTTATGCCGGGATCATCACGGCGGGCACCTACCGCGCGCCCTCGATCCGGGTGGCCGAGGCCGCGAAGGTGATCGAGAACACCCAGCGCGACCTGAACATCGCGCTGGTGAACGAACTGGCGATCATCTTCAACCGGATGGGGCTGGATACCGGGGCGGTGCTGGATGCGGCGGGGACGAAGTGGAACTTCCTGCCCTTCCGGCCCGGGCTGGTGGGCGGGCATTGCATCGGGGTGGACCCCTATTACCTGACCCACAAGGCCGAGGCGCTGGGTTATCATCCGCAGGTCATCCTGGCCGGGCGGCGGATCAATGACGGGATGGGGGCCTATGTGGCGGGGCGCATGGTCAAGGCCATGCTGAAGCGGCGCATCCAGGTGGAAGGGGCGCGGGTTCTGGTGCTGGGGCTGGCCTTCAAGGAGAACTGCCCCGACCTGCGCAACACCCGCGTGGTGGATGTGATCCGCGAATTGCAGGATTACGGCATCGCGGTCGATGTGCATGACCCCTGGGTCGATCCGGCTGAGGCGCGGGCGGAATACGGGCTGGAGCCGCTGGCAGACCCCGCGCCCGGGGCCTATGACGGCGTGCTGCTGGCCGTGGCGCATGAGGAATATCGCAAGCGCGGCCCGGCGGCGCTGCGCGCCCATGGCCGCGCGGCGCATGTGTTCTGCGACCTGAAATCCGTCTTCGGGGCGGATGAAAGCGATCTGAGGTTGTGATGGGCGGTTCCGGCGATCAGAACGGCGGCACTGGCGCGCGCGAGGCTGCGCCGCCACCCCGCAATCCGACCGTCACGATGACGCTGTTTGCCTACAATCAGGAAGCCTTCATTCGCGACGCCGTATTGGGTGCCTTTGCCCAGACCTATCAGCCGCTGGAGATCATCCTGTCGGATGATTGTTCGACGGATCGCACCTTCGAGATCATGCAGGATCTGGTTGATGCCTATCGCGGCCCGCACCGCGTGATCCTGCGCAGGAACGCGCAGAACATGGGGGTGATCCCGCATTACAATCTGGTTTTCGGCATGGTCGAGGCAGAGATCATCGTGTTTGCGGCGGGAGATGACATTTCCCTGCCGCAGCGCACGGCAACTCTGGTGCGTCGGTTGCAGGAAGACCCGCGCGCCGTGCTGGTTCATTCGAGCACGCAAACCATTGACGCGGCGGGAAAACAGGGGGGGCCATTCGCGCCGCCCGTGCAGAGCGACGATCCCGATCCGCGCCAGTTGGCATATGCAATGGCCATCTACATCGGCGCGACCGGCGCGTTTCGCAGGGATTTCTTCCAGCGGTTCGGTCCTATCGTCCATGTCGAGACCTATGAGGATATCATCCTCGGCTTTCGGGCGGCGCTGGTCGGGGGATTGCGATACATTGACGAGCCTCTGGTCCTGTATCGAACCGATGTCGGGGTGTCTTTCGTTCAGAGCAGGAAGCAGCCGGATTGGCGCGCGCAGCGCGTCAGGCTGATGACGCGCCGTATCGCGACGCTTTCCCAAAGGCTGGCCGATCTTGATCGGTCGGAGCATCCGGACCGCCAGACCATCGCAAGGATGCTGCGGCACAGGCTTTGGCGGCTTGGTGCGCAGCGGGACTACCTCACGGACCGCGCGGCCTTCTGGAAAGGTCTGGCGTCGATGCGGTTCCCTGCCTACGCCATGGCATGGCTTGCGGAAACACGGTTCAGAACGATGCGGCTATACAAATGAAAATCTCCATCGCCATGGCCACCTACAACGGGGCCAAATTCCTGCGCGAGCAACTGGACAGTTTCAGCGCCCAGACAAGGCTGCCCGATGAACTGGTCGTCTGCGATGACGGATCGAAGGATGCCACGCTGGCGATCCTCGATGCCTTTGCCGCCACCGCCCCCTTTGCCGTGCGGGTGATCCGCAACCCGGAGAATCTGGGTTTCGCGCGCAACTTCGAGAAGGCGCTGTCGCTGTGTTCGGGCGAGGTGATCTTCCTGAGCGATCAGGACGATGTCTGGCTGCCCGAAAAGCTGGCGACGGTAGAGGCGGAATTCCGGGCTGATCCGAAGCTGATGGTGACGATCAATGACATGATCATCACGGACGGGGAATTGAACCACAGCAACGTCACGCAGTTGGGGAATATCCGTGTGACGGGGTCGGACTCAAACCGATACATCGCGGGATGCTGCACGGCAATCAGGGCGGCCTTGCTGAAGGTTCTGTTGCCCATTCCGACTGATGATTTTGCCCCACATTCTCCAAGTAAGTCGCTGATTTCGCTGTCGTAATCGTGATATTTCGCATATAAATCATGGCGTTGACGGC
>NZ_JAALFE010000014.1 GCF_011059185.1 Paragemmobacter kunshanensis | reverse complement strand
TCAGAATAACGGATGCCGCCTCGTATAGGAGACCTCGGAGGTGATGATCACCCCGTCGGGATATGTGGCCCTTATAATCGACTTCGCCGGACTGATAACGGCGGGTCGTTAGCCCGACCCAAGCACCAACAGATCTGGATTTCTGGAAGTTGTCCGGGCTTTCGATTGCCGCGACAAACGATGTCGCCGTGATGGCGCCCACTCCCGGGATCGACATCAGGATCCGGCAACCATCGTTCTGTCGGGCTTCTGCGGCAATCTGGCGTGCAAGTCGGGCGGCCTGCAGACGGGTTGCGCACCAGGCGTCGAGCATCGGCAGCAGGATTTCTGACAGCTTTGGTTGATCGGAAAGCAGGCGACGTACGTGTCCTTCGAATGTGCTGCCTTTGCCAGCCGGGATAAGCAGCCCAAAAGTTTTCATGAACCCTCTGATATGGTTGGAAAGATCAACTGTGATCCTGACCAGCCGGTTTCTGGCCGCGATCAAGGTCCGCACCAGCATGCTTTCAAAGCCTTTAACTCGCACTTCCCGGAAAAAGCCAATCTCGGCAAGATGCGCCAGACCGTCGGCATCATTCGCGTCGGTCTTGTTCGGTGCCATGTCGAGGGCTGACTTGGCGTGACGGGCGTCAATGCAGATGGCGGGCAAATCTTCGGCCCGGAGAGCATGATAGAACCAGACCGACAAGGGGCCGGTCTCGAACACGATCCGATCAACAGCAGGTGCCCGCTTGCGTACCAGCTGCGCAATGACCGCAGGGTCGGAGACACATTTTCCGCGCCAAACACGCTCCCCATTGCGCCGGATCGATACAGCGGTCTCTTTCATAGAAACGTCCAGACCGATATAATCCTTCATGACTTTTCTCCATCAGATGTTTGGGCTCGCCGTCCAGTCGTGAGCCCGTGTCTTCATCATATCGGGGAGCAGCCACCCTGCTAGTCTTGATGGGGCTTAGGAGGCCGAGGACCCGCGATTACCCCATGTCTGATAGGTTTCGCCGAAGGTATAGCCCATCTCCTTGCGGTTGCCGTTGATATCGGCCTTTGCCGTCTCGAAGCGGATGCCTTCGGCCCCCGGGGCGGTGATCGCGGCCACACCTGCATTCAGCACGACCACGATGTCGCTGCGTTCGCCGGGCTTGATCGTGAAGGGGCTTTCGGCCACGGCCTCGCCGAGGGTGGCGCGCGCCAGATAGTCGCCCGGCGGCAGGTCGAACTGCGCGCCCGCGCCATAGGTATAGGCGATGTCGTTCCGGCTGCCGTCGAGATTGGCCTTGGCGGGGAAGATCTGCACGAAATGATCGCCGCCCTCGACCTGCAGGCCTTCGGCATAGAAGGCCTCGACCACGGCCAGCCCGGTGCCCAGCACGATGTCGCGCGCCGCCCTTTCCCCGGCGGCAAGGACCAGCGGTTCAGAGGCATCGGCCGTGCCCAGCCGGGTGTTGATCGCATAATCCCCGGCGGGCAGGACGAAGCTGCCGCTGCCATAGCCATAGGCCAGCACCTCGCCCGAGGGGGCGGCGAATTCGAAATAGGCGCCCGGCGCGGGCTCGCCTTCCTTGATGAACAGCTCCAGCGCGATGATCCCGGCATTCAGGATCATCACGGGCCGCGCCACCGCATCATCCGTCAGCGTCACATCGGCACTGGCCGTAGCCTCGCCCAGCCGCGCCTCGACACGGTAGTTGCCCGGCGGATACTGGTCGCTGCCGAAGCCATGGGTCGTGCCCGCCACCTCGCCCACCGTGCCATCCGCGGCCAGGGGGCGCAGGTCGAAATAGGCGCCCTGCACCTCTTCCACCTCGCCCTCGCCTTCGGCCAGCAACAGGACGGGATCGAAATTCTCCACCTCCTGCGGTTCGGGCGCAGGTTCGGGCGCGGGTTCCGGTTCGGGCGCGGGTTCGGGTTCGGGTTCCGCCACGGCGACGGTTGTCTGCAAGGCCTCGGCCAGCGAGGCGGCATCGCCCGCCTCGATATATCGCCCGCCGGTATTCTCGGCCAGGCAGGCGACGGTGCGCCCCTCTTCCGCCGTCAGGCCAAAGCCCACGACATGGGCCGTGAAATCGACGCCCGAGGCCTCCAGCTCCCGCCCCAGCGCGCAGGGGTCGGCGTCGCAGGTCTCGATCCCGTCGGTGATCAGGATGACCGTGGCCTTCGCCTCGGTCGCGCGCAGTTCCACGGCGGCGCGGCGCACGGCCTCGGTCAGCGGGGTCTTGCCCAGGAATTTCATGCCTGCCGCGGCCTCGGTTATGGCGGCGGCGGTGCCGGGGCCGGGGGGAACGATCACTTCGATATCGCCGCAGGATCCCTTTTCGCGGTGCCCATAGGCCATCAGGCCCAGTTCGGCGGCGGGGTCCACCCCCTGCAGCACGCCCGCCAGCGCCTCGCGCGCGATGTCAAGCTTGGGCCGCCCCTCGATCTGCCCCCACATGGAGCCGGAGCCGTCCAGCACGATGATGCTCTGGCCCTCGGCGAGGGCGCTTGCGGGCAGGGTAAGGGCGAACAGGGTGGCAAGACCGGCGGCACGCAGGGACATGGGGACCTCGGGGCAGGGACAGCCTATACGGAAGGGTAGGTCTGACCCGGTCTGTCTGGCAAGCGGACTCTGCGCCTGTCAGGGATTGTTTCCAGTCAGGAAACCCGCCGCGGCGGCCAGCGCCGCCCCATCGGCCGCGATCTCGCCCGGCGCATCGGCGATGCCGTGCAATGCGCCGCCCCAGCGCATGCCCAGCCAGAGGGCCGAGCGTTTCAGCATGGCTTCGGGCAGGTCGGGCACCGTGGGATCGGGGTCGGCGCGGGTGGTGATCAGATGCAGGGTCAGGCCCGGCGCCCAGTCGGCAAAGCCGGTTTCCGGCGCATCCAGCCAGCCCGACCAGTGATCCAGCAGAAGCTTGGCCGGGGCGGGCAGGCCATACCAGTAGACCGGGGCCACGAAGACGATGTCGCTGGCCGCCCGCATCGCCTGCTGGATCGCGCCAAGCGGGCCTTCGGGCCTGGCAAAGCCGGGGCGCAGGTCGCGGAAGGGGGGCAGGGGGGGATCGGTCAGGTCGATCCAGTGCTGGCCGGCAGTGGGCAGGCATGCTGCCGCGCGGCGGGCCAGCCATTCGGCATTGCCGCCCTTCCGGGCCGAGGACAGAAGAAAGAGAAAGCGCCGTTCCATGCCCGCAGGAAAGGGCAGGGCAGGGAGAGTTGGCAAGGGGAAATCCCGAGAATGCGGAAACTCCCCTTGCCCGCTCCGGCTCCCGTTGTTTGGGGACAGGATAGGGTTGACCGGAGACGTTTCAGGCGCGGGCGGGGGGTGACGTCCCCCGCCCGGCCCGTGCAGCCTGCGCGGGTTACATCGCGGGCAGCAGAACCGTGTCGATCACATGGATCACGCCATTCGATTGCTTCACATCGGCGATGGTGACGGTGGCGACATTGCCCTGCCCATCTGTGATCTTGACCGCGTCGCCTTCCATGCTGGCGGTGAATTCGCAGCCGCCCACGGTGCCGATCTTGTGCATGCCGCCATCGTCGGCGATCATCTTCACGATATCGGTCGACATGGCATTGGCCGCCACGACATGGCAGGTCAGGATCTTGGTCAGCTGATCCTTGTTTTCCGGCTTGAGCAGGGTTTCCACCGTGCCTGCGGGCAGCTTGGCGAAGGCGTCATTGGTCGGGGCAAAGACGGTGAAGGGCCCCGCGCCCTGCAGCGTTTCCACCAGACCCGCCGCCTGAACGGCGGCCACCAGCGTGGTGTGATCGGCGGAATTCACGGCGTTTTCCACGATGTTCTTGTCCGAGAACATGGGCGCGCCGCCCACCATCGGGTTTTCGCTGCCATCGCTTGCCGCCATGGCAAGGGTTGCGGACAGCATCAGGGCCGGGAAGGCAAAGCCGAGTTTCATGTGGTATCTCCCTTGGTTGCGGCAGGATCTCCTGCCTTGCCCGGGAAGCTACGCAGCGCATTGGGGAAGGTTTCAGCGCCCCGAAAAAAGTGCGATCACAGGTCCGTGATCACGCCCGCCGCCACGACCGGCCCCGTCGGCACCCCGGTGGGCGAGCCGCCCTCGGGTTCGACCGAGACCGCCAGCGTCCAGCCCGTGGGGGCGGCCGGATAGGGCACGGCCAGGCTTTCGCCCGGCATCAGGCCCAGCGAGACGGGGGCCGCATCCGGCGCGATGATCCAGATTTCCTGCACCTGCCCCGCCGGGGCGGCGCTGCCCGCGACCCGCGTCACCGTCAGTGCCTGCCCGTCAAAGCGCGCCTCGAAGCGCAGGGCGGCATCCGCCTCGCCCAGGGTGGCGACCAGCCGCGCGGTGGGGGCGGCTGGCGGGAACAGCGCCAGCGCCACAAGGACCAGCGCCGCCGCCGTGGCAAGCCCCGCCAGCCAGCCGAACAGCGGGCGGCGCGCGGGCGGCGGTTCCACCGGGAAAAGCCGCGCCTCGATCCGGGGCAACATGTCTTCGGGGGCTGCTACCTCGGGATAGGCGTCGTCCAGATCGGCCAGCCGCGTGGCCCAGGCGGCGACACGATCGGCAAAGGCGCTGTCATGCTTCATCCGCGCCTCGGCGGCGCTGCGCTCGGCCATGTCCAGCACGCCCAGCACATATTCCGCGGCCAGCGCGTCATCGGCTTCCAGCGGGGTCAGGGGGATATCGTCGGTCGTCATGCGTCCAGACACTCCCTGAGCTTGAGGAGACTGCGGCGCAGCCATGTCCGCATGGTGTTCAAGGGCACGTCATGGCGGGCCGCCAGATCGGCATAGGACAGCCCGCCCAGATAGGCGCCGCGCACGGCCTCGGCGCGGTCTGGCTCCAGCGTCTGGAAGCAATCGGCGATGCGCCCGGCCTCGCCCAGGGCGATCAGCCGGCCTTCCGCGCCGGGCGAGGCATCGCGCAGCTGATCCAGCGCCTCGGGCCCGGCGTCGGCCGCCTCATCGGGGCGGGCGCGCAGGCGGTCGATTGCGTGGTTGCGCGCGATGGCGATCAGCCATGTCATGCCGCGTCCCTTTGTGGCGTCAAAGCGCCCGGCACGCAGCCAGACGCGGGTGAAAACTTCCTGAAGCGCTTCTTCCGCCTCGGCCCTTTGACCAAGCATACGCAGAAGGACGCCCATAAGTTTCGCCGAGGTGCGGGAATAAAGCTCGCGAAAGGCCGCGCGGTCCTGCCGCGCCACCCGGTCGATCAGATCTGCTACCGGGTCTTCCGACATTGTCTTCCTGCTTCGCGCCTGCCGCCATTGTAAGGCGACAGACGCAGAAGGAAAGGCCCGATCAACCGCGACGGCGACGCCGCCCCTCGCCGCCGCCCGATCCGCCCGCGTTGAAGCTGACATCGGGCAGGGTGACGATGGCGTTCAGTTCGGGGAAGGGATCCGTCGCATGCGGAATGGCATTGGCATTGACGAAATGTTCCTGGAACTTCGGCTCGATCGCGGTTTCCACCTTGTGGATCTGATGCACCGTCGCCTCGATCTGGTTGCGCGCGGCCACATTGCACAGCGCGATGCGCGCGCCGGTCCCGGCTGCATTACCGGCACTGGTCACCTTCTCCAGCGGCACATCGGGGATCATGCCTAGAACCATTGCATGTTTCGGGCTGATATGCGCGCCAAAGGCCCCGGCCAGCGTGACACGGTCGACCTTGTCCACCCCCATCGTATCCATCAACAGCCGCGCCCCTGCATAAAGCGCCGATTTCGCAAGCTGGATCGCGCGGATATCGCCCTGCGTCACCATGATCCGCGGCCCGCCCTCAAGGCTGCCATCATGCAGGATGTAGCTGTGCGTCCGCCCCTCGGGCGTGCAGCGCCAGGTGCCGGTCTGTTCCGGGCTGCCGATCAGCCCGCCGGGATCGAGAAGGCCTGCCAGCCGCAGTTCCGCCACCGCCTCGATGATCCCCGATCCGCAGATGCCGGTGATGCCGGTCTGCCGTGTCGCCTCGGCAAAGCCTTCATCGGTGGACCACAGGTCGCTGCCGATCACCTTGAAGCGCGGATCCTTGGTGACGGGGTCGATTTCCACCCGTTCAATGGCCCCCGGTGCTGCGCGCTGGCCGCTGGAAATCTGCGCCCCCTCGAAGGCCGGCCCGGTGGGCGAGGAACAGGCGAGGACGCGGGTTTCATTGCCCAGGAGGATCTCGGCATTGGTGCCGACATCGACGATCAGGACCATGTCCCTGGATTTGTTGGGTTCTTCCGACAATGCCACGGCGGCGGCATCGGCCCCCACATGGCCCGCGATGCAGGGCAGCACATAGACCCGCGCCGCGCGGTTGAGATTGGTCAGGTCCAGATCGCGGGCATCCAGGCTCAGGCTGCCGGAGGTGGCCAGCGCAAAGGGCGCCTGGCCCAGTTCCACCGGATCTATCCCCAGAAGCAGGTGGTGCATCACGGGATTGCAGACAAAGACCACCTCATAGATCGCGGCAGGGTCCACCTGCGCCTCTACGGCGATGGAGGCCGCCAGCGCATTGATCGCCTCGCGCACCGCGCGCGTCATCTCCACATCGCCGCCGGGATTCATCATGGCATAGGAGACGCGCGACATGAGGTCTTCGCCAAAGCGGATCTGCGGGTTCATCAGGCCCGAAGAGGCCAGCACCGACCCATCCTTCAGATCGCAGAGATGCGCCGCGATGGTGGTGGAGCCGAGGTCGATGGCCAGCCCGTAAAGCCCGCCCTCATGGAAGCCCGGCCAGAGGTCCAGGATGCGGGGCGTCGCGTCATGGTTGCCCTTGTGCAGCGCAACCGTGACCTTCCATTCCCCCTTGCGCAGCACGGGTTGCAACCGCCGCAGCAGCGACAGATCGGCCGAGACATCCGCCACCTGCCACTGATCGCGCAGCGCGATGGCAAGGCGTTCGAAATCGCCCGTGGGTTCGTGCATGTCGGGCTCGGCCACCTCGACGTAAAGCAGGCGCGTGGCGGGATCCATCACGATGTCGCGCTGGGTGGCCGACTTGCGGATCACCTGCTTGTGGACCTGGCTTTCCGGGGGCACGTCGATCACCACATCGCCCATCACCTTGGCCTGGCAGCCCAGACGGCGGCCATCCAGCATGCCGCGCTTGGACTTGTAACGCTCTTCCACCGCGTTCCATTCGGTCAGCGCATCGCTTTCCACCGTCACGCCATGTTTGGGGAAATCGCCATAGCTGGGGGTGATCTGGCATTTCGAGCAGATGCCCCGCCCGCCGCAGACGGAATCGAGATCCACCCCAAGCTGCCGCGCCGCCGTCAGGACGGGCGTTCCCAGCGGAAAGCGCCCGCGCTTGCCGGACGGGGTAAAGATGACGAGGGCATCGTCTTGATCGGACATGAGTTCACCGGTGTTTCCTTGCGCGTCCCTGTTCTAGGCCGCGCCGCGCCGCCTGCAATGCCGGATTGCGTCGGATCAGGGTTCGCCTGCGTCAAGCCAGGCCAGGATCGCCGCGCGGTCGCCGTCCAGTTCCGGCGCGGGCGGCCGCCCGGCCGCTTCGGCAAGGCCCGTCATCTTGATCGGATTGCCCGCCGCCACGAATTCCGGCCCGCCCGGGCGGGGGGCAACGGGCAGGATCATGTTGCGCGCCAGAACCTGGCGGTCGCGCATCGCCTGGGCCATGTCCTGCACCCGGCCTGTGGGCACGCCCGCCGCCTCCAGCCGCGCGATCCAGTGATCCGCTGGCTGCTGGAGGGTGACCGCCTCGATCAAGCGTTTCAGAAGATGGACATTCTCGCAGCGCGCGGCATTGCTGGCAAAGCGCGCATCACCCGCCAGCGGCAGATCCAGCGCCGCCGAGAGCCGGGCAAAGATCGCGTCATTGCCCGCCGCGATGACGAAAAAGCCATCGGCGGCGCGATAGGTGGAAAAGGGCGTGATCGTGGGATGGCGCGCGCCGGTGGGCCCCGGGGGAACGCCCGTCGTGCCGGTGATGGCCAGGCTGTGTTCCTGGATGGCGATCTGCGCATCCAGCATGGCGATGTCGATCTTCGCCCCCCGGCCTGATCTTTCCCGGGCATAAAGCGCCGCCAGCACCCCCTGCGCCAGATACATCCCCGCCACGATATCCCCGATCGAGGCCCCCACCCGGACCGGCGGCCCGCCCTCCTCGCCCGTGATCGACATCACCCCGCCGCGCGCCTGCACGACCATGTCATAGGCGGGCTTGCCCGCATCCGGGCCGCTATGGCCAAAGCCTGATACCGCGCCATAGATCAGCCGCGGATGGCGGGCCTGCAGCGCCTCCCAGCCATAGCCCAGCCGCTCCATCACGCCGGGGCGGAAATTTTCCAGCAGGATGTCGGCCCGGGAAAGCAGCCGGTCGAACAGCGCGCGGTCGCCTTCGGCCTTGAGGTCAAGCGCGATGGAGTGCTTGCCCGCGTTCAGCGCCGCGAAATAGGCCGATTCTCCATCGCGAAAGGGCGGAAAGGCGCGGGTGTCGTCGCCGGTGCCGGGGCGTTCCACCTTGATCACCCGCGCGCCCAGATCCTGCAGGGTGGAGGAACAGAAGGGCCCGGCAAGGACATGGGTCAGATCGAGGATGGTGATGCCGGAAAGAGGGGCAGGCATGGGGGGCTTTCCTTGCGCGATGTCACCCCCTCAGGTTAGCCGCACCTCAACGATTTTTCTGCGAAAAATCAGAGGTGCAGGGCCTGAATTTTCGCAGAAAATTCGTTGGCCCTGCGGCCTTGTCAGAACAGCAGATGCACCGGGCCGGAATGGCAGACCACGATGAACTGGTCGGCGGTCTGCATCAGGTGAAACCCGCGCTGGCGCACCTCGGCGATGAAACGCTCACGCCCGACCTCGCGGTCGATCCAGGTGACATTGCGGCGGATGACATGGCCATCCGCCGCCTTGGCCGAGAAGATCAGCCGGATCCACGTATCTGACGATGATTGCCTGACGGTCTGCATGGGGCGAAGCCTAGCCGCCCCATGGTTGCGAAAGGGTTAATCAGCCCCGGCCGCGACGGCCGCCGCGGCGGCCCCCGGCGGCCTGGGATGCCGCGCTGGAGGCCTCGGCAAAGGTCATGCCGCCTTCGACGGCTTCCAGCACCTTGGCAAAGCGGATCCATTCGCCGCCATTGGCATCGTGGTTCATCAGGAAGTTGGCGGCGCGGATCGCCTCCATCTCCTGCTGGCGGACCGGGTTCATGATCGCGCTGGTCATGCCCGCGCCGATGGCCATGGGCAGGAAGGCCCCGTTGATGCCATGGCGATGCGGCAGGCCGAAGGAAATGTTCGACGCGCCGCAGGTGGTGTTCACGCCCAGCTCATCCCGCAGGCGGCGGACCAGGGCAAAGACCTGCTGGCCCGCGCTTGCCATGGCGCCCACCGGCATCACAAGCGGGTCCACCACGATGTCATGCGCCGGGATGCCGAAATCGGCCGCGCGTTCCACGATCTTCTTCGCCACGGCAAAGCGGACATCCGGGTCGGGCGAGATGCCGGTATCGTCGTTCGAGATCGCCACGACCGGGACGTTGTATTTCTTCACCAGCGGCAGGACGAGTTCCAGCCGCTCTTCCTCGCCCGTGACCGAATTCAAGAGGGGGCGGCCTTCGCAGGCCGCCAGGCCCGCTTCCAGCGCGGCGGGGACCGACGAATCGATGCAGAGCGGCACGTCCACCGTCTGCTGCACGATCTCGATCAGCGCCTTCATCAGCGGCGGTTCGACAAAGTTGTTGTCGGCATAGCGCGGGTCTTCGGCCATCTTGTTGGTGAAGACGGCGCCCGAATTCACGTCCAGCACCGTCGCCCCGCAGGCGACCTGTTCCAGCGCGTCCTTGATGACGGTTTCGAAATTGCCCGCCTCCAGTTCCGCGGCCAGCTTCTTGCGGCCCGTCGGGTTGATGCGTTCGCCGATCACGCAGAAGGGTTCATCGAATCCGATGATCACGGTTTTCGTTTTGGATTCCAGGACGGTACGGGTCATCGTTGAACCTTTTTCTTAGGCGTTTGCCGGACGGCCCGAGGCGCCGCCGTTTTCGGTTGTCCAGGTGGCATTGGTCTTGATGCCGCCAAGGGGGAAGAAGTGGACGGCTTCGATCCCGAAATCGGGGTTCTTCGCCTTGTGCGCCGCCAGCGCGCCCACGAATTCGGTGGGTTCATAGGGCAGCAGGAGTTTCGTCACATCCATCGCGCGCTTCTGCAGCACGCGGAGCGAGGGACCGACGCCGCAGGCGATGGCGAATTTGATCAGCGTCTGGAGTTTCGCAGGCCCCGCCACGCCGATATGGACGGGCAGGGCGATCCCTTCGGACTTGAGCCGGTCCACCCAGGCGATGACGGGGTCGGCCTCAAAACAGAACTGGGTGGCCATGGCCATCTTCGCATCGGTGCGTTCCGCGAAGGCCGATTTCCAGCGCGCGGCTTCCATCACCATCTTGTCCGAACCGTCGGGGTCGATGTCCTTGTTCCCTTCGGGGTGGCCCGCGACGTGCAGCCGTTCAAAGCCGTCGAAGGCCCCGGATTCAAGGAGTTGCATGGAGGTGTGGAAGTCGCCCACCGGCTGCGCCACGCCGCCCGCCAGGATCAGGCCCTGCTTCACATCGGCCTCGCCCCTGTAGCGGGCGACCCAGTCGGTCAGCGTCGCCTTGTCCTTGATGATGCGCGCGGGGAAATGCGGCATCACGGGGAACCCTTCGGCGTTAAGGCGCCTGGCGGTCGCCACCATATCCTCGATCGGGGTGCCGTCGATATGGGCGATGTAGACGCGGGTGCCTGCGGGCAGGATGTCGCGGAAGCTTTCCACCTTTTCGGCGGTGCGCGGCATCACCTCGATGGAAAAGCCCTTGAGGAACGCTTCCATCTCGGCCGGAGCGTTCGGTGCGGGGGCGGCTGCCTCGCGGCGGAAGTTGAACAGGGCCATCAGGCTCTCCCTCAGGGTCAATGGATCAGGCCTTCGCCCAACCTTCGGAATCGATCAGCGCCTTCAGGCGCGCGGTGTCGAACTCGGTCTCCAGCCTTGCGGCTTCGGCCCTGGCGATCTCGTCCGGATCACCATCCACTTCATAGGGCGGCGCTTTGCGCCATTCGGCGAGATAGCTGTCGGTGTCGCGCGCGCCCACCTTCATGGCGCAGCGGTCGATGGCCTGCTCGAACCGTTCGGTCAGCTGGACCTTCGATCCGCGCCGGCCCTTGCCGACGATCACCTGCGCCGGGATATCGCGCCAGTAGACGATGGTGACTTCGGGCATGATTCCCTCGCGTTGTGTTGACCCTGTTGATAGCGCCGAACCACGACAGGCGATGTCGGTTTTCGACATGGCGCGGGCAGAAGGCGACCCGTCTTCCCCCGCTGCACGGGGTATCGCAGTTTCCCGCGCCGCGCGACGGGCAAGCCGTGCGGGAACACGGAAAAATCTTCAAGGAAATGATGAATCCGGTCGAAATCTTTCGGGATGCGACCCTGACCTGTCGGCACCGCTTGCCTTGCGGCGGCAAAGAGCGTTACCATCGGAGCAACCACAGATGGAGGGCGGTCATGACGCCCCAGCGTCCCCGGGGGGCGGACGCGATCCCGCAGCGCAAGGCTGCGCCCGAGGGCGTGCCTCATGCGGTCGAACCGTCAGTTCCCCATCCGCCGGGGGCGGGCACGCTTTATGCGGCGCTCGACCTTGGCACGAACAGTTGCCGGATGCTGATTGCCCAACCGCGGGGCAGCCAGTTTCAGGTCGTGGACAGCTTTTCCAAGACTGTCCAGCTGGGTGTGGGGCTTGAAGCCTCGGGCCGGTTGTCGCGCGCCTCCATGGGGCGCACGGTGCAGGCGCTGCGCATCTGCCAGAAGAAGATCGAAAAGCACGGCGTCCGCCGCATGCGCCTTGTGGCGACCGAGGCCTGCCGCCGCGCGCGCAATGCCAAGGATTTCATCCGCCAGGTGCGGCGCGAAACCGGGCTGAGCCTGGAAATCATCGCGCCCGAGGAAGAGGCGCGGCTGGCCGTCATCTCCTGCGCGCCGCTGGTCAATGCGCGCACCGAACAGCTGCTGGTCGTGGATATCGGCGGGGGGTCCACGGAACTTGTCTGGATCGACCTGTCCGATGTGCCGCCCGAAGATCGCGCCCGGTCCATCATGGGGCTGCATCGCGGGTTTCAGTCGCAGGGCGACCGCTCGGCCCGGGTGGTGGACTGGATCTCGGTTCCGCTGGGGGTGGCCACGCTGAAGGACCAGTTCGGCGATGTCGAGGATGACGCCGCGCGCTTTGCGCTGATGAGCTGGTTCTTCGAGGAAAATCTCGCCAGCTTCTCGCCCTACAATGCCCAGAACCCGCGCGACGGGTTCCAGATCATCGGCACTTCGGGCACTGTCACCACGGTGGCCGCCAGCTACCTGAACCTGCGCCGCTATGACCGGACGAAGGTCGACGGCTTGCAGATGACATCCGACCAGATCGACCTGGTGATCCGCGAATACCTCGCCCTCGGCCCCGAAGGCCGCCGCACCGATCCGCGCATCGGGCGGGATCGCCATGCGCTGATCATGTCCGGCGCGGCTATCCTTCAGGCGCTGATGCGGGTATGGCCCACGGATCGCCTCTCGGTGGCCGATCGTGGCCTGCGCGAGGGGCTGTTATACGCACAGATGAGCGCGGATGGCGTTCTGGAGGACGGACCTTACGCATGACCGAAGGCAAGGGAACATCAGGGCGCGGCCAGCGCGAATTGCGGGTGCGGGTCAAGACGGCCAAGGGGCGCAAGCTTTCCTCCACCCTCTGGCTGGAGCGGCAGCTGAACGATCCCTATGTCCAGCGCGCCAGGAAAGAGGGCTATCGCGGCCGCGCGGCCTTCAAGATCCTGGAACTGGACGACAGATACGGATTCCTGCGCCCGGGCGCGCGGGTGGTGGATCTGGGCTGCGCGCCGGGCGGCTGGTGCCAGGTGGCGGTGGTGCGGGTCAATGCGCTGGGGCAGAACCCGAAGAAACCCGTGGGCACCGTGCTGGGTGTCGACCTGCAGGAGGTGGAGCCGATCCCGGGCGCCACGATCCACCAGCTTGATTTCCTGGCCGATGATGCGGATGAAAAGGTGAAGGGCTGGCTCGGGGGCCGGGCCGATGTGGTGATGTCGGACATGGCCGCCGCGGCCTCGGGGCACAAGGCCACCGACCATCTGCGCATCGTGGCCCTGGTCGAGGCCGCGCTCGCCTTCGCCTTCGACGTGCTGGAGGATGGCGGCACCTTCGTGGCCAAGGTTCTGGCCGGCGGGGCCGAGAACGAGATGCAGGCCATGCTCAAGCGCAACTTCTGCAAGGTGGCCAATGTGAAGCCGCCCGCCAGCCGGTCGGACAGTTCCGAGAAATTCGTCGTGGCCCAGGGCTATCGCGGCCGCGAGATTGCCGATGGACGGGGCGATGCGGGGCAGGGCGGCGACAGCCGTGACTGACGGCAGCGCGGGAGGCGGCGATTGATGCCGGGGCGGAAACGCCCGATCCATGGCAAGACATGAAAAGGGGCGCCACTGGCGCCCCGTTCTTTTCGACCGAAGGGATCGGCGGAAATCAGCCGCCCCAGTGGCGCACCGGCCCGCAATCCATATGCACGAAGTTCGACCGCGAATAGCGCCCGACCCCGCCCGAGGCGCAGGCCTCGGCCGCCTTGGCCATCTGCCCGACAGAGCGCGACTTCAGCCGCAGGTCGGCCGCCTGGCCCTTCATGTGAAGCGAATTGCGCGCCACGCCGCCCGACTTGGACCGCAGCATCGCATTGGTCGCCGGGCTGCGATAGCCCGACAGCAGCATATAGGGTTCCGACACATCCATCAGGCTATGCGCGGCAGCCATGATGTCGATCGTGCGCAGGTCCATCTTGATCGTGTCGTTGGACCGCCAGTCGCGCATGAAGTGATTGATTTCCTTGACGACTTCGGGGATGTACTCGCCCTCGATCCAGTAGATCGTATCCAGGCTCTCGCCGGTGCGGCCCGAATACATGCGGACCCGGCGGATATCGCCCGCGCCCCGCAGCAATCCGAAGGCGTTGGAGTAGGTCGGTGCCGCCACAACCAGCGTCGCCGCGAATGCGCCAAGCACGCCACGGCGCGAGACCCCAAGTTTCGTGGTTTCTGTCATTCTGACTGCTGTCCCCGGTTCGTCGTCGCTGCTTTGAGAGCAGCTTTCGTGCCACTCGTCCCCCAAGTGCCCGGTCGTTATGGCACAGGTCGATTCGCAGCCCAAGCGCTGATTGCCCTCTCAGGCAGCAGCAAGGGGCCAATCGGCAAATTTTCGCTGAATCCGGTCCGGGCCATGGCGATTTTCTGCGCCTGTTGCAGCAAGGGCGCTTTTGCCCGGATGGAAACAGATGGCCCCGCCCGCGCCTTCTTTCCAGCAAGGTTGTGAATAGACTCTGCTTGGGGAATCACCCAAATTGGCGCAAATACAGCGAAATTCGCCTATGCCGGGGAAAGTCATGGTCTTGTCAGTTTCGGGTCAGCCAGCCTGCCGCGCGCCGCGGATGCGCCGGATGGGCGCGGCGCTTCTGCTTTCGGCGGCCCTCGCGCTTCCCCCGCTCGCCTCTGGCGCCCAGCAGGCGCCTGCCGCTGCGCCCTTCCTTCAGGCGGTCGCGGCCGCGCTGGCCGAGGATGCGGCCTTGGGCGATTTCTACCGCGCCCGCGGCTATCGCACGCTCTGGACCGGGGCCGAGGATGCGGCCCGTCGCGCCGCTCTCCTCTCGGCGCTGGACGGGGCGGCCGCCCATGGCCTGCCGGTGGCCCGCTATGATTCCGCCGCCCTGCGCGCCGCCTATGCCGCCGCCCTGACCGAGGGGGATCGCGGCCGGCTGGAAGTGCGGATGTCGCGCGCCTTTCTCGATTACGCCTCTGATGTCGCAACCGGCGTGCTTGATCCGGAAAAGGCCGATGCCGGCATCCACCGCGAGGTGACGCGCCTCGATCCGCTGCGCCTGCTGGCGCAGGTGGAAAAGGGCGATCCGGTGGCGCTGCTGCGGGCGCTGCCGCCGCGCGCGCCGGAATATGCGCGGCTGATGAAGGAAAAGCTGCAACTCGAATCGCGCATCGCTTCGGGCGGCTGGGGCCTGCCTGTTGCCGCCGCTGCGCTTGGCCCGGGCGATACCGGGCCCGCCGTCGTGGCCCTGCGCGACCGTCTGGTCGCCATGGGCTATCTGCGCCGCTCCAGCACGGCGGTCTATGATGCGGCCCTGCAGGCGGCGGTGCAGCGCTTTCAGATCGACCATGGGCTTCAGGCCGATGGCCGCGCCGACGAGGCGACGCTGGCCGAAGTGAACGTCGCGCCGGAAGACCGCGTGAAATCCATCGTCGTCGCGATGGAGCGTCTGCGCTGGATGCATGACACCGTGCGCGGCGCGCGGCATATCTGGGTGAACCAGCCCGATTTCACCGCCAAGATCGTGGATCACGGCAAGGTCACCTTCCAGACCCGCGCGGTGATCGGGAAGAACGTGCCGGATCAGCGCAGCCCCGAATTTTCCGACGAGATGGACCATCTGGTGATCAACCCGTCCTGGGGGGTGCCGCGCTCGATCATCGTCAAGGAATACCTGCCGCTTCTGCAGCGCAATCCCAATGCCGTGAGCCACCTTCAGGTGATCGACCGCAACGGGCGCGTCGTGCCGCGCGGGGCGGTGAACTTCGCCGCCTATTCCGCGCGCAGCTTCCCCTTCGGCCTGCGCCAGCCGCCTTCGGACGGCAACGCGCTGGGGAAGGTGAAGTTCATGTTCCCCAACCCCTACAACATCTATCTGCACGACACGCCCGCGAAGGAACTCTTCGATCACGAGGTGCGCGCCTACAGCCATGGCTGCATCCGCCTGGCCGATCCCTTCGATTTCGCCTATGCGCTGCTCGCCGCCCAGTCCGACGATCCCAAGGGCCTGTTCCAGAGCCATCTGGACAGCGACCGTGAGACGGTGGTGAAGTTTCAGGAAAAGCTGCCCGTGCATCTGGTCTATTTCACCGCCTGGCCCACCGCCAAGGGCGAGATGACCTATCGGCGCGATATCTATGGCCGCGACGGGCGCATCTTCGATGCCCTGACCGAGGCCGGGGTGGCCTTGCGCGGCGTTCAGGGGTAAGGCTCGGTGCAGACTGCCTGACCAAGGACGCTGCCCATGGCCCATACGATCCGCGACATAGCCCTGGCCCTTGGGGCCGAGGCCGTGGGTGATCTGGATATCGTCGTCACCCGCGCCGCCGAACCGCACAGCGCCGGCCCCGATGCGCTGGCCCTGGCGATGGATCCGAAATATGCGGGCGGCATCGCCAGGGGGGGCGCGCTGGCCGCGCTGCTCTGGCCGCAGGCCGATTGGCGCGGGCTCGGGCTGAAGGCCGCGATCTTCGCCCCGCGCGGGCGGCTGGCCATGGCGGGGCTGACCGTGCTGATGGATCCCGGCCCCGAGATCGCGGCGGGCATCCATCCCCTGTCGGTGATCGACCCCGGCGCCGAGATCGGCGCGGGGGCCGCCATCGGCCCCTTCGTCACCATCGGGCGCGGCGCGGTGATCGGCCCCCGCGCGCGCATCGCAAGCCATGTCTCCATCGCCGAAGGCGCGCGGATCGGCGCGGATGCCCTGATCCTGCAGGGCGCGCGCATCGGCGCGCGTGTCACCATCGGCGACCGCTTCATCTGCCAGCCCGGCGCCGTGATCGGCGCGGACGGCTTTTCCTTTGTCACGCCCGAGAAATCGGGGGTCGAGGAGATCCGCGAAACGCTGGGCACCCGCGAAGGCATCAAGGATCAAAGCTGGACGCGCATCCACTCGCTCGGCGCGGTGACGCTGGGCGATGATGTGGAGGTCGGCGCCAATGTCTGCATTGATCGCGGCACGATCCGCGACACCAGCATCGGCTCTGGCAGCAAGCTCGATAACCTTGTCCACATCGGCCACAACGTGCAGGTGGGGCGCGATTGCCTGCTCTGCGGGCAGGTCGGCATCGCGGGATCGGCCCGCATCGGCGACCGCGTGGTGATGGGCGGCCAATGCGGGGTGAATGACAATATCTTTGTCGGCGATGACGTGATCGCCGGGGGGGCCACCAAGATCTTCACCAATGCGCCTGCGGGGCGCGTGCTGCTGGGCTATCCGGCGGTGAAGATGGAAACCCATGTCGAGATGCAGAAAGCCCTGCGCCGCCTGCCGCGCCTTGCCGCACGGGTTGCGGAAATCGAACGCTCTGTCATTCCAAAGTCATCCGGGACCGACTAGATCGGGGCAACGGTATGCCAGGAGGGACGGGCATGGATCTGCAGCAGAAGGTGATCGCCATCCTGGCCCGTCAGGCCGTGCTGGATGTGTCGGACGTGACGCCCGACAGCACGCTGGAAAGTCTCGGGATCGACTCGCTCGGTCTGGTCGAGGCGATCTTCGCCATCGAAGAGGCTTTCGACATCTCGGTTCCCTTCAATGCCAATGATCCCGCCCGCTCGGGTTTCGACATGACAAGCGTGGCCAGCATCGTGGCGGCGGTCGAAGGGCTGGTCGCGCAGAAGGCGGCATGAGGCGCGTCGTCATCACGGGGGCGGGCACGGTGAACCCGCTGGCGCAGGATCTGGCGGGAACCCTGGCCGCGATGCGCTCCGGGGCCTGCGGCATCGGCCCGCTGGACATCCCCGATGTGGAACGGCTTTCGGTGCGGATCGGCGGGCAGGTGCGCGGCTGGCAGGCGGCAGACCATCTTGACCGCGCGGTGATCGCCACAGCCGACCGCTTCGCCCAGTTCGCCCTTGTCGCCGCCGCCCAGGCCATGGCCCAATCCGGGCTGGAGGTGGGCGAGGGGGCCGATTGCGGCGTCATCCTCGGCACGGCGGGGGGCGGGCTGCAAACCTCGGATGACAGCTATCGCGCGGTCTATGCCGAAGGGAAAACCCGCGTGCATCCGCTGACCGTGCCGAAACTGATGCAGAATGCCGGGGCCAGCCATCTGTCCATGGCGCATGGCATCCGCGGGCCGGTCTTCACCGTCTCCACCGCCTGTGCCAGTTCCAATCATGCCATGGGTCTGGCCTTCCAGATGGTGCGCGCAGGCGCGCTGCGGGCCGTGCTGACCGGCGGGTCCGAGGCGATGCTCTGCTTCGGCGGGATCAAGGCATGGGAGGGGCTGCGCGTCATGTCCGCCACCGCCTGCCGCCCCTTCAGCGCCACCCGCGACGGGATGGTGCAGGGCGAGGGCGCGGCGGTCTTCGTCTTCGAGGACCGCGACAGCGCGCTCGCCCGCGGCGCCCCGATCCTGGCCGAGGTGGCAGGCTTTGCCATGACATCGGACGCAGCCGATCTGGTTGCGCCTTCGGTCGATGGTGCTGCGCGGGCGATGCAGGGGGCGCTGGCCGATGCCGGGCTTGCGCCGGGGGAGGTGGGCTATATCAACGCCCATGGCACCGGCACCGCCGCCAATGACCGCACCGAATCCGCCGCCATCCTGCGCGTTTTCGGCCCCGCACCGCCGCCCGTCAGTTCCACCAAGGCCATGCATGGCCATCTGATCGGCGCGACCGGGGCGGTGGAACTGCTGGCCTGCCTCTTGGCCCTGCGCGAGGGCGTGATCCCCCCCACGATCGGGCATCAGGAAGACGATCCCGAATGCCGGATCGACGTCGTCCCCAATCTGGCCCGCGCGGCGCGGGTCGAGGTAGCGCTGTCCAATGCCTTTGCCTTTGGCGGGCTGAACGCCGTGCTGGCGCTGCGCCGCGCCTGATCGCCCGACCATGGAAAAAGGGCCGCATCCTGCGATGCGGCCCTTTTCGTGCAATGCGCTTGCCGGATCACTCCTGCGCGGGGGCCTCGGGCCGGGTCGCGGCGACGGCGTCGAAGCCTGCGGTGAAGCCCTTCAGCGACATGTCCAGCGCCACCGTCTTGTCGGGGGCCACGGCGGGCACGATCGTCATCGTGGCCTTGCCGCCCGCCTTGAAGGCGGCGATTTCCTCGGCGGTGAAGCCGACGCGGGCGACACAGCCCATCTGCCCGCAGAAGGTGAAGGGATAGACCTTCGGCTGCGCGGCATCGACGCCCAGGCGCAGCCCGGCGGTCAGCAGGGTTTCCAAGGGCACGATGATCGTGGCGCCAGCCGCCGCCTCGCCGCCTTCGGGCAGGCTGAACATGCCGATCTCGGCCACGGAATTTCCTTCGCCATCCTTCAGCAGCTGGTAAAGCTGGCAGGGCTCGTCCCCTTCGGCCACGCGCACGCAGCGCAGTTCCCAGGAATCGAACGCCTCTTTCACATAGGTCGATCCCGGGCCATCGGCGGGGGCCTGGCCCATGTTCAGCCCGGTATCGGCGGCCGGTGCGGCGGGGGCCTCGGCGGGGGCTTCGGTGGTTTCCTGGGCAAGGGCCATGCCCGAGACCGAGGCAAGGCCCATGGCCAGCACGAGGGCGAGGGAACGGTTCATGGAGGTAAGCGACATTGGATCTGTCCTTGATGTGACTGCTGGCCGCTTAGCATGGGTGGCGGGCGAAGTCAGGGGGCAAAATCGGCATGCGCGAAGCCCGGCCAACCCCCCGCGGCCGAGGCGCGCCCGCCCCGAAACGGGCAAAGAAAAAGGGCCGGCAAAGCGGCCCTTTTTCGTATCGTTATTTGCTCCCTGTCGGACTGGCCGACTTCATGGAAAGGGACGCTAAGCGCTATTCCGCCATCCGTCAACAGGGAATCTGGCGGATGGACGGGCTGAAAACATTAGAAAAAAACTGTCTTTTCGGTCAAAAACCCCCGCCCCGCGCGGCCTGCCGGGCAGGGCAGGGCCGGGCGCAGGGCCGGGCGGGGGCGGCCCTTGTGCAGGGGGCGCGGAACGCGGCACTGGCATGGGCTGCGGAAGCATGTATCTTCGACATCGCGCCCGCCCCCCAAGGGGCAGGCGGCAGGGTTTCAGGCAGTCAGACGGGGGCGGGGCATGACGGGGCAGGACAGCATTTTCGTGGGCGGCGGCGGCGAAGGCCATGGCCTGCCGCAAAACCTCTTGCTGAAATACGGCAACCGCCACGGGCTGATCGCGGGGGCCACCGGCACCGGCAAGACGGTGACGCTGCAGATCCTCGCGGAAGGGTTCTCGGCCGCGGGCGTGCCGGTCTTCATGTCCGATGTGAAGGGCGATCTGTCGGGCTTGGGGGCCTCGGGCTCGGCCAGCCACAAGCTGCATGGCCCCTTCATGGAACGCGCGGCGAAGATCGGGCTCGATCTGCAATACCGCGCCTTTCCGGTGACCTACTGGGATCTCTTCGGCGAACAGGGTCACCCGATCCGCGCCACGGTGGCCGAGATGGGGCCGCTTCTGCTGTCGCGCCTGCTGGAACTGACCGAGGCGCAGGAAGGCGTGCTGAACGTGGCCTTCCGCCTGGCCGATGAGGAAGGGCTGCCCCTTCTGGACATGAAGGATCTGCAGGCGCTTCTGGTCTTCATCGGCGAGAATGCCGATGCCATCTCCACCCGCTACGGGCTGGTGGCGACGGCCTCCATCGGGGCGATCCAGCGCCGCCTTCTGGTGCTGGAAAACCAGGGCGGCGCGCGGCTCTTCGGCGAACCGGCGCTGGATCTGGCCGATCTGATGCTGACCGATGCCGCCGGGGCGGGGCGGATCAACATCCTCGCCGCGGACAAGCTGATGAACAGCCCGCGCCTTTACGCGACCTTCCTGCTCTGGCTTCTGTCAGAGCTTTTCGAAACCCTGCCCGAAGTGGGTGATCCCGACCGCCCCAAGCTCGTCTTCTTCTTCGACGAGGCGCATCTGCTGTTCGACGATGCGCCCAAGGCGCTGGTGGACAAGGTGGAACAGGTGGCCCGCCTGATCCGGTCCAAGGGGGTGGGGGTCTATTTCATCACCCAGAACCCCGCCGACGTGCCCGAAGACATCCTCGGCCAGCTGGGCAACCGCGTGCAGCATGCGCTGCGCGCCTTCACCGCCAAGGACCAGAAGGATCTGAAGATGGCGGCCGAAACCTATCGCCCCAATCCCCGCTTCGACACGCAAGAGGCGATCCGCGATGTCGGCACCGGCGAGGCGGTCACCTCCTTCCTTGAAAACAAGGGCATTCCCGGCATCGTGGAACGCACGCTGATCCGCCCGCCCTCCAGCCAGCTTGGCCCGATCGACCCGGCGCTGCGGGCCTCGCTCATGGCCGCCTCGCCCATGGCGGGCAAGTATGACAAGCCCATCGACCGCGACAGCGCCTATGAGATGCTGCGCGCAAGGGCCGAAGCCGCCGCCCGCGAGGCCGCCGCGCAAGAGGCCGCCGAAGCCCCTGAGCAAGACGCCGCCTCACCCTGGACAAGGTCATCCCCCGGCGCGCGCGAAGGCGGCGCGGATGACGGCTATGCCCGCGCGCGCCGCTATGACGGGGGCCGCGACCCGGCGCCAAAGCCGCGCAGCAGCAGCAGCGGACGCAGCGATTCGGTTGGCACGGCCTTTGCAAAGAGTTTCGCCCGCCAGCTGGGCAGCAAGACGGGGCAGGCCGTGGTGCGGGGCATCCTCGGCTCGCTCTTCCGCAGCCGTTAGGCGGTTTTCTGCCGCAGGGTATGGGGCATTCGGCCCCATCACCCATCCGTCGGCATGGGGCGCTATCCGTAAGCGTAGTGGATATCCGCCGCGACAGGGCGCATCTGTGATCCCGAGGAAGGGATGCGTCATGGCCAAACGGGCAGGAACTCTGGAACTGGTGTCACTCGACGGGCCGCGCCTTGCCGAGGCGCCCGCCGATCCGCAGGCGGCAGGGCACTATTTCGATCAGGCCATCTTCGACCTGCATTACATGTTGCTGTCCGCCCGGGCCGAACGTCTGGCCGCGCATGGGGAATTCGACGATCTGCCCTTCAGCGTCGATCGCCTGGGCAATGTGACGCTGCGCCTGCGCCGCTGATCCCGCAGGCGCAAAGCCCCGTCAGAGCGGGCGCATCTTCAGCCTTGTGATCCGGTTCTCGCGCTTCTGCATCACCTCGAAGCGGAAGCCATGAAAGCTGAAGGCCTGCCCCTCGGCGGGGATCGTCTGCGCCTCGTGGATCACGAGGCCCGCGATGGTATTGGCCTCGTCATCGGGCAGGGTCCAGTCATTGGCGCGGTTCAGGTCGCGGATCGTCATGGCCCCGTCGATGATGTAATCGCCCGCCTCGTTCCGGCTCAGCCCGCCATCCTTGGCCACCACGTCGAATTCGTCGGTGATCTCGCCCACGATCTCTTCGAGGATGTCTTCCAGCGTGATCAGCCCCTGAAGCGCGCCATATTCATCCACCACCAGCGCGAAATGCGTCCGCCGGGCCAGGAATTCGCGCATCTGTTCGTCCAGCGTCGTGGTTTCGGGGATGAAATAGGGCTTCATCGCCACCTTCACGATGTCCAGCCCCGCCAGCGGATCGCCTTCGCCCACCTCATCGCCCCGGGTCAGGCGATGCACCTCGCGCAGCAGATCCTTGGCATGGATCACGCCCAGGATGTTCTCGTCACTGTCGCGAAAGATCGGCAGGCGGGTATGGGGCGAGGCCAGCGCCTGCGCCAGGATCCGCTCTGTCGGATCATCGGCATTGATCATCTCGATCTGCCGGCGATGGCGCATGATCTCGTCCACCGTGCGATGCGTCAGGTCCAGCGCGCCCAGCAGGCGGTCGCGCGCCTCCTTCTCCACCGCGCCCTCGGAATGGCCCAGCGCGATGGTGCCCGCGATCTCTTCGCGGATGGCGGTGATGCGCCCCTCTTCGTTGCCGCGCACGCCCATCAGATAGAGAAGCCCGCGCACCAGCCCCCGCACCACCGCCACGACGGGCGAAAAGACCAGGATCAGCAGGCGGATGACGGGCGCCACGCGGCTGGCCACGGCTTCGGGGAAGGTGATGGCCAGCGTCTTGGGCAGCACCTCGCCGAAGATCAGCACCAGCACCGTCATCACCAGCGTCGCAAGGGCCACGCCCGAATCCCCGAAGAGCCGCGTCAGCAGCGCGGTTGCCAGCGAGGCCGACAGGATGTTGACGATGTTGTTGCCCAAGAGCAGCGCGCCGATCATGCGTTCGCTGTCATCGGTCACCGCCATGGCGGCGGCGGCCCCGCGCGATCCCTTGTCGGCCTGCGCCTTCAGCTTGCCGCGCGAACTGGCGGTCAGGGCGGTTTCGGATCCGGAAAAGAAGGCCGAAAGGCACAGCAGGCCCAGAATGGAAAGGGCGGTGATCCAGAAGGCGGCGTCAAGCGTCATGGTCTGTCCGTGCAGGCTGTGAATGGGGCCGCGGGCAGGCCCGGCCGCGGGCGGAGTATGGGGGCAGGGGGCGGCAGGCTCAAGCCTTGCCCTTCGGGCGGGCCAGCGGGTGATGCTCCAGCACCAGCGATTTCAGGTGATCGTCAAGGACATGGGTATAGATCTCGGTCGTGGCGACATCGGCATGGCCCAGCAGCGTCTGGATCACCCGCAGATCCGCGCCCCCCGCCAGCAGATGCGTGGCAAAGGCATGGCGCAGGGTATGCGGTGTCACCTTGGCCGGGTCCACCCCGGCCAGAACGGCGATGTCCTTGATCAACAGGTGGAAATGCTGCCGCGTCAGATGCCCGCCCCGGCCCGGCCCGGCAAAGAGATGCCGCCCCGCGGGCTTGCCCGCCTTGCGCAGCGCTTCCTCTTCCGCATCGCGATGGGCCAGCCATTCGGCCAGCGCCGCCCGCGCCGGGGGCGAAAGCGGCACCATCCGTTCCTTGCCGCCCTTGCCGCGCACAAGGATCATCTTCGGATCGCCGCGCACGGCCGCGACCGGCAGTTCCACCAGTTCCGACACCCGCATCCCCGTGGCGTAAAGCAGTTCCAGAAGCGCGCGGTTGCGCAACCGCTCGGCCGGGGAGCGGCCCTTGGCCCGCGCGGCCTCCAGCAGGCGGTCCACCTCGTCATGGCTCAGCGTCTGGGGCAGGCGCTGCGTGGCCCCCGGGCCGCGGATGCGCAGGGCGGGGTTGTCCGCGCGCCAGCCCTCGGCATGGGCAAAGCGGTAAAGCTGCCGGATCGAGGACAGCCGCCGCGCCCGCGTGGCCTTGGACAGGCCCGCCGCCTCGCAGGACATCAGATAGGCCTCGACATCCTCGCGCGTGGCGGTGGCAAAAGCCTTGCCGCGCCGCGCGAGCCAGCCCATCACATCCGTCAGATCGCGCCCATAGGCCAGTTGCGTGTTGCGCGCGCTGTCCAGTTCGGCGGCCTGCGCCTCGAGAAAGGTGCTGATCCAGCCGGTTTCGTCGCGCGGGGCCATGGTTCAGCCCCGCCGTTCCAGAAGCAGAAGTTCCAGCGCCGCCCGCCGCGCCGCCCGTTCCATCCCCACCTTGCGCAAGAGGGCAAGCCCGTCCGTCACCCCGTCCAGATCGCCCTGCACCCCGCGTTCGATCATCTCGATGGCCAGAAGGATCGCCTCGCCCACCCGGGCTTCGTCCAGCAGGCGGGCCAGATCCTCGCCCGGGTCATGGCCCAGAAAGGCCGGCGCGATGGCCCGTGACAGGCTGTCGGGCGGCGCCAGCCCCGCCACATCGCCCCGCGCCAGCCCCAGAAGAAAGGCCTCGCGCGGGGTTTCGGCCTTGCGCGACGCGGCGACCGTCTCGAAATCCGGGCCCAGCAGGCCCAGCGTCAGCGCGATGCCCGCCGCCTCGCCGGAAAAGGGGATGGCGGCCAGCCGCTTGCCGTAAAGATCGGCAAAAGCCACCTCAAGCTCGGCCTCGGTCATCAGGGCCCAGATCGCGGGCAGCGCCTGCGCGATGGCCGCCTGTTCGCCCGATTGCAGCGCCGCGTCAAAGCGCTGGAAGGCCGCCACCCTGTCCCAGACACCGCCCGAAGCGGCGGGTTTCCGCGCCGTATACTGGCCCAGGAGCAGGTTCGAGGAAATCGCCCCCGCCCGCGCCAGCCGCTCGGCGGCCTCGATCTGGCTTTTCCATCCCGCCTGCGGGCGCAGTTCGGCATGGGCAAAGGCGATGGGCAGGCTGGCGGTGGACAGCGGCTCGCCGATCGCCTCGAACATCCGCCAGGCCAGCGGCGTCACGCGGGTGGGCGCGGGCAGGGGGGGCTCGCCCTCGAACAGGTCGGGGTCGAGAAAGCGCGACAGGAGCGCGTCCTCCTCATCGGTGATATATCCCAGCGCCTGCCCGGTGCGCAGCGTCAGCGCCGCCGCGTTCCAGTCGCCCGAGCGCGCGAGGCAGAAGATCCGCGCCGGGAAGGTGGGGGCAAGGCCGGGCGATTCCACCATGATGCGGCAACCGCGATCCTCTTCCCCGGTCAGCAGCGCCACGTCGAAACTGCGGCGGAAGAGGCCCGGATCGCGGCTGCCCGCCGCATCCAGAAGCGCGCGCGCCTGATCCAGCGCGCCCATGTCCAGAAGCTTGTCCACCCGCGCGGTCAGAAGCGTGGCGCCCGTTCCCGCATCGGCGGGAGGCTGCGCCTCGGCCAGCAGCACGGTCAGCATCAGCCCGCGCAGCGCGGGCAGGCTGTCCACCCGTTCCGCCCCGATCAGCCGCACGATATCGGCGGCCCGCCCCGGCCCCCAGAGCGCGGCCGGAAGCCCCGTCACCCGTGGCGTCAAGAGCCCCACCGCATCCGCGGAAGGCGCGCCGATCACGCTGACCGCCACCCCCGCAGGGGCAGCCCCGGTCGTGGCGACCGGGGGCCCCGGCTCGGCCTGCGGTTGCGGCTGGGCGGGCGTGGTGACGGATTGCGACAGCCAGTCGATGGCCGAAAGCGGCTCTTCCGCCCCGGCCTGACCCGGGGCCATCACCCCCGCCAGCGCGGCCAGGATCAGCCCGCAGCCCGCCCCGGCGCCAAGGCGCCTTTCAATCGGCATTCAGCGTCACCGGAACCGTCACCTCGGCCTGTTCGGGATCGAGATTGCCCAGATAGGCATAGCCCGTCAGCCCGATGAACCCGAGGATCGCCAGCATCAGCACCGCCTTGAAGATCCGCCCCATATGTCTGCCTTCTCGCCTTCCTGTCCGTTCGTTGCGGACCGATGCAGCCAGTCATGGGCCGCCTGCACCGACTGTTATCGCAAGCCGGGGCAAAAGCCACGTCCCGCGTCGCGATTATATATGGCTTTCATCCCCAGTTCACGCCATTGAGGGGGGCAAGGGAAGCGGTCCGGCGGGCGGAATTGCGCCGGACACGCAGGTGTGATCTGGGCGGCGTGTGATGCAACGGCTGAAAAAGACGGTCGTCATGGTGGGCATGATGGGCGCGGGCAAGTCGGCGGTGGGCAATGCGCTGGCCCGGGCGCTGGGTGTGGCCTTCCGTGATTCGGATGATGAAATCGTCAAGGCCGCCAGCCGCTCCATCCCCGAAATCTTCGAACGCGACGGCGAGGCCTTCTTCCGCGCCCGCGAGACCGAGGTGCTGGCCCGCCTCCTGCGCGGCGCGCCCTGCGTGCTGTCCACCGGGGGCGGGGCCTATCTGTCCGAAGCCAACCGCGCCCTGATCCGCGAGTCGGGCGTCGCCGTCTGGCTGCGCGCCGATCTCGATCTGCTCTGGCAGCGCGTCCGCCACAAGACGACCCGCCCGCTCCTGCGCACCGCCAACCCGCGCGAGACGCTGCGCCAGCTTTACGAGGCGCGCGTCCCGCTCTACAGCCTTGCCGATATCGTCGTGGACAGCGCGGCCGACCTGTCCATCGAAGAGATGGCGCAGAAGGTCGCCGCCGCGCTGGCGCAAAGGCCGGATGTGCTGGAAGGGGAATAGCATGGGGATCGACAGGGTGCCGGTCGCGCTTGGCGCGCGCTCCTACGAGGTGCGGATCGGGCCGGGCCTGATCGACCGCGCCGGGGCCGAGATCGCGCCGCTGCTGAAGCGCCGCCGCGCCGCCATCGTCACCGATGACACCGTGGCCCCCCTGCATCTGGCCCGCCTTCAGGTCGCGCTGGCCGCCGAAGGCATCGACAGCACCGCGCTGGCGCTGCCCGCGGGCGAGGCGACGAAGGGCTGGCCGGAATTCGCGCGCTGCGTGGAATGGCTGCTCGACCAGAAGATCGAACGCCGCGACATCGTCATCGCCTTCGGGGGCGGGGTGATCGGCGATCTGGTGGGCTTCGCCTCTGCCGTCCTGCGGCGCGGGGTGCGCTTCGTGCAGATCCCCACCACGCTTCTGGCGCAGGTCGACAGCTCGGTCGGCGGCAAGACCGGGATCAACACCGCGCAGGGCAAGAACCTTGTCGGGGCCTTCCATCAGCCCTCGCTCGTGCTGGCCGATACGATGGTGCTGGAAACCCTGCCACCACGCGATTTCCGCGCGGGCTATGGCGAGGTGGTGAAGTATGGCCTTCTGGGCGACGCGGCCTTCTTCGACTGGCTCGAGGTGAACGGCCCCGCCCTGGCCCGCGATGCCGACTTGCGCCAATATGCCGTGCGCCGCTCGGTCGAGATGAAGGCGGGCATCGTCTCGCGCGATGAAACCGAAGAGGGGGAGCGCGCGCTGCTCAACCTTGGCCATACCTTCTGTCACGCGCTGGAAAAGGCCACCGGCTATTCCGACAGGCTTCTGCATGGTGAGGGCGTGGCCATCGGCTGCGCGCTGGCGTTTGAGCTGTCGCAGCGGCTGGGCCTGTGCGCGCAAGAGGCCCCCAGCCGCCTGCGCGCGCATCTGCGCGACATGGGCATGAAGGTGGATCTGGCCGATATCCCCGGCGATCTGCCGGGGGCCGAGGCGCTGGTCGCGCTGATGGGGCAGGACAAGAAGGTGATCGACGGACGCCTGCGCTTCATTCTGGCCCGCGGCATCGGTGATGCCTTCGTGGCCGAGGACGTGCCCCCCGATCTGGTGACCGCGCTGCTGCACGAGGCGCTGCAGGCGCGACGCTGAAGCGCGGGGGAAGGTCGCCCGCGGCGCTTGCGCGCAAGGGCCCAAGGGCGTAGCACGAAGGCATTCCCGCAGCTTCCCGTGCCGCCATGAACCCCGATACGCCCAGCCCCGATCCGCTTGCCGCCCTTCCCGTCGCGCCCTCCGGGCTTCTGGCCCGGATCACCGGCTTTCTCGATATGGGTGGCCCCGCGATGTATGCCATCGCGGCGCTGTCGGTGCTGACGCTGGCGCTGATCCTGTGGCGCATCTGGGCGCTGATGCGGCTGGGGGCCTTTTCCGGCGGGCGCGTCACCGCCCGCGCCCTGGCCCTGTGGGAAGCCGGCGATCGCGCGGGCGCGCAGGCGCTGCTTGCCGGGCGCCGTTCCGCCCGGGCGCGGGTGCTGCGCGCCGCGATGGAGGCCGCGCTCGACCCGCGCCTCGACCGCGCCGCGACCGAGGCCGCCACCGAACAGATCGCCCGCGCCACCCTGAACGAGGCGGGCGCCGGCCTGCGCTTCCTTGACCTTGCCGCCAGCATCGGCCCGCTGCTGGGGCTTCTCGGCACGGTGACGGGGATGATCGCGGCCTTTCAGGGCCTGCAGGCGGCCGGCGTGCGCGCCGATACCGCCACCCTGGCGGGCGGGATATGGGAGGCGCTCCTGACCACCGCCGCGGGCATGGCGGTGGCGATC
Organism: Paragemmobacter kunshanensis; assembly: GCF_011059185.1. Classification (GTDB taxonomy): domain Bacteria; phylum Pseudomonadota; class Alphaproteobacteria; order Rhodobacterales; family Rhodobacteraceae; genus Paragemmobacter; species Paragemmobacter kunshanensis. The sequence goes on along the minus strand of NZ_JAALFE010000014.1, from coordinate 101,336 downwards.
CCCGCCATGATCGCGCAGAGCTGGTTCGAAGGGCTGATCGACGGCCTGCGCCACGATATCGAGGATGGCGCGACCCGCATCTTCCTGGCCCAGGACAGGCTGCGCGGGCGGCCCGTCCTCGTGCCCGAAGGGGCAGGGGCCGCCGTGGTGAACTGGGCCGAGGCCGCGGCGCGCGCCGTGGCCCAGGCCAATGCGCGCGGGGATTAGGGCGATGCGGCTTGCCCCGGCGGCGCGGCGGCGGCGTGGCCTGAACCTCACGCCGATGATCGACGTGGTCTTCCTGCTGCTGGTCTTCTTCATGCTGGTCTCGCGCTTTGGCCAGCTGGATGGCGTGCCGCTGGCGCTGGCGGGGGGCGCCGCGCCCGGCTGGTCGGGCGCGCCGCGCCTTGTCGATGTGCGCCCCGAGGGCCTGTCGCTGAACGGCACCGCGCTGGATGAGGCGGCGCTGATTGCCGATCTGCGCCGCCTGATGCCCGCGCCCGATGCGCCGGTGGTGCTGCGCCCGCAGGACGGGGCCGATGTGCAGCGCCTCGTCGCGGTGATCGACCTGCTGCGCGCGGCGGGCATCACCCATGTCCTGATGGCGGAATAGCCCGATGCGCCTGGCCCCGCCGCAGACCCGCCGGAAATCCGATCCGCTTCTGCCGATGATCGACGTGGTCTTCTTCCTGATCGTCTTCTACATGATCGTCTCTTCCTTCGCCGAGCCCGAACCCTTCGCCATCGCCCCGCCGCAATCGGCGCAGGCCATGGCGGTGGAAGGCGAGGCGGCGCTTTTCCTCGGCGCGGATGGCATCGCGGCCATCGCGGGGGGGGCGGGCGCGATCACCGGCGATGCGGCGCTGGCCGCGCTTGCGGCGCGCTGCGCGCCCGGGGGCTGCGGGCCGCTCCGGCTGCATGCCGATGCCGCGGCCCCGGCTTCGGCGCTGGCGGCCCTCCTGCCGCGCCTTGCGGCGGCGGGCTATGGCGACATCCGCCTTGTCACGGTGCAGCCATGACGCGCCGGGGCGAATTCGCCATCGCGGCCGGGCTGGCCATTGCCCTGCATCTGGCGGCCTTTGCCGGGCTTGCCGGCAATGCCGAACCGGGGATCGAGGCCGCCGGGGATGGCGGGGTGGAGCTTGTCTCGCTCACCGCATCGGATGCCGCGCTGGCCGAGATGATCCGCCAATGGGAAACCCCGCCCGATCTTGCCACCACCGCGCCCGCCCCGCAGGCCCCGCCGCCGCCCGATCCCGCCCCGCAGATCGCGGCAGACCCGGCCCCCGCGCCGCTGGCCCTGCCGATGGCACTGGCCCTGCCGCAGCCCGCCGCACCCGATGCCGCCCCCCGTGTCGAGACGCCGCCGCCGCCCCCTCCGCCACCTGAACCCAAGCCCGAACCCAAGCCTGAACCCAAACCCGAACCGAAACCCGAACCCAAGCCCAAGCCCGCAGCAAAACCCGCCCCCGCGCCCAGCCCGGCCCAGCCTGCGCAGACCGCCGCAGGGCAGGGCGGGGCAGAGGCCGCCGGTCAGCAGGGGCAGGCCCGCGCCGCCACCGCCTCGGGCGATGCGGCGCGCAACCTGCGGGCGGAATGGGGGGCCGAAATCCGCGCCCGCATCGAAAGGCGCAAATCCTATCCGCGCGATGCGGGCGGGGCCACAGGCACGGTCAAGCTTCGGATCTCAGTAGGCACCGACGGACGGCTGATCGCGGTGGGGGTGCTGGCCTCTTCCGGCCAGCCTGCGCTGGATGCCGCCGCCGTCAAGGCGGTGCAGCGCGCGGGCCGCTTCCCGCGCGCCCCCCGGGCGCTGGGGGCGGGGCAGGCCGATTTCACCCTTTCGATCAGCTTCAAGCCCTGACCGATCCGGTCCGGGCGCGCAGGTCAGGCGATCCGCGCCTAGAACAGCACCTTGTAGCTGTTGCCCAGCGTATCCGTCGCCGTGCCTGTGCCGCTGGTCGTGCCGCTGCCCGTCACGAAGGTGCCCTGCACGATGGTCCCGTCGCGGCAGACGGCATAGATCTCGCCGGAATTCACCCCGGCCACGGTCGACCGGTCACGCCCCAGCCGCCCGCCCAGATTGCGGATCGACAGGTCGATCCCGCGCTCCTTGGTCACCACCGTCGGGGCGACGCTGGTCCAGGTGCCGTTGCAGCGCGGCCCCTTCGGCAGGCGAAAGCTCAACTCGCCGGAATTGTCGCGCGCATTCGTGGCCTTGGCCACGACGACAGGCGGCGGCACCTGCGCGGCCAGCGGGCCTGCGACGGGATAAAGCTGCATGTCCCGGGACGAACCGCAGGCGGCCAGCAGGCCGAGGGAGAGAAGGGCGAAGGCACGGATCACGCAAAACCCCGTTCGATGGCTGAGTCGATGGCGCGGCACCCTAAGCGCTGCCCGCCGCCGCGACAATGGCCCGCCGCGAGGGCACCGCTCACGCTTTCGCCACCGTGGCATCCGCCGCCGCGCGTGCTAGGTGGGGCAGAAAGGGCAGGGCAGGGAAGGCAGGGCAGGGGATGACCGCGCAATGAAACGCATCGCAGTGGCCCTGTGCGCCCTTCTGGCCATCCTCGTCTCGCTCTGGCATCTCGACAGCGCCCGCAAGGGGCTGACGATCCAGCCGCTCGCCGGGGCCGATATCGCCCCTGCCACGCTTTACCTGCCGCCCGGCACCGATCCCGCGCCCCTTGTCGTGGTGGCGCATGGCTTTGCCGGATCGCGGCAATGGATGGAGTCCTTCTCGCTCGCCCTGGCGCAGTCGGGCTATCTGGTGGCCAGTTTCGATTTCATGGGCCATGGCCGCAATCCCCACCCGATGACGGGGGATGTCACCTCGGTCGAGGGCACCACCCGGTTGATGGTTGATGAGTTGCGCGCCGTCGCCCGCGCCGCGCTGGCCCATCCCCGCGCCGATGGGCGGCTGGCCTATCTGGGCCATTCCATGGCCTCTGACATCGTGATCCGCGCGGCCCTGCCCGATCCCGAATCCCCCGCCGTGCAGGCGGTGGTGGCCGTCTCGGCCTTTTCGCGGGCGGTGACGCCTGCGGAACCCGCCAATCTGCTGCTGATCGCGGGCGCATGGGAAAGCCGCCTCGCGGATGAGGGGCTGCGCCTCTTGCGCCTCACCGATCCGGCAGCGGGACCGGAGAGCGAGGTGGGCGAGATCACGCAGGGCACCGCGCGCCGCCTGATCCTGGCCCCCCATGTGGAACATGTGGCGGTGCTGCAATCCACCGTGGCGCTGGATGCGGCGGCGCTCTGGCTTGACCGGGTCTTCGGGCGTGATGGCGCAAGGCCCGCCGAGAACCGGGGCGGCTGGATCCTGCTTCTGCTGGCAGGCGTCGCGGCGCTGGCCTGGCCCCTGGCCCGGGCGCTGCCCGCAGGCCCGCCCGCAGGCGCGCCTGCCGGGGCAGCGCCCCTTGGGCTGCGCCCCTTCCTTGCCGCCTGCCTGCTGCCGCCCCTTGCCGTGCCGCTGCTTCTTGCCCCCATCGAGACGCGCATCCTGCCCGTCCTCGTGGCCGATTACCTGGTGCTGCATTTCGCGGCCTATGGCGCGCTGACGCTTGCGCTGCTGGCCCGGGCCGGGGCGCTTGCCGGGCAGTTCCCGGCGCGGGTCTGGCCGCTTGCGCTGCTGGTGGGCGCGGCTTCCATCGCGGGATTCGGGCTGGCGCTGGATCAGGCGGTGGCCTCCTTCCTGCCGCATGCGGGCCGCCTTGCGGTGATCGCGGGGCTGGCGCTTGGCGCGGTGCCCTATCTGCTGGGCGACGCGATCCTGACAGAGGGCGGTCGCGCGCCGCTCTGGCGCGTGCTCTTGGCGCGCGGGGCCTTCCTCGCCTCGCTTCTTGCGGCGGTGGCGCTGAACTTCGACCGGCTGATGTTCCTTCTGATCATCCTGCCGGTGATCCTGCTCTTCTTCCTGATCTTCGGCACGCTTTCGGGGGTGATCGGGCGACGGACGGGCCTGCCCGCCATCGCGGGCATCGGCATGGGGCTGATGCTGGCCTGGTCGCTGGGCGTGACCTTCCCGATGTTCGCCTGACCCGGCGCTATCCCTTTGCGCCCGCGCCGCTGCCTTTGGTCTGCCGCCCCGCCGTCATCCTGTCTTCGCAGGGGGGAAAGGCTGTGCCAGCCTTGACCCGTTGTTCCAGTTCCCGTTCCTGTCCCCTGACAAGGATCTGTCCCATGCCCCGAGACCTGCACCTGCTTTCCCGCGCGGCCACGCTCCTGGCCCCGCATGTGGACCTGCGCTGGGACAGGCCCCGCCGCCGCGGCGCGACCCTGATCAGCCGCGCCGCCATCGGCGCCTTCTCCGAAGCGATCCTGCAATCCGTCGATCCCGATCCCGACAGCGCCGATCCGGCCTCGGGCCTCTCGGGCTGGAGCCGCCCGCTGCCGGGCTGCCGCGATCCCTTTCCCCTGCGGCTCTGGGCCTTCAGCCCGGCCACCGACGCCCCGGCATGGGAGGCGCTGCGCCATGCCATCCGCCTGAACCTGCTGATGCAGGCGCAGATCCACCTGCTGCTGACCCGCGCCCCCCTGGGACAAAGCCTTTCGGGCCTTGTCCTGCGCGATGCCGCCGCGGCCCGCCGGGCGCTGGAGCCGCTCGCCCCGCACAGGCTGCAGGGCGGCGATCTGGCCACGCTCCTGACCGCGCTCTATCGCGGAGCGCCACGCTCGGGGCGGCAGACTGTCAATCAGGCCTGACAGTTTTTCTGGACGTAACGGCTGACGCGCACTAGCTTTGCCCAAGGGCCAGCCCGGCCCGCAGGGATCATCATGCCCGACGGCCCGCTTCCCCCCATGCCCGGCCTTGCCGCCCCGTCGCTTGGCGGTGCGCCGCGCCCGGGGCTTTGCACCGATTGCGGCATCTCGCGCCTGGGCGATGGCCGCGCCTGCGGCCGGGCCTGCCAGTTCATCGCGCCCGACTACCCCGCGCGCGAGGCGCGCGCGCATGGCCGCCCGGCCGACCCGGCACAGGGCGAAGAGCGTTTCTTCGGCGTCACCCGCCGCATGCTGCGCGTTCGCATGACCGCGCCGCTGCCCGGCGCGCAATGGACCGGGATCACCACGGCCTTGGCCGCGCGGCTTCTGGAAACCGGGGCGGTGACGGCGGTGCTGACCACCGCGCCCGATCCCGAGGACCGCTGGAAACCCCTGCCGGTGATCGTCACCGACCCGGCCGAGATGCCGCGGGTCCGCGGCATGCGCATGGGGTTCGGCCCGACGCTCGCGCTGCTCGAACCCGCCGCTGCCGCCGGGCACCGGCGCATCGCGGTGGTGGGCATTCCCTGCCAGGTCCACGCCCTGCGCGCGCTCGAGGCGGAACTGGGCTTCGAGCGGATCCATGTCATCGGGACCCCCTGTTCCGACAATACGACGACCGAGAATTTCCACCATTTCCTAGCCCGGATCGACCCGCGACCCGAGACGATCAGCTATCTGGAATTCCGCGCCGATTACCGGGTGGAGCTGCGCTATGACGATGGCCGCCCCACGCGCACCGTGCCCTTCCTCAAGCTGCCGCTGTCGCAGCTTCCGGCCGATTTCTTCCCGATGACCTGCAAGACCTGCGTCGATTACACCAACCGTCTGGCCGATATCACCGTGGGCTATATGGGCGGCGATGGCGATCAATGGGTGATCACCCGCAATGACCGGGGCGAGGAACTGCTGGCGCTGCTGGCCGACCGCGTCACCGTCAGACCGCTGACGGACAAGGGCAAGCGCGCGGGGGCCGTGCGCGGCTTCATGGCCAATACCGAACGCGCCGCGGGCGGCCTGCCGCTGCGCGCCATGCCCGACTGGGCGCGCCCCATCGTGGCCTTTCTGCAGCCGCGCATCGGGCCGCGCGGCCTTGAATTCGCGCGGGCCAGGGTGGAGATGAAGGCGATCGAAACCGTCCTCCACCTGCGCCGCGTCTTTCCCGCCCGGATGAAGAACATGATCCCCGCCCATGTCTGGCGGCTGGTCGCGCCCTATGGCCTGACCCCCGGACCGGAAGAGGAAAGGAAATAGGCGGCACGCGCCCCCGTTCCGGGGCCGCGCATTCCTTTTGTCTCGCCTGCGCGCATTCGCGCTTCGGCTCGGGTCAGGGGGCGGCTGCCCCCTCTGGCGTCGCGTGCCGCGCCGCCATTCACCCCCGCGGGTATTTGCCGCCAAGATGAAGGGAAAGCGCGACCTGCCCCTTCATCCTGGCCCAAATACCCATGCAACGGGGCCACCCGCGCCGGGGCCCGGGGGTCTTGCAATGGTCTGTCGCAAGGATCATCGTGGCCGGAAAGGGGAGGGCGGCCATGGAAACGGTTCCGGCGCGGCGGGGCAGGGCGGTCAGGCTGGCGGCGGGGCAGGCGATCCGCATCGTGAACACCCATGGCACGCAGGTGGTGGATACCTGGGCCTTCAATGCCGGGGATCCGGGGGAATTCATGTCGATGGAGCATCTGCGCGGCTTCATCGGTTCGGTCTTTCCGAAGGCGGGCGACGCGCTGCTGACCAATCGCCGCCGTCCGATCCTTGTGCTGGAGGAGGACACCTCGCCCGGGCGGCACGACACCGTCATCGCCGCCTGCGATATCCACCGCTACCGCATGCTGGGCTGCGGCGATTACCATGACAATTGCACCGACAACCTGCATGCCGCCCTTGCCATGATCGGCTTTCCCCGCACCGAAACCCCCAGCCCGCTGAACCTGTGGATGAACATCCCCATCGCCGCCGATGGCGGCATCACCTGGGGAGAGCCCCTGTCGAAGCCCGGCGATCATGTCCTGCTGCGCGCGCAGATGGACTGCGTGGTGGTGATGTCGGCCTGCCCGCAGGACATGATCCCGATCAATGGCAAGGATTGCACCCCGGTCGAGGTACATTTCGCCGTGATCGACTGATCGCATCATCGCAAGGGAAATGCCGCCATGTCCCGCAATCCGATCCTGACCTTCCACGGAGCCGCGCGGGCGGTGACGGGATCGTGCTTCCGGCTGGAAACCGCCACGGGCGCGGTGCTGGTGGATTGCGGGATGTTCCAGGGATCGAAGACGGAAAAGGGCCTGAACTACCGCCCCTTTCCCTTTGACGCCGCCGCGATTTCCGCGGTCCTGCTCACCCATGCCCATATCGACCATTCCGGGCTGCTGCCCAAACTTGTGCGAGACGGCTTCACCGGCCCGATCCACGCCACCCCGGCGACCGTGGATCTCTGCGCCGTGATGCTGCCCGACAGCGCCCATATCCAGGAGACCGAGGTCGAGATGCTGAACCGCCGCAACCGGCGGCGCGGCGGCGCGGATCTGACGCCGATCTATGATGCCCGCGATGCCGAGGCGACGCTGGCCCTGATGCGCCCGCAGGAGATGGACCAGTGGTTCCCCGTCCTGCCCGGCTGCCGCGCGCGGTTCTGGAATGCGGGGCATCTGCTGGGCTCGGCCTCGATCGAGGTGGAGCTGACCGCCCCGAACACGCCGCTGCGCCTGCTCTTTTCCGGCGATATCGGCCCGGATGCCAAGCTGTTGCAGCCCGATCCGGAAGGGCCGTCGGATCTGGATTACGTCATCTGCGAATCCACCTATGGCGATACCGACCGGATCGAGGCCAGCGCCGAACACCGCCGCGCCGCCCTGCGCGATGAGGTGCGCGCCGCCTGGCGCGAGGATGGAGTCCTGCTGATCCCCACCTTTGCCGTCGAACGCGCGCAGGAACTGATCGCCGACCTCTCCACCTTGATGCTGGCGGGCGACATCCCCTTCTGCCCCATCCATGTCGACAGCCCCATGGCCACCCGCGCCACGGCCCTGTTTCGCAAGCATGCGCGCGCGTTGGAGAACGGCGCCGCGCTGGTGGAGGGGCTGCAATCCAGCCATCTGCATTTCACCGAAACGGTGGAACAGTCCCGCGCGCTGGCCAATGCGCGCGGCTTTCACATCATCCTTGCCGCCTCGGGCATGTGCGAGGCCGGGCGCATCCGCCACCATCTGAAAAACTGGATCGCGCGCGAGGCGGCGACGCTCCTGCTCGTGGGCTATCAGGCCGAGGCGACGCTGGGCCGGCTGTTGCAGGACGGCGCGCGCGAGGTGCGGATCCAGGGCGAGGAATTCCCGGTCCGCGCGCGGATCCGCTCCATCGACCTGTATTCCGGCCATGCCGACGGGCGCGAACTGGTGCAATGGATCACCGAACGCCTGCCGGTCCGCCATGGGCTGTTCCTTGTCCATGGCGAATCCGAAGCGATGGAGGCGCTGGCCGCGCGGCTGGTCCCGCTTCTGCCGGGTGACCGTCTGGCGCTGCCCGCGCTGGATGACAGCTTCGGCCTTTCGGCCGATGGCTTCATCCGCCGGGCCAATGCCGATCCGCCGCGCCTTGCGCCGGAACAGGTGGCGCGGATGGACTGGCACAATGATGTGTCGCGCCTGATCCTCGATATCAACGAAGCCCTGCGCGCCACCGCGGATGAGCGCGCGCGCAACACCCTGATCCGCCGCCTGCGCCACGCGCTGGAGGAAAGCGGCCATATGCCACCGCCGCGAAAATCCGCGCGGCACCGGCAATGATGGCCCGGGCTGCGGGCCTTGATGAAACGTGTCACCCTCCACAGGAAAGGTTTGCCATGTCCCTTCTGACCCGCCTGATAACCGCAGCGATCCTGATGACGTCGCCGATCCCCGCTCTCGCCTTCGAGATCGCCTTCACCTGGGATGGGCTGAAGCCCTGCAGCAGCGGCAATCCGGGAACGGTGCCCAGCCCGGCCTTTGCCGTAAGGGACGTGCCCGAAGGCACGGCCTTCATCCGCTTCAAGCTGGTGGATCGCGATGTGCCGGGCTTCAACCATGGGGGCGGCGTCGTGGCCTATGCGGGGGGCGATGTGATCCCGGCGGGGCAGTTCAAATACAAGCAGCCCTGTCCGCCGGATGGCGCGCATCGCTATGAATGGACGGCGACCGCACAGACAAAGAAGAACGGCGGCAAGCTGGCGGTGGCCAAGGCGGCGCGGCCCTACCCGGAATAGAACTGTCCCCTCTTTCCATCCCGCCCGCCTTGCGCCAAAAGGGGCCGCTTTCAGGAAAGGGCCACGACCATGGCGCAGGGCTTCGGCTTCACCCTTCATGCAACGGATGGCAAGGCGCGCACTGGCGTCATTCACACCACCCGGGGCGAGATCCGCACCCCCGCCTTCATGCCCGTGGGGACCGCCGCCACCGTCAAGGCCATGCTGCCCGACAGCGTGCGTGCCACCGGGGCGGATATCCTGCTGGGCAACACCTATCACCTGATGCTGCGCCCCACCGCCGAACGCATCGCGCGGCTTGGCGGCCTGCACCGCTTCATGAACTGGGATCGCCCGATCCTCACCGACAGCGGCGGGTTTCAGGTCATGTCGCTGGCCAGCCTTCGCAAGCTGACCGAGGAAGGCGTGCGCTTCTCGTCCCATATCGACGGGTCGAAACACATGCTCACCCCCGAACGCAGCATGGAGATCCAGCGCCTTCTCGGCTCTGACATCGTCATGTGCTTCGATGAATGCCCCGCGCTGCCCGCGACCGAGGCCGAGGTCGCGAAATCCATGCAGCTGTCCATGCGTTGGGCGCAACGCTCGCGCGATGCCTTTGGCGACAGGCTGGGCCATGCGCTTTTCGGCATCATGCAGGGCGGCGTGACCCGCGATCTGCGCGAGGAATCGGCGCGTGCGCTGACGGGCATCGGCTTTGACGGCTATGCCGTGGGCGGCCTTGCCGTGGGCGAGGGGCAAGAGGCCATGTTCGACGTGCTGGACTATGCCCCCGGATTCCTGCCTGCGGACAAGCCCCGCTACCTGATGGGCGTGGGCAAGCCGGATGATATCGTGGGCGCGGTGGAACGCGGCATCGACATGATGGATTGCGTGCTTCCCTCCCGCTCGGGCCGCACCGGCCAGGCCTGGACAAGGGCAGGCCAGATCAACATCAAGAACGCCCGCCACCAGGACGATCCCCGCCCGCTGGACGAGGAATGCACCTGTCCCGCCTGCCGCAACTATTCCCGCGCCTATCTGCACCATGTCAACAAGGCGGGCGAGATCATCGCCTCGATGCTGATGACCTGGCACAACCTGCACTACTATCAGGATCTGATGCAGGGTCTGCGCGATGCCATCGCGGCGGGGCGGCTCTCGGCCTTTGTCGCCGATTTCCACGCCCGCCGCGCCGAAGGCGACATCGACCCGCTCTGATCACCAGCCCCGGCGCAACTGGCGTACCCGCCCATCAGGTCACGCCCGGCGGGCAACAGCCTGCACCCCGCCCTTTCCCGGCCCGGGGGCCATCCCTCCGGATGGTTGCCTAAAGGCCCGCGCGCCCTGGTCGTAAGACCATTGAACCGCTCCCGGCCCGGGCCTTGCCCCTCCGGGGTGGAGAAAAGGCAGACCAGAATGACGACCCCGTCCCCGAATGCCGGCAACGGCCCCCGCCCCGGATCCCGGGCATGACCCTGCATTGCGAAGCCCAGGGTTTTGAAAGCGCGATGGAACAGGCCCGCGCGCTCCGGCCCCGCAGCGGGGCCGCCCCCTTCGCGGCGGATGAGGTCTTCTTCTCGCGCACCGACGGGCGCGGGGTGATCCGGTCCTTCAACGATGTCTTCCTGCGCATCGCCGACTATGCCCCCGGCGATCTGATCGGCGCGCCCCATCGCATCATCCGCCATCCCGACATGCCAAAGGGCGTCTTCCACCTGATGTGGGAGGGCATCAAGGCCGGCCATCCCATCGGCGCCTATGTCAAGAACCGCGCCCGCGACGGGCTGCATTACTGGGTCTTCGCGCTGGTCACCCCGGTCGAGGACGGCTATCTCTCCGTCCGCATCAAGCCCTCGTCCGATCTGATGCCGGTGATCGAACAGGAATATGCCTCGCTCCTCGCCGCCGAGGCGGGGGGCCTCTCGCCCGAAGCTTCGGCCCGGCGCATCTGCGAACGCCTGCGCGCGCTGGGATTTCCCAATTACGCCGCCTTCCAGACCGAGGCGCTTCTGCGCGAGATGCGCAGCCGCCGCGCGCTTCTGGGCCAGCCCCCCGAACGCGATCTCGATGCGCTGCACCGCATGGTTGTCGACCTGCGCAAGGTGCGCGGCGAACTGGCCGATCTGCAGCATGTGCTGCACGGGGCCAATCTGCTGACCGCCAACATGCGCATCGTCGCGGCCAAGCTCTCCGAAGGCCGCCGCACGATCAGCGAGATCGCCCGCAGCTACGGCGTCATGCTGTCGGATGTGCAAAGCCATGTCAGCGGCTTTTCCTCGCTGGAACGGGGCGAAGGCCCGCATGCCACCTGCGGCGAGGAGCGGGGCCTCTTCCTGCTTTGCGCCGCGCGGCTGATGGATGGGGTGCGCGCCGATTTCGCGACCCGCGCCGTGGCGCTCGACGGCGTGGACCGTGACCGCGAATCCCGGATCCTGTCCGAGGTCGCCGAAACCTATGCCCGCGATGCCGAGGGCGCGATGACGGCGGTCCTCGATCAGGCCCGCGCGCTGCGCCGCAATGTGGAATATCTGCGCCGGCTCATCGTGGGGCTGTCCACGGTCCGCATCGCCTGCCGGGTGGAAAGCGGCATGCTCAGCCACCGCTCGGCGGGGCTGGAAACCATCATCGGCCGCATCGATGCGCTGCAGGATACCATCGGCAGCGGGCTGGAACGGATCGACACCGCCTGCGGCGCGGCGCTTTCGGCGCTGCGCGACTGGCACGCGCTGGTGCCGCGCGGCGTGGCGGCCGCCGCCTGACAGGCCCGCCCGGGCGGCACGATCCGTGCAGAAGGGGCGGCAGGCTTCGTAAAGGATGCGACCAATGCCTGCTTGCCCCCGCCTTCGGCTGGGCGCATCATGGCGGACAAGTTGATGTGAAGGCATGGTTGACTCGCCCCCGGCGGGCCACCAGATATGGATACCGAAGGGGAGGGCCGAGCGCTGCCGAAGACCGGGGCCGGGGCCTTCCTGCCAGACAAGGACACATGATGAGCGATACCCTCTCCCCCAGCTATCCGGTGCTGCCGCTCCGCGATATCGTGGTTTTCCCGCACATGATCGTGCCGCTTTTCGTGGGCCGCGAGAAATCCGTCCGCGCGCTCGAAGAGGTCATGGCCGACGACCGCCAGATCCTGCTTTCCTCGCAGATCGACCCGTCGGTTGACGATCCCGACACCGACGCCATCTACCGCGTCGGTGTGCTGGCCAATGTGCTGCAACTGCTGAAACTGCCCGATGGCACCGTCAAGGTGCTTGTCGAAGGCAAGACCCGCATCCGCATCACCGATTTCATCGCCAATGACCGCTTCTTCGAGGCGCGCGTCGCGCCGCTTTCGGAAACGCTGGGCGACAAGGCCTCGGTCGATGCGCTGATCCGCACCGTGGCCGAGGAATTCGAACGCTACGCCAAGATCAAGAAGAACATCCCCGAAGAGGCGCTGGCCGCCGTTGCCGAAACCCGCGAACCCGCGCGCCTGGCCGATCTGGTGGCGGGCCATCTGGGCATCGAGGTGGGCCAGAAGCAGGATCTTCTCGAAACCCTCGAAGTCTCGGCCCGTCTGGAAAAGGTCTATGGCCAGATGCAGGGCGAAATGTCCGTGCTTCAGGTGGAAAAGAAGATCAAGTCGCGCGTCAAGACCCAGATGGAAAAGACCCAGCGCGAATATTACCTGAACGAACAGATGAAGGCGATCCAGCGCGAGCTGGGCGATGGCGAGGAAGGCCAGAACGAGATCGCCGAACTCGAAGAGCGCATCAAGAAGACCCAGCTTTCCAAGGAGGCCCGCGAAAAGGCCGAAGGGGAACTGAAGAAGCTGAAATCCATGTCGCCCATGTCGGCCGAGGCGACGGTGGTGCGCAATTATCTCGATTGGCTTCTGGGCGTGCCCTGGGGCGTGAAATCGCGCGTGAAGAAAGACCTGCACAAAAGCCAGGACGTTCTCGACAAGGATCATTACGGCCTTGAAAAGGTCAAGGAACGCATCGTCGAATACCTTGCCGTTCAGGCCCGCAGTGCCAAGCTGAAGGGGCCGATCCTCTGCCTCGTCGGCCCTCCGGGCGTGGGGAAAACCTCGCTGGGGCGCAGCGTGGCCAAGGCCACGGGGCGCGAATTCATCCGCATCTCGCTGGGCGGGGTGCGCGACGAATCCGAAATCCGGGGCCACCGCCGCACCTATATCGGCTCCATGCCCGGCAAGATCATCCAGGCGCTGAAGAAGGCCAAGACGACCAATCCGCTGATCCTGCTCGATGAGATCGACAAGATGGGCCAGGATTTCCGCGGCGACCCGGCAAGCGCGATGCTCGAGGTGCTGGATCCCGAACAGAACGCCACCTTCGTGGATCACTACCTCGAGGTGGAATACGATCTGTCCAACGTGATGTTCATCACCACGGCGAATTCCTACAACATGCCGGGCCCGCTGCTGGACCGGATGGAGATCATTTCGCTGGCGGGCTACACCGAGGATGAAAAGCGCGAGATCGCCAAGCAGCACCTGATCCCCAAGCAGATCGAGGGGCATGGCCTGCGCAAGGGCGAATTCGCCATCACCGATCCCGCCCTGACCGAGGTCATCCGCACCTATACGCGCGAGGCCGGGGTGCGGAACCTGGAACGCGAAATCGCCAAGCTGGCCCGCAAGGCCGTGACAGAGATCGTCAAGAAGAAGGAAAAGACCGTCGAGGTCACGCCCGAAAAGCTTGAGGATTACCTGGGCGTCAAGCGCTTCCGCTATGGCCTGGCCGAGAAGGAGGATCAGGTCGGCGTCGTCACGGGCCTGGCCTGGACGTCCGTCGGCGGCGATCTTCTGTCGATCGAGGCGCTCAAGCTGCCCGGCAAGGGGCGGATGAAGACGACGGGCAAGCTCGGCGACGTGATGAAGGAATCGATCGAGGCGGCGGCCTCCTATGTCCGCTCCATCAGCCCGGAGCTTGGGGTGAAACCGCCGAAATTCGAAACCATCGACATCCATGTCCACGTCCCTGAAGGCGCCACGCCCAAGGACGGCCCCTCGGCGGGGCTTGCCATGGTCACCTCCATCGTCTCGGTCCTGACGGGCATCCCCGTCCGCAAGGACATCGCCATGACCGGCGAGGTGACTTTGCGCGGCAATGCGCTGGCCATCGGGGGGCTCAAGGAAAAACTGCTCGCCGCCCTGCGCGGCGGGATCAAGACGGTGCTGATCCCCGAGGAGAACGCCAAGGACCTGCCCGAGATCCCGGCCAATGTGCGCGAAGGTCTGACCATCATCCCGGTCAGCCATGTGAAAGAGGTGCTGAAACATGCCCTCGTCCGCGCCCCCGAACCGGTGGAATGGGACGAGGCCGCCGAAGAGGCGGCGGCAGCGGCGGCCAAGGCCGCGGCCTCCAGCACGGCGGCGCAGATCGCGCATTGATCGGGGGCAGGTCGCCCCTGACCGCCCGGCATGAGGGGGGCGCGGTTCACCGCGCCCCCCCTTGCTATCCAGCGCGTGAAAATTCTGCGCCGGTTCAACCGCAGTGGTGGAAATCCGCGCCCAAGCCGGATAACCTTTGCCCACCGATAACAGGTCGCACCCGACCACCAGCAGGGCAGTAGTGTCATGGCCACCAGTTCCGCCAGTAAATCCGCCGTCAAGAAACCGGCCGCGAAGAAACCCGCCGCCAAACCTGCCGTGAAGGCGGTCGTGGCCGCGCCGAAGATCGCCGCGCCCGTTCTCGCCTCCGTGCCCGCGGCGCCCCCCGCGGATGCCGCCGCGCTCGCGCGGCCCGCCAAGGCCGCGGCCGGCCCGCAACTGAAGAAGAAGGAACTGCTCTCCCGCGTCGTGGCCGCCCTCGACGGCAAGAAGAAGGGCGGCGTGAAGGAAATCGTCGAGGCCACCCTCGCCACCCTGGGCGAGGCGCTGCAGAAGGGCGAATCCCTGAACCTGCCGCCCCTCGGCAAGGCCCGCGTGGCCCGCACCAAGGGCGAAGGGGCCGAACAGCAGATCACGCTGCGCCTGCGCGGGGCAGGGGAAAAGAATGCGCCCAAAGGCCCGAAAGAGGCCCTTGCAGAGGTCGGCGAAGACGACTAAACACCGCGCCATCGGGCGATTAGCTCAGCGGTAGAGCGCTTCGTTCACATCGAAGATGTCAGCGGTTCAAATCCGTTATCGCCCACCATCCTTAGGCAAAGGCGCTGCACCAGGCAGCGCCTTTCGTCTTTCGGGCCCCCCCCGACAAGGCCGCGGCCAGTCCCGCCCTGCAAGGCCGCAGCACTTGTATCCGATGACACAAGCCCCGCCCCCCTTTCGCGGCATGATCGGCCCATCACCCTTGCCAAAGGACAGCCGCCGTGAAAACCAGCAACACCCCCCAGATCAAATCCATCTCGCCCGGCCTCTCGCCCCGGACCGAAGACAAGACCGCCGTCAAGCAGACCGGCACCGACAAGGCCCCGCACCTTGACCGCGAGGCCGGGCTGAAGAAACTCTTCAACTCGCGCACGGAATTCGCCATCGGCTTCAAGGCCTTCTTCAAGTCCATCGGTTCCGACAAGAAGATGGACACGATCAAGACCGAGATGAAGGAAAGCATGAAGGCGGACTACCACGACCGCATGGATCGCAAGGAAAAGCTGGAAAACAAGGAGATCAAGGCGATCAAGACGCCCACGCTGTCAGAGATCCTAAAGGCAAAGCAGGCGCTGCCTTTCGATCTGGCGTCGATCCCGTTCCAGAAGAACTCCAAGCTCGTCCTCAGCACGCAGATCGACGTCTTCATCGACGAGGCGAAATCGAAGAACATGAAGAACCCCGAGCAGATCTCTGCCTTCGTGAATTCCTTCGTCGAAAAGCTTCTCATGGAGCGGCTGTCTCTCACCTCGGCGCTTTCCTACAATCGCGACTCCCTCCTGAGCATCGCGAATGAATTCAAGACAGAAGGTCGCTCGCTGAAGGCCGACATCGTGACGAACTTCATCACCGTGATGGATGATCTGTTAAGCAAGGATGGCAGCATCGCCCAGTTCAGCAACGAAGGCAAAACGAACCTCGACGAAGAGATCGTGAAGGCAAGCAAAGACAAAAAGGCGGCAGACGCCTTCCTCCGCGGCAAGGCCTATGATCCGATCGGTCTTGTCCTGCATTCCCACGGGCTGAACAAACTGGCCAAGCATATGGAGTCCGCGATCAGCGATCTGGTGACGGTGCAGGACTTCAAGGACATTCCTCCGACTACTCAGCTCAAGAGCGAAAATGGCAAGAAGGAGTATCTCACCCCCCTGCACGGCGCCGCGCTTAAGATGATCGACGCGCTGAACAGGTTCGAGGTGCCGCAGGATCTGCGGGACAAGATCTCAGAACAGACTGCACGCATTACCGATGCGGTGAAGAACAAGACGATCGATGCAGAGATGGGCAAGAACCTGATGCACAAATGGTTCAACAACGCCGTGATCCTGCGTGTTGTCAATCCGTCCCTGACCTCTTCCGACAAGGCGAATGTCCACGCGCAAAGCCGGCAACTGAACCTGTTGTCGCAGTTTGTGCAGGCGATTCTCAATGGCAACACCAGCGCCAATTTCAAGAACAAGGAAGCGGGCACGGAATTCGACCGCATCGCAGGCGGTCTGTCGAACAAGTTCAACCAGATCCTCGTGGACAAGTTCGGCATGCCCAACGATGTGTTTGAGGTCAAACCCGAACCCGACGCTGTGCAAAACCAGCCGGAACCGCCCAGTTTCCAGGATTTCCTCGCCGCGCAGCGCCAGCCGGTCGACGGTGGGCAGGTCAACCCGCCCGAGAACAACTGATCCAGGGCGCGCCGCGCGCCCAGTGGCCCGTAACAAGTAGAACCAGTCAGGTGTTTCCACGATGAAAGATGCAAATCACGCCCTCGACATCCTCGGTCGCAAGCTCGGCCTTGCCAGCCTCGGCTTCGATGATCAGGGCCTTGTCGGCCTGTCCCTGGCCGAAGGGGTGACCTTTCACCTCACCCGGATCGACGATGCGGAACTCGAGGTGTCCACCCCGATCCAGTGCCTTGATTTCCCCGATGCCGCGCTGCTGCGGGCGATGGTCGAAGGGCATTACCTGGGCGCGGCGGTCGGGGCAGGGCGGCTTGCCGTCGATCCCGACAGCGACAGGGTGATCCTGTGCGAACGCTGGGTGATCGCCGACATGGAGGCCCCCGTGCTTGAACGCCGGTTCGAGGATTTCGCCGCCAATGCCGTCTTCCTGATGTCCGAAGGCGGCGAGGCCCTGCTGGAAAGGGCGGAAACCATCCGGCTTGAAAACCTGCCAGCGGGCGGCGATTTCGCCCCTGACGACATGCAGGAAGGCGAAGACGGCGATCCCCCCATCGTCATGCGCCTGTGATCCCCCCCTGCGGCAGGCGGGGCGGCGCGTGCCGTTTCCGCTTGCCGCGGGCCTTGGCCTTGGGCTAAAGCCTGCCCCCGGGGGCGGTTAGCTCAGTTGGTAGAGCGTCTCGTTTACACCGAGAATGTCGGGGGTTCGAGTCCCTCACCGCCCACCATCCCCCACCCATCCCCCCCGGCTGTCGGATTCGGGCGCTTCCCTTTTGCCGCGCTTCCTGCTGAAACTCGGGGGATGACAGGATGCCGCCCATGACCGACGCCCCCCTCGGCCCGCTGCTCGACAGCCGGCCGCCCGCCTTCCCGCCCGATCAGGTGGCGGGCTGGCTGGCGCGGCATTGGGGCCTGTCGGGTGCGCTGCGCCCGCTCACCTCGGAACGCGACCTGAACCACCGGATGGACGCGCCCGAGGGGCGCTTCGTCGTCAAGATTGCCAACCTTGCCGAACCCCATGCGATGACGCGCTTCCAGAGCGCCGCGCTGCGCCATGCCGCCGCCCGCGATCCGGCGCTGCCCATCCCGCATCTGCGCCCGCTGTCGGACGGCAGCGCCGATCTGGTCCTGCCGGAGGGCCATCTGATGCGGGTGCTGACCTGGGTCGAAGGCGCGCCGCTCGCGGGCCTGCCCGCCTCGCGCGCGCAGTCGCAGGGCGTGGCACGGCTGGGCGGGCGGCTGGCCCGGGCGCTGCGCGGCTTTGCCGATCCCGCCGCCGATCACGTCCTGCAATGGGATATCAAGCGCGCCGCCGCCCTGCGCCCGCTCGTGCCCCATATCGCCGATGCCGATCTGCGCGCCCTTTCCACCGCGCTGCTGGACCGGTTCGATGCCCGCATCGCGCCCGCCTTGCCCGCCCTGCGCTGGCAGGTGATCCATGGCGATCTGAACCCCCACAACATCCTGGCCGATCCCGCCGCGCCCGACCGCGTGACCGGCATCCTCGATTTCGGCGACATGGTCCTGACCCCTGCGGTCTGCGATCTGGCCGTCGCCGCCGCCTACCGGATCGAACCCGATGCCCCCGCCGCCGCGCTGGCCGCCTTCGCGGCCGCCTGGGCCGCCGAAAGCCCGCTGTCGCGGGACGAGGCCGCGCTCCTGCCCGATCTGGTGGCCGCCCGCATGGTCACGACCCTGGCCATCACCAGCTTTCGCGCCGCCCGCTACCCCGAGAACGCCCCCTATATCCTGCGCAATTATCCCTCTGCCGCCGCGGGCCTGCGGGCGCTTGCCGATGCCGGACCCGCCGCGCTGCAGGCGGCGCTGGCCGCCGCCCTGGCCGAAACCGCCCCCAACCCGATGGAACAGCCATGACCCGCGATCCCATGCCCAATGCCTTTGTCCCCGGCACCGGCACACTCGGCCCGGTCGAGACCGCCATGGTCGACCGCCGCCAGCGCCTGCTCGGCCCGGCCTACCGGCTGTTCTACGAAACCCCCGTCCATCTGCTGCAGGGGCAGGGGGTCTGGCTGCATGATCCCGAAGGCAAGGCCTATCTCGACACCTACAACAACGTGGCCTCGGTCGGGCATTGCCACCCCCGCGTGGTGGCCGCCATGTCCGAACAGGCGGCCCGCCTCGCCACCCATACCCGCTACCTGCATGATGGCGTGCTGGCCTATGCCGAACGCCTGCTGGCGCATTTCCCGCCCGACCTCGCCCATGTGATGTTCACCTGCACCGGGTCCGAGGCGAATGACCTCGCCCTCCGCCTGGCCCGCGCCGCCACCGGCAACACCGGCATCATCGTGACCGCGAACGCCTATCACGGCGTCACCGCCGCCGTGTCGGAATTCTCGCCCTCGCTGGGGGCGGGCGTGCCCCTCGGCCCGCATGTGCGCACCATCCCCGCCCCCGATGCGCGCCAGGGCGATCCCGCCATCACCTTTCCCGCCGCCGTTCAGGCCGCCATCGACGATCTGGCCCGCCACGGCATCCGCCCCGCGCTTCTGGTGGTGGATACCGTCTTCTCCTCTGACGGGCTGTTTACCGATCCGCCCGGCTTCCTCGCCCCCGCCGCCGCCGCCATCCGCGCCGCGGGCGGGCTCTTCCTCGCCGATGAGGTGCAGCCCGGCTTTGGCCGCACCGGCAGCCATATGTGGGGCTTCGCCCGCCATGGCGTGATCCCCGACATGGTCAGCCTGGGCAAGCCGATGGGCAATGGCTATCCCGTCGCGGGCCTTGTCCTGCGCCCCGGGGTGATCGCCGAGTTCGGCGCGAAGGCGCGCTATTTCAACACCTTCGGCGGCAATGCCGTGGCCGCCGCCACCGCCATGGCCGTGCTGGACGTGATCGAGGATGAGGGCCTGATGCAGAACGCCGCCCGCACCGGCGCGGCCTTCCGCGACGGGTTGCAGGATCTTGCCCGCCAGCACGGGCCCTTGGGCGATGTGCGCGCCGCGGGCCTCTTCCTCGCCGTCGACATCGTCACCGACGGCCAGCCCGACCGCACCCGCGCCGCCCGCATCGTGAACGCCCTGCGCGACGAACGCATCCTGATCTCTGCCACCGGCCCGCAGGGCCATGTGCTGAAGATCCGCCCGCCGCTGGTTTTCTCGGCCGAGAATGCCGCCTTCTTCCTCGACGGGCTTGACCGCGTCCTCACCCGCCTCGCGTGATCCCGCTGTGCCTTCCTGCACAGGGCCCGCGCATCACCAAGGGATGACGCGCGGGCGCACAGCGCCTATCCTCGGGCTTTCCTGATCCCCCCGATCCCCGGAGGCTGCCATGAGCTGGAACCCCGCCCTCGATCCCGATATCCCCGTCGGCGATGCCGTCGATGCGATCGAAGCCGTCATCATTCCCCGCGCCCGCGATCTGGGCGGCTTCGAGGTGCGCCGCGCGCTGCCCTCGGCCCAGCGCCAGATGGTCGGCCCCTTCATCTTCTTCGATCAGATGGGCCCCGCCGAATTCCTGACAGGGCAGGGGATCGACGTCCGCCCCCATCCCCATATTGGCCTGGCCACAGTCACCTACCTTCTCAAGGGCCGGATGCATCACCGCGACAGCCTCGGCACCGATCAATGGATCGAACCGGGCGCGGTCAACCTGATGATGGCGGGCCACGGCATCACCCATTCCGAACGCACCGATGGCGAGATGCGCGCAAGGCCCCATGCCATGTTCGGCCTGCAAACCTGGCTCGCCCTGCCGCAGAAGAACGAGGATGACCCCGCCGCCTTCCTGCATGCCCCCGCCTCCGTCCTGCCGGAACTGGAGGGAGAGGGAAAGCAGGTCCGCCTGATCCTCGGCAACGCCTGGGGCGAGACCGTCCCCGTCGCCACCCCGTCCGAGGTGTTCTACGCCGACGCCACCCTTGCCCCCGGCGCCGCGATTCCCCTGCCGGACGAGCATGAGGATCGCGGCATCTACATCCTCTCGGGCGAGGTGACGGTGGCAGGCCAGACCTTCCCCGCAGGCCAGATGCTGGTCTTCCGCCCCGGTGACCGGGTCTCGGCCCGCGCAGGCGGGCAGGGGGCGCGGATCATGCTGCTGGGCGGGGCCACGATGGATGGGCCGCGCCATATCTGGTGGAACTTCGTGGCCTCCTCCAAGGAACGGATCGAGGCCGCGAAAGAGGCCTGGCGCGCCGGCGACTGGGCGCATGGCCGTTTCCGCCTGCCGCCGGGCGATGACGCGGAATTCATCCCCGCGCCGTAAGCGGTTTCTGACGCAGAAACCGCGACGGAATTTGACGCAAATTCCGCCAACCGGCGCCGCGCCCGGAAGGCGATTTCTGCGTGCAGAAATCGACGCGAAATCTGCGTCAGATTTCGCTTTCCCCACTTCCCCCGGAATTTTCCCCAATCCTCGCTTGACGCCGCCCGCGCCCTTCCGTAATACCCCCACACGTTCGGAAAGCCGGGCGGTGGACACGCGGTTGTAGCTCAGTCGGTTAGAGTACCGGCCTGTCACGCCGGGGGTCGCGGGTTCGAGCCCCGTCAACCGCGCCACCGCCCGCTTTCCCGAATGTGACCAGCGCGGTTGTAGCTCAGTCGGTTAGAGTACCGGCCTGTCACGCCGGGGGTCGCGGGTTCGAGCCCCGTCAACCGCGCCACCGCCCGCTTTCCCGAATGTGACCAGCGCGGTTGTAGCTCAGTCGGTTAGAGTACCGGCCTGTCACGCCGGGGGTCGCGGGTTCGAGCCCCGTCAACCGCGCCATTTCACCACAGATGCAAGTTCCTGCATGGATGATAGCCGTCCGCCATGACGGAGTTTCTCATGCATTATCTCGACCAGATCCCCCTCAGCCTTGCCGTGATCGCGGCGCTGACCCTTGGCCTCGCGCCCTTCTTGCCGGAACCGCATATCTGGGAAAAGCTGCGGATGCTGGCCGCAGGCACGCTGACCCGCCCGCTCGACATCTTCGATCTCCTGTTCCACGCGCTGCCCTGGCTGATCCTGGCGGCCAAACTGGCCCGCATGGCGCTCAGCCGCGGTTAGGAAAGGGTTAAGGTTAACGCCTTTTCCGGCCGATTCTGTGCCTCGGCGTATGCACAGCCGTCTGCACCGGCAGCCTGCACCGGTCGCGGCATGGCCCCTCCGGCCCATGCCCCTGATATCGCAGCAGATTAACGCAGCGCGCGGCTCACAGCCGCAACCGATAGCGCAGATGCCCGTCCGAAGGCGTGAACCGGTCATACAGCCGCCGCGCCACGCTGTTCGTCTCATCCGTATGCCAGTACAGCCGCTGCCAGCCCTTGCCCCGCGCCAGCGCCATCAGATCCTCGATCAACGCACGGCCCAGCCCCTTGCCGCGCGCCTCGGGCGACAGGAACAGATCCTCCAGATAGCAGTCATCCCCGATCACCCAGGTCGAGGGATGGTGCAGATGGATGGCGAATCCCGCCATCCGCCCCCCCGCAAAGGCCAGCCGCGCCTTGACGGGCGATGCCGGATCCATCAGCCGCGCCCAGGTGGCCGCCGTCACCTCGGGTGCAAGGGATACCTCATAGAAATCAAGGTATTGCTGCCAAAGCTCGCGCCAGCCCGCCTCATCCTGCGGGCCTGCGTCGCGGATTTCCACGCTCATGCCAGCCTCGCCAGGACGCGGGCCCAGGACCGGATTCCCTTGTGGAAGCAGTCCAGATCGTATTTCTCGTTCGGGCTGTGGATCTGGTCGTCATCCCGGCCAAAGCCGATCAGCATGGCATCCATGCCCAGCACCGTCTTGAAATAGCCCGCGATCGGGATCGACCCGCCCGATCCGACAAAGGCCGCGGCCCGCCCCCATTCCTCGGTCAGGGCCTGCCGCGCCGCCTCGAAGGCCGGATCGCCGATCTCCATGACGCTGGCAGGCGACCCCTCGATGCCGTCATGCCAGAGGATCTCGCAATCCGCGGGGATCTGCGCCTCGGCCCATTTCCGGAAGGATTTCAATATCTTCTCGGGATCCTGCCGGGATACCAGACGGAAACTCACCTTCGCATGCGCCTCGCCCGGCAGCACCGTCTTGAACCCCGCCCCGGTATAGCCGCCCCAGATCCCGTTCACCTCGGCCGTGGGGCGCGACCAGATCATTTCCAGCGGCGTCCGGTCCACCTCGCCCGCGGGCAGGGACAGGCCCACATCCCCCAGATATTTGCCATGATCAAAGGCCAGCGCCTGCCACTGGGCGCGCAACTCATCGGGCAATTCGGCGACATCGTCATAGAATCCGGGCACTTGCACGTGCCCGTTCGCATCATGCAGCCCCGCCAGCAGCCGTGTCAGCACATGGATCGGATTGCGCGCCAGCCCGCCATACATCCCCGAATGCAGATCGCGCGACGCGGCCCGGACGGTGAATTCCGCCTTGCACAGCCCCCGCAGCATGGTGGTGATCGCAGGCACCGCATCCTCGAACAGGCCCGTATCGCAGATCAGCGCAAGGTCCGCCCGCAACTCATCGGCATTCTCCCGCATGAAGGGGATCAGCGAGGGCGACCCCGATTCCTCTTCCCCCTCCAGAAAGATCGTAAGCCTTCCGGGCAGGCTGCCATGCACCGCCTTCCAGGCGCGGCAGGCCTCGATGAAGGTCATCAGCTGGCCCTTGTCATCCGAACTGCCGCGCGCGCGGATCACCTTGCCCTTGGCCGTCTCCTCGATTGCCGGATCAAAGGGATCGCGCGCCCAAAGTTCCAGCGGATCAACGGGTTGCACGTCGTAATGGCCATAGAACAGCAGGTGCCGCCCACCCGCCCCGCCATGGCCCACCACCATGGGATGGCCCGGCGTGGGGCGGCTTTCGGCGGTGAAACCCAGCCCCCGCAGATCCTCGGCCAGCCAGTCCGCCGCCCGGGCGCAATCGGCCTTGTAGGCCGGATCGGTGGAAATCGACGGGATCCGCAAGAGCGCCATCAACCGTTCCAGCGCCTGCGGCAAATCTGCGTCGATACGGGCAAGAACTGCGTCAAGGGTCATCGGGCTTCTCCTGAATGTGAACCGCGCCGCGACCCTAACAGCACGACTGCCCCTGTCCAGACCCGCCCCGACAGGCTAGAACAGCCACGTTGTCCCGCGCAGAGGTGTGCCATGCCCAGATCCGCCATGATGGTTCCCTTCCTTCTGCTTTCGGCAGGCCCCGCCCTGTCGCAGGCCGTCACGGGCGATGCCGCCGCCGCGCTGCTTTTTCCGCCAGCCCCGGCCGAGGTGGAAATCAACGGCCAGGGCGTGTTGCCCAAGGATCAGGCCAAGATGCTGGCCATGGTCGCCAAGGATCAGCCCTATTACGCCGCCATCGCCATCTCGCCCGATGAAGGGCTGATGTCCGAGGCCACGATCGCCGCCGCCAACCACCACACGATCGAGGCCGCCAGCACCGCCGCCCTTGCCGAATGCAACGCCAAGAAGAAGGGCGCGGCTGATTGCGTCATCGTGGCCCAGGTCCGCCCCGAAGGCTGGGAGGCGCGCCCGCTGCAGCTTTCCGCCTCGGCCACGGCGGATTTCCAGAACTATTCCGGGGCCTTGGCGATTTCGGCCCTGACCGGTTCCTGGGGCCTTGGCGCCACGGCGGAGGAGGCCGTCGCCGCCTGCACCGCCAAGCAGGAGGCCGCGACGGATTGCACCGTTGCCATTGCCGAGTGATTGCGGCAACTCGTCCCGGGACAAGGCAAGGAATGTTTGACAGATTGATGCATATCAAAGTCTGCAAATGACTGCCGTTCCATGACTGACAAGACGCTTGCCGCGCAGGGGTGATGCCTGACACGGCGTCGGGGCCAACGGGGCCGCGAAGGACAAGGCGCACTGAGGACGGCCCGCGCCGGGCCGGATAGGAGACGCGATGAACTACGAAGCCGCGCTGGATGCCAGCCTGCAACGCCTGCACGACGAAGGCCGCTACCGCACCTTCATCGACATCGTTCGCAAGAAGGGGCATTTCCCGCAGGCTGTCTGGCGTCGCCCCGATGGCACGGAACGCGATATAACCGTCTGGTGCGGCAACGATTATCTGGGAATGGGCCAGCATCCCAAGGTGCTTGCCGCCATGCATGAGGCGCTGGATGCGACCGGCGCAGGCTCGGGCGGGACGCGCAACATCTCGGGCACCACCGTCTATCACAAGCAGCTGGAGGCAGAGCTTGCCGATCTGCACGGGAAAGAGGCGGCGCTGGTCTTTTCCTCGGCCTATATCGCCAATGACGCCACGCTTTCGACGCTGCGGTCGATCTTTCCGGGGCTGATCATCTATTCCGACGCGCTCAACCATGCCTCGATGATCGAAGGCGTGCGGCGCGGTGGCGGGGCCAAGCGCATCTTCCGCCACAATGACGTGGCGCATCTGCGGGAATTGCTGGCCGCCGATGATCCGGCGGCGCCCAAGCTGATCGCCTTCGAATCGATCTATTCGATGGATGGCGATTTCGGCCCGATCCGCGAGATCTGCGATCTTGCCAAGGAATTCAACGCACTGACCTATATTGATGAAGTGCATGCCGTGGGCATGTATGGCCCGCGCGGGGCAGGGGTGGCGGAACGCGATGGCCAGATGCACCGCATCGACATCATCAATGCCACCCTGGCCAAGGCCTATGGCGTCTTCGGCGGCTATATCGCGGCCTCGGCCCGCATGGTGGATGCCATCCGCTCCTATGCGCCGGGCTTCATCTTCACCACCTCGCTGCCGCCCGCCGTGGCCGCCGGGGCCGCGGCTTCGGTGCGCGAGTTGAAGACGGCCCAGCATCTGCGCGATGCCCAGCAACTGCATGCCCGCATCCTGAAAACCCGGCTCAAGGCGCTTGGCCTGCCGATCATCGACCATGGCAGCCATATCGTGCCCGTCCATGTCGGCGATCCAGTGCATTGCAAGATGCTGTCGGACATGCTGCTGGATCAGTATGGCATCTACGTCCAGCCCATCAACTTCCCCACCGTGCCGCGCGGAACGGAACGCCTGCGCTTCACGCCCTCGCCGGTGCATGATCCAAAGCAGATCGACAACCTTATCCGCGCGATGGATGCGCTGTGGCGGCATTGTGCGCTGAATCGTGCCGAGGTCTCTGCCTGACCCATTGCGCACATGCAGAATCGCTTGCCCTGTGCTAGTTTATGCTGAATACGACAGAAAATGAGTCGCGGGTTTGCGGCTCGCCAAGTGGGGCAGTGATGGGGCGGGGTGCATGATCGGTTGGAGGTCGAAACCTTCGACGGGCGAAGTCGAAAAGCCGAAGGGCTTTGATGATTTCGAACTGCGCCTTGGCGACCTGATGCGCGGCGAAAGGGCCACGCTCGGGAAATCGCTGCTCGATGTCCAGCGCGAATTGAAGATCAAGGCCACCTATATCGCCGCGATCGAGAATGCCGATGTCTCGGCCTTTGAAACCCAGGGCTTCGTTGCGGGCTATGTGCGGTCCTATGCGCGCTATCTGGGCATGGATCCCGACTGGGCCTTCCGCAAGTTCTGTGTCGAGGCGAATTTCACCGTCGCCCATGGCATGAGTGCGGCCGCTTCCTCGGCGGCCATGGTGGCCAAGCGCGTGCCGCAGGAATTCGGCGATCCGCTGGCAAACCCCAATGCAACCTTCGTTCCCCGGGGCGAAAGCGTGCTGGCCCGGATCGAACCGGGTGCCGTGGGTTCCGTGCTTGTGCTGGCCGTGCTGATCGGGGCCATCGGCTATGGCGGCTGGTCAGTGCTGCAGGAAGTGCAGCGCGTGCAGCTTGCGCCCGTGGATCAGGCCCCCGTCGTGGTGGCCGAGATCGACCCGCTCGCCGGGGTGCAGACCCGCGCGCCCGCCGTGGCCGAAGCCGCCCCCGCGCCCGGCGCGGAGGACACCACCGCCCTGGCCGAGGCCGATACCTCGGCCCAGCCCGATCTGATGGACCGTCTCTATCGCCCGCAGGCGCTGGATGTGCCGGTTCTGACATCGCGCGATGGTCCCATCGCCGCGATCAATCCGCGTGAAACCGGCGCTCTGGCCGATCTGGCACAGGCCGGGTCGATTGCGGATGCGGTGGATGACGCGCTGGTCGAGGCCGGCGTGGAAGCCGGGGCCGTGCAGGTCGTGGCCGACGCGACCCCGCAGCTTGAGGTGCTTGCCGTGCGGCCGTCCTGGGTGCGCGTGCAATCGGCTGATGGCACGGTGCTTTTCGAAAAGATCCTCGATGCTGGCGAACGCTATGTCGTGCCCAAGCTGGAAGAACCGCCAGTCCTGCGCGCGGGCAATTCCGGTTCGGTCTATTTCGCCGTGAACGGGCGCACCTATGGCCCGGCGGCGCCCGGTGCCTCGGTCGTAAAGAACGTGGCCCTCTCGGCCGAGACGCTGTCGCAGACCTTCGCCGAAGCCGATCTTGCGGTGGATGCCGATCTGGCGAAATTCGTCAATGTGGCCGAAGCCGCCGTGGAACCCGCGCCGCTGGTCGATTGATCCCGCACTGTCGGACAGGGGATCGCCCTCTCGGCGGTTGCTCCGGCGGGCCTGCGGGTCTATGTCTTGGGGCAGGATTTCCCCTAGCAGGATCGACGAGATGTCCCTGAACGCCGTGCGCCCCTGGCGCAACATCTATCGCCGGAAATCGCGCCAGATCCGCGTGGGCAAGGTGCTTGTCGGCGGGGATGCCCCGATCAGCGTGCAGACCATGACGAACACGCTGACAACCGATGTCGCTGGCACCCTGGAGCAGATCCAGCGCGCCGCCATCGCCGGGGCCGATATCGTGCGCGTCTCGACCCCCGATGAGGACAGCACCCGCGCCCTGCGCGAGATCGTGGCCGAAAGCCCGGTGCCGATCGTGGCCGACATCCATTTCCACTACAAGCGCGCCATCGAGGCGGCCGAGGCGGGCGCCGCCTGCCTGCGCATCAATCCCGGCAATATCGGCGATGCTCGCCGCGTGAAAGAGGTGGTCAAGGCCGCCCGCGATCACGGCTGCTCCATCCGCATCGGCGTGAATGCCGGGTCGCTGGAGAAGCACCTGCTCGACAAATATGGCGAACCCTGTCCGGATGCCATGGTCGAATCCGGGATGGATCATATCAAGCTGTTGCAGGACAACGATTTTCACGAATTCAAGATCAGCGTGAAAGCGTCCGATGTCTTCCTCGCCGCCGCCGCCTATCAGCAACTGGCCGAGGCGACCGATGCCCCCATCCATCTGGGCATCACCGAGGCCGGGGGCCTGATGTCCGGCACGGTGAAATCGGCCATCGGGCTGGGCAATCTCCTGTGGATGGGCATTGGCGACACGATCCGCGTGTCCCTCTCCGCCGATCCGGTGGAAGAGGTGAAGGTGGGGTTCGAGATCCTGAAATCCCTCGGCCTGCGGCATCGCGGCGTCACCATCATCTCCTGCCCGTCCTGCGCGCGGCAGGGCTTTGACGTGATCAAGACCGTTTCCGCGCTTGAGGACAGGCTGGCCCATGTCACCACCTCGATGTCGCTGTCGATCATCGGCTGCGTGGTGAACGGCCCGGGCGAGGCGCTGATGACGGATATCGGCTTTACCGGCGGCGGGGCCGGGTCGGGCATGGTCTATCTTGCAGGCAAGCAGAGCCACAAGCTCGGCAATGACCAGATGATCGACCATATTGTCGAGCTGGTGGAAAAGAAGGCGGCCCAGATCGAGGCCGCCGAAAAGGCCGCGGCCGAGGCGGCGGAATAGGGCAGGGGGAACCTGCCCGTCCTTTCCCGTCGGCCGGCCTTCACCCGTCCTTCTTGCGCTGTTCCGCCACGATCTGCTGCATGGCATCCAGCGGCACATAGCCACGCACCATGGTTCCGCCAACCACGAAGGTGGGCGTCCCACTCACTTCCATGATCTGCGCCAGGTTGTGATTGTCCTCGATCACCTTGGTCACCTCGGGCGCGTTCATCCGGTCAAGGATCGGCCCGGCGTCAAGGCCCAGATCCCCCGCGATCCGCGCCAGCGCCTCGGGATTGGTGTCGCCACGCAGCGACAGCAGCGCATCATGGGCCTTCTTGTAGGCCTCGCCGCCGTGAAGCTGCAGCACGGCGATGGCAAAGCGCGAGGACAGCACCGATTCCTCACCCAGGATCGGGAATTCCTTCAGGACAAAACGGATGTTCCCATCCCCCTCGACCAGCTGGTCGACCTCCTGCCAGGCCTTGCGGCAATAGCCACAGCGATAGTCGATGAATTCCACCACCGTGATGTCGCCCTCGGGATTGCCCCCCACCCAGGAGGCCGGGTCGTTGAAGATCGCCTCGGCCTGATCGGCCAGCATCTGGCGGTCGCGATCTGCCGCCGCCGCCTGTTCGCGCATCTCCAGCGCGTTCATCACCTCGATCATCACCTGCGGATTTTCCAGCAGATAGGCCCGCACCTCGGCCCCGAAGGCCGCGCGCTCGGCATCGGTCATGTCCATCAGGCCTTCGGCCCGCGCGGACTGCGCGCCTGTCAGGCCGCCCGCCAGGGCGCCGGTCACGACAAGGGCTGTGCCCGCAAGAAGGTTACGCATCCAAGGCTCCGTCATCTGTTGGCCCTGTCGGGCATTCACTTGACCTCCGCCCCCGGAGGGGACAGAGCAGTTGGCGCACAGCTTAAGGGGGCAGCGATGCGGAATTCAAGGCGCGGTCAGGTCGATCCCTTTATCGTGATGGATGTCGTCGAGGCCGCGCGCCTGCTGGAAGAGCAGGGCCGCTCGATCATCCACATGGAGGTGGGCCAGCCCGGCAGCCCGGCCCCCGCGCTGGCACGTGCGGCCCTTGCCCGGGCGATGGACAGCCAGCCCCTTGGCTATACCGTGGCGCTTGGCCTGCCAGCCCTGCGGCAGGGCATCGCGCGGCTTTACGCCCGCTGGTACGGGATCGACCTGAACCCCGATCGCGTCATCGTCACCGCAGGCTCTTCCGGGGCCTTCCTTCTGGCCTTCACCGCGCTCTTCGATGCGGGGGACAGGGTCGGCCTGGGAGAGCCGGGCTATCCCAGCTATCGCCAGATCCTGCGCGCCCTGTCGCTGGTGCCCGTGGGCCTGCCCACGC
Source organism: Paragemmobacter kunshanensis (assembly GCF_011059185.1). GTDB lineage: Bacteria > Pseudomonadota > Alphaproteobacteria > Rhodobacterales > Rhodobacteraceae > Paragemmobacter > Paragemmobacter kunshanensis. The sequence goes on along the minus strand of NZ_JAALFE010000014.1, from coordinate 71,630 downwards.
GGGCCGAGAACCGCCTGCAACCCGTGCCGGCCGATCTGCAGGGGGTGGATCTGCAGGGCCTGATCGTCGCCTCGCCCGGCAACCCGTCGGGCACCATGCTGTCGCGCGATGCGCTGGCCGCCCTGATCGCCGAGGCCCGGTCGCGCGACATCGCCTTCATATCCGACGAAATCTATCACGGCCTGCATTACGCAGACCGCGCCGTTTCGGCGCTTGAGATTTCGGACGAAGTCTGGGTCGTCAATTCCTTCTCGAAGTATTTCTCGATGACGGGCTGGCGCATCGGCTGGATGGTGGTGCCGGAAGGCCAGATCCGCACCGTGGAACGTCTGGCGCAGAACCTGTTCATCTGCCCGCCCCATGCCAGCCAGGTGGCGGCGCTGGCCGCGCTGGATGCCGTTGACGAGTTGGAGGCCAACCGCGCCGTCTATGCCGAAAACCGCCGCCTGATGCTGGAAGGGCTGCCGCGCGCGGGCTTTTCCCGCATCGCGCCGCCCGACGGGGCCTTCTACATCTATGCCGATGTCTCGGACCTGACCGATGACAGCCTCGCCTTGTCGCGCGAGCTTTTGCACGAAGCCGGGGTGGCGGTCACGCCGGGACTCGACTTCGATCCTGTCCGGGGGGCACGGACATTGCGCTTTTCCTATGCCCGCGCCACGCCCGACATCATCGAGGGGCTGGCCCGCCTGCAGCGCCACATGGCCGGTCGCGGCGACCGGCGGCGGTGATGCAGCCGTGAATGGACAAGCCCGGCAGGGTTGCCGATAGTTGCGCAAAGCGGGGGATGTGATGCGGTCAGTTCTGGTGTTCCTTCTGTGCCTCCTGTTCGGGATGACCCCTGTCCTTGCGCAGGATCTCTCGGCTCTGGCGCGGCTGGATCCCGCGGCCTCTTCCGTCAGCGATCAGGGCGAGACGGTCCGCATCGACCTTGCCCTCAGCCAGCCCGTTCCCTGGCGGGTGCGACTGGCCGACAATCCCCCCCGCCTGATCATGGATTTCCGCGAGGTGGACTGGTCCGGCATCGCCGCCATGCCGCGCGCCAGCGCCCGCATCGGCGATCTGCGGGCGGGCACCTTCCGCCCCGGCTGGTCGCGTCTCGTGATCGGGCTGAAGGCCCCGCTTGGCATTCTGTCGGCCGAGATGGAAACCGGGCAGGGCACCCGGGTGCAGGTGCGTCTGGGGCCTGCCACCCCGTCCGATTTTGCCCGTCAGGCCGGGCTTCCCGAACCTGCCGAATGGTCCCTGCCGGAACCCGCCGATCTGCCACCCCCGGTGCTGCGCGGCGCGGGTCCGCTGATCGTGGTGCTGGATCCCGGGCATGGCGGCATTGATCCCGGGGCGGAGCGCGATGGCCATACGGAGGCCGCCCTCATGCTGACCTTCGCGCGTGAATTGAAAGAGGTTCTTCTGCGCGATGGTGCCTTCCGTGTGGTGATGACGCGGGAAGAAGATGTCTTCGTTCCGCTGGAAACGCGCATCTCCATCGCCCGCGCCGCGGGGGGGGATGTGTTCCTGTCGCTCCATGCCGATGCCCTGGCCGAGGGCGAGGCCGTGGGGGCCACCATCTATACCCTGTCAGAAGAGGCCAGCGATGCCGCCGCCCGCGCCCTGGCCGAACGCCATGATCGCGACGATCTGCTCTCGGGGATCGACCTGACGAACCAGGATGATCTGGTGGCCACCGTGCTGATGGACATGGCGCGCACCGAAACCCAGCCGCGCATCGCAAGGCTTGCCGACACGCTGCAGCAAGCGATTTCCGGCGCGGGGCTGAAGATGCATCGCCGCCCGATCCAGCAGGCCAGTTTTTCGGTGCTGAAATCCCCCGATATCCCTTCGGTCCTGATCGAGATCGGCTTCCTTTCCTCGGCTTCGGATCTGGACCGCCTGCTCGATCCCGAATGGCGCGGCCGGATGGCCGCCGCCTTGCGCGATGGCCTGCGCCGCTGGGCGGATACGGAGGCGGCGCTGAGGGCCATGGATCAACCCTGAGCCTGCCCCCGGCGGGGGCTTGCCGTCCCGCGCGCCTTTCACGGCATCGTTTTGACCTTTGCCACCGCGCGCGTGTATAAGCGCGGGATATCTGTCGGATTTCGGGAAACGCGCGTGGTCAGGTTCATCGGATCATTCTTCGGGGCTATCTTCACGGCCGTCACGCTGGGCATCCTCTTCGGCGCGCTGACCATCGGCGCGATCTTCTGGATGTATTCCCGCGACCTGCCCAGCCATGAAAGCCTGTCGCAATACACGCCCCCCACGATCAGCCGGATCTATTCCGGCGAGGGCCGCATCATCGACGAATTCGCGCAGGAACGGCGGCTTTTCGTGCCGATCGAGGATATCCCCGATCTGGTCAAACACGCCTTCATTGCCGCCGAGGACAAGAATTTCTACGCCCATCACGGCTATGATGTCACCGGCATGGCCGCCGCCTTCCGCGATGCGATCCTGACGCGCGGGCAGGAACTGCGCGGGGCCTCGACCATCACCCAGCAGGTGATGAAGAACTTCCTGCTGTCGGGCGACCGCACCGGCGAACGCAAGATCAAGGAAATCATCCTCGCCACCCGGCTGGAGGAGACGCTGTCCAAGGACAAGATCCTTGAGCTTTACCTGAACGAGATCTTCCTCGGCCAGAACAGCTATGGCGTGGCCGCCGCGGCGCAGACCTATTTCAACAAGCCGCTTTCGGCGCTGACTGCGGGCGAGACGGCCTATCTTGCCACGCTGCCCAAGGCGCCGTCGGAAATGCATCCCGTGCGCAACAAGGACCGCGCGCTGGAACGCCGCGCCTATGTTCTGAACCGCATGGCCGAAGACGGCTACATCACCCGCGATCAGGCCCGGGCCGAGGCGGAAACCCCGCTTCTGTCGGTGCAGAACGGCGATTACCCCGCCTTCCGCGAGGCGCTGCCCCCGCGCAACTACTTTACCGACGAAATCCGCCGCCAGCTTTCCACCACCTTCGGCGAGGCGGAATTCTTCGGGGGCGGCCTGTCGATCCGCGCGACGGTCGATCCCGATCTGCAGGAGGTTGCCGCCAAGGCCCTGCGCGACGGTCTGGAACGCTATGACCGCAGCCTTGGCATCTGGCGCGGCACCGGCAAGACCATCGCAGCCGACCGTCTGGCCGACTGGCGCCCGGCGCTGGTGGAAACCGATGTCCCGCGCGATATCGCCGGATGGTCGCCCGCCGTCGTTCTGGAACTGGGCGAGAATGACGCGCGCATCGGCATCGAAGGGGTCGAGGATGACGAGGATGGCCACTGGATCCCGGCCGAGGACGTGACCTGGGCGCGCAAGCTCAATGAAGATGGCAGCCTGGGCCGGAAGGCGCGGGTCGCAGGCGACCTGCTGGCCGTAGGCGATGTGGTGCTGGTGCGCGCCGTCACCTCGGACGAGGATGGCAGCTTCGTCCGCTGGTCGCTGCGGCAGGTGCCCGAAGTGCAGGGCGGCTTCATGGCGATGGACGTCTTTACCGGCCGCGTCATCGCCATGCAGGGCGGCTTTTCCTATCAGGATTCGGTCTTCAACCGCGCCACGCAGGCAACCCGCCAGCCCGGCTCCAGCTTCAAGCCCTTTGTCTATGCCGCCGCGCTCGACAATGGCTTTACCCCCGGCACGATCGTCGTCGACGCGCCGATCGAGGTGGAAACGGCCCAAGGCCTCTGGACGCCGAAGAACGCTTCGAACAAGTTCTACGGGCCAACCCCGGTGCGCACGGGGATCGAACAGTCGCGGAACCTGATGACGGTGCGGATCGCGCAGGAAATCGGGATGGAAACCGTCGCCCGCTATGCCGAACGCTTTGGCGTCTATGATCCGATGCGCCCCTTCCTGGCCAATTCGCTGGGCGCGCAGGAAACCACGCTGTTCAAGATGGTGGCCGCCTATGCGATGTTTGCCAATGGCGGTGAAAGGGTGGAACCCACGCTGGTGGACCGCGTGCAGGATCGCTTTGGCCGGACGATCTATCGCCACGATCAGCGCGAATGCGTCGATTGCCGCCTGGCTAGCCTCGATCCCGGCGCGGGCGTCACCATCCGGTCTGAACGGGAACGCGTGATGGATGCCGTCACCGCCTATCAGCTGACCTCGATGATGGAAGGCGTCGTCTCGCGCGGCACGGCGGCGCGGGCGGTGAACCTGCCGGTTCCCGTGGCAGGCAAGACCGGCACGACCAATGATGCCAAGGATGTCTGGTTCATCGGCTATACCTCGAACATCGTGGCGGGCTGCTACATGGGCTATGACCAGCCCCGCGGCCTGGGCTCCGGCGCATCGGGCGGGGGGATGTGCGCGCCCGTCTTCCAGGAATTCATGGAAGAGGCCGTGGCGCGCTATGGCGGCACCGAATTCCGCGTCCCCGAAGGCGGGCGCTGGGTCAAGCTGGATCGCTTCACCGGCGCGCTGCTGCCGGATGATGCCTCTGGCCCCAATGTGCAGGTCGAATATTTCCGCGATGGCGTGGATGGGATCATCGGCCTCGACATGATGGTTGATGGCGGCTTTGCCATGGGGTCGAACCTGCCGCTCTTTGCCTATGGCGAAGGGGATAGCGGGGGCGGGGAAACCACCGTCACCACCGCCACCGGGGAAACCGCCGTCATCCCCGAAAAGGCCGATTTCGGAACGCTCAGTTCCGGCGGACTTTACTGACAGCCATATCCAGGCCGCGCACCCTGCCGGGGTTTCCGGCAGGGCAGGGGCAACCCTTGCCCGCATCGGCCTCTCAGGCTAAACCGCACCGGAAACCAGAACAGGACCAGACCGCCATGCGCGCCGAAACGCAGAACAATGTCGATGCGATCACCAAATCGCTGAAGCTGCTTGCGCAACGGATGGATTGGGAAACCGCGCCGCACCGGCTGGAGGAATTCGACGCCATGATCGAGGCGCCCGATCTGTGGAACGATCCGGCCAAGGCGCAAAAGCTGATGCGCGAACGTCAGGCGCTGCTCGATGCCGTCTCCAGCTACCGGATGATCGAAAGCGGCCTGCGCGACAATGTCGAACTGATCGAACTGGGCGAGGCCGAGGGCGATCAGGAAATCGTGGCCGAGGCCGAGGCCGCACTGAAGGCGCTGGTCGAGGTTGCCGCCGCCAAGGAGCTTGAGGCCCTGCTCGATGGCGAGGCGGATGGCAATGACACCTTCCTTGAAATCAACGCAGGCGCGGGCGGCACGGAAAGCTGCGACTGGGCCTCGATGCTGGCGCGGATGTATGTCCGCTGGGCCGAGAAGAAGGGCTACAAGGTCGAACTTCAGGCCGAAACCGCGGGCGAAGAGGCGGGCATCCGCTCTGCCGCCTACAAGATTTCCGGGCAGAACGCCTATGGCTGGCTGAAATCGGAATCGGGCGTGCATCGCCTAGTCCGCATCTCGCCCTATGACTCGGCGGCGCGGCGGCATACGTCCTTCTGCTCGATCTGGGTCTACCCGGTGGTGGACGACAATATCGAGATCGTGGTGCCGGACAGCGAAATCCGCATCGACACCTACCGCTCCTCCGGCGCAGGCGGGCAGCACGTGAACACCACCGACTCGGCGGTGCGCATCACCCACCTGCCCACGGGCATCGTCGTGACATCGTCGATGAAGTCGCAGCACCAGAACCGCGAGATTGCGATGAACGCGCTGAAATCGCGGCTTTACCAGATGGAACTGGATCGGCGGAACGCCGAGATCAACGCCCAGCATGCGGCGAAGGGCGAGGCGGGCTGGGGCAACCAGATCCGTTCCTATGTGCTGCAGCCCTATCAGATGGTAAAGGATCTGCGCACGGGCGTGGAAACCTCTGACACGCAGGGCATTCTGGATGGGGATCTGGATCGCTTCATGGCCGCGACGCTGGCCATGGATGTGGCGGGCAAGTCCCGCGCCGAGGCCACGGCCGAAGATTAAGCTGCCCTGAAAATACATCTTTGATGGCGGCCCTTCCACCGCTTAGCCTGTTGTCAGGAACGGGAGGGTTCAATGTCAGATCAGGCCGGCACGCCGCCCGCGGCGCTGCCAGAAATACTATCGCTGGATACCGGCGATCTGCGCCATGCCCTTGCCAGCGGCTGGCGCGACTTCCGCGCCTGCCCCGGCATGGGGGCCTTCTTCGCGCTGGTCTATGTGCTGGGCGGCTGGCTCTTGACCTTCGCCTTCACCGCGCAGGGGCAGGTCTGGTGGACATTGCCCGCCGCGGCAGGCTTTCCCATCCTTGGCCCCTTCATCGCCTGCGGCCTTTATGAAGTCAGCCGCCGCCGTGAAAGCGGCGAGGCGATGGTGCTTTCGGAAATCCTGGGCGTCGTCTTTCGCCAGAAGGACCGGCAGATCCCGTCGATGGCGGCGGTGATCGTGGTCTTCTTCCTGTTCTGGAACTTCCTGTCGCACATGATCTTTGCGCTGTTCCTGGGCAAGGCCACGATGACGAATGTCTCATCCTCGCTTGCGGTCTTTGTCACGCCGGAAGGGCTGGCGATGCTGGCCTTCGGCACGGCGGTGGGCGCTGTCTTCGCGACGCTTCTCTATGCGCTGACCGTGGTCAGCCTGCCCATGCTGCTGGATGATCGCGAGGTGGATTTCGTCACCGCGATGCTGACCTCCGTCGCGCTGGTGCGGGAAAATCCGGCCGTGATGCTGGGCTGGGGGGCCTTCATTGCCGTGCTTCTGTTCCTGGGGATGCTGCCCGGCTTTCTGGGCCTTTTCATCGTCCTGCCGGTGCTGGGCCATGCCACATGGCATCTTTACCGCCGCGCCGTGGCCTGGCCGGAATGAACCCGGAGTGAACGCGGAATCGACAAGGGGCCCCAAAGGGCCCCTTTCAAGCGACATCGCTTCGTTCCGCGATCAGGGCGTCTCGGCCTTCTGGGCCGGCGCGGCGGGGGCCGCGGCAGGGGCGGCGGTCCGGCCCTGTGCCAGCGGGTCTTCCTGACGCTGGACCGATCCTTCGAAATGCGCGCCGCTTTCGATGGCGATGGTCTTGTGGATGATGTCACCCTCGACCCGGGCGGTCGATGTCAGGCGCACCTTCAGGCCGCGCACCCGGCCGATCACCCGGCCATTCACCACGATGTCATCGGCGACGATCTCGCCCCGGATGGTGGCGCTTTCGCCCACGGTCAGAAGATGGGCGCGGATATCGCCCTCGACCGTGCCTTCGACCTGGATGTCGCCGGTGGTGCGCAGGTTGCCGACAACCGTCAGATCCGACGACAGGACCGAGGCAGAGGCCTTGCCCTTGGGCGCCGAAGGGGTGAAGTCCATGCTGGGTTTGGTCACGCCTGCCTCCGGTGCTTTCGGCTTTTCTGCTTCGGCCTGCTTGGGGCCCGGCTCATTGATACGGCTCTTAGAAAACATCTCTCGCTGCCTTTATGAAGGTCATCGGGTTGATTGCTTCGCCCCCGATGCGGATCTCGTAGTGAAGATGCGTGCCGGTGGAGCGTCCTGAATTGCCCATATCACCGATCCGGTCGCCGCGCGATACCCGATCGCCCACGTTGACGCGGATTTGCGACATATGGCCATAGCGGGTCTCGATGCCGAAATCATGCCGGATCTTCACCAGACGGCCATAGCCATTCTCCCATCCCGCATGGATCACGACACCATCCGCCGTGGCAAGGATCGGCGATCCATAGGCCCCCGCCAGATCCTGCCCCTCATGCCGACGATAGCCGCGCCCGAAGGGATCGTTCCGCCCGCCAAAGCCGCTGGTATAGCGGACGGGCGTGTTCACGGGCATGGCGAAGGGCGTCTTGAAGGCGGCGATCTTGTACATGTTCATGCGGTCCAGCCCCTGGAGGATCGCATTGGCCCGCGTCGCCTCGGGCGAGGCGGCCGCCCCGGAGGTGGAAAAGGAAATCGGTGAAAGCGGCCCGCCCGTACCGGAATAGCCCTTGCGGACCGAATTCAGCAGGTCGTCGGGCGACAGGCCCGCATCGCGGAACATGTTGTCCAGCGGCTCCATCGACACGGTTACCGCCTCTTCCAGCCGGGCGAAGATCTCGTCGTTGCGGCGCTCCATCGCGCGCTTCTCGGCCATGATCTCTTCGGCCTTCTCGGCCGATTTCTCGGCCGCGCCTTCCATCAGGTCGCGTTCCTGGGCGGTTTCCCCCAGCGCTTCGGTAAGCAGGCTCAGCGTCTGCAGGGAATCCTGCACGCGGCCTTCCTCGGTGCGGGCGGATCCGGTGCTTTCGGCCAGCGCAAGCTCTGCCTGATCGGCATTGGCGCGGGCCTCGTCGCGTTCGATGATGGTGCGGCGCAGGGTGGACTGGATCACCTCGATCCCTGTCTCAAGCTCGCGGCGGCGGTCTTCGGAGGCCAGCAGGCGCGATTGCATGTCGGCCACCTGTTCCAGCGCCAGGTTGAACCGCTCCTGCGCGCGCACCGCCTCTTCCGCCCGCAGGTCGCGGTCCATCGACAGCGCGTTCAGCCGTTCCTCATACAATGCCTGTTGCCGGGCCGACTGTTCGCGCGACGAACCCGCCCCGATCGAATCCATCATCAGCACGGCTGTTGCCACGATCGTCCAGGCCACGAACATCGCCCCGCCGGTCATGGCGACCAGCTGGGTCACGGGGCGCAGGCGGATGAAGCGGGTTTCGGTATCGGATTTCAGGAAAAGGCGCTGTTCGGGAAGGAAACGCTCCAGCGTGGCGTTGATCCGGTAGGAGAGGCGCGTCAGCACTTGGCAGGGTCCGTGCGTTGCTTCAAGGGACGGGTGAAACGCTCCCAAGTGGAGGCCCCGTCTGATTAGCCAGCCACGGCCCACCCCGCAAGATTTTTGACCTGATGCCCGGAAAGCACGCGGAAAAACCGCCGCAACTCGGCAAGAACTCGCCGATAGGGGCGGAAAGGGCCTATCCCTCCGCCTCTTCGCGCTCGGTCAGGGGCCAATAGAAATCCGGCGGCAGCCCGGCCTCGGCGCGCTTCTCCTCGTTGAAGGGGGGCTTCAGGGTGGCGTGGAAGTATTTCCGGACCAGGTCATGGAACACCTCCTTGGGATCCAGCCCGTCACGCCCGCACAGCCAGTTGAACCATTTCGATCCATAGGCGACATGGCCCACCTCTTCGGCGTAGATCGTCTCCAGCGCGGCTATGGGGCCCGCTTCGCCCGCCTTGCGGAAGATGTCGATCATGCCGGGCGTCACATCCAGCCCCCGCGCCTCCAGCACCATGGGCACGACGGCCAGACGGCCCAGAAGATCGTCCACCGTATCTTCTGCCGCACGCCACATGCCGGCATGGGCGGGCAGGGCGCCGTAATGGCTGCCCATGGATTCAAGGCAATCACAGATCAGGTTGAAGTGCTTTGCCTCTTCATCGGCGGCCTTCACCCAGTCGTCGTAGAACCCCAATGGCATGGGATGATCGGTGAACCGGGCGATGATATCCCAATGCAGATCGACCGCGTTCAGTTCGATATGCCCCACCGCATGCAAAAGGGCGATGCGCCCGGCGGGGGTGCCGGGCCTGCGGCGCGGCACCTCGCGCGGGGGCAGAAGGTCGGGCTTGGCCGGACGTGAGGGGCGCAGGGGAGGCGAGGCCTCTCCGATGGGCAAGGGCTGCCCCGCGGCGCGCGCGGCGAACCATGCGGCGGCATGCTTCCGCCCCAACGCCGTCTTTTCGCGTCCGTCGGCGGTGGTCAACACCTCCACCGCCATCCCGGCCAGCGTCTGCATCACAGCGCCTTGGCCGCTGCCAGCACCTCGTCGGCATGGCCCTTGACGGACACCTTGTTCCAGACCCGCGCCACCTTGCCCGCGCCGTCGATCAGGACGGTCGTCCGTTCGACGCCCATATAGGTCTTGCCGTACATGCTTTTTTCCAGCCAGACGCCGTAATCCTCGCAGGTATGGCCCGTCTCGTCGCTGGCCAGGATCACGCCCAGCCCGTGCTTCTTGCAGAACTTGTCATGCGCCTTCACGCTGTCCTTGCTGACGCCGATCACCGTCGTGCCTGCGGCGGTGAACTGGTCAAGGCGGGCGGTGAAATCCTGCGCCTCCAGGGTGCAACCCGGCGTGTCGTCCTTGGGGTAGAAGTAGAGGACAACCTTTCCCGGCCGCAGCGCGGAAAGGGTGACGGTCGTCCCGCCATCGCGCGGAAGGGTGAAATCGGGGGCGGTATCGCCAGCAGTGATCATCGGGCGGCTCCTTGCTGTTCACGTATCAATTCTTTGCGTTCTAGTTGCCTTCGGTGGAAGATAAAGGCAATCCCGGCAAAAGAGGCGGCAGGGGGAACAGGCGCGGTGTCTCAGACGGACAGGCAGTCGGCAGAGGCCGAAGGCGGGCCGCCCCCGGAAGGGGCCGCGCCGTCGTCCTCCGGCACGGCGCCCGGCCCCATGCCCCGCCCGCGCCGCCGCCGCTTTCGCCGGGGCCTTGTCAGCCTCCTGGTGGTGCTTGTCCTTCTGCTGTCGGGCGGTTTTGCGCTGCTTGGCGTCACGGGAAGTTTCCTGCGCCTTCCCGTATGGGCCGTGGCCGAGGCCGAGTCGCGCCTGAACCAGGCGCTGGCCCCCGCGATGCCAGATGCCGCGCTGGCGCTTGGCGGGGTGGAAGTGGGCGTCGACAGTGACTGGATCCCCCGCCTGCGGGTCGAGGATCTGCGCCTGCTGCACCGCGACGGCAGCCCGATGATGATCCTGCCCGAGGCGCGGATCGCCTTTTCGCTTTCTGCCCTGAAGCAGGGCCAGCTTCGCCCCAGCAGCCTGCGCCTGTCGGGCGGGCGCATCGACCTCGTGCGAGAAAGGGACGGCAGTCTCAACCTCGCCTTCGCGGGGGGGCAGGAGGCCCGCCGGATCGACAGCCTGACCGCGCTCTTCGCCTCCATCGACGCGGCCCTTGCCCTGCCGGGCCTGTCGCATCTGAACCGGATCGACGCGGATGCCCTGACCATGACGCTGACGGATCGCCGCAGCGGCCGGATCTGGGATCTGGGCGATGGTCGGCTCCGGCTGGAGAACCGAGACGAAGAGTTGCGCGGCGAGATGGGCTTTTCCCTTCTCGACAAGGAAGGCACCCCCGCCCAGGCCCAGATGACCGCAATCACCCGCAAGGGCGAAAGCACGGCCCGGCTGTCTGCCACGGTGGATCGCGTGAAATCGGGCGATCTGGCCGCGCTGATCCCGCCGCTCGCGCCGCTTGCCGCCATCGAAGGCGGGGCCATTTCCGGCAAGCTTGATGCCGCCCTCGCCGCCGAAGGCATCACGGCCATGGACGCGGTCCTTGAACTCGGCTCTGGCGCGCTGCGCCCGACGCCGGCTTCGGTCCCCATCCCCTTCGACCGTGCCTCGATGACGCTGGCCTATGATGCCGCGCGGGGCAGGGTGAACCTCACCGACTTCGGGGTGGAAAGCACCACGCTCCGGCTCAGGGCTTCGGGGCATTCCTACCTTGTCGACGAGGCAGGGGATATCCTGACCGGCCCGCTTGGCGCACGGCTGCCCGCGGCCTTTCTCAGCCAGATCAGCATTTCCAAGATGCAGGTCGATCCGGCAGGGCTTTTCCAGCAACCCGTCCGCTTCAGCCAGGGCGCGCTGGACCTGCGCATTCATCTGGACCCCTTCCAGATCGACATCGGGCAGGTGGCGCTGGTCGAGGCGGATCGCAGGCTTTCCGCCCGGGGCACGATCAGCGCGGGCAGCGAAGGCTGGACCGCCTCGGTCGATCTCGCGCTCGATTCCATCAGCCATACCGATCTGCTGGCGCTCTGGCCGGTCAAGCTGGTGATGCGCACGCGCGAATGGCTGGAACAGAACGTCCTCGAAGGCACTCTGTCGGATGTGAAGGCCGCGCTGCGGATCGCGCCGGGCAAGGAACCCGTGCTGTCGCTGGGCTATGACTTCCGCGAGGCGGATGTGCGCTTCCTGCGCACCCTGCCGCCGATCCGCGCCGCCGACGGCTATGCCACGATCGAAGGCATGACCTATACGATGGTGGTCAGCCGCGGGTCCGTCACGCCCCCGCAGGGCGGGGTGATCGACATGGCGGGATCGGTCTTCTCGGTCCTCGACATCACGCGCCGCCCCGCCCAGGCCGAGGTTCTGCTGCGCACCTCGTCCAGCCTGACGGCGGCGCTTTCGCTGCTTGACGAACCGCCCTTCGGCTTTCTGGCCAAGGCGGGCCGCCCGGTCGATCTGGGGCAGGGCCAGGCCCGGATCGAGGCGACGCTGCGCTTCCCCCTCGTGCCACGGCTGCAGGCGCAGGATGTGGGTTTTTCCGTCTTCGGCACGGTCACCGATTTCGCCAGCGACCGGCTGGTTCCCGGCAAGGTCGTCGCGGCCCCCGACCTGTCGCTTTCGGCCGATCCACGTGGCCTGCGCATCTCTGGTCCCGGCACCATAGGCAGCGTGCCCTTCGATGTCACCTTCACCCAGCCCTTCGGCAAGGAGGCCGCGCCCGCCCGCGTCGAAGGCTCGGTTGCCCTGTCCCGCGCCACGATCACCGAATTCGGCCTTGGCCTGCCCGAGGTTCTGGCGCGCGGCGATGGCCAGGGCATGGTGACGATCGACCTGCCCAAGGGCGAACCTGCCCGGCTGCGCCTTGTTTCCGATCTGAACCGCATCGCGATGGATCTGCCCGGCACCGGCTGGCGCAAGCCCGCCGCCGCCACCGGTCGGCTGGAGGTGGCCGCCACATTGGGCAAGCAGCCGGTGATCGACAGAATCGTGATCGAAGCACCGGGCCTTTCGGCCCGCGGGCGCGTCACCTTGCGCCCCGATGGCGGGCTTGATGCCGCCGATTTCCCCGAAGTCGCGCTTGGCGACTGGATGACGGGCGCCGTGCGCGTGGCGGGCCGGGGTGCGGGCCGCCCCGTGGCGATCACCGTGACCGGGGGCAATGTCGATATCCGCCGCAAGCCCGCCGCCGCTGGCGGTGGCGATGGGGGCGATGGCATGGCCGATATCCCGCTGACCCTGTCGCTTGATCGCCTGCGCATCACCGAAAGCATCTCGCTCACCCGCTTTCGGGGGGAATTCTCGCCGCGCGGCGGCTTCAACGGCACCTTCTCTTCGCTGGTCAACGGGCAGGCCGCCATCACCGGCACCGTGGTTCCGGGCCGCAACGGCGCGGCCTTCCGCATCCGGTCGGACAATGCCGGGGGGGTGCTGGCCTCTGCCGGCGTCTTCGCCTCGGCCCGGGGCGGGCAGCTTGACCTCAGCCTTCTGCCGCGCGCGCAGGATGGCGTCTATGACGGGCGTGCCGATATCCGCGATTTCCGCGTCATCGACGCGCCGGTTCTGGCTGAACTGCTGAATGCCGTGTCCGTCGTCGGGCTTCTGGAACAGCTCAACGGTTCGGGTCTGGCCTTCGGGCAGGCTTTGGGAGAGTTCATCCTGACGCCCGAAGCCGTGGAAATCACCCGCGGCTCGGCGGTCGGCAATTCCATCGGCGTCTCCATGGCGGGGGTCTATGGCACTGAAACCGGCGCGCTGGACTTGCAGGGGGTCGTCTCGCCGGTCTACATGCTCAACGGCATCGGCTCTGTCCTGACCCGCCGGGGAGAGGGGCTTTTCGGCTTCAACTATCGGGTGCGCGGCACGAGGGAACGTTCGCTCGTGTCGGTCAATCCGCTTTCGATCCTGACACCGGGCATGTTCCGCGACCTGTTCCGCCGCGATCCGCCCAGCCTTGCGGAACCCAAGGGATGATTGACCCGGCATGAAACTGTCCGATTTCGATTTCGACCTGCCCGAAGACCTTATCGCCACGCGTCCCGCCCGCCCGCGCACAAGCGCAAGGCTTCTGCTGGCCGAAGGCGACAGCATCGCCGACAGGCGGGTTTCCGACCTGATCGACATTTTCCGTCGCGGCGACCGGCTGGTCCTGAACAACACCCGCGTCATCCCCGCCCGCCTGTCCGGCCACCGCCAGAGGGGAGAGGCCATCGCCAGGGTCGAAGTCACCCTGCTGGAACCCGCCGCCGAAGGCTGGCGCGCATTGGCCAAGCCGTTGCGCAAGGTTCAGGCGGGCGAGGTGATCACCTTCTCCGACCGTCTCTCCGCGACAGTGGCCGAAAAGGGCGAAACCGACCTGCGCCTTGTCTTCAACACGACGGGCGAGGATTTCGATGCCGCCCTGGCCGAGGCCGGGGCCATGCCGCTGCCACCCTATATCGCGGCCAAGCGCGCACCCGATGCGCAGGATGCCACCGATTACCAGACGGTCTTTGCCCGCCATGCCGGGGCCGTGGCCGCGCCCACCGCCTCGCTCCATTTCGACGAGGCGCTCTTGCGTGCCCTGGCGGCCAAGGGGGTGGAGTTCACCGAAGTCACCCTGCATGTCGGCGCGGGCACCTTCCTGCCGGTCAAGGTGGAGGACGTCACCACCCACAAGATGCATGCCGAATGGGGTCAGATCACCCCCGGCGCAGCCGCCGAGATCAACCAGACGAAGCGCGCCGGGGGGCGGGTCATCCCCGTCGGCACCACCGCGCTGCGCCTGATCGAATCCGCCGCAGATGCGCAGGGTGTCCTGCACCCCTGGACCGGGCCGACCGACATCTTCATCTATCCCGGCTACCGCTTTCGCGTGACCGATGCCCTGATGACTAATTTCCACCTGCCGAAATCCACGCTGATGATGCTGGTCTCGGCCCTGATGGGGCCGGATCGAATCCGCCGCATCTATGCCCATGCCGTGAAGAGCGGCTATCGCTTCTTCAGCTATGGGGATTCCTCGCTTCTGATCCCCTGACGGGCAATCCGCTGCCTGCGTCGTATTCCTTCCTTGGCCGCTCCGTCAGGAATGATAGCCTCATCTCCTGACGGCCTGACCCGCTTCCTCTCTTTCCGGTGTTCCGATGATCAAGGTTCTCTCCACCTCCTGGCCGCTTCTGCTGGGTGTCATGCTCCTGATGGTGGGCAATGGCATCCAGGGCACGCTCTTGGGGATCCGGGGCGCGATCGAGGGCTTTTCGACCTTCGAGATATCGCTTGTCATGTCGGCCTATTTCGCGGGGTTCCTGCTGGGGTCGCAGCTTGCGCCCTCGATGATCCGCAAGGTGGGGCATGTGCGCGTCTTCGCGGCGCTCGGCTCGCTCATTTCGGCGGTGCTGGTCGTCTATCCCGTCGCCGCCGACTGGATGGTCTGGACGGCGCTGCGCGTGCTGTTCGGCTTCTGCTTTTCCGGCATCTACATCACCGCCGAAAGCTGGCTGAACAACGCCGCCACCAACGAGACGCGGGGCCAGGCGCTTTCGGCCTACATGATCGTGCAGATGGTGGGCATCATCGCAAGCCAGGCCATCTTGAACGTGGGCGATCCGTCGGGCTTCGTGCTGTTCGTGATCCCGTCTGTCCTTGTTTCGCTGGCCTTCATGCCCATCCTGCTGGCCCCGACGCCCGCGCCGACCTTCCAGACGACCAAGGGCCTGTCCTTCCGCGAACTTTTCCGCATCTCGCCCCTGGGCTGCGTGGGCATGCTGCTGACGGGCGGGGTCTTTTCGGCGATGTTCGGCATGGCCGCTGTCTGGGGCGCGATGGAGGGGCTTTCGGTCCGCGACATCTCCATCTTCGTGGGTGCGCTCTATGTCGGCGGTCTGGTCCTGCAATATCCCATCGGCTGGATGTCCGACCGGATGGATCGCCGCCTGCTGATCACCGGCCTTTCGGGGATTGCTGCCGTGACCATGCTGATCGCGGGGCTCGCCGATCTGCCCTTTACCGCCTATCTGGTTGCGGCCCTTCTTCTGGGCGGGATCACCAATCCGGTCTATGCGCTGCTGATCGCCTATACCAACGACTTCCTCGCCCAGGATGACATGGCCGCCGCCAGCGCCGGGATGATCTTCCTGAACGGCTTCGGGGCGATCTTCGGCCCCATCGTCACGGGCTGGATCATGGGGCAGGTGGGCTCTGGCGGGTTCTTCCTCTTCATCTCGGCGCTCTTCTCGCTGCTGACGGCCTATGCGCTTTGGCGCATGTCGCGTCGTGCCGCGCCCGCGGGCACCGCGCCTTCGGCCTTCCTCGTGCCCACAGCATCGCCGGTGGCCGCCACCGCCGTGATCGAAAAGGACCGCTAGGCAAAGGTTGCGCCGCCCGGCTTTCCCTGCCACCCTCGGGGGAAAAGGGAAGGAGGTCCCGATGTCGGACCCTGTCGAACTGCTCGATTTCTGGTTGGGCGAGATCGGCCCCGAAGGATGGTATGCCGGCGGGGACGAGATCGACAGCATCTGCCGCGACCGCTTTGGCGATCTCTGGCAGGCGGCGCGCGATGGCAACCTCGATCACTGGATCGACGGCACGGTCGGCACGCTCGCCTTCCTGATCCTGACCGATCAGCTGCCGCGCAACATGTTCCGCGGCACAGCCGACAGTTTCGCCACCGATCCCCTGGCCCTTGCCGCGGCCCGCACCGCCCTTGCCGCGGGCTGGGACATGGGCGCGCCGGAACCCGAGAGGCAGTTCTTCTACATGCCCTTCGAGCATTCCGAAGACCCCGATGATCAGGCCCGCGCCGTGCAGCTGATGGAGGAACGCCTGTCATCCGATCCCGAAATGGCCCTGCATGCCCGCGCACATCAGGCCATCATTGCCCGTTTCGGCCGCTTTCCCCATCGCAACGCCGCCCTTTCCCGTTTCAGCACCCCGGCCGAGCAGGACTGGCTTGATGCCGGCGGCTATGGGGCCGAGGTGCGGCGCCTGATGGGGCAGGGGTGATCCGCCGCGCCGTTGATCCGCGGCAGCCATGCGCCTGGCGCATAGGCCCCCGGCGCGCCCTGCGTTGCTTGGATGCGGAAAATGGTTTAAGGCCAAACCAATTTCTTTGAGGGAGGAAACACGCATGGCCGCAGCCTATGATGTGATCGTGATCGGTGCCGGTCCCGGCGGCTATGTCGCCGCGATCCGCGCCGCGCAACTGGGGCTGAAGACGGTCATCGTCGAACGCGAACATCTTGGCGGCATCTGCCTGAACTGGGGCTGCATCCCGACCAAGGCCCTGCTGCGCAGCGCCGAGGTGTTCCACCTGATGCACCGCGCCAAGGAATTCGGGCTGAAGGCAGACGGGATCGGCTATGACCTGCCCGCCGTCGTGGCACGCTCGCGCGGGGTGGCCAAGCAGCTTTCTTCCGGCATCGGCCATCTGATGAAGAAGAACAAGATCGCCGTCGTGATGGGGCAGGCCACCGTCACCGCCAAGGGCAAGGTTTCTGTGAAGACCGACAAGGGTGTCGAAGACCTCACCGCCCCGCACATCATCCTGGCCACCGGCGCCCGCGCCCGCGAATTGCCGGGGCTGGAGGCGGATGGCGATCTGGTCTGGACCTACAAGCACGCGCTGCAACCCAAGCGGATGCCGAAAAAGCTGCTGGTCATCGGATCGGGCGCCATCGGCATCGAATTCGCGTCCTTCTTCAACACGCTGGGCGCTGATACGACGGTGGTCGAGGTGATGGACCGCATCCTTCCCGTCGAGGACGCCGAAATCTCCGCCTTCGCGAAGAAGCAGTTCGTCAAGCAGGGGATGAAGATCCTTGAAAAGGCGGGGGTGAAGAAGCTGGACCGCAAGCCGGGCGTGGGCGTGACCGCGCATATCGAAATGGGCGGCAAGATCGAAACCCACGACTTCGACACGGTGATCTCTGCCGTGGGGATCGTCGGCAATGTCGAAAACCTCGGGCTGGAGGCGCTGGGGGTCAAGATCGACCGCACCCATGTGGTGACCGACGAATATTGCCGCACGGGCGTCGAAGGGCTTTACGCCATCGGTGACATCGCGGGCGCGCCGTGGCTGGCGCACAAGGCCAGCCATGAAGGGGTGATGGTCGCCGAACTGATCGCGGGCAAGCATCCGCACCCGATCAAGCCGAACTCCATCGCGGGCTGCACCTATTGCCATCCGCAGGTGGCCTCGGTCGGCCTGACGGAGGCCAAGGCGAAAGAGGCGGGTTATGACATCAAGGTCGGCCGCTTCCCCTTTATCGGCAATGGCAAGGCCATCGCGCTGGGTGAATCGGAAGGCATGATCAAGACCGTCTTCGATGCCAAGACCGGCGAACTCCTTGGCGCGCATATGGTAGGCGCCGAGGTGACGGAGCTGATCCAGGGCTATGTCGTCGGCCGCGCGCTGGAGACGACCGAGGAAGACCTGATGAACACCGTCTTCCCGCATCCGACCCTGTCCGAGATGATGCACGAAGCGGTGCTTGACGCCTACGGCCGCGCGCTGCACTTCTGACGCAGCGCCCGGTTCCGGGCCGGGGAGGGGGGCTGTCTGCCCCCCACGGGCCGCCTTGCGGCCCTCCCCCCGAGGATATTTGAGAACAGATGAAGGGGCAGGGGATGCGCGCTGTCGTGACGGTGATCGCCCTCTGGCTTGCAGGGCTTGGATCGGCTGCGCAATTCGGCAAGCTGTCCTTTGCCTTTGATCTGATGGCCGCGCGCTATCCCGAACAGGGGGCCGCGGGCATCGGGTTGATCGTCTCCATCGTCGGCATCGTGGGGCTGATCTTCGGAACGACCTCGGGCCTTCTTGTCGCCCGCATCGGCCCGCGCCGCGCCATCGTGGCGGCACTGGTGCTGGGGGCGGCGGTCTCGGCTCTGCAGACATTGCCGCTGCCTTATGCCCTGCTGATCCTGACCCGTGTCTTCGAAGGGGTCTCGCATCTGGCCATCGTCGTCGTCGGCCCGACCATGATCGCGGGCATCGCCCCGCCCCGCCATCAGGGCCTGGCCATGACCCTGTGGAGCAGTTTCTTCGGTGTCACCTATGCGCTTCTTGCCCTGATCGCCCCGCCGCTGCTGCAGGGCGGCAGTATTGCGGCGCTGTTTCTTGGCCATGCGGGCTGGATGGCGGTGCTGGCAGTGGTGCTGGTGGCGCTGCTGCCCCCTGATCCCGTCGCGCCGGCCTTGCCCTCAATCGGCGGATTGATCCGGCAGCATGGCATCATCTATGCCTCGCCCCGCATTGCCGCGCCGGCGATGGGCTTTGTCTTCTACACCGCGATCTACGTCGCCTTGCTGACGCTGCTGCCGCCGCTCCTGCCCGAAGACCAGAGGGCATTGGCCGCCGCCGGGATGCCGCTTGTCTCCATCGCCGTCTCGCTGACGCTGGGTGTCTGGGGGCTGCGCCATGTCAGCGCGGTGCAGATGGTGCAGGCGGGCTATGCCGTCGGGCTGCTTGCCACGCTGCTGCTCTGGTTGGCCTGGGGCCAGGGCATGGGGGCGCTTCTGGCGGCCTTTGCCCTTGCCGGGGCCATGGGCATCGTCCAGGGGGCCAGCTTCGCCTCGATCCCGCAACTGAACGACACCGCCGAAGACCGCGCCCGCGCCTCGGGGGCGGTGGCGCAACTGGGCAATGTCGGCACCACGACAGGCACGCCCGTCCTTGCGCTGATGATCGGCGCGATGGGGCCTGTGGGTTTGATCGTCTTTGTCCTGCCGCTCTGCGCTGCCGGGATTGCGCTGCACGCCCTGCAGGCGCGCCGCCGTCAGGCGTGGCGCTGAACCGGGCCGCCGCAGCCGCACCAATCGCCGAAGCCGCCGATATTCACGGCCTCATGCCCGAACTGCGTCAGCAGGGCCACCGCCCGACCCGCCCGCGCGCCCGCCGCGCAGAACACCGCGACCGGCTTTCCGGCGAGGCGCTTGTCATAGTCCGGTGCCCGCGGATCGGCTTTCAGCGGCAAGAGACCGAGCGGGATATGCACCGCCCCCTTCGCCGTGCCCGATTGGGACAGCTCGCCCGACTCGCGCACATCCAGAAGCACGATCTGGCCCTTTGCAGCCATGTCGATGGCCTGCGGAATGGAAGTGATGGGGGTCATGGCTGCGCCTTCTGACAGGATTCTCTGCCGGAATAGATATGCAAAAAAACGAATATGTAAAGAGGGAAACGCGCAGGCCTGATCGGGCGGGGCAGTGCGACGGGCAAACTGCTGGTGTTCACCTAATGTTCACATTTTTGGATTGGAGACTCGCGCGACATGGCCTATCTGTCGTCCATTCCTCTGGGGGATCGGGGCATGGCCGAACAGAAGTTCATCGAGGTGCGCGGCGCGCGCGAACACAATCTGAAAGGCGTGGATGTCGATATCCCGCGCGATCAGCTTGTGGTGATCACCGGGCTTTCGGGCTCTGGCAAGTCCTCGCTGGCTTTCGACACGATCTATGCCGAAGGGCAGCGCCGTTATGTCGAGTCGCTCTCGGCCTATGCGCGGCAGTTCCTCGACATGATGGGCAAGCCGGATGTCGATCATATCTCGGGCCTGTCCCCCGCCATCTCCATCGAACAGAAGACCACGTCGAAGAACCCCCGTTCCACCGTCGGCACGGTGACCGAGATCTACGATTACCTCCGCCTGCTTTTCGCCCGCGTCGGCACCCCCTACAGCCCCGCCACGGGCCTGCCCATCACCGCGATGCAGGTGCAGGACATGGTGGATGCCGTCATGGCCATGCCGGAAGGGACGCGCGCCTATCTGCTGGCCCCGATCGTCCGCGACCGGAAGGGGGAGTACAAGAAGGAATTCCTCGACCTGCGCAAGCAGGGTTTTCAGCGCGTCAAGGTGGATGGGCAGTTCTACGAACTGGAAGAACCCCCGACGCTCGACAAGAAATTCCGCCACGATATCGACGTGGTCGTCGACCGGATCGTCGTGCGCGAGGGGCTGGAGACGCGCCTTGCCGACAGCTTCCGCACTGCACTCGACCTTGCCGATGGCATTGCCATCCTCGAAACCGCGCCGGCCGAGGGCGAGCCGGAACGCATCACCTATTCGGAAAACTTCGCCTGCCCCGTGTCGGGCTTCACCATTCCCGAAATCGAACCGCGCCTCTTCTCCTTCAACGCGCCCTTCGGCGCCTGCCCGGCCTGTGATGGGCTGGGGGTGGAGTTGTTCTTCGATGAACGCCTCGTCGTGCCCGATCAGGGCCTGACGCTCATGCAGGGGGCGCTGGCCCCCTGGGCCAAATCGAAAAGCCCCTACTTCACGCAAACGATCCAGGCCCTTGCAAAGCATTACGAATTCGATGCCAAGAAAAAGTGGAAAGACCTGCCTGCCCATGTGCATCAGGTATTCCTTCACGGATCGGGGGATGAAGAGATCCGCTTCCGCTATGATGAAGGCGGCCGGATCTATGAGGTCAGCCGTGTCTTCGAAGGCGTCATCCCCAACATGGAACGCCGCTATCGCGAAACTGACAGCGCATGGGTGCGCGAGGAATTCGAACGCTACCAGAACAACCGCAACTGCGGCACCTGCCACGGATACCGCCTGCGGCCCGAGGCGCTGGCGGTCAAGATCGCGGGCCTGCATGTGGGCGAGGTTGTCCGCATGTCGATCAAGGAGGCCTTCGCCTGGATCGGCACGGTTCCCGACAGCCTGTCGAACCAGAAGAACGAAATCGCCCGTGCGATCCTGAAGGAAATCCGCGAACGCCTTGGATTCCTTGTAAATGTCGGCCTCGACTACCTGACGCTTTCGCGAAATGCCGGCACGCTGTCGGGCGGGGAATCTCAGCGCATCCGTCTGGCGTCTCAGATCGGGTCGGGACTGACGGGCGTCCTTTACGTGCTGGACGAACCCTCCATCGGCCTGCATCAGCGCGACAATGATCGCCTGCTGACGACGCTGAAGAACCTGCGCGATCAGGGCAATACCGTCCTCGTCGTGGAACATGACGAAGACGCGATCCGCGAGGCGGATTACGTCTTCGACATCGGCCCCGGCGCGGGCGTCCATGGCGGGCGCGTCGTCAGCCACGGCACGCCCGAACAGGTTGCCGCCGATCCGGTCAGCCTGACGGGGCAATACCTTTCGGGCCAGCGCGAAATCGCCGTGCCGAAGACCCGCCGCAAGGGCAGCGGCAAGAAACTGACGGTCGTCGGCGCGACGGGTAACAACCTGAAAGACGTCACCGTCGACTTCCCGCTTGGCAAATTCGTCTGCGTGACCGGCGTGTCGGGCGGGGGGAAATCCACGCTCACCATCGAAACGCTGTTCAAGACCGCTGCCATGCGCCTGAACGGCGCGCGGGAAACACCTGCACCCTGCGAGACGATCAAGGGCTTCGAACATCTCGACAAGGTCATCGACATCGACCAGCGCCCCATCGGGCGCACCCCGCGGTCCAACCCCGCCACCTATACCGGCGCCTTCACCCCGATCCGCGACTGGTTCGCGGGCCTGCCCGAGGCGAAGGCGCGCGGCTATCAACCCGGCCGCTTCTCCTTCAACGTGAAGGGCGGGCGGTGCGAGGCCTGCCAGGGCGACGGCGTCATCAAGATCGAGATGCACTTCCTGCCCGATGTCTATGTCACCTGCGAAACCTGCAAGGGTCATCGCTACAATCGCGAGACACTGGAAATCAAATTCAAGAACAAAAGCATAGCTGACGTTCTTGATATGACCTGTGAAGATGCGCAGGGCTTCTTTGCCGCCGTTCCGGCGATCCGCGAGAAGATGGACGCGCTCTGCCAGGTCGGCCTCGGCTATATCAAGGTCGGCCAGCAGGCCACCACCCTGTCAGGGGGCGAGGCGCAGCGCGTCAAACTCTCCAAGGAACTGTCGCGCCGGGCGACGGGGCGCACGCTCTATATCCTTGATGAACCGACAACCGGCTTGCATTTCGAGGATGTGCGCAAGCTTCTTGAAGTGCTGCATGAACTTGTCGAACAGGGAAACACGGTTGTCGTGATCGAACACAACCTTGATGTCATCAAGACCGCCGACTGGATCATCGACATCGGCCCCGAAGGTGGCGATGGCGGCGGGCAGATCGTTGCCGAAGGCACGCCCGAGGATGTGGCAAAGGTGGAACGCAGCCATACCGGGCGCTACCTGAAGGACATGCTGAAACCGCGTCGCGTGGCGGCGGAATGAAAGACGCCGCCCTGCCGGGCGGCGTTCAATTTTCTTCGAAGAAAATTGCAAATTCCTTCAAAGGAATTTGGTCAGACCTTCTTCATCGGGCAGGTCGACAGCCCGAGGATGGAATACAGCGGGCAAGACGACATCAGCCCCGTCGCCAGCGGCACGATGCCGATCAGATAGGCCCAGCGATAGGCGCCTTCGGTGTTCAGGAAGAACCCTGCGAGCAGCGCCAATCCGACAACGATCCGAAGCACACGGTCAATGCCACCGACATTCTTCTTCAACATGATGGTTCCCTTTCCTGTCTCTTGATCCCGGTTTCTCCGGTTCGTGGACCAAATATAGCGAATCATGCATGTCTTGTCTGTGATAAGGTCACGCGGCCCCTAGTGGCCGCGCGCCCGGCGCAGTGCGGCTTCGTCGCGCAGATGCACTTCGCCGCGTTCGGTGGCCACCCAGCCCGCCTTGGCAAAGCTGTCGAGCTTGCGCGACACCACCTCGCGCGCCGATCCGATCCGGGCGGCAATCTCGGACTGCGTGGCGCGCACGACGCCCCCTTCGGCCAGGTCCAGCAACGCCCCGGCCAGCCGCGCCTCCACCCGGCCGAAGGCGACTGATTCCAGAAGCCGTGTCAGATCCGCCATGCGCTGCCCGAAAGACCGCAGGACAAAGCCGCGAAAGGCCGGATCGCGATCCATCAGGCGCAGGAAAAGCGGCTTGGGGATCGTCACCACCTCGGCCTCGCTGACGGTGGCCGCCGTGCCGCTATAGGGCTCATCTCCCAGCAGGCCCAGCGTCGTCTGGATGCAGCTTTGCCCCTGTTCCACCGCGTAAAGCAGGATCTCGCGCCCCGATGGCCCCGTCAGATAGACCTCTACCCGCCCGGCCAGCACCAGAGGAAAGCCCTGCGCGCGATCCCCGGGGGCAAACAGATCCAATCCCTTCGGCAGGGATCGCCTCTGCAGCGCCGCCAGTTCCCCGCGCGTTTCCGGCATGATCGCGCCCAGTCCGGCCATCCAGTCCATCTTCCACCCCTTACCCGCTTTTCCGGCAGTCAACCGCGCCCGGCAGGCGCGATCAAGGGGCCAATGAAAACGGGCCGCGCGATGCGCGGCCCGGCTCCGTTTCGCCCGACGACAGGCTCAATCCATCGGCTTGAAGTTCAGGCTCGCGCCTTCCTTGATCCCCGACGGCCAGCGCGAGGTGATGGTCTTCGTCCGCGTGTAGAAGCGGAAGGCGTCCGGCCCGTGCTGGTTCAGGTCGCCGAAGGCCGATTTCTTCCAGCCGCCAAAGGTGTGATAGGCCAGCGGCACCGGGATCGGCACGTTGATCCCGATCATCCCCACATTGACCCGCGCCGCAAAATCGCGCGCCGTGTCGCCGTCGCGGGTGAAGATCGCGGTCCCGTTGCCATATTCATGGTCCATCGCGTAACCCAGCGCCTCTTCATAGGTCTTGGCGCGGACGGTCGACAGCACCGGCCCGAAGATCTCTTTCCGGTAGATGTCCATATCCGTCGTCACATGGTCAAACAGATGCGGGCCGACAAAGAAGCCGTCCTCGTATCCCTGCAGCTTGAAGTTGCGGCCATCGACCACCAGCTTCGCGCCCTGGGCCACGCCCGAGTCCACCAGCCGCAGGATGTTCGCCTGCGCCGCCGCCGTGACGACGGGGCCGTAATCCACATCATTGCCAGCGGTATAGGGGCCGACCTTCAGCTTCTCGATCCGGGGGATCAGCTTCTCGATCAACCGATCCGCCGTTTCATCCCCCACCGGCACCGCGACCGAGATCGCCATGCACCGCTCGCCCGCTGCGCCATAGCCTGCGCCCACCAGCGCATCGGCCGCCTGATCCATGTCGGCATCCGGCATGATGATCATGTGGTTCTTCGCGCCGCCAAAGCACTGCACGCGCTTGCCGTTCGAACAGCCGCGCCCATAGATGTATTCCGCGATCGGGGTGGATCCCACAAAGCCGATGCCGGAAATGATCGGGTTGTCCAGGATCGCGTCGACCGATTCCTTGTCGCCGTTGATCACCTGCAGCACGCCATCGGGCAGGCCCGCCTCCTGCATCAGTTCCGCCAGCATCAGGGGAACCGAGGGATCCCGCTCCGACGGCTTCAGGATGAAGGCATTCCCGCAGGCCAGGGCGGGGCCCATCTTCCACATCGGGATCATCGCCGGAAAGTTGAAGGGCGTGATCCCCGCCGCCACGCCGATGGGCTGGCGCATCGAATACATGTCGATCCCCGGACCCGCGCTGTCGGTGAATTCCCCCTTCAGCATATGCGGCGCACCGATGCAGAATTCGATCACTTCCAGACCGCGCTGGATATCGCCCTTGGCATCCGGGATCGTCTTGCCATGTTCCGAAGACAGCGCCTCGGCCAGCTTGTCCATGTCGCGGTTCAGCAGGCGGACGAATTCCATCATCACCCGTGCGCGGCGCTGCGGGTTGGTCGCGCCCCATTTCACCTGCGCCTTGGCGGCATCTGCCGTGGCGGCATCCAGTTCCGCCTTGGTCGCCAGCGCCACGCGCGCCTGCACCTCGCCCGTGGCCGGGTTGAAGACGTCGGCAAAGCGGCCCGACGTGCCCTTCACATGCTTGCCGTTGATCCAGTGACCGATCTCTTTCATGGGATCCTCCCTCAATGCGTTGCCATCACAATAGCCTTGCGGAAATGCTGGAAACAGGGGAAATGATTCAAACAGGCTTTGCAAAAATGCAGGACACCCGCGCGTGGACTGGGACGACCTTCGCATCTTCCTTGCCGTCGCCCGCAGCGAAAGCCTGTCGGGCGCGGGCAAGCGGCTGAAGATCGACGCCGCCACCGTGGGCCGCCGCATCGCACGTCTGGAAGATGCGATGGGCGCGCGGCTCTTTGCCAAATCGCCCCAGGGCTATGCCCTGACCGAGGAAGGCAATCGCCTGCTGCCCCATGCCGAACGCGCCGAATCCGCGCTGGACGGCGCGCGCGAGGCGCTTTCCGGCCCCGAGGGCCTGACCGGCCAGATCCGCATCGGTGCCCCCGATGGCTGCGCCAACTACCTGCTGCCGCAGGTGCTGGCCCGGATCTGCGATGCCAATCCGGGGCTTGAGGTGCAGATCGTGGCCCTGCCGCGTGTCTTCAACCTGTCCAAGCGCGAGGCCGATCTGGCCATCGCCGTCAGCCGCCCCACGGCGGGCCGCCTGACGGTGCAGAAGCTGACGGATTACCACCTCCACCTTGCGGCGCATCCCGATTACCTGTCCCGCGCCGCACCCATCGACAGCCCGGCCGACCTCGTTCATCACCGCCTGATCGGCTATATCCCCGACATGATCCATGACAAGGAACTGGACTACCTCGCCGAACTCGGCGCGCGCTCTGTCGCGCTGGCCTCCAATTCCGTCTCGGTCCAGCTGCATTGGCTGCGGGCCGGGGCTGGGGTGGGCGTGGTGCATGATTTCGCCCTGCCCACCGCGCCCGAACTGGTAAAGCTGATCCCGGGCCAGGTGGCCCTGACGCGCAGCTTCTGGCTGATCCGCCATGCCGATGACGGGCGCGTGGAACGGCTCAACCGTTTTGCCGATCTTCTGGCGCAGGGCCTGCGGGCCGAAGTGGCGCGCCTCGAATCCCTGACTTGACAGAATTTCCCCACGGGCCGACGCTTGGCCATCGGAAAGGGAGGTCCGCGATGCTTGTCCAGCAAATCCTAAAATCCAAATCGGATGATGGTGTGGTGACGGTAACCCCGGGAACGACCATTGCCGCCGCGGCCGAGATCCTGTCCTCGCGCCGGATCGGGGCGGTCATCGTCTCTCCCGATGGCAAGCGGGTTTCGGGCATCGTGTCGGAACGCGACGTGGTGCGGGAACTGGGCCGTCGCGGGCCGAATTGCATGGCCGACACCGTCGACAGCATCATGACCGCCAACATCGTCGGCTGCCGGCGCGACGAACAGGCGACCGAGGTTCTGCAGAAGATGACTGATGGCCGCTTCCGCCACATGCCCGTGATGGAGGGCACGCAGATGGTGGGGCTGATCTCCATCGGGGATGTGGTCAAGGCCCGTCTCACCGAACTCGCCATGGAGAAGGACGCGCTGGAAGGGATGATCAAGGGCTTCTGATCCGGCCCCGATTGCGTCGTTTTTGGGTCTTGCACTCATCCGCGCAATAATGTTGCGTGCATCCACGCCACCAGAGGGGGAAGCGGACCCATGCGCATCGGCCTTTATCCGGGCACCTTCGACCCGATCACGCTGGGGCATGTCGACATCATCCAGCGTGCCATGGCGCTTGTGGATCGGCTGGTCATCGGCGTGGCGATCAACCGCGACAAGGGCCCGCTCTTCACCCTGGAAGAGCGGGTGGCGATGGTCGAGGCGGAATGCGCCGCCATCACCGCCCGCACCGGGGGCGAGATCGTGGTGCATCCCTTCGAGAACCTGTTGATCGACTGCGCCCGCGACGTGGGCGCCACCGTCATCGTGCGCGGCCTGCGCGCGGTCGCGGATTTCGAATATGAATTCCAGATGGTCGGGATGAACCGCGCGCTCGATTCCTCGATCGAGACGGTCTTTCTCATGGCGGATGCCCGGCGTCAGGCCATTGCCTCGAAACTCGTCAAGGAAATCGCGCGGCTGGGTGGCGATGTCTCCAGCTTCGTCACCCCGCCGGTGCAGAAGGCCCTCGCGCGCCGCCTGGGCTGAAGAAACGCAAAAGGGGCCCGCAAAGGCCCCTGCGTTCCGTTCGCGGCCTGTCTCGTGGCTTACTTGCCGTAGATCGCGGCCCAGGCGATGCGATCGGCATCTTCCGGGAAGATCCCCAGATCAAGCGCCACATCGCGCGGCATGCGCGCGATCTCGTCGCGGGTCCGCCGATACAGGGCATGATTGGCGGCAGCGGTCTTCAGCGTTTCGAACAGTTTCATCTTGTCGTCCTTTCGGTCCTGCCAAGGGCTTTTCGGTTGTCCCTTCGACATGCCTGCAAGATGGGCGTGTTTGTTGGCGCTAACAACCGCCGGAAGAAGGATGCCGCCATGCACCTGATGCATGGCTAATCCGTCTGGCGCAAGCCTTCGCGCAGCCGCTCCATCAGGTGCCGTGCGGCCTTCGGGCCGGATGGCGCGGGTAGATCCACGATCACCCCGCGCTTTTCGGCACTGGCCTTCACCGCCGCCGCCAGATCCGGCACCTGCGCCATCAGCGCCACGAATTCCTGTTCCTGCAGCGTCAGCAGCATCGTATGGCTCAGCGCGCGCACCGTGGCCCGCCTTGGCCGCTTTTGCAGCACGGACAGATGACCGAACATCTCGCCCTGTCCCAACAGATGCCGCGTCCCCGCGATTTCCGCCTCGACCGCGCCCCGCGCCACGAACCAGACACGGTCGGGCAGGGCCTCCTTGCGCACCAGCACATCCCCGGGCGAGGCATAGACCGCCTTCATCCGCCGGGAAAGCTGCTTCAGCGATGCCTCGTCCAGCGCGGCGAACAGCACAAAGCCCCGCAGGATATCCACCCGCTGCACCGCCAGATCCAGCTTTGGCCGTGTCGCAAGCTTCGCCCGCTCTTCCGCGATGCGTTGCTGCAGCGACAGGCGCAGTTCCGGCCCGATCAGCCCATCCTGCGTCAGCTGGTCATATTCCACCTCCTCCTGCCGCAGTGCGAGGCGCCGGATCAGCCGCCGCTCCACTTCCTCGGCATAGCCGGGAAACTGGATGCGCAGCCCCTCCATCTCGCGGCCCGCCTCTTCCATCCGCCAGCGCAGAAGATCGGCCAGAAGGGCCGCCACCCGCTTGCCATGGATGCGCAGGATGCGCTTTTCGGTGAAGGTGATCAGAAAGCGCAGCATCTGCTGATGCGCCACCAGAAACTCGAACCGGTCCGCGATCAGGCTTTGCAACCCGGCGGTCAGCCGGAACCGGCTATGCGCCCATTCCGCCAGCCCCAGCATCCGGCCCCGCCGCAGCGCCCGCCGCGCCTGCCCGCGATAGCCGCCGCGCCCTGCTGTCCGCGTCGCCTCGATCAGCCGGTCCGCATCGGTCAGCATCCGCTCTGCCGTCCGGTCCGAGATGAAGCCGTCGCGAAAGGCGTCCAGCACCAGATCCCGCTCATGCCCCGCCATGGCGACAAGGCCCAGCGTCACGCGGTCCTTGTCCAGGATGTCCTGCGCCTCGTCGGCCTTGTCCACCGCGCGGTTCAGCCTTTCGCCAAAGCGCTTCGCCTCATCCCGGATGATTGCGGGCGTCAGGTCAAAGCTGCGCACGGTTTCGGCCACCGTCTCGCGCACATCCTGCAAGGCCACCGCGACCACCTGATCCGACAGCGCGCGATCCAGCGGCGACAACCGGTCCAGCCCCAGCCAGCCGATCAGCAGACGCAGCGTCGTCCCCTGCACCAAGAGCGTGAACAGCACGAAACCCGTCGCCACGATGCCCACCTGCCGCTTGATGTCGAAGGGAATTGCCGGGTTTTCCGTCACCGCAAGGGCCAGCGCCAGCGTCACCGCCCCGCGCAGGCCGCCCCAGAGGATGGCGATGCGATAGGGCCCCTCCACCCGGGGCGACAGCCGCGCCCAGGTCAGCAGCGGCAGCAGGCCCCACAGGATCATCGCCCGCGCGGCAAAGGCCGCCACCACCACCACCGCGACCAGCAGGAAATCCTGCGCCCCGGCCTGTTCCAGGGCGCTTGGTACCAGAAGTGCCGCCAGCACGAAGATCAATCCGCCTGCCCAATAGGACATCAGGTTCCAGGCCTCGCGCAGGAAAGACAGCGCAGGCGGCGCAAGGCGGCCGGGGGCCAGGAAATTCACTGTCATCCCCGCCACCACCGCCGCCACCACGCCCGATGCCGCAAGCATCTGATCCACGATCAGGAAGGTGGCAAAGGGCAGGGCAAAACTCACCGAAAGCTGGGCCAGCGGCCAGGGATTCATTGCCGCCATCGCCCACATTGCCGCCCGCGCCAGCACCCAGCCCACCGCAGCCCCCGCGCCGATCACCCAGGGCAGTTGCATCAGCACGCTCAGCGGTTCCGGCTGCGTCTCGCGCAGCACAAGCGCCGACAGGAAGACCGAAAACAGCGCAATCGCCGCCGCGTCGTTCAGCAGGCTTTCCCCCTCGACGATCCGCGCCAGGCGCTGCGGGGCAGGGGTGGCGCGAAAGATCCCCACCACCGCCGACGGATCGGTCGTCGAAACGATCGCCCCCAGCAGCAGGCAGGCCAGCAAGGGCAATTCCGCAAAGGGCATAAGGGCCGCCGCGATCACCAGCGTTGCCGCAAAGACCGCGATCACCGCCAGCGACAGGACCGGCACCCAGTCATCCATCAGCCGCCGCAGGTTCAGCGTCAGCGAAACCTGGAACAGAAGGATCGGCAGCAACACATAGATGAACACGTCCGAGGATATGGGAAGGCTCAGGATCGCCAGCGCCACGGGGTTCAGCGCATCGGTCACATCCGTTCGCCAGAACCACGCCGCGCCGGCCCCGATGGCCATGCCAAGGCCCACAAGGATCACCGGCACAGGCAGCCGCAGCCGCGCGGCAAGCGGCTCCGCCAGGGCGATGGCCAGGAACAGCCCGCTCAGAATCGCAATGACAGCAATCAGATCCATGAAAACCTAGATAACCATAAGCAGCGGAAACAAAAGCAAAGGCCGGTCACATGATATGACCGGCCTGCAACAAAGACGCGTGACGGGCTGAAATCAGATCAGCTTGCCCATCGCCACGGCCGTATCGGCCATCCGGTTCGAGAAACCCCATTCATTGTCATACCAGGACAGGATCGAAACGAAGGTGCCATCCATCACCTTGGTCTGATCCATGTGGAAGACCGACGAATGCGGATCGTGGTTGAAATCGGACGAGACATTCTTGAACTCGGTATAGCCGAGGATGCCCTTCATCGGCCCATCCGCCGCCGCCTTGATCGCCGCGTTGATCTCTTCCACGCTGGTCGCGCGCTTGGCGATGAACTTCAGATCCACGACCGAGACATTCGGCGTCGGAACCCGGATCGCGAACCCGTCCAGCTTGCCCTTCAGCTCCGGCAGCACTAGACCCACGGCCTTGGCGGCCCCCGTGCTTGTGGGGATCATCGACAGGGCGGCGGCGCGGGCGCGATACAGGTCCTTGTGCATCGTATCCAGCGTCGGCTGGTCGCCGGTATAGGAATGGATGGTCGTCATCATCCCCTTCTCGATACCCACCACCTCGTTCAGGACCTTCGCCACCGGCGACAGGCAGTTCGTGGTGCAAGAGGCGTTCGACACGACCACGTCATCCTTGGTGAGCGTGTGGTGGTTCACGCCATAGACGATGGTCTTGTCCGCCCCGTCGCCGGGGGCAGAGATCAGCACGCGCTTCGACCCGTTTTCCAGATGGGCCAGGCACTTCTCCTTGCTGGTGAAGATGCCCGTGCATTCCATCACGATATCCACATGGCCCCAGGGCAGGTCCGCCGGATTGCGGATCGCCGTCACCTTCATCGGCCCGCGACCCACGTCGATCCAATCCTCGCCCGTCGTCACCGTTGCCGGGAAACGGCCATGCACCGAATCGAAGCGCAACAGATGCGCGTTCGTCTCCACCGGACCCAGATCGTTGATCGCCACGACCTCGATATCGGTGCGGCCCGACTCGATGATCCCGCGCAGCACGTTACGCCCGATCCTGCCGAACCCGTTGATGGCGACTTTGACGGTCATGGCAATTCCTCCAATAGGGGTAAGGCGGCGAATCCGCCGCTCCGATAGCGCTAACATCCGCAGAACGGGTGAAAACACAACCCGACTCTCGCCGTGTCAGCGCCAGAATGCCAAGAATTCGATGAAGACGAAGAACTTTCTCATCAGAAAGAGCAGGGCCTCGCCGCCATTGGCGGCAAGATCCAGCACGACAAGTCCGATCAGGACGATCCCAAGCGCAAGCGCGATCCGGTCTGTCACGACCCCTCCTTCAGTGGAGGAGCCGCCCCATCACCCCGGCCACATCGGCCATCCGGCAGGAGAAGCCCCACTCGTTGTCATACCAGGCCAGCACGCGCACCGTGCGGCCGCCGACCACCTTGGTCTGGTCCGGGGCGAAGATAGACGAATGCGGCGTATGGTTGAAGTCGATCGACACCTTCGGTTCCGGGTCAAAGGCCAGCACCATGCCCATGTAACCCGCTGCCGCCTCGCGCACGATCTCGTTCACGTCCTGAACCGTCACCGACTTGCCCGCGACGAAGGTCAGGTCCACCGCGCTGACATTCGGCGTCGGCACCCGGATCGCCGTTCCGTCCAGCTTGCCCGCAAGCTCCGGCAGCACCTCGCCCAGCGCTTTGGCGGCACCCGTGCTGGTGGGGATCATCGCCATGGCGGCGGCGCGGGCGCGATACAGGTCCTTGTGCCGCCGGTCCAGCGTGGGCTGGTCGCCGGTGTAGGAATGGATCGTCGTCATTATGCCTGATTCAATCCCGATCGCGTCATTCAGGACCTTGGCCAGCGGTGCAAGGCAGTTCGTCGTGCAGGACCCGTTCGACACCACCAGATGCTCTGCCGTCAGGCTGCGATGGTTCACGCCGTAAACCACCGTCTTGTCCGCCCGCTTGGCCGGGGCCGACACCAGCACCCGCTTCGCCCCGCGTCCCAGATGCACCGCCGCCTTGTCACGGTCGTTGAACTTGCCCGTGCATTCCAGCACGACATCCACGCCTTCCCAATCCAGCTCTTCGGGATTGTAGGTCGACATCACCCGCATCGGCCCGCGCCCCAGATCCAGCGTATTGCCCTGCACCTTTACCGTGCCGGGGAACCGCCCATGAACCGAGTCGTATTTCAGCAGATGCGCATTCGTCTCGATGGGGCCCGTCGCATTGATCGCCACCACCTGCACGTCATTGCGGGCGCTTTCCGCGATATGGGCCAGCGTGCAGCGCCCGATGCGCCCGAAACCGTTGATGCCGATGGTGATGGTCATGCCTGCCGCTCCATGCCGTTGCATACCGTAGGATGCCTTGCGATTAACGAAGGGGGGCAGAGTCGAAAAGTCCAAAAGCGACACAAAATCAATATGTTAACGCAAACATCTGCGGTTTGCGCTAACATCTTCGGGGCTTTGCCAAATGGCCGCAGCCACGCTAGGAAGATCGAGCAAGGATGAAGGAAGATCTGCATGAGTGGTTTGCTTGCCCTTCTCGACGACGTGGCCGCCATCGCCAAGGTTGCCGCGGCTTCGGTCGATGACATCGCCGCTGCCGCCGCCAAGGCCGGGACAAAGGCCGCGGGCGTTGTGATCGACGATGCCGCCGTGACGCCGAAATACGTGCATGGCTTCTCGGCCGACAGGGAATTGCCCATCATCTGGCGCATCGCCCTCGGCTCCATGAAGAACAAGCTGATCATCCTTCTGCCCGCGCTTCTGGCGCTGGATCATTTCCTTCCCGCCGCCATCACGCCGCTTCTCATGCTGGGCGGGGCCTATCTCTGCTTCGAAGGGGCGGAAAAGGTCGTCCATGCGCTGGCGCCCCATGCCGATGACAAGGTCGAGGCCGATTTCGACACCGCCGATCCCGCCCATCTGGAGGAAGAGAAGGTCGCCGGTGCCATCAAGACCGATTTCATCCTCTCGGCCGAGATCATGACCATCGCGCTATCCACCATCGAAAGCCCAAGCTTCTGGCTGCAGGCGGTGACGCTTGCCGTGGTGGGCGCGCTGATCACCGTCGCCGTTTACGGTGCCGTGGCGCTGATCGTGAAGATGGATGATGTGGGCCTGCACATGGCCGCCACAGGCCGCAGCGGGGCAGGGCGCGCCCTTGGGCGCGGGCTGGTGCGGGGGATGCCGAAGCTGATGTCGGCGCTGTCGCTCATCGGCACGGCCGCCATGCTCTGGGTTGGTGGCAACATCGTCACCCATGGGCTTGAGGTGACGCATCTCTGGACCTGGCCCTATGAAACCATCCACCACCTCGCCGACGCCACCGCCGCTGCCATCGGCACGGCACAGGGTTTCGTCGCATGGGCAGTCACCGCCTTCTTCGATGGCATCTTCGGCCTGATCCTTGGCGTGGCGCTGATCCCGGTGGCGACCCGCATCATCGGCCCCGCCATCGCCGCCGTCACCGGAAAGAAGAAGGCCGCGCACTAGGCGCGGCCCAAATTTCTTCGAAGAAATTTGCAAAAATCTTCGAAGATTTTTGTTCAGAGCAGGGACTTCGCCACCGCCACGGCATTTTCCGCCGTGATGCCGAATTCCTTGTAAAGCCGCTCCATCGGGGCGGAGGCGCCAAAGGACGACATCCCCACGAAGCCGGCCTTCGCCTCCTTGCCGCGCTCGCCCAGCAGCCAGCGGTCCCAGCCCTGACGCACGCCCGCCTCGATCGCGACGCGCACCGGGCCACCCGGCAACACGCGCTTGCGATAGGCCTCGTCCTGCTGCGCGAAAAGCTCCATCGACGGCATGGACACGACGCGCGTGCCGATCCCCTCTGCCTCCAGCGCATCCCGCGCCTTCAGCGCGATCTCCACTTCCGACCCGGTCGCGATCAGGATCACCTGCCGCTTGCCGGTGGCTTCGGCCAGAACATAGGCGCCCTTGGCGACAAGGTTCTGGTTCACATGCGCCTTGCGCACGGCAGGCAGGTTCTGACGGCTCAGCGCCAGCACGGTGGGGGTGGATTTCTGCGTCAGGGCCACCTCCCATGCCTCTGCCGTTTCCACCATGTCGGCGGGGCGGATCACCAGCGTGTTCGGTGTCGCGCGGCTGATCGCCAGATGCTCGACCGGCTGGTGCGTCGGCCCATCTTCGCCCAGACCGATGGAGTCATGCGTCATCACATAGACCACCGGCAGCCCCATCAGCGCCGAAAGGCGCATCGACGGGCGCGCATAATCGGTGAAGCACATGAAGGTGCCGCCATAGGGCCGCACGCCGCCATGCAGCGCCATCCCGTTCATCGCCGCCGCCATCCCATGCTCGCGGATGCCGTAATAGACGTAGCGCCCCTTGCGATCCTCAGGCGTGAACACGCCCAGATCGGCCGTCTTGGTGTTGTTCGATCCCGTAAGGTCCGCCGACCCCCCGATGGTTTCCGTCATCACCGGATTGACCGCCGCCAGCACCTTTTCCGACGCCGCGCGAGTCGCCAGTTTCGGCAGGCTCTCCACCGCCGCCTTCTTCACCCCACGGATCACCGAGGCCAGCTTGGCCGGCGCCTCGCCTGCGAAGATCCGCGTGAACTCCGCCTGCTTTGCCGCCGACAGCGCCGCAAACCGCGCCTGCCATTCGGCATGGGCCGCAGCCCCGCGTTTGCCCTTGGCTTCCCATGCGGATTTCACATCCGCCGGGATTTCAAAGGCCGGATAGTCCCAGCCATAAGCCGCCTTCGCCGCCGCCATCTGCGCCGCATCCGTCAGCGCGCCGTGGCCCTTCGACGTATCCTGCGCCGCATGGCCCAGCGCGATATGCGTCTTGCAGGCGATCATCGTGGGCTTGTCCGACGCCTTCGCCGCCACCAGCGCGCGGTCGATATCCTCAGGGTCATGCCCGTCGCAAGACAGCACGTTCCAGCCAGAGGCTGCAAAGCGCGCCTTCTGGTCCGTCACATCGGCGATCGAGACCTTGCCGTCGATGGTGATGCCATTGTCATCCCACAGCACGATCAGGCGGCTCAGCTGCTGCTTGCCCGCCAGAGCAATCGCCTCCTGGCTCACACCTTCCATCAGGCAGCCGTCGCCCGCGATCACATAGGTATGGTGATCGACGATCTTCGCCCCCCAGCGCGCGCGCAGGTTTTCCTCGGCCATCGCGAAACCCACGGCATTGGCGATGCCTTGCCCCAGCGGCCCCGTGGTCGTCTCCACCCCGGCCACATGCCCGAATTCCGGGTGCCCCGCCGTAATCGCGCCCCACTGGCGGAAGTTCTTCACCTGTTCCAGCGTCATGTCGGCATAGCCGGTCAGGTAAAGCAGCGAATAGATCAGCATCGACCCATGCCCCGCCGACAGGATGAACCGGTCGCGGTTGGCCCAGCGCGGTGCTGCGGGGTCGAAGTTCAGGTGCTTCTCGAACAGGACAGTGGCCACATCGGCCATCCCCATCGGCATGCCGGAATGGCCCGAATTTGCGGCAGCCACCGCATCAAGCGTCAGGGTGCGGATCGCGCAGGCGCGCTTCCAGTGATCCGGGTGGCGGGCGCGGAGCGTCTCAATGTCCAAGGCCGTGGTCCTGTCTGATGAAGGGTGATTGCGGCCCCGCCTTAAGCAGTCCTCGGGGCAAGATCAAGCTGCCCGCGCAAGCCCTTGGGTGCAAAAGGATGAGTCGCGCCATATTCTTGCGCTACACTCCATGTCAGGGCAGGGTAGGACGATTCGCAGGCGGCCCGACGCCTGTGCAGGAAGATGGGCAAACCACGGATGAAGGGGACAACCATGCAGGATCTGGCCGATCTCGAACGCCGCATCGCGGCCGCCTTGCAAAGGATCGGCGACGGGATCGAGTCCCTGGCCATTGCCCCCCCGCAATCCGCGCCCAATACGGCCGCCCCTGATCGCGATGACGACCGGATCCACCAGATCGAGGCGGAACTCGCCGCCGTTCGGCGGGCCAATGCCGCCCTGCGCGACCGCGTCGCCGAACTGGAGGCGGCGGCAACCGCCGCCCCCGCCGAAACGCCCGCCGCGCCCCCCTCCGAAGAGACGGCCGCGCTGCAGGCCCGCATCGACAAGATGACCGCGCAACTTGATGTGCAGGGGCTTGAGATGCACCGCATGCGCAAGACCGTGGTGCAATTGCGCGAAAACCTGCGCGGCCTGCGCCGGGCCCAGGCGGCCAACCTAGCCGATCCCGAACAGATCAACCGCGCCATGATGGCCGAGCTTGAAGCCGTCCGCGTCACCCGGCTTTCGGAAGTGGCCGAAATGGATGAAATCCTCTCCGAACTCACCCCGCTGATCAAGGAAGAGCGCGCCGATGCCTGAACTCTCCATCACCATCGGGGGCCGCAGCTTCCCCGTCGCCTGCCAGGAAGGGGAAGAGCATTTCCTGCGCTCCGCCGCCGCCATGCTGGATGCCGAGGCGCAGCCCCTCATCGCGCAACTCGGCCGCCTGCCCGAGGCGCGGATGCTTCTGATGGCGGGCCTCATGCTCGCCGACAAGACCGCCGCCGTCGAGGATGAGATCCGCGCCCTCAAGGCCCGGATCGCCGAGCTGGAATCCCGCCCCGAAACCCGGGTCGAGGTGCCGGTGATCCCGCCGCAGGTGACCGAAACCCTTGCCGAGATCGCGGCCCAGGCCGAAGCGCTGGCCCAGCGCCTCGATGACGCGCAGTCCGGTCGCTGAGATGCAGCGCGCCGCCGCTCTCTCCCTGGCCCTGCTTGCCGGCCCGGCCCTTGCCGAAACCAGCGTGCAGAACATGACCTATCTCTGCGACCGCGATGTTCAGGTGCCGGTGGTCTATGTCACCGCCGATGACACCGCGCTTGTGGTCCTGCAGGTCGAAGGCAGCCAGATCCTGCTTTACAACGAAGCCGCCGCCTCTGGCGCGCGCTATGCGTGGCCGTCCGACGGGTCGGGCTATGTCTGGTGGTCAAAGGGGGCCGAGGCCACGCTCTTGTGGAAGGATGGCGAGGCAGGGACCGAAACCCCCATCCTCTCCTGCGCCCAGGGTTAGGCCGCATACCGCTTTCGATACGGTATGTCTTGCGGTATGCTGGCACCAGCAACCGGAGCCCCGCCATGACCGCCACACGCCGCGCCACCTCCATGACCCTCGACGCCGCCCTCCTGGACGAGGCGCGCGCCCTGGGCATCAACCTTTCCCGCGCGGCCGAGGAAGGCATCCTCGCGCAGGTCCGCGCCGAACGCGCCCGCCGCTGGAAGGAAGACAACGCCGCCGACATCGCGGCCTATAACCGCTGGATAGAGGAAAATGGTGTTCCCCTCGCGCGATACAGGAAATTCTGATGGCCGATCAGTTCGATCTGTATCGCATGACAACAGGGGATTACGTCATCGTCCTGCAGTCGGGGCTTCTGGATGCTCTCAACACCCGTGCCGTCTGCCTAGCCATCCCCGAGGGCGCTGCGGTTCCAGCCCTTGCCGCCCTGTCTCCGATCCTCACCGCGGGCGATATCCGCCTGCGCCTTGCTCCGCATGTCCTTGCGACATTGACGTTGGCGGAACTTGGCACGCATGTCGCGAACCTGACGCATGAGCGTGACCGGATAATCCGAGCTTTCGACCTCATTCTGACTGGGGCCTGATACGGAAAAGGCCCGCCAATCGGCGGGCCTTTCCTTGCGCGCAGAATGCCCTCTCAGGCATTCGCCTCGCGGATCTTGTTGGCGGCGTCCTTGTCGAAGGTCACGCCCTTCGCCTCGAACAGCGCGTCCAGCTCGCCCGACAGCGTCATCTCGGTCACGATATCGCAGCCGCCCACGAATTCGCCCTTCACGTAAAGCTGCGGGATGGTCGGCCAGTCGCTGAAATCCTTGATCCCCTGCCGGATTTCCGCATCCGCCAGCACGTTCACATCGGCGAAATTCACGCCCATGTAGTTCAGCACCCCCGCCACGCGGGAGGAGAACCCGCATTGCGGCATCATCTTGGTGCCCTTCATGAACAGCACCACGTCATTCTTCTCGATCGTCTCGCGGATCGTCGCCTCAGCGCTCATCTTCCCGTTCCCTTCAATCCGGCGCCTTCGTCGTCAGCGCCAGCGCATGGAGTTCCCCATGCGCGCCATCCATCTTGCCCTTCAGCGCGGCATAGACCGCCCGCTGCTGCTGCACCCTGTTAAGCCCCCGGAAACTCGCGTCGATCACTTCCGCCGCGAAATGCTGGCCGTCATCGCCCTCGACCGTGATCTTGGCCTCGGGAAAGCTTTCCCGGATCAGGTTCTCGATATCGCGCGCGGTGATCGGCATGTCGGCTCCCCGGTATTCCATGACAAAGATGTATGCCTATGGGGCAGGGGCCGCAAGTGGGGGCAAGGCCTCCCATTCGCTGCGCAGGATACCATAGAGCATCACATCCACGTTCCGCCCCAGCGACGGTCGGAACCAGTGATCCACCAGCCGCCCCTCCAGCCGGTAACCCGCGCGCTCATACACTTTCTGCGCCCGCAGGTTCTCGCCGCTCGCATCCAGCCAGACCTTCCGCGCGCCCAACACCGCGAACCCGTAATCCGTCAGCTCCCGCACGAAACCAAGGCCCCGTCCGCCGCCCACTTCCGCCAGCCCCAGCCGCCTGAGTTCCACCCGCCCCGACGGATCGCCGATCTCGGCCCACAGCGCAAAGCCCGCCGAACGCCCACCTTCCTCCCAGATCAGCAACCGATGCGCCGCGTCCGTGGCATAGAAGGCCAGCCGCCCCTCATCCTCGTCCGTGATGAAGGGCGCATAATCCGGCCGCTGCGCCAAGGCGCGGATGAAGGCGAAATCGGCGGGCAGGGCAGGGCGCAGGCTCATCCGCGCGCCCGCCATTCATGGGCCAGCATGGAAAAGGCCAGGCAATCGACCCAGACCCCCGGCTCCCGCTCCCAGCATTCCCGCATCACGCCCTCCCGCACGAAACCTGCCTTGCCAAAGGCCGCAATCGCCGCCGCGTTGTCGAAGGCCGCATCGCAGAACAGCCGATGCGCACCAAGCTTGCCGAAAACCTCGTCCAGCACCGCCCGGATCAGCCGCTTCCCAATACCCCGGCGCGGCTGCACAACGCCTAGGTTCCACAGCCCGATCACCCCCGGATATTCCCAGTCGATCACCGCAAAGCCATCGATGCCGCCCTCGTCCCAGATCAGGACGCCCCGCGCCTCGCCTTCGGCAATCTCGCGCAGCCAGGCCTCCGGCTGCTGCAACAGCGCCATAGGATTGGCCGCGATCAACGACGCGACCGCAGGGATTTCCCCATCGGTCGCCCGCCGCAGCATCAGGCAACGGCCTTGGCAAAGGCCGAACGATAGAGCGCCGACAGCTCGGCCAGCGAAGCCACCTCGCCGCCCAGCGACACGGCATCCCCGCCGAACCGCCCGACCACGGCCACGTGAACCCCCGCCGCCTTGCCCGCCGCGATCAGCGCATCGGCCTTGTCCGTCGCCACGATATACCGCGCCTGATCCTCGCCGAACAGGAACCCGGCCTCGCCATTCTCGACCGTCACGCCGACCCGCGCGCCCTCGGCCATCTCGAAGGCCGCCAGCGCAAGGCCGCCATCGCCAAGGTCGGTGCAGGCCCGGATCAGCGCGCGATTGGCGCGCACGAATTCCCCATGCCGCTTCTCTGCCGCCAGATCGACCGCCGGGGCATCGCCCGCCTCGATCCCGAACCCTTCGGCCAGAACCGCCGATTGCCCCAGATGCGACCCCGCCACCCCGATCAGGACCAGCGCATCCCCCGCCATCGGCTTGCCGTTGATCACCTCGTCCAGCGACGTCAGGATGCCCACCGCCCCGATGGTCGGCGTGGGCAGGATGCCCTTGCCATCCGTTTCGTTGTAAAGCGACACGTTCCCCGACACGATGGGCATGTCCAGCGCCGCCACCGCCGCCCCGATCCCTTTGATCGCGCCGACGAATTGCCCCATGATCTCGGGCTTTTCGGGGTTGCCGAAGTTCAGGTTGTCGGTCGTGGCCAGCGGCTTCGCGCCAACGGCGGTCAGGTTGCGGTAAGCCTCTGCCACCGCCTGCTTGCCACCCTCCACCGGGTTCGCCTTCACATAGCGCGGCGTCACGTCCGAGGTGAAGGCCAGCGCCTTGCCCGTCCCATGCACCCGCACCACGCCGGCAGGCAGGCCCGGCGTCACCACCGTATCCGCGCCCACCTGACTGTCATACTGCTCCCAGACCCAGGCCTTGTGGGCATAGGTCGGGCTGCCGATCAGCGCCCGCAAGCCAGCCAGCGGCGCAATCGCCGGAACATCGCCCAAAGGTGCCGCCTTCGGCGTCTCCACCCAGGGCCGGTCATATTCCGGCGCAGAGGAGGAGAGTTTCGACAGCGGCAGGTCCGCCTTGATCTCATTGCCATGCAGGATCAGGAAGCGATCCTCGGGGATCGTCTCGCCCACGATGGCGAAATCCAGATCCCATTTTTCAAAGATCGCCCGCGCCTCGGCCTCCATCGACGGCTTCAGCACCATCAGCATCCGTTCCTGGGATTCCGACAGCATCATCTCATAGGCTGTCATGCCGGTCTCGCGCTGCGGCACGTCATCCAGCTGCAACTTGATGCCAAGCCCGCCCTTGTCGCCCATCTCCACCGCCGAACAGGTCAGGCCCGCAGCCCCCATGTCCTGAATGGAAATGACAGCGCCGGATGCCATAAGCTCCAGACAGGCCTCCAGCAGCCGCTTCTCGGTGAAGGGGTCGCCCACCTGCACGGTGGGGCGCTTCTCCTCGATCGTGTCGTCGAATTCGGCGGATGCCATGGTTGCCCCGCCCACGCCATCGCGCCCCGTCTTGGCGCCGAGATAGACCACGGGCATCCCCACGCCGCTGGCAGCGGAATAGAAGATCTTGTCCGCATCCGCCAAGCCTGCGGCAAAGGCATTCACCAGACAGTTGCCGTTATAGGCGCGGTGAAACCGCACCTCGCCCCCCACCGTCGGCACGCCAAAGGCATTGCCATAGGCCCCGATCCCCTCGACCACGCCCTTCACCAGATGGGCAGTCTTGGGATGCGACGGCTCGCCAAAGGAAAGCGCATTCATCGCCGCAATAGGCCGCGCGCCCATGGTGAAGACGTCGCGCAGGATGCCGCCCACCCCCGTCGCCGCGCCCTGATGGGGTTCGATATAGGACGGGTGGTTGTGGCTCTCCATCTTGAA
Organism: Paragemmobacter kunshanensis; assembly: GCF_011059185.1. Taxonomy (GTDB): domain Bacteria; phylum Pseudomonadota; class Alphaproteobacteria; order Rhodobacterales; family Rhodobacteraceae; genus Paragemmobacter; species Paragemmobacter kunshanensis. Next base: position 30,029 of record NZ_JAALFE010000014.1, on the reverse strand, counting down.
GATCACCGCCTGCCCGTCGCCGATATCCACCACCCCCGCATTCTCGCCGGGACCACAGATCACCTGCGGCCCGGTCGTGGGCAGCGTCCGAAGCCATTTCTTCGACGATTTATAGGAACAATGCTCGTTCCACATCGCGCTGAAGATGCCGAGTTCGGTGAAGGTCGGCTCGCGCCCGATGATCTCCAGTATCCGCTGATACTCATCCGGCTTCAGCCCATGGCTGGCGATCAGGTCGGGGGTCAGGGCGGGCTCGGACACAGGCTTTCTCCCATCAACGCGGCTCGCTGCCTCATAGGCCAAGGCAGGGCGATCCGAAAGACCCGTCGCCACGCCACCGAATTTTTTCCGCCCATCGCCAGATTTTTTTGCGCGCTTTGTCGAAATCGGCAAACTGGCCGCGTCCTTGGGTCACGATCAACAACAAACAGGGAACCTGACATGGCCTTGCCGACCACGACTCTCTACGCGCTTCCGCTCATCCTGATCTTCCTGATCCTTTTCTTTCGCGTTTCGGCGCGGCGGTCCGATCTGAAAGTCTCCATCGGCGATGCCGGGGATGCGATCCTTCACGAACGCATTCGTCAGCATGGCAACTTCATCGAATGGGCGCCCCTTGGCCTGATCCTGATGGCGCTGGCCGAAGCCGCCGCCGCCAATTCCATCGCGCTGCACTGCGCCGGTGGTCTGATGGTGCTGGGGCGCATCCTGCACCCGTTCGGGCTCAAGGCGGGCAACGCCGCCCATCCCCTGCGGATGGCGGGCAATTCGATGAACCTGCTTTCCGTGGCGATCCTCTTCGTTCTTCTCGCTCTCTCCCGCTTCAACGGCTAACCCCTCACATCCAAGGACAAACATCATGCAATACATGCTTCTGATCTACGGCGCCCCCGAAGCCGAACCCGCCTATGGCACCCCTGAAATCGCCACGATGATGGCGGGCTACGGCGCTCTGTCCGAAAGGATGAAGGCCGATGGCACCCTGCGCGGCGGGGAAGGCCTGCAAGGCGTGGAAACCGCCACCTCGCTCCGCATCCGCAATGGCAAGGTGGAAACCATGGATGGCCCCTTTGCCACGACCAAAGAACATCTCGGCGGCTACTATATCGTCGACGTCCCCGATCTGGACGCCGCGCTGAAATACGCCGCGATGGTGCCTTCGGCCCTTTACGGCACGGTCGAGGTGCGCCCGCTGATGGATTACAACCCGGCCGGCAACTGACCCATGACCGCCTCCGACGCCATCGCCGTCACCCGCGCGCTTGACGCGGTGCTGCGGCAGGATCGGGGGCGGCTCCTTGCCGCGCTGATCGCCCGCCTGCGGGATTTCCAACTGGCCGAGGATGCGCTGCAAGAGGCGGCGGTCTCGGCCCTGTCGCATTGGGCGCGCGTGGGTCTGCCATCCTCACCCCAGGGCTGGCTGCTGCGCGTGGCCCTGCGCAAGGCGATCGACCGCATCCGCGCCGGGCAACGCGACGGTCGCAAAGCCGCCGACCTCGCCCGCCTCGCGGTCGATGAGGCGGACGAAACCCCGCCCGAAGATATCCCCGACGAACGCCTCCGCCTGATCTTCACCTGCTGCCACCCGGCGCTGGATCCCAAATCCCGCGTGGCCCTCACGCTCCGCACCATCGCGGGCCTGACGACCCCCGAAATCGCCCGCGCCTTCCTGGATGCCGAACCGACGATGGGCCAGCGTCTGTCGCGCGCCAAGGCCAAGATCGCCGCCGCCCGCATCCCCTTTGCCGTTCCGGGGCCTGAGGATTGGCCCGACCGCCTGCAATCTGTTCTGGCTGTCCTCTACCTCATCTACAATGCAGGCTATACGACCGGCCCCCTTGCAGATCGCGACCTCTGCGCCGAAGCCCTCTTCCTCGCCCGCCTCCTCACCCAACTCCGCCCGGCAGAGGCCGAAATCGAAGGCTGCCTCGCGCTCCTCCTCCTCACCCAGTCCCGCGCTGGGGCCCGCATCGGCCCCGATGGTGCGACCCTTCCGCTGCTGGAACAGGACCGCGACCTGTGGGACAAAGCTGCCATCGCCGAAGGCCTTGCCCTGATCGACACCGCAATGGCCCGCCGCGCCCCCGGCCCCTATCAGATCAAGGCCGCCATCGCCGCCTGTCACATCGCGGTACCGTGCCCGGACTGGCCGCAGATTGCGGCCCTTTATACAAGGCTTCTGGACTTTGAACCCACCCCCGTGATCCGCCTGAACCGCGCCGTGGCACTGGCCGAGGCGGGACATCTGGCGCAGGCCCTGACCGTTCTTTCCGATCTGGCCGAGGCGCTTGAGGACTACCAACCCTTCCACGCCGCGCAGGCGGACCTTCTCGCGCGGGCAGGGCAGGGGCAAGCCGCCCGCGCCGCCTATGACCGCGCCATCGCGCTGGCCGCTTCTCCGTCCGATGCCGCCTTCCTGATCAAGCGGCGCGACAATCGGCCCATCTGACAGGCAGTTTCCGAAAACCCGCGAAAAACCAAAAAAAAGGCCGAGCAGAAGCTCGGCCCAAGTCCAACAGGGAGGTATGAGGCAATGAGAGAAGAACTCGACCATCGCCTCGCCGCTCGATTTAGGGTGGCGAATGATTCCGCGCAAGTGCGGGAATGCCGCAGTTGCAGCATTGCCGCTATGCGCGCTGTGCATGGCTGCGCGCCGCCCTGTGAAAACGTTTCCCCTCAGGCAGCCCGCAGCCCCGGCAGGGCCGCCGCCCGGCGGGGCGATCCGCCCCGCCTCAGGCCTGTTCGCGCTTGCGATACTTGAAGATCTCTTCGCTGACGAACTCGCGGAAGGCCGCCACCCGCTTCGAATGCCGCAATTCCTCGGGATAGGCCAGAAACACCGGCACCTCGCCGCTTTCCGTCTCGGGCAGGACGCGCACCAGATGGGGAAAATCCTCGGTGATGTAATCGGGCAGAACACCGATGCCGATGTGGTTCAGCACCCCCTGCAACACGCCGAAATAGTTGTTCACCGTCAGCGTGGACGGGATGTCGTTGCTCATCAGTTGCTGCACCAGGCTTGCCCCCGCCGCCACCTGCGCCGTGCCCGGATGCTGGCAGATCAACCGGTGCGAATGGAAATCCGCCATCGTCAGCGGTGTGCCATGTTCGGCCAGATATTCGGGCGTCGCATAAAGCCGCATCCTGATCTGCATCAGCCGCTTGCGGATCAGGTCGGCCTGACTCGGCTCCTTCATCCGGATGGCGACATCGGCCTCGCGCATGGGCAGGTCCAGAACCTTTTCCTCAAGCATCAGATCGATCTTCAGCCCCGGATACTTGTGGTAAAGCGCCGTCAGCCGTGGCGCCAGCCACAGCGTCCCGAAACCCACCGTGGTGGTCACGCGCAATTCGCCAAAGACCTCGTCCTCGCTGTCGCGGATGCGCGCTGCTGTCGCATCCAGACGCTTGACCATCTGGGTCGTCGCATCGAACAGCAATTCGCCCTGTTCCGTCAGGATCAGGCCACGGGCATGGCGGTGGAACAGCGTCACGCTCAGGCTTTCCTCAAGCGCGCGGATCTGGCGGCTGACGGCGGACTGGCTCAGATGCAGCACATCCCCCGCATGCGTCAGGCTGCCCTTGTCGGCCACCGCATGGAAAATCCGCAGCTTGTCCCAATCCATCGTCCATACTCACCCTTGAAATCCGCGCCACGCTAGCACGGAAGACCCCACATAAGAAGTATGGCTGCCATGTAAAGACTGCATGGCTCCGATTTTGTCGCAGCCGCCGCTTGGCCTTTTCCATGGCCCGCTTCCCGCCTATGCTGCCCCCAGGCGGGGCAAACCCGCGAAGGCGGTCCTGCCTTGGGTCCGCCACAGGCAGGAAAGGGCGGCACGATGGCAGTTGGCATCTTCGATTCAGGCCTTGGCGGGCTGACGGTTCTGGATGCGGTCAGCCGCCGCCTGCCCGATATCCCCTTCGTCTATCTGGGCGACAATGCCCATGCCCCCTATGGCGTGCGCGACCATGACGACATCTTCCGCCTGACCTGCGCCGCCACCGAACGGCTCTGGGCCGAGGGCTGCGATCTCGTCATCCTCGCCTGCAACACCGCCTCCGCCGCCGCGCTGAAGCGGATGCAGGAAACCTGGGTGCCGTCCGACAAGCGCGTCCTCGGCGTCTTCGTCCCCCTGATCGAGGCGCTGACCGAACGGCAATGGGGCGACAACTCCCCCCCGCGCGAGGTGGCGGTGAAACACGTGGCCCTCTTCGCCACACCTGCCACCGTCGCCTCCCGCGCCTTCCAGCGCGAACTGGCCTTCCGCGCCATCGGCGTGGATGTCGAGGCGCAGCCCTGCGGCGGCGTGGTCGATGCTATCGAACAGGGCGACGAAATCCTGGCCGAGGCGCTGGTGCGCAGCCATGTCGAGGCGCTCAAGCGCCGCATGCCCGCGCCCGAGGCCGCCATCCTCGGCTGCACCCATTATCCCCTGATGGAGAAAGTCTTCCAGGAGGCGCTGGGGCAGGGGGTCAAGGTCTATTCCCAGGCCAATCTGGTGGCCGAGTCGCTGGCGGATTACCTGAACCGGCGGCCGGAATTCCTTGGGTCGGGACGCGAGTCGAAATTCCTCACGACCGGCGATCCCAAGGCGGTATCGAACAAGGCAACACAATTCCTGCGCCGCAAGATCGAATTCCAGTCCGCCTGAGTAGGGCGGGGTTCACCCCGCCCGCCCCCCGCCATCCCGCGCGGCCGCCGTCTCCTTGCCCGCCTGCCGATCCGGAGCGGGTGCCTCTCGGTATGCACAGCCGTCTGCACTGCCTGTCTGCACCGGGCGTTGCACGGCCCAAAGGGCAAAAACCGCTTGCCCTTCGCCCCCGCCTGCCGCATCACTCCCGCATCTGAAACAGGGGGTCGCCATGACCGCAAAAGTCGCCATTCTGGGTGCATCCGGCTATACGGGGGCCGAACTCGTCCGCCTGCTGGCCACGCATCAGGGCATTGAAATCGCGGCACTTTCTGCCGATCGCAAGGCCGGCATGGCGATGGCCGACGTCTTTCCCTTCCTGCGCCACCTCGATTTGCCAAAGCTGCAGAAGATCGACGAGATCGACTTTTCCGGCATCGACCTGTGCTTCTGCGCGCTGCCCCATGCCACGACCCAGCAGGTTGTGGCGGCACTTCCCCGCACCCTCAAGATCGTGGATCTTTCCGCCGATTTCCGCCTGCGCGATCCGGCCGAATACGAACGCTGGTATGGCCAGCCCCACACCGCCATCGACCTGCAGAAAGAGGCGGTCTATGGCCTGACGGAATTCTACCGCGACGAGATCCGCGCCGCCCGTCTCGTGGCCGGAACGGGCTGCAATGCGGCCACCGGGCAATACGCCCTTCGTCCCCTGATTTCAAAGGGTTGCATTGATCTGGATGACATCCTGATCGACCTGAAGGCAGGTGTCAGCGGGGCAGGGCGCAGCTTGAAGGAAAACCTCCTGCATGCCGAATTGTCGGGCGGCACGCACAGCTATTCCGCCGGGGGCAAGCACCGCCATCTGGGCGAATTCGATCAGGAATTCAGCGCCCTCGCCGGCCGTCCCGTCCGTGTCCGCTTCACGCCGCATCTTCTGCCAATGAACCGCGGTATCCTGGCCACCGTCTATGTCCGCGGCAATCCGGCCGAGGTTCACGAAACCCTTGCAACCGCCTATCGGGACGAGGTTTTCCTCAAGGTGCTACCCTTTGGCGCACTCCCCTCGACACGCGACATTGCAGGGTCCAACTTCTGTCATATCGGCGTCATCGGCGACCGGGTTCCCGGGCATGCCACCGTGATCGCCGTGCTGGACAACCTGACCAAGGGCTCTTCCGGACAGGCGATCCAGAACGCGAACCTGATGCTGGGCCTGCCCGAGACCGAAGGGCTGATGCTCGCCCCCGTCTTCCCGTAAGGAGGGATCATGGCCGGTCTGAAAGGCTTGAAGAAACAACGCCGTATCCAGATCATCGCGCTGGCGGCGGTGGCGCTGCTGGTTTCCACGGCACTGATCGGCTACGCCATGCGGGACGGGATCAACTTCTTCCGCTCGCCCACCCAGGTGGTGGAAACCCCGCCCGCCGAGGGCGAGGTGTTCCGCATCGGCGGCCTGGTCGAGGAAGGCTCCATCGTCCGCGGCCAGGGCGAGACCGTCACCTTCCGCGTGACGGACATGAACCAGACGGTCCCTGTCGCCTATACCGGTGTGCTGCCTGATCTCTTTTCCGAAGGGCAGGGGATGGTCGGCACAGGGCAGATGGTGGATGGCACCTTCCAGGCCACGGAAATCCTTGCGAAACATGATGAAACCTACATGCCCAAGGAAGTGGTCGACGCGCTGAAGGAACAGGGCGTCTATGTCGATCCGGCCGAGTCCGGAAGTTGAGCGCGCGCGCCTGACGGGCTTCGTTAACCCTGTCGGCGCAGTCTTTCCCTGCCAGCCAAGGAAGGGAAATGCATGTTCTCCGTGGAAACCATCGCTGCCAACGCCGCCGGTGACGCCGCGCCAGAGGCGGCGCGTCACCTGATCGACAGGTTCTTCTTCGCGCCCGGTCTGTCGGCCTTGCCCCAGGCCCTGCAAGGCCCGGTCTTTCTGGCCTATATCGAACATGGCCGCCTTTCCATCCATGCGCTGCAAAGGGCCATTGCGGCGCAGGGGGGGCGCTGTGCGGAGGATGGGGTGATCGGGCCGCTGACGCTCCGCGCGGCCCGGAATTGCCTGATGGGCGATCCCGCGCCTTTCCTTGACCGTCTGCAGATGGAACTTTCGGCAATCGGTGCCGATGCCGAAAGGCAGGCGGGCGCATGAAACAGGGTCTGGCAAACGGCCTTCGCAAGGCGGACGCCCTCTTCGGATTGCGCCGCCGTCTGACGCTGATCCTGCCGGGCTCCGCCTCCGGCGCAACCGGCATGGGCGGCTTCGACCGCTTCGTCGATGCAGCCAACCGATTGCCCCGTCCGATTCTGGCCTTTGGGGTGATCGCTGTCTTCCTCTTCGCGATGGTAGATCCCGCTTCCTTCTCCCGGCGGATGGCGGCGTTGCGGAGCATGCCCGATGAAATGTGGTGGATCCTCGGCGCGCTGCTGGCCGGGCATTACGGCGCCAGAGAGGTGCATCACCTGCGTCACGGCACCGCAAAGGCCCGGCCTGACCTGCAGCCCACCCCGGATGGCCCCCATCCCCGGGCTTCGGACAGCCCGCCCTGATAGCCTGCCCAGTCCGGCTGTCCTGTCGGGCTGTCCTTGACCTGTCATGCCCGCTCTGGCATTGCCGAAGGCAAGCAGACAGGAATGTGATCAAATGAACCTCTTCTCGGAAATCCGGGAGCTTGTCGTCGCGGCGCTGAATGATCTGGCCGCCCAGGGCATCCTTCCCGCCGGTCTCGATCTTGCCGCCGTTGCGGTGGAACCGCCGCGCGACGCCGCCCATGGCGACATGGCGACCAATGCCGCCATGGTTCTGGCGAAACCTGCGAACCTGCAGCCCCGCATCATCGCCGAGGCGCTGGCAAAGGCCCTGATGCAGGATCCCCGGATCGCCGGGGCCGATGTGGCGGGGCCTGGTTTCCTCAACCTGCGGCTTGATCCGGCGGCCTGGCATGGCCTGGTGCGCGCCGCGCTGGTGGCGGGGTCGGATTTCGGCCGGTCCACCCTCGGGCAGGGGCGGCGCGTGAATGTCGAATTCGTCTCGGCCAATCCCACCGGCCCCATGCATGTGGGCCATACGCGCGGCGCGGTCTTTGGCGATGCGCTGGCGCGCCTCTTGTCCTTTGCGGGATGGGACGTGACGCGGGAATATTACATCAATGACGGTGGCGCGCAGGTCGATGTGCTGGCCCGCTCCGCCTATGAACGCTACCGCGAGGCGCATGGTCTGGAACCCGCGATCTCCGAAGGGCTTTATCCCGGCGACTACCTCATCCCGGTGGGCGAGGCGCTGAAGGCGAAATACGGCGCGTCGCTGCTGGACCAGCCGGAATCGGTATGGCTCAAGGATGTGCGCGACTTCGCCACAGAAATGATGATGGCGGAAATCCGTAACGATCTCAAGGTTTTGGGGGTCGAAATGGATGTCTATTCCTCGGAAAAGGCGCTCTATGGCACGGGCGAGATCGAAGCCGCCATCGCCACCCTGCGCGACATGGACCTGATCTATGAAGGCGTCCTGGAACCGCCCAAGGGCAAGGAGCCGGACGATTGGGAACCCCGCGTCCAGACGCTCTTCCGCTCGACCGCGCATGGCGATGACGTGGATCGCCCGGTGCAGAAATCGGATGGGTCGTGGACCTATTTCGCCCCCGACATCGCCTATCATTACAACAAGGTCCGTCGCGGTTTCGATGCCCTGATCGACATCTTCGGCGCCGATCATGGCGGCTATGTCAAACGCATGAAGGCGGCGGTTTCGGCCCTGTCCGGGGGGCGCGTGCCGCTCGACATCAAGCTGATCCAGCTGGTCAAGCTCTACAAGAACGGCGAGCCCTTCAAGATGTCCAAGCGGGCAGGGACATTCGTCACCCTGCGCGACGTGGTGGAACAGGCGGGGGCCGATGTGACCCGCTTCGTCATGTTGACCCGCAAGAACGACGCGGCGCTGGATTTCGATTTCGACAAGGTGCTGGAACAGTCCAAGGACAACCCGGTCTTCTATGTCCAATATGCCAATGCCCGGATCCATTCGGTGCTGCGCAAGGCGCGGGATGCGGGGCTTGATGTGTCTGACAAGGCCTTGATCGCGGCCGATCTTTCCATCCTGAACCACGAAGCGGAAATCGGCATGGCCCGCAAGATCGCCGAATGGCCGCGTCTGGTGGATATCGCCGCCCGCAACAACGAACCGCATCGCGTGGCCTTCTACCTTTACGAACTGGCCTCCGATTTCCACGGCCTGTGGAATCGCGGGAACGAGGATGCATCCCTGCGCTTCATCCAGGACGGCGATCCTGCCACGTCTCAGGCGAAAATCGCCCTTGCGCGCAGCGTTTCCGTTGTCATTTGCGCGGGTCTTGGTATCTTGGGCGTCACTCCGGTCGAGGAAATGCGCTGATCCAAGGCGCCCCGTCCGGTCGAGCAGGCAAGGAAAGCGGATGCGGCAAGTATCGCATCCCGCATGAGGCATGGCATGGCGGATGTGGATTTCGACGATTACGACAGTGATCTTTCCGGTGGCTGGGCGGAAGGCAACGGGATTGCCACACGCGCCACGCGGATGATGCATCTTGCCGGGGCGGCCTGTTCGGTCTGCCTTGTGCTTGGTCTGGGCTACTGGGGCTACAAGCTGGCGGTCCGCGATGTGACGGGGGTTCCCGTCGTGCGGGCCATGGCCGGGCCGATGCGGATCGCGCCGGAGAATCCCGGTGGGGAAGTCGCCGATCATCAGGGCTTGGCGGTAAATGCCGTGGCGGCCATCGGCACGGCTGCCCCGCCGCCCGACCGTCTGGTCCTTGCCCCCCGCGCGGTAGAACTGGACCCCGAGGATGTGGCCGGTCTTGCAGGTGCCCCGGCGTCTGATGCCACGACGCAAGAGATGACGCCGACGCTGGCAACCGCCGTGGTCGCACCAACGGAACCGGCCGTTGCGGCCGACCCGACCCTCGGGCCGGATCCCGATGCGGTTGCCCAGGCCCTGGCCGAGGCTCTGGCCGTTCCGCTGGATGATCTTGCTGCGACCGAGGTCGCGGCCGAGGCTGCATCGTCACCCGTTCGCCCGCGCCCGCGCCCGATGGGCGAGGCCGCCGATGCAAGAAGCCTTGCGCCGCTTGCGGCAAGCACCGGCACGGCTGGCACCGCCGTGGCAGAGATCGACCCGGCGACAATCCCGGCGGGAACGAACCTCGTGCAGCTTGGGGCCTTTGACACCGCCGATCAGGCGCGCGCCGAATGGGCGCGACTGGCCGGTCTTTTCGGCCCGCAACTGCAGGACAAGGCGCTTGTCGTTCAGGCGGCGGAAAGCGGCGGTCGCACCTTCTATCGGCTTCGCGCCCATGGCTTTTCGGATGATGCCGCCGCGCGTGGCTTCTGTGTCGATCTGCTGGCGCAGCAGGCCTCCTGCATTCCGGTCGAACAGAGATGAGCGAAACCGGAACCGGCGCCACGATCTTCGGCTGCGCGGGGCCTGACCTTTCCGAAGCAGAGCGCGCCTTCTTTCGTGATGCCGATCCCTTCGGCTTCATCCTGTTTGCGCGCAATGTCGAAAGCCCGGATCAGGTGCGGCGTCTGACCGACGCGCTGCGACAGTCCGTCGGGCGCGATGCCCCGATCTTCGTGGATCAGGAAGGCGGGCGGGTGCAGCGCCTGCGCGCGCCCCATTGGCGCGAATGGTTGCCCCCGCTGGATCAGATCCGTCAGACCGGCCCGCGCGCCGCAGAAGGCATGGCGATCCGCAGCCGGATCATCGCCTGGGAATTGCGTGCCGTCGGCATCGACGGGAACTGCGCCCCCTGCGCCGATCTGGCGGGCGATGCCACGCATCCCTTCCTGCGCAACCGCTGTTACGGCGAAACCGCCGAACAGGTGGCGATCATGGCCCGCCACGTGGCCGAAGCGCATCTTCAGGGTGGGGTGCTGCCGGTGATCAAGCACATGCCGGGCCATGGAAGATCCGCCGCGGACACGCATCACGATCTGCCAAGGGTCGATGTTCCGGCGCAGATCCTGACGGATACGGATTTCGCCCCCTTCCGCGCGCTGAACGATCTGCCGCTGGCCATGACGGCCCATATCGTCTTTTCTGCCCATGATCCCGATAGGCCCGCAACGCAATCGCCCGCGATGATAAGGGTGATCCGGGATCAGATCGGTTTCGCGGGCCTGCTGATGACGGATGACCTGAACATGCAGGCCCTGTCCGGAACCCTGGGCGAGCGTGCGGCAAGGGCGCTGGCGGCAGGCTGCGACATTGCCCTGCATTGCAAGGGCGACCTGTCGGAGATGCAGGCCGTTGCCACGGCGGCCGGGCAGATGGGACCGGACAGTCTGCGCAGGGCCTCCGCCGCCCTGACCTGGCGCAGAGACCCGGATGACGTTGACATCCCCGCGCTAGAGGCCAAGCTTGCCCAGATGCTGCAGGTGGGGGCGGATGGCTGAAGAAGACTGGATGGATGAGACGCGGCTTACCCCGGCAGAACGTCTGTCGGCCGAAGCTCTCATCGTCGATGTCGATGGCTATGAGGGCCCGCTGGACCTGCTTCTGATGCTGTCGCGCACGCAGAAGGTGGATCTCCGGCGGATCTCGATCCTGCAGCTTGCCAATCAGTATCTGGGCTTCGTGGAACGTGCCCGCGCATTGCGGATCGAACTTGCGGCAGACTACCTTGTGATGGCGGCCTGGCTGGCCTTTCTGAAGTCGCGCCTCCTGCTGCCGCCGGAACCGGGTGAGGACGGCCCTTCTGCCGAAGAACTCGCCGCGCATCTGGCCTTTCAGCTTGAACGTCTGCAGGCGATGCGGGAATCCGCGGCGCGCTTGATGGCGCGTGATCAACTGGGCCGCGATTTCTTTGCCCGCGGGGTGCCGGAAGATATCACCCGGCTGCGCACCGTCACCTATTCCGCAACGCTGATCGACCTGATGCGCGCCTATGCCCGCATCCGGACGAAGGACGAATTCCGCCCCTTCGTCATGGATCGTGACCATGTCTTCACCATGGAACAGGCGCTGGATCGCCTGCGCGGCCTGATCGGCTATGTCGGCGATTGGGCCGATCTGCTGTCCTTCCTGCCCGAAGGCTGGGAGGTGAACCCCATGCGGCGGCGGTCCTCGACAGCCGCGCATTTCGCCGCCGTGCTGGAACTGGCCAAACGTGGACAGATCGAGCTTCGCCAGGGCGAAACCTTTGCCCCGATCCAGTTGCGACGGAAAGAGCCATGACAGAGAACGCCGAGCCGATCGAGCGCAGTCTGTTCGAAGCGCCGCCTATGGCCGAACAGGAACGGATGGTGGAGGCCGTTCTCTTCGCCTCGTCCGAGCCGGTCTCGCTGGCAGAGCTGGTCGCGCGCCTGCCGCATGGCTGCGACCCGGCCGAGGCCCTTGTGCATCTGCGCAAACGCTATGAGGGCAGGGGCGTGCATCTTGTCCGCGTGGGCGATGCCTATGCCTTCCGGACGGCCGCCGATCTGGGCCATCTGATGCGCAAGGAAACCGTGGAGCAGCGCAAGCTGTCGCGCGCGGCGATCGAAACGCTGGCGATCATCGCCTATCACCAGCCCGTCACCCGGGCAGAGATCGAAGAGATCCGGGGCGTTGCAGTCTCGCGCGGGACGGTTGACCAGCTTCTTGAAATGGAATGGATCCGGCTTGGCCGCCGCCGGATGACACCCGGTCGCCCGGTGACCTTTGTCGTCACGGAACAGTTCCTTGATCATTTCGGGCTGGAATCCGCCCGCGATCTGCCGGGGCTCAAGGAACTGCGCGCTGCGGGGCTTCTGGACAGCCGGCCCTTGCCTGGCAGCATGCAGAGACCAGATGATGAGGACGAGGCCGCAACCGGCCAAAGTGAACTGTTCGAGGATTGAGTGGGGATGTGCGGATGGATGTGACGAAGCTTGTCCAGAAATACGGGGGGCGTCTGCTGCGGCAGGCGCTTGGTGGCCTTCTGAAGGAAGGCATCAACCGGATGGGAACACAGGGCGGAAAGGGGACCGGCTCGCCGGAGCAGGACCGTCAGCGCAGCCAGCAGACCCGTGCCGCGCAGAACCGCATGCGCGATGTGATAAAGGTCGCCCGCCGCTTCTGGCGCTGATCAGGCGGCGTGAAACTGCTTGGCCAGTTTCAGGCCCTGGCCCTGATAGTTTGATCGGATCGCCTGGCCATACAGCGTGTCGGGGCGTTCTGCCATGCGTTCATAGACAAGCCGCCCGACGATCTGCCCATGCTCCAGAACAAAGGGTGCCTCGTGGCAGCGCACTTCCAGAACACCGCGTGATCCCGCACCGCCCGCTTCCGCGTGGCCGAAGCCGGGATCGAAGAACCCCGCATAGTGAACCCGGAACTCGCCCACCATGGCCAGATAGGGGGCCATTTCGGCGGCATAATCGGGCGGGATCGTCACGGCTTCACGGCTGACGAGGATGTAGAACGCCCCGGGATCAAGGATGATCCGACCCTCTGTCGTGCGGATCTCCTCCCAGAAATCGGCAACGGCGTAGTGGTTGATCAGATCCAGATCGACGACGCCGGCATGGGGTTTGGCGCGATAGCCCACCAGATCCCCCATTTTCGGCCGCAGATCGACAGAGAAGCCAAGACCTTCTGATATCACCGCCTCGCCCGATACCAGCGGATCGGCCTTGTGCAGTTTCAGAAGGGCGGCATCGTCCAGAACGGTCTGCCCGCAGCGAAACCGCACCTGGTTCAACCGCATGCCGGGCCGCACAAGGACCGAAAAGCTCTTGGGGCAGACCTCGGCATAGAGCGGGCCGCGATATCCTTCCGGGATCCGGTCGAATTCCGACCCGCCATCCGCGATTGTCCGCGTCAGAAGATCAAGGCGGCCGGTTGAACTTTTTGCATTCGCCACGGCTGTCAGGTCGGCGGGCAGTGACAGGGTTTCCATCAGGGGAATCACATAGACGCAGCCCTTCTCCAGCACGGCCCCTGCCGTCAGGTCGAAGCGATGCATCTCGAACTCCGACAGGCGTTCCGCCACGGTCCGGCCCTTTCCGGCAAGGAAGGATGCCCTCACGCGATAGGCGACTGTCCCAAGCCGAAGGTCCATGCTGGCAGGCTGGATCTGCGCGTCGAGGATGGGAACATCGGATGCGATCGCGCCATCGCGTATCAGGCCCCTGATTGCCTGCGAAGGAAGCACGCCCTTGGCCTTCATTCCGCCTATCCCCCGATCAGAAGCCAGAAACGGAACCGCCCGCGCTGCCACTGGGCAGGCGGGCGGTTTCGGTGTTGGTCGGGCCGGTGAGATTCGAACTCACGACCTTCCGCCCCCCAGACGGACGCGCTAACCAGGCTGCGCCACGGCCCGACAGGCGGGATACATACCGATATTCCGGGCAGGGGCAAGCACGAAAGCGCATTTCGCGGATGATCACCGTGCCCTGCGTCGCGCGGCTTCTGCCACGCGATTCCGCAGATCGGCAAGCCGGTCACGCAACCTGATCAGATCGGGTTGAATTGCCGCCACCTGCACCTCGCTACGCTGCCGCAAGAGCGCTGCAACCGTAGGTTCCACCGCAATCGCAGGCTCTGCCGATGGGGGGCCTTCCGTCGATTCGCTGTCCACATCCCCGTTGGGTGCGGGCAATCCGGCTGCATCGCCTTCTGCCATCTCCGGGTCATCGGAACTGGCTTCGGCATCCGCAGAGGGGATCGGCTCTTCGTCCCGCAGGGCTGCATCGCCATCGTCGTCAGTCGAACCCGGGCCATCGGGATGGGCGTCTTCCGAACGGCCCATTTCTGCGCCGATCTCCGCCGCAGACGCCGCAGCCTCTGCAGAAGCGGGATAAGGGCCTTCATCCTGCGCATCCGTGGGCCACAGGGCGGCCTCGGTTGTGGCATCCGCAAGATCGCCGGGATCCTGGGGCCAGGGCCGCCCCTCTGCGGGGGGGATCTGCTCGGCCCGGCCGAGGGCCACTTCAAGCGAGATGATCTGCGCGCTGTGGGTCTCGTCGGTGCCTTGCTCGCCGTCGTCATCGGCAATGTCGCTGCGGAACAGCGCCGCCGCAGCCGCCGGATCCAGCATGCCTTCGACGGCATCGCCGCCAAACCCTTCGGCAAGGCCCGCAACGTGGCGAATGCCATGTTCCCTAAGGATTTTCTGCACGCCACGGATTGTCATCCCTTCGTCGTGCAACAGCTTCTTGATCCCGGCCAGAAGCGCCACGTCGCCGGGCCGGTAATAGCGACGTCCGCCCGCGCGCTTTACCGGGCGGATCTGCGGGAAACGGCTCTCCCAGAACCGCAGCACATGCGCGGGGGTTTCAAGGAAATCGGCAACCTCACTGATGGTGCGGAACGCCTCTGGGGATTTCTCCATCGGCGGGTCAGCTCCTTACTTTCTGGATCCGGCGGCCACGCGATCCTTCATCAGATGGGAGGGCCGGAATGTCAGAACGCGGCGGGGGCTGATCGGCACTTCATCGCCGGTCTTCGGATTGCGTCCGACACGGGCGGACTTGTCACGCACCGAAAACGTCCCGAATGAGGAGATCTTGACCGTCTCGCCGCTGGCCAGCGCGTCCGAGATGTGCTGCAACACGCTTTCGACAAGCAGGGCGCTTTCGTTTCTGGAAAGCCCGACCTCGCGGAACACGGCTTCCGACAGATCCATGCGGGTTAGTGTCGTCTCACTCATCCTGTCCCCCCCGGGCATTTCGGGACAGAGTGAGCGCTTTGGATTTCCGAGTCAATATCAACAGCTTGTCGGGCTGGTTTAAGACAGGCGCCGTGTCACCAGCGCAGAACGACCGAACCCCAGGCAAGGCCCCCGCCGATGGCTTCCGTCACCAGCAGGTCGCCCTGCTTGATCTGCCCACGCGCCTTTCCGACCGACAGTGCAAGCGGGATCGAGGCGGCGGACGTGTTTCCGTGATCCTGCACCGTCACGATCACATGGTCCATCGGCACCTGCATCCGCTTGGCCGTGGCCTCGATGATGCGGATATTGGCCTGATGGGGCACGATCCAATCGACATCCCCGCCGGACAGCCCCACCTTGGCCAGCGCCGCATGGGCGGTTTCGGCCAGCTTTTCCACGGCGTGGCGGAAGACTTCCTTTCCCTGCATCCGAAGATGCCCGGTCGTCCCGGTGGAAACGCCACCATCGACATAGAGAATGTCGCGATGCCGGCCATCGGAATTGAGATCGGTCGACAGGATGCCGCGATCCTCGGTCGTGCCATTGCCCTCGGCCGCTTCGAGGATCAGCGCACCCGCCCCGTCACCGAACAGGACGCAGGTCGACCGATCCGACCAGTCCATCAGGCGCGAAAAGGTTTCTGCCCCGATCACCAGGACTCGGCGCGCCTGGCCCGACAGGATCAGCGCATTCGCATTCGCCATGGCAAAGACGAAACCGGCGCAGACGGCCTGCACGTCGTAGGCGAAGCCGCGCGTCATGCCAAGCCCGGCCTGAACCATGGTCGCGGCAGAAGGAAAGGTAAGGTCTGCCGTGGATGTGGCAAGAATGATCGCATCCAGATCGTCCGGCGTCAGCCCGGCGTCCTGCAAGGCGGCCTGCGCGGCGCGGATCGCCATATCCGACGTTGTCTGCCCCTCAGCCGCGAAATGCCGACGTTCGATCCCCGATCGGGTGCGGATCCATTCGTCAGACGTCTCGACCAGTGCTTCCAGATCGGCATTGGAGACAAGCCTTTCGGGCAGATAGTGCCCGACGCCCGCCACGACGGCTCGTATCGTCATTCTGTTGTCCCGCCTCCCGACCCCGATGCCGCATCGGACGGGGCTTTGTCTGTGGCGTCATCCTGCCCCGCACGGGCAGCAGACGCAACCCGGGCGGCAAGACGATCCTGAAAGTCGGCGGCGGCGAGTTGGCGTGCAAGGCCGATGGCTGCGGCAACGCCGGTTGCATCGGCAGATCCGTGGGATTTCACCACCGTGCCGTTCAGCCCGAGAAAGACCCCGCCATTCGCCCGGCGCGGATCCATCCGGCGCTGCAGGCGGCGCAGGGTGCCAAGTGCGAAGAGGGCGGCAAGCCGCGAAAAGATCGAGGCATTGAATTCCTCGCGCAGGAAATCCGAGATCAGCTTGGCCGTGCCTTCCCCTGTCTTCAGGGCCACATTGCCGGTGAAACCGTCAGTCACGATGACATCGACCCGGTCAGAGGGGATGTCGCTGCCTTCGACGAAGCCGATGAAATCGAAGCTTCCGGATTCGGCGGCAGCGCCCAGAAGCTCGTGCGCTTCCTTCAGTTCCGCCCGGCCCTTGTGTTCTTCGGTGCCCACATTCAGCAGGCCCACCCGCGGGCGCGTCAGGCCAAGGCCATTGCGGGCATAGGATGCCCCCATCATGGCGAATTGCAGAAGATCGCCCGCCTCGGCCTTCACATCCGCGCCCATGTCGAGCATGACATTGAAGCCGACGGCATTGCGCGATGGCCAGAGGCTGGCGATGGCCGGTCGGTTGATGCCGGGCAGTCTGCGCAGGCGGATCATCGAAATGGCCATCAAGGCGCCGGTATTGCCGCAGGAGACGGCAACCTTCGCCTCGCCCTGCTTGACGCTTTCGATGCAGGACCACATCGAGGTGCCGTCGCCGTTGCGCATGACCTGGCTCGGCTTGTCCTGCATGGACACGATCCTGTCGGCGTGGCGAAGGGTCACGCGGCCGGCAAGTCCCGTTTCCTTCGCCAGCAGGCGGGAGAGTTCGGCTTCCTTGCCATGAAGGATGAAGTCGACATCGGCATGGGCCGCCACAGACAAGGCAAGACCGGCAACAACTGCTGCCGGCCCCCGGTCGCCACCCATGGCGTCAACGGAAATGACGATGCGCCGCCCGCTTTCGGTTGCCGGAGTGTGAAGTCCGTTGACCATCGGGCTGGGCGTGCGGGATGCGGCTTACGCCGCGTCCTCGTCCAGATCGACTTCCTTGGCGGTCGCCACGACTTCACGCGCGTCGTAATGGCCGCAGGCGCCACAGACGTGGTGCGGGCGCTTCAGTTCGCCACAGTTGGAGCATTCCTGCGGATTGCCGGCAACCAGCGCATCATGCGCACGGCGCATGTTGCGGCGCGAACGGGTGACTCGGTTCTGAGGGACAGCCATGTCTCAACCTCGGATAGTGGGGGCATGCCCCGGATTTTGCTTTGCGATCAGCGGTTTGCCCGCTTTCTGCGCGAGCCGATAACAGCCATCGGACGAGGCGCGGAAAATACCCGGATTCGGCTTGGGC
Source organism: Paragemmobacter kunshanensis (assembly GCF_011059185.1). Taxonomy (GTDB): domain Bacteria; phylum Pseudomonadota; class Alphaproteobacteria; order Rhodobacterales; family Rhodobacteraceae; genus Paragemmobacter; species Paragemmobacter kunshanensis. The sequence goes on along the minus strand of NZ_JAALFE010000014.1, from coordinate 12,191 downwards.
GCAAGCCCCTTTCTTGCGTTGCGAAAAAGGCTGTCATTTGCCGCCATCTTCGCCTTCGCCGTCCGATGAAAGCCGGTCCCTGAGGGCCGCGAGACCGGCAAAGGGCCGAAGGTCGGCATCCTTCAGCGGTTCCGCCCCGGGGGCGGCAAAGACGGCCTCGCCAAGTTCGGCTCCGGGCGCCCTTGGATAAAGTGGCAGTGCAAGTTCCAGGGATTCGACCATGACGGCGCCGAGGTCGATCTCTTCGGGCATCGGTTCCTGGGTGTCGTCCTCGGGCATTTCGACTTCGACTCCCTCGGGTTCCTGCCAATCCGACAGGTAGCTTCGCCGCACGGTTTCCGAGATTTCGCCGGGAACGGGGGCCAAGGTGATGGAGCAGGGCTGCACGAAGCTTGCGACCAGATCGGCTTCAAGCTGGAAATCATGTCGACCGACGGGCCGGATCTCGCCCCGAAAGCCAAGGGCGGAGAGGCCCAGCAGGCCAAGGCTGTCTGCGATCTGCTGTCGAAGCGCGGCATCGGGGCGCAGATCAAAGCGCGTGGGCTTGCGTGCGGGCAGAGTGGCCGTGCGCAGCGGCGCAGGGAAGGCTGCGTCCGCCTTGGGTCTGTCGGTCTTCTGTGTCATCTGCCTCACTCCGCCGTCGGCGTTTCCGGGCGTCTTGCCGAGAATAGACTGTCCAGCGGCAGGGGCCTGTGCCGTTCCATTCTTGAACAGCAGGCCAACCTTCTGTAAGCCGAAGACAAAGCGCCGCGTGCCGTCATATGCTTTGCAATACGTCCTTGGGCGAAGCAAGACAAGGCAAGGCGGTTGTCCGGCTGATACGGATGGCAGAGGCAGGTAGGGAACGGAATGGGGCTTTTCGATAAAACTTCGGCCTCTGCGGCGATCGGCAGGGGCCTCCGCTTCGGTCTTGTCGGCGCGATGCTGTTCCTTGCGGCCTGCGCGACGGTCTATCGCAATCATGGCTATGTCCCCACGGATGATGATCTGGCGCTGGTGGAAGTCGGTGTCGATACCCGCGAAACCGTGACGGAAAAGATCGGACGGCCAACCGCTTCGGGCCTGCTGAACGATGTCGGCTGGTTCTATGTGCAAAGCCGCTGGGCCTATCGCGGGGCGTTCGAGCCGAAGGAGATCGACCGGCAGGTGGTTTCGATTACCTTCACAGAAGCCGGGCGGGTCGAGAATGTCGAGCGCTTCGGGCTGGAACGCGGAAAGGTCGTGCCCCTGTCACGGCGCGTGACCGAGACGAATGTGAAGGGCCTCAGCCTGATCCAGCAGCTTTTGGGAAGCTTTGGCCGGATCGCGCCCGGTGTCATCACGGGCGACTGATCCGGGGAAACCCACGGAAAGGGCAAGGGGGCGCGTCCGGAGGACGCGCCCTTTCTCATTCCTCGGGGTCGAAACTCAACGAAACGCCGTTGATGCAATAGCGCAACCCGGTCGGGGCGGGGCCATCGGGAAAGACATGGCCGAGATGCGCGTCGCACCGGTTGCAATGCACCTCTGTCCGGCGCATCCACAGCGTTCGATCTTCCTGTTCGCCGACCATTTCTGGGTCGATGGGCTGCCAGAACGAGGGCCAGCCTGTGCCGCTGTCGAATTTCGTGCGGGCATCGAAGAGGGGCGCACCGCAACAGATGCAGCGGAAGGTGCCGGGCTTCTTGGGGAAGTCGTCATGCGTGAAGGCGCGTTCGGTGGCATGCTTGCGGGTGACGCGATAGGCCAGATCGGACAGTTCCGCCCGCCATTCCGCATCCGACTTGACCACCTTGTCCATGGGGCATCCTTTCTTGTAGCGACTGTCCCCGGGGGCTTGCACCCGCCCACGGGCCTGGCCCATATCTAGGGCTCTGTCGTGCCAACGCCAAGCGGGGAGGGAGCCTGTTCCGTGCTGCCGTTCTGCAAGGGCCGATTTCGGGCCCGTCTCGCCGAGACGTCCGGGGATCTGCGCGCCGTGCAGCGCCTGCGCTACCTCGCATTTCGCCAGCCCGGCGCGGGCAGGGGCGCGCGGGATGGTCTTGATCGGGACGCGTTCGACGCACATTGCCGACATCTGATGATCGAGACCGAGGGCGGGGATCTGGTCGCCACCTGCCGCTTTCTGTCGCTTGGGACGGGGAATGACCTGTCTTCCTGCTATTCCGCGCAGTTCTACGATCTGCAGCCACTGCGCGGCCTCCGCGGCCCGAAGCTGGAGATCGGGCGGTTCTGCCTTGCCGAAGGGCAGGGCGATCCGGATGTGCTGCGCATCGCATGGGCAGGGCTGACCCGGATGGTGGAGGCGCTGGGTGCCGTTGCCCTGTTCGGCTGTTCATCCTTTCCGGGAACGGATCCGGCGACCCATCGTGATGCCCTGGCCCTTCTGGGCGCGCGGCACAGGCCACCGGAGGGCCTTGGTCCGGGGCAAAGGGGCGGCGAGGTGGTGGCCCTGCCTGCAGGGCCGTTCGATGAACGCCAGGCGCTGCAGCAGATGCCGGGCCTCTTGCGCAGCTATCTGGCGATGGGGGGATGGGTCAGCGATCATGCGGTCATCGACCGCGACCTCGGCACTCTGCATGTTCTGACCGTGGTCGATATCGCCGCCATCCCGCCCGCCCGGGCGCGGCTCTTGCGGGCGGATGCCGTCTGAGGGGCGTTGACGGCGCCTGCCTGCCCGCATACCTGATCGGCCATGGCACGCGCACCCCTTCTGCAGCTTTCGTCGATTTCGCTGACCTTCGGTGGAAACCCCGTCTTTGACGGGCTGGATCTTGTCGTGCAGCCGGGTGACCGGGTGGCGCTGGTCGGGCGCAATGGCTCGGGGAAATCGACCCTGATGAAGGTGATGGCCGGGCTGGTGGATCCCGATCAGGGCAGCCGGGTGATACCGCCCGGGGTCACCGTGGGCTATATGGAGCAGGATCCCGATCTTTCGGCCTTTGCCACGCTGGGGGATTATGCCGCAAGCGCCTTGCCGGAAACGGATGTCTATCGCGTGGCCATGGTGGCAGAGGGCTTGAAGTTCCGCCCCGAAACCCCGGTGGCCACGGCCTCGGGCGGGGAGCGGCGGCGGGCAGCGCTGGCCAAGCTTTTGGCCGAGGCGCCGGAACTGATGCTGCTGGACGAACCGACGAACCATCTGGATATCCAGGCGATCGAATGGCTGGAGGCGGAGCTTTCCGCCACGCGGGCGGCCTTTGTGGTGATCAGCCATGACCGGAGTTTCCTGCGGGCACTGACGCGGGCAACCCTGTGGATTGACAGGGGAGAGGTGCGGCGGCGCGAATCCGGGTTCGACGGGTTCGAGGAATGGCGCGAGACGGTCTGGGCGGAAGAGGACGAGGCCCGCCACAAGCTGGAACGCAAGATCAAGGCCGAGGCGAAATGGGCCGTCGAGGGCATCAGCGCCAGACGCAAGCGCAACATGGGGCGCGTGCGCGCCCTTGCCGCCCTGCGGGAGGAGCGGTCCTCGATGATCCGCCGCCAGGGCACGGCGGCGATGGAGTTCGAGACCGGCCCGACCAGCGGCAGGAAGGTGATCGAGGCGCGGGGGCTGGAAAAGGCCTTTGGGGATCAGGTCATCCTGCGCGGCCTTGACCTGCGCATCCTGCGCGGGGATCGGGTGGCCTTTGTGGGGCCGAACGGCGTGGGCAAGACGACGCTGCTGAAGATGCTGGTGGGCGAGGTGGCCCCGGATCGGGGCAGCGTCACGCTGGGCACCAATCTGGAGGTTGCGGTCTTTGATCAGACGCGGGCCCAACTGGATGCCGAGGCCAGCCTCTGGGACAATCTGGTGGGAGATCCGCAGATGCGCGTCTCGGGTGCTGCGGACCAGGTCATGGTGCGGGGAACGCCACGGCATGTGGTGGCCTATCTGAAGGATTTCCTCTTCGACGAGGCGCAGGCAAGGGCGCCGGTCAGGAGCCTTTCGGGGGGAGAGAAGGCGCGGCTTCTGCTGGCGAAACTGATGGCAAAGCCGTCGAACCTGTTGATCCTGGACGAGCCGACCAATGATCTGGACGTCGAGACGCTGGATCTGTTGCAGGACATTCTGGGCGATTATGACGGCACGGTGCTGCTCGTCAGCCATGACAGGGATTTCATCGACCGGGTGGCGACGGCGACCGTGGCGCTGGAAGGCGGCGGGCGGGCCACCGTCTATCCCGGAGGATGGTCGGATTATGCCGCGCAGCGGCCGGCGGCGGCGGCGCAGCCCGGCCCTGCCGCGAAGCCTGTGCCTGCGCGGGTGGAGCAGCGGCCCGTTTCACCCCCAAAGGCGGATGGGTTGAGCTTTACCGAACGCAAGCGGCTGGAGGCGCTGCCTGCGATCATCGACCGGCTGGAGACCGAGATTGCGCGCCTGGGCGAGCTGCTTTCGGATGCCGATCTCTTTACCCGCGAGCCGATCAAGTTCCGCAAGGCGACCGAGGCGATGGCCGAGCGGCAACTGGCCCTTTCGGCGGCCGAGGAAGAGTGGCTGGCGCTGGAGGAACGGGCCTGAAACGGTTCCCTCCTGCCGGAAATTATCACGCAATCTTGAGGGGATAGGCCGGAACTGGCCGATCCGTGCCATGGGCGTGGTCGGGTTTCTGCCGGTTTCGATCACGTCCGCTCATCTGTCCGTCATGTGGCCTTGCCGGAGGGGCGCCGGGGGCGCATGTCGGGGGGGCGAGATGGCCGACGCCGCTGCGGACGGCCACGGAACAGGCACAGGAGACAGAAAATGATGATCAGGAACAGCCTGGCGGCGATGGCCGCCGTGACGGCATTCGGGGCAGTGCCCGCGCTTGCGGGTGGCCCGGTTCCCGTGATGGAAGAGCCGATGGTGGCCCCGGCGCCGGTGCCGGTGGCGGCACCTTCGGCGGATTGGAGCGGTCTTTATGCCGGTGCCCAGCTTGGCTATGGCGATGTCGGGTCTTCGACCGGCGCGCTGGATGGCAGTGGCATGACCGGCGGGCTTTTCGCCGGTTACCGCGCCGATTTCGGCCAGTTCGTGGCCGGGGTCGAAGGCAACTATGACAAGGCCGACATCGACCTTGGCGGGGGCGCGGCGACGCTGGACAGCATCACCCGGCTGAAGCTGATCGGCGGCTATGACATGGGGCCTGCGCTGGTCTATGGCACGGTGGCGGCGGTGCGGGCGGACAGCTCGCTCGGGGCCGACAATGGCTGGGGTGCGGGCATCGGGGTGGACTATGCCCTGACCGACCGCATGACGCTCGGCGCGGAGTTGATGGAGCATCGCTTTGACAACTTCGTCGGCAGCGGCACCGATCTGGACGCGACCACCGTCAATGCGCGGCTTGGCTTCCGGTTCTGACGTGAAAACAGAGGGTTGCGATCCGTTAACGGATCGTTAACCGCGATTGGCAGAGGGCGGTCCGGCAATGGGCTGCCCTTTCGCCTTCTACATCAGTTCGGCCACGACCTGCGGGATCATGGCCACATCGTCCTGCGTGCAGTCGAACTGGCCGACCTGCACCCGGATGACATAGCGCCCGGCATGGCGGGTCTGGGTAAGGTAGATGCGGCCATCGTCGTTGATGCGGTGCAGCAATCCTTCCGTTTCGGCATCCGATCCAAGCGCGAAGGTGAAGAGCGAGAGCGAGGGTTCGGTGGTGATCGTCACGCCAGGAAGCCGCGCCAGCGCATCGCGGGCCTCGCGCGCCCAGACCACATGGTTGCGGATCCGGTCGCGCAGGCCGGACAGACCATAGGCGCGAAGGGTGAACCAAAGTTTAAGCGCGCGGAAGCGGCGGCCAAGGGGCACGGTCCATTCGTTGAAATTCGTGATCTCGTCCCGTCCGGCGGTTTCCAGATAGGTGGGGCGCAGGCCCAGCGTGCGGATCTGCGGGGCGGGATCGGCGAGGAACTGGACGGCGCAATCGAATTGCGCGCCAAGCCATTTGTGCGGGTTGAAGACGATGCTGTCGGCGCCGTCGACGCCCGTCCACAGGTCGCGGAATTCCGGGCAGATCATTGCGCTGCCGGCCCAGGCGGCATCGACATGGACAGGCAGGTTCGCGCCCTTGGCGATGGCGATGCAATCGGCGATCCGGTCGAAGGCCCCGACCGAGGTGCCGCCCGCGCAGAGGATCACACCGGCGGGCTGAAAGCCTGCGGCACGGTCGGCGGCGATGGCCCCGGCCAGTGCGCCGGGTTTCATGGACAGGTGGGCATCTGTATGAATCTTCACCAGATTTTCCTGGCCGATCCCGGCGATGCGGGCGGCCTTGTCGACGCTGGAATGGGTTTCTGCGCTGGCATAGAGGCGCAGGCGCGGCTGGCTGGCGAGGCCTTTTTCAAGGCCGCGCCAACCCAGCGCGCGTTCCCGCATGGTCAGCACGGCAGAAAGGGTGGCGGTGGTGGCGCTGTCATGGATGGTGCCGGTGAAGCCGTCGGGCAGGCCGAGGGCCTGCGTGAGCCAGCGCATCATGACCTGTTCAAGCTCGGTCACGGCGGGGGAGGTCTGCCAGAGCATGCCTTGCGCGGCGATGGCATTGGCCAGTTGTTCGGCCAGCATGGAGGCGGGGGAGGCGTTGGCGGGGAAATAGGCGAAGAAGCGGGGATGCTGCCAATGCGTGAGGCCGGGGGGGATGATGCGTTCGAAATCGGCGAAGATCGCCTCGGCCGCTTCGGGGTTTTCGGGTGGGTTTTCAGGAAGTTGGGCGGCGATGCTGCCGGGGGTGAGGGGGGCGCGGACGGGGCGGTCGCGCAAGGTGGAATGGTAGTCATGCGCCCAGTCGGCGGCGCGTTTCGACCAGTGGCGCAGATCATCGTGATCCATGAATTCCCCCCTCTTCCCGAAGCTGACTTGATCAGGCGGCGCGTCTGGCTGCAAGGGGCGGTTGCTGCGTTGATTCAGGGGGTTAGGGCAATCCGGCGATGCAGCGGCCGGTGCAGGCGCGCAGTGCAGACGGGCGTATGCACGCGGCGCACGGCGGGCGACGGAAATCTTAACGTTAACCACAGGCCGCGAATCGCGGCTTCTGCCCCCGAAACTTGGGCTTGGCAGGCCCCCGGAATGGTTGTAGCGATGGGCCATGAGCATGAAGGGCATCATCGGCTGCTGCTGCATTACCCGCTGACCATTGGTCGCGCGGGCCTTCTTCTTGTTCCCACGAACAGACGAAGTTGACAGACCCGCGCCGGGAACGGCATGGCGGGCCTTGCGCTGCCTCTTCGGGGCCAGATCTTGGGGCCGGATTTTGGGGCCAGATATTGGGGAAGGCGACATGGTGACGATCCGGCTGCACAATTCCAGGACGCGGGTGAAGGAGGAGTTTGTCCCCATCGACCCGGGGAATGTGCGCGTCTATGTCTGCGGGCCGACGGTCTATGACCGGGCGCATCTGGGCAATGCGCGGCCTGTCGTCGTCTTCGACACGCTGTTCCGCCTGCTGCGCCATGTCTATGGCGCGGGGCATGTGACCTATGTGCGCAACTTCACCGATGTGGATGACAAGATCAACGCGACGGCCTTGGCGCGGAAGGAGGCGGGGGCGGCGGGGAGCCTTGAGGACCTGATCGCCGAGCGGACGGAAGAGACGATCCGCTGGTATCACGACGACATGGATGCCCTGGGCGCGCTGCGGCCCACGCATGAGCCGCGGGCCACGGCCTATGTGGGGCAGATGATCGCGATGATCGGGGCGCTGATCGAGGGGGGGCATGCCTATGCCAAGGAGGGGCATGTGCTGTTCCGGGTGCGGTCCTTTGCGGAATACGGGCGGCTTTCGGGGCGGTCGGTCGATGACATGATCGCGGGCGCGCGGGTCGAGGTGGCGCCCTTCAAGGAAGACCCGATGGATTTCGTACTGTGGAAGCCGTCGGATGACAGCCTGCCGGGATGGGAGAGCCCGTGGGGCCGGGGGCGGCCGGGGTGGCATATCGAATGCTCGGCCATGTCCTTGGCGCTCTTGGGGGCGAGTTTCGACATCCATGGCGGCGGGATCGACCTGCAATTCCCGCATCACGAGAACGAGGTGGCGCAAAGCTGCTGCGCCCATCCGGAGGCGGAATTCGCGCGGGTCTGGATGCATAACGAGATGTTGCAGGTCGAGGGGAAGAAGATGTCCAAGTCTTTGGGCAATTTCTTCACCGTGCGGGATCTGCTGGAGAAGGGCGTGCCGGGGGAAGTGATCCGCTTCGTCTTTCTGGGCACGCATTACGGGCGGCCGATGGATTGGACGGCGGAGAAAGCGGCAGGCGCGTCGTCCAAGCTTGACGACTTTGTCAGGCTTGTTGCTCAATTTGGGAATCTCGAAAAGGCTAAAGACCTGCAGCCGGACGACGTGATCGTTGCTGCACTAGCGGATGATCTGAACACTCATGCGGCCCTTGTTGCGTTGGAGAATTTGGCCAACACGGCGCGTTACGATGACCTTGCGCGGAACCTGGACTTCCTTGGCATATTGAGCTTCGCGCAACTTGAACAGCGTATCGAAGTAAGGGACTCGGCAATGCAGCTTTTGAAGCCTTATGCGGCCAATTTGGCCGCGATGCGGGAGGCTGCGATGGCTACGAAGGATTTCGCGCCGGTCGATGCGATGAAGGCGGGATTGCTCGCGGCGGGGGTGGAGGTGCGGATGTCGAAGGCGGGGGTGGAGCTGTTGCCCGGACCGGGATTCGATGCCGCGAAGCTGGAGGGGTTGGTGTGAACGATTTTTCTGCGAAAAATCGGGGGGGCGCTGCCCCCGCCCGCCTGCGGCGGACTCCCCCGGGGTATTTGGGCCAAGATGAAGGGGGGCGGTCGTGACGGAGCGGCTTTATCTGTTCGACACCACCCTGCGGGATGGGCAGCAGACCCAGGGGGTGCAGTTTTCCACCGCGGAGAAGCGGCAGATCGCGGCGGCGCTGGATGCGCTGGGGGTGGATTACATCGAGGGCGGCTGGCCGGGGGCGAACCCGACGGATAGCGAGTTCTTTGCGGGCCGCGCGCCGACGCGGGCGGTGATGACCGCCTTCGGCATGACCAAGCGGGTCGGGCGGTCGGCGGAGAATGACGATGTGCTGGCGGCCGTGCTGGATGCGGGGACGCCGGCGGTCTGTCTGGTGGGCAAGACGCATGTCTTTCATGTGAAGACGGCGCTGGGATGCACGTTGGAGGAGAATGTGGAGGCGATCCGCGCCTCTGTTGCGCATTGCGTGGCCAAGGGGCGCGAGGCGCTGTTCGATGCGGAGCATTTCTTTGATGGCTATTGGGCCGATCCTTCCTATGCGCTGGCCTGCCTGAAGGCGGCGCTGGGGGCGGGGGCGCGCTGGGTGGTGCTGTGCGATACGAATGGCGGCACGCTGCCTGCCGAGGTGGGCCGTGTGGTGGGCGAGGTGATCGCGGCGGGGGTGCCGGGGGACCGGTTGGGCATCCATTGCCATGACGATACCGGGAATGCCGTGGCCAATTCGCTGGCCGCCGTGGATGCGGGGTGCCGGCAGATCCAGGGCACGCTGAACGGGTTGGGCGAGCGGTGCGGGAATGCGAACCTGACGACGATCATCCCGACGCTTCTGTTGAAGGAGCCTTATGCGGGGCGCTTCGAGACGGGGGTGGGGCGCGAGGCCCTGGCGGGGATGGTGAAGCTGAGCCGTCAGTTGGACGATATCCTGAACCGGGTGCCGCTGCGGAGCGCGCCTTATGTGGGGGCGAGCGCCTTTGCGCATAAGGCGGGGTTGCATGCGAGCGCGATCCTGAAGGACCCGTCGACCTATGAGCATGTCGACCCTGCCGTGGTGGGGAATGAGCGTGTGATCCCGATGAGCAATCAGGCGGGGCAATCGAACCTGCGGGCGAGGCTCAAGGCGGCGGGGATCGAGGTCGATCCAAAGGATGCGCGGCTGGGGCGGATACTTGAGGTGGTGAAGGCGCGCGAGGATCAGGGCTATGCCTATGACGGGGCGCAGGCGAGCTTTGAGCTGGTGGCGCGGGCGGAACTGGGGCTTTTGCCCGAATTCTTTGAAGTGAAGCGCTATCGCGTGACGGTGGAGCGGCGGAAGAACAAGTACAACCAGATGGTCAGCCTTTCGGAGGCGGTCGTCGTGGTGAAGATCGGCGAGCGGAAGATGCTGTCCGTTTCCGAGTCGATGGATGAGACGGGGACGGATCGGGGGCCGGTCAATGCGCTGGCCAAGGCCTTGGGCAAGGATCTGGGGCCGTATCAGGCGGTGATCGACGACATGAAGCTGGTGGATTTCAAGGTGCGCATCACGCAAGGCGGGACCGAGGCGGTGACGCGGGTGATCATCGACAGCGAGGATAGCCGGGGGCGGCGCTGGTCCACCGTGGGGGTGAGCGCGAACCTTGTGGATGCGAGTTTCGAGGCGCTGCTGGATGCGATCACATGGAAGCTGATCCGCGATGTGGGGCGGCCCGCGGGCGCGGCATCGTGATGGATTGGGACAGCTTCCTTGCCGTCCACAGCGACCTGCCGCGCGAGGGGCCGGGGGAGGCCGCGGATGTGGGATGGGCGCTGGCGCTGGCCTGCCTGCCGGAGGGGGCGGCGATCTGCGATGCGGGGGCAGGGGCCGGGGGCGATGTGGCGGCGCTGCTGACGGTGCCGGGGGCGCGGGTGCTGGCCATCGACACGCATCCCGGTTTCGTGGCGCAGATGCGGGCGCGGTTTGCAGGCGAGGCGCGGGTGACGGTGGAGGAGGCCGACATGGCGGCGCTTGGGGCGCATCCGGCGGGGCATTTCGATCTGATCTGGTGTGCGGGGGCGCTGTACTTCCTTGGGCTGGAGGAAGGGTTGGCGCGGATGGGTGCGGCCCTGAAGCCCGGCGGGGTGCTGGCCTTTTCGGAGCCCTGCCATTTCGTGGATGCGCCTTCGGAGGCGGCGGTTGGGTTCTGGGAGGGGTATCCGGTTCGGACGGCGTCTGGGATCGCGGCGGCGGTGGCTGCTGCGGGATATGCGAGCCTTGGCGCGCGGCCCTTGGGCGATGCGGCCTGGGAGGCCTATTACGCACCGATGGAGGCGCGGATCGCGGCCTTGCGGCCGGGCGCGGATGGGCGGCTTGCGGCGATGCTGGATCTTTGTGGCGATGAGGCGGCGCAGTGGCGGCGGGTGCGGGCGGAGACGGGCTATCTGCTGACGGTGGCGCGGTGGAAGGGATGAGCCCCGAGGCCGTGGGGGCCTGTGCCGCGTTGGTGGAGCGGGGGGATGCGGACCGCTTTGCCGCCGTGATGGCCGCACCGCTGGCCGTGCGGGGGCGGCTTTTCGTGCTTTATGCCTTCAACCTTGAGGTGGCGCGGGCGCCCTGGGTGACGCAGGAGCCGATGATCGCGGAGATGCGGCTGCAATGGTGGCGCGATGTGCTGGCCGAGGCCGCCGAGGGACGGGCGCCCCGCGGGCATGAGGTGGCGGGGCCGCTGCATGCGCTGATCCGTGGAACGGAGTTGCCGGTGGCGGTGCTGGACCGGCTGGTGGAGGCGCGGCGGCGGGATATCTGGCGGGAGCCCTTTGCCGATGAGGCCGAGCTTGGGGCCTATCTGGAGGACACGGCCGGGGGGCTGCTCTGGGCGGCGGGGCGCTGCCTGGGGGCGGTTGAGGCGGATGAGGCGGCGCTGCGGGATCTGGGATGGGCGGCCGGACTGGCAAGCTATCTGCAGGCGGTGCCCGAGCTTCTGGCGCGGGGGCGGCAGCCCCTTGTGCGGGCGGATGCCGCCGGGATTGCCGCCATGGCAGAGGCGGGGCTGGACCGGCTGGCGCAGGCGCGGGCGCGACTGGGGACGATCGCGGCGCGGGCGCAGGGGGCGACGCTGGCCGGCTGGCAGGCGGGGGGCCTTTTGCGGCTGGCCCGGGCGGAGCCGGAGCGGGTGCTGCGGGGGGAGTTGCGGCTGTCGGAATTCCGCAGGCGCGGGGGCCTGCTTCTGGCGGGATGGCGCGGCAGGCTTTGAGGCCCCTTTGGCAGGCAGGTGGCGGAAGCGGCGGAAGCCTGCCGATTATTCCGATAATCCGGGATGATTGCCCTACAAATTCCCGAATTGCGTCCGTTTGAGAACACGGAAGGCTGTCACGGTCGATGCGTGGGATGGATTCTATCCCCCCCTTGGTCGTGTGGCCCTGAGCGGTTCTGGGAAAACTCATGAGTATTGTATCACCGATCTTTCCTGACGACATAGGGACTGACACCTCGCTGCGGGGATTTGCCCATGGGACGCGGATCATGACGCCGCGCGGGTGGCGATTGGTCGAGGAACTGGTGGCGGGCGATGC